>CAVSSK010000012.1:0-257037 GCA_963730395.1 uncultured Acidimicrobiaceae bacterium | reverse complement strand
AGGAATGCTGACGCTGGTCATCGGCGGTCTCTTCGAGTTGATCCTGCCCATCTGGCTCTTCACCAAGGGGTTCACTTCCCACGGATCCGCTGCAAGGTGATGGAGCAGCGATCCTGCTTATGCGTGGAGCGGCTCTCAGGGGGCGGTGAGGGGTTGATTTCCCCGAAGGCCAGCTGCCGGCTAGTCGGGGGTACGTAGTACTTCTCGCAGCATTGAGAATGTGCGCGCGATGCCGGTTACCAAGCGGGGCTTCCTTCGCTCCGGGACTATCTCCGTGGTGCCGAACCAGGGGCAGGGTCGCGGCTCATCGTGAGGGTGTCCGGATCGGGCCGTTCCCCGGCAGGGCACAGTTGCAAGCACCAGGTCCTGGCGGGCGACTTGGTTGGCGTGACCCGACAGGTCGTTGTCGACCGGCTGCTGGTGGAGAGAACATCGGCGTTCCGTCGTCTGCCGGCAGCAGCACGGCCGCTTCATGGCCGGTGATGGCCTGCTCGCTCGCCAAGGAACGTGATCATCGCCAACGGGAACAGGAGCGCCATTCGCTGCGCATTGCGAGAGCCTGCCGATCGGACCTGGGTACCGGTCCGTGACCGCCTCCGTCGGCGTGTCCGAGCGTGTCTTTACGTGTCTTTATCGAGAGGGAAGGAGAGGGATCGTGAGGGAACCTGAGGGGATCGAAACGCCGCTACCAGGAAAGTCCTCGGAAAGGACCTGGTCAAAACACCGAGAACCAGACATTCGCAATGTAGAGGCCGAGGGTTCGAGTCCCTTCACCTCCACCAAAAGCCCAGTTCACAGGGCCAAAGTGGGATTCCCCCAGAATTTCAATTGGTTTGACGTGACCTTTTCGACGTGACCTTACGTGACCTTATCGGCGAGGACAGCGCTGATGAGCGTTACGTGAGTCGGCCGCTCTGGCGACCGAGCCCGTCAGGGTTCCGTGAGGGTCGAATCATCCTAGAAGCGGGCGTCATGACTCGCCCGAAAGTGATGGCCTGCCGAAGTGCACGGGACTTCGAGTCCGACACCATGGGGATCCCTGAAGAATGCTGCCGTCATCGTCAGGACGTGGTTGAACCCGGGAGTCCTTCTGTTGCTGGACATCGAGGTTACGGAAACTACCGCCGATATCTGGCAAACGGGGAAGGTCGTCCGAACACTCCAGGGTCTTACGGAGCCGTACAGAGGTTCGGCGAGATGGCGTCTCGGAGTGTGACCCGGACACAGGCTCCTCCGGCAGGCCTGTTCTCGGCGATGACCGTGCCGCCATGGGCACCAACGATCGACGAGACGATCGCCAGACCGAGACCGGCGCCGCCGTGGTCTCGGGACCGGCTGGTGTCCGAGCGCCGGAACCGTTCGAACGCATGTGGGAGGAAGTTCGGGTCGAAACCCGGGTCCGTCATCCACTACTTCGAGCCAGAGGTCCTGATCCGTTGCCCCGGCACGCATTTCGATCACCGAGCCGGCGGGGCAATATCTCAGTGAGTTGTCGATGAGGTTGTCGACGACCTGCCTCATTCGGTCCGGGTCGAGGCGAGCCCGAAGGCTCGACGGGGCATCGACCCGGCAGGTCATCCCGTGCCCGGTGATCCGGGGTTCTGCGTGGCCCATGATCTCCTCCAGGTAGTCCCGGACGCCGACCACCACGGGGAGGATCGGCAGCTGGCCCTGATCGCCTCTGGACAGCAGCAGCAGATCGTCGGCGATCCTGGTCAGCCGGGCGACCTCCTCGGCGGCAACGGTCACGGCGGCCATGAGCTCGTCGCGGGTCCGTCCCGGCCGTTGCGCCAGCTCCAGCTCACCCTGAAGGATGGCAAACGGGGTCCTCAGCTCATGGCTGGCATCAGCGACCAAGCTTCGCTCGCGTTCGAGAGACGTCCGAACCCTGACGAGAAGCTCGTTCATTGTGCTCGCAAGCGCGCTGATCTCGTCATGGGTCCGCGGAACAGCGAGCGTCCCGGGAATGTCGCGAACGGACAGATCCGAGACCTCGGCGCGGAGCCGCTCCACCGGCCTGAGCGCGGACCTCGCGAGCAGGTAGGACCCGGCGGCCGCGAGGATGACGAACAGGCTGCATCCGATCACCAGCTCGGTCGTCACCCTGCTCATGGTGGCGTCGTATGTCTCCAGTGACGCTCCGACGATGACGGTCCATCCCGCTCGACCCGGGCAGTGGTTGCGCAAGGACGCGTTCGTGCTCATCGTTGCGCGTATGGGTCAGGAGGACCTGTTGCGTCTTGGCCCGATCCACTGTCGCCGCGGGGATGATCGGCACCGTCGGCGCGTCCGCGCTCGAACCACGCACAATTCCTGAGCCGTCGACCACCTGGACGACGTACTCCGGCCCGTTGGCGCCTGACGTCAGCGGGAGCGTGCGATCCTCCCGTTGAGATAGCTCGATGCGTGGGATGCCTGAGCCGCAAGTTGCGAATCGACGGAGCTCAACAGCGACGATGAGAGCACGGAGACGAACAGCCAGGCTCCGAGCGAAAGGACCACCGCCGAGGCGATCGCGAAGAGGAGGGCGAGCCGCAGGCGGATCGACATGATCTACTCGAGGTTCTTCTGCCCGAAGGCGGTATCCCATGCCGCGCACGGTCTCGATGTCCCCGCGGCCGAACGGTGTGTCGACCTTGTCTCGCAGGTACTTCACGTATTGGTCGACGACGTTCGAGCCACCCTGGTACGCGAAGTCCCAGACCGCATCGATGATCTGGGTGCGGGAGAGCACAGTGCCCGGATGCCGCAGGAACAATTCCAGGAGCGCCATCTCCTTTGGGGAAAGGGAGAGTTCGGTCTCGCCCCTCCATGCCGCGCTTGGCCGCCGGGTCGAGCCGCAGGTCCCCGACGGACAGGACCGTCGGTCGAGCACGATCGTCACGGCGGGACAGGGCGCGGATACGGGCCGCGAGTTCGAGGAGGCTGAAGGGCTTGACCAGGTAGTCGTCAGCCCCCACGTCCAGCCCACGTACACGGTCGCCGATCTCGTCGCGCGCGGTGAGCATGAGGACCGGAGTCCAGATCTCGGCATCACGCAGCTGCCGACAGAGCTCGAATCCGTCGAACCCGGGCAACATGACGTCGAGGACGATCGCCCCGTATGGGAACTCCTTGGCCATCCACAACCCGTTCGGACCGTCGTTGGCCACATCGACGGCGTAACCCTCTTCCTCGAGGCTCCGCTGGAGCAGGTTCGACATCCGCTGGTCGTCTTCGACCACCAGGACTCTCATATGTCCAGGCTAGAGGGATCACCCGCCGTTCGTCGGACGGCCGAGCCAAGGTCGCATTCATGTGAAGACTCACATCTTCTCCTCACGATCGCCTCATCGAGCGAAGCGCACACTCGCCACAGGCCAACCGGCCAGATTGAGCAAAGAGAGAGAACAGACATGGAGAAGCTCCCCTATGAGACAGACCCCGAACGATCGAGCAGGTACGCGGGCGACACTGGTCGCAGGCCTCCCGCGCCCGAAACAATCAGAAACGACGGACTCCGGAAGATCCGACGGATGTCCAACTGGTCGCTGGCCGCGCTGGTCGTCGGCATCGGCGCCACGACGGGCGCCCTGGCCGCCGCCACGCAATCCAAGACCGTCGGGACGGCCGCCGTAACAACCACGATCGGGACCCCGACCTCCGCCGCCGGCGCCGTCCAAGGTGGACCCACCCTGGGGAGCCCTGTCGCGACGACGAGCGCCTCTGGCGTGACGGTCTCGGCGGCGGCGCAGCAAGGTGGATCGCCGAGCCCCGCGAACTCTGGACGGGCCACCCCCACGGGATCGGGTGACTCGTGATGTCGACCCTCGCCCCAGTCCGCACGAGTGCAGCCTGGCAGCAAGCTGACCTGAACGAACGAGGCGTCGCTGCGGCCGAGAGATCCGCCCTGGGAACGATCGCCAGGGTGGTCGTCTGGCCGCCGCACGAGCTCCCACGTGCACTCGATGCGGTCGATCGCCAGCTGGTCGCGCTCGATCGACAAGCCAGCCGGTTCCGGGAGGACTCGGAGATCTCCCAGGTGAACTCATCGGAGGCGCACACGTTCTTCCTCAGCGAAGGGCTCGCCGAGCTGCTCGCGACGGCGCTGGCTGCGGCGGAGTTGACGAATGGACTCGTGGATCCCACCGTCGGAGGCGCGCTCATCGCGATGGGCTACGACCGCGACTTCTCGTCGGTCCGGAAGAATCTCCCCGACGCTCCGGCCGTGGGGACGCCGGCCCCGGGATGGGCCTCGATCGAGCTCGACGGTCGACTGCTCAGGCGGCCGGCCGGGCATGGTCCTCGATCTCGGAGCGACCGCGAAGGGCGTGGGTTCGGATCGCTCCGCACACGCGGCCGCGCAACGCCATGGACGGCGGCGGCGTCCTCGTCAGTCTCGGAGGCGACCTGGCCGTGGCCGGCCAGAGCCCCCAGGATGGGTGGCCGATCCTGGTGGCCGAGGATCCCCTCGGTGACCAAGGACCGTCCGGCCACGTCGTACGGTTCCACCGTGGTGGCGTGGCCACGTCCTCGGTCGTATGCCGTCGCTGGCGCCGAGGCGACCGCACGTTGCATCACATCATCGACCCACGCACGGGCGAGCCGGCGCGAGGCCCGCTGGCGCACGGCGACGGTGGCCGCACCCACGTGTGCCCACGCCAACGCGGCGTCGACGGCACTGATCGTCGGGGGCGAAGACGCACTCGACATGGTCACCGTCAGCCGGACTGCCGGCGCGGCTGATCGGGCACGACGGTTCGATCCGTCTGATTGGGTCCTGGCCGGACCTCGACGGCGGCGAGCTCGTCGCTCCCGCCGTGGACCGTCTCGGCTCGCGGATCATGGTGCTCATGGGGGCACCGTGAGCGCGGGCGCGGCCGTGAGCCAGCTCCCATGGATGTGGCTCGTGTCGCGTGCCAGCGGCCTGATGCTCCTCGTGCTCTTCTCGACGGTCTTCGTCTTGGGCATTTCGACGAGGCTGGGAACCCGCCTGAGGTCCATGCCACGCTTCGCGGTGGCGGAGCTCCACCGGACTCTGGCCCTGTTCTCCGTGGCGCTCCTGGCCCTCCATGTGGCGACCGCCGTCCTCGATCCCTATGTCTCGATCGGATGGTGGGCGGCCGTCCTGCCCTTCACCGCCCACTACAGGCCACTCGCGTTGAGCCTCGGCACGTTGGCGGTGGACCTCGGGGCGGCCGTCCTCGTCACCAGCTTGGTCCGGAGACGGCTGGGGCACCGATGGTGGCGGACCGTGCATTGGATGGCGTACGCATCGTGGCCGCTGGCCTTCATGCACTCGCTCAGCGCCGGGAACGACATGAGCATCTGGTGGGTCGCCGCTCTCGTATGGGGCTCGGGCAGTGCCGTTGCCCTTGCCGTGGTCGACCGGATCCTCTTCACCAGGCAGTCCCGGAAGCGAGACGATACAGCGCTCGAACCCGGCCGTTCGGCGGGCGATTAGCGCCTGCCCTGGGGTTCGATCATGAGCTCGATGCAGCTGCTTGATCACATGGTGTCGAACCAGGCGACGACGAGGACCCAGAGGCTCCTGCCACCCGAGCCGTGGCGCCGGCGGGGTTGGCGGCGCACCTCGAGCGCCATGGCGCCCTGGTGCAGCACCCGTCATCCGACGCAGTGGCGAGAAGCGACCTTGAGCGAAATCGAGCGCGCCGGACTGGTCGGTCACGGTGGCGCCGCGTTCCCGACCGGCCACAAGCTCCGAGCACTCCTGGCTCACCGCGGCAGGCCATTCGTCATCGCAAATGGCACGGAGGGCGAGCCGGCCAGCATGAAGGATCAGGGTGCTCCTCGCTCGCTCGCCCCACCTCGTCCTCGACGGTGCCGCCCTAGCGGCCAGCCTCGTTGGGGCGGGGGAGATCGTCATGGTCGTCCATCGTGATGTGCGCGAGAGCGTCGATGCGGCGTTGGCAGAACGTCGACGGATCCGGCTTGACAGCACGAAGATTCGCGTCGTGACCGCCGCTGACGGCTTCGTCGCCGGCGAGGCGAGCGCGGTCGTCAACTGGGTCGGGCGGGCCGCCCCGATCCCACTAGGGAAGGCGCCCCGAATGACCGAACGCGGCCTGCAGGGTCGCCCTACCCTCGTCCAGAACGTCGAGACGCTGGCACATCTCGGCCTCGTGGGTCGCCACGGCGCGGACTGGTTCCGGCAGGTTGGGACGGCCGACGAGCCCGGAACGATGCTCGTCACCCTGGCCGGTTCCCTCGTCACCCCGGGGGTCTTCGAGGTGGCGATCGGGACCCCTACGTCCGACGTGCTCGAGCTCGCCGGTGGCCCGAGCGCGCCGATCCAGGCGCTCCTGATCGGGGGGTACTTCGGCACCTGGATACCGGCTCCGGCTGCGCTGTCCGCCCCCTTCAGCACCGAGCGGGCTCGGGGTCGGACTCGGGGCCGGCCTGGTCGTGGCCCTTCCGGCCGCCGGGTGCGGCGTGCTCGAGACGGCGCGGCTCGTCCGCTATCTGGCGTCGCAATCCGCCGGCCAATGTGGGCCGTGCAAGTTCGGGCTCCCGGCGATTGCCGAGCAGCTGGAACTGCTGGCAGAAGGCATGCCGGTTCGATACGACGACTTGACGCGATGGGTCGACGAGATCGAGGGTCGGGGAGCATGTGGCCACCCCGATGGCGTTGCCCGCCACATTCGCTCGGCCCTCGACGTCTTCGGTCACGAGGTTTCGGAGCACCTGGCCGGGCGCTGCTCGGCCCGTGAGGAAGGCAGGCGTCGCTCGCCCTTCCGACGGAGGAGCTGTCGTGAAATCACAGGTGGTGTTGCACATCGACCGGATCGCATGTGACGGCCGTGGGACGTGCGCGGAGCTACTGCCCGAGCTGATCGCGCTCGACGACTGGGGATACCCGATCATCGCCGACAGTCCGGTACCTCGAGATCTCGAGAGACTGGCCCATGCAGCGGTGGAGCTGTGCCCGAAGATGGCGCTTCAGCTGAGGGCAAGTGAAGGTGACACCAGGTCGGTCTCGGATTCGACGGAAGAGTTGCGATGATGCGTCGGGTGCAATCGGGGTACCACAGCGGCTTGTCAACCCTTCGGAACTCGTCGGTCAGGGCTTCGGGCTTCGGGCTTCGAATCGAAGGTGTAGGCACTGCCGTCGACCCAGGATCAGGAGACGGGCCCGGTGGGCGACCTTGTGGGCGTGACCCGACATGTCGTCGACTCGCTGATGGCGTACAGAACATTGGCGTTCCGTCGTCTGCCTGACAAGCACCGCGCCGTATCAGGGTCGGATGATGTCCTGGTCGCTCGCCGAAGAACGTGATCGTCGCCAACAGGGCAACGGAGCGCATTCGCTCAGCATGCGAAAGCCTGCCGATCGGACGTGAGTACCGATCCGTGGACACGCCCCAACTCCGTTCGGGCGTGACCTTACGTGACCTTATCGAGAGGGAACGGGAGGGATCGTGAGGGGACCTGAGGGAATCGCAACGCCGCTACTAGGAAGGTCATAGGAAAGGTCCTGGTCAAAACACCGCGAACCAGACATTCGCAATGTAGAGGCCGAGGGTTCGAGTCCCTTCACCTCCACCAAAAGCCCAGTTCACAGGGCCAAAGTGGGATTACCCCAAATCGCGTCGCTTCGTCGACGTGACCTCATCGGTGACATCACCCGCGGATGTCACCAACCCACACGACATGAGTTTTGGAAGAATCTCTTCGCTCGGTGTCGATCTGCGGTCCCGCCGTTCGTCATCACTGACGATGCCCCAGGGGCCCCTGCGACCCGACGAGGAGGAGTTCGCCGTGAAGTACATGCTTTTGATCATCGGCAATCAGGACGCTGAGCCGCCTACGGCTGAACCAGGCCAAGGCCTGATGGAGGCGTTCATGGTGTACCACCAGAGCGTGGTCGAGGCTGGCGTCATGGTTGACAGCAACGTGCTTGACTCGTTCGAGACCGCCACCTCGGTCCAAGTGGCCTCGAGCGGAGAGCGTCTCGTCACCGATGGTCCTTTCGCCGAGACCCGGGAGTATCTCGGCGGCTACTACGTTCTCGACCTCCCAGACCTCGACGCCGCCATCGACTGGGCTGGCCGCTGCCCCGGTTCCCGGTACGGGCGGATTGAGATTCGCCCGATCCAGGACTTCAACGCCCCGTGACCGGCGGGCGGGCCGCCGGCTCCGTCGAGGATGTGTTCCGAGAGGAGCACGGCCGGCTTCTGGGGATGCTGGTGCGCCAGTTCGGTGATCTCGACCTGGCTGAGGAGGTCGCGTCCGAGGCCATCGAAGCTGCGCTGCAACGTTGGCCCGTCGACGGTGTGCCCAGGGTGCCCCTGGCCTGGTTGCTGACCACGGCGCGGCGTAAGGCCGTCGACCATTTGCGCCGAGACAACGCCTACGCAGTCCGACTGGCGATCATGCAGGCTGAGGCGGACATCCTTGTTCCCGCGTCGCCCGATCCGGAGATCGACGAAATTCCCGACGAACGACTTCGGTTGTTCTTCACGTGCTGTCACCCGGCGCTGTCGATCGAGGCCCAGATCGCGCTGACGCTGCGGTGCCTTGCTGGGCTGTCCACGCCCGAGGTGGCGCGGGCCTTTCTGGTCGGGGAGGCGACGATGGCGCAGCGCATCGTGCGGGCCAAGCGGAAGATCTCCGACGCCCGGATCCCTTTTCGTGTGCCCGAAACCCACGAGTTGACTTCGCGCTTGCCCGGCGTCCTGCGCGTCGTCTACCTCATCTTCACCGAGGGCTACGCAGCCGGCATGGGTGAGGAACTGGTGCGGGTGGAGCTCACCGATGAGTCCATCCGGCTCGCCCGGATTCTGCATCGGCTCCTGCCCGCCGAGCCGGAGGTGAGCGGTCTGCTCGCTCTACTCTTGTTGGTCGACGCTCGCCGCTCCGCCCGTGTCGACGCCGCCGGGGAGCTGGTCTCGCTCGAAGCCCAAGATCGTGGACTGTGGGACGCCGACCTCATTGCCGAGGGCCGCGATCTCGTGACCTCCGCTCTGTACCGTCACCCCCCGGGCCCCTACGCCCTGCAGGCCGCCATCGCCGCCCTGCACGACGAGGCGGCCGATGTCGCGACGACCGACTGGGAGCAAATCGTGGCGCTCTACGACGTGCTCTTCGAGGTATCCCCGTCGCCGGTTGTCCAGTTGAACAGGGCGGTAGCAGTAGCCATGCGGGATGGACCCGAGGCCGGTCTTGCGGCGCTCGACGCGTTGGAAGCCGACGCGTTGCGTGAGTATCACCCGCTTCCGGCGGCGCGAGCAGACCTGCTTCGCAGAATCGGGAGGACCGCCGAAGCGGCAGCTGCCTATCGGGCCGCTCTCGACCTCGTCGGGAACGAGCGGGAGCGGATCTTCCTCCGGCGGAGGCTGGCAGAGGTCTGATCGTCGACGTTGAAGGTCGAGGTATCACGAGGCGGATCGAGTACTCCGGGACTTGGCTCCGGCGTGCTGTGCTCGGCCGTGGGCTCGAGACCAACTTGGAGCGGGGTTGATTGCATCGCCGCCGGTGGGTTGTTTTCCGAATGGCGGCGAGCGAGGCGACCAATCGACAAGGTGGCAGGTGTGCGCTTCGAATTCACGGTCGGGCTTGAGAGAGCCTCCGATCGGATGTGGCTGAGTGCCTCCTTGACCCTGGGGGTGCAACCGGCATAGAAATCTGCCCACCACAGGGAAGTGGAGGCAGTGATGGCTGACGAACACCGGTTAGTGCAGGTGGCATCCCACGTCACCAGCTTCGTGGGCCGCGTTGGCGTGGTCGGGCTCTGCTCGTGTGGATGGCTCGGAGGAGAAGAAGGCGAGGACACGAGAGTGGCGGTTCGCAGGCTCTACGAGGACTGGGAGGCACACGAAAGAGGCGATGCCCCGGCACGATCACACGCATGGCCCCTACCGCCGGCGGGACGATAGGCGCGGGTCGAGGATCCATCTCGGCCCCCTGGGAAACCTGCCTCCGTGGGTACAATTTCTCGACTATGCCGACGGTCTATGAGGCCATGGGTGGAGACGAGACCGTTCTGGCATTGGCGACGGCATGGCACACCCGAGTGATGGCCGACGAGATCGTGAACCACGCATTCAGCCACGGCTTCCATCCAGAGCACACCGAGCGACTGGCCGCCTATTGGGCGGAGGCGCTCGGAGGTCCCGCGCTGTATTCGGATCATTACGGGAACGAAAGCACAGTGGTGCGAATGCACAGCGGGAAAGGCCCCCACGTGGAAATGGACCGACGAGCGATCGCCTGCTTCGACGAGGCCTTGGTGGACGTGGGGCTCGACGGCGACGATCGGCTCAGTCGGGTTCTCCATGACTACTTCGAGTGGGCAACCGTGACCACGATGTCCCGCTACCACCGATCCGAAGAAGAAGTGCCGGAAGGTCTCCGGATCCCGAGGTGGTCGTGGGACGGCCTCGTTCGCGATGCCGGTCCTGATGCGGGCTGACGGGTATCGCTCGCAGGAGAAGAGCGGGTGGAGACGGTTCCCCGTCCAGGCCGGCAGGGGCACCTGACCAACACTGCAGCGACCGAACTCTCACCTCAGTCCCCAAGGCGCGGTGTGGGCAGACACCGCCGGGATGGTTCGACGCCGGCGGCGATCCAGTGTTTCGCGCGACGGCACCGCAGGGCAGGGTGTCGCCTGCCTGCGGTGCCGTCGCAGTTGTTGCGGTCCTGGCCGTGGGAGCCGGTCAGGCGCGCCCGATCTCGCACTCCTTCGGGTCGATGTGGCCGAGGTTCTCCACCACCTTGAATGTGCCGCCCTCGGAGCGGGCGATGTACATGTTCATCCGCACGTGGTGCTGACCGGGCACCATCTCCGCGGGGCCTCCCGGACCCTCGTTGATTCGGGCATGGTCGAGCGCCCCGATGACGTCGTCCTGGTCGAGCGACCCCGCCTCGGTCACGGCGGCCTCCCAGAGCTTGAGGGCCCGGTACGTACCGGTGCACGCGCTGCCCGCCGTGAACATCGCGCTCCCGGGGTGACGTGCCTCGTACCGGTTGAGGAGCTCGATGCTGAACGGGTCATCGACGTCCCGGTAGTAGTCCAGGCAGCCATACAGGCCCTCGACCTGCTCCGCAGGCACCAGGTTCAGGAAGTTCTCGTCGAAGTAGGTGCAGACGATCGTCCCACCACGCCGAGTGAACCCTGCACGATGCAACTGCTCGAGGAACGGCGTCAGCCCGGGCGGGACGATCGTGTTGAACACGACCTCGGCGCCACTCGCCATGATGTCGGCGACGACGTGGTCGTAGTCTGTGTGATCGAGCGGGAAGTACTCCTCGCCGACGATCTCACCACCTCCGGCGGCCACGACCTCGCGTACCTTCTTGTTCAGCGTGTGCGGCCAGATGTAGTCGGCCGACGGCATGTAGAAGGTCTTCGCGCCCGTCTCCTGCATGAGCCACGGGAAGAACGGGTCGATCTGTTGCGCAGGTACCGGACCGGTACAGAAGATCAGGGGATGGCACTCCTGACCCTCGTACTGCTCGGGGTAGAGGTAGAGCTTTTCTGCCTGCTCGACGACCGGTCCCTTGATGGCCTGGCGGGTGGAACTGTAGATGCCCCCAACGACGACGTCGACGTCGGCAACGACGAGCTTCGCCGCCGCGGCTTCTGCTCGGTCGTCGTCGGTCGCACTGTCCTCGACGAACAGCTCGATTGGCCGGCCGAGCAGGCCGCCGCGGGTGTTTATGTCGTCGATCACCATCTTGGCGACGTTGACGTTGGCGATGCCCATGAAGGAAAGGGCACCGGTCTGGTCGGTGACGAGGCCGACCCGGGCCGAACGGTTGATTGCGCTGGTCATCGTCCTCTCCTCAAGCGCCGTAGGAGGCGAGCAGCAGCGCGGCCTCCGGCTTGCCCAGGTGACCGGCCTCTCGGAGGATCGGCGGTACGTCGGGGTCGGACACGAAGGCGGCCCACCCCTGCTCGTTCCAGTCGAAGAGCGCCCAGACGCGGTTCTCCTCGGTGGGGTCGCGGAACACGGTCGCGCCCTTGGAACCGTGGAGCGCACGCTTGTCGGCACCCTTCGTGCCGAAGATCTCGAGGAAACGGTCGACGTTCTCGACAGTAGTAGTGGCCAGGATCATGAATCTCCCCTTTCAACATGGATCGCTGTGGATCCGGTTCGCACCGGCCGGGTTCGGTCGGCTTCAAGGGACATTCTCCGGATACGTGGCCGATGCGGCATCGGTAGACCTACCCATTTCCGGTCCTCCCCTCCCGGCCTATGCATTTCCGCCCTGCCTATGCCCGGCCGGGACCTCCGACCACCTGGTGCTTGATGGCCCAACGGGTGGCCGCGGCGCGGCTCGAGACCCCGATTTTCGTGTAGATGTTCTGCACGTGGTGCTCCGCCGTCCTCGGTGAGATGAACAGCTGCGTAGCGATTTCGCCCGAGGTCCGGCCATCGGCCACGAGGCGGAGCACCTCCACCTCCCTCCGGCTGAGGCCGCCGGGCCGCTCCACGCGAGCCCGTTGGTCGGGGTCGCGGCGTGCGACATTGATCTGGCGGAGCGCATAGGCGGCCGCGGCGCCAAGGTCGAGTGCGGCGCCTGCCGATTCGAGTTCCGCGGAGCGCGTCATGCCGAGCTTGTGGCCGACCCGGTCGCGGATCGCGCCGAGCTCGGGTACGTGATGGACGCTCGACGGTTCACGCGACAGCGCGCCGACGAGCGTCATGGCCGGTTCGAGACGGTCGAGTCGCTCGAAGAGCGCCGGCACGCTGGCAAGGGTGATGATGAGCTGCGGCACGTTGCCGGCACGCTGAAAGGCGCCGATGGCATCGGCGAACAGCACCAGCGCGGCGCCGACCTCTCCGTCGGAGGTGTGCAGTCGACCAGCGTCGCGCGCGAGGAAGCCCTCGAAGAATTGCACGCGGTGCTGGCGCACGAAGTCGACGCCCTCGTCCCATGCCGCGAACGCGCGGCGCGTGTCCGCCTTGGCAAAGGTCATTCCCGCGATCCAGAGCGCGTAGGAGATCCAATAGGGATTGCCCAGCGATCGTGCGGCCGCGATGGATTCTTCGGCGAGCGCGAGTGCCTCCTCGATCCTGCCGCACGACTGGAGACCGTCGACGTAGGAGGCGATGCCGTAGCCGCGGTCGCTGCCGTACTGCTTCGCCACGGCGCCGGTGAGCTCGACGTATCGATCGAGATCGCCGCAGTAGACGCTCGCCAACGCCTCGATGAACGATGCGTAGCCGGGTTCGCACGCGTCGTAGCGCGGGTCATCCTCCAATTGGGTCGCCCGATGAGCGTTCCTACGTGCCGCCTCCGCCCTCCCGGCGAAGCATGCGTAGCCCGCGGCCGTGTAGAGACGGGGGAGCCGGCGCACGTGGGCCTCGGTCGCCGGCGCGAGCAGTTCCTCGGCCCAGGCGAGTGTCTCGAAGAGCTGCACGGAGAAGCCCATTAACGCTGCGTGCGCGGCGATGTCGGTCGCCACCTCCACGTCCCCGCGCCCCGCGCTCCACCGGTAGGCCGACCGCAGGTTGCCCAGTTCCACTTCGACCCAGTCGACCGCGCTGCGCCATCCGGGCCCGTTCCAGTGCTCCCACCGGGACACCGCCTCCCGCGCGAAGTGCGCAGCGTGCCGATAACGGGCCTGCTCGAGCAAACCTGCCTCCGCCAACCGGTCTTCCCCGAACTGGCGGATGGTCTCGAACAGTCCGTACCGGGTACGCGTGCCGCTGTGGTTGGCGACCACCAGCGACTTCCGGACCAAGGAATCGAGCAGACGGAGCACGTCGACATCATCGGCGCCGTCAACCACGCGAACACGCGCTCGTCAGGTCGAATCCGCCCGCGAACACCGACATCAGGCGGAGCAGTTCGCGCTCGTCCTCGGTGAGGAGGTCATAGGACCACTCCACGGCATGGCGCAGCGTGTGCTGTCGTTCGGGCCCCGGCTGCGAAGCCTGCAACAAGCGGAACCGGTCCGCGAGCCGACCCTGGACCTCGACCGCGCTCATAGCCGCCATTCGCGCCGCCGCCAGTTCGATCCCTAGTGGAAGCCCGTCGAGGGTTTGACAGATCTCCATCACGGCGGTCGCCGTCTCCGACTCCCCGATGCCGAAGTCGGACCGCACGACGCGGGCGCGGTCCACGAAGAGCGCGACGGCATCGGAGGTCACACCCCCGTCCAGCGCCAGCGGCGCCACGGTCAGCGCCGTCTCCTCTTCGACCGCAAAGGCCTCACGCGACGTGGCGAGGAACTTGGAGCCCCCTGTCCGGGCGAGCATCACAGCGATTGCCGCCTGCGCCGCTGCCTGGACGTGCTCGCAGTTGTCGATGACCAGCAGTAGGTGCCGACCACTGAGCGACTCGGCCACCAGCTCGATGACAGGCGGCTCGCCCTGTGCGGCGACGCCGAGCACGGCCGCGATCGCCGCCGGGACTGCGGCGGGGTCGCCAACTGCCGCCAGTTCGACGATCCACACGCCGTCGGGGAACTCGCCGGCCAGCTCCGCCCCGACCTCGAGGGCCACACGCGTCTTGCCCACCCCGCCCACACCTGTGAGCGTGACGAGGCGACACGACCGCACGACCTCGACGACCTCGTCAACCAAGTGGTCGCGGCCGACCAGCGAGCTCAGCAGCTGAGGAAGGTTTCCCGTGGCTTGATCGCCACCGCGGAGCTCCGGGAAGTCGGCCGCGAGCCCGTCGGCCATCAGTTGGTGCACCGACATGCGCCCGCGCAGACCGTGGAGCCGGTTCTCGCCCAGCGGACGCAGCGCTGCCCGACTGCGTAGCAGAACCGCCGTCGCATCCGAGACGAGCACCTGACCGCCGTGTGCAAGAGAGAGCAACCGCGCGGCGCGGTTCACCTCGTTGCCGGAGTAGCTCCCGTCGCGGTCTGTGGCCTCAGCGGTGTGCAGGGCCATGCACACCGCGAAATCCATGGCGGCGTCCTCTTGCAGATGTTCCTGGGACTCGGTCGCCGCGGCTGCCGCGGCAGCCGGAGTCGAGAACGCCGCGCGCATCCCGTCGCCACCGGTGTCGAAGATGTAGCCGCCGTGGCGCTCGATCGTGCCTCGCATGATGGCGTCGTGGACGCGCAGCACCTGGGCCATGGCCGTCGGATCTTCCTCCCAGCGGCGCGTCGAGTCTGCGATGTGGGTCAACAGGAAGGTCACCGTTCCCGCTGGGAGCTCGCGACGCACACTCGCACGGTAACGCGGCACCACCCCACGGTGCGGATGGGTTCGTGCTCGAACGGGATCGCATGGCGGAAGCCGTCGAGGTGCGCGACGACCTTGGGGGTACACCGCATCCTGGGTCGTTCCGCCGTCCCGAATCAGCGCGCGAAGAGGTGATACCCCGCGAAGGCCCAGGCTGCCATGAGGGCGACGTTCGCGGCCATCGGGGTGGAGATGAAGCGGGCAAGCTCCTCGGCGTTCGCCACCCGGCCATGTGATCGTCGCGCCGACCGATCCACCAGCAGGGCGGCGATCGGGACCGCGAGCCAGAAGGCGACTCCGGCCGCGGGGCTCGAGGGAAGGAGCAGCCCCGGAAGGGCAGGGTGGCCGCCGACGGTCACGATGCCTGCGCCGAGGGCGGCGCCGGGCGCCGGTGCCTCGGGGCCCGCGTTGACGGGCGGGGCCGGGATGCCCTCCCTCCCGAGAGGGGACCTCGCCCGAGCTGCCGCGTAGCCGATCCCGACCAACATCCATACCAGGAGGAGGGCGGCATTGAGCGGTCGGTACGCCTGGGCCAGCGCGCTGATCGTCAGGTGGTAGGCGTGCGGTCCCGTGTCGAGGCCCAGCACGTCCCAGGCGAGGGCCACCGCGAACAGCACGATCCACGGCGCCAGGCCCCGAAGGGCCAGCCTCCCTCCACCACGCCCCGGCCGCGGCCACGGGTCGGCCACAGGCTGGAGGCGCCAGCCGAACCGCATCCGGCGGCGCCCCCGCCTCAGGGCGAGGTCGACTGCCAACACCGCAGCGAGGGAGAAGACCCACGCGGTCTCTGCGGGGCCCGTGGACCGGTGGTAGGAGCTGACCCATCCGCACCACGCGGACAGCGCGACTGCTGCGCCACCGAGAACGAGGCCCTGTCGCCGCACCGCACCGGTATATCCCAGCCACGCCGAAACGGCATCAGGCGTCGCTCGGCGCGAGGGACGCCTCGCGGGCGCTCGGCACACGGGTCGGCACGAGCCCCACCTTGGTGGCGGCCAGTGCGAAGCGGTGGGCATCACGAACGGCGCAGCCGCCCCGGTCGTTGTTGAAGTACACGTAGACGTCGTCGCCCCCGTCCCACAGCTCGGCCAACCGGTGCGCCCAGGTCGCGAGCGCCGCACGTCCGTAGCACGGGGCGGGCGACGACCTGCCCTCGTGGAAGCGGAGATACCCCCAGCCGGTCGTCCGTCGGATCGGACTCCTGCGACCGGGCGCGTCGCTCAGACACAAGGCGGCGCCGAATTCCTCCAGGATCTCGAAGGTCGCGTCGGTGTGCCAGGACTCGTGCCGCGGCTCGAACGCGACGCGCACCGTCCGTGGGAAGGCCTCCAAAGTCGCTCGCAGCGCGGACAGGTCTGATCGGAAATTCGGTGGCAGCTGGAGCAGGACCGGGCCGAGCTTGTCACCCAAGTGCTGCGCCCGACCCAGCAGCCGCCCGACCGGCTCAGCCGGATCTCTGAGCCGGCGCACGTGCGAGAGGTACCGGCTGGCCTTGACCGCCATGACGAAGTCGTCGGGTGTCGCGTCCCGCCACCGTGTGAAGGTGCCGGATTCGGGCAACCGGTAGAAGGCATTGTTCACCTCGACGGTGCGGAAGAGCTCGGCATAGTGCCCAAGCCACCCTGACTGAGGCATGCGCCGCGGGTAGAGGCGCCCGCGCCAATCGGCGTACTGCCATCCGGACGTCCCGATCAACACCGGCATCGTCGAGCGTTACCCCCAGTGGAGCGGCGCGACACCCACCGCCGCGCCCTCCGTCGTCGTCAGGCTACGCCCGCAACGAGGAGTGCAGCCGACGGGCCTGTCCCCACCCCTGGGTCGCCGCGCTGGTCGAGTTAGGGTCCGCCGATGGCAAAAGGGGTGTTGCTGCAGCACCGCGATTTCCGATTGCTGTGGGGCGGCGAGACCGTGAGCGAGCTCGGATCACAGGTCAGCCTCCTCGCCATTCCGCTGCTGGCGGTGCGCACGTTGGACGCCACGACGTTCGAGATGGGGTTGCTCACGGCGGCGTCGACGGCCGCGTTCCTCGTCGTCGGGCTCCCGACGGGCGTCTGGGTCGACCGGGTACGTCGGCGCCGGGTCATGATCGGGGCCGACCTGGGTCGAGTGCTTGCACTCGGCTCGGTCCCGGTCGCCTACGCCGTCGGTGGGCTCACCCTGGTCCAGCTGTTCGTCGTCACACTGACCAGCGGCATCCTCACCGTGTTCTTCGACGTCGCGTATCAGTCGTACCTTCCCGCGCTCGTCGGACGGGAGCACCTGGTAGAGGGCAACGCGAAGTTGACCGGCAGCGCCCAGGTCGCCGCGGTGGCCGGCCCGAGCGTCGCCGGCGGCCTCGTTCAGGCGATCGGCGGCTCGGCGGCCGTGGCGCTGGACTCGGTGAGCTTTCTCGCCTCGGCGGTGGCCGTGGGCGCCATCCGTCGTCCCGAGCCGAAACCGGTGGTGCCGGAGGAGGGGCACCCGAAGCTGGTCCACGACATCGGCGAGGGACTGCGCTTCGTCTTCGGCGACAGGCTGCTGCGCGCCATCGCGGCCACGACAGCCACCTCCAACCTGTTCAGCGGCATCGCTGCTGCGATCGAGATCGTCTTCTTGGTGCGCGCCGTGCATGCCTCGTCGGGTGTCATCGGTCTCCTCTTCACCGTGGGCGGCGCTGGGGGCGTGCTGGGGGCGCTGGCCGCGGCCCCGACGGCGCGGCGCTTCGGCGGAGCACGGGCCACCATGATCGGCATCGCCTGCAGCGCCGGCGCGCTCTTGATCCCGCTGACCATGGCCGGCGCAGGGCTGCTCTATTTCGGAGCAGGCATGTTCATCGTCTCCTTCTCGGCCGTCGTCTACAACGTGAACCAGGTGAGCTTCCGCCAACGGCTGTGCCCGGATCGGCTGCTCGGCCGCATGAACGCCACGATGCGCTTCGTGGTGTGGGGAGTGCTGCCGATGGGCGCCCTCATCGGCGGGTTTCTGGGCTCGGTCGCCGGACTGCGACCGACCTTGTGGATCGGCGCGGCCGGTCAGGCCGTGGCCGGGATCTGGCTGCTCGCGTCGCCCATGCGGACCATGCGGGACTTCCCCGATGCACCAGTGTCGACGCAGCCGTCTGCGAAGTGACATCCGGCCCTACCGAGGTCCCCCTCCTGGTCCGAAGCTGGAAACGGGACGAGTGAAGGAGAGCGATGGCCAGAGCGGAACGTGCCGTCCCGGCCCGCAACGGCGAACGACAGGGTCTGGCGAGCGACCTCGCAGGCCTCGAGGAGGCGATGTCCAGGCGGGAGGCGCGCCACGCCGAGGAGATCGCGCTGGTCCATCCCGAGCACCGAGCGGATGCGGTGAACCTGATGCACTACCTGGCGCTGCGCCGGTGCGACGTGCGGTCGTTGCAACGCGGGCTCGGCGAACGCGGCCTTTCGTCACTGGGCCGCTGCGAGCCGCACGTCCTCGCGACCATCGAGAGCGTGCGCTCCGCTCTGGACCCCGACTCCCCGCCCCTACCCGTCCCGCCCGCCCTCAGCTTCACGGCCGGCCGTGCCGCGCTCGACCGCAACACCGACGCGCTGTTCGGCTCCCGGCCGCCCGGGAGGGTGCCACGCGGTCATGGTGACGCTCCCGAGCGAGGCCGCACACGACTACGAGCTGGTCCGCCATCTGGTCTCCTCGGGCATGGACGTGGCGAGGATCAACGGCGCGCACGACTGCCCCGAGGCGTGGGAGCAGATGGCCCGGAACGTCCGCAAGGCCTCCGACGAGGTTGCCCGCCCGTGCCGGATCTCCGTTGACCTGCCCGGCCCCAAGATGCGGACAGGACCGCTGGTCGAGGGTCCCCGCGTCGTTCGCCTGCGGCCCCGGCGGGACCTGCGGGGCGTGGCCGTCGCCCCCGCCCGGGTCACGCTGGTCGGCGGGGCACTGCCCCGTGGGGAAGGTGTGCCTGCGCTTCCGGTGGATGCTGCATGGCTGGCGCGCCGGAGACCGCTCGAGCAGATCGAACTGGTCGACACCAGGGGGGCGCGGCGACACCTCCGTGTCGTCGCCAGCGGGGCGGGGCGGGCGACCGCCGAGGTGTGGGACACCACCTACATCGAGACCGGCGCCGAGCTCGATTGCGCAGGCGACGTCACCTCGGTCGGCGCCGTCCCCGCCCAGCCCCAGTACCACGTGCTGTGCCCGGGGGACGGGCTCTGCCTGACGGTGGATCTCGCCCCGGCCGAGCCGTGGAGCCACGGCCAGTCTGGGACGGCCCGCATCGGCTGCACGCTGCCGGCCGCGTTCGAGGCGGCGCGTACCGGGCCATCATGTCGTGCTGGACGACGGGAAGGTGGCGGGCGTCGTCGAGCAGGTCCGCCCCGGCGAGATCGACCTGCGCATCGTGACGGCCTCGTCCCGTGGCTCGAAGCTGCGTGCCGAGAAGGGGATCAACATCCCCGAGGCGGACCTTCCCACCGATGCCGTGACCGACGCGGATCTGCCGCTTCTCCGCGTGGCGGCGGCCCATGCCGACATGGTGGCCATTTCGTTCCTCCGTCACGAGCGCGACGTGGACACGATGCAGGCCTACCTTCGCTCGGTGGGAGCGTCGGGAACTCGGCCTGGTCCTCAAGATCGAGACGGGTGCCGCGTTCAGCCGCCTGCCCGAGATCCTGCTGCACGCGATGCGCTCACCCCTGGTGGGTGTGATGATCGCCCGCGGTGACCTGGCGGTGGAGGCGGGGTATGAGCGGCTGGCCGAGATGCAGGAGGAGATCCTCTGGGTGTGCGAGGCGGCACATCTGCCCGTGATCTGGGCGACGGAGGTGCTGGACCACCTGGCCCGAACCGGGCAGCCCTCGCGGGCTGAGGTCACAGACGCCGCGATGGCACAACGGGCCGAATGCGTCATGTTGAACAAGGGGCCCCACGTCGACACCGCGATCGTCGTCCTCGACGACATCCTGCGCCGGATGTCCGGTCACCAGCGCAAGAAGGCGTCGCTGCTGCGGCCCCTGCGCAGCTGGGACGACGGCGGGGAGGACTCCGCAACCTGAGCACCCCGGGCGACGCCCGCCCGAGGCGAAGGTCCAGGGGAGCTCGGCGTGGAGCCGTCAGGGCCTACGAACCCGATCCGGCCAGCTCCACCGCTGGGAGATCGCCGATCTCGCGCTTGGTCATGGTGACGATGATGTCCTCGCCCAGGCGCTCGATCGCACCGATCGGGATGGCAACCTGCTTGCGTCCCCACAGGTGCCCTTCTTGGAGGAGGACGTGGGTGACGTGCCCGTTGGCGGGCTCGACGACGAGACCCTCGACCTTGCCGATCTCACCGTCGCTCGCGTGCACGGGCTCACCGCGGCGCACGCCAACCTCCCCGGGCGGCAGGGTGTCGCGGGTGACGAGCCCACTGGCGTTGGCGACGGCAGGGTCCGGAAAAGTCTCGAGCCCGTAATACGGCCAGTAGTACGCCTCGTGCTGGGCGTAGTTCAGGTACCCGCTGCCACCGGGGAGGAAGTCGGTCTCCTCGGCACGGGGCAGGTTCTCGAACTCTTCGAGGGTGCAGCGGAGCTGGACTCCTCCCGCATCCGCCTCCACCAAGTCGAGGGGCACCAAACGTCCGAGGCCGCTGCGGTGCGTCGGTTCGATCACCAGATGGGTGACCTCGCTGACCACGGGGTTCACGACCACTTGGCTCACCTCGCCGCACTGTCCGTCGCTGCATGCGGCGGCGGACCCGATCCTGAACGTAGTGTCTGCCATTTCCACCTCCTTGACACGGGTAACCCTAGGTGTTGGGGTCACCACCCGCGCAGGTCGACGTCCCAGCGATCCACCACCTCGTCACCGTCGACGACGTACAGGTGCTCGTGGTACGCGACGGTCGGATCGACGTGAGCCGGGAGGACGCGGATGCGGTCGCCCACCCGGAGCGTGGCGTGTGGGGCGAACGTCAGGTGCTCGTCGGAGCAGAACCACACCTCGGCGCCCTCGACGGACGGGTTGCCGTGGTCCATGCCGAGCGCCTTGAGGCCGCAATCGGCCACCGCCCACTTGTCCGACACGGAGATCACCGTGGACAGCACCGTCAGCGCCTGCGTGAAGGGCAGGCCGAGCTTGGCGTAGGCCGTGTCCATCAGGGCATAGGACCCCGCCTGGATCTCGGTGGCCCACCTGTTCAGGTCGTACGTGCCCGTGCCCCCCGCCGAGATCACGTCCCCGCCCACCAGATCGTGGGCGACCATCAGTTTCGCCATGGAGTCCTCGAGCATCTCCGTCCGGGTCTTCCGGTCCTCCAGTCCGACGACGTGGCCCTCGTACCCCATGACGCCGCGCACGGCGAGGCCGGCCGCACGCGCCCGGTCGGCCAGTCGCCCCGCATCCTCGGGCCGGCAGCCACAACGCGGGAGCCCCACATTGACGTCGACCAGGACCTCGGGGACGCCGGCCCGGGCGGCGGCGGCGACGGTCTCCTCCGAGTCGACGGCGACGGTCACCCGTGCACCGGCTCGTGCCAGCAGGCCGAGCCTGGTGGCGTCTGCCACCTCGTTGGCCAGCAGGAGATCCTCCCCGAGGCCGGCACGCGGCCATGCCCTCCATCTCGGCCGTCGTGGCGCAGGTGAACCCGGTATGCCCCTGCGCCGCCTGGCGCGCCGCCAGCGCGGTGCACTTGTGAGCCTTGACGTGGGGCCGCATCCGGTCGCCGGGGAGGGCCTGCGTCATGGTGTCGAGGTTGGCATCGAGCTCGGCGGACTCGACGAGGAGGGCCGGGGTGGTCAGCTCTGCCGTCTTCACGGCGGGGAGGCTAGCGATCACCGAGGCATCGTGACGGGCGTTCGGGTACTGTCCGACGCCATGGGCACGCCGTGGCTCGACGATGCTTCGGGGCTGGTCGACGCCTTCCGGGCCAAGGAGCTGTCGCCTCTCGAGGCCCTCGACGACTGCATCGCCGCCATCGAGGCGTCGCCGCTGAACGCCTTCAGCTTCACGGACTTCGACAAGGCTCGGGAGGCGGCCCGGAACGCCAACGTCACGTTGCCCTTCGGCGGGGTCCCCTGGGGCATCAAGGAGCTCGAACGGGTCCAGGGTTGGCCCTACACCGAGGCGTCGATGCTCTTCAAGGATCGCGTCTCGGACCACGACGACACCTCGCTGTTCCGCCTGCGCACCGCGGGTGCCGTGCTGGCCGCGCAGACCGCGGCCAGCGAGTTCGGGGGTATCAACTGCACCTCCACCGAGCTGCACGGGACGACGCGCAACCCGTGGAATCCGGAGCGCACCCCGGGCGGATCGTCGGGGGGGACGGCTGCCGCCGTGGCGGGGGGCCTCCTCCCCATCGCCACCGGGAGCGACGGGGGCGGATCGATCCGGATCCCGGCCGGCTTTGCCGGGCTCTTCGGGCTCAAGGCCACCTACGGGCGGGTGCCCAAGGGTCCCGCGGCGGGCATCGAACCGCTGACGTCGGTCCTCGGCTGCCTCACCCGTTCGGTGCGCGACACGGCGCGCTACTTCGACTGCTGCAACGGGTTCGACCGGCGCGATCCGCTGAGCCTGCCGGTGGTCGGCGGATGGGAGGCCGCACTCGGCACCTACGACCTGTCGGGCAAGACGGCGGCCATCGTGGTCGATCTCGGGATCGCTCAGGTCCGCGACGAGGTGGCCGAAGTGGTGGCCGCCGCCGCCGAACGTCTGGCCGCCGCGGCCGACCTGCGGCTGGTCACCGTGATGCCGGCACTGCCCCCGTTACGCGGCCAGTGGGCCATGGCCAACCAACCGGCATTCGTGGCGGACCTCGGAGACGCCTACCCCGATCGTCTCGAAGGGCTCTCGCGCGAGATGCGGGCGGGGCTGAACGCAGCGAGGGAGCGGTTCACCTTGGAACGGGCCGCCTCCATCGAGCGCTACCGGCGCCAGCTCAACGAGGCTATGGCGGACCTCTTCGAGCAGGCGGACTTCGTGTTCTGCTCGACCAATCCCGATGTCGCCTTCGCGGCCGAGGGCCCTCCACCCTCGACGATCCCGGGGCGCGACCTGATCCACGAGGTCGGCTTCAGCCGCGCCATCATGAACAATGCGGCGCTCACGGCACCGTCGAACCTCAACGGCAGCCCGGCGACGAGCATCCCCGTCGGACTGGTGGACGGGCTTCCGGTCGGGCTGCAGGTGCTGGCCGGGCACCACCGCGAGGAGCTGCTGCTCGATCTGGCGCTGGTGGCCGAGCGCGCGATGCCCTGGCCCAAGGTGGCCCCGGGGTCGCCCCATGCGACGTCTGGCTAGGCGCCTCGCAGCGCGTCACGCCACGGGGACATGTCGAGTCCCGGGTAGCGCGCCTGCACACCGGTCAGGGTGGCCTCGTTCCAGTAGGGGTGGCCCGGCTCGGGCACGCCCATGAGGGCCAGCTGACGCGGGGTGGCCTGCTGGACGAACTTGCTGAGCTCGAACGAGAAGCCGCGGAACGGCCAGGCCTGGTAGCCGCCCCAGGCGGCGTCGCGGTGCCGGAACGAGACGTGGAGCATGATGCGGTACCGCGTGGGATCCGTGAAGTCGACCGAGCGGTGGTAGACGTCGGGCCGGTAGGCCACGACGGACCCGGCCGGTGCTGCCGCGTCCGACGGGTCGTCGTAGAGGTCGGCGTAGTCCACGTAGTTCAAGGTGTGCCGCTCGACGGGGATGTCCTTGGTCCTTTGCCACGAGACGAAGCGGGTTGCGCCGTCCTCGCTGGTGACATCGGTCAGGTAGACGAAGAACTCCACCTGCTGGTAGCCGAGCTCGTGGCGCGGCACCACCAACATGTGGTTGGGGTAGTCGGCGTGGAGCAACTGGTTGTAGCCCGACTCCTGGTGGGCGTACTTGGCGGTGGCGGTTCCCATGTAGAGCGCGAGGTCCGCGGTACCGAGGAACCCCTCCGCCAGCGTCACGACGTTGCGGTGCAGCACCGAGCGCGTTGAGCCGCGTGCTGTGGAACGGGAACTCGGGCCAGGCCGCGTCCCAGGTGTGCCACTTGGCGGCATCGGGCCCGCTGTCCTGCGCCATCTCAGCCGGAGTGGGGAAGTGGCGGTGCACCGCCTCCTGCGCGCCGGCGAGCTCGTCGGCGGGGATCACGCCGGGCACGACGCACCACCCGTCGGAGTCCCAGCGTTCCTTGAGGTCGGGCGTCAGCACCCCCGGGGCCACGACGGCAGGTTAATCCCAGCGCCTGCTATCATTGCAGTGCCGCCGGCGATCGCCGGGTGGGGCCCGTTCGAGCAAACCATTTCGAGTAGGCCGCTCATTTACTCGATTGGAGTCTCGTCATCACTACCTTCTCAGACCTTGGCGTCCCCGCGCCGATCGGCGAACGCCTCACCCGCCTCGGGATCTCCGAGCCGCTCACCATCCAGACATCGGCGATCCCGCCCGCGCTGGCGGGCCGTGACATCTGTGGCAAGGCGCCCACCGGGTCGGGCAAGACGCTGGCCTTCGGGATCCCCCTGGCCGCCAACACCGTGCAGTCGCGCCCACGCCGCCCTCGGGCGTTGGTCCTCGTGCCGACCCGGGAGCTGGCCACGCAGGTGCACGACGTCCTGGGCGACCTGCTCGGCCCCGACCGCAAGCGGGTCGTCGCGATCTTCGGCGGCCTCGGCTACCGCGACCAGGTGCGCGCCCTGCACAAGGGGGTCAACATCGTGGTCGCCTGCCCCGGCCGCCTCGAAGACCTCATCGAGCGGGGTGACGTGCGTCTCGACGACGTGACCACGGTCGTCCTCGACGAGGCGGACCGCATGTCCGACATGGGGTTCCTCCCCGCGGTGCGCCGCCTCTTGGACCAGACCGCCCCGAATCGCCAGGTGCTCCTGTTCTCGGCCACCATCGGGCGCGAGGTCGAGTCCATCATCCGCAGCTACCAGCGGGACCCTGTCCGGGTGGCCATCGAGGCCACGGCGGAGGCGAAGAGCGACGTCGCCCACCATTTCTGGAAGGTGGAGCGGGCCGATCGGGTGGCCATCACGGCCCAGCTGATCGAGAACCACGGGCAGGCCTTCGTGTTCTGCCGCACCAAGCGCGGAGCCGATCGTGTCGTCCGCCAGCTCCAGGCCCATGGCGTGCGCGCCGTTCCCATGCACGGCGACCGCACGCAGGGGCAACGCCAACGGGCGCTGGAATCGTTCGCCAAGGGACGGACCGACGCGCTGGTGGCCACCGACGTCGTGGCCCGCGGCATCCATGTCGACGGCCTGCCCTGCGTGGTCCACTTCGACCCGGCGACGGATCACATCGACTACGTCCACCGCTCGGGCCGCACCGGCCGGGCGGGCCGGACGGGCACAGTCGTCTCGCTGGTCACCGCCGAGCAGCACAAGGACATGAATGGCGTGCAGCGTGCGCTGGGACTCGAGCCCATCCTGCTGGCTCCGTTCTCGGTTCCGGCACAGGCACCTGCGGCGTCGGACGGGGGTGGCAACTCGGAGTCACCGAAGCTGACGGGCAGGGTGAAGTTCTTCAACCACGCCCGGGGCTACGGGTTCCTGGAGCGTCCCGACGGCGAGGATCTCTTCGTGCACCACTCACAGGTCGAGGGTGGCGAGACCCGGGGCATCGCGCTGGGCTCGACGGTGGAGTTCACGGTCGGCGCCGGCCGCAAGGGGGACGAGGCCCGCAACGTGAAGGTCCTCTGAGCCGTTCCGCTGTCAGCCGAGTCGCCTAGCTCCAGGTCACGAGGACGAGCGCAGCCCCCAGGGCCAGGTAGAGGCCGAACGGCACCGCGGACCCGCGGTCGGCGCGGTGTGCCGCGATGAGCCCGAAGCCGACGACGGCGGCCAGCAGGTTGGCGAGGAAGAAGCCTTCCAACAGCGCGACCGGGCTCACCCAGGCCAGGCCGAAGCCGACCACGAGGGAGAGGCGCACGTCGCCGAAGGCCATCCAGCGCGGGTTCACGAGGTTGATCACGAAGAACAGCGCGAAGAATGCGAGCCCTCCGAGTGAGGCGACGAGCAGACGCTGCCACTCGTGCATGACGCCCGCGATGATGATGCCGCTCACGATCACCGCCGCGCTCAGAGCGTAGACGAGCGTCTTGGGCAGCAGTCGGCGGGTGAGGTCGCAGTAGGCGAGCTGGACCAGCCCGACGAGCAGCAGCAGGGGTGGCAGGGCGATGAGCGACCAGCCGACGCGGTGCAGCACGTAGGCCGGCAACAGGCCCGAGGCGGCGGCGAGCGCAATCCAGTGGCCCCACGTGACTCGGGGCGGCGCGTGATCAGCCGGTGCGACGGACACTTGGTCCGCGTGCGACCGGGTCACCGACGCGGCCAGCTCACGTCGGGTCAGAGGGAGGAGCAGCGAGCCGAGGGCCATGCCGAGCGCGGCGCCTCCGAGGAGCGTGATCGGTGCGCTCACTTGACGATGGAGACCGCGCCGCAGTTGTAATTGAGGTCGGCGATGGTGGCGCCTCCGACGGTGACCCCGGCTGCTTGGAGGACCGGCGCGAGCACGCCGGTCATCAGAGCGGGGAGCCCGCTGATCGGGGCGCTCAGGCCGACCCAGGAGACCAATGGGGAGCTGCTCCCGATCTGAACCGGATTGGTGATCGCCGCCTGGGTCGTCGCTGTCGGCGGGACGATCGTCGAGTTGAACTGCTTCGCCGTGAGGCCGACTGCGCTGATCGTCACCGTGCCGGCGGAGACGCCGTTCAGGGTGATGCCCGCCGTGGCCGCGGTCGTGCTGGCGGTCACGACGGCCGATCCGAACGAGTTGTTCACCTGGGAGCAGTTGACAGCGGCCAGGGTGGACGTGCCCAGTGCCGCGGTGAGCGGAATGTCCACCACGCCGGAGACGCCGGAGAGGGTGAGCTGCAAGTCTGCGGTCACCTGTGCTGTCGAGGCGGTCGTGCCGACGGCGCCGTACCCAACCCGTGGCAGCTGACCGACGACGAGGCTCAATGTCGCCGAGGTCACGCCGGTGATGCCAAGGGCGGACTGGACGTTGATGGCGTTGGAACCGTTCGCCAACTCGGCTTCCGTCGTCAGGAACTGCAGCACGTCGAGGTTGGCGGACAGGCCCGCCTGGGACACGCTTCCACCGCCGCAGGACGAGGCGTCGATCGTGAACAGCTGGCACAGCTCGACCGAGGGCGCACCGCCGAAGTCGAGCGACTGCAGCGCGGTGTACGCGGTGCATTGAGACGGGACGGGCGAAGCGCCGCAGTTCTGGAGCGCTTTCTGGGAGTTCGTCGCGGTCGTGAGGATGGTCAACCATGCGGACGGGGTCAGCGACGTCGTCAAGACGTTGGATGTGGTGAGCACCCCCGAAGACGCCGCGATCAGCTGGTTGACCGTCACGTAGGTGTTGGCCAGCCCTTGATACCCGACGGCGGAGATGGTCGCAGTGGTCCCAAGGGTGCTCAAGATGGCGTTGAGGACCCCCGACTGCTGCGGATTGAAGGTTGCCAGGTACGTGCCGATGGAGAAGCCGTCCTCGGGTGTGACGGCGGCGATGGCGGAGCGAGACACGGAATTGCTGCCGCCGAAGAATATCTGTGGCACGTTCTGCGTGGCCGTGACGATCACGCCGGTACAGGGTGCGTGCAACACGGGGACCTGGGCGTAACAGCCGGCGTTCACCCCGGTCGGGACGGTGCACGTCCCGCCGGACCAGACGCACGGCGTCTCCGTCAAGGTGGCACTGCTCCCGCTGTTGTCCGCCAAGACGTTGGTGAGCTTTCCCGCCATGTAGGTCTGGCTGCCTGTCAGCGTGGTGTAGCCGTCGGCCACGTTGACGTAGCGGGCCAGATCGAGCGCACCGGTGTCGGCCATCGCCTGCGCCGCCCGGCTCCCGTCGACCGAGAACCCCACGTCAACTCCCATGGCCCCACCCCACAAGAGGGCAACCATGCAGACGGCCGTGAGTACGAACGTCGCACCGCGTTCGTCGCGACGGCGGACGGAGAGAAAGCGAATCAGTTGTCGGATTCGCATCGGCTACGAGCTCGGGTTGGAGATCTGGAGGACGTCGGTCGACGAAATTGTCGAGGGCGTGACGACGCCCATTCCCGGCAGCTCCGGGAAGAGTGGATTGGAGTTGTAGTTGTAGGTCACGGTCACCGTCAGGCACTGGTTGTTGACGTTGGAGGCGCAGGGTGCTTCCGTCGCGACGCAGGTGATCGTGGTGCCGGAAGTCCCGCAGGTTCCCTTGTTCATCCATCCGACGTCTGTCCCGGCTTGGGCCTCGGCCGTGGCGATGGCGGTCGTCGACGCCACGATGCCCGCCCGGGCACCATCGGCGGCGGCTTGGGTGACGGTGGACTGCGCCGAGAGGATGAGGCCGTACGAGATGATGCCGTACAGCAGGGCGATCAGAAGGACGACGACGAAGGCGAATTCGACCATCTCCGCCCCGCGCTCGTCGTGCCGCCGCCTCAGTCTCTTTGGAATACTCCACGTGCGCGTTCCCAACGTGGCCCCTCCTCTGATGCTCGAACGGCGGCACCAATTGGCACAGGCCCATTGCAATTGGTCGTCGCGTGATGTGTCCGACTTGATTCTGGGCCGACGTCCCGCGTCGGTACATAGGACATATGGACCATTTGTGCCCTCTACCTGGGACGCTTCCGCTGAGAATGGTCAAAAGGACCTATGTACGTTGCGCCACTCCCGTCGTACCCTCAACGGGAGCCAACGGCAGGCGAACGCGTGACGGAGTCGCCACATGTTTGTCGGTGGGTTGAGAAGAGGGGGAAGGCTCTGTGAAGAGGCAGACGATGATCTTGGTGATGATCGGGGTGATCCTGTTCATCGCCGGCAGCGCCATCGCGTACGCGAGTGTCGAGGGCGCAAGCAAGCACGCCGGAGCCGGTGCGAACGTTCAGGCACCGGTGAGCACGACTGCGGTCGTCGCCAAGACCGACATCCCGGCCGGGACCACCGGACAGGCCATGGTGTCCAGCGGAATGGTCTCCATCGAGCTCATTCCGACCAGGGCCTATTCCCCGACCGACTTGGGCTCGCTCTCCGGTTTGACCGACGAGGTCTTGACGCAGTCTGTGACCAAGGGCCACGCCATCAGCTCCACGTACCTCACTGCCAGCACGTCCTCGATCTCGTTGCCGACCGGGCTGGACGGTGTGACGATAACGGTCAGTGGGACGGCCGGACTGGCCGGCTACCTCCAGCCCGGCAGCCGGGTCGACGTGTACGCCAACATCACGAAGGTATCGACGGCGTCCAATGCCGCTGCGGGCGCTGCGACGCTGCCTCTGCCGTGCACCGAGCTGGCGATGAACAACATCGAGGTTCTCGATGTCGAGAGCACCGTCCCGTCCTACGCCGGCCACCCGACGACGTCGGGCCGCACCATCCCGGCCAACGAGACGCTGCTCCTTGCCGTGAGTCCGAGCCAGGCCAGGTCGGTCGAGTTCCTCGCTCAGAACGAGGCCCTCTCGGTCGTCCAGACCCAGAAGGACACGTCGCCCCCGCCACTGGGACAGTGCATCGGCACGGACCAGACGGCGAGCGCTCCATGATCTCCCGACGGATTCTCGTCATCAGCCGGTCGCCCGCCCTGAGCCGCGCCATCCACGCGTCGCTCGGCCCCGGCTATGAGGTCGTCACCAGCACCAACGTCACCGACGTGATCGACGAGGTGCGCGAGGAGGGCCCCTTTGACGTCTTGGTGGCGGGGCCGGTCTTCGACAGCCATGCCGGCATGTCCCGACTGGCCAGCCTGAGGGCCGCTGCCGCCGTGCCGGCCGTCGTCCTGGCCCTCGGGCCCAAGCCGAAGGCCAACCTGGGCGACATCGTGCGGACCGGGGCGGTGGACCTGGTCGAGTACCCGACCAGCAAGCGCCAGCTCGCCACCGCGCTGAAGCGCGCCTTCGACATCGCCGACCTCTCGGAGGCGAGCGAAGCCCCGACGCTGCCCGTTGTGGCGCAGGGCGTCGTGGTCGACCGTCCGCAGTTCGCCGAGGTCTTCACCGTGGCGTCGTCCAGTGGTGGCTGCGGCAAGACGTTCTACGCCACCAATCTGGCCTGTTACCTGGCGGCCCAGACGGGGCAGCGGGTGTGCCTGGTCGACCTGGACCTGCAGTTCGGCGAGGTCTCCACTGCGCTGCACCTCCGACCGCGCTTCACGATCTCCGATCTGCTCTCACGGGAGCCCGTCGACGACGACGACCTCGACCAGCACGTCGAGGAGTACCTCGAGGACCACGAGCTCGGTTTCTCGGTGCTCGCCGCGCCCTTCAGCCCGGCCGACGCCGACATGATCGCGCCCAAGGACGTCTACAAGGTGATGGGCGCGCTGCGCCGGCACTTCGACTACATCGTCGTCGACACCCCGGCCCAGCTGTCCGAGATCGTCCTGGCCGCCTTCGACCACTCCACGCACGTGCTGTGCATGGTCACGCTGGACCTGCCGTCAATCAGGAACATGCGCGTGTTCCTGAGCACCCTGGAGAAGCTTCGCATCAACAGCGAGACCATCGGGGTCGTGCTCAACAAGGTGGAGGACGACATCGGCATCGACATCAGCGACGTGCAGGAGGTGCTCGAGAACAAGATCATCTCGGTGCTGCCGTACTCGAGAGAGGTCATGAAGTCGATCAACAAGGGCAAGCCGGCGCTGGTCTCGGCGGCCAGCTCCGACATCGGCAAGAAGCTGGCGGGAGGCATGCACCAGTTCCTGGGCGGCGAGGTGACGCCTGTCCTCGGGACGAGCGCGCACAACGCCGAGATCGGCCAGTCGAAGGGTTTCTGGAAGCTGAGGAGAAAGGGTCGCACCAGCAAGGTGCCTGAGCTCGAGAGGGCCTGATCGCCATGAACCTGTCCGAGAAGCTTGCAGCAGCCGACGAGTCGTCCGCGCCCCCGGAGGAGACGCCATCTCGGAACCGGCGGGCCAGCGACCCCGGAGGGCCGGTCGCCGCGGGGGCTGGGGGGGCCGCCGGGAATGGAGAGAAGCGCGGCGGCCTTATGGGAGACAGGCGAGCGCCCGGCGGGAGCGCCCCACCCGGGAAGCACCCACTGCGGCGGGCCTCGGACCGGGCCGCCCTCGACGACGCCTGGAAGGTGTCCAAGCAGAAGGTCCAGGCCAAGGTCCTGGCGGAGATCGCGCCGACGGCGGCCGACCTGTCACCCGACGAGCTGCGCGAGAAGGTCCGCTCCACCGTGAACGAGATCCTCGAGCGCGAGGACATCGGGATCTCGCCCATTGAGCGGCAGCGCTTCGTGGAGGAGATGCTCGAGGACTCACTTGGTTACGGGCCGCTCGAGGCGCTGCTGTCCGACAACAGCATCACCGAGATCATGTGCAACGCCTACGACGAGATCTGGATCGAGCGGAAGGGCAGGATCGAGCGCAGCGACATCGTCTTCACCTCTGCGCACCAGTACCGACGCATCATCGACCGCATGGTGCACGGCGTCGGCCGCCGGGTCGACGAGTCCTCGCCGATGGTGGACGCCCGCCTGGCCGACGGATCCCGGATTAACGCCATCGTGCCGCCACTTGCCCTGCGTGGCCCCGTGCTCACCATCCGAAAGTTCCCCGAGCGCGCCCTGGTCATGCAGGACCTGATCAACCTCGGTTCGCTCTCCATGGACTCGGCCGTCTTCCTCGAGGCGCTGGTGCGGGGCAAGATCAGCTTGATCGTGGTGGGCGGAACGGGCACCGGCAAGACCACGATGCTGAACGTCCTGTCGAACTTCATCCCCGACGGGGAGCGCCTCATCACCATTGAGGAGTCGGCCGAGCTCCAGATCCAGGGGGCCCACGTCGTCACCTTGGAGACCCGTCCGTCGAACGCGGAGGGGACCGGCGAGGTCCGCATCCGCGACCTCGTTCGCAACTCGCTGCGTATGCGGCCCGACCGCATCATCGTCGGTGAGTGTCGTGGCTCGGAGACCCTCGACATGCTTCAGGCCATGAACACCGGTCACGCGGGGTCGATGACCACCGTTCACGCGAACACCCCGCGCGAGCTGCTCGGCCGCCTGGAGACCATGGTCATGATGGGCGGCGTCGAATTGCCCCAGCGTGCCATCCGGGAGCAGATCGTCATGGCGATCGGTTGCCTGGTCCAGCTCCAACGGACCGCGGAGGGCCCCCGCGTCGTGCACTCGATCACCGAGATCCAGGGCATGGAGGGCGACACGGTCCTGCTCCAGGACATCTTCCACCGGGTGGACACGGCACAGGGAATGGGGCGCCTGGTCCCGACCGGCCTGCGGCCCAAGATCCTGGACGAGCTGTCGCTCGCCGGGGTCGAGGTGCCTCCCCACATCTTCCGCAACGACTCCGAGGCGCTCCTCGGCTCGGCGCGCAGGGAGAGCGGCCGGCACCACCGGCCGGCCCGGCCCGGCCGAGTCGTGGAGCCGCCCTCGGAGGAGCTCTACGAGATACTGGCGCGCCGGCGCGAGGCGGGGAAGTGAACGGGGCCATGCTCGGCGCGCTCCAGAGCTCGCAGGCCGAGGCGTTCGTCGCGGCGGTCCTCGTCGGTGGTGGTCTCGCCCTGGCTGTCGTCGCCGCCATCATGCGGGTGCGCACGAAGCAGCGCACGCTGGCCCAGATCCTCGACGACACCATGGGTACGGCCCAGGTGCCCGTCGAGGTCGTGAGCGAGTCACCCGAGCATGGTGAGCTCTCCGCGCTGACGGTCCGGATCTCCGGCGTCTTCGGGCGCATCGACACCACGGGCGCGCTCGAACAGCGCCTCGAGAGGGCGGCCATCCCGCTGCGCTCGGGCGAGTACATCGTCATCAGTGGGGCGATCGCGCTCATGCTGGCCGTGGCGGCGGGCGTGATGGTCGGCTCCATCTTCGCACCCCTGGTCGCGATCGTCCTGGTCGCAGGCGTCGCCTGGTACCTGCCCTCGCGCAGGGCCGCCAAGCGGATCAAGCAGATGCAGGAGCAATTGCCGGACGCGCTGGCACTGATGGCGGCGTCGGTCGAGGGTGGCCAGACCTTCCAGCGCTCCATCGACATGTACCGTCGTGACGCCAAGGCTCCGCTGTCGGACGAGCTCGACCGGGTCATGGCCGAGGTGGCGGTCGGCTCCGACCTTGTCGTGGCCCTCGAGAACATGGCCGAGCGCTCCGGCGTCGAGGACCTGAAGTGGGCCGTGGAGGCAGTCCGGATTCAGCAGTCCACCGGTGGCCGGCTGGCGCCCATCCTGCACACGTTGGCGGACTTCATGCGAACCAGACAGGAAGTGCGACGGGAGGTCCAGACGCTCTCGGCCGAGGGCCGCATGTCGGGCTATGTGCTCTTCGCCATTCCGATCTTCCTCGTGGTTGCACTGGAGATGAAGGACCCCGGCTACCTCCAGCCGATGCTGCACGGCGTCGGACTGATCGTGCTCATCGGCACGGCGGGTCTGATGGGCCTGGGTTTCTGGATCGTGCGACGCATGGTCAACATCAAGATCTGAGTGGGGAGGGGATCGGTCACATGAACGCGGCATACTTCGTTCCGCTGGTGGGCATCACCCTGATGGCGATCGGCCTGGTGGGTGTCGGCGTCGCAGCCTGGCGCTCCCACAAGACCCAGAACAGACTCGACTTCATCCGCTCGCTCGGAGCGGAGGCGGAGGTCTACGCGTCTGCCGTTCCGGTGATCGAGCGCGTGCAGACGCCACTGGTCAGCCGGATCTTCGGCCCCGTTGTGGGCGGCCTGCGGCACAGCCTGTCGCGCCTCTACCCCTCGAGCGACATCGACCGGGTGCATGCCGATCTGCTCAAGGCCGGCCTCACGGGATCTGTGCGTGCCGAGGAGTTCGTGGCGGTGCAGGTCGGCTCGGTCATGCTCGGCATCGGCATCGGCCTGGTCTCGCTGGTCAGCGGCATCGTGAGCGTCAAGATGGGGCTGGGGATGTTGTTCATCCTGCCCATGCTCGGCGGCCTCGCGCCCAGCTGGTGGCTACGCCACCGCATCAAGGCGCGGCGCGAACAGGTCACCAACGACCTGCCCGACCTACTCGACCTCATGACGATCTCGGTGGCCGCCGGCCTCGGCCTGGAGCAGGCCATGCAGGTGTCGTGCGCGCGCTTCGAGTCGCCGGTCTGTCACGAGTTGCGTCTCACGCTGCGTGAGATGGAGCTGGGGCTCTCGCGTCATGACGCGTTGGAGAACATGAAGCTGCGGACCGACATCGACGACCTCGTCACGTTCTCGGTCGTCCTCTCACAGGCGGACGCGCTGGGCTTGCCGATCGGACGCGTCCTGCAGGCACAAGCCGACGAGATGCGCGACAAGCGCCGCCAGCGTGCCCGTGAGAAGGCGGCCAAGGTGCCGGTGAAGATCCTCTTCCCGCTCGCGCTGTGCTTCCTGCCGGCGATCATGATCGTCGTCCTGGGACCGATCGTGGGTCCCATCAAGCACGCCTTCCACGGCGCCGGCTAGCCGCTCGGCGCCCCGCCACGGGGCGCGAATTCCGGTCTCCGCACCCGGGTCGCAATCTTGCTGCGACTGTCGTTTGATACGCGAAGCGTACAATGACCTGGGAGTTTCCACCGTCCGCGGTGGGAAAAAGGAGCCACCCGCACCTCGCGTCGGGTGGAATGAGGGGGAGTGAATGTCGAACACAGCCTCGGCGATCCTGTGGCCCAGCGCGCCTGCGCCGACCCTCGAGGTCGCGAACAGGCCCGAGTGGATGTTCTACACACAGGTGTCGGTCTCCGGACCGTCCGTCAGCACGACGGTGCACCGCAGTGAGAGCCTGCACGGGGCGCGGGCATCGCTGACCCGCGACGAGGTGTCGGTCGATCGCGACGACTACCGGGACCCCGTGGTCTCGCCGCAGCGGCGGGAGGACGACCGACAGTGGGGGCCGTGGTCGCTGACTCAGCGGGAGCTCGAGGTCCTGCAGCTCCTTGCGGAGGGTGCGACGAACGGTGAGATCTCACAGCGGCTCTACATCAGCCCCAAGACCACCAAGAACCACTTGGCCGCGATCTTCCAGAAGCTGGACGTCACGAACCGCACGCACGCGCTCGTGCGCGCCGTCGTGATGGGACTCGTCACCATCGAGTAGAGCCTGCGCACGAGCAGTTGCAATTGGTCCATAAAGCCTATGGAGTGGACCGATTCGAACAAGGACAATGTGGGTGGGAACTCCAAATGGGTTCGGGCCAACCGTTCGGGACCATTGGGGCGAGAGAGGGGAATGAAAGAATGACTGAGCTGTTTCTGAACGCGTTCTTCGCGGTGCGTGGTTTCCACGGCAACCTGCTCGAGCGTGCACGGACCGAGCGTGGCGCCTCCATGGTGGAGTACGCGCTGCTCGTCGGTCTGATCGCCGTCGTTGCCGTCGTTGCGGTCGCGGCGCTCGGAGGGGGCATCAAGGGTCTGTTCAACAGTGCCAACACCTGCGTGGGTGGCCTGAACAGCACTTCCTGCTAGCTGGGGCGGCGTTCGCCGCGATCAGCGAGCACATGCTTCCCTAAGGGAATATTCCCCCTTCCCCAATGGGATGACGGTTGGGCTGGGTTGGCTACGGCCGACCCAGCCCGCTGTCGTTTGGGGAGGGGACTCCGGGGAAGTCACCGCGTCCAGATGTGACGCGGACGCAACGTCGACCGCTCTGCCTTTAGGTCAGAAAGTCCTATGGACCTTGACCGACGAGTGGCCGATGCTTAGTGAGGGCAGGTCGACCGAGGGGGGGCCTGCACGGGGCAAAGAGGGGAGCACACATGTTGGGTTTGTTCATGAATGCGTTCGTCGCAGTCAGAGCTGCACACGGAACCATGTTCGAGCGTGCACGGACGGAGCGCGGCGCCTCCATGGTGGAGTACGCACTGCTCGTCGGCCTGATCGCCGTCGTGGCGGTGGTCGCGGTCGCTGCGCTGGGCGGAGGCATCTCCGGCTTGTTCAGCAGCGCCAACACCTGCGTCGGAGGGCTGAACAGCACGAGCTGCTAGGCGGCGGCGGGTGACCGCCGTCCGTCGAACATCGTGCGGTCACCCAGTGGTGGCCACACGGAACCAGGAGGCACACGAGGAGGGCTGGATCACCCGATCCGGCCCTCCGTCGCGTCCCGACGGGCGGGCGCAAGCCTCGAGTTCGCCGTGCTCATCGGGCGCCCCGTGGTGAGCGGGATCGAGCCGGCGCCCTCCTCTCGGCCTGATTCTCCACGCAGCCGGGGCCCCCGACGCCACCCCGCGACCCCTCCACCTGCGACGGAGGCGGATTTCATCGTCGGTTCACATAACGGATACGGCGGCGAAATAGGGTCCGACCAGACTGAATCAGCACGGGAGTGCCGCGGCGACTGGCGCCCGGTCCGGCCCGTGGCTGCGCACATTGTCCACGGAGAAGGGGAACACAGGAGAACCATGAGCTACCAGGCCGAGTACATCTGGATCGACGGGACGGAGCCCACCCCGTTGCTCCGGAGCAAGACCAAGATCGTCGAGGACGGCAAGGAGCCCCCGATCTGGGGCTTCGACGGCTCGAGCACGAACCAGGCGGAGGGCAGTGACTCGGACTGCGTCCTACAGCCGGTGTTCGTCGTGCCCCGACCCGCTCCGCAGCGAGAACGACAAGCTGGTCATGTGCGAGGTCCTGCTGACCGACATGACGCCCCACAGCTCCAACACCCGGCGGAAGAGCGCCGAGCTGGCCGAGAAGTACGCGGACCAGGAGCCCTGGTTCGGGATCGAGCAGGAGTACACCTTCTTCCAGTACGGCCGCCCGCTGGGGTGGCCCGAAGCGGGGTTCCCCGCCCCGCAGGGTCCCTACTACTGCGGCGTCGGGGGCGACAAGATGCCGGGTCGCGAGATCGTCGAGCGCCACACCGCAGCCTGCCTCAAGGCCGGGATCGCCATCGAAGGCACGAACGCCGAGGTGATGATGGGGCAGTGGGAGTTCCAGATCGGGGTGCTGGCCCCTCCCGCCATCGGGGACCAGCTCTGGGTGGCACGCTGGCTGCTCTTCCGCATCGCCGAGGACTTCGACGTGTTTGCCACACTCGAGCCCAAGCCGGTGCTCGGTGATTGGAACGGTGCCGGTGCGCACACCAATTTCTCCACCAAGGCCATGCGCGAGGACGGCGGCTGGGAGGCGATCATCGCGGGCTGCGAGGCGCTCGGGAAGCGCGTCGACGAGCACGTCTCCAACTACGGCATCGGGATCGAAAGCCGTCTCACCGGTGCGCACGAGACGGCGCACTACTCCAACTTCAGCTACGGCACCTCCGACCGCGGGGCATCGATCCGCATCCCATGGGCCGTCGCCAAGAACAAGAAGGGGTGGCTCGAAGACCGGCGTCCCAACGCCAACATGGACCCCTACGTGGTGAGTGCTCTGATGGTCGAGACCGTCTGCGGAGCGGCCGTCGGCGACTGAGCACGGCGATGGGGAACGTCGCCGGCCTGGGTCACACGCCCGGGTCCGGCGGTGTTCCTCGTTGGGGCCGGACCCGTGCCTGGTCGCCGGATCCACCGTCCCGGAGCAGTAGGGCCGGTCTGGCCCTAGCATGGGCCCGGGCTGCGTGCGGGTCTGTGGTTGAAAGTCGAGGCCAGTCGCAGGCGAAACGACCCACGTAAGGCGACTTGTGGTCGCTGAGCATGGTGCGGCTTAGAGGTAAGCCCTGCCCGCTGCGTCCCCGGCTGTCGGGGGCGGGCGGAGACGAGGCGATGCGCGCCAGGTGGTGCCGTTGGGTGCGGCGGTGACGCCGTGCCGCCGGCGCCGGCGCGTCACCCTCGCGGCAGGCGAGTGTGGGGTCAAAGACCAGGTCAGCCGCACGCAGCCCGACTCTCTCCCCAGAGCGCCTGTCGGCTCGGCCGGCCCTGGGACCGGTAGGATCGGCCCTCCATGAGTGTGTTCACGAAGGTCCTGCGCGCCGGCGAGGGTAAGAAGGTCAGGCGGCTGGCCGAGTTGGTGCCCCTGATCGGTGCCCTCGAGCCCGAGATGCAGGGCCTGAGCGACGACGCGCTGGCCGCACATGACGGTGGAGTTCAAGGAGCGGCTCGACAACGGCGAGTCCCTCGACGACCTCGCGGTCGAGGCCTTCGCGGTCGTCCGCGAGGCGGCCTGGCGGGTGCTGGGCCAGCGCCACTTCGACGTGCAGCTGATGGGTGGCCTGGCGCTGCACTTCGGCTGGATCGCCGAGATGAAGACGGGAGAGGGCAAGACGCTCGTCTCCACGCTCCCCGCCTACCTCAATGCCCTCGACGGGCGCGGCGTCCACTTGGTGACCGTCAACGAGTACCTGGCCACCCGCGACGCCGAGTGGATGGGTCGCGTGCACCGCTGGCTGGGGCTCTCGGTCGGGCGCATCGGGTCGGAAATCGACGACCCGTTCCGCAAGCGGGCCGCCTACGCGGCGGACATCACCTACGGCACCAACAACGAGTTCGGCTTCGACTACCTGCGCGACAACATGGCGCGGTCACGCGAGACGATGGCCCAGCGAGGCCACGTCTTCGCCATCGTCGACGAGGTCGACTCCATCCTGATCGACGAGGCGCGCACGCCCCTCATCATCTCGGGGCCGGCTGACGAGGCAGCCCAGCTCTACTACCAGTTCGCATCCATCGCCCGGACGCTGACCCGCGACCTCGACTACGAGGTCGACGAGGAGAAGAAGACGGTCGTCCCCCTCGAACCGGGAATCGAGAAGGTGGAGAAGGCGGTCGGGGTCGACAACATCTACGACGCGGTGTCGGTCAACTACGTCCACCAGCTGACCAAGGCCCTCACGGCCAAGGACCTCTACAAGCGGGACAAGGACTACCTGGTCGCCAACGGCGAGGTGAAGATCATCGACGAGTTCACAGGGCGCACGCTGGAGGGCCGGCGGTGGTCCGACGGTCTCCACCAGGCCGTCGAGGCGAAGGAGCGCGTGTCCATCAAGGAGGAGAACCACACCTGGGCCACGGTGACGCTCCAGAACTACTTCCGCATGTACGAGAAGTTGTCCGGCATGACCGGCACGGCCGAGACCGAGGCCGGCGAGTTCGCCTCCACCTATGGCCTGCCCGTGGTCCCCATCCCCACCAACAAGGAGATGGTCCGGGCCGACCAGCCCGACCTGGTCTTCAAGACGGAGGAGGCGAAGTTCAACGCGGTCGTCGAGGACATCGTCGAGCGCCACGAGCTGGGGCAGCCGATGCTCATCGGCACGGCTTCGGTCGCCAAGTCGGAGCTCCTCTCGCGCCTGTTGGACAAGCGGGGCGTGACGCACAACGTGCTCAACGCCAAGCAGCACTTCCGGGAGGCCGAGATCGTCGCCCAGGCCGGCCGCCGTGGCGCGGTGACCGTGGCCACCAACATGGCCGGGCGTGGCGTCGACATCATCCTGGGCGGCAACGCAGAGCTGCTGGCCGAGCACGAACTGGCCGCCGAGGGGTTCGACCTCGACAGCGAGGACGGGCAGGCCGAACTGGAGGGCCGCCGGTCCGCCATCGAGGCGCGCTGTCGCGCCGAGGGCGAAGAGGTGCGCAAATTGGGCGGGCTCTACGTCCTGGGCAGCGAGCGACACGAGAGCCGCCGCATCGACAACCAGCTCCGCGGCCGCTCGGGCCGCCAGGGTGACCCGGGCGAGAGCCGCTTCTACCTGAGCCTGGACGACGAGCTCCTTCGCTTGTTCGCCACCGGCGCCATGAGCTGGGTCATGGGTCGCACGCTGCCCGAGGACGTGCCCATCGAGTCCAAGACGGTGGCCAAGGCGATCGAGCGGGCGCAGAACACCGTCGAAGCGCGCAACGCGGAGATCCGCAAGGACGCACTGAAGTACGACGAGGTGATGGACCAGCAGCGCAAGGTCATCTACGAACGTCGCCTGCAGATCATCGACGGCGACGACCTCGAAGAGCACACCGAGGACCTGCTGGCCGGTGCGGCCGAGAAGCTGGTCCGCGAGCACTGCCCGACGGAGTTCGAGGAGGATTGGGACCTCAAAGCGCTCATCGACGGCCTGATGCAGTACTACCCGTCGAGGTTCACCGTGGCCGACCTCGCGCAGGCGGCGACGACCGAGGACCTCGTGGAGTCCATCGTCGAGGAGGCGCTCGACTACTACGAGCAGCACTCGGAGTCCATGCCGGACGGCGCGGAGACGATGCGCCAGATCGAGCGTGACGTGTACCTCCAGATCATGGATGCTCGATGGCGCGACCACCTGGCCGAGATGGACAACCTCAAGGACGGCATCCACCTGCGCTGGACCGTCCAGGCCGACCCTCTCAACGCCTGGCAGCAGGAGGGCTACTCCATGTTCGGCCAGCTGCTGGAGGTCATCGACAACGACTACCTGCGCTACATCCTCCACGTCGAGGCAGTGCAGGCTCCGGCGGCGGAGCCGGACCTTGACCGGGCTGTCTACGCCGCGGCGGAAGACCCGGTCGCGGAGACCGGCGCCCTGGCCTCGGCCCTGCTCGCCGAGCAGGGCACCAACGTCGCCCCCCAGGCCGCAATGCTCAGCGGTCCCGCCGCGGGGAACGGGAGCGGCGGCGCCGGCGGGAAGGGACAGATCAGGCGGCCCAACGCGCCTGACCCCAACGCCCTCGTGCCGATCGTGAAGGAGCAGCACGAGAAGGTGGGCCGCAACGACCCCTGCTGGTGCGGGAGCGGCAAGAAGTTCAAGTTCTGCCATGGCGCCGCCTGACGGGCCGGCGGCCGAGGCTCCCCGCGACTTCTCAGCCGAGCTCGAGGCGCTGGGGGAGCGGCTGGCCGAGGCCGAGCGCTACCTGGGCCGCGACAAGCTCGAGGTGAGGCGGGCCGAGCTCGAGGCCGAGGTGGCGAAGCCGGACCTGTGGGACGACCCCGACAACGCGCGGTCGGTCACCAGGGAGCTGGGGCGGGTGTCGGCCGACCTCGACCAGCTCGAAGGCCTGCGCACCGCGCTCGATGACGCACTGGCACTGCTCGAGCTGACCGAGGAGTCGGCTGCGGCCGGCGCCCGGGACGCGGCGCTCGACACCGAACTGGTCGAGACCGTGGACGGCCTCGGCACCCGGCTGGGCGCGCTCGAGCTGCAGTCGCTCTTCTCGGGCGAGTACGACGAGCTCGACGCGGTCTGCGAGGTGCACGCAGGCGCAGGCGGCACCGACGCGCAGGACTGGACCGAGATGCTGCTGCGCATGTACCAACGCTGGGCCGAGCGCCGCGGTTACACCGTGGAGGTGGACGAGGCCACCGAGGGCCAGGAGGCGGGGCTGCTGTCGGCAACGTTCATCGTGCACGGCCGCTTCGCCTACGGGTTGCTCGCCACCGAGCGTGGCGTCCACCGGCTGGTGCGCATGTCGCCGTTCGACTCGCAGCACCGGCGCCAGACCAGCTTCGCGTCCATGGACGTCACCCCATTCCTCGAGGACGTGTCATCGGAGGTCGAGATCGACGAGAAGGATCTGCGCATCGACACCTACCGCTCGTCGGGCGCCGGCGGCCAGCATGTCAACAAGACGGATTCGGCCGTGCGCCTGACCCACCTGCCCACGGGGATCGTGGTGTCCTGTCAGAACGAGCGCAGCCAGCACCAGAACAAGGCAAAGGCCATGCAGATACTCGGGGCCAAGCTGGCCGAGCGAGCCCGACTGGAGCGGCGGGCCGAGCTCGACGCGTTGAGCGGCGACCGGGTCGACAACGCCTGGGGCAACCAGATCCGCTCCTACGTGATGGCCCCGTACCAGCTCGTCAAGGACCTGCGGACGGGCGTCGAGACCGGCAACGTCGACGCCGTGCTCGACGGCGACCTCGATGCGTTCATGGAGGCCGAGCTGCGCCGCCAGCGCGAGGCCGGTTCGTAGGAACGCGCTCGTCCGGGCCCGGGTCTTCCAGGCGCCGTACTGGGGTACTCGGGCAGCACCGTCGGCGGGTCCCCAGGTGCCGCCCTCGACGACACGCTCGAGCAGGTGGCGCCGATGGAATTGCCCCTGACCAGGGCGAACGAACCGGCCCGAGGCGACGCTGTGCGGTCTGGACGGTGGTGTCCTGCGGGCCAGCCCCCGGGCCCGAGACCCCGGGCGCCCCTGACTCGTCCGACGACGCTGCCCGGGTGGAGACGCGGGGGCGCTGACCCGCGAGCTGCCCGACGTACTGCGACCCCGCGGCGCGGACCTGCGCAACCGCCTCGAAACCATCTTCGACCCTCGGCTCCCGACCTTGGTGTTGCGTGCACTCGACCTCGGACCGGCTCGACGTCGTCGGGCGACCGGGTTCGGGTCCCCGCGCCCGCAGGGAAGGCCACGTCCTGGAACCAGGTGCGCGCGCCAGTTCCACTGTTCGTCGCGCCTCGTTGAGGATGACATCGCTGGCGAGCTCAATGACCACGTGACGGCAGAGATCTCCACCATCGTGCTGATGGCCGGTGCTCTTGCGAGCCCCGAACTCCCGCGGTCGTTCCACATCTCTTGTGCGCGTCAACCATCACGGGCGATGCGTGCCATGCAGCGAAGTTCGGTCGCCTCTCGGCGCACGGCGACGACGAGTCGCTCTTGCTGCAACAGGTCGTCAACTACGAGTGCGAGTTCGGGTTCGTGTGCGAGACGCGAAGCCAGCACGCGAGCCGCGTGAGTCTTGTATCTCGTACACGCTGCCCGGAGCGCTCGCCATCGACAGGGTGCCTCGACGTCGCCGTGCGTGACACGATCGGCCGGCACGACTTCGCCCGGGCGTCGGACTCCGCCGCTCCCCGAGATGCACCAGACGGGCTGGTCTGGACACGCAAGCGGTGCGCTGAGCTGGGACTCGACCCGAAGATCGAGCGGGAGCGGTGCGCGGCCGCTCCTCCGGACGCCAACGCGACCTGAGGATCCGCTACCTCGAGGGCCGACCCCGAGCACGCCGCCCGCGGGATCGTGAACTTCGCAGCGCCCGATCTCGACGGCATGACGCTCGGGTCACGCAGCGAGAGGGAGCTGCGCAAGCGAACCTCGTTCGCCGCGCCGGAGTGCGAGCAGGTCGACCGCTGTGGCTCAACCCCCGCTCGATGCCGCAGCCGGCACCGGCGACGTGACGCGCTGCGGTGCGCCCGGACGCGGGTTCCGTGCGCGAGAGGTCCGCGGACCTCTGTGACCTGCAATGGAGCCGTTGACCCGAAAGTGTCATGTGGAGAAAGTAGGATCGTGCGGGTGCCCCGCAACGTCCGGGGCGACACCTCTCTCAACTGATGATCCGATTCGAAAACGTCACCAAGACATACAAGGGCTCGACGGTTGCTCTGCGCGACATCACCGTGGAGTTCGAGAAGGGCGAGTTCGTCTTCCTCGTCGGCGCGTCCGGATCGGGGAAGACGACGTTCATCCGTCTCCTCCTCCGCGAGGAGCTCCCCGACTCAGGCCAGATCCTCGAGGCCGGCCGCAATATCGTCGAGCTGCCGAAATGGCGGGTGCCCTACCTTCGTCGCAACATCGGCTGTGTCTTCCAGGACTTCCGCCTCCTCCCCAACAAGACCGTGTTCGAAAACGTGGCCTTCGCGCTCGAGGTCATCGGCCGTCCCCGGCACGTCGTGGCCAACCAGGTGCCCCAGGTGCTCGACCTGGTCGGGCTGGCCGGCAAGCGGGACAACCTGCCCAACGAGCTCTCCGGCGGTGAGCAGCAGCGCGTCGCCGTGGCCCGTGCCTTCGTCAACCGCCCCCTCATCCTGCTGGCCGACGAGCCCACCGGTAACCTCGACCCGCAGACCAGCCAGGGCATCATGCAGCTGCTCGACCGCATCAACCGGACGGGCACCACGGTGGTCGTCGCGACGCACGACGAGGTGCTGGTCGACAAGATGCGGCGCCGCGTCATCGAGCTCAGCAACGGCGTGATGGTGCGCGACCAGGCGCGTGGTGTGTACGGGTTCGACGGTTCCGCGCAGCAGTCGGTCGAGGTGGCCGCGGGAGGCATGGGCTGACGTGGCGGTCTCTGTCGACTACGTCGTCCGCGAGACGGCGTCGAACCTCTGGCGTAACCGGCTGATGACCATCGCCGCCATCCTCACGGTCGCCGTGTCGCTCTCGCTCGTGGGCGCGGCACTCCTCCTGAGGCAGGGGTCGGCCAACGCCACCGGGACCCTGGAGCGCGGCACGCAGGTGACCGTCTGGATGCAGCCCAACGCCAACAGCCAGGAGATCGCAGCCGTCAAGACCGAACTGGCCCAGCTCAACTACGTGTCCCAGCCCTGCGCCTACTGGGACAAGACCCGCAACTTCGCCGAGGCCCGGCGCCTCCTCCCCTCCGACGTCTTCCAGGCCACGACGCAGTCCGAGATGCCCACCTCCTTCTGGTGCACCCCAGTTGCGCTTTCCGACGCAGCCCAGGTCGTCCACACCTTCAGCGGCACGGCGGGCGTTCTCTCGGTCACCGAGCCCCAGCAGACCATCCACAACGAGGAGACGGTGATCAACATCTCGAAGTGGGTGTGCCTGGCCATCGCCATCGTCCTGATCGTGTCGGCAGCCGTCCTGATCCTCAACACCATCCGCATGGCGATCTTCGCCCGCCGGCGCGAGGTGTCGGTGATGAAGCTCGTGGGGGCCACGAACTGGTTCATCCGGGTGCCCTTCATGTCCGAGGGCCTGCTGCAGGGGTTCATCGGATCGGTGCTGGCTGCTGTCGTCGTCTACTTCGTCTATCTCTTCATCAATCACGAGGGGAGCGGTCGAACGACGAGCAACATCTTCACGGCCATGCACATGACGGGGTCAGAGGTCTTGCTCACCAACGTGGTCGTGGTGATCGTGGGGATGGCGATCGGCTCCATCGGGTCGGCCATCGCCATCCGGCGCTTCCTCGACGTCTGACCCTCTCAGCCGCCCGCGTCGGCCGGCGAGCAGAGGTAGAAGTGCATCGTCCGTCCTGCGATGTGGGTGTCCGGACCGCGGTAGGCAACGGGCCGGCAGTGCGCGATGGCCCACAACATGTCGGGGTTGCGGGTCAGTGGTGCCACCGCCGCCAGCACGACGGTCACCCGCCCGGCGCGCACGTCGCCGGTGAACTGGGCCACTGTCGGGCTCGGTACCCGGCCGGAGAACCCACCGACCGGGAGGAACTCGCGACCCGTGTCGAGGATCGGGATGCTCGACCCCGACGAGGTCTCCGATGTGATGACGCTGACCGTCGGGGGGATCCTGCCGGCGGCGCGGTTGAGGCCGGCGGCGACGGCGGCCGAGCGCGCGTTGGCTGCGGCGTTCTGCGCCGTGAGCGACGCCGGCTGGTAGGGGGAGTCGAAGGGACCCAGCCCGGCCGCCACGACGGTCCCCGACGCCCAGGCTGAGCCGAGGAAGAGGGCGGCCGCCGACAGGCCGACGCCGGCGGCGGCCGCCGGGTGCGGACGCGACGGGAGCAAGGACCACGCGGTGACGGCCACCGCCGCCAGCGCCAGGACCAGCGTGCTGGCCAGCACCCACGGCCGCACCCCCGCTGTCGTCGGGAGTAGATAGAGGACGTAAGCCGTGCCCGCCGCGACCGTGCCCAGGATCACGGCCCGTGTGGCGCGGCGGGCGCGCAGCCGCCAGGCCACCGTGAGGCCGAGTCCGCACAGTGCGGCGATGGGCGGCGCGAGCGCCGCCAGGTAATACGAGTTGATGAAATGGGACGACGCGAAGAAGCACCAGGTGAAGAAGAGCCAGGCCCCCCAGAGGAGCGTGGCGGCGCGGAGCGGGTCCGTGCGGGGCTCGCGCCGGCGTGCCACGAGGATGCCTGCCAGCGCCACGGCCGCCGGCAGGAGCATCCAGTCGACGTCCCGCCCGAAGGTGCCGTTGAGGAACCGCCCCGGCCCCCGTGGCACAGCCACCGTGCCCGGGTGCGCGCTCGTCGTGGCCTTGACCGGGGCGGGTGGCGGGCTGCACCCCGGTTGGTCGAGCGTGGTGCCGGTGATCCGGTCGGAGCCGTTGTAGAGGAAGACCTGGCTGAAGACCGAGTTGTTGCAGCTGCCATCCACGTAGGGGCGGTCCTGGGTGGGAACGACGGTGACGGCGAGCATCCAGGACAGCGAGACGCCGAGCGCGACCAGTGCCGAGAGCGCCACGTGCCCGATGCGGCGGGAGAGGGCGGGTGCCGGCGCCGCCAGGAGATAGGCGAGGTAGAGCGCGGGCAGGACGAGCCAGGCCTGGAGCATCTTGGCCTGGAAGGCGAGTCCGACCCAGACGCCGGCCACCAGCAAGTGCGCCCAGCGCCCCGTCGTGATGGCCGCCGTCGCAGCGTCGGCCGCGAGCACCAGCAGCAGGATCAGCAGTGAGTCCGAGATGTTGCCCCGGTTGAGCAGGATCGTGACCGGTGTGGCGGCCAGCACGGCGGCCGCAGCCAGCCCGGCGCCGGCCCCGGCGACGCGCCGCACGGCGCGGTAGAGCACGAGCACGGTCAGGGTGCCTTCGATCGCCTGGGGGAGCACGACCGACCACACGTGGAAGCCGAACAGGCGGACCGACAGCGCCTGTACCCAGAACGCGCCGGGCAGCTTGTCGACTGTGACCGTCCCCCACGGGTCGAAGGCGCCGAAGAAGAAGTTGTGCCAGCTCTCCGACATGCTTCGCACTGCGGCGCCGTAGAACGTCTCGAGGGTCGCGTCGTTGACGCCCCACGCGTACGACAGTGCCGCCAGCGCAGCGATGACGAGGAGCAGGGGGCGGGCCCATCCCGGCTGGCCGGGCGGTGAGCGCCAGACGCGCCAGCGACCCGGGCGTTGCGCCGGCGGGGTGTCCGTAGTGGCGTCGTCCGGCGCCGCTGGTGCCTGGAGCGTCAGCCCACCGGCCGCATCCCCCATAGGGAGGGCAACCTACCCGGTGATCGGGCGCGTCAGGGTGCCATTGGGTTGCGGTGCCGGAGCATCGCGCTCTGGACCACGAGGTCCCGAGCGGAAGCTGGCCCTCCGTTGGGCGATCTCGATGAGGACGCAGCGATCGAGTCCCCGCCTAGCATCTCGCGACGATGGCCGACCAGCTCGCGATTGCACTCCATTGCCCGAGCGTCCTCGGCGGTGAGCGCTCCCGGACCGCGCTCGACGACGCCCTCCCCGTGGCCGACGGGCCCCCGCGGGGGCCGGCGCGTGAGCCGTAGCGGCCCCGTGTCCAATGGATCGGGTCCGGACCGGTCCCAGTCGCGGTTCTTGTGCAACCTCCCCCGCAAGGTCTCGCTGTTCTCATTTGCGCTCGCGGCGGCGGCGCTGGTGATCGGCGGCGGTTTCGCGGAGATCAGCTCGAGCGGCTCGCCGACATCGCTCGAGACGGCGATCGTGCGCTACGTCATCGTGGGTTCGCTCGTGTGCGGTGCCGTGGCATACGTCATCGGTGGGCGCCAGCGGACGAAGGGACGGGGCTGAGCGTCGGCGCGTCACGTCCAGACCTTGACGACCCGATCGGCTGTGAATGCACTCGTCGCGCTCTCCTGAGCCTGGCAGGCCGTGCTCCACCAGGGGTCTGCCGGTCGGGGGATGTGGCAGTCGGCGGCCGAACCGGTCGCGCCGGGGGTGGGGCAGGCGAACGGGCCGAGTCCGCCCCATGCAGCCGCCACGAGGATGCAGACCTGCCCATTGGCCAGCTGCATGGCCCACGGCCGTGTGGCCGGCGCGCCCGGTGGGGCTTGTGGCAGGGCGCCGGCATGGAGTTCGACCACCTCGGGGGCGACGGGGTCGGCGATGCACTCGATGGTCCCGCTCGTGGCGCCGGGTGGGGCGAAGCAGGGGTCGTAGATCGCCGAGCCGGGTTGTGCGAAGCAGCGGTACGAGCTCGAGCCGGCCACGCCGGGCGCCACGCACGTGCCTGACACCCTCACCGTCACCTGTTCGGTGGGCAGCAACGTTCCCTGGGCCGAAAAAGGATCGAAGCGCACCTCTTGGGTGCCCGGGGCGGTCGTCGACGTCGCGGTCGACGGCTCCGTGGCTCCTGCTGTACTGGTGGTGGTCGTCGAGATCGTCCCCACGGTGGGCGAGCCCGGGGAGCTGCTGCACGACGAGAGGGCGAGGGCGAGCAGGGCGATCGCAGCGAAGCAGGCGGGCCGGCCGGGCATCGTGAGCACCGCGCTCATGCTCCCATACCCCGTCGCGGGAACCGCCGGCGTGTCTCGTGGCCATGGGCCAGACTGTCCCCATGGGGCGAGCCGGCGACAAACCGAGGAAGCAGAAGCGCCGGCTGGCCAAGGTGCCCAAGTACGAGGAGCCCAATTCGATCCCCGCTGCCGGCCTCACGGGCAACAGTGGGGGGCCCTTCGGGTCGCGCTACGGGCACTCGGCGGACCATCATCACAATGAGCCGCCGAATCGCTTCGGATCATTCGTCTTGCGCTGCCTGGGGATGAAGCCGAAGCCCTGAGAGGACCCGGTAGCGGAACCGACCACGGTGAGGTTGGCGGCAAGGTTTGCGGCAAGCCGTGCTCCCCATGCTGGCTCGCGCCCCCCGACGGCGGGCCCGACGAAAGGCAGGAGAGACAATGGCCAACACCACGACGATCACCGGGAACCTGACCCGCGAGCCGGAGATCCGCTACACGCGGGAGGGACTGGCGACGGCCCAGCTCGGCGTCGCGGTCAACCGCCGCTGGCAGGACCGGACCACCCAGGAGTGGCAGGAGTCGACGTCCTTCTTCGACGTCATCTGCTGGCGGGACCTGGCGGAGAACGTGGCGCTCAGTCTGACCAAGGGCATGCGTGTGGTGGTCACGGGGCGACTGGAGCAACGCACCTGGGAGACCGAGGAGGGCGAGCACCGCTCCAAGGTCGAGATCACAGCGGACGAGGTTGGCCCGAGCCTCCGCTTCGCCACGGCAGACGTGCAGCGGGTGGAGCGCCGGGGCGCGTCCACCCAGGCCGACGCCGGTGAAGAGGCCGCGTCCGAGGCCACGCCGGTCGAGGCGTGAATGTCGCCGTGGTTGATCGTCACTGCGGGGTGGCCGGCCGCGCCCAGGATCGCCGCGAACCTCCTGTCCAGGACGGCGGCCCACCCGGAGACCTGCTGGGTCGTGACGTCGGTGGCGCTGGCTCTCGGGACCGGAGTGCTGATCGTGCTCCGGTCCCGGGGGCGTCAGGGACCGCGATCGACTTCCTGCGGGACGAGGTGGTCGAGATCTGCGGCGCGCTCGCCCTCGGTGGCTCGCTGCTGCGCCGACTCGGGCTCGGCGCCGAGGCGTCTCGCCTCGAGGCGCTCTTCGGAGCAGTCGAAGGGCGTCTGACGGAGAGTCAGCCCCCGGCCTGATCCTCCCCGCCATCCCGGTCGTAGGTCAGCGAGAGCGAGTTGACGCAGTAGCGCAGCCGGGTGTCGGTGGGGCCGTCGGGGAACACGTGGCCGAGGTGGCCGCCGCAGCGTGCGCAGTGGATCTCGGTCCTGGTCGTGCCGAAGCCCCGGTCGGCCCGTTCGACGACGGTGCCCGCCGACCGGGCCCGGTCGAAGCTGGGCCAGCCCGTCCCCGAATCGAATTTGGCATCGGTGTCGAACAGCTCGGCACCGCAGCCGGCACAGCGGAACACCCCGTGGCCGTCCACGTGGAGCAGCTCTCCGGACCACGGCGCCTCGGTGCCGGCCCGCCGGAGCACGGCGTAGACCTCGCTCGACAGCTGCTCCCGCCATTCCTCGTCGCTCTTGGCGACCTCGTACTCCGTCTCGTCACGCTTGCGTGACCTGCGGGTGAACATGTCGATCCTCTCCTCGGTCGTGACATTTGCGCTCAGGGGGTGTCTGACGCGGGAGGGCAGTCGGCCGGCCGGTGCTCATGCGGCCAGACGAGCTGCCGCTCTGCCCATGAGAAACAGGAAATTGTCGGCGTAGAACTGGCGGCGCACGTCCTCGCCGGCGTCACCGAGCGACGCCTCGAAGCGCTCCAAGGGCTTGCGGCCGCCTTCGACGTGGGGATAGTCGGAGGAGAACATCACCAGGTCGGCGCCGGCTTCGGCGACGATCCAGCCGACGTCCTCGGTCGGGTAGGGCGTGAAGCGGACCTGGCGGTGCACGTAGTCAGTCGGCCGGAGCGGGAGAGCCTGCAGGCGCTCCTCGTGACGGTGGAACGCCTCGAAGGCGGACTCCATCTGGCGCAGCCACGACGGGACCCAGACGGCACCCTGCTCGATCACGCCGACACGGAGATCGCCGAAGCGCTCGAGGACCCCGTCGAAGATGAGCGTCGCCAGGGTCTGGGCGGGCGGCACGGGGATGCCCATGTAGTCGACCGAGCGGAAGTTCTCCTCGCCGCCGTGGAAGTCGGGCGGGACCGGTTTGCCGTTGACGAAGTAATTGGGGTCGATGAGAGTGCCCGTCCCTCCCACATGGAAGACGACCGGGACGCCGGCCTCCTCGGCCTGGGCCCAGACCCCGAAGAGGTCGGTGTGGCTGGGCGAGAAGCGCGGCGGGCAGCCCGATGCCACCAACAATGCGGCGGCACCCTGGTCCAGTGCGTCGTGGGTGGCTGCGACCGCGCGCTCGGCGTCGACCAGGGGGACGTAGAGCGATGGCAGCAAGCGGGGATCGACCGAGCAGAATTCGAGCATGCCCCGGTTGTGGGCCCGGGCAGCGGCGTAGGCGAGGTCGGCATCGCGGTGCTCGAGGTCGTGCAGCCGCCCGTTGTGGAACGTGTTGAACACGAGTTGGCTCGAGAACCCGAGCAGGTCGAGGGCGCGGGGGCGGTCCTCGGCGATGAAGGACCCGGTGGCGGCAAAGTTCTTGCGCGCCATGATCTCGGCTTCCTCGTCGGCCCGGTACGCCGCCGACGCGTGTCGGGCGCGTAGCTTCTCGAAGGCCGCCCGGAGGTCGCGCCGTTGGTCTGCGGGATCACCGGTCTGACGCAGCTCGTTGCCGCCCGGATAGCTCAGGACCGGGAGTCGGTCACGGAAGGCCGCCTCGGCGTGGTCGCGCAACCAGGTCGGCGTCTCCATGATGTGGGCGTCGGCGTCATGGACGACCCTCCCCTCCGAGTAGGGCACGGCCACCCCCTTTCGCGCTGCGATCGTGATGCGCGGCGCACCGCGAGTATTCCAGGCGTGGACGGACCTGCCCCGCCGAGCCGCTCGAGGATCTGACGCCCCGTCAGATCACGTGCCACCGCTTGGCTACGCTCCCGGGCGATGGATCTTCGTGATCGCCCCGAGGACGTGGCGTTCCGGCTGGAGGTCCGCCGGTTCCTCGAGGAGCACCTGGTGGGCGAGTTCGCCGAGCTCGGAGGCCGCGGCGGCTCGGGTGACGAGACGTTCGGCTTCGAGGTGCGCCGGCGCTGGGAGCGGGTGCTGGCCGAGGGAGGCTGGACCTGCCTGGGCTGGCCGGACGAGTACGGCGGCCGCGGCGCGTCCATGACCGAGCAGGTCGTCTTCAACGAGGAGTACGCCCGGGCCGGAGCGCCGGGCCGGGTGAACGTGATGGGCGAGGGCCTGTTGGGCCCGACCCTGATCCACTACGGGACGCCCGAGCAGAAGGCGCGCTTCCTCCCGCCGATCCGGCAGGGCTCGGAGCTCTGGTGCCAGGGCTACTCGGAGCCCGACGCGGGAAGCGACCTGGCCAACGTCTCGACACGGGCCGTCCGCGACGGCGACGAATGGGTGGTCACGGGACAGAAGGTCTGGACGTCCCTGGCCCACCAGGCGGACTGGTGCTTCGTGGTCTGCCGGACGGAACCCGGCTCCGCCCGGCACAAGGGTCTGTCGTATCTCCTGGTGCCCATGGACCAGCCCGGGGTCGAGATCCGTCCGATCACCCAGCTCACACGGACCAGCGAGTTCAACGAGGTGTTCTTCGAGGGCGCCCGCACGGCGGCCGACAACGTCGTCGGGGTCGTGGGGGACGGCTGGCGCGTCGCGCTGGCCACCCTCGCGTTCGAGCGCGGCGTGGCCCTGCTCGGCCACCAGTTGGGTTTCCGCCGCGAGCTCGACCGCGTGGTCGCACTGGCGGGCGAGAAGGGACGGTCGCGCGACCCGGTCGTGCGCCAGCGTTTGGCCCAGGCCCACATCGAGCTGACGATCATGCGGTACAACACGCTGCGGAGCCTCTCGGGCGTCGACGGGCCGGTGGCGCCGCCCGAGGCCTCCATCGCCAAGCTCTACTGGGGGAGCTGGCATCGACGTCTCGGCGAGCTCGCCATGGAGATGCTGGGGCCGGCCGCGACCGTGCTCGACGGGGAGCCGCGGCCGGAGAACCATGGGTACGGGCTAGGTGAGCTGCAGCGCTCCTTCCTCTTCGCACGCGCCGAGACGATTTACGGTGGGTCCAATCAGATTCAGCGCAACATCATCGGCGAGCGGGTGCTGGGCCTGCCGCCGGAACCGAAAGGGGTGGCGTGAGCACACGCCTCGATTCGTCCTTCGACCCGCCTCCGCCACCAGCACCGCCGGGCGGTCACGGGTTGCTGGAGGGGAAGATCGTCGTCGTGACGGCGGCCGCCGGGACGGGCATCGGATCGGCTACGGCCAGGCGCTGCCTCGAGGAGGGCGCGTCCGTCGTGGTTTCCGACGCCCACGAGCGGCGACTCGATGAGACGGCCGGGCAGCTCGCCGCAGAAGCGGGTCATGCGGGACGGGTGCATGCGCTGGCCTGTGACGTGCGCGACGAGGCGCAGGTGGGCGCGCTCTACGACGGCGCGGTAGCCCGATTCGGGCGCATCGACGTCGCCGTGCACAACGCCGGGCTCGGCGGCACCGTGCCCCTGGTGGACATGACGGACGAGCAGTGGGCGACGGTGCTGGACATCACATTGACCGGGACGTTCCGCTGCACGCGTGCCGCGCTGAAGCGGCTGTTGCCGCAGAAGAGCGGTGTCATAGTGAACAACGCATCGGTCCTCGGTTGGCGGGCGCAGCCGGGTCAGGCGCACTACGCGGCGGCCAAAGCCGGTGTCATGGCCCTGACGCGGTGTGCGGCAGCGGAGGCGGCGCCGTCCGGGGTGCGGGTCAACGCCGTGTCGCCCAGCCTGGCCGAGCACCCGTTCCTGAACCGCTCGATCCCCGACGAGGACCTTGCCGTGCTGCGCCGGCGCGAGCTGTTCGGGCGCGGGGCCGAGACCTGGGAGGTGGCCAACGTCATCGTCTTCCTGGCCAGTGACTACTCGTCCTATATGTCCGGAGAGGTCATCTCCGTGAGCAACCAGCACCCGTGAGCAGGGGGATCGGCGGGGCACCGCCGGAGCAGGAGGACCCGCGGGCCGACCTGACCTGGGGCACGGTGCCCCGGCTGGTCGACGACGCCGCGCAGCGTCACGGGACGATCGAGGCCCTGGTCGACGGCGACCGGCGTCTGACCTACGCCCAACTGGCGCCCGAGGTGGACCGCTACGCGCGCGGCTTCGTGGCCGCGGGGGTCGGTGCGGGGGAGCGGGTAGCGGTCTGGGCGCCCAACTGCGCCGAGTGGATGCTGGCCGCGCTCGGCGCGCTGCGCACCGGCGCGGTGCTGGTGCCGCTGAACACCCGCTTCAAGGGCGCCGAGGCGGCCTACATCGTGCGCAACGCCGGCGCCACGACGCTGCTGACGGTCCGGGGCTTTCTCGGGGCCGACTACCCCTCCCTGCTGGCGGGCGAGGACACCGGCGCGTTGGGCCGCATCCTCGTGCTGCGCGGCGAGGGTGACCCCTCCGCCTCGGGCCCCTCCGGGGTCCCGATCCTCGGCCTCCAGGAATTCCTCGCCGCGGGTGAGCGGGTCAGTGCCGCCGACACCGCGGCGCGGGCGGCGACGGTCGGGCCGGACGACGTGTCGGACCTCATCTTCACGTCGGGCACCACCGGACACCCAAAGGGTGCGGCAACGACCCACGCCCAGTCGTTGCGCACGTTCGGGACCTGGTCTTCCATCGTGGGCCTCGGTGCCGGCGACCGCTACCTCGTGGTGAACCCCTTCTTCCACACCTTCGGCTACAAGGCCGGGATCCTGGCCTGCCTCATGGCCGGTGCCACCGTGGTGCCCGAGCCGGTGTTCGATGCCGCAGCCGTGATGGCACGCATCCGCTCCGAGCGCATCAACGTGCTGCCCGGGCCGCCCACCTTGTACCAGACCCTCCTGACGGATCCTCGCCGCACCGACTACGACCTCTCGTCCCTCCGGCTGGGGGTGACTGGCGCGGCCGTGGTGCCCGTCGAGCTCGTGCAGGCGATGCGCGACGAGCTCGGCTTCGAGACGGTCCTGACCGCCTACGGTCTCACCGAGTCCTGCGGCACCGTCACCATGTGCCGCCGCAGCGATCCGCCCGGAGTGGTGTCGGCCACGTCGGGCCGTGCGATCCCCGGGCTCGAGGTGCGGGCGGTGGCCGAAGGCAACGAGGTCCCCACCGGCGAGCCGGGGGAGATCGTCGTCCGGGGCTACACCGTCATGTCGGGCTACTGGGACAACGAGGCCGCGACAGCCGAGGCGATCGACGTCGACGGGTGGCTGCACACCGGCGACATCGGCGTCATGGATGCCGAGGGCAACGTGACCATCACGGACCGGGTCAAGGACATGTACGTGGTGGGCGGGTTCAACGCGTACCCGGCCGAGATCGAGGCCATCCTGCGTGGTCACGAGGCGGTGGCCCAGGTCGCAGTGGTCGGCGTCCCAGACGGGCGGATGGGGGAGGTGGGCTGCGCCTACGTCGTCCCGGCCACGCCCGCCACCGGGCGGGACGACCCTGAGGGGCTGGGCCGCGCCATCCTCAGCTGGTCGCGCGGGATCATGGCCAACTACAAAGTGCCCCGGAGCGTCGTGCTGGTCGATGCGCTGCCGGTCAATGCCAGCGGGAAAGTGCTCAAGCGCGAGCTGCGTGAGCGGCACGCGACCGGGGCGGACCACGTCGTCACCAACGAGAGGAGCAAATAAGTGCGAGGCATCGTCTACACCGGAGAGGGGGTCGAGGTCACCGACGCCCTCGAGGTGCGGGGACCCGGCCCCAACGAGGTACAGGTCCGCATAGAGGCCGCCGGCGTGTGTCATTCCGACCTGTCGGTCATCGACGGGACGATCCCGTTTCCCGCGCCGGCCGTGCTCGGCCACGAGGGGGCCGGCATCGTCGAGGCAGTGGGCGACTCCGTGCGCTCCGTGAAGCCGGGCGACCATGTCGTGATCGCGACGCTGGCCAGCTGTGGCGCCTGCCGGGCCTGCAGCACCGGCCACCCGACGATGTGCAAGAGCTCGCTCGGGAACATCTCGACGCCGTTCACCTTCAAGGGTGAGCCGGCGTCCAACTTCGCCGCCGCGTCGGTGTTCTCGGAGCTGACCGTCGTCAGCGAGGTGCAGGCGGTGCGCATCCCCAAGGAGGTCCCGTTGTCGTCGGCCTGCCTCATCGGCTGCGGCGTCCTCACCGGCGTCGGTGCCGTGCTCAACCGGGCCAAGGTCCGGCCCGGCGACACTGCAGCCGTCTTCGGCGTTGGCGGTGTCGGTCTCAACGTGATTCAGGGGCTGCGCATCGCCGGCGCGACGAGAATCGTCGCGGTCGACACGGTGGCCGGCAAGGAGGAGCTCGGGCGCCAGTTCGGTGCCACGAATTTCGTCGACGCCAGTACCGGTGACGCCGCGGCGGCGGTGCGCGAGCTCGTCCCGGCCAACCGGGAGTCCGCCGCGGGTGCCCTCTTCCCCCTCGGGGGAGTGACCTGGGCCTTCGACTGTGTCGGCCACCCCGCCGTCCTGCGCAGCGCGCTCGACTGCCTGGACTGGGGCGGCACGGCGGTGGCCATCGGCATCCCGCCCCGGGGGACCGAGGTGTCCGTAGACGTCAACGCACTGGCCTACGTCGACCGAGGGCTGATCGGCTGCCGCTATGGCTCGGCCCGACCCCACCACGACATCCCGCTCATGGTGGACCTGTACCAGGCTGGGCTGCTCATGCTCGACGAGCTGGTGTCGCTCACCCGCCCCCTCGACCGCTTCGGCGAGGTGGTCGACGAGATGCATGCCGGGCGCGTGGCGCGCGGCGTGCTCACGTTCGGCTAGCGGCTCGGATGCCAACAGTGCGCGCGGCGGGAGCCCGGTCGTGAAGGGTGTGATCCTGGCCGGTGGCACCGGATCGCGGCTCTACCCGTTGACCCGCATCACGAACAAGCACCTGCTTCCCATCTACGACCGGCCGATGATCGCCTGGGCGATCGAAGCCGTGGTGTCGAGTGGGATCGACGAGATCATGCTCGTCACCGGCGGGACGCACGCGGGCGAGTTCCTGCGGCTGCTCGGCAACGGGCACGAGTACGGGATCGACCAGCTCTCGTACGCCTACCAGGAGAAGGCGGGGGGCATCGCCGAGGCACTCGGGCTCGCCGGGCACTTCGCGGAGGGCGGCCCGGTGCTCGTCATGCTGGCCGACAACATCGTCGAGCGGTCCATCCGACCGATGGTCGACGCCTTCCGGGCGGACCCGACCGGCGCGCGCATACTCCTGTCGAAGGTGGACGAGCCCGAGCACCTGCGCCATCTCGGCGTCCCGGTCTTCGGGACAGACGGGCGCGTGGCCCACATCGAGGAGAAGCCCGAGCACCCGGCGTCCGAGTACTGCGTGACCGGCATCTACTGCTACGAGGCCGGCGTGTTCGACATCATCGGTGACCTGGTGCCCTCGGGCCGCGGCGAGCTGGAGATCACCGACGTGAACAACCACTTCGTCCGCCAGGGCCGGATGGCCCACGACATCCAGGAGGGCTTCTGGGGGGACGCCGGCGAGTCGATCGAGGCGTACTACGCCGTCAACGACTTCGTACGACAGAGCGGTGCCAATCTGGCGTAGTCCGGGTCAGCGCTCCTCGGTGGCCGGGACCTCGAGCTTGACCCGGCGGACGCTCTCCGCGATGCCGGCGCCGTCGAGGCCCAGGCTGGCCAGGATTTCGTCGGCCTTGCCCTGCGCCAGGAACTGGCGCGGCACGCCCAGAACCCGGGTCAACGGGCGTGGGAGGCCTGCGAACTCGACCTGCGCCGACATGGCGTCGATGAGGAAGGCGCCGGCACCGCCGTGTCGCACACCGTCCTCGACGGTGACGACGAGCTGATGGCGGGCGGCATCGGAGAGCATGGCGATGTCGGGCGGCGACACCACGCGCACGTCCCAGACCGTGGTCTCGATCCCCTCGCGGGCCAGCTCGTCCGCCGCATCGAGGCAGGCCCCGACCGACTTGCCCACACCCAGCAGGCAGACGGATCCGTCCCCGCCGCGCAGACGTTTCGCCTCGAGCCCACTGCCGGCGTCCTCGACCGGGATGTGCCTGGGCGCGCTCTTGGGGAACCGGATGGTGGAGGGCCCGGCGAGCTCGAGCGCGGCCTGCAGCATCGGCCCCATCTCCTCGGCGGCCGACGGTGCGAACACCGTCATGCCGGGGATGGACAGCGCAAGGGCCAGGTCGAGGATGCCGTGGTGGCTCGGGCCGTCGTCGCCTGTGATGCCGGCCCGGTCCAAGACGAAGACGACGGGGCAGCCGTGCAGGCCGACGTCGAGGTTGGCCTGGTCGAAGGCGCGGCTCCAGAAGGTCGAATAGACGGCGACGACGGGGCGCAGGCCCGCCATGGCCATGCCCGCGGCGGCGGTCGCCTCGTGCTGCTCGGCGATGCCGACGTCGAAGAAGCGGTCGGGGAACCGGGACTGGAAGGCCAGCAGCCCCGTCGGGCCCGGCATGGCGGCCGTCAGCGCCACGATGCGGGAGTCCTCCTCCGCCGCGGTCAGCAGCGCCCGCGAGAAGGCATCGGTGTAGGTGGCAGCCCGTTGGGGTGACTCTTCGCCTCCCTGGGTTTCGGGCGCCGCGCCCGGCGAGGTGACCCCTCCACTGTCGGAGCCGGCGGAGCCGCCGACGGCCAGCCCCGCCGAACTGCCCACCGCGTTCTCCAGGGCGATCGGCTTCGTCGCCTTGACATCGTGCAGGCGCTGGATCTCGTCCTCCTCGGCCGGTGCGTAGCCGCGACCTTTCTGCGTGAGCACGTGGACGACGATGGGGCCGTCCCATTCGGCGGCGTGGGTGAACGCCTGCTCCATGTGCTCGATGTCATGGCCGTCGATCGGACCGGCATAGCGGACGCCCAGCGCCTCGAAGAAGGTGTGCGGGGCGACCATCTCGCGCAGTGCGCTGGTCAGCGAGTGCACGCCGGTGTAGGCCAGCTCACCGAAGGCAGGGAGCTCGCGCAGGCGCAGGCGCAGGCGCTCGCGTGCCGCGGTGTAGGTCGGGTTGAGCCGCAACGTCGTCAGGCTCTGGGAGAGCTGCGACACCGTGGGCGCGTAGGAGCGGCCGTTGTCGTTGAGCACGATCACCACCCGGCGTCGCGAGTGACCCAGGTTGTTGAGTGCCTCGTAGGCCATCCCGCCGGTCAGCGCCCCGTCCCCGACGACCGCGACCACCCGGCGTTCGCCATCGATGCCGCGCAACGAGAACCCGCTGGCGATGCCGTGTGCGTAGGAGAGCGCCGTCGAGGCGTGGCTGTTCTCGATCCAGTCGTGCTCCGACTCGGCTCGGTTCGGGTAGCCCGACATGCCACCGGCCTGCTTGAGGGTCTTGAAGCCGAAGCGACGGCCGGTCAACAGCTTGTGCACGTAGGCCTGGTGGCCGGTGTCCCACAGAATGACGTCGCGCGGTGAGTCGAACACCCGGTGCAGCGCCAGGGTCAGCTCGACGGCGCCCAGATTCGAGCCGAGGTGGCCGCCCGTGGTGGTCACGGTGTCGACGATGAATGCCCTGATCTCCTCGCACAATTCGGCGAGTTGCTCGTGGGCCAGGCCCTTGACGTCGGCGGGCGTCTCGATGCTGTGCAGGATCATGGCGGTCGCTCCAGGCTACCTGCTGCCATCGTGCGTGGCCTTGCGCTGCGGGCTGAGGAGGGTGCAGCCGGCGACGCCGAAGGAGGCCAGGGCCAGGACCTGAAGACCGCGGGCGGCCCCGAAGGTCTGGGAGACCCAACCGACGATGGGAGCCCCGGCCACCCAGCCCACATAGCCCGCCGCCGTGAAGGTGCCCACGGCGCTGACGACCTGGCTGGCCAGCCGGCTGACCGTGCTCATCACGAGGGGCCAGAAGAGCGAGGCACCGCCAGCGCCGAGGGCCAGCCCCAGCGCGGCGACGCCCGCGACCGGCGAGACGGACTCGAGCAGGATGCCCCCGCCGGCGACGCAGCCGCCCACGATCAAGGCGCTCCGGGTGGACAGCTTCCCGAGCAGCGTCCCGCCGGCGCCCCGGGTGGTGGCGGCCACGAGTTGGCCCACCACGTACGCCCCGGCGCCGAGCAGCACACCGGTGGCGAGGTGGTTCCGCAGGAAGAGCACGCCCCAGGTGTCGACGCCACCCTCGGTGACCTCCGCCAGTGCAAAGACGGCCAGCAGCACCAGGAGGCCGTCACGGCGCAGCCGCCTCAGCGGGTGGGCCCTGGCCTGCGGCGCTGCGTCTTCTGGGACGGCGGACAGGGCGGTGCCCGGATCGGTCGCCAGGGCCCACCCGCCCACCGCCAGCGCGACCACCGCGATGGCCGGCCAGACCCAGCGCCACGAGACCCCGGCGTGGATGACCAGTGCGGCAGCGGCCGCACCCGTGAGCGCACCGGCGTTGAACAGCGCGTGGAGGCGCACCAGGGCCGAGGGCTTGGTGACCAGGCGGTGCGACGCCTCGGCGTTCATGGCTGTGTCGATGGAGCCCCCGGCGACCTCGACCAGCACGAGCACCGTGGCGAAGGCCCACCGCTGCGTGGTCAGCGCGAGCACGCAGAGCAGGACCGCCCAGGCGAAGAGCGCGATCCACAGGAGCCGGCGCGCACCCACCCGGTCGGCGAGGTGCGCCATGACCGCGCTCGACGCGCCGGCCACCGCGATGGCGACGGCCAGCAGCAGGCCGAGCTGGGCGTCATTGAGCGAGAACGCATGCTGGACGTCGAAGAGCATCACGGCCCAGCTGCCCCAGAAGAGGCCGAAGGTCGCGAAGGCCGCCACAACCGGCCCGGCTCCCGCAAGGAGCCGGAGCCCCTCCACGGCGGGCGGGGTCGCGCTCAGGGTTGGTCCGAACCCGCCTTGGCCAGGAAGGCAGACCGGTCGACCACGACCCGGGTCACCCGTCCCGCGCCGACGAGGCCGCCGCCGGCGGCCTCGAGCCGGGCGGCGGACACGGTGAAGACGAGACGCCGGCCCTCGACCTTGACGAGAGTGGCTTCCGCCAGGACCACCGACCCGATGGCCACCGGCGCCAGGTGGTCGAACTGCACCCGGGTGGCGACGCTCGACTGCGACTCGCCGAGATGGCCGTCGGTGGCCCGGCAGCTCGCCTCCTCGCACAGGGCGATCAGCCGGGGTGTGGCGAGGACGGGCACGTCGCCCGAGCGGAAGTGCTCCGCCGTGTCCTCGGGGCCGACCGTCAGCTCGAGCTGGGCGCTGAGGCCGGCGTGCGGACCATGCCCCGCAGCAGTGGCTGTCTCGGATGGCTCAACGGGCACGACGATTACGATACCGCCGTGACCGACACCACCCTCATCGACTCTGACGTGCTCGAACGCGTCCTGTCCGCCGCTCTGGTCGGGGGCGGTGACATGGCGGAGGTGTTCGCCGAAGACACCGCCACGGCAAGTGCCGTGCTCGACGACCGCAAGGTCGAAGAGCTCTCCTCGGGAAGGTCGCGCGGTGCGGGGATCCGCGTCGTGGACGGGGAGACGACCGGATTCGCCCACACGGCGGACCTCAGCGAGACGGGGTTGCTGGCGGCCGCCCGCGCTGCGGCCGCGGTGGCCCGTGCGGGGGGCGCGGCGGTGCGGACGGTGGCACTCGGCCCGGCGTCGGTGCACGACCGGGGCGATCGCACGCCACCCGAGACGGTGGACAAGGCTCGCAAGCTCGACCTGTTGACGCGGGCCGACGACGCGGCCCGGGCCGCCGGGGGGGCGATCACCCAGGTGCAGGTCGGCTGCGGGGACAGCAGGCGCCGAGTGCTCGTCGCCAACTCGGACGGGCTGCTCGCCCGTGACGACCAGATCCGCACGCGCTTCAACGTCGTGTGCGTGGCCAACGGCGACACGGGGATGCAGACGGGCTTCGAGTCCCTGGCGCGCACCGAAGGCTTCGAGATCTTCGAGCGCCACCCGGTGGAGGACATCGCGAGCCGGGCGGCCGCCCGGGCGCTGGCCAAGCTGTCGGCCCGCCCGGCGCCTTCGGGAGAAGTGCCCATCGTGCTGGCCGGGGGAAGTGGCGGCATCCTCTTCCACGAGGCGTGCGGCCACGGGCTCGAGGCGGACCACATCCTCAAGGATGCGTCCGTGTACACCGGCCGCGTCGGGCAGCTGGTCGCCAGCCCGCTGGTCACGCTGGTCGATGACGGCACGGTGCTCGGCGAGTGGGGCAACTTCGGGGTGGACGACGAGGGGTGCCCACCGGCCCGCAACGTGCTGATCGAGAAGGGGGTCCTCACCGACTACATGTGGGACTGGCTGCGGGCGCGCAAGGAGGGTCGCAAGTCGTCGGGCAACGGTCGCCGCCAGAGCTACCAGCACCTCCCGATGGTGCGCATGACGAACACCTACCTGCTGGCGGGTGTCGAGGACCCCGATGAGATCGTGGCGCAGACACCGTCCGGCGTCTACGTCAAGAAGCTCGGTGGCGGACAGGTGAACACCGCGACGGGCGACTTCGTCTTCGGAACGACGGAGGCGTACCTGATTGAGGACGGCCGCGTCACCGAGCCGCTGCGCGACGCCAACCTCATCGGCAACGGGCCCGAGGTGCTGCGACGCATCGATGCGGTGGCCTCCGACTTCGACATGACGCCCGGGACCTGCGGCAAGGACGGCCAGAGCGTCCCGGTCGGGTGCGGCCAGGCCACGTTGCGCATCACCGGCGTGACGCTCGGAGGGACGGCATGACCCGCGACCTGCAGGAGCTGGCGACCTCGGTCGTGGCCCAGGCGCACGACGGCGAGGGTCTCGAGGTCTACGTCACCCGGGGCACCGACACCGAGGTGCGAGCCTACGAGGGCGAGGTCGAGTCGCTGACCTCGGCCGACTCGTCCGGCGTGGGGATCCGGGTGGTGGTGGAGGGAGCCGGTGGCGAGGGCAGCCAGGTCGGCTTCGCCTGGGCGGGCTCGCTCGACCCGACGGTGATCGCGGCCACGCTGGCCGACGCCCGTGACAACGCCCGCTTCGCCACCCCGGACCCCGACGTGGTCCTGGCCGTACCCGATGGCGTGGCCGCCGCGAGCCTCGACCTATGGGACGACGGCGTGGCGTCCACGCCCATGGAGAAGAAGATCGCGCTGGCGATCGAGCTCGAGCGGGCAACCCGGTCCGCCGATCCGCGGATCCGGCAGGTCTCCTCGGCCGACTATGCCGACAGCCGGGTCGAGGTGGCGCTGGCCTCGACGACCGGCATCTCGTCGCACCGGCAGCGCACCAACGCGTTCCTCTCCGTCGACGCCATCGCGGGGGAGGGGGCGGAGACCCAGACCGGGACCGGGTTCAGCGTCGGCCGCGGACCGGGCGAGCTCGTTCCCGACGAGGCCATGGACGACGCAGTCCTCCGCTCTACCCGGATGCTCGGCGCTCAGAAGACTCACTCGGGACACTGCACGGTGGTGTTCGACCCCCGCGTGGTCTCGACGCTGCTGGCAGTCGTCGCGTCGGCGCTCTCGGGCGAGGCCGTGGTCAAGGGTCGCTCGTTCTTCGCCGGGCGCATCGGCGAGACCGTCGCCATGGGAGGCGTCACCCTCGTCGACGACCCTACCGACACGCGGGCCTACGGTGCAGCGTCACACGACGGGGAGGGCCTGGCCTGCCGGCGCAACGTCCTGATCTCCGGGGGCACGCTGCGCGGGTTCGTGTACGACACGGTCTCGGCCCGCCGCGCCGGGACGGTGTCCACCGGATCGGCGGTGCGGGGTGGCTTCGCCGGGACGCCCTCGGCGGGCTGCCGTGCCCTCGTGCTGTCGCCCGGGGACAAGGGGCACGACGAGATCGTTGCGGCCGTCGGGGACGGCCTCTACGTCCAGTCGGTCACGGGTGTCCACTCGGGAGTCAACCCGGTCAGCGGGGACTTCTCGGTGGGGGCGGAGGGGTTGATCGATCCGGGGCGGGGCGCTCGGCGAGCCCGTGCGAGAGGTGACCGTCGCATCGACGCTCCAGCGCATGCTCCAGTCGGTGGTGGAGATCGGCGGCGACCTGCGCTGGCTGCCCGGTCTGGCGGCGGGCCAGACCCTCGCGATCGCCGACATGGCGCTCAGCGGCGAGTAGCGCCCTTCAAGTCGCCGTGTTGGCGGCCGGCTTGGCGTCCTTGCTGTCTCCGCCCGCCGACGGGGTGTCCTTCTTGGTCGTCGCGTCGGAGCCTGACGACTCGCTCTTGGAGGCGTCGGGCTTCTTGGCGCCCGAGCCGTTGCCGCCGGCAGCGGCCCTCGAGTCGGTCTTGTAGAAGCCGCTCCCCTTCAGGACGATGCCCACCGGCGCGTAGACCTTGCGCAGGTCACCTCCGCACTCGGGACATTCCGTCAGCGGGTCGTCCGAGAACTTCTGGACGGCTTCGAGTTGGTGCCCGCACGCCGTGCATGCATATTCATAGGTCGGCACTGGATTCCTCCGTTTGGCACTCGAAGCCTGAGACTGCCAAGTCTACCCTCCGGGGGCTGGGTGGCGACGTCTGGTCCCAGTCGTCCCAGGTCGTAGACTCCTCACTCGTGTCCGACCGCATGCTGGCCAATCTCGACCCGCTGGGCGGTGCCCGCATGGTCGACGTCACACCCCGCGAGCCCACCCACCGCCGTGCGCTGGCTCGCTGCCGGGTATCGATGCTGCCCGAGACGACGACAAAGGTGGCCAACAACGCCATCACCAAGGGCGACGTGCTGGCTGCCGCCAGGATTGCCGGGATCCAGGCAGCCAAGCGCACAGCAGAGCTGATCCCGATGTGCCACCCCGTCCTGGTGGGCTCCATCGGGGTCAACTTCTCCATCGGGGATGACTACGTGGAGGTGGAGGCCCAGGTCGAGACCGTGGACCGCACCGGCGTCGAGATGGAGGCGATGACCGCCTGCGCCATCGCGGCCCTCACCGTCTACGACATGTGCAAGTCCTCCGATCGCACCATGAAGGTCGAGCACCTGACACTCTGGGAGAAGTCGGGTGGTCGCTCGGGCCCGTGGCGTCGGGCCGAGATGAACCACCTCTGACATCCCTGCGCCACGGCACCGTCCGCCCCCACGGGGTGGTCTACATTCGGCCACGGTGACGGCGATCCACGTGGAGGAGGACCACGACGTCGGCAAGGGGATCGTCGGCGCCGTCACGTCGGTGGTGGGGCGGATCGGGGGGCGCAACGCCGTCATCGCACGGTCGCTCGGCACCATGCGGCGCGGTGCCATCACCCACGCTGACGGGGTGCGGCTCGCCGAGGCCGCCGATCAGGCCCGCCAGCTCGGTATCCCCTTCGTCTTCTTCGTCGCGTCGAGCGGGGCGGACGTCCTCGACGGCGTCGCGGCCCTGCACGGGTGGGGACGGGCGGCGGCTGCCATCTCACGCTGCAGCGGGCAGGTGCCGGTGATCGCCGCTGCAACGGGCCCCGTGGTGTCGGGGCCGGCGCTGCTCCTTGGACTCTCCGACCTCGTGGTGATGAGCTCCGAAGCCGTGGCGTTCGTATCCGGCCCGCAGATGGTGGCCGAGTTCACGGGGATCCAGGTCGGGATCGGTGAGCTCGGCGGGACTGCCATGCACGCCACCGCGAGCGGGCTGTGTGCGGTGGAGTCGGACGACGTCGACGGGGCCGTGTCCGAGCTGCTCGAGTACCTCCCCTCGAACACCGACGAGGTGCCCCCGTTGGCACCGGTCAGCGACTCGGTACTGCGTCCCACGCCGGAGCTGCGTACCGTGATCCCGGATCGCAAGGCGGCGACCTATGACATGCGTGACGTGCTCCGGGCGCTGTGCGACGATGGCGAGTTCCGTGAGCTGTGGCCACGCTGGGCCGGGCAGATCGTCACGGCGTTCGCCCGTCTGGGCGGGTTGCCGGTCGGCGTCGTGGCCAACCAGCCCCGTATCCTGGCGGGCACGCTCGACATCGCGGCGTCCCAGAAGGCCGCCCGGTTCGTCCGCCTCTGCGACGCCTTCAACCTGCCCATCATCAGCCTGGTGGACACCCCGGGATTCCTGCCCGGCAAGGACCTCGAGTGGCGCGGGATGATCCGGCACGGGGCCGAGCTGGCCTTCGCGTACGCACAGGCGACGGTGCCGCGGCTCTGCTTGATTCTCCGCAAGGCGTTCGGCGGCGCGTACATCGTCATGGACTCCCGCGGCATCGGCAACGACGTGTGCCTCGCCTGGCCCGGCGCCGAGGTGGCGGTCATGGGGGCCTCGGGGGCCGCGCAGATCCTCCACCGGGGACTCGAGCCTGGCGAGCGGTCAGATCGCGAGCTCGCCTACGAGGAGGCCTATCTGAACCCGTGGCAGGCAGCCGAGCGGGGCTTGGTCGACGAGGTGATCGACCCGGCGGACAGCCGGATCGCCCTGTGTGCGGTGCTCCGCCAACTGTGCACGAAACGGGAGTTGGTCGTGGGCCGAAAGCACGACGCCGGCCCTCAATAGGCCTTCAACCAGGGGAAACACAAATTGTCACCAATTCGTAACGAGCCTGAGGTGCATTCGACGCCGATCCCGGGAAAGGATCGGGCATGATCAGCGACGTGGTCCCCCCTGCAGAGGACGCCCTCTTCGTGTTGGAGTCCTGCCACAGCACCTGGATTTTCGACACAGAGCGGATGCGTTTTCGTCGCGTCCTGAAGGGCCTCGCGTTGGACGTCCACGCCGCCACGACCGCGTGGCGTGCGTACTTCGGGCTCGAGATCGACCCTATTTCGGAGTCGTTCGTCGTGCTGCTCAATCCGGAGGGCACTCGCCTGCTGCGCTCGTGGCGCCATGTGGAGCACTGCCCCCAGTGCGGGGGGAACCAGACAGCCGAGCTCTCGCTCGACGAGCTGAGGAGCGCGTCGCTGGCCTGAGCCCCCCAGGGCCGTCAGATGTGGATCAGCCGTCAGATGTGGATCAGGCGGACGGCGCACAGCAGCAGTACCGCCATCACCGTCGGCTGCGATCAGCCGCGACCGACACCGTCAGTGGGCGCGAGAGGGCCGATTTCTCCGCGTTCGTAGGGCACGAAACGGTGCCGCCCCCGGCCACTGCGTTGCACGACGAGGATCACCACGGAGCGCTCGAGGTGGGCCATCTCGTGCCGCTGGTCCCAGGCGCAGAACCAGAACGATTCCCCGTCGGTCTTGTCCAACGCGAGTCCGGAGTCGAGGAACGTGAGGGTCAGGTGCGGGACGGCGACAGCCCCTCTGCCCCCTCGGTGAGGAGGTAGACGTCCGGCACGGTCCATCCTGCTCCGTCACGAGCAGGAGACGCGAGCTCCGGTGGCCGGCGTCATCCCGTGGGCGAAGAGCCCGGCCACCGTTGCCGGCGCTGGCGTCGCTCCGCCCGTTCGATCTCGCGCTCGACGTCGGACCACATGAGGGGCTCAGAATCCCGGCCGATGTCCTCGGCGGACTGCGCCCGCGTCATGATCACGAAGGCGACCGTCCACAGCACCGCGATCGTGCTCAGCTTGGCCAGGAACCCGGCGAGCTGCTGGTCGAGCAGGGGGGACAGCCCGACGACGGTCCCGGCGTGGGCGTAGGTGGGGTAGAGCGAGTGGCGGGCGAAGATCCACACGATGGACAGGAAGCTGGGGACGATCGACTGGACGATCAGGTACCCCCCTCGACCCAGTGCGGAGAGCCGGGGCGTGCCCGGCAGCTCGGTCAGCACTGGGGCCCACAGTACGAAGCCGGAGGCCAGCACGACGAGCTCGATCACGACTCGGGCCAGGTCGGATCGAGCCGCCAGGCTCACCGCTCCGGTCGTAAGGGTGGCGACCGCGACGACGGTGACGATGGCGACGGCCGGAGCCGGCCGCACCACGACCCGGAGCACCGCGTCGACAGCGGCGGGCCGGGTCAGCCGGGCGATGACCGGCCGGGGTGTCCCCAGCACGAGCAGCGGGGGCACGGCCAGGGTGAGCAGCAACCGCTGCAGCACCAGCGCCATCAGCAGCCAGTGCGCGGCCAGGTCACCCAGCGGCCACGTCACGGCCACGACGAGGACCAGAGCGCCCACGAGGAACAGGGCCTTCTGCCGTGTGGTCGCCCGGTAGCCCTCACGCCGCGTGGCCCACGCGTGAAGGGCCAGGAGAGACGGGAAGATGAGCAGCCAAAGCAGGTGGAGGTGCCAGTCGAAGGGCCGCGCGGCGCCCGTCACGGTGCCGCCGCCGCCGTAGGCTCTGGGCGATGGAGGCGCCCGCGAAGCTCGACCGGCTGGAACGCGTCACTGACCTGGTCCTGGTGTTGCTCGACACCCACCAGCCGCTGACCCTCGACGCCATCGCGCACCAGGTGCCCGGCTACCCGGCTGAGCACTCGGCACGACGCCAGGCCTTCGAGCGCGACAAGCGTCTGCTGCGCGACGAGGGTATCCCGGTCCTGACGGAGCGGTTGCCGGGACACGAGCAGTACGGGTATCTGATAGAGCGCGAGTCGTTCTACCTGCCCGACCTGGATCTCGAGCCCGACGAGCAGGTTGCGCTCCACCTCGCCGTCGCCGGCGTCCACCTGGGGGATCCTAGCGGTCGGGATGCGCTGCTGAAGCTGGGCGCGGCCGGCCTGGGCGACGTGCGCCCCATTGCGTCGATGGTGCCGCCGGCCGCGCTCATCGAGCTGTTCGAGGCGGTGCGCACGCGCGGCACGGCGGGATTTGCCTACCGGGGCGAGACGCGCCTCGTGGTCCCGGTGGGCCTGTGGTTCCGCTTCGGGCACTGGTACATGGTGGCGTGGGACCTCGATCGCGCCGCGGTGCGCACCTTCCGGGTCGACCGCATCGAAGGTGAGGTCTCCCGGGGAGAGCCGGGTGGCGCCGAGGTACCCGAGGACGTCGACGTCGAGGCGGCCCTGCCCGACGAGCCATGGGGCGCCGAGGGGGAGGACCGGATCGAGATGCGGATCCGGGTCGACGTGCTCGAAGCGCGCCGGGTGGCCGACGAAGTTGGCCAGGACAAGGTGGTGCAGCGGCTCGACGACGGGTCGGTCGAGTTGGCGCTCAACGTCTCGTCCTTCGCCGCCATCCGATCCTGGGTCCTCGGCCTCCTCGACCACGCCACCGTCATCGAGCCGCCCGCCTTCCGGGACGAGCTGGTGGCCTGGCTCGGGGAGCTGATCGGTCCGGCGCCGGCGCCCCGGGCCCGCCCCCGTGCGCCGGCGTTGGTCGGAGAGGACGGGGGCGACGCCGCGGCCGTGGTGCGCGGTGTGCCCGGTGCCGGCACGAGTCGCCGCCTGCGACGGCTGTTGGCGGTGATCGGCTGGCTGGCCCAGGTCGGGGAAGCGCCGATCGCCGTTGCGGCGCAGCGGTTCGGTATGAGCGAGAAGGAGCTGGTGGCCGAGCTCGAGCTGGCGGCCTGCTGCGGCACCCCGCCCTACACACCGGACACCCTGATGGAGATAGAGGTGTCGGAGAATTCAGTCCGGGCCTTCCTGCCCCCCGAGTTCGGGCGTCCGCGCCGGCTCACTCCGGCCGAAGGGTTCGCCGTGGCCGCGTCGGCGCGGCTGCTCCTGGCCGTGGAGGGATCCGAGGACGATGCGCTGCGCCGAGCCCTGGCCAAGCTCGACGCCGCGCTGGGGTCCCGCGAGGCGGTGGGGCTCGACGTGGACGCTCCGGAGCACCTGGCCGCCGTACGGGAGGCGGTGGACGGTAGCCGAGCGATCGAGATCGACTATCACTCCGGCTCACGCGACGAGCTCACGACGCGGACCGTGGAGCCGGTGCAGGTGGTGACCATCGACGGCCACTGGTACCTCGATGCGTACTGCCATCGCGCCGGAGACATGCGGCGCTTCCGGGTCGACCGGATCGGTGCCGTCCGCACCCTCGACCAACCCGCCGAACCGGCGTCCATGCGGACGAGGCCCATGGAAGAGATGTTCGTCCCCGGGCCCGGTGCTCTCGAGGTGCACCTGGAGCTCGGGCGCGCTGCGCAGTGGGTGCCTGAGTCCGTTCCCGTGCGCGCCGTGGCGCGGGACGAGGGCGGGATGGTGACCGACGTGGTCCTCGACGTCTCCGGCATGGCCTGGTTCGAGCGCCTCCTGCTGCAACTCGGTCCGTCGGCCCGCGTCGTCAGCCCACCGGAGCTGACGGGCCTGGCGGCCGACGCGGCCCAGCGGGTGCTGGCGCGCTACGAACAGGCAGGGAGCCCTTAGGGTCACGCCATGAGCGGCATGCGTGACTTCAATCAGAGCATCATCGACGAGTTTCGGGCCAATCACGGCGTGGTCGGGGGCCCGTTCGAGGGGGTCCCGGTGGTGCTGTTGACCACGACGGGTGCCCGTACAGGCCAGAAGCGGGTGAACCCACTCGCGGGCCTCGTCGACGACGGCACCCTCTACGTGTTCGCTTCCAAGGCAGGGGCGCCCACGAACCCCGACTGGTACCACAACCTGGTCGCCCATCCCGAGGTCGAGGTCGAGTTCGGCGACGAGCGCTTCGACGCGGTCGCCACCCCGGTCAGCGGCCCGGAGCGCGACCGGCTCTTCGCGGCGCAGGTGGCGGCACAGCCCGGTTTCGCCGACTACGAGAAGGCGACCGAGCGGGTGATCCCGGTCGTGAGGCTGCGCCGGGCCTAGCGGCGCCGCGACCGTTCAACCCCCGCAGCACCGGGGCTGGACGAGAGGAACGCCGTGCTCGGGGTCCACAACGTCAGGAGGGACAGGGCCGGCTATTACCTGAGCGACCTCGCGCACGAGCTGCCCGTCTCGTCGCCCGGTCGGTGGGCGGGAGCGGCGGTCGCCCCTCTCGGGCTGGTGGGGCCACTGCAGCCTGCGGCGTTCCGCCTCCTGCTCGAGGGGCGCCATCCCTGCAGCGGACGGCCGATGGGATCCGGGCGGGTCGCAGTGGCGGCCCTCGACCTGACCTTCAGCGCTCCCAAGTCGGTGAGCGTCCTGTTCGCGCTCGGCGGTGTCGAGACCGCCCGCGGCATCGTCAGCGCTCACACCGAGGCGGTCGCAGGTGCGCTCTGCTACCTGGAGCACTACGGCATCGCCGCGGTGCGGCGATCCGGTCCGGAGCGAACCGTGGTCGCGACGACTGGGATGATCGCCGGGCACTTCACCCATGCCGTCAACCGCAACGGTGACCCGCACCTCCACAGCCACGTCGTCATGGCGAACCTCGTCCACGGGGTGGACGGAAGGTGGAGCGCGTGCGACGGACGCGGGGTGGCCGCCCATCGGCATGCGGCGGCCGCCGTGTACGAGGCACACCTCCGGGCGGGCGTGTCGTCCCTCCTGGGCGTGCGCTGGACGGGAGGGCCGGGACGGCCTGCCGAGATCGCCGGCGTCGCCCCCGAGCTGATCGGCGAGTTCTCGTCGCGTGCGGCGGACATTCGTCGCCGTATCCACGAGGTCGGTCTGCACTCGCGCCGGGGCCACCAGGTCGCGTGGGCGGCCACGCGCCGCGCCAAGGCGCCACAGGCCTCCTATCGCGAGCTCGCCGAAATCTGGACACGGCGGGCGCATGTCATCGGAGGGTGGCGGGGGACGGACCGGCTGCAACGGGCCAACCTCGCACCAGCGCTGTTCGACGAGCACAGATTCGCCGGGGAACTCTCGCTCACGCCGCACGGTGGGGCCCACCGCCGCGATGTGGTGGCCGCATTCGGATCGGCCGCAACCGACGGCATCGCGGCCTCCTCCCTCGATCGGATCGTCGCGCAGTGGGTGCCTGCCGACTCGGTCGGGGTCGCGGAGCCGCTGCACCGGCGCCGGACGGTCGTGCCCGCCACGCACCACCTGCGCGCCCTCGGGCCCCGACCCGTCGATCCGGCTGACCACGAGGTCTGGGTGGACGCGGCGGCGGCGATCGATGCGTATCGGGCCCGCTGGGGGGTCGCCCGGTCCCCCGAGCCCCTCGGGACCGGGCGCTCACCCGCCGGCCTGGCGTCGCTGCCGGCGGGGCGCCTCGCCGACCACCTCCGTATCACTCGGCAGCTCGAGGTGGCACGGTCCCGACTGGGTCGACGTGAGGCCGCCGCGGTCGAGCTCGGCTTGGGACGCTGACTCAGCGGCCGAGGTCGAGGCCACGTCCGGGCCGGACCAGCTCGCGCCAAGGCGAGTGCTCGTGTGCCGGCGTCAGGGAGACCTCGCCCACTTCCTTGTGCGGGCCGAGGACCAGGGCGCGGCCGGGAGCACCCCTCGCCACGGCGTCGACGGGGAGCCGGGACTGACGCCTCCAGCCCACCGACGTGGAGGGGCGGATGCGCCCCCAGCGGCCGACCGCCCGGCTGACCGTGGTCGTCGCCACCTCCTTGTCCCCGGCCAGTGCGCTGATGTCGCGCAGCGTCGAGGTGTCAGCGATCCCCCGTAGGACCACCGTGGTCCCGAAGAGGGACAGGAACCCGTCCGCTGCGGGACCCCAGCGGCCGCGCGCCTGGGAGAGGTCCTGGAGGCAGGCCAGCACCAGGAGTCCCTGCCCGGCCCCCTCGCTGACCATGGCGGGGAGGTCGGGAAGCGGCGCGATGTTGGCGATCTCGTCGAGAGCGAGAAGCGTGGGTGGCCCGCCACGCTCGTCGCGGGCACGGGCGTAGGCGGCGTCCCGCACGTCGCCGACGATCGCCACCACGAGGGGAGCGAACTGCCGCTGCCGACGGCCGGTCGAGCACAGGTACAACGTGTTCGGGCCGTCGCAGAATGCCTCGAAGTCGAGGGGAGGCATACGTGTCGAAGCCAGGGCACCCTGGGTTCGGTAGGCCGCGAGCACACCAGATGCGGTGGACCAGATGCCCGACTGCTCTCTGGGGTCGGTGGCGGCGATCCCGGCGAGCAGATCGGTCGCCGGTGCGTCCTCTCCGGCGCTCTCGGCCAGAATTTCGAGCGCCGGGGCGCCGTTGTGGCGATCGATCCAATGGAGCACGTCCGGCATGGAGAGCCCATCGAGCGCTGCGGCATGGAGCAAGGTCGACAGGAGGGCGCCCGCACGCTCGCTCCAGTGGTGCTCGCTCGAGCGCAACGTGATCAGGCGGCTCGCACCGACCATCGCATCGGCCGTGACGACCGCCGCGTCCCAGTTCTTCGCTGTCGTCAGCGGGGACCAACCGACGCGCTCGACATTGTGCGGGCAGTCGATCTCTCCACTCGGGTCGTAGAGGAACGCCCAACCGTCGCAGCTGCGCGATGTCGCGGTGGCGCGCATGACGTCGGGCTTCGTCGAGGTCGATACGACCGACCCCTCCGACAGCAAAATATTGGGTATGACCAGGGAGGATGTCTTCCCGGAGCGCGGCGGACCCAAGACCAGTGTCGAGCGCTCTGCACCGGCCCACATCCACCCGTGCTGACCGGTCCCAACATAGATGCTGTGGTTCGCATAACGGTGGACCCCACGCAGTGCAGCCGTCGAATGCAGGCACGAATCAGGTGTGTCGACATGCATGTGAGCGCCGCGTTCCATGCGAGCGATGTTTGCGTTGGGAAACAGACAATTCCAGAGGACATATCGCCCAATGTGACGACAATGAAACGCCGCTGCGCTCGCGCCTGCGCAGCATGCGCCTCAATTGTGCGACGCGAAACACGTGAATCGAAGGTCATTGAGGAACGCAAAATGACCGCGCGAACAAAGAATGCTTGACCTGAGCACGTTCACAACAGAAGAATGTCCATACCCGAGGTGTGAGGGAGGGTTGATATGTGCCGCAACACGACGATGTGTGGCGCGCAAAGCGAGTGTCGTCGGTTCGCTTTTCGCGCGGCTCCAGTCGTGCCGGTGCGCGTCGATCCCACGTCACAACTCGGTCAATCAAGTCGGTCGACGCCGCAACGGCGTCGACCGACGTAAGCAAAGTGAATCCGGTGCGGCAGTGCGCACGGCGTGGGGTTGTCGGCCGCGGCGTGGCGCAGGCTTCACCTCTATTCAGTGACCATGCTCCTAGGGAGGTGCACCTGTGGCAGTAGCCGCGAAGAGAAGGGCCCCGGCCAAGAAGGCCGCCAAAAAGCGGGCCCCCGCAAAGAAGGCAGTCAAGAGGGCCCCGGCCAAGAAGGCCGTGAAGAGGGCCCCGGCCAAGAAGGCCGTCAAGCGGGCTCCGGCTCGCAAGGCGACCAAGAAGCGGGCGCCAGCGAAGAAGGCAGCCAAGCGGGCCCCGGCTCGCAAGGCCGTCAAGAAGCGGGCAACCGCGGTCAAGAAGACGGCCACCAAGCGGCGGGCAACCGCCCGCAAGGCCGTCAAGAAGCGGGCGACCGCGGTCAAGAAGACGGCCACCAAGCGGCGGGCAACCGCCCGCAAGGCCGTCAAGAAGCGGGCTACCGCTGCCAAGAAGGCCGTACGCCGCGCTCCCGCTCGCAAGGCGGCGCGTCGGCGCTAGGCGTCCAGTTCCAATCGGAACTCGTGAGACCGGGGGCCTTCGGGCCCCCGGTTCCGCGTCCGGGCGACGGTCAGGCCCATCGCCCCAGCTCGGCGACGTCGGCTGGCCAATCGACGTCGTAAGCGAGGTCCGGGTCCCGCAGGACGCGCACGGGCAGCCCCAGGCGAGCCGCCTCCGCCCGATGGGCCCGGAACGACCCCGGGCCGTAGGCGAAGCGGAAGTCGCACCCCGCAGGCAGCCGCAGCACGTTGGTCCCGTCGTCGCGGCGGTCCGGCACGAGGGTGACGCCCTCGAACGGCGGCAGCACTCCCAACCCCCGCGCCCGGGGCAGGTCGCCATGCGCGACGGTCACCCAGTGCGCCCCGTCGCGGGCCAGGTGCTCGACGCCGGCGCGTACAGCGCCGTTGAGGCCCTGTCCGGGCTCCCACATGACGGTGGCGCCGAGGTCCGTCGCCCACCGTGCCACCTCCTCGTCGTCGCACACGACGGCGACGGGCAGCGGTGCACAGGCGGACACGACGTGCGAGGCCATGGCGCGGACCAGCGCGATCCTTTCGGCGTCCGCCAGGGCAGGACCGAGCCGCTTCTTGGCCTGGTGGAACGCCTTGACCGGGACGAGGACGACCTCGGGACCCAGCCCGGCTGCTCCAGGCGTCACCGAGTCCCGGGCTCTCGGCATCGTCGCCTTCGGCACCGAACCAGTGTACGGGTGCACGCCCGGTGCGCTCCGGGGCCGTCGTAGTCTCTACTGAATGGTCGAGCGGGTGGCAGTGATCGGTGCGGGGTCATGGGGGACGGCGATGGCCACCCTCATCGGCGCGAGCCAGCCCCTGACCCTGTGGGCGCGGTCCCCCGAGCTGGCGGCGTCCATGCGGGCCACGCGTGAGAACGCGACCTACCTGCCGGGCGTCGAGCTCCCCGATGGGCTGGCGGTGACCGCCTCGCTCGCAGAAGCAGTCGACGGTGCCGGGATCGTGTTCATGGCGGTGCCGTCGCACGGGTTCCGCGCCGTGCTGGCCGGCGTGCAGCCGCTGGCAGACAGGATCGAGGCCGTCGTCAGTCTGGCCAAAGGCATTGAGATCGGGACCAACCTCCGGATGTCTCAAGTGGTGGCCGACGTACTCCCGGGCGTCCCTGCCGGCGTCCTCACGGGCCCGAACCTCGCCCGCGAGGTGGCCGAAGGGCACCCCGCGGCCTGCGTGGTCGCCCTGCCCGACGAAGACCTGGGCCGCCGGGTGCAGGCGCTGGTGCACACGCGCACCTTCCGTGCCTACACGGGCACCGACGTCGTCGGCTGCGAGATCGCCGGGGCCACCAAGAACGTCATGGCCATCGCGGCCGGGATCGGCGACGGGCTCGGACTGGGGGACAACACCCGCGCCGTGCTCATCACACGGGGCCTGGCCGAATTGGGCCGCCTGGGCGTCGCGTTGGGTGGGAAGGTGCTCACGTTCGGTGGCTTGGCCGGAGTGGGAGACCTGGTGGCGACCTGCGCCAGCCCGAAGAGCCGGAATCGCATGGTGGGGTTCGCGCTGGGCGAGGGGCGGTCGCTCGAGGACATCGTGAGCGGCATGCACATGGTGGCCGAGGGCGTCAAGAGCGCCGGGCCGCTGGTCGGGCTGGCGCAGGACCACGGCGTCGAGATGCCCATCGCGGAGCAGGTGCAGGCGATCGTCGAGGGGCGCTGCTCGCCGGCCGACGCGCTCATGAACCTGATGCGGCGCCCCTCACGACCCGAATGGGACGAGAACCTGCTGCGGGTGCTGTCGGAATGAGCGGCCTCTTCCACAGCTACGACGCGCTGCCCGACGCGGACGACGAGGCGCGCCGAGAGGCGGCGCTGGCCCACGTCAAGGAGATCCTCCTGATGCACGGGGCCACGCAGGAGGAGATCGATCGTGCGGTGGCAGACGGCGTGATCGACCTCTTCGTGGCCGAGCGCATGCTGGTGCCCTCGCGCCGCCGCTACACGCGGGCGGAGGTGGCCGACCTCACCGGTGTCGGACTCGACAAGCTCGAGCGCTTCTGGCGTGCGCTTGGCTTCGCCAACGTGGACGACGACGACCGGGCCTTCACCGACCTCGACCTCGAGGCAGTGCGCCTCTTCCAGGGCATGCAGGCACTCGGTGCCACGGACACCGACACGGCGCTGCAGATGGCGCGCGTCATCGGCTCGTCGATGGCGCGGATCGCCGAGGCCGAGCTCGTGCCCGGCAACATGGTGAGCCCGGAGGTCGACCCCGTCATGTCCGCCGACGCCTTCGCCAGCGTTGCCGACGAGACCATCCCCGCCATGGCCAAGCTGCTCGAGTTCGTGTGGCGGCGCCAGATGGCAGCCGGCATCCAGCGCAGCATGATGCTGCGCAGCCACGGTCTCGCGCCGGGCCAGAGCCCGGTGCTGGCCGTCGGGTTCGCCGACATGGTCGGTTTCACCCTGCTCAGCCAGCACCTCAGCGACGAGGAGCTGGCTGCAGTCGTGGGACGCTTCGAGGAGATCTCCCACGACATCGTCACGAGCAAGCGGGGACGGGTGGTCAAGATGATCGGCGACGAGGTGATGTTCGTCGTCGACGGCGTGGCCGACGCGGCGCGCATCGGGCTCGACCTGGCCGACGCCTACTCCGACGACGACCTCCTCTCCGACGTGCGGGTGGGGCTGGCCTGCGGCCCCGTCCTGCTGCGCGACGGCGACTACTTCGGGCCCACGGTGAACCTGGCCCACCGGATCGTCAACATCGGCAACCCCGGGACGGTGCTCATGTCGGACGAGTTCCACTCGGCCCTGGTGGAGGCCACGCCGGAAGAGTTCACCGCGCAGCCGCTGCGGCCACGGCTGCTCAAGGACCTGGGCCGCGTGCAGCTGTGGTGGTGCGGCCGTGCCGGCCAGGAGGCCGTCGGCACCGGCGCCGCCGCCGACCGGCGCCGCAACGTGCGCTGGGAGCGCCTCTCCGAGGTCCTGCGCGACCTCGAGGAGCTGCGGGGCGTGGGTGAGCGCCTGCTCACCGCCAACCGGGGCGCCGGCTCAGCAGCCGCGCAGCCGGGCGGTGGCGATGCCGAACGGGCGTAGCTCGAACGTGCCCTCGAACGCCTGGCGCGGGAAGCCGCGCAGGTCGACCAGCCAGCCCGCTCGGCCGGGGAACGAGACCACGCTCGGCTGGGCCGTCGGATTGAAGACCCGGACCTCGAGCACCCCCCCGACCCGGTGGAGCGCGCTCACCTCGGCACCGTGGACCGCCAGCTCGGTCCCCGACGCCGGGCGGGTGCCGCCACCCAGGCTCGACACGGTCTCGAGCGGCAGGAGCACGTCGTCGGCCATCGCGTAGGGATCCTCACATTCGAGGGCGAGCGCGTAACGCAGGGTGATCCGCTTGCCCCGCATCTGCAGCCCCTCGACCGGCGTGAGGGGGCCGGCGGGGAACGGCCGGTAGGCCATGCCGAGCCGGGACAGCATGCCCGTCGAGCGCAGCACGGTCAGGGCAAGGGCACGGGCCCCCTCGTCGTCGATGTCGACCAGCTCGTACTCGCAGACGCCCTCGTGGGCGACCGTCAGGTGCCCGGCGGTGACGAAGCGCTGGGACGGCGCCGTCGGGAGCCCGAACTCGTCCGCCCTGCCCTCGGCGGTCAGGCCACGGGTGACGACGGTGAAGGCGCTCTCGGCATGGGAGTGGCGGGCGGGCTCGGGGAGCGGCAGATGGACCCGCAACCGGTGGTCCGCGCTCGGGTTGACGAAGGTCGTGGTGACCCGGACCACACCATCGTCGGCTCGCAGCTCCACGTCGGTGTTGACGTCCACCCGGTGCTCGCCCACGCGCGCCTGTGAGGATCCGTCGACGTGGTCGGGCCACACGTACGTGGCCGTGATGCGGACCCGGCCCCGCACGGGCCCCTGCTCGTCGACCCGCACGGCAACCACCTCGGGCACCTCGACCGAGGAGTCCTGCTGCGGCGGCGAGTAGTTGTACGAGTCGCCGAGGTCGCCACCGTCGACGAGGCGCCCGTAGCCGGCGACACCGTCGAGCGCGAAGGTCCCGTCCTCCCGGTCGACTTCGACCCGTACGAGCCCGTTGGCGAGCAACGACCGACCGCTCGGCTTCGCTCACCTCGACCGGGTGCGCCAGGGGGGCGGCCTCGAAGGTGGCCCATCCGTACCCCGGCACCTCGCCGGTGCGGGCTGCGATCCTCCTGGTGGACGGCTGGTCCATGGCCACCCGCACGACGGCGTCCGGTCGCGCGCCGAGCTTGGTGTAGATGTCCTGCTTGGCCTCCGCGATGGGGACGTTCGGCTTCTCCTCGGTGCCGATGGAGAGGGTGACGTCGATGCCCTCCTCGTGCTCCTCGATCCTGATGTCGTGCACCCAGGCGTCGTCGCTGATCTTGGGCCCCTGCAGCATGCCGAGCACGGTGCGCACGGTGTTGGCATCGAGCACCATCGACCCGGGCAGGCCCATGCGCTCGGACAGCACCTGGACGTTGGCCGGAGCGGGCCCGTCGGCGGGCACCACCAGCTCGACCACGCCCGCACGGGCGCGGGGCGACGGGTTGAGCACCGTCGCCCCCGGCTCCGCCAGCGAGCGGGCGAAGTCCTTGACGGCCCGGTCGGCCAGGCCGGCGGCGATGGCTCGGGCCTCGGCATAGCGGTGCAGCACGGCATCGACGACGTCGTCGACCGAGCAGGCGCAGATGGAGTCGTGGGCCGAGTTGCGCACCACCTCGCGCCAAGCCAGGTCGAGCAGGCGGGCGGGGTACGCCGCAGCGGGCTGGAAGAGCGCGGCCAGGGGCTCGGCCCTGCGCTCCAGCTCGCGCTCGGCCAGCGCGCCCCGCCGCTTCACGTCGACCCGGTTCGAGGTGACCCCCATGAGCATGTTGGCCCGGGCGCCCGAGCGCAGCTCCCCCTGGACGCGCACCAGGTCGTCGGTGGTCGTGCCCTCGAGGTAGCGCGCCAGAGAGGTGACCTCGAAGCGGAAGTCGTCCTGCAGGTCGTTGGCTTCCGCGACGACCCGGCCGAGCGATGGCTGAGGCATGAGGTGGTCCGACCCGTTCATGCACAGGAGGTCGCCCATGAGGAAGTCGCCGACCTCCTGCACATGGTCCGCCGTGCGGCTGACGAGCGCCTTGGCGTCGTCGGGGAGCGCGGCGCCGTTGCCGTAGCCCACGGGAAGGTACTCGGCGCGGACCGACGATCCGTCGGGTGCCTCCCACACGAAGGCGTTCTTGGTCACCTCCGACGGCACGCCGCGCCACACGACGGCGTCGTGGAAGCCGGCCAGGCTCAGGATCTGGGGCATCTGCGCGATGTGCCCGAACATGTCGGGCAGGTAGCCGACGTCCATGGTGCCCCCGAACGCGGCGCCGCGGAGAAGGCCCATCTGCAGGTTGCGCACGATGGTCTCGCCGGAGGCCAGGAACTCGTCCATCAGGATGTACCACGGCCCCATGCTCAGCCGGCCGGCCGCGGAGAGCGCCCGCAGGCGCTCCTCGGCCTCGGGTCGCACCTCGAGGTAGTCGTCGACGACGGCCATCTGGCCGTCGAGCATGAAATGCGGATAGCTGGCGTCGCGCTCGAGGAGCGGGATCAGCGTGTCGATGAGCTCCACGAGGGCAAGGCGGAAGTCCTGGTAGGACTTGTACCATTCCCGGTCCCAGTGCGTGTGCGGAACGATGGCAATCCTGCGGGCGGTCATGACCGTCAGACTATGACCTGCGGTCGCGGGTGGTGAGGGCGCTCGTCCCCCCGGGGCACTGGCCCGACGCACGCCCCCTGCCGGGGCGGACGCTGCCCGATGTGTGGGCCCGCCGGTGGGCCGACCGCCCGGCCGCTCCGGCGCTCGTCGACGGGTGGGGGGCGCGTCGGTCGACGGCGCGGAGCTCGACCGGCGGACCGTCCAGGCGGCCTCGGTCCTCGCCGAGCGCGGGGTACGTCCGGGGGACCGAGTGCTGTGGCGGGCGCGCGCCACCATCGAGTCGGTCGGGGCCCTCGTGGCCACGCTCCGGGCCGGCGCGGTGCTGGTGCCGGTCAGCCCGTCGGCCCGCGCTGGCGAGGTGGCCCACGTCGTGAGCGACGCCCGGCCCGTGCTCGCCATCTGCCAGGAGCCGGACGGCGCCGACCTCTTCGGTCCCGGCGTCGGAGTCGTGCTCGTCGAGGAGCTGGCCCGGGCGACCGCGGGCGTGCCGATGGCCGTGCCCGAATTGCAGCCGGGTGCCGACGCCCTCATCGTCTACACCTCGGGCACCACCGGCAGGCCCAAGGGCGCCGTGCACACTCACGGGTCCCTGCTGGCGGGCATCTCGTCGCTGCACGCAGCCTGGGGGTGGGAAGCAGCGGACCGGCTGGTGCTCAGCCTGCCGCTGTTCCACGTCCACGGGCTCTGCGCCGGCCTCTTCGGGACCCTGGCCGCCGGCGCGTCGGCTGTCGTGTTCGACCGCTTCGACGAGTCCGCCGTCCTCGGGGCGGCACCGGCCAGCACCATGTTCTTCGGCGTCCCGACGATGTATCACCGACTCGCCGCATCGGGCCGGGCGCACCAGCTGGCCGGGTTGCGCCTCTGCGTCTCGGGCTCGGCGCCGCTCGCCGCCGAACTGTGGCACCGCCTGGCGGGGGAGGGCGTACCGGTGCTCGAGCGCTACGGCATGACCGAGACGCTGCTGACGCTGTCCAACCCGCTCGCAGGTGAGCGCCGGCCCGGATCGGTGGGGGTGCCCCTGCCGGGCGTCGAGGCCGCCGTCGAGGATCCCGACGACCAGGGGGTGGGCGAGCTGGCCGTGCGCGGCGCGTCACTGTGCCGCGGCTACTGGGGACGCGCTGGCTTGGCGCCCGGGGAGTGGTTCGCCACCGGGGACCTCGTCTCGGTCGCCGACGACGGCTATGTCACCGTGCGGGGCCGCCGGACCGAGCTGATCATCACGGGCGGCCACAACGTGTACCCCGCCGAGGTCGAGGCGGTGCTCGCACGGGTTCCGGGCGTGGCCGAGGTGGCCGTCGTCGGTCTGCCCTCGGAAGAGTGGGGGGAGACGGTGGTGGCCTTCGTGGTGGGGGATCCCGATCTGGAGTCGCTCGGCGAACTGGCGGCGGCCGAGCTGGCGCCGTTCAAGTGTCCACGCGAGGTGCGCCTGGTCGACGCTCTGCCGCGCAATGACCTGGGCAAGGTGCTGCGGGGCGAGCTGCGTTAGGCGGCGGAGGTGGGCGGAGCGTCCGGGCCTGGCCGTCGGCGCCGGGCCGCCCCTGCGATAGCGTGAGCGCATGGCGACGTTCCTCATGCTCTCCACCGTGGGGCCGGACGGGGCGGCGACGCTGACCGAGAACCCCGACCGCCTCAAGGCCGTCAACGCCGAGGTGGAGGCGATGGGCGTGCGCGTGGTCGCGCAATGGGCGCTGCTCGGGCAGTTCGACTTCTGCACCGTCCTGGATGCTCCCGACGAGACCACCATGGCCCGGGTGGCGTTGGTCCTGGGGTCCAGGGGGACCCTCAAGACGCTGACGCTCTCGGCCATCCCGATCGACGACTACATCGAGGGCGTGCTCAAGGCGGGGAAGGGCTGACCTCTCAGTGCCACCAGAAGCCCTGGCGCGTCCGCTCCCGGCGGACGTCGTCCCGGGAGAAGAGCTCGCCCAACGTGCTGCCGTCGGACAGCCGACGGATACGGTACCCGTCCTCGGTCGCCTCGGCGACCTCGAAGCCGCGCACCCACGTGCCCTGGAAGCGGTTGCGCACGTCGACCTTGGTCCCCGGGGCAAGCGGGGACCGTGCATTCGGATCGAGTGCATCCCCCCCGTCGGCGCTCACACCCCCATGGTATGAGGTGCGCCCGACCGTGATCCCGTGACGGTCTGCACGCCCGATCTCAAACAGGAGCGCCGCCTCCGTGCCGAGGGCTACGAGCATGTGGCGGGCCTCGACGAGGTCGGGCGCGGCGCCTGGGCCGGCCCGCTCACCGTCGGCGTGGCCGTGGTGCGACCCCGCGTCCAACGCCGCTCCATGCCGAAGTGGCTCCGGGACTCCAAGATGCTCAGCGAGGCCCGGCGCGAGGAGATCTTCGACGCCGTCGGCGCGTGGTGCCAGGAGTGGGCGGTCGGGCACGCCACGCCTGCGGAGTGCGACGAGTGGGGGATGACCGAGGCCCTCCGGGTGGCGGCGCGCCGGGCCATCGCCGGGCTGGCGCAGTCACCCGCCGCGATCCTGGTGGACGGCCCGGTCAACTTGCTGCGTCACCCCGAGGACCCTTTCGGGGGCGAGGTGCGGCCCATCGTCGACGGGGACGCCAAGTGCGCATCGGTGGCGGCGGCGTCCGTGCTGGCCAAGGTGGTGCGGGACCGCATGATGCGGCTGGAGTCCGAGCACTACCCGGCCTACGCGTTCGAGCGCAACAAGGGCTACCCCTCACCCGTCCACCAGACGGCACTGCGCGGGTACGGTCCGTCCGCCATCCACCGCCGTAGCTGGGCCTTCGTCCGTGACCTGCCGTGGTGCGGGCAGGCCTCGTGGGGGACCCGCTCAGACGACGGCGGTGACCTCGGCGAAGTGGCAGGCGACGGGGTGACCCTGGCCGCGGTCGACCAGTGCCGGCTCTTCGGCGGCGCAGACCTCCTGGGCCTTCCAACAGCGGGTGCGGAAGCGGCAGCCGGAGGGGGGTGACTGGGGGCTGGGCACGTCACCCTCGAGCACGATGTGCTTGCGGGCCCGCTCTCGCCTCGGGTCCGGGATCGGCACCGCGGAGAGCAGCGCCTGGGTGTAGGGGTGGGCCGGCCGCTCGTAGACGTCCTGTCGGTTCCCCACCTCGACGATCTTGCCCAGGTACATGACCGCGACCCGGTCGGAGATGTGGCGGACCACCGAGAGGTCGTGGGCGATGAACAGGTACGCCACACCCAGCTCCTCCTGCAGGTCGTCGAGGAGGTTCACGATCCCGGCCTGAATGGAGACGTCGAGCGCCGAGACCGGCTCGTCGAGCACCAGGAGCTTCGGCTGGAGTGCCAGGGCGCGGGCGATGCCGATGCGCTGGCGCTGGCCGCCGGAGAACTCGTTCGGGTAGCGGTTGGCGTGGTACGGCTCGAGTCCCACCAGCCGGAGCATCTCCGCAACCCGGCGCCGGTTGGCCGCCCGGTCGCGTAGGCCGTGGATCTGCAGCGGCTCGGCGATCGCCTCGCCGACCGGCAGGCGGGGGTCGAGCGACGCGAACGGATCCTGGAAGACGACCTGGATGTGACGGCGCATGCGCCGGAGCTCGCCGCCCTTGAGCTCGGTCATCTCGCGGCCGTCGAACACGACCGAGCCGGAGGTGGGCTTGATCAACTGCAGGATGGCCCGCCCGGTCGTCGACTTGCCACAGCCGGATTCGCCGACGAGTCCGAGCGTCTCGCCCGGCGCGATGTGCAGCGAGACCCCGCTGACGGCATGGATCTCGCCCACCCGGTGCCGGACGAAGCTGCCGCCCCGCAGGGGGAAGTGCTTGACCAGGTCGGTCACCTGCAGGAGCGGTGGCTGGGTGCTCTGCGTCGAGGGGGATCCGGCCGTCTCGGACAGGGTCATGGCGCCACCACGCTGGCGTCCTCGTCGCTGAAGAGGACGCCGTGCTCACCGGCGGCCACCGCTTCGGCGAAGTGGCAGGCCGCCCGGTGGTCGACCCGGGCGGAGTCGACGGACGGCACGACGACCAGCGGTGGTTCGCTGGTCTCGCAGATGTCGGCGCGCAGCGGGCACCGCGGGGCGAAGGGGCATCCGACCGGCTGACCCAGCATGGAAGGGGGGGAGCCGGGGATCTGGCGCAGGCGCTCGGAGCCGTCGCTGTCGAGCCTGGGCAGCGAGCCGAGGAGCCCGAGCGTGTAGGGCATGGACGGCTTGTAGAAGACGTCGTCGACGGTGCCCACCTCGACCGGTCGCCCGGCGTACATCACGAGCACCCGATCCGCCAGGCCGGCGATCACGCCGAGGTCGTGCGTGATGAGCAGGAGCGCGGCACCGGTCTCGGTCAGCGCGGTCTTGAGCGACTCGAGCACCTGTGCCTGGACGGTGACGTCGAGCGCAGTGGTCGGCTCGTCGGCGAGGATGACGTCCGGATCGTTCGCCATGCCGATGGCGATCACGGCACGCTGGCGCATCCCCCCCGAGAACTCGTGGGGATAGTTGTCCACCCGTTCGACGGGGTTCGGGATTCCGACCTTGGCCAGCAGCTCGATCGCCCGGGCCTGGGCCGCATCCTTGCTGATGTCCTGGTGGGCCCGGATGGCCTCGGCGATCTGCCATCCGATGGTGTAGACGGGGTTCAGCGAGGTCATCGGGTCCTGGAAGATCATGGCGATCCCCGTGCCGCGCACGTTCGTCAGCTGCTTCTCCTTCAGGCCGAGCAGCTCGCGCCCCTGGAACCGGATGGATCCGCGGACGGTGGCGCTCTTGGGCAACAGGCCCATGGCGGCCAGCGCCGTCACGGACTTGCCCGACCCCGACTCGCCCACGATGCCGAGCACCTCGCCGGGGGCGATGGAGAAGTCGATGCCGCGCACGGCGTGGACGGTGCCCGCCTTCGTCCGGAACTCGACCTCGAGCCCCTCGACCTGCAGTGCGGGATCGGCCACTTACGCCCTGACCCGGCTCTTCTTGGGGTCGAACGCCTCGCGCAGGCCGTCTCCGATCAGGAAGATGGACAGGATCAGGACGACGAGGAAGGCTACGGGGAAGACGAAGAGCCACCATTCGGTGGTCGCCGAGTCCTGTCCCTGCGAGACCAGGAGGCCCAGGGACACGTCGGGCGGCTGCACCCCGAGGCCGAGGTACGACAGGGTCGACTCGAGCACGATGCTGAGAGCCACGGTCAAGGTCGCATTGACGATGATCGGCCCGACCGCATTGGGCAGCATGTGCTTCACGATGATGCGCCTGTTCGTCGCCCCCAGCGCCTTGGCCGCCTCCACGAAGTCACGCTCGCGGAGCACGAGGAAGTCGGCTCGGACCAGCCGGGCCACATAGGTCCACGACAGGGCGCCGATGATGATCGCCAGCCCGAGCCAGTTGCTCGACTCCTTGGCCAGCCTGTTGGCCAGCACGATGAGGACGGCCAGGATCGGCACCACCAGCACGAGGTCGACGAAGCGCATGAGCAGCGAGTCGACCCAGCCCCGGTAGAAGCCGGCGATGGCGCCGACGGTGACCCCGATGAGGGTGGCCATGGCGGCCACCGTGAGTGCGATCTGAATGTCCTTCTCGACGCCGCGCATCACCTGGGCGAACATGTCGTTCCCGATGGCGTTGGTGCCGAAGGGGTGGCCCCACGACGGCGGGACGTTGAGGTCGTTGGTGATGTCGGTGTAGCTGTACTGCCAGAAGTGGCCCACCAGGACCGACGCGATGCCCAGCCCGGCGAAGATGCACAGCCCGACGATGGCGAGCTTCTGGTCGAAGAACCTCCCGATGACGATGCGAAGCTGGCTCTTGGCCTCCCCGGACAGGCCGTGGGCGTCGAGCGGTTGGGCGAGCTCGAGGCCCGGGGCCGCGGTCGCCAGCATGTGGGAGCCGGCCTCCGTCGTCCCGACGTTGCCTGGCAGGGGGACGAGGTTCTCCTCGATGACAGGCTCAGCCATAGCGGATCCGCGGGTCGAGGAAGGCATAGAGGATGTCGGCGACCAGGTTGAACAGGATCACGAACGTGGCGGTGATGAGCAGGTAGGCGAGCATCACGTTGACGTCCAGATTTGTCACCCCGCTCAGGTACCACTGCCCGAGCCCCTGCCAGCCGAAGACGATCTCGGTGATGATGGCCCCACCGAGGACCGCCGCGAAGTCCAGGGCCACCACGGTGGTGACCGGGATGAGTGCGTTGCGCAGCACGTGGCGGATCAGCACCCGGCGCGGGCTCAAGCCCTTGGCTCGGGCCAGCCTGACGTGGTCGGCATCGAGCGTCTCGATCATGGACGAGCGCTGATAGATGGCCCATGCCGAATAGCTGACGAGGATCAGGGTCAGCACCGGCAGGATGGTGTGCTCGGCGTAATCAGGCAGTCGGCTGAGGAAGGAGCCGCTCAGCGTCGGGCTCTGCTCGCCGTCGGTGTAGAAGAGCGTCGTGCCGACGTGCTGGTTGACGGGGATGGCGACGAACTCCTTGAGGGCCAGCCCGATCACGAAGACCGGCGTGGCCAACAACAAGAAGTTGCTGACGGTGATGGCGTGGTCGGCGAAGCGGTTCTGGCGTACTGCGGCCACCACACCGGCGGTGATGGCCAGGACGATGGCGATGATGGTCGCGATGACCACCATGCGGAGCGTGACGAGCAGGTGGGACGAGGCTTCGGACCAGACGTTCTGGCCGCTGATGGTCGTCCCGAGATTGCCCCGGATGGCGTTGGAGAACCAGATCCAGTAGCGCTGCCACAGTGGGTCGTTGAGATGGAGCAGGTTCTCCCGGGCGGTGATGGTCGACTGGGGGATGTGCGGGTTGGCCTTCAGCAGGGCCAAGGGGTTCCCCGAGCTCGCCACTAGGAGGAAGACGAAGATGGTCGCGAAGAAGAGAACGACGATGCTGACCAGCAGGCGCCTAATGACGTAGGCGAGCATGAGTGAAGTGTACGAGTCGCAGAAGTTGAGGGAGGGACGGTCCGAACACGGCCCGTCCCTCCCTCGCGTTCACGTGGCTCCGGCCTAGCCGAGCGTCCAGTTCTCGGCGTTCCAGGTGACGCCGACGCTGGCCGTGTTCGGCAGCACGTTCTTCAGGTTGTTGGACCAGGCCCAGAACTGCGGCTTCTGGTACAGCGGCAGGGTCGCCATGTCGTGCCACAGGATGGCGTCGGCCTTGTTGTAGTCCGTGGTCTCCTGGGAGGCGCTGGGCGCCGCCGAGCCCGTGGCCATCAGGTTGTCCGCCTCGGAGTTGGCGTAGTGGATCCAGTTCTGGCCGCACTTCGCCGTGTCGGTGTACGAGCAGTAGATGGACTGGTTACTCGACACGAAGGGGGTGGGCACCCAGGCGAACTCGCCGATCTGGTACGTCCCCTGGACGAGGTTGGTCCCGAAGAAGGTCTGGGCGTCGTAGTTCTGGATGTTGATCTTGATCCCGATCGCCTTCATCTGGGCCTGGAACAGCTCCTCGGTCTGGGCCCGCACGCTGTTGCCCGAGGTCGTCTGGATGGTGAAGGTCAGGTCCTGGCCCTTCTGCGGCCCGTAGTTCGGGTGCCAGTAGCCGTCGGAGCCCTTCGTGAAGCCCTGCTCCTTGAGGAGCGAGGCCGACGTGCTGGGGCTGTAGGCGAAGTTGGTGGGCTTGTACTGGGGCTGCGTGCTCACGTACATGCGGCTGCCCAGGGGCTTGATGCCGCTGGAGATCTCACCGACCGTGCGCTGGATCAGCGCCTGGCGGTTCACGCCGTGCGCGATGGCCTCCCGGATGCCCACCCGGGCCAGGTAGGGGTCGGCCTCGTTGAAGTCGAAGTGCTCGAACTCGAGGCCGGGGATCGTCACCTTGGTGGTGCCGGGGACCTGGTTGGCCGTCTGGACGATCGACAGGTTGACCGTCGCCGGGTTGATGAGGTTGACCTCCTTGTTCTGCAGGGCGGGCACCAGCTGGGTGTCGTCCGAGAAGAACTGGAAGACGATCTTGTCGAGCTTGCCCGGGGTGCCCCAGTAGGTGGGGTTGCGGGTCAGGACCAGGGACTGGTTCTCGTTGTAGCTGGTGATGGTGTACCAGCTGCCCGAGATGGTCTGGGTGGGGCCGACGAAGCCGGTGTTCCAGCCGACGGTCCGGGCGATGTGGGCCGGGACGATGTCGGTGTACAGACTGCGCCAGTCGGTGAAGGAAGGCTTGAACGTGACCGTGACGGTGCGTCCGTTCGGGCAGAGTCCGACGTTGCGGTCGGCCGTGCTCCCCGGCGCGCAGGCGGCGCCACCGGAGGGGTTGGAGCCCACGACGGACTGGATCTGGTTGTAGCCGGCGGTCGAGGCCGAGTCGTAGGGCTTGCCCCCGACGTCGGTGTAGGCCGGGTTGCCGCTCTGGGCCTGGTAGTTGTAGATGAAGTCGTCCGCCGTGATCGGCGTGCCGTCGGACCACACCGCCTTGGGGTTGAGGGTGTAGACGACGGTCTGGGGGCTGCTGCTGGTCTGGGTGGCGCTCTCGAGCAGCTGGTTGTTCAGCACGGGCTGGAGCTTGTTGTTGATGATGAAGGCCTGGGGCCACACCATGTTCATGATCTCTTGGAGCACGTACTCGGACGCGGCCGACGTGTTGATGTTGAACCCGGCCAGGTTCTGGTCCAGTGCCATGGTGGCCGTCCCGCCCGAGGACGACGACGCTTTCGTCGACGCCCCGCTGGCCGCCGGCGTCACGGCGATCACGGACACGCTCATCGCCCCCGCCGCCAGAGCGGCGAAGGCAGACCGCTTCAACAACCCCTTCAGTCCCATTGTTCTCCCTTGTTTGCCGGCTCGCCCCGGTGACGGCCGGTTACCCCGCACTTCCTCCACACTGCAGGTGTCGGAAGATTGTTGGTAAACGTAACCGAATTGCCACATTCTTTTTGGTCATGCCGGCGGGAAATACTGCAGGAACGCGCCGCAGACAGACCCGATCCGGTGTGGAGCGGCCCCTGACACACGAATCTTGCGTCTGGGACGCCTCGAGACGCAGGGGATGGAACCTGGGTTCCAGCTGGGAGCAAACTGCGTGCTCCGTGACAACGGTCCACTAAATTGGCGATGAGGCGATGGTCTATGTCCTTGCGGTTGCAGCTGCACTCTCGAATGCGCTGACCAGCGTCTTTCAGCGCATGGGGGTGGAGGACGCCCCTGAGGAGTCCACCATGCGGCTGAGCCTGATGGCCCATGCCATCCGGCGCGGCGTCTGGCTCATGGGTTTCGGGTTCATGATCTGCTCCTTCTTGTTGCAGTCGTTCGCGCTGCACATCGGGCGGCTCTCCGTCGTGCAACCCATCCTGACCATGGAGCTGCTGTTCCTCGTCGCCATCCTCGGCACCTACTTCCGCTTCTCCATCTCCGTGCGTGAATGGATCGGGGCCTCGGCCATCGCCTTCGGGCTGGCGGGGTTCCTCTACTTCGCCGCGCCGGGCGGCGGGGAAGAGGTGCCCACCAACTTGGGGTGGATCGTCGTCGGCGGCGCCACCATCTTCTTCATCGTGGTCACCGTGGTCGCGACGCGCTGGGGGCCCCGCTGGTGGAAGGCCGCCATGTTCGGGAGTTCGGCGGCCATCGCCTTCGCCTTCACCGCCGCCCTCATCAAGGTGGTGAGCAACTACGCGGCGAACGACTGGGTGACCATGTTCGAGCACTGGCAGACCTACGGCGTCGTCGCCTTCGGCCTGCTCGGGCTCTTCTTGACGCAGAACGCGTTCCACGCCGGCCCGCTCGCCGCGTCCCAGTCCACGCTGGTCCTGGTCGACCCGCTCGTCAGCATCTGCCTGGGCATCGCCCTCTTCGGCGACAGCCTGCGGACATCGGGACCCTACGGGCCCCTCGAGGCCGTCTCGCTGCTGGTCATGTTCATGGGCGCCGTGTTCCTCTCGAACTCGCCTCTGGTCACCGGCATGAAGAGCGAGGGCAAGGGCGTCGAGTACGACGAGATGCTCTCGCGGCGGCTCAAGCACCCGTCCGCCGCGGTCCAGGACGGCGGTCTGCCGTTCTCGTCCGCCTGAGCCGCCGGCCTAGCCGCGCCCCGCCCGCTCGGTCACCAGGCGGGTCATCGCCGCGAAGTGGTCGGGGTGCGACAAGTGCGCGCCGTGCTGGGCACCCTCGATCTCGTAGACCACCGCGCCGGGGACATGCCCGCCCAGCCACTGCACGCTCGCACGGTGATGCGGCTGTGTCGTCGGCCCACCCATGCCGAACACGGACGGGACGCCGAGCGAGGTGACGTCGAAGGGCGGCCCTTCGCCCCGCAGGCTGCGGAGGTCCGCCACCAGGGCCGGTCCGTCGGCGCGGCGCTCCGCCCGGCCCCGCTCGGTGAGGCGGGCCCAGGCCGCGGCGCCCACCATCCGGGAGAAGAAGTGCTCGACCTCCTCGCCGGGATCGTCGGCCAGCGCCGGCCACGCCCGGGCCTCGCCGGGACGGCCCCGAAAACCCAGCCAGGGCATGGGCGGCTCGAAGGCACCGATGGCGTCGAACGCCCCGGGCTCGGCCAGCGCCGCGCCCACGACGACGTCGCCCCCGAGGCTGTGGCCGATGGCGACCACGGGCCGGCCGCCCATCGCCCTCGCCTCGCCCCCAATTAGGAGGAGATCCTCGATGTGGCCGTCCAGGTCCACCACCCCGCCCGCCCGCGAGCCCTGGTAGCCCCTGCGGTCATAGGACAGCGTGCTCAGATCGGGCAGCCGGCGCATGACCCGCCGGAAGCTCTCGCCGCGGTCGAGCGAGCCGTGGACGAACACCACGGTGGCGGCGCCCGGGGCCGTGGCCGGCCGCGCCAGGACGTGAAGTGCGGCCGGATAGGTCATGGGCAGGGCAGACGCTACCAACCCGCCTCCTGGGGCCGATCCACGCCGGTAGGGTTGAACCATGACCCAGTTCGGTGGCGCGGGAGGCTCTTTCGGCCCCAACGCATGGCTGGTCGACGACATGTACGACCGCTTCCTGGCCGATCCCAGCTCGGTCAGCGACAGTTGGCGCGAGTTCTTCGCCGACTACCGGCCCGCCCCCGTGCCCGCCCCCGTCCCCGTCGCCCATCCGGCACAGGCCCAGGCCGCCGTCCCGGCGGCCGCCACCCCGGCTCCGGCCCAGGTCGGCGACGCGGGCGACGAGCAGGCCACGGTGCTGCGGGGCGCGGCCTCGCGGATCGTGGCCAACATGGAGGCCAGCCTGTCCGTGCCCACGGCGACCAGCGTGCGCACGGTGCCGGCGCGTCTGCTCGAGGTCAACCGCCTCGTCCTCAACAATCAGTTGGCGCGCACGACGGGGGCCAAGGTCAGCTTCACCCACATCATCGGCTACGCCGTCGTGCGGGCCCTGTGCGACGTGCCCGCGCTCAACTCCGCCTTCGTCGAGGACGCGGACGGGAAGGGGAAGCCGGGCGTCGTCCATCACAAGCATGTCGGCCTCGGGCTGGCCGTCGACCAGGAGAAGGGCGACGGTAGCCGCACGCTGTTGGTGCCCTGCATCAAGGACGCCGACACACTGGACTTCCGCTCCTTCGTGCTGGCCTACGAGGACCTGATCCGCAAGATCCACACGAACAAGATCGGGCCCGACGACTTCTCCGGGACGACGGTCTCGCTGACCAACCCGGGGACGCTCGGCACCGTGCAGTCGGTGCCGCGCCTCATGCCCGGGCAGGGGGCCATCATCGGCGTGGGCGCGCTCGGGTACCCGGCCGGCTACGAGGCGGCCGACCCCCGCGTGCTGGCACAGCTCGGACTGGGCAAGGTCGTGACTCTCACCTCCACCTACGACCACCGCATCATCCAGGGGGCGGAGTCCGGGCTCTTCCTTTCCAGGGTTGCCGCGCTCTTGACCGGGGCCGACGGCTTCTACGACGCGCTGTTCGAGTCGATGGGCGTGCCCTACGAGCCCGTGCGGTGGGAGCGCGACAACAACGCCGGCATCGGCACGGGAGATGCCGAGCACCAGCAGCTGCTCAAGCAGGTGCGGGTGCAGACGCTCATCAACATGTACCGGGTGCGTGGGCACCTGATCGCCCACCTCGACCCGCTCGACGCCGAGCCCCCGCACATCCACCCCGAGCTCGACCCGCTCAGCTACGGCCTCACCATCTGGGACCTCCCGCGTCAGTTCGTGGCCGACGGCCTGGCCGGCCGCGAGGCGGCCACCCTCGAGGACATCCTCCACGTGCTGCGCGACGCCTACTGCCGGACTCTGGGCATCGAGTACATGCACATCCAGGATCCCGAGCAGAAGCGCTGGATCCAGCAGCACGTCGAGGGCCAACCCATCACCCTCAACCTCGAGGAGCAGCGCCACATCCTCGACCGCCTCAACGCAGCCGAGGTCTTCGAGCGCTTCCTCCACACCCGTTACGTGGGCCAGAAGCGCTTCGGCCTCGAGGGTGCCGAGTCGACCATCGTGCTGCTCGACGCCCTGCTCGACGCCGCCGCGGGCTCCGGGGTGAGCGAGGTCGTGATGGGGATGGCGCACCGGGGCCGGCTGAACGTCCTGGCCAACATCGTCGGCAAGTCGTACAAGGAGATCTTCGAGGAGTTCGAGGGCAACCTCGACCCCGAGTCGGTCCAGGGCTCGGGCGACGTCAAGTACCACAAGGGGGCCCGTGGCGTCTTCCACGGCAGCGCCGGTGAGGAGCTCCCGATCACGCTGGCGTCGAACCCCTCCCACCTCGAGGCGGTCGACCCGGTCGTGGAGGGCATGACCAGGGCCAAGCAGGACCGCGTCTCGCCGCCGACGGACGGCACACCGGCGGCCGCCTCCGACGGCACGTTCGGGTTCCCGTGCATGTCCGTCCTGGTCCACGGCGACGCCGCCTTCGCCGGGCAGGGTGTCGTGGCCGAGACCCTCAACCTGTCGGGCCTCTCGGGTTACCGCACCGGTGGCACGGTGCACGTCGTCATCAACAACCAGCTCGGTTTCACGACCGCCCCGACGTCCGCCCGTACGTCGGTGTACCCGACCGACGTGGCGAAGATGGTCCAGGCGCCGATCTTCCACGTCAACGGCGACGACCCGGAGGCCTGCGTGCGGGCGGCCCGGCTGGCCTTCGTGTTCCGCCAGACCTTCCACAAGGACGTGGTCATCGACCTCGTCTGCTACCGCAAGCACGGCCACAACGAGGGCGACGACCCCAGCTACACCCAGCCTCTGATGTACCAGCGGATCGAGGCCAAGCGCTCGGTGCGCAAGGTCTACACGGAGACTCTCGTCCGCCGGGGTGACATCACCCTCGAGGAGGCCGAGCGAGCGCTCGACGACTTCAACGCCAAGCTGCAGGTGGTGCTCGACGAGGTGCGCCAGGAGCCCTCACTCGCGCCGACCGAGCTCCCCGCGCCCGACGCCGGTCCGGTGCAGCACGACTCGATCGAGACCGGCGTCGCGCCCGATGTGCTGCGAGCCCTCTCCGCGGTCGTGCGCTCGGTCCCCGAGGGGTTCACGGTCCACCCCAAGCTCGAGCGCCAGTTCGCCCAGCGCGACGAGCTCGTCGCCAGTGGGCACGTCGACTGGGCGCTCGCCGAGGCGCTCGCCATCGGCTCGCTCATGTACGAGGGCGTGAACGTGCGCCTGACGGGTCAGGACACCCGCCGCGGGACCTTCAGCCACCGCCACGCCGTGCTGGTGGACTACGCCAACGGCGAGGAGTACGTGCCTCTGGCCCACATCCGCGACGGCCTGCGGCGCATCGGGGCCGGCCAGCTCGAGCCACCCGGGGAGATGGGGAACTTCACAGTCCGGGACTCCTTGCTCTCGGAGTACGCCGCCGTGGGCTTCGAGTACGGCTATTCCGTGGAGGCACCCGAGGCCCTGGTCGCCTGGGAGGCCCAATTCGGCGACTTCGTCAACGGGGCGCAGATCATCATCGACAACTTCCTCGTGGCCGCCGAGAACAAGTGGGCCCAGTACGCCGGCCTCGTGCTGCTGCTGCCGCACGGGTACGAGGGCCAGGGGCCGGAGCACTCCTCGTCCCGGTTCGAGCGGTTCCTCTCGCTGTCCGCCCGCGGCAACATGCGAGTCACCATCCCCTCCACCTCGGCCCAGTACTTCCACCTGCTGCGCTCCCAGGCGCTGATGAGCCCCAAGCGACCCCTCGTCGTCGTGACGCCCAAGTCGATGTTGCGGGCCCACGCCTCGCGCTCGACCGTTACCGACCTGACGTCGGGGTCCTTCCGCCCACTGATCGACGACGAGTCGATCGAGGATCCGACCGCAGTGCGCCGCATCGTGTTGTCCAGCGGCAAGATCGGCCACGAGGCCCATCAGCGGCGCGCCGAGCTCGAGCCAGAAGAGGCGTCCCGGATCGCCCTCGTCTGGATGGATCAGATCTACCCGTGGCCGGTGGAGCGTCTCTCCGCGGTCTTCGAACGCTACGGAGAGGCGACGGAGGTGGTGTGGTTGCAGGAGGAGCCCGAGAACATGGGAGCCTGGTCCTTCGTGCACGCCCGTCTCCATGCCTGCCTCCCGGAGCGCCTGAAGCTCCGCCACGTCAGCCGCCCGGAATCGGCCAGTCCCGCCATCGGCAGCGCCGCCCTGCACCAGCTCGAGCAGGCCGATCTCTTGCGACGTGCCATTGGCTGAACCACATCACGTCGTGGTGGACGGGTCGAACCTGGCCACCGAAGGGCGAACGCTCCCCAGTCTCAAGCAGCTCGACGAAGCCGTTCGCGCCTATGCCGCGGAGGATCCGGGCTCCAGCATCATCGTGGTCGTCGACGCCACGTTCGAGCACCGCGTCTCCGACGCCGAGCGTGAAGAGGTCCGCCAGGCCATGCTCAACGGGGAGGTCATCTCCCCGCCGGCCGGCGCCATCGGCCGTGGTGACGCGTTCGTGCTGCGCATCGCGGAGCGGACCGGCGCCATCGTCCTGTCCAACGACTCGTTCCAGGAGTTCCACGGGGAGCACCCGTGGCTCTTCGACGACGGGCGCCTGATCGGCGGCAAGCCGGTACCCGGGGTGGGGTGGATCTTCACGCCCCGCCTGCCCATCCGGGGGCCCAAGAGCCGGGCCGCCACGGCCGAGGCCAGGGCCAAGAAGGACCCCGAGTCGGCCCCGGCCAAGGCGGCGGAGCTGGCCCGTGCGGCCAAGAAGGCCGCCAAGAAGGCGTCCAGGGCCAAGAAGTCGGCCACGAAGGTGGCGCCGGCGGTCGAGACGTCGTGGCCGATCACGCCGACCACCCCCCCACCGGGGCGGGCCAAGGTCGACCCTGTGTTCTCGAGCGCCGTCGACGAGGCAGTCGAGGAGGCCCTGCACCCGCCGAAGCCCGAGAAGTCGAGGGGCTCCGCCAAGAAGCACGCGGCGGCCAAGAAGGCGGCGCCGCAGAGGGGGGCGAAGGCCAAGAAGGAGGAGGGGAAGCACGCGGACGGGAGACGCTCGCAGCCCATGGCCGCCACGAGGCCACCACAGCAGCCGAACGCGTCCCAGAAGAAGCAATCGGGGCCGCCGCCGGCCGTGAACGAGCCCTTGGCCTTCATCAACTTCGTCGCCGCGTTCACCGTTGGGACCACGATTCAGGGCGAGGTGGTCTCGTTCACCTCCCACGGGGCCATGGTCGACATCTCGCTGCCGGGCGGGGGAGTGCTCCATTGCTACATCCCGTTGACCGCCATGGGGTCGCCGCCGCCGATCAAGGCACGCCAGGTGCTCAAGAAGGGCGAGCTGCGCCCGTTCGTGCTGGCCGGTCTGGACCCGCCGCGGCGCGTGGCCGAACTGGCCCTGCCGGCACCGGCCGACGAGGCGAAGCGGCCGACGCGCAAGAGGCCCTCGGCGCCCACCAAGGCGGCGCCCGTGAAAAAGGCGCCGGCCAGGAAGACGCCGGCCAAGAGCCGCGAAGAAGGCGGCTGCCAAGAAGGCGGCTGCAGCGCCGACCTCGGGACCGGCGGCGAAGAAGGCGGCGCCCGCCAAGAAGACCGGCAAGAAGGCGGCCTCCCCGGCGAAGAAGGCGGCCAAGGCCAAGAAGGCGCCCGCCAAGAAGGCGGCCAAGGCGCGGGCCAGGTGACCGCGCTGCCGCGGCCCGACGAGGTGCTGCCGCACCGACCCCCGTTCCTCTTCGTCACCGAGGTGAGCGCGGTCGAACCGGGCGTGTCGGCGCGCGGGCATTGGGAGCTGAAGGGCGACGAGTCGTTCTTCGCCGGTCACTTCCCCGGACGCCCGACCCTGCCGGGTGTCCTCATGGTCGAGTCGCTCGCGCAGCTCGGCGGCATCGCGGTGTTGCTCGACCCCCGCTACGCCGGCAAGCTGCCGCTCTTCGGCGGCATCGAGCGGGCCCGGTTCCGCCGTCAGGTCGTCCCGGGCGAGACCCTCGAGCTCGAGGTGACGATGGACCGCCTGTCGGCTCGTGCGGGAAAGGGTCACGGGACCGCGTCGGTGGGCGGCCAGACCGCGTGTGAAGCCGAACTGCTGTTCGTCATCGTCGAGGGGGGCGCCGGCTGATGCGTCTCGCCACCTGGAACGTGAACTCGCTGACGGCCCGGATGCCGCGGGTGACCGAGTGGATCGAGGCCAACCAGCCCGACGTGCTCTGCATGCAGGAGACCAAGCAGGCCGACGACAAGTTCCCGGAGAAGGAGTTCGCCACGCTCGGCTACGAGTCCGCCCATCACGGCGATGGCCGCTGGAACGGCGTGGCAATTCTGAGCAAGGTCGGCCTCGACGACGTCACCCGGGGCTTCGGCACGCCGGACGACGACCACGGGAGCCGCGTCGTGTCCGCCGTGTGCGGCGGCCCCCGGGTGTTCTCCGTCTACGTCCCCAACGGCCGCTCGCTCGACAACGAGTTCTACGGCGTGAAGCTCGCCTGGCTGGCTCGCCTGCGCGCCACGCTCGACCAGACGTGCCCGCCCGGCTCCTCAGTCGCCGTGTGTGGTGACTTCAACGTGGCACCCGACGACGGCGACGTGTGGAACCCCGCCGCCTTCGTGGGTGCGACGCACGTGAGCGAGCCCGAGCGGGCTGCGCTGCGAGAGGTCGAAGGTTGGGGGCTCGACGACGTCTTCCGGCGCTTCAACGAGCCCGGCGTCTTCACGTGGTGGGACTACCGCGCCGGTGACTTCCACGAAGGCCGGGGGATGCGCATCGACCTCGTGCTCGTCAGCCACGACCTTGCAGAGAGAGCGACCGGAGCGTTCCGTGACCGTGACGCACGCAAGGGGAAGAAGCCGTCCGACCACGCTCCGGTCGTGGTCGACTTCTCGGCCGCCTGACGTCCCGGAGCGCCGCAATTGGAGGTAGCGATCCGGTTGCAATGCGCCCGCGGGCCCCTCTAGGCACGCCTGGGACCCGGTCGCCAGCCCAATATCCGGACAATTTCTCCCTAATTGGCACCGGGGGTGTGTCGAAGTCATGTGAAATGTACAGCGGCGGTTCTCGGGCGGTGCCCGGGAGCAGAGGCGGCAGCTGCCCGCACCCCTAGGAGAGGGCATTGGCGAAGCGGAGAAGCGGGGAGACCCGAGCGTCGGTCACTCACGGCCTGTCGCGTGCCGTCGTCGGACGGGCGCAGCGGTCGCGGCGCGCCGCGTCCGAGTCGGGTCACGCCCGTAGCGAGGACGGGTTCACTCTCATCGAGCTGATCATCGCCACCGCGATCATGCCGCTCGTGTTCGGCGCCATCGCCGTGGGCTTGATCGCCGTCTTCTCCAGCCAGACGACCGTGTCGGCCGAGCCTGACCGACCAGAACGATGCGCAGGTGGTCTCGGCCAACTTCCAGATCGACGTGCAGAGCGCCGCCCAGATCACGACGTTCGCCAGCTCGACAGGCCCAGCGCCCTGCGTGCCGGCGGGCACCTCACAGACCCAGGTCTTCGGGCTCGTCCTCGGCAATCAGTCGGAGATCACCTACGCCATCGCCCCCGTAACGAACACGAACACGTACGACCTCTATCGCAACGTCTGCACGGGCGGAACACTGACGGAATCCCACGCCGTCGCCCGTGACCTGCCGAGCTCGGCGGTGCCATCCAGCCAGAACTTCCTCGACCCTGTGTCCATCACCTGTACGACGGGAGCGGCGGCGTGCGCGGCGAGCGGGGGCACGCCGGCCTACGCGACGAGCTGGCAGCCCACGCAGGGCATCACGGGAGTCACGTTCTCCATCACCGCGCCCGGGAGCAACTACAAGTACACCCTCAGCGCCGTCCCGGCGGCGTCGGTGAGCTCGACGCAGCTGGCCCCGGTCATCACGCCCTCGAGCGCCTGCGGCTTCGCTCTGCCGACGACCGGCACGTACGCCTCGTCGCTCTGCTTCGTGGACTTCACCAACTGGAACACCCAGAAGGGAGCCACGGGCTCCGGCCTGACCTGCACCGGCGGGGCATCCCGATGTCGACCAACGTGGCGAACACCCCGTTCATCCTGACCTTCTGCATCAGCGTGAGCGCCGTCGACGGCAACAACCAGCCGATCACGGGGCAGACGTCGGCCGGCGCGGCTGCGGTGTCGCGGCGAGGTCCGGGTACAACGACATCACCGCGGTCCCGCTCCCCACGTACTCGTGCCCCCCCGGCAGCGAGGCCTTTCTGGGCAACAACGGCTTCTATACGGGGGTCCCGGGGAGTCCGGCGCTCTACACGGTCGTCCAGGGTTCCACGGCAACGGTGAAGATCACCCAGATCAAGCTGCAGACCGCCGCGGGCGTCCCTGCCACGAACTGGGAGCTGGTGACCGGCGACGCCGAGTCGACCGACAACGGCGAGAGCATCACGTGGACCTCCGACCAGAACCTGCAGCTCCTCAACAACTCGACCAACTCGCCGGTGGGCAACGACTGCAGCAGTATGCCACCGGGCTACAACGCCACCTACCTGACCGGCCTCGGCACCAAGACGGTGCAGTGTTCGGTCGCCCCCAATGATCCCGGGGCGGACCACACCGGCAGCGTCATGCTCGAGGCCGCAGCGCCGACCAGCCTGACCATCAAGCTGGTCGGGACCGGGCCTGCAGGCCCCTTCCTCGGGGTCCTCCTGTCGTGAGGTTCCCGCTCGAACCGCGGCGGGCACGCGGAGCGCCCTCGAGAACCCCGGCCAGGGGTTCCTGGACTCGCGCGTCGCGGCGCGGCGTTCGGAGCTCGGCGACTCCATGATCGAGCTCCTCCTCGCCATGACCATCATCGGCGTCGCCGCGTTGTCGATCCTGGTCGCCTTCGCCACGTCGATCAATGGCACCGGAGTGCACCGCAACCTGGCGACCTTCGACACCGTGCTGCGGACGGCGTCGGCCGAAGTCACCGGTGACATCCAGCAACAGTCGGCGGCGACCTTCGCCAATTGCTCGGGTGCCTATCTGGTCAACACCACGCCCGGGTCCATTCCGCTCCCGCCCACCTACTCGGCGACGATCACCTCGGTGGGCTACTGGAACGGCAGCGGCTACACGAACCCTCAGACCCCGGTGGGGACCGGCTGCCCGGCGGGTGCGCTCTTGAACACCTTGGGCAATTTCTACTCCTCCCAGCAGGTCACGGTCACCGTGACCAAGACGGGCTCCAGCGGGCCGGGCCGACCAGCTCGTCCATCACGACTGTGGTGGTCGACCCCACCTCGCCGAACTCGTCTGGCGCCCCGCCATGCCAGTACGGGCCGTACCAATTGGCCTGGGTGCAACAGCCGACCACCGGGCCGGCCGGCGCAGCCCTGTTCCCGGTGCCTTCGGTCGCCGTCGAGGACAAGACCGGCTGCATCATCCAGAGCGACGCGTCCCCCGTGACCCTGGCGATCACCTCGGGGACGGGAACGGCCGGCGCCACACTGAACAACTGCGCCACCAGTTTGAACTACGGGACCACCGTCTTCTCCGGGTGCTCCATCGGTGTGCCCGGCAACGGTTATACGCTCACCGCCTCCGACCCGACCGACGGGCTTGCCGCGGTGACCAGCGGTCCCTTCAACATCACCAACGGAGTCCCGGCCCAGCTCGTCTTCCAGACACAACCCGGCGGCGGAACGGGAGGCACTCCGTGGATCTCCGCCAACCAGCCGACGGTGTGGATCGAGGATTCCCAGGGGCACCTGGTCACGTCCGACCAGAGCACCGTCACCCTCGCCATCGGGAACAACCCGGGCAACGGGACGCTGTCGGGGTGCTCGAGCGCCACTGCGGTCAACGGCGTGGCCACGTTCACTGGTTGCACCATCGACAAGGCCGGCACGGGCTACACGCTCACTGCCACCGACGCCGCCGACAGCCTCAACGTGCCGGTGTCGAGCAACATTTTCACCATCGCCGTCGGGCCGCCGAGCCAGGTCGCCTTCACCACGCAGCCGGGCAACGCCGTGGCCGGTGACAAGTTCGCCACGCCGCCCGCGGTCGCCGTTGAGGACGCCGGCGGCAACGTGGTCACGACCGCCACCAACACGGTCACCCTTGCCATCGGAACCAACCCGAGCTCTGGGACGCTGTCGGGCTGCACGGGTGCCCTCAACTCAGGCATCACCACCTTCACCGGCTGCACCATCAACAGCGCCGGCACGGGCTACACGCTCGTCGCGAGTGCGTCCGGGCTGACCCCGACGGCCACCAGCGCCCCGTTCAACGTGGTGGCACCACAACTCTCATCCTTCTCTCTCACCACTCCGGGCTCCGTGACGGCCGGCTCTGCCTTCACGGCGACCATCACTGCCCTCGACCAGTTGGGCTACACCTACACCGGCCTGAACGGCAGCCAGCCGGCGTCGTGGAGCGGTACGGCCACCAACGCACCTCACAACTGGACCCCGACGCTGCCGTCGTCGGTGACCTTCGCCAACGGCGTGGCGTCCGGATCCAATGCGCCGTCGCTCACCCTGGTCAACGCCCAGTCCGGCGCGACGCTGACGTTCACTTCGAACGGGGTGAGCGGCTCGACCAGCCTGACGATCACCCCCGACTCGGCCACGGTGACGAGCTTCACGGTGACAGGGAGCCCGGTCACCTATGGCGCCGAGGCCTCGTTGTCCTTCTCGGCCGCCGTGACCGCCGGTGGCAACGGCATGAGCATCCCCAACGGCGACACGGTGGCAGTCACCCGGGGCCCGACGCCCCTGTGCACGATCACGTTGAGCTCGGGGAGTGGCTCGTGCAGCCCGTCGAGCGGCACCGTCCTGGGTGCCGGCAGCTACACGGTCACCGCCACCTTCAACGCGAGCGGCAGCGACCCCAACTTCGTCACCACGGCGACCAACACGACCACCGTGACGGTCAACGCCGCTGCGACCACCACCTCGGTGACCTCGAGCGCCAACCCGTCGGTGGTGGGCCAGGCCGTCACCTACACGGCCACGGTGGCGGTCACCCCGCCCGGCGCCGGCACGCCCACGGGCAACGTGGAGTTCCTCGACGGTGGCGCCGCCATCGCGGCGTGCGGTGGGGCATCGGGGAACCCGCTGAGCGGCACCAGCGCCACCTGCGTGGTCTCCTACGGCTCGACGGGGAGCCACACCATCACAGCCAAGTACCTCGGGAGCACCAACTTCTCGGCGTCGGCGGTCTCCCCGGGCATCACCCAGACGGTCAACGCCGCCGCGACCGCCACCGCGGTGGCCTCGAACCACAACCCCTCGGTGGTGGGCCAGGCCGTCACCTACACGGCCACGGTGTCGGTGAGCTGCGCCCGGCTCGGGCACGCCGTCGAACAGCGACACGGTGACCTTCAAGGACGGCGCGAGCACCATCGGCTGCGGCACGGGCTCGGTGGCCTTCAACGGCACCACCGCCACCTGCGTGGTCACCTACGCATCGCCTACCGGGAGCCCGCACTCGATCACCGCCGTCTTCGGCGGGGACGCCAACTACGGGGGCTCGACCTCGTCGGCCCTCACCCAGACGGTCAACGCCGCCGCGACCACCACCTCGGTGACCTCGAGCGCCAACCCCTCGGTGGTGGGCCAGGCCGTCACCTACACGGCCACGGTGGCCGTGACCGCGCCCGGCGCCGGCACGCCGTCGAGCAGCGACACGCTGACCTTCAAGGACGGCGCCAGCACCATCACCTGCGGCACGGGCTCGGTGGCCTTCAACGGCACCACCGCCACCTGCGTGGTCACCTACGCCTCGACCGCCGGCAGCCCGCACTCCATCACCGCCGTCTTCGGCGGGGACGCCAACTACGGCGGCTCGACCTCGTCGGCCCTCACCCAGACGGTCAACACGGCCGCGACCACCACCTCGCTGACCTCGACCAGCAACCCTTCGGTGGTGGGCCAGCAGGTCTTCTACACCGCCACGGTGGCCGTGACCGCGCCCGGCGCGGGCACGCCGTCGAGCAGCGACACGGTGACCTTCAAGGACGGCGCAACCACCATCAGCTGCGGCTCGGGCTCCACGGTCTTCAACGGCACGCTCGCCACCTGCTCGGCCACCTACAACACGACGACCGGCAGCCCGCACTCGATCACGGCCGTCTTCGGCGGGGACGCCAACTACGCCACCTCGACCTCGTCGGCCCTCCCCCAGACGGTCAACGCCGCCGCGACCACCACCTCGGTGACCTCGACCATCAACCCCTCGACAGTGGGCCAGCAGGTGACCTACGCGGCCACGGTGGCCGTGACGGCGCCCGGCTCGGGCACGCCGTCGAGCAGCGACACCGTGACCTTCAAGGACGGCGCGAGCACGCTCAGCTGCGGCTCGGGCTCGGTGGCCTTCAACGGCACGACCGCCACCTGCGTGGTCACCCCGACCACGGCGGGCAGCCACTCCATCACGGCCGTCTTCGGCGGGGACGCCAACTACAGCGCCTCGACCTCGTCGGCCCTCACCCAGACGGTCAACGCCGCCTCGACCACCACCGCGGTGGCCTCGACACCAGCAACCCGTCGGTGGTGGGCCAGGCCGTCACCTACACGGCCACGGTGTCGGTGACGCGCGCCCGGCTCGGGCACGCCGTCGGGCAACGTCGAGTTCCTCGACGGCGGCACCGCCATCGCCGTCTGCGGCGGGGCGAGCGGCAACCCGCTGAGCGGCACCAGCGCGACCTGTGTGGTCTCCTACAGCGCCGTGGGTGCCCACACCATCACGGCCAAGTACCTCGGTGACCCCAACTACTCGGCATCGCCCACCTCGTCGAGCATCACCCAGACGGTCAACGCCGCCGCGACCACCACCTCGGTGGCCTCGAGCGCCAACCCGTCGGTGGTGGGCCAGGCCGTGACCTACACGGCCACGGTGGCTGTGACCTCGCCGGGCGCGGGCACGCCGTCGAGCAGCGACACGGTGACCTTCAAGGACGGCGCGAGCACCATCAGCTGCGGCACGGGCTCGGTGGCCTTCAACGGCACCACCGCCACCTGCGTGGTCACCTACGCCTCGACCGCCGGCAGCCCGCACTCGATCACCGCCGTCTTCGGCGGGGACGCCAACTACGGGGGCTCGACCTCGTCGGCGCTCACCCAGACGGTCAACAAGGCCGCGACCACCACCTCGGTGACCTCGACCAGCAACCCTTCGGTGGTGGGCCAGCAGGTCTTCTACACCGCCACGGTGGCCGTGACCTCGCCCGGCTCAGGCACGCCGTCGAGCAGCGACACGGTGACCTTCAAGGACGGCGCAACCACCATCACCTGCGGCTCGGGCTCCACGGTCTTCAACGGCACGCTCGCCACCTGCTCGGCCACCTACAACACGACGACCGGCAGCCCGCACTCGATCACGGCCGTCTTCGGCGGGGACACCAACTACGCCACCTCGACCTCGTCGGCCCTGAGCCCAGACGGTCAACGCCGCCGCGACCACCACCTCGGTGACCTCGACCATCAACCCCTCGACAGTGGGCCAGCAGGTGACCTACGCGGCCACGGTGGCCGTGACGGCGCCCGGCTCGGGCACGCCGTCGAGCAGCGACACCGTGACCTTCAAGGACGGCGCGAGCACACTCAGCTGCGGCTCGGGCTCGGTGGCCTTCAACGGCACGACCGCCACCTGCGTGGTCACCCCGACCACGGCGGGCAGCCCACTCGATCACCGCCGTCTTCGGCGGTGACGCCAACTACAGCGCCTCGACCTCGTCGGCCCTCAGCCAGACCGTCAACGCCGCCGCGACCACCACCTCGGTGGCCTCGAACCACAACCCGTCGGTGGTGGGCCAGGCCGTGACCTACACGGCCACGGTGGCCGTGACCGCGCCCGGCTCGGGCACGCCGTCGGGCAGCGACACGGTGACCTTCAAGGACGGCGCGAGCACCATCAGCTGCGGCACGGGCTCGGTGGCCTTCAACGGCACGACCGCCACCTGCGTTGCGACCCCGACCACGGCGGGCAGCCACTCGATCACGGCTGTCTTCGGCGGTGACGCCAACTTCAGCACCTCGACCTCGTCGGCCCTCACCCAGACGGTCAACCCCGCCTCGACCACCACCGCGGTGGCCTCGAGCGCCAACCCGTCGGTGGTGGGCCAGGCCGTCACCTACACGGCCACCGTGGCCGTGACCGCGCCGGGCGCGGGCACGCCGTCGAGCAGCGACGCGGTGACCTTCAAGGACGGTGCCAGCCACCGTCAGCTGCGGCACGGGCGTCGGTGTCCTTCTGACGGCACCAGCGCCACCTGCGTGGTCACCTACGCCTCGACCGCCGGCAGCCCGCACTCGATCACCGCCGTCTTCGGCGGGGACGCCAACTACGGCGGCGTCGACGTCTCGTCGACCCTCACCCAGACGGTCAACAAGGCCGCGACCACCACCGCGGTGGCCTCGAACCCCAACCCCTCGGTGGTGGGCCAGGCCGTCACCTACACGGCCACGGTGGCCGTGACCGCGCCCGGGCGCGGGTACGCCGTCGAACAGCGACACGGTGACCTTCAAGGACGGGGCGAGCACCGTCAGCTGCGGCACGGGCTCGGTGTCCTTCAACGGCACCAGCGCCACCTGCGTGGTCACCTACAACTCGACCACCGGCAGCCCGCACTCGATCACCGCCGTCTTCGGCGGGGACGCCAACTACAGCACCTCGACCTCGTCGGCCCTGAGCCAGAGCGTGTACGCCGCCCCGACCGTCACCACCGGCTCGGCCAACGGCATCTCCAGGACCAGGGCGACGATCAACGGCACAGTCAACCCGCAGGGCGACACCGACACGGTGGAGTTCTGCTACTCGGCCACCGCGTCGCAGGTGACCAGCACCTCGTGCACGGGCACCTTGGTCACGGCCAGCACGTCGCCGGCCACGGGGACCTCGCCCGTCTCCGAGAACGCCAACCTGACCGGCCTGACGAGGGGCACGACGTACTACTACGACCTGGTGGTCACCAGCTCGGGTGGCGCCGTCACCTACGGCACGCCAGCGAACTTCACGACCAGTCCATGAGTGCCATGACCCCACACCGACCGAGGAGAGCGATGATGTCGATCGCCCGGCGCCTCCGGGCGCGCCGCGCCGAGCAACGCACGGAGGCGCGGAGCGAGGCCGGCGCCGCCCTGATCCTGGCGCTGATCTTCATGGTCGTCATCGGCCTGATGGTTGGTGCCATGGCGTCGTGGACCGACAGCAGCCTCAAGAACGCGACCAACTTCCAGAACGCGCGCAACCAGAGCTACGCCCTGTACGGTGCGACGCAGACGGCGATCCAGAACATCCGTTACAGCCCGCTCCTCGGAGCCGGCCAGACGTTGAACGCCAACCCGCCGTACGACTGCTGGGAGCCGACGCCCGTGCCTACTCCGCCGGCGCAGTCCCAGGCCACCTTGAACGGGTACACGGTGGACGTCTTCTGCAGCACGGCGTGGAACCCGACGTCCGCCTCCACGCGCGTGGTGACCGTCTCCGCCTGCGTGAGCCCGGCGACCGCCCAGTCGTGCGTGGCCCAACCGGGCCTGCAGACCATCGTCACCTTCGACGACTACGCGACGGGTTTCCCCTCGGTGAACCCCGGCATCTGTACCAACACGTGTGGCGCCGGCATGACCATCAACAGCTCGACCACGCCGCTCAATCTGCCGAGCGTCACGGCGATCTCGGTCTCATCGGGGCCCGTGAACGCCAGCACCGCGATCACGGTCACCGGAACCGGCTTCATCTCCGGCCAGACGCAGGTGACACTCGTCTCGACGAACGCCTCGTCCAACATCGTCCTTCAGGGCACGGGGGAGAACGTCACCTCTTCCACCAGTCTGACCGTGACGGTGCCGCCTGCCACCACGGCCACCAGCTTCTACGTCGAGGCGACGACGCCCAACGGCACCAGCAATGTGGTGCCGGGCACGTCGCCGACCTTCACCTATCAGTCGGTCATCCCCCAGATCACGGGCCTCAGCGGCCCGGGCGGGTCGGCCTCGGGATCCGCTGCGGGCGGGTCCGCCGTCACCATCACCGGCACGGGCTTCCTCGACAACGTGGCGGGTGACACGACGACGGTGAACTTCGTGGACGTGAACAACACCAACACGGTCTTGGCCTCGCCCTACGTCAAGGTGAGCGCCTACGCGAACGGCACACAGACGATCACCGCCGTCACCCCCGCCGTCGCCAATACCGACAACTACTACGTCACGGTCAAGACGGCTCCCGGTGGCACGAGCCCACAGAGCGCCTCCTACGAGTGGACCTTCCAGGCCCTCACGCCCGTGGTGGCCGGTGTCGGACCGTTCACGGCGGCCAGGGCACCGTGCTGACGGTCACCGGCATCGGGTTCGCCACCGGACAGACCACCGTCCAGCTCGTGCCGACGAGCGGCCCGGGCGGCAACCTGAATGCGACCAACGTGACGGTGCAGTCGTCCACCCAGCTCACGGCCACCGTGCCGAGCGGCGGCTCGGGCAAGACGTACTACATCCAGGTCACCACCACGACCGGTGGGTCCAGCGGTACCAACGGCGCGCCGACCTTCTCGGACTGAGCGACCGACCGGGCACCGCCCGTTGTCCCCACCCTGAGGGCGGTCAGCGCGCCGGCGCGCGACCGTTCCAGAGCGGCCGGAGCCACTCGTCTGCGTTCCGCGGGGACGGTCTCCTATCCACACCGGCAACCGCGTGTTCGCGGTGGAGAACACGACCCAGATGGTCATGGTCTGCTCGAATCCTGTTCGTCGGCGACGGATCGACACGGTCGACAACGGGACCTTCGGCCCTGGACTCGCCGGTTGAACGTGGCACTCTTCTGGTAGGAGTGATCTACATGACGAGGATCCGGTCGGCGGCCCGGTGTTGCTCCAGACTGTAAACAGAACCATTGACAGTCCAGTGAATCAGTCGGCCGGCGAAGCCGGTCGGGAGCAGTCCCGCGGCATGTGCGGCGATCGGGCGATTCTCGACGTCGTCACCGGCGCAGCCGGCGAGAACGGACGGTGGTGCCATGAAGGAGACGCACGAGCGGTACGACGGGGAGGCACCGTCTCCAACCAGCGGTGAGGATCAGGCGCGTACGCAGGCAGTGGAGCGGATTCAGCGGAAGCGGCGATTCCACGTGGAACTGGTTGTGACCGCCATCGGCGTGGTCATCCTGATCGCCATCTGGGCCACCTCGGAATACCACAATGCGGGCGGCTGGCCGACACAGGGATTCAGTCAGAGCTCAGGGATCCATGACGTGTGGAACTACTGGATCATCTACCCCGTCGTCGCGGTGGCACTGATAGTGGCGGCGCGAGCGTGGTCGGTGTACGGCCACAAGCCCATCACCGAGAGCGAGATCACGCGGGAAATGGAACGGCAGTCGGGCAGCCGCTGAATTGCTTCGGCTGGACGACTTCGAAACGGATCGTGGTCCTCGGACATCGGACATCGGACATCGGAGGTGTGCAACCCATGACGGACACCGGCACGAACAAGTCCGCCGCGAAGAACGGCGCCGCCGGAGGGATCTGGTTCCTGGGGTTCGTCGGGGCCCTGGTGTACTACATCCACTTTCACTCGGGCACCTTCTGGCTGGTCGTCCTCGCCGTGTTGAAGTCTCTCGTCTGGCCGGCGTTCGTCGTGTACCACGTGCTCCTGCTGAAGTAGGGAGACGGGCACGAACCGCCGTGGCGTCCAGCGCTTGGCCGTCGCCAAGAGCGGCAGAGCCGCTCGGCCAAGCATCGAGCTCCTCGTCGTGTCCCCAGCGCTTGGCCGTCGCCAAGAGCGGCAGAGCCGCTCGGCCAAGCATCGAGCTCCTCGTCGTGTCCCCAGCGCTTGGCCTTCGCCAAGAGCGGCAGTGCCGCTAGGCCAAGCGCTGGGGCACGAACCTCGTGGTCCCGGTTCCCTGGGGTCGATCGTCTCCTATTGCAGATCCAAGAGGAGGTCCCGTAGCGGGACACCGTCACAGATCGACACGATCTTGTCGAAGTCTTCCCTTGTCAGTGCCCTCTGCACCTCGGGCCAGCTGCGGGCTCCGTTGCGCATGTAGGTCATGAAGATCTCCCAGATGGCCAACCGCTTGCGCATCCGCTCGACCTCGAGCTCGAGGGACGCATAGTCGATGGCGTCCGGGGCCTGAGCGACTTCGTCGTCCTGCGGAGCCGGGGCACCGAAGAGGTCCTGGCGCAATCGCTCGAGGGCTGCGTCGATGGAGCGGGCGTCTGAGAGCGGACTGTCCATCTCCATCTTCATCTGCGCCTCCTCGGTGATCCGTCCCCTGGGCTGGTCTCCGTGAAGAGCGCCCCTTTCCAGTTCGATGCTGACAGGCCGGCGGGTGGGCGCTATAGAGCCGTTGGAACCTATTAGGGCCTTAGGTCCCTGTTTGTTGTCCGCTGATTGATTCCGTTGTGCATCCGTTGATATTCCCGGCGCGAGCAGCTCCGGATCTGCCTAGAGCGGCACCTCGATGAGCGACGGCCCCGGTTCGGCGAAGCCGGCCTCCAATGCCGTCACGAGGTCCTCGGCGTTCTCCACGCGTCGTGCGGGCACGCCCATGCCGCGGGCCAGGTCGCAGAAGTCGAGCTCGGGATCGGTGAGGTCGAGCAGCCGCCGAGCCAGCGGGCCGCCGGCGTCGGCACCAACCCGGTGCAGCTCCATGTTCAAGATGGCGTAGCTCCGGTTGGACAGCACGATGGTGGTGACGTGCAGACCCTCCCGAGCTTGGGTCCACAGCGCTTGCAGCGTGTACATCGCGCTGCCGTCCGCCTGCAGGCAGAGCACCGGGCGCTCGGGGGCTGCCACGGCCGCCCCGGTTGCCATGGGGAGCCCGATGCCGATGGCGCCCCCCGTCAGCGTCAGCCAGTCGTGGCGGGGCGCACCCGCCGTTGCCCCGGCGACGAAGAGGCCCGACGTGTTGCCCTCGTCGACCACGATGGTGCCTTCGGGCAGGGTGGCCCCGACAGCGGCGGCCAGCGACTCGGTCGAGACCGCGCCCGTCGGCCGATCGGGACGGCCCGACGGCGCCGGGGACGCCCCGTCCACCGGGGCGCCCAGCACCTCGGCCAGGGCCTCCAGGGCGGCCGCGGCGTCCTCGCCCGCCCGGGCCAGTGTGTGCACGGTGCAGCCGGCCGGGACCAGGTCGCTCGCCTTGCCGGGGTAGGCGAAGAAGGACACGGGCGCCTTGGCGTCGACCAGGACGAGGTGGCGCACGCCGTCCAACTGGGCCTGGGCCATCTCCGCCAGGTAGGCCAGCCGGTCGACCGCCGGCACACCCGCCCCGCGCTCGAGGTTGGCCGGGAACGTCTCTCCCACCAGCTTGGCCCCGGTCGCCGTGGCGACCCGGCTGGCCGCGTGCAGCGCGTCCGCCCGGACCGCGGTGCCCCCCACGAGCAGCGCCGTCCGCTCGCCCGAGCGCAGTGCCTTCGCGACCTCCTCGATCGTGTCCGCCGGCACCACCGACGTCCGGTTGCGTGGCCGCGGTGGGTGGGGCCCGGTCGTCGACTCCGACCACGACGAGTCCGCCGGGAGGACCAGCGTGGCGACGCAGCCGGGCGGCCCCAGCGCAGCGGCCACCGCGTCGGCGGCGTCGCCCGCCACGTCGTCGGCCTGGGCGGACGAGCGGTACCACCCCGAGACGGCCCCGGCGATGGACGCGATGTCCGACTGCAACGGCGCGTCGTAGCGGCCGTGGTACGTCGCGTGGTCGCCGACGATGTTGACGATCGGCGTGCGTGCCCGCCGCGCGTTGTGCAGGTTGGCCAACCCGTTGCCGAGCCCGGGACCGAGATGGAGCAGCGTCGCCGCCGGCCGCCCCGCCACGCGTCCGTAGCCGTCGGCCGCGCCGGTGACCACGCCCTCGAAGAGGCACAGAACGCCCCGCATCGCCGGCACGTCGTCGAGCGCGGCCACGAAGTGCATCTCGGAGGTCCCTGGGTTGGCAAAGCACACGTCGACGCCGGCGTCGACCAGCGTGGAGAGCAGGGAGCGGGCGCCGTTCACGAGGCGGCTCCCGCGCGCGTCACGCCCAGCAGGCGGTCGGGCCCGAGGATCCCCTCCGGGTCGAAGACGCGCTTGATGGATCGCATCAGCTCCAATGACACCGGGTCCTGCATCTCGAGGAAGTACGGCAGCTTTGCCGTCCCGATGCCGTGCTCGCCCGAGATCGCACCACCGGCCGCCAATGCCAATTCGAAGGCAGTTCGCATGAGGGCGTGCCGGCGCGCGTCGTCGGGTTGGAAGACGGTCACGTGCACGTTGCCGTCGCCGATGTGCCCGCAGCCGGTGACCAGCGCACCGTGTTCCTGCGCCACCTCGGCGAGTTGGGCCAGGTAGTCCGGGATGGCGGCCCGCGGCAGCACGGCATCGATGAGGTCGTCGCACCCGGCCGCCTTGCCCACGAAGAAGGCCCGCTCCCGGGCTGCGATCAGTTGTGCTCCCGAGGTCGGCGGGAGCACGTACACGTCGCGCGCCCCGAGCTCCTCGAGCAGGGTGCCGAGGCGCTCCACGTCCCCCTCCACCCGGTCGGCCTCCATGCCCTCCAGGACCACCACGAGGTAGGCGAGCGTGCCTGCCTTGACCTCCTCGGGGATCCCGAGGTCCAGCCCGGCGGCCCGGGTGATCCCGGCCATCACCAGGGTGTCCACGTACTCGAGGATGGAAGGGTCGATCCCGCTGTTGACGATGTGGGGCACGGCCTGCGCCACCTCGGCCAACGTGGCGAACGGCGCCAGCACGGTGGAGGACGACGTGAAGCGGGGCTGGATCTTCACCGTCACCTCGGTCGTGATGGCCAGCGTGCCCTCCGAGCCGATCAGCAGCTGGGTCAGGTCGTAGCCGGTCGAGCACTTGACGAACTTGCCCCCGGTCCGCAGCACGCGGCCGTCGGCCAGCACGACCTCGAGGCCCAGGACATGGTGGCGGGTCACCCCGTAGCGCACGGCGCGCATGCCGCCCGCGTTGGTGGCAACGTTCCCGCCGAGCGACCCGCTCTGCTCGCCGGGGGAGACCGGATAGATGAGCCCCAGCGGGGCCAGCTCGGCGTTGAGCTGCTCCAACGTCACGCCGGGCTCCACGACTGCGACCTGGTTCTCGGTGTCGATCTCCCGGATCCGCTTCATCCGGTCGAAGGCCAGCAGGATGCCCTCGGCCACCGGGACGGCCGCACCGGAGAGCCCCGTGCCGCTGCCGCGGGCCACCACGGGCACCCCGTGCCGGCTCGCCACCTTGAGGACCTCGGCCACCTCGCCCGTCGAACCGGGCAGCACGACGGCGAGGGGGACCACGGGCTCGGTCGTGAGCGCCTCGTCGTGGGTGTAGTCCGCGTGCACGGCCGAACCGGGCACGACGTGGCTCTCGCCCACGGCCTTGCGCAGCAGTTCCAGGACTTCGGACATCCGACGGGCCACTCCCACCTCGGATCGATCGGGGCGGTCCGACCTTACCGGCCGCTACTGCGCCGCGTCGGGCCCCTCGGCCGCCTCGGCGAGCCGGCGCCGCAGCTCGGCGACGCGGGCCGACACCTCCTCAGAGGCCGTCGGTGCCGCCTCCTTCTCGAGCTCGGCGATGGTCCGCTCGATGGGGGCCAGCCACGGGCTCGGCCCGCGGGCCGTGCCCAGCTCATCGCCGCCGGACCGCTCGAACCAGCTGCACCACAGCTCCTCCTCGGAGCGGGTGAGTGCCACGTAGAGCAAGCGGCGCTCCTCTTCCACTGCGGCTGGGGTCTGGGCCGACGCGATGGGCATCAGGCCCTCCCGCATCCCGAGCACCAGGACCGTCGGCCACTGCAGGCCCTTGGCCCGGTGGAACGTCGTGAGCACCACCCGGTCCCGGTCCTCGGGATCCTCCCGCCTGGTGCCGGGTTCCTCGTCCTCGTCGCCCGTGCCCCGGCGACCGGCCTCGGCCCGCAGATCGGATGCCGGGCCCAGGTCGGCACCCGCGATCCGGCTCGGGACGCGGGCTTCGTCCATGGCGGCCTGCACCCTGGCCAGCTGCGCGTTGGTACGGGTCAAGACCGCGATGCTCGACCAGCGCCGTCCGGGAGTGCGCGACATCTTCGCCCGGGCCGCCGCCCAGGACGCCTCGTCGTCCTCGGTGGTGTGCACGATGACCTTCGGCACCGGCCCGTCGACGCGTGTCGTGCGCGGGGGCACCACGGCACCCGCCGCGCCGCCGTCGGCCAGCACGGCGGTGGCGACCGCCACCACCTGGGGGGTGCAGCGGTGGTTCTCGTCGAGGCGGATCACCCTGGTGCCCCGCAGGATCTCGGGCAGGCGGTCGAGCAGCGTGGGGTCCGCCCCGTTGAACCCGTAGACCGACTGGTTGGGGTCGCCCACCACGAAGAGGTCGGGGTCGTCGGCCAGCATGGTCGTCAGCAGGCGGAACTGGGCCGGGTTCACGTCCTGCATCTCGTCGACGAAGAGGTGGCGCGTGCGCCAGCGGATGGAGTCCGCGAACTCACGGTCGCCGGCGAGGGCGTCGGCGCAGGTGACGATGAGATCGTCGAAGTCGAGCAGCCGCCGGCGCACCCGCTCCGCCTCGTAGCGGGCGTAGACGTCGGCCACCTGGTCGGCACTGATGCCGCTGCGACGGCGGTGCCGCCGTGCCTCCGCCTCGTAGTGCTCGGGGGACACGAGTCGAGCCTTGGCCCACCCGATCTCGCCGTCGAGCGCACGGGTGCGGCGCGGGTCGCCGGTCGCGACGTCGGCCAGGAGGCGCCGGCGGTCGGGCAGGAGCTGGGGGAGCGGGCGCCCGCGCAGCTCGCGGTGCTCCCGCAACAGGCCGAGTGCCGTGCGGTGGAACGTGCCGGCCTTCACCCCCGAGATGCCGAGCGACCACAGGCGCGTCCGCAGCTCGTCGGCCGCCTTGCGGCTGAACGTGGTGACCAGGGTGCGATCGGCCTCGATGGAGCCGTTGCGCACGCGCCGGGCCACCCGCAGCGTGAGCACCCTGGTCTTGCCGGCGCCCGCCCCCGCCACGACGCAGAGCAACGGCTCCTCCGACTCGACGGCCTCCCGCTGCGCGATGGTGAGACGGCTGGCACCTGGAAGCTCCTCCCAGGTGTCGCTCTCCAAGCCCTCGAACGTCATCACCACACTCCGCACGGTACTGAACGGGTGCTCGCAGCACCCGTGGGACCTGCGCCTATGGTGGCCGATCGCGGGCCCGCGTGGCCCGCGGAGAGCGAAGGGGACATGGCCGAGCAGGTCAGGGAGTGCGAGGTGGTGGTGGTCGGGGCCGGCTACTCGGGGCTCGCCGCCGCCCGCCACCTGGCCCGTTCCGGCGTCGACGTGCTGGTGCTCGACGCCCGGCACCGCGTCGGTGGCCGCTCGTTCACCGACGTGACGGCAGCCGGGTTCACCATCGACCGGGGGGGCCAGTGGATCGGCCCCACCCAGGACCACCTGGCCGCACTGGCCACGGAGCTCGGCATCGCGACCGTCCCGACCTACACCACCGGCGAGGGCGTCGAGCTGCGCGACGGCGGCAGGGACACGTACGTCGGTCTGATCCCGACCTCCGACCCTCACGGGGCCGCCGACGGCATCGCCGCCATGCTCGACCTCGATCTGGCCGCCTTCGACGTCCCGGTCGACGCCCCATGGGACGCACCCGACGCCGCCAGTCTGGACGCGCAGACGTTGGCCACGTGGTTCGACGCCCATCTCTCGTCGGCGTCGGCCCGCGCCATCCTGGAGGTCGCGGTGAAGGCCGTCTTCGGCACCGGCTCGGGCGAGCTCTCGCTCCTCTTCGCGCTCTTCTATCTCCATGCCGGCGGCGGGCTCACCAACCTCGCCCGCAGTACCGGCGGCGCCCAGGAACGCCGCTTCGCCGGCGGCTCCCAGCAGCTGGCCGAAGGCATGGCGGACGAGCTGGGGGCGCGGGTGCTCCTCGGCGCCCCGGTCGAGACGGTGGCGTACGCCCCCGACGAGGTGGTCGTCGGGGGCCGTCTGGTCGCCCCGGGCAATGACCCAGCCGACCCCTCGGCAGAGCATCGCCCGCTGGGCGTCCGTGCCCGCCGCGCCATCTTCGCCATGCCACCCGCGCTCAGCGGGCGCCTCTCCTACCTGCCTGGGCTGCCCGGACGCAGGGAGCAGCTGTGCCAGCGCATGCCCATGGGAGCCGTCACCAAGATCCACGTGATGTACGACCGCCCGTTCTGGCGCGACGACGGCCTCAACGGCCAGATCGTCGCCCCCGGGAGCGCCCTGGGCGCCACGTTCGACAACTCGCCCGAGGACGCGGACCACGGCGAGATCGTCGGGTTCATCGCCGGCGACGACTGCCGTCGCCTGGAGGTCGCCGGGCCCGACGTGCGCCGGGAGGTCGTGCTGGCCGATCTCGAGCGCGCCTTCGGGCCCCGGGCGCGCACGCCGATCGAGGTGGTCGAGCAGCACTGGCCCGCCGAGCCGTTCACTCGCGGCGGCCCCGTCGCCATCAGCTCGCCCGGCGCGCTGACCGCGCTCGGCCCGGCGCTGCGAGAGCCCGTGGGGCCGTTGCACTGGGCGGGGACCGAGACGGCGACGCAGTGGTGCGGCTACCTCGACGGCGCGCTCTCCGCAGGGCTGCGGGCGGGCGGCGAGGTGCTGGGTGCGCTGAGGGGAGAGCCGGGTGGCCTCGACTGAGGAGCTGCTCGAGGCCTTCGCCGAGTGGCGCACCCGCAGCAACGGGAACCCACGCCTGACCAAGATGGTGAAGGGCTGGGACCGCGTCATCCACTTCGTCACGACCGACACGGCGCAGGGCTACACCATGCGGGTGGAGGACCAGCAGCTGTCCGGGCTGGCGGTGGGCCACGAGGGGCAACCCGACGTGGTCGTGACCGGGAGCAGCGAGGACTTCTGCGACATGTTCTGGGGCGACCTCAACCCCTCGGAGAAGTACATGTCCGGCGAGATCACGCTGGTGGGATCGCAGCAGGACGTCATGCGGATCGACGCCATCTCCATGGTGGCCTTCCTCGATACCTGAGCCTGCGCGGCGCCCCATGACCGACGCCACCACCCTCGCGTCCCGGGCCACGCTGCGCCGAGCGCTCGGCCTGCGCACCGTCGTGACCACCTCGACCGGACTGGCCTTCGCCGCCCTCGAGTACCTGGCCGCCGCTGGTCTCGTGGCCTATGTGGGGGGCGACTCCGCCTTCATCCCCATCATCGTCGCCGGAGTCCTCGCGCTCCTGGCCTACGGCTTCTTCGGCGAGCTCAACGGGATGTTCCCCACCGCGGCGGCCATCCGCCTCTACATGAAGCGGGCCATGGACGACCGCGCTGCGCTGACCATCACGTTCACCTACATGACGACGATCGTCCTCGTCATCGCCTCTGACGCGTTCATCGTGGGAAGTGCCCTCGCGCATGCATTCGGTGAGCCGGCGTGGGTGGCGTCGATCTGGATCGTCGGCCTCCTGGCCGTCGCCGTGGCCACCAACCTGCGCGGGATCACGGTGGCCGGTCTCCTGCAGGACGTCGCCACGTCCGTGGTCGTGCTGGCCACGCTGGTCATCGCCGTGCTCGCGCTCGTGCACAGCGGCCACGGCCTGCACACCCCGTTCCAACCCCTGCACGGCCACAAGGCCGGCGACTTCCTCGAGGCCGTTGCGCTCGGCGTGTTCCTCTACAGCGCGTTCGAGTGGGTGACGACGAGCGCCGAGGAGGTGCGTAAGCCCGAGTCGATCAACCGCGGCATGCTGATCGCCATCGGCATCCTCTGTGTCGTGTGCTCCGTCGCCGCCGTGAGCATGAGCCACACCCTCACCCACAACGAGCTCACCTCGGCGTACCCGCAGCTCTACCTCGGGATCGCCGCCATCGGGCACTCCGGTCTGTGGGTGATGGCCGCGGTCACCGCGGTCACCGCGCTCAACACGTTCAACGGCGGCTTCATCACCGCGTCCCGCTTCATCTACGGCACGGCACGCGAGGGGTCCCTGCCCCGTCAGCTGGCCCATCTCAACGACCGCGCCGTGCCCTGGGTGCCCGTGGTCGTCCTCGGCACCGTCTCCGCCGTGGTCGCACTCCTCGTGGCCGTGACCCATGCCTGGCAGGTCCTCGTCGCCGTGGGGGCGGCGCTCGAGGCGATGATCTATTGCGTCGCCGGCTTCTGCGCCCTCCGCCTGCGCCGGCGCCAGCCCGACACCCCCCGTCCGTTCCGAGTGCCCGGGCTCGCTGTGCTCGGGCCGGTGGGCGTGGTCCTGTTCGCCGTGCTCGCGCTGACGGCGTCGGTGTCCGTGCAGAACAGGTTCAACCCTGCACCGCTCGCGATCATCCTCGTGGCCGGCGCCCTGAGCGCCTCCTACGTGCTGGGGGTCCTCCCCGGCGTGAGGGCCCGGGAGGAGGCACGACGCGCCGCCCGGCCCCGGCGCCGGCCGGGCCGCTGACCGCGGTCAGATGGCCCGGTGCGTGCGGAGCAGGCGCCGTCGTGCGTGCCGGGCACGGGCCAGGATGACGAGTTGCTCGACCACGACCTGGAAGGTCACGCCCTCGGCCTCCCACAGCATCGGGAACATGGAGATCGGCGTGAAGCCGGGCATGGTGTTCACCTCGTTGACGACCATCTCGTCGTCGTCCCGGAGGAAGAGGTCGACGCGGGCCAGCCCCTCCACGCGCAGGGCCCGGTAGGCGGCCGAGGCGACGCGCTGGGCGTGCGCCAACTGCGCGGCGGTGAGGTCGGTGGGGGCGATGGTCTCCGCCTTGCCGAGCTCGTACTTGTCCTCGTAGTCGTAGAACTCGCGGCTGGGGACGATCTCGCCCGCCCGCGACACCCTCACGTCCTCGTTGCCCATGAGGGCGAGCTCGAGCTCGCGGCCCCGGACGAACTCCTCGAGGACGACATGGTCGTCGAACTCGAACGCGCTCAGCACCGCGTCACCCAGCGCCGCCGCGTCGGCCACCTTGGCCACGCCGATGGACGACCCGAGGTTGGCCGGCTTCACGAAGACGGGGAGGCCGAGGGCTGCGATCGCCTCTTCCATCACATCGGCCGACCACGACGATCGTGCCACCGACCGCCATGCCGCGACCGGGAGGCCGTTGTCGTGCAGGACCGACTTGGCGATGCCCTTGTCCATGCAGATGGCGGAGGCGAGCACGCCTGCACCGACGTAAGGGATGTCCAGCGCCTCGAGGTGCCCCTGGATCACGCCGTCCTCCCCGAACGGGCCGTGCAACGCTGGGAACACGACCGTCCCGGCCGGCAGGACGGGGTCGAGGTGCGTGAGCTCGGCGCTCGGATCGTGGTGGAGCAGGTCGTCGGGTGAGGTGAGTGCCTCGACCGCGCCGACGTCGGCGAGGACCTTGTTGGCGTCGATCCAACGCTTGTCGTGGGTCAGCCCGATGGCGTGGACGGTGAACCCCGCATCGAGCGCCGTGGCGACGATCCGGCGCGCCGAGATGCATGAGATCTCGTGTTCGGCTGAAGGGCCGCCGTAGACGACGGCCAGGTCTCCCCGATCAGGCATCGACCGAGGCTATACAATCGACCGCGAGGGGCATGCGTGCGATTTTCCACAACTGAACTCGCAGGCCACCTCGGCGGAGAGCTGGTCGGGCCCGACGTCAAGGTTGACGGCGCCAGCATCGACTCCAGGACGGTCCTGCGGGGTCAGCTCTACGTGCCGATCGTCGCGGACCGGGACGGGCATGCGTTCATCGCGGCCGCCCTGGGCTCCGGCGCCTCGGCGTACCTGACGATGCACCCTCCTGTCGGCGGGACGGCCATTGAGGTCGCCGACACGTCCGTCGCGTTGATGAACCTCGGCATGTTGGCCCGCGGCCGTGTCGGGGGTGTGGTCGGCATCACCGGCTCGGTCGGCAAGACGACCACCAAGGACATGCTCCGCGCCTGTCTGGCGCGGACCTTCCGCACCGCGGCCAGCGAGCGCTCCTTCAACAACGAGCTGGGCTTGCCGCTGACGCTTCTCAACGCGCCCGACGATGCGCAGTGGGTGGTCCTCGAGATGGGTGCCCGCGGCGTCGGTCACGTCGAACGGCTGGCCCGGGTGGCCCGGCCCGGGGTGGGCATCGTGACCAGCGTCGCGATGGCCCACGTCGAGTACTTCGGCGACCTCGACGGCGTGGCGCGGGCGAAGAGCGAGCTCGTGACGTCACTGCCCCCCTCCGGCGTGGCCATCCTGAATTTCGACGACCCGCGGGTGGCCCGCATGGCATCGCAGAGTCCGTGTCCGGTGCTCGGCTACGCCGTCGAGGGGGCCGCCGAGGTACGCGCCGAAGAGGTCGCTCTCGACGGCGAGCTGCGTCCGCGCTTCCGGCTCAGCACGCCGTGGGGCTCGGGCGAGGTGCGGCTGGCCCTGCACGGTGAGCAGCAGGTCCCGAACGCGCTGGCGGCGGCGGGTGCTGCTCTGTGGTGCGGCGTGCCACTCGACGACGTCACCGCGGCCCTCGAGGCGGTGACCGGCTCGCCGCTGCGGATGGAGGTGCACCACGCACCCGGCGGTCCCGTCCTGGTCGTGGACTGCTACAACGCCAACCCGGCCTCCACCGAGGCGGCGCTGCGCTCGCTGGCCGCGCTCGGCGCGGGAAGGAAGCTGGCCTTGCTCGGCCTCATGGCCGAACTCGGAGCCGAGACCGAGGCGGAGCATCGGCGCGTGGTCCAGCAGGCCGAAGCGCTCGGGATCGAGGTCGTCGGCTACCAGACCGATCTGTACGGGCCGGCCCAGGTGGGTGACGTGGCGGACGCGGTCGCGCTGCTGCGCACGCTGGGCCCGGGTGATGCGCTGCTCGTCAAGGGCAGCCGGGTCGCTCGTCTGGAGGACGTGGCGCGGGCGTACGGCTCGGCGGCGGGAGTTCAGTCGCTCGTAGCGGGGACGTAGCTCGGTCGCTCGAGCCGTGCGTCCCTCGCTCCGACGAGCATGCCGCGGCGGAGCTCGCCATACAGCGTCTCGGTGCGCGTGGAGGGCGAACTGCCGGGATCGAGGGCATCGACCCTGCGCTGACAGTCGCGCCATTCGAGGCGGAGCCGGTCGGCATCACCCTCGGCCGCGGCGACCCGCATGGCGGCGCGGGAGAGTGCCTCGCTGTAGGGCTCGACCAACCGCGCCCGCTGCAGGCCCCAGTGGGCAAGGCCGTAGTGGCCCGCGTCGGTGGCGAGGGTCGCCATGGAGCAGGCGGCGTCGACGAGCACCGCGGCAATCCGGCCTCCATGGCCCTCGGCCTCCCACCACGAGTACCCCGACAGCGCGTTCGCCAACGGCTCGCCCTCCACGAGACTGAGCGCGGCACGGAAGTGGGCGATCGCCAGTTCGGAGTCGGCCTGTGCGTGTCCTTCCCTGGCGAGGTCGATGGCCCGTTGCACGTCCACGGTGACGCGGGGCGACACCTGGTAGAGGCCCGTGCGCGAGCCGGCGGGGAACAGGGGATCGCCGTCCTCGTCCACCCCCATGGCCCGGCGCGCGGCGTAGGCGGTGTTGAAGAGCGTCTTGGAGGCTGCGTCGGCGTCGGACGAACCGAGGACGCGCGTGCGCAGCCGGTCGCCGGAGATCTCGTCGGGCTGGTGCAGGGTGAGGTAGGCGACGAGCTCGACCGCACGCCGCGCCCGATTGGGGGGGAGCTCCTCGCGGAGCCCGTCCAGCCGGGGCGTCACGGTCAAGAGGCGCACGTCGACGGGGCCCGGTGCGAGTGCGGCCGTGCCCCCAGCGGCTTCCGTCGAGTGAACCTGGTCCCGGCCGGCGCGGCGTGGCTCGGCGTCGTGCGCGGGAGGAGCCCTCAACTCTCTCAGCGCCCCGGCCATCTCCTCCGACTGGAGGTGGGGCCGGACGACCCGGCCCATCGGGTGGAGCGTCGCGCCGTGGCGGTCGACGAGAATGCTCAGGTTGCTGGCGGCAGCCGTGGCGGTTGTCACGACCGAGCAGTGCGGCGCCGCCCCCGCTGAGAGGGATGCGGGGTCCCCGAAGAAGACGTGGTGCCTCGTCGCCTGCGGGTCCATGGCCACGGGGCGCTCGAGAGCCGGGTGGTCGGGGTCGTCGGTCACGACGATCATCTCTGACCAGGCCCACGCGTCCGCTGCGGCCCGCATCGACCGGAGGAGCGAGGGTGCCGCCTCACCGAGGAGCGGCAGCACGTCACCCGGCCCGAGGGCGACGAGCCAGGTGCCCTCGGCATCGTCACCCACGGGGAAGGCGAGCGGCACGTACGGGCTGAAGACATCCTGGTCTCCCTGCGCCACGACATGGTCCACGCGCCACCCGGACCCGTCCATCACCCGAGCGAACCCGGCCGGAGTGTCGTCTCGCGGCTCGGACAACCAGAACGTGACCCCGGACCCGGACACGCAGATGGCCCGGACCTTGGGTCCGGCCGCGGCGTCCTGCAGCGACCGGCCCAGCAGACAGTTCGCGGCCTCGAAGGACTGGAGCGCGGGGACTGCCGCGAAGCGTTCCAAGAGGGCCGCCGCGTCGACGGCGCCCTCGGAGGGCGCGCGCACGATCGGGAGATCACCGCTGAACGGGTCGGGTCGGTGCCGCCTCCGGGCCCGCCGGGCCAATGCGGCGCAGGCCAGTGACCCAAGGCCGAGCGCAGCCAATTCGGGCAGATGGTCCCCGGGGCGCGCGGTGCCGCCGGCGGCGCGAGAGGCCGGTGGTTGCGGCTCGTCCGATGCGGCCACGGTGAGGGGAAGGTGGAGTCGCCAGCCGGCGCTGATCTGGTCGGGATCCACGAAGCGGACGCCCGTGGCCATGGAGCGCCCGAGGTTGAGTGCCGCGATCGCCGTCCAGTCCGCACCGTCACCCAATCGCTCCTCGGCGATGCGCCACAGCGTCTCGCCGGGCTGCACGGTATGGGTTGCCCTGGCTGCGGTGGGTTCGGAGCTCCGTGGCGTCTGCGCGACGGGGAGCCCGATGCCGACGGGCGCGTTCGACGGAGGCGCACTGGCACCGGCACCCGAGGAGAGTGCGAGAGGCGCCCCGATGCTGGTGAGCGCCAACACGCCGATGGCGATCCGCGCCGCGATCCGGTCCAAGACCGGCGCGTCCTGGCGTGCGCCGGCGTCACCGCTCCGCACCTGCGCGACCACGGCGCGCACGAGCTGGGCGCAGCAGGCTGCCCAGGCCACCCATGCCGCCACGGTCAGCACGCACAGGGCGTCGCGCGGAAGGGTCTGCCAGGCGTGCCCGAGGCCGTCGGACAAGGGATCACCGACCACGAAGACCAGCACGGCCGGGACGGCCGTGAAGGCGAGCAGTGTGGCGGCCACCGCAGCGGTCACGTCGAGGATCCTCCGCCGGCGCGCCGGCGGGCCCGTCCTATCCACCCGCGGGTCCGATCGTGATCGTGTAGGTGAGCGCGACCGTCTCCGACGACGGCTCGCTGACCGTTGCCCGGCAGCTCCCGCTGGCGTCCGGGAGCGACGCTTCCATGGCGGACGTCCCGCCGACGTTCTGCGTGCCGTTCGGGCAGGTGACCGTCATGGTCAGGTACGTGGTACCCGACCAGAGGACCGAGATCTGCATCGCGCCCGTCCCGGTGAACCCGTACCCGTCGGACGTCTGCAATGGCGGGTCCAGATAGCCCTGGGTCTGCATCCGATCGGCCGGTTGAGAGGCGATCGGGCTCGTCGTCGTGGTGGTCTGGGTCGTCGTCGTGACGCTCGGAACGGTGGTCGGTTGGGCGCCGGCGCCGAGGGAGCGCGCCGAGAGCAGGGACGTGCCGGCCGTGGTCGAGCCCGCCGGCGGGGGATGGGGGACGGACGTCGTGGTGGTGGTCGTCGTGGTGGACGGCGCGGCGGCTGTCTCTGGCGTCGGGCCGCCCGCGCCGTGCGTGGCGGCGTGGCGAACGTCGCCGCTCGTCGCCGCCACCGGCGCGCCGCCCCGTCGGGCCGGATGCGGGGCGCTCCCGGCGGTCGCCACGAGGAGCGCCATGAGGGCCAGAGACACGGCGAGGATCACCCACCAGTTGGGGCGGCCCCGGGCCACCCGCGAGCGCAGACCCTCGGTGGTGTCGGACCCTCCACCAACCACCGGCACACCATACGCACGCATCACGCCGGCCGCACCGGGGCGGTCAGGCGCACAGGCGCCTCTGGCCGCGGTCCCGCCGGGCGTAGAGGGCGCGCCGATCGCGCCCGGTCAAGGTGGCGAGCTCCGCGATCGAATACCCCATGACGTGGTGGGTGTAGAGGACCTGGACGTCGTCGGTCCGCATGCCGGCGCGGTGCAAGTCCACGAGGACCCGGGCCAGCCCCTCGAGGTCGGTCTCCGCCGGTGAGGACCGCTTGGAGGCCTCCTCGGCGTCGAGCGGGACGGCCCACTCCCCGAGGTCCTTGGCGCGGAACAGCTGGCGCCGCAGCCGACAGCGGATGGCCGAAAGGAGATCGAGCACGGCGTAGGGGCGGTCCTGACCGGCCCATTCCCGCAGGACGAGCCACGTCGTCGCCACGAGCTCCCCGAAGAACTCCTCTCCGTCCTGCCATTCACCGCCCTGGCCCCAGCGGAGCTTGCTCGCCACGGTGACCAGACCGGGGAGCAGCACCTGCACGAGCATCCTCCCGACGAGGGGGTCCACCTCCAGCTCCCGGAGGAGGACCCGCACCAGGCGGGCAGCCTCCTCGCGCTGGGTGCGCCCCGATGCCCGTCGCATGTGCTCGACGACGTCGCAGGGGGTCGGGCAGGGCGGCGGCCCGGCGGCGGTCCCGAGGACCAGTTCGGACAGCCCCGGATCCCGTCGGGCCACCGCCCGGAGCGCCCTGACGGCGCCGGGGGAGCGGCCGACGGACCGCCATTCGGCGCTCATCTGGTCGATGAGGGCCACGCGCTTCTTCATCTGTGTGGTGGGCATGGCGCCACCGTCGCGGTCGGTGCTCCCCCGATCCCTCCCCCCATGCCGCAGAAGGCGGGGCAGTGCCAGGGAATCGCGATCACCCAGCTCGGCGATAGTGTGCGGCCGATGGACATCGACGAGTTCTACGAAGCCGACCCCCGCCGCCGGGCCTCCGCCGAGCTCGAGCTGGGCACCGAGTGGCTGGACAGGGACGGGGTCCGGCACGAGCTCAATTACGTCGAGGACACCGGCGAGCTCTACGTGGTGCGTGAGCCCTCCCCCCACGTGACCGAGGACCCCTTCGGTGGCCTGCACGTCTCCGCGCCGCCGGGGTACGACCACAAGATGACCGTCCACATCATCGCCAAGATCCCCTCGGTGGAGGACGTGCACAGGATCCTCGACGGCTGGCAGGAGTCCATGCAGAGCGACCTCGGCGCCGACTGGCTCGGTGATCGGCTGCGGAAGGCCGGCGTCGCCGTCGGCCCGGGAGGCGATCCCATCCCCGACGACGGGCCCGACGGACCCGATCGCTGAGGAGGCGGACCGGGCGGGCGAACCTCTAGACGGGTGGATCCAGCTCGAGCATCTTCGCCAGGAGCTGGGTCGCGATGTTGTTCGTGGCCATGTCCGCGTCCTGCGCCATGTCCACCCTCCCGAACACCAGCTTGGAGAGGCGGTACATGACCACGGCGAAGCGGAACCCCGAGAAGATCTCGTAGAAGAAGATGTCCCGCATGGGCCGGCCCATGAGATCGGAGTAGCGCTCGATCGTGTCCTCGTGGGAGCCGAAGCCCGCCGGACGCGGCACCCCGAGGCCCTCGGAGAACTGGCGGTCGAAGTAGAGCCACCAGCCCAGGTCCATCTCGGGCTGGCCCAACGAGGCCATCTCCCAGTCGATCACCGCGGCGGCGCGGAAGTCGTCCCAGATGATGTTGCCGATGCGACTGTCGCCCCAGCTGATGACGACCTCGGCCTCCTCGGCCGGTTGGTGGTCCACCAGCCACCGCCAGGTCGACTCGATCACGGGCACGGTCTCCCCCTCGGTGGCCCAGTCGAGGAAGTCCCGGTAGTACGACATCTGCTGCACGATCCCCGGCTTGCCCCGGGCGGGGTCGCCCAGCCAGTCGAGGCCGAGGGCCCGCCAGTCGGAACGGTGCACCGCGGCCAGCGCGTCGATCCCGCTCCACCACATGCGCTCCTGCTGCTCAGCCGTGGCCTCTATGACCCAGCCCTCCAGGGTGTAGGGGATGTTGTCGGACGGGACGAGGCCCTCGATGTGGTCCATGGAGAAGAAGGGGACGCCGAAGTACTTGGGGTCCGCCTCGTAGAACCCAAGCCGGGGGAGCGGCACCGCCGACCCGCCGTCGGCCAGGGCGCGCATGGCCCGGTACTGGGTCGAGAATTCGGCGTCGAGGAACAGGAGATGCTTGGTCGGCGCGACCCGGACGACGAGCCGCTGCTCGCCCCCGTCGGCCGAGCGGGTACGGCACAGGATCGTCTCGTTGGAGAACCCGTTGGACCCGGGGGCCTTGACGTCGAAGACCTCGAGGCCGGGGCCGTCACCGGACTTGGTGGCCAGCCAGCGGGTGAGGGTGGCGGCCACGGCGTCGGGGTCGCGCTGGCTGATGTCAGGCACGAAGCGGCACTGTAGCGTCGCAGGGCGTGATCATCGTGATCGACCTCTCCGAGGCGAGGGTCTACCTCGGCGAGCACGACGACTTCACCCGCTTCTCCGTGGCGGTCGAGGGCGAGGGCGACCTGGCTCGGATCGTGGACGAGGCCGGGCTGGGACGCCTGCGGCCCGACGGGCAGCACCTCGTGGTGAACCCGGTGGCCCTGCGCGCGCTGGCGGGGCCTGCCGCGACCGACGCGTGGGACGAGGGCTTTTCCGGCATGTGCGCGTACGCCGCCGGAAAGGGCTGGGTGGAGCCGGACGGCGGCATCGTCGCCCATCTCGAGCGACGCGACGAGGTGGACTGAGCCGCCCGGGGCACGCCGACCGCCCGGGCCGGGCAGGCCGGAACTGTCGTGTCCGCGCTGGTCACCGCTACCCTTGAGGCGCCGACCGGCGTCGCCGGCGGCGGGGGCGCGGGCCCCCTGATCCCTGGGGAGGACACATGCCGATTCGGGACTACGACCGCTTGTTCATCGGCGGCGACTGGGTCGCCCCGGAGGGGTCCGACACCATCGCGGTGATCTCGCCGTCGACGGAGGAGGTCGTGGCCCGGGTGCCCGACGGCACCGAGTCGGACATCGACAAGGCAGTGGCGGCGGCGCGGACCGCGTTCGACCACGGCCCATGGCCCCGCATGACGCCGGCCGAGCGGGGCGCCATCCTGTCCGCCGTGGCGGCACAGGTGACGGCGGAGATGGGCGACATGGCCGAGATCATCACGACCGAGATGGGCTCGCCGATCTCGTTCTCGGGGATGGGCCAGGTTCTCGCGCCCACCATGATCTTCAACTACTACGCCGACCTGGCCACGTCGTACGCCTTCGACGAGGTGCGCGCCGGCCTGTTGAACCCGCAGGTGCTGGTGACCAAGGAGCCCGTCGGCGTCGTCGGCGCCATCGCACCCTGGAACGTGCCGCTGTTCATCGCGGCCGCCAAGCTGGCACCGTCGCTCGCTGCCGGCTGCACTGTGGTCTTCAAGCCGGCGCCCGAGACGCCGCTCGACGCCTTCCGGCTGGCCGAGATCTTCGCCGAGGCGGGCCTGCCCAAGGGCGTGCTGTCGGTGGTGCCCGCGGGGCGTGAGGTCAGCGAGCACCTCGTGACACACCCGGGGGTGGACAAGATCTCGTTCACCGGATCGGGCGTGGGGGGCAAGCGCATCGGCGGCCTTTGCGGCGAGCGCCTGAAGCGCTGCACGCTCGAGCTCGGCGGCAAGTCGGCCGCCATCATCCTCGACGACGCCGACCTGGCGTCGACCATTCCCACGCTGCTGCCCAACTCGATCATGAACAACGGGCAGGCCTGCATCGCGCAGACCCGCATCCTGGCGCCCCGCTCGCGCTACGCCGAGGTCGTCGACGCCGTGGTCTCGGGCGTGGCCGCGATGCAGGTGGGCGACCCCATGGACCCGGCCACCGTCGTCGGCCCCGTGGTGGCCGAGCGGCAGCGGACCCGGATTGAGGGGTATCTCGACAGCGGGCGCGAGGAGGGGGCGACCGTGGCACTCGGCGGCGGCCGTCCCGCCGGCTCTGCGTTCTCGAAGGGTTGGTACGTGGAGCCCACAGTGTTCTCCGACGTCGACAACAAGATGAAGATCGCCCAGGAGGAGATCTTCGGGCCGGTGCTCGTGGTGATCCCCTACGACGGCGATGCCAACGCCGTCGACATCGCCAACGACTCGAGCTACGGACTGTGCGGATCGGTGTGGACGGCGGACAACGACCGCGGCCTCGGGGTCGCCCGCCAGGTCCGCACCGGCACCTACATGCTCAACGCGCCGGTGCCCATCGACTTCTCGACGCCGTTCGGCGGCTTCAAGGAGTCGGGCGTGGGCCGGGAGTTCGGCCCCGAGGGGCTCGAGAGCTTCCTGGAGATGAAGTCCATCGCCCTCCCGGCGGGCTACACCCCGGGGGCCTGAGGCCCCGGGCGGGGAGCTCCCGCGAGCGACGGGCGGCGCGCCGGTCGTGAGCACGGCGGAAGCGCGGCACACCCCTGAGCGGTCGCCCGCCGCGGCGGTGACCGGCGAAGGGGTGACGCGGTCGGCGCGGCGGATGGTGGTCAGCAACTGGCCGATGTGGGTGGTCGGGTTCACCCTCTTCGTCGACGGGATGGACCAGTACATCGTCCGGGGGAGCAGCAACCAGATCAAGGCCGCCTTCGGGGTGGGCGACACGGCCATCGGGCTGCTCTTCTCGGCCTTCATCCTGGTCAACGGCATCGTCACCCTGCCGGCGGGCTACCTGGCTGATCGCTGGAACCGGACCCGGGCCATGGCCGTGACCATCGCGCTGTGGTCGCTGATCAGCGCGCTGGGAGGCGTCGTCCCCACGACCGCCTTCGGCCTGCTGGTCGTGATCCGCGCCTCGCTCGGCTTCGGGCAGGCGGTGACCGACCCCTCGGGCAGCAGCGTCATCGCGGACTACTACGGGACGGAGCGCCGGGGGCAGGCGTTCTCCATCCAGCAGTGCCTGAGCTACGTCGGCCTGGGGATGGGCCTGGCCATCGGGGGCGCCCTCGGGCCGCTCTTCGACGGCAAGGGCTGGCGCCTCGCCTTCTTCGTGTCGCTGTTCCCCGGCCTGGTGGTGGCCTTCCTGTGCTGGCGACTGCCCGAGCCGAGCCGCGGCAGCGCGGACCGAGCCCACGTGACGCACAGCGTCGAGATGGAGCTGGCGGACGACAGCGGGCCGCCGCTGTTCCCCCAGGGATTCCGGCACTTCCTCGGTGACATGGTGGACGGCCTGCGCAGGGACGTCGGGACGATCCTGCGCATCCCCACCATGCGCTACGCGCTGGTCGGCGTGTCCACGGTCGGCTTCGTCGTCACCGCGGTGGCCACCTGGATGCCGAACTTCTACGAGAACCAGTTGCACCTGACGCAGCAGGCCGCCAACGGGACCTTCGGCGCGCTGGCCGTCCTCGGTGGCATCCCGGGCACGATCATCGGTGGGCGCATCGCCGACAGATGGGTGCACCGCTTCCTCGGGGCGCGGGTCGTCATCCCGGCCGTATGCATCGTCATCAGCGCGGCGCTGTTCATGGTCTCGTTCATCCCGATGACCTTTGCCCTCGTGTTCGTGATCCAGCTGGCGGGGTTCCTGGCCGCGACGGCCTGCGTTCCGGCGCTCCGGGCGGGGCTGTCGGACGCGGCGCCGGCGCACGTGCGCGGGGCGGGGTTCGGCGCGTTCAACCTGGCCTCGGTCGTGTTCGGTGCGGCGGCGGCCCCCCTCGTCACTTCGGCCATCGCGGCGCAGTTCGGGGACAACTACCGCACGGCCTTCCTCATCATCTTGCCGATCGCGTTCCTCGGTGCCGCGTGCCTCATGCTGGCCCGCCGCCATATCGAGCGCGACGCCGCCAGGGTGTTCGAGGCGGTGGCCCTGGCGATGGCCGCCCAGCAGGCAGCCGACGCCACATGGAGCGGCGGGCCCGGGGCGGGTCAGGACGAGTCGGAGGCCGGGGGCGCCGAGGGCGACACGTAGCCCGAGAGTGGGGCACCCTTGCCCTTGACGTCGGCGTACGCCTGCTCGGTACCTTCCTCGACCACGCTGTAGCCGGTGCGGTCACCGTCGCCGTTGACCACGTCCGGCGCGGCGCCGTTGCCGGTGGCCCCGGTGACGACCGCAACGTGCACGGCGGTGACGGCCCCGGCGTCCAGTCCGTAGACGGCGACGTCGCCCGGCTGGGGCGAGTAGGTGGCCCCGACGGGGTGCCAGGTACCGTGGTCCATGCCCCAGACGTAGAAGCTCGCCGAGTCGGCGTTGAGGTAGCCCGGCGCGAGCTGGTAGGCGACCTCGGCCCCGGCCTGCTTCCACACCCAGGCGGCGAAGTCGGCGCACCACTCCTCGTCGAGGTTCCCGTTGCCGCAGTCGTCGGCGCCGGCGTCCCAGTAGGCGCTGAACTTGTTGCAGTACGTCGAAGCCGGGTCGGTCGTGTACCCGACCTGCCCCTGGGCGATGGCGACGATCCGGGCCCGCAGCGGGCTGATGCCGGTGCCGCGGTCCAGGCGGGCCGCCACCAGGGCGGTCCCGGTCCCGAGCACGGCCACCACCAGGACAAAGGCCACGAAACGGCGGCGCCGGGCCGGAACGCGGCGGCGGGGGAGAGGAGCGGCCAGGGGTCGGGAGGGGCTCAGGGTGCCTCAGGGTAGCGAGTCGGGTGCGCCCGGGGACGGCGCGGCGGGTCTGAGACAATGTCAGATCCCCGGACACCCTTAGGCGGTGCCGGCCTGAGCCGATACAGGAGGGATGGGCCCGATGCAGGACGACGAGAGCGCCGTCTCGCACACTCGCCTGGCCTATCTGCCCGCCCTCGACGGGGTCCGGGCCTGCGCCGTCGTCGCGGTGATGATGTTCCACGGCGGGATCCCGCACATGGACGGCGGGTTCATGGGGGTCGACGCCTTCTTCGTCCTGTCGGGGTTCCTCATCACCTCGCTGTTGGTGGGCGAGTGGCGCCAGACCCTGACCATCAGGCTGGGGGCGTTCTGGGCCCGCCGGGCGCGGCGCCTCCTCCCCGCGTTGCTCCTGATGCTGCTCTTCGTGGCCTTCTTCGCCTCGGTGATCGTCCCCAGGGGGACGTACGGCGCGCTCCGGCTCGACGCGCTGTCCACGCTGCTCTACGTGAGCAACTGGCACTTCATCCTCGTCAACTCGAACTACTTCAACGAGACGGCGGCGTCCTCTCCGCTGCTGCACACCTGGTCGCTGGCCGTCGAGGAGCAGTTCTACGTGATCTGGCCGTTGGTGGTGCTGGGCGTCATGCACTTCACGCGGAGCCTGCGGGCGTTGTTCGCGCTGTGCTGCGCGGCGGCAATCGCGTCAGCCATCTGGATGTACGTCCTCTACGACGGCGGCCTCAACACCAATCGCGCCTATCTCGGCACCGACACCCGCTCCCAGTGCCTCTTCATCGGGTGCGCTCTCGCCGTCGGGCTCGTGCTGGTCACACGGCGCAGCCACGAGGAGGGCCGACTGGCCAAGGGGGAGCTGTGGCGGCCCGCCGGCGCCAACGGCACCATGGTCTGCGGCCTGATCGGACTGGTGGGCGCGTTCGGCGCCGTCGCGCTCTGGGTGCTGACCACCTCCACGTCGTCCTTCCCCTACGGAGGAGGGTTCTTCCTCATCGGCCTCGCCGTGGCCGCCGTCATCCTCTCTGCCGTCGCGGCGCCAGAGTCCATCGTCCCCCGTGTGCTGTCGCTGACGCCGGTGCGCTACGTGGGGCGGATCTCCTACGGCCTCTACATCTGGCACTGGCCGATCTTCATCTGGCTCGACCATGCCCGCACCGGGGCCTCCGGCTACGGGCTCTTCGCCTTGCGGGTGCTCGTCACGTTCGCCGTGTCGGTCGTGTCCTTCCACCTCGTCGAGCGCCCCATCCGCATGGGGACATTCGTCAGCCAGTGGCGGGCGTGGCTGGCGGTGCCCGTCGGGGTGGGCGTCGTTCTCGTCGCCGTCCTCGCCGCCACCACCGGGACGACGGCGGTCGCCAGCACCGCCCTCCCGGGCCCGGTGAACCCGGGCGGCGACACGACGACCACGACGTCGACCCTGCCGGGCGCGCCCTCCAGCCGCCGCGCCGGTGCGGGTCCTCCTCTTCGGCGACTCGGTCGCGCTGACCCTCGGGGTCGGGCTGTCCTCCCCGCCCGACCAGGCCAAGTACGGCTATGTCCTCTCGGACAAGGGGATCCTCGGCTGCGGCGTGGTGAACGGGCCGCAGGTCGAGCTCATGGGCGCCCGCGACGTGACACCCCCCGCGTGCGACGGGTCGTCGCTGCAGCCGGGCGAGACACCGGCGCAGAAGCCGTGGACGTACCAGTGGCTGGACGCCATGAACGTGGTAAAGCCGAACGTGGTCGTGCTCCTGGCGGGGCGATGGGAGGTGGTCGACCGGGAGTACCAGGGCGCCTGGACGAACATCTTGCATCCGGCCTACGCCGCCTACGTGAAGCAACAGCTCGAGCTGGCGTCGCAGCTCGTGACGGGGACGGGCGCCCGCATGGTGTTCCTGACCGCTCCGTGCACTGACGAGGGCGAGCAGCCCGACGGGGCGCCATGGCCCGAGGACGACCCGGCGCGGCTGGCGGTCTTCAACCGGCTGGTGCGGGAGGTCGCCGCCGAGCACCCCCTGACCGACTCGGTGGTCGACCTCAACGCTGCGGCCTGCCCGAAGGGGAAGTTCGCCACCACGGTCGACGGGGTCGTAATGCGACGCAGCGACGGCGTCCACTTCACGGATGCCGGGGGCATGTGGCTGGCGCCCAAGCTGATGCCGGCCATCGTGGCTGCCGGTAGGGAGCAGGCGGCCGCCAGCCCAGCGGTGGGCTCCTCAGCCGGCGGGTGACGCCGGGTTCGGGTTCACGTTCTGCGGGGTCGTACCTGCCGGCGACTGCGGGTTGACGTTCTGGTTGGCGTCGGCGACCACGCATTGCGCCCGCAGCCCGGGGATCAGATGGGCCTCGTCGACCGTGGCGCTCTCCGAGATGGTGGTCATGAGCGCGTTCCACGAGCCGTCCGCCGAGTTGGCCTGCGCGGCAAGGGGGAGTGCGGCGCGCAGCTCCCGATCGGCCTCTGTCCGCAGCCGGGCCACCGTCGCAGGCGGGGTACCGGCCACGGTCGAGCGCAAGTACGCCTGGACCGAGCGATGGACGTGGACGCAGGCCTGCTGTGCCAGGGCCTGGCCGTCCTGGCCGCTGCAGGCGCTCAGACCGACCGCGCCGGCGGCGACGGCCACCACCGAGGCGAAGGCTCGTCCTCCACGCCGGCGGTGGTCCCGCCACACGTCAGGCGAGCCAGCGTTCGGCTGACTCGAGCAGGAAGCGGCTGACGGCGAGGGCACGGTCGAAGACGTCGCAGAGAAGCTCCTCGCCACTGAGGACCCGGGCCAGAGACACGGGGTGCCGTGCCACGATGCTCAGCCGGCGCTCGGAACCGTCCGTCGCGTTGGCGAAGGAGTCGATGGCGGAGACCTCGAGGGGGAGCTCGATCCCCCCGACCCCCGCCAGGTCGATGGCCAGGCGGAGGAGGTCGGGTCCGCTGGGCAGGGGGGGGAGCGCCCAGGTGAAAGTCAGAGGGAAGTGGAACTCGTCGGGCGGCTCCTCGTCCTCGGAGAGGAGGACCACGGCATCCTCGAAGGAGAGCAGGACCCGGGGGTCCACGTCGAGGGCGAGGTGCAGGTCCAGCGGGCCGCCGCACCCCTCCTCGGGGTGCAGATCGACCTCCCACACCTGGCGCAGGGAGTAGGTCTCGACGAAGTGCCGCTCGTCGTGGACATGAAAACCGTGGTCCACGGAATGGTCCTTCAGGTCTGCGACGTAGCCGGCGACATCAATGGCAGCCACAACGTTGGGAGCCTAATGGGAGTGCAACGGCATGCGTTGAGGCAGGCCAGGGCGTCGCGGCCGATAGGGTTCGTCCACCGTGGACGACGTACGGCTCCTGGAGGTCCTCGACGACGCCGTGGGAGCAGTGCGCGCAGCGCTGGACGCGCTCGAGGACTGGGGACCCGCGGGCAGCAAGCCCGGCCAGTACCGACTCGACCTGGCGGCCGACGCCGCCGCGCTGCCGGTGCTCCACTCTGCCGGGCTGGCGGTGCTCTCGGAGGAGTCCGGGTTCAGCGGCGACGGGTCCTCGGGGCTGCTGGCAGTGATCGACCCGGTCGACGGCTCGACCAACGCGCACCGGGGCGTGCCCTTCTACGCGACGAGCATCTGCGTGCTCGACGGCGAGGGCCCTCGGGTCGGCGTCGTCGTCAACCAGGCCACGGGTGTCCGCTATGCCGCGGCGCGAGGGGGCGGGGCCGACAAGGACGGGCAGCGGATGGAGCCGTCGGGGTGCGAGGACCTCCGGAGCGCCATCGTGGGGATCTCCGGCTTCCCGGGCCTCCACCCCGGATGGGCGCAGTACCGGGCGCTCGGTGCCGCCTCGCTCGAGTGCTGCGCGGTGGCCGAGGGGGTGCTCGACGCGTACATGGTGGCCGGGAGGAGCACTCTGTACGGATGGGACTACCTCGCCGGCCTGCTCATCTGCCGCGAGGCTGGCACAGCGGAGCGGGAGCGCGACGGCCGGGACCTCGTCGTGCGTGACGCGACGAGCCGGCGGCCCATCGTGGCAGCGACGCCGGCGCTGGCGGCGCGCCTGGAGGGGGAGCAGGGTCTGTGAACGACGGCGATATCGGCGACACCGATGCCCTGCGAGCGCGCAAGACGTGGCGGACGGTCGAGCCGCTGCACGGGATGATCTACTTCGTGCCCGAGGCGGCCGATGCGTACGCGCGCCTCGGGATCACGGGCCAGGCCGGGTACTTCGCGTCACGGGCGGCCCCGATGGGCGCGGTCACCGCCGACGTGGTCGTCTCCACGTTCTTCAACTTCAACCCTGAGCTCGTGCACGCGGCGATCCCGGCGTCGTGGGAGGTGGCGACGCCCGTGCAGCTGGTGGCGGCGCGCTTTGCCGCTGTGGACGCGGCGCTCCGCCGGCTGCTTGGTGAGGAGGTGATCGAGTCCGAGGCGATGGCCCGCGCCGCGGGCCTCGCCCGCCTCGCGGCCGAAGCGGCGTCCCGCAGAGGGCTCGAGGGCCGCCCGCTGGCTGCGGCGCATGCGGACGTGGGATGGCCCGATGAGCCGCACCTGCAGCTGTGGCACGCGCAGTCGATCCTTCGCGAGTACCGCGGCGACGGGCATGTGGCGTTGCTGGTGGTGCACGGCCTGTCCGGCATCGAGGCACTGGTCACCCATGCGGCCGCCGGCGACGTGCCCGCTCGGGCCCTGCGCTCGACGCGGGGATGGCCCGATGGAGCGTGGCGGGCGGCGGTCGATGCGCTGCACGCTCGGGGCTGGCTGGAGACGGGGGAGGAGCTGCGCTTCACCGAGTGGGGCGCAATCCAACGCCGGGAGATCGAGGACGGCACCGACGCACTGGCCGCGGCTCCCTACGCCATCCTGGGCGATGATCGATGTGCCGAGTTGCGCACCCTGGCGCGGCCCTGGAGCAGAGTTCTGGCAGATCAGCTGCCTCGCTGACGGGCTCCGCGGCGGGTGGTCGGGCCCGGCAGGGGCATAATGGCGTTCGGGCGCTGGAGCGCTTGGGCGCTTAGCTCAGTTGGTTAGAGCAGCTGGCTTACAACCAGCAGGCCGGGGGTTCGAGTCCCTCAGCGCCCACAATGGGGCGAGGGGAGAGAGGAGCGCGGGCACCGAAGCGACGACAAAAGGGCCGCGCACCGAGGCCGGGCAGCACGGCGGCCGGCTGGCGCCACCCGGGAAGCGGAGGGGAGGGGGCCGCGGGCGGGGGGGCTTGAGGAGGTTGAGGGGTCGCCCCCAACGGCACTTATGGGGCAGCCTTGGCGGCAGTCAAAACGTAGGGCATGAGGTTGCCGAAGACGGGGGCTCTCCGGTCGGCGTCAAGCCCTCTTCTTGCTGGCTGGAGGCCAGTAAGGTTCGGAGGGAAGTGTTCGCCAACCACAGGTCGAGGCATGGTCGATCAGAGCCTGGGTGGCGCGAGCGACCATCGGCCGGGTGTCATTCGCGCGGTGAAGGAGCGTCCAGGCCCAGAGGGGCACCGGGGATAGGACAGGCCGACGGGTCAACGTCGGCGGCATCGGCGCCGCGTGACGCTTCGGCGATTCGAGCACCGGCCGCCCCAAGCGCGCCACGTGGTCGAAGAATGCGGGGCCAGCAATGCCGCCGTCGTCGATATTGGTCATTGACGCCTGGTTCGCCTCAGCGAAGGCGGAGGCGTAGCGGTTCCATGACCACCACGACGCTTCGTCCACGTCTATGAGCACCGTCATCTGGGCCGCTGGCACGCTCTCGTGACGAGTCGCCGGATGTGCGCGTGGCATGACGGCTTCGAGTCGCTCGTACCACAAGAGGTGGGCGGCCAAGTTGAGCCGTTCGATCTCGGCCTCCTCGATCCAGGCGATGGCCAGGTCGAGGCTGCCTTCGGCCACCCGCGCCGCTTGGGTGTGTGAAGGCAGCACCCATTCGTCGACGCGGACCCGAGGGTCGTGTATTGCCGCTGCCTCTGGGGGAAGCCAACTGACATAGCCCAGCCGCAGAGGGAGCTCTCCGCCTCCCTTGCGGGCGCGATCGAACGCCCGCGTAGCGGCGCCCAACACCTCTCGGGCATCGGTCAGGAACTGGCTGCCGGCGGGCGTCAATTCGACGTGTCGGCGGTCGCGGACGAGGAGCTGGGTCCCAAGCTCACGCTCGAGATTGCTGATCTGCTGAGAGAGCGAAGGTCCCGCAAGGTGAAGCCGCTCCGCGGCCCGACCGAAATGCAGTTCCTCGGCGACGGCGACGAAGTAGGTCAGCTGCCGAAGTTCCACTGGCCGATCGTACAGCCGACATGGGGTGATAGGCGGGGCCTACCAGAGGTTGGTCATAAGTCGTGGACCCAAGACGAAGAGGAGCGTTAACTTGAACCGAAGACCGACCAACCAAAGAAAGCAAGAGAGAGCCATGAGCGCAAGCGAAGTAGCCGCGCTGTCACGATGAAGCTTGAAAACCACATCGTCCCCGTGACTGACGTCGACCGAGCCAAGGGGTTCTACCAGCAACTGGGTTGGAGGCTCGACGACGACGTCGCGCCGATGGAAGGGCTTCGCATCGTCCAGTTCACACCCCCGGGCTCGGCGACCTCGATCACGTTCGGCCTGGGACTCACAACGGCCTCGCCAGGCTCGACCCAGGGCGCGCTCGATCGTCTCCGACATCGAGGAGGCCCATGACGAACTCCTCAAGCGCGGCATCGACGTGAGTGACGTGTGGCACGGCCCGCCGTTCCCCGTCGAGGCGCGCCAGCCCGGCCCCGACCCCGAGCGCGCCAGCTACGGGTCGTTCTGCTCCTTCAACGATCCCGACGGCAATCTGTGGCTCGTCCAGGAGGTCACCACGCGGCTCCCGGGCCGGATCGACCCCACAGAAACGGCATTCACTTCTGCGGAAGACCTGGAGAACGCGCTTTGGCGTGCCGAGGCCGCCCACGTCGAGCACCAGAAGAGCACGGGGCGCTCGCACCTCTTCCACCGGTCGAGCGAAGACGACACCTGGCCCGCTTGGTACGCCTCCTACATGGTGGCCGAGCAGGCCGGGAGCGATCTGCCGGCGTAACCGATTCCGCGCCCACCCCGGCTGTCGCTGGTGCGGCGGCCGGGGTGGTGCATCCTCATACTCGAACCCGCGTCCAGCGGGAATCCCAGAAACGGAGAGAAGCAATGCCTTCTGTCACCGTCGGCACCGAGAACGACGCCCCGATCGAGATCCACTACGAGGACCACGGGAGTGGTCGCCCGATCGTTCTGATCCATGGCTATCCGCTGGATGGCAACTCGTGGGAACGCCAGGAGCGCGACCTCCTCGCCAATGGATATCGAGTGATCACCTACGACCGCCGCGGCTTCGGCCGGTCGAGTCAGCCGACCTTCGGTTATGACTACGACACCTTCGCCGGCGATCTGAAGGTGCTGATCGAGCACCTCGATCTGAGCGACGTCGTCCTCGTCGGCTTCTCGATGGGGACCGGGGAGGTGGTCCGCTACCTCGCCACCTACGGCTCGGAACGTGTGCGCAAGGCCGCCCTGCTCGGCACCATCCCACCCTTCGTGCTCAAGACCGACGACAACCCCGAGGGCGTGGACGGCAAGGTCTTTGCCGACATCGAGGCGGCCATCGTCACTGACCGGTATGCCTTCTTCGAGGGTTTCTTCAACAACTTCTACAACGTCGATGTCCTCGGTGGGACCCGGATCAGCGACCGGGCGTGGCAGGCGAGCTTCAATGTGGCGGCCGGCTGCTCACCCTTCGCGACCTATGCGTGCGTCGACACCTGGCTGACCGACTTCCGCGCCGACCTGCCGAAGATCGACGTTCCGGTGCTCGTCCTGCATGGCACCGAGGATCGCATACTTCCGTTCGAGTCGACCGCGGCGCGGCTTCCGGCGCTGATCGCCGACTGCACGCTTGTCCCGGTCGAGGGCGGTCCGCACAACATCGCATGGACCCACCCCGAAGAGGTCAATACGGCACTGCTCTCCTTCCTCAGTGAGGCGAGGTAGTCCGATTCCGCTCCTTTGACATCCGGGACTGCCCAGATTCTGGTTGTCTCGTTGACCTGCTCCCAGTTTGGTTACCCAAGAAAGGAATGGCGCGGTGGAGTTTCTTGCCGACATGTCGACCCGCGTTCCAGACGGTGCGTCTGAGTCCGAAGTAGAAGACACCAAGGAGCGAGAGGCCATTCGTGCTGGTGAGCTCGCGGTACAAGGTCATCTACTTCGTCTCTGGAAGCCACCCGTCCAAGCAGGAGAGTGGCGCACCCTTGGCTTGTGGCGTGCCGACGATGAGAAGCAGCTGCAAGGGATCCTTGCCACATTGCCGCTGCACGTATGGATGACAGTTCAGGTCACTCCTCTCCTACCTCATCCCAACGATCCGGGGACATCCACGAGTTAGTGGTGCCCGCCACCGCCGGGATGGAGAGCCATCGGGGCTAAATATCCCATACGTGCCGCAGGGTGGCCCCCCGTTCCACGCAAGCGAACTGGGGCACTCCGATAAGGGCCCGACAGCTTCAGAGCATCCCGCCATGTTCGGCCCGATTGCGTGGGGATCGCAGACGGCCCGCTTGGTAGTAACGTGAGCACTGTCCCCCCTTGGGAGTGACGCCTTGTTCAAGTTGGACGACCCATCTGCTGTCGTCCCGTGCAGGCTCGACGCCTTCTTCTGAGTACCTATTGAAGGAGGCCGTGTCATGGTCCAAGGCACAATGCAGTGGACGAGTCCCACAAGAGAGTTCGGTCTGCTCACACCAGACGATGGGAGCCGCGACATCTTCGTGCGGTTCGCGCCCGCTATCGAATCCACTTGCACCTCGGATGGACGGGGAGGATTTGCTGTCACGGATGTAGTCGCACCAACATCGCCGCGACACAAGGTGGCGTCGAGTGTCGAAGTCCGCACTAGATATGAGCAGGGGCAGTGGGCAGGTGGTTACGAGATCGCTCAGGTCGTCGAGTCGGGTTATCGGATACGGCGTCCGGGGTCGCTGGACACGCTTCCAGACATCTTTATGCCCGCCGATGTGCGGCGAGCAAGCGATTGATCCTGTCCCGGCGTTCTGGGGCACCCTCGGGCTCCAATACGCCAACTGAATGGTCACCTTCTCCCGAGCGCCTGGGACGTGACCTGAGTGAGGTCGAAGTAGTCCCGCCATGCGGCTATGAGTCCATCGTGGACCTCGATGATCCCCATCATCGGCAACGAAGCGGTTGTTCCGTCGGCTCTCGTGAGGTGGTCGACGCGCTCTGTCATGACGATCGGGCCTTCGGCCACCATGTGGATGATCTCGACATCGACCACACCACCTATTCTCATGAACTCAGCGAAGGTCGCTTCGATGGCAGCGCGTCCTCTGACTGGCTCCAACGGAACGTTGTGATAGATGGCGTCTTCGTTGAAGAATGACCCCAGGGTGGTGGTGTCAGCAGTAGGCCAGGCCTTCACAAAGGCGGCCATGAAGTCCTGAACCGTCTCTACGGCAGTGGGCATCTGGCACCCTCCAAGGAACCCATTCAGGGATGGTCACAGCCTGACACTCTGGTCGCTTCGGAGCCACTGACGCCTCTGCCAGCAGCGCCCCGGCCCGGCGGTATGGGGCACCCTGCACCCTGCTTTTCGCTGTTAACCACTGGAGAGTTTCGTCACTTTCACTGTGACGAATCATGAATTCCTGGACGTGGTGGCAGAGGGCGGGTATTTAGCACATCAGGCTTGTTGGTGGGAGAAAGGTCCGGTCGAAGGCGATGGAGCGGTACATCCCCCCAAGTGCTGTCCGTGGCCGGCGTGTGATCTTCGATATGTCCGATGAGGACGAGACGATCATGCCACGCTCGTCTGTGCCCCTACATCGAGATAGTCGGCTTCGGCGCGAGCGGACCGGGATCAGGAAGCGCGTCGTTCTTTTCACCATGGGCTTCGTCATCGGCGCTTTACTCTTCCTGATCGGAGGCATCAGTTGGCAGCCGACGCCGCCAAAGTGCATCGGCTGCGCCATCTTGAATTCCAGAATTCACAATCCTCAGTGCACCGAGGCCGTCCAGGGGGGATGGATTTGCGAAAGTCGCTGAGGTCCATGGCAGTGGAAGAGGCCAGATCGCGGTGCTACCGACCCGGCGTTGATGTGGAACGGCGTGTCAACCTCCCGTGCGAAGGTCCTTCTGACTGCCTTTTGGACGCGACGCACCAGAGGTGCGGCGCCTGATTGTCCCTGAGCAGTCGGTGGGGCCCCGGTGTCAACACGGAGCGCCCGGAGCCCGAAGGGTGAGGACGAACGGTGTTGACGCCGGGGTGGAGGCTGCTACTCGTGTCCCCGTGCCGATGTGCGGTGGTGGTCGAGCGAGCCATCGACGACGCGCCGGAGCGCAGTGGATCGGAGAACCGCCACGATGATGTACGCGAGTCGTAATCGCAGTAAAGCCATTCGCAGGTGGTTGCCTCAGAATCGGGGCGCCCGTGACATCGTCACGAAGAGCGATGGTGGGCGCAACGCCGGCGAGGATCGGATCTGCTGCGGCGGTGCTCCGGCGCGTCGTGGAGGGCTCGCTCAGACGCGGCGCCGATCGCGCGCTGAGCGACGGGAAGATCACGGTGTCAGACCTCGGCCACCATCTCGGCCCAGAGGAACCCGGCGAGCTCGCGGGCGATGGCGGCGGCCACGACCGAGCGCACGTTCTTGTGGGCGGCGAGTTGGCGGAAGCGCCTGGACAGACGGACCTGGGCCGCCCACGAGCGGGCCACGGTCTCGGGCGGCACACCCTGCTGGCGCTCTCTGATGCCCGCGCCGACGTTGGGGCTGTGCTGGTAGGCCCAGGCCGCTTCACAGAGCTGGCCCCGCAGGTGAGCATTGCCGGCCCGGGTGATCGAGCCCCGACGCTGGGTGAGACCCGTCGAGTTCTCCCCGGGCACGAGGCCGGTGAAGCTCATGAAGGGTCTCGCCTTCGGGAAGCGACGCCAGTCGAACACCTCGGCCGCCAGACACAGCGCACCGACTCTGGTCACGCCCCGGTAGGCGGCCAAGCGGGGCACTTGGTCACCGAAGGGATCCTGGGTGCACCACGGCACGAGGTCGGCCTCGACCGACTCGAGCGCGGTGTCGCGCAGCTTCACGGTGGCCAGGTAATGGGAGTAGGTCGTTGCGATGGCCGGATCGTCGAAGGACAACGTGGCGAGCCAACGTCGATGGCGTTCGGTCCACGGTGACCCTCCTCGCCACACGACACTGTGGCGAAGCAGGAATCCGCTCAGCCGGTTGCGGGCCCGGGTGAGATCTTGGACCATGTCACCGCGGGTGCGACACAGGTCGCGCACTCCTTCTTGGGCGGGCGTCGGGATGGCGATCGGGGTGAGCTCACCGGCCCGGTGCAGCCCCGCCAGTCGTCTGGCGTCCCGGCGGTCGGTCTTGACCCGGTCGCCCGAGCCCTTCGGGATGAGCGAGGGGGCCACCACGTCGCAGCGCACCCCCATCGAAGTCGAGCAGGCGTTGGAGGTCATAGCCGGTCGGGCCCGCCTCGTAGCAGGCCCAGATCCCCTTGGGCTTCCCGAGCCGTTTGACCAGGCGTCGGACCGAGTCGGTGTCGTGGAAGATCTTGTCGACCTCGGCGGTGTCGCGATCGGGCGACAGCACCGCCACCGCGATCGAGTCCTTCGACACGTCCATCCCCAGGTGGACGAATCCTCGGTGGGCAATACTGGACACGGCTCGGCTCCTTCCATCCGTATGTCGGCTCCGTTCACCGACAGGTGAATGATCCACGTAAATGCGGATGCCGGAGGAGCCGGCCGTTCCATACTGAATCGGGGGCAGACGGGCTCGCCTCGCTATTCAAGACAGCCGACAGGTTCCTAGGCCACGAAATAGCCTTTGGGGCGAAATGTCAGCCGAGGACGCTGAAGCGCTTCGTGATCGCCTGCGGGCCATGGCCGATGAGGAGCTGTTGGCTTCGGCCACGGCGGGAACTCCACCGACAGGGTTCGGGGCGACCAGCACGTTCTCCCTTGGCGCCGGCAAGGTGTTCGTCAAGCGATTACCGCTGACCGATATTGAGGCCGTGCACCCCTATTCGACCCGCAATCACTTCGAGCTGCCGACTTTCTACGCCTACGGCGTCGGATCGGCCGGCTTCGGTGCTTGGCGGGAGTTGGCCGCCCTGCAAGCTGTGAGCGGTGTGCCCGGGTTGCCAGATCACCTCCATCATCGGGTGATGCCTCGCAGCTCTCCGCCCCAATCGCTTCCCTGGAGCGAAGAGGAATACGTCCAGTACTGGGGGGGAAGCCAAGCCGTTGGTCGCTACCTCCAAGCCCGAAACTCGGCAACCCAGGAGTTGTGGATTGTGCTGGAGCACGCTGGGTCTCGAGCGGATCTGTGGTTGGCCGAGAACCCCGAGGGGCTAGACGATGTGCTCGGCCAGGTCTTCGACGCGATCGCGGAGCTACAAACGCGCCACATCGTCCATTTTGACGCCCATTGGGGAAATGTCGTCACCGACGGGGCCCACTGCCGGCTCGTTGACTTCGGCTTGGCCATGTCAACGGACATGGAATTGAGTCAGGCCGAAGGAGCGTTCCTAAGCGCGCACCTTCATTACGACTACGGCGTTGTGCTTGGCTACCTCGGACTGATCCTGGCGTTCACGCTTGGCGAAGAGCCGTCAATCCAGATGCTGCGCCACCATCTCGACGAACTCGATGCGCTGGAGGGCAGGTGCCCGTCGGCACTGCTCGGCGCCCTTGACCGGTATCGCCACCCGACCCTTTATATGGTCGACTTCTTCGAGCGAATTCGCCAACCGGACAAGCACAGCATCTACAACGATGAGGTGCTCGCCGACCTGCTCCTTCAATGTGGAGTGATCGCCGTATGACCCATAGCGGCGAACTGGGGCAGTGGACGCTCGCCGGATCTCAGTTGAAGCAACCGCCGATGGTGTTCAAGGGTTCGCAGTTGTCCGGTGCGTTCTTGACGACCAGGGTGACCTTGAGTGCCACTGGGCTGCCGGCGATGGCGTAGATACCGCCACCCCCACCGGGGGCGCTGTTGCCCGTCACAAGGCTGCCATTGAGGCCGAGTGCGCTACCGGGAGCAGTTCCTGTTGCATCAGATTCGACGATGCCGCCACCGAAACCTGAGGCCGAGTTATTGCTTACCTGGCTCAGATTAATGGTTAGCACTCCACTGGCAACTGGGGGCGGCATAAGGACAGTGGTGAAATCGAGGTTGGCGATGCCACCGCCGAAACCAAGATCACCATGTCCGTCGCTGGGCACCGTGTTGTTGTTCACCTGGCTCAGGTTGACTGTCATCGTGCCATGGTTGAGGATGCCTCCACCTGAGGCCCCGGGTGCGCTGTTGCCGTTGACCTGGCTCAGGCTGATGGTGGCGGTGCCACCGTTGGCGATGCCTCCCGCACCAGCCATCGGGCCGCCGTTCGACGTGTTGTTGTCCACCTGGCTGAAGAAGAGGTTGAGCGAGCCGAGTGGGGGAGGAGAAACGCCCCCCATACCGTTACCGCTGGCGATGCCACCACCCCCGTTTTGCGAGGTGTTGTTGTTCACCTGGCTGAAATTGAGGGACACTGCGCCTCCGACATTGGAGATGCCGCCGGCGCTACCGGCGGCCGTGTTCCAGTTCACCTGGCTGCCGTTGAGCACGACGGTGCTGGACTTGTCGACGATTCCACCACCCGAGTTGGGTTGCATCGGAGCGCCGGAAACCGTGTTGTTGTTCACCTTGCTAAAATTGAGGGTGAGAGTGCCGAGGAGGGCGGTCGATTTACCCAGGTTGCCCGAGGCAATGCCACCGCCCGCATCAACGGCAGCATTGCCCGTCACCTGGCTGTGATTCAGGGTGACCGTGCCCGCGTTATTGACGATGGCGCCACCGATCGAGGAGCTAGACCCACCGGTGATCGTCAGGCCCTGCAGCGTGAGGTTCCCGCCCGGACCATCGACCTCGAAGATGCGGAAGGGCGTCGCGCTTGCAGGGTTTCCGCTGATCGTGGTGTTGAAGCCGTTGATGGTGACTTGATTCTTCACCGCGGGCAGACCGTTTGCCCCGATCTGCGGGTTCGGGTTTATGGGGAGGTTGGGACTGGTGAGAGAGTAGGTGCACCACGCGGCCAGGTTGATGGTCCCGCCCGCTACGTTGGCCGCGGTGATGGCAGCCACCAATCCGGCGCCTCCACTCGCACACGGGACGAAGGTGGCCGGTGAAGCAGAGGCCGTCGTGGCCGGGGCGACTACGAGGCCCAGAAGTGTCGCTCCGGTTACCGTCGCCGTCTTCAGAAGCGAGCTCAATCTCATGGGTTACTCCCTGGTCGTCAATCCCAGGATGTACCCCCTCGTCTTCTACCCCCGGGCGGAGACCGCCTTGGTGACTCCGTCGCTCATCCTTTCAGACACGGCCCGACCGCGCTTGGGAAGGTTTGAAGCAACCCCCCCCAGACCCTGTGCCGAACACGGTTGGCCCAATTCGTTGTTCGTTCGTTGTGAAAGTTTCCGCGCAAAGGTCCATCGCACTGGTGGATTCCAGAGCCTCGTCGTTCTGTCGGCTAGGGACAGGCGCCGAGCCGCCGAGGAATAGGTCGGCAGCGGGCGGCGCAGGACTGCTACTAGGACACGATCTCGGCCGCAACGACTGAGGTTCGTCCCAAATCCTGTCATGCCCCACTCGTGCCGTTCGGGGCGACCCCCTGGGGAACTGCGGCACCCTGCGCCGAATCGGGACGCGTTCGCACGACTCGAAGGGGATGACCATTGGGGCTGGGGTCGGCTGTGGCCGCCCAGCGCGCCCAGCGACCTCGTTGCCGCGTTCAGCCCGCAGGCGACCCAAGGCCCCACCCGCCCCCGATATGCCGCAGCGTGGCGCCGCGGCCCGGCGCACTGAACTCACTCCGGCGCCGTCTTGATGGTTGTCGTCGCCCCCACCTGGGCCACCGGGATCATGGAAGGGGTGACCGACTCTGAGGCGGGTCGCGTCACGTCGTGGAAAACTGGGGTGAACAGATCGAAGCGAGGCAGGCATGGAGAGGATCCGGCATCACCGAGACCAGATAGCCCTCGTCGCCGCCGTCGTCCTACCGCTCGGAGTGGCGGCGATCCTCGTCCCGTTCCGTTCGAGCTTCGCCAACACCGCATCAGCGCTGATCCTCGTCGCAGTCATCGTGGCGGTCGCGGCATTGGGTAACCGGGTCTCTGGGCTCGTCGCCACGGTCTCTGCCACCGTGTGGTTCGACTTCTTCCTCACCCGCCCCTACGAGAAGCTCGCCATCACCCATCGACCGGATATCGAGACCGCCGTGAGCCTCTTCGTTGTCGGGATCATTGTGACTGAACTGGCGGCGCGCAATCGTCATCACCATGAGACAGCAGCCGAGGAAGCGGACTTCGTCGGTCTGATCCACGACGTCTCGGAACTCGCCACATCTGGTGTGTCCTCTCGTGAAGTAGTTGAACGCGTGGGGAACGAACTCGTTACCCTCTTGCACCTTCAAGCATGTCGCTACGAGTCCGGCTCGGCGGACCGACCCGCAATCCAGCTCGAACATGATGGACGAGTCTTCCTTGGGGGTCGGGTTTGGGGTGTCGATCGCATGGGCCTGCCCGGACCAGAGATCGAGTTGGTGGTGCAGAGTCAAGGCCGCGCATTGGGCCGCTTCGTCATGACGCCGACGCCGGGGTACGAGGTCTCGTACGAGCGACGCGTGGTGGCTGTAGCGATAGCCGATCAGGTCGGCGCATCCTTGCGACCTCTGTTCGGTTCCCGTGTGTGAGGACTCCACCGGTCCCTAGCTGGTGACCAGGGCAGGGCCACGGAGAGGGTGTAGCCGCGATGATCAACCCGCCGGAGCTACGCCACAATCCGTGTCCGGAATGGGAGAAGACCAACGTCTCCCACCGCCAACGGCAAGATCGCGGTGACCGAATGGAGTGCGCATAACTCAGAGATCGAGGAGCCCCAAATGTCCGACGGGAACGTCATTGGCGGGGTATCTCCGTTATGCCGGTATGGGATAGGGGCCCGACCGTGCGCCGAGACGCGAAACGACGCCGCCGACTGAGCGGAGTCGCGTTCGCAGGGGCATGGAGACACAGTGAAGGGCTGAAAGGAGGATCGGCAGCGAGCCGAGCAAGCACAGCACCGGCCACACCTACGTTCGGAGTCCTCCCGGTTCCGACTCCTAATCAACGTCTCCCTCGCTGTCACGTTCGATTCGGAGGCCGATCATATGAGGGTCGACCCCGCCAATGGGAGGTGGTCGATGTCCCAAGGGGGCCTCGTCTTCCTCTGAAATAGTCGGCACTTCACCAGGAACCGAATGGCGCAAATCTATAGTCCACTGGAATCCTCGGGTTGCTGGTGGTGTGGTGGAGGCCACCGTCAGGCCTACAGACAGGAGCGTTTCAAGCAGCCACTTGCGATCGATAATCACGGCGTTCGTGGGGTTCACCGGGTTGATGTACAGAGCATTTTGAAACGTTTGCATCATCGGGAAGTAACGTTTGTCGAAGAGGAACCAGGTTGACCGAATCAAGCCTCCTGGACGAAGGATCCGAGCGCACTGGTCCAGGTAATAGGTGATGTCGTCCTGGACTACGTGGGTAAAGAGTGACCAGGCGATGATCAGGCTGGCAGATGCGTCCCTTCCTGGCAGCGGCTGGGAATGATCGAGGGCGTGGCCCCCGGGGTTGAATCCTCGCTCGTAGACATCGTGATGGATGAACTGGAAGTTCGGATCTACAGCTGAAAGGTTACGGCGACTCCACTCAACCATGCCAGCGTGCAGGTCGACTCCCAGATAGTTCTGTGGGCGTGGGTGTTGCTGCAGTAGCTGGCGCGCCAAGCGTCCACACCCAGAGCCGAGGTCGAAGACCGACTCATACATCGATTCGGCCAGGTCGGGAAAGACCAGACCACCTGTGGGGTTATCGAAGAACGCCTCGTCAGTCGACCCAATCAAGGCGCGCATGTCAACGGGTGGCATTGGCAACGGCTCAGTCACGCCCGGTTAAGTTACTGCTTGGCATACCTCGTGGGGCCAATTCCCGACGACCCTCGTCCTGCCGCCCCCAGACTTAGCGTCTTTGCTCGGCTTCTTCGGCGAGCCGGGCTAGATCCGACCAGGTTGAGCCATGTGGCGTCAACTTCCCCGCCCGGACCTGTGAGGCGAACGCCTTCGAGATCCCGGCCGCTTGCACGATGTCTGCCAGCTTCACTCCGGCTAGCCCAAGCAGGATCTCCCGCTGGAAATAGTCCGGGTCTCGAGTCTCGCCGCAATGCTCCGCTTCCCATTTCTGCTGCGCCTGCTTCCTAGAAGCAATTGCCGCGCCTCGCCGGCCCCGCAGCTCCGCCGTCTGGCGAGGGTCCGCCGCGATGCACTCGTCGCAGCGCACATGCCGGTGGTTTGTGACCGGTCCCCCGCAGTCCGGGCAGCTCCATGGCACCCCCGGGCGCCTCCCCGAGGCCCGCCGGCGGGTGGTTGTTGACTTGGCGGCGCCCCGAGTAGCCGACCTCCGGGCCTTTACGACCGCCTGGGCCGTGCGATGGCTGGTACCGGTCAACGGCGTCGCCGGCACGTACTTGCCCGCGATGGCGCGGCCGAGCGTGTGCGCTACCCGCTCGGCGATCGGAGCCAAGGTCTGTGACCACCGAGGAATTGTCTCGGCCAATTCTTGCGTCAGGCTTCGATGGCGTCCCTCATCACGTCGTCATGGCGACGTATCGCTGCGGCCATCGCTTCGGGGTTCTCCTCCCACAAGCGCGTGGAAGCTTCGATGTAAGTCATGAGGAGCGTGAGGGTCCCAGAGGGCGGTGCCGGGCCGGAGGTCTCGGAGACCGCACGCTCGGCGGGCGCCGCAATGTCGGGATCCTGGTTCAAGATCGCCATTTCGAGGGCCCGGAGCCCTGGCCCGGGGTCGATGCCGAGCTCCTCGGCGAGGACCTCGCGCGCTTCGCGGTAGGTGGCGAGCGCATCGGCCTGGCGCCCCGAGCGGTAGAGGGCGAGCATCAGCTGACGCCGTGTTCCCTCGCGTAGAGGGTCGGTTTGGACCAGGGCCTCGAGTTCCCCGACGAGGTCGGCGTGGACCGCGGCCGTCATCGATTCGGTACCGACCACTGCCACGTTCGTAACCGCCGTGAACTCGATGTGAAGGGCCTTTCCGTCGCCATCGACGTCGCAAGCGTCGAGTGGCAATCATCACTTCTGAGCGCCGTCCGGCGACGCCGTCGCCATCCGCCGGTTGGGAGCCATCATTCGATCGGACAGATCGGCGCGAGATGTGCCCATACCCGGCGGGTTCTGGGTATCCCCTACTGCACCGGTTCTAGGAGATCACACGAGCCCGTTTGAGACAGCTACGCGGTGGCACCGGTCCCTTGGCGCTCGCGGGCCCGCTCGCTCGCGGTGTGAGGCAACATCTCGAGGCGGTGGCCGTCCGGGTCGGATATGAACAGCGAGTTGCGCGGGGTGCGCTCGGACGCATCGACACCAGCCTCTGAGAGGCGGCTAACGAGCTGGTCGAGGTCATCGGCCGTCACGTTCAGCGCCATGTGGTTCATCTCCTGTCCGCCGTGGGCATCACCGGGGACCTCGAACAGGTCAAGGCCCTGCATGCCACACTGCAGGAAGCTGGCCTTCATGTTGGGCGGCCCGCCGGAGATGTTGCGGTCCTCGAAGCCCAGTATGTCCATATAGAAGCTCCTCGATCGCTCCATATCGGTGACGTGAAGCACCACGTGGTTGATGCCTGTCACCTGGAGCTTCGGAGCAGCCATCGGGACCCTCCCTGCCATTGCCCAGCACTCGTACTGATCATATGCCGCGTCTCTCTGTGGCGATTGCCTCGGCCCTAACCGCGACCATTCCAGTGTCGGATCGGTGTGGCATGTCCGGCTGCGTCTTGCAGGGGATCGTCCGAAGGCAATAGGAGTGCCCCGTTCGGAACGGTGGGCTGTGGGGACATCGCCGGGCATGATGGGTGACGATGGATTTCACACGCCTCTTCGCTGAGGCTGGCTGCATCGGTTCGCTACATGCCGTTCGCCTCTCGGACGGCAGTGAGGTATCGCACGATGCCGATAAGGCACACGTTCTTGCATCCGTGGTCAATGTCCCCATCGGCCTTGAGTTCTATGCCCAGGTCGACGTAGGACGAGTGGACCCGACGGAGACTGTGGTGGTCGAGCGTGCCCATCGAACGCCAGGACCTGTCGGGATCTCACAATTCGAGGACACCGTCACGGTGTCCCTTCGTGATCTCAATTACATGATGCTGACCATCAGCGATAACGCAGCCGCTGACGCCGTCACGGCTGCCGTGGGTATCCCGACGGTCAATGACCGCTTGCGCGCTATCGGATGCCGAGAGACTGTGGTCGTCGAGAGTCTCTCGGCCATGCTCGAAGGCGTGGCGTCCGACATGGGCCATCGCAACTACACCGAGCTCGTGGCAGCGCAAGACGGGGAGATGGGACCTGACGCCCGGGCCAGAGCTACCGACCCCGTAGCGCATCGAGCGATGTCGAGCACTCGATCCCCTTCAGACGTCGCGGACAACGGCCAGGGATGCAACCGGGGCGAGGCGACGCCGAGCTACACGAAGTGGTCCTCGATTGGGTGGAGAAGGGGCCGCCGCACCCGTTTGTCATCTTGACTGACGTAGGCACCGGCACGACGAATGGTGGGTGCTCGAGTCCGCGCATGTGAGGTAACCCGGCCACGCGAAGCTGCCCATTTGGATCGGAATACCTCTGGCGTCCCTCCCGGCCGCCGAGATGTTGAAGGAGAATCGCTCCGGCCGCTGATGGCCAGGCGGCACCAGTCAGGTCACCGGGCTAACGAGACCGAGCGCGACGCATCCCTTGAGAACTGCGAAGTCGAGTCGGTACCCACCCCAAGAGTCATCCCATGGGCGATGGGAACTGTGACACGGCTGGAGAACGGTCAGTGTGACTTCTGATTTCGGCAGCTTGCGTGTTGAACCGTCCTGTTTGGGCGCCAGGGGTTTACTCATCAGTCGAGCTGGTCTCCCACGCCGGTGGGGTTGTGATTCCGGTCCCCTTCGACGGACAGCAAAGGTGGTGCCCGTTCTGGCCGCGAGCCGGTAGGACTTTGAAGAGGTCGTCACGCATCGGCCCGGCTGAGCTACTGCCCAGACCAGATAGTTACCCCTTTTTCGGTGGTCTTCGACTTGCGTTATCGCTGTGTAGCGGGGATGTGTCCCGGTCATTCACACCTGATCTGCAACCTCTGCCCCAGAAACAAGACCGGGTGCCACCCCACGGTGACAACAGGTGGATTGGTGGAGCACCAGCTTCATCGACCCCTCTGCTCGGATCTCGAGTTCGTCCTTGTCGGACCGTTCAGAATCGCTGCATTCGTCGACAGCGTCACAGCGGCAGGACAATGCCGACCACGAAACCGGCACCAGCCAGTACGAGTGTCCCGATCGTCATCATTCGACATGACGACGTCGTGAGTGCACTTTCGGGCCCCATGCCAGGCCTCGTCCGCCGACCCAGTTGCATCCCCGCCACCCAGAGGATGGCTCCTATCGAGATGATCACCAATCCAATCACCGCTTTATCGCCGGTGAGGGGCCATAGACGTCGCAAGATGATGGCGACAGTGACCGCCACTGCCAGCCCCGACCTGCTCCACGCCAGTTCGGTGCGTTCTCGGGCCAGACCAGGATCTCTGTCCATGTCCTCATGGGCTGTGTCTTCGCCGTCCACGGTTCCCACCAACCCGGTTAGGACCCTAGGAGGGCAAGCACGACGGCAATGACCGCCACTATCCCGATGCCGACCGACAGAACCAATGGCATCGGCGACCGCGGTAGGGCCTGGTTACGCCTCATAGCGCGTTCGTTCGCCTTCCAGTGGCGGAAACTGGTGAAGGCGACCAGTGCTCCCAGTGCAATCATGGGTAGCCCCAGAATGCGTCGGCCCCCGGTTACGTGGAACTCGGGCAAGAGTTGGGTGGCAGCCACTCCAGTCGCGATGAGGGCCAACGCCGTTCGGTTCCACGCCAGGAACGTGCGTTCGTTCGCGTAGGTGAACCGGGCGTCGGGTTCCTTTTCGTCTGGCGAGGAGTCGTCGCTCACATGTCATGCACCGAGTTGAGCCTACCGAGACCGGATGTGGCGATCAGGTATTGCCAGCAGCCGGCGGCGCCAGCAGCAATCCCTTGGGCGCCCGGCGGCGCAGGCTTGGCCATGCGGATCTGTGCAGGCTCCGTTATCGTCGGTGTACCCATCCGACGCGGATGCCCTGACGCAAAGGAGTTCCATCATGCCTGAGGAATCCCAAGACACTCCGGTTCTCGACACGATTGCCGCCATGACCGCGGTGTCGGTGGCGGAATGTGAATTGGAGCCTGGCGCCCTCTTGTTGGTCCGACTCGCGGCCCTGGCGGCTGTCAACGCTGGCCCCGCCTCCTATCTCCTCCACATCGGTCCAGCCGCCGAAGCGGGGATCACGATTGAGGACGCGCAGAACGTCCTGGTAGCTGTGGCCCCGATCATCGGAACGGCTCGGGTCATGTCAGCCGCGATCAACATCACTGAGGCCCTGGAATTGGCCATTGCGGTGATAGAGGAGTCGGCGTAGTCACTCCTGCCGCCGAGGGCGAAGCGGTGCCCCCGTTCGCGTAATGAGCTGAGCTGCGCGCCCTGCGTCGGCTCTTGAATCGGAGGACCTCGGTATCGCGATGGTAGATCGCGCCTTGGCGGAACGTGTCTGTTGATCGCCCTTGGATCCGAGTACGAATGGACAGTCACACCCGGTTCGCCTTGTAACCTGATCGAGCGCGTCCCTGACAGCAGGAAGGAGGTTGGATGCCGGCTTGTTCGCGCTGCCTGGTTGAGGTGTTCCCGGGGACTGCACTCTGCCCCCAGTGCGGCGCCGCCATTAGGCGGGATGTCATGCCTCGACCGGTGCCCAAGCGGGCCGGGAAGTCGCGGCAACGGCTGAACGCGCTGAACACGAAGGAGCGGGTCGCCGGCCCCGCGACCTTGGCCCTCCTGGTCTCCTTCTGGCTGCCCTGGTACAGCTTCGGCCCCCTCTCTGCTGATGGGCTCAGCGTGCACGGCTGGCTGTTCATCGCAGTGCTGAACTCGATTGTGCTGGTGCTCTACGTCCTGATCACCGCGTTCGGTGTCGGCGACCTCGCGGCGGCGGGCCGTGTGTCCAAGGATCAGCTCCTGGTCCTCATGACCGGGGCCAATGTTGCTCTCGTCGTGCTGGCCTTCCTGCTCAAGCCGGCCGGATTCAGCTGGACGTGGGGCGCCTTCCTCGCGCTGGCTGCCGCCATTGTGGCTTTTCTTCCGTTTGGCCTACCCCTCATCCAGGCCCAGCACCGCCGCTGAATCCGGGCCCAAACGCCGGCGTAAGGGCACGCCAATTTGACCGGACTTTTGGCTGGGCTGAAGTTAATGTCCGTTCATGGTGCACGCGGACCTCGAAGAACGATTCCGTGTGATCTGCATGGATCTTCCCGGCGTGACTGAGAAGCTCAGCCACGGTGCGCCAGCCTTCTTCGTGGGGAAGCAATTCTTGACCCTGTGGCTCGATGGCCACCACGATCACGGGTTTCCTCACTTGTGGTGTGCTGCGCCGCCGGGCGTCCAGGATGAGCTCGTCACGACGGAGCCCGACCGATTCTTCCGACCACCGTATGTCGGGGGGCGGGGCTGGCTCGGAGTTCGACTTGACGCCGTCATCGACTGGGATGAGATGACGCTTATCTGCGAAGAGGCGTTCCGCGCTGTCGCGCCAAGAAAGTTCATTGAGGCTCTAAACGAAAAGCGTCCATGAGCGCCGAGCTGCCGTTTACCCAAGCTGAGCACACCCAGCTGACCAGAGAGGCCTACGACCAACTGGCCCCGGTTTGGTCCTCCACGACCGATCAAGGGCCTTTCAACGGCTTCCTCGAGCGTCCAGCGCTTCGTTCTTTGGTCCCTCGACCCCTCGAGGGAAACCTGGTGCTGGACGCAGCTTGCGGCTCTGGTGCCCAGTGCGAATGGCTGCTCGATGAAGGTGCGGACGTCATAGGGATCGACCTCAGCGCAGCGATGGTCGAAGAGACATCGAGACGGTGTGGAGGCAGGGGTCGTTTCTTCGTTGCCGATCTTGCTGAGCCGCTGCCAATCGAGCCCGAGACTCTTGACGGGGTGACCTGCTCCTTGGCTCTCCACTACCTCAGAGATTGGAGCGAGCCTTTGCGCTCATTCAGAGCCGCCCTTCGCCCATCAGGATGGCTCGTGCTTTCCCTTGATCACCCGTTCAGCCCCCCTCTTCCGTCTCAGCACGGTGGCTACTTCGACATCGAACTGGTCAGCGAAACCTGGCGGAAGGGCAGCGTCGAAGTGACCCAGCACTTCTGGCGTCGCCCTCTTGGTGACGTTTCAGAGGCCTTTGCAGACGCTGGTTTCGTCATTGATCGCATCGCAGAGCCAAGGCCCACCCTCGACGCCCTCCAGCGGTTCCCAGACGATCTCCATCCAGTCGACGGTACTCCTGGGTTCATCGTCTATCGCCTCCTTCCTAGGCTCAAGGAGTGGTAGCTCGCCGGAGTGGACTGGGTACCCACCGTCGAACACCTGCCCCAGTTCACCGGCACGGCGCTCTTGCAGCTCGCAAGCAGTCGCCGATCGCCCTTCCTCGTGGTGCAAGGTTAGAGCCGATGGCAGACTTGGCCCCATGGGGTCGATGGTCTGGGGCAGTGAGATCGCAGAGGTCTATGACGCGACCTACGCCGCTCTGGCGGTGCCATCAGTAGTCGATCCTATGGTGGACTTGCTCGCCCAGCTGGTGGGCGATGGTGCTGCCCTCGAGTTTGCCGTCGGCACGGGTCGGATCGCCCTGCCGCTCAGCGCGCGCGGCATCCGCGTCCATGGAATCGAGCTCTCGCCCGAGATGGTGCAGCAGCTCCGACGGAAGCATGATGCCGGAGCAGTCCCCGTGACGATCGGCGACATGGCGACGACGCGCCTCTCCGACAGATTCGATCTCGTATACGTAGTTGCCAACTCGATCATGAACCTGACGACCCAGGAGGAACAGATCGCCGTGTTTTCGAACGCGGCCGCCCACCTCGCCTTCGGTGGGCGATTCGTGATCGAGTTGATCGTCCCCCAGCTTCGTCGAGTGCCCCCGTCGGAAGTGGCCTGGGTCTTCAGGTTGGACGCTGATCACGTCGGCATCGAGACGTTCGACGACGTCGTGGGCCAGGTGGCATGGTCCCATCACTGGATCGAGGTTGATGGTCGCCTAGTGCGTCACTCCGCTCCGTACCGGTACATCTGGCCGTCGGAACTACTCCTCATGGCGAAGCTCACTGGGTTCGAGCTACAGGATCGTTGGGGCGACTGGGACCGATCGCAGTTCACTTCTGAAAGTGCGAAGCAGGTCGCGGTCTTTGTCAAGACGGGACAAGTGAGCCAGCGGTAGCCCAATAGAACACTCAGACAGGAACGCCGCCTGCTCCCGTGCGCTGGTAGGCGGCCTGCGGGTTGTGACCCGGCCCCCCGTCGCCGGCTTGGGGGGTCACCCTGGGCGGCCGCCCTGCGCCCGATTCCATGCTCACGGACCAGGTCTGCCAGCATGGTGGTGATGGTTGAATTCGAGATCACGGATGTCCAGGACGAGGCGGCAGTATCTGAACTGCGCGGGCGATTGGTGGCCTTCAATATTGCTGCGACTGGGTTCAGCGAGTACCGATCCTTGAGCTGTTTTGTTCGAAATGAGGAGGGTGAGCTTGACGCGGGAATCGATGGGTTCAGTTGGGGCGGCTATGCGATGGTCGAGTGGCTTTGGGTGACGGCCTCGATTCGGGGGAGGGGCCACGGGACCGGTCTTATGCGGGCATTTGAGACAGAGGCCCAGAAGCGAGGTTGTCGGGCAATCCGCGTGAACACGCACACCTTCCAAGCCCCCGATTTCTATCGACACCTCGGTTACGAAGAAATCGGGTATGCCGAAGATACGCCACTCGGTCACGGAGAATGCTTCTTCGCGAAACGGCTGGCGTGACTGAAACGGTTCAGACCCGTTCCTGTCCGCTCATGACCGCTCGTGTGGGCCGATCGCCACATAGTGCTCGGTCGGCGGCGCCTGGCTTGAGCTTCAGTGCAATCGATGACGCTCGTACGCCGCCCATACCGGCTGCGCAACTCGGGGCGCTCTATTTGGGTCGGACCCCGTAGGGAGCGGAAGGTGCTCCTTCGAGGAGAAGCTGGAAGCCGCTCCATTTCTGCTGAATCCACTCCGTCTCTTGATGAGGCGATCTGAACATTGCGGCAAAGGACGCTATGTCGGAGAGGGTCCACACCAACCGATAGAAGGCAATCGCCGTGGTGCTAATGGTTCTTCGGCTCAGATCCTCGTAGAGCCCAAGGCCATGAGCCGAACCGTCATCGAGCATCCACAGATCACGTTCGGGCCGGGCTAGGGCCACGGTGTCCCAGTCGATCAGCCGAAGCCCCTCGACCGTGAGCATGAGGTTGCCCGGATGCGGCTCACCATGGGTGAGGACCGTCTCCCCGCCCGCCTCCTCCAGTCTGTGGGCAAGCCGATCGAGGAGCTCCAGCCAGCGGGCCACGTCTTGGGTGTGACCGGCCAGAGCCCGGCGAGCGGGCTCTGAGAACGGACCACCTTCCCATGGCCGATCCAACGCAGCGAGGGCCGCATTAAGGAGGGGTCGTTCCGGAAGGTCCAAGGGCCCAGGCGCGATCGGCACGCGCACGCGAGGTGTTGCCTGATGCAGGCTCGCCAACTCTTGGAGCAAGGCATCGCGGCCCGAATCGGAGAGAGTGTCCCCCCAGGTGCCCGAGTTGCCCTCAATATAGGGAAACACGGTCATGCTGTATTGGCCAGAGAGACGCAAGGTGATTGAGCCGTTCGGTCGTCGGAGCGGGGCGGCAACCAGGGCGAGTCCAGCTTCGTGCTGGAGCGCCCAGGCGGCTTCGTACGACAAGCTCAGCCCTTCGAAGGTTTCGTTGCGCCTCTGCCCGATCCATGGTTTCGTCTCCAGGTCGTCGACGGTGACGAAGTACGTCGGATTTTCGGCGACGTCGGCTATCCAGTGATAACTCCCGGCGCCCTTGGGGAGGTATCGGAGCTCGTCGGCCTCGAGAGCCCACGCGCTGGATAGAGCATGGAGTAGGTCAAGCTCGTCGAGCGTTGCGGGAGCGGGAGTGTCCAATGCTCACAACTGTTTCACACAATACTTGAATAGGTGCCGACGCCCCAATATGAAGCCACCCTAAGAGCGGTGGCAAGACTTGATGGAGCCATAACGATGCTCCTCACCACTGATCATCCGGAGCCGAGGGCACCTGGCTGGACGCCCGAACTTACTCGCGACCTTGTCCAGGGCATGCAAGCGTGTCGTTGGTTCCTCGCTACGGGCTTCGATCCTCCGGGACAGTTCGGGTCTTGGCTGCGCAGGACGTTGGAGGAGAGAGGTCTCGAACCGCCCGGTGGACGCCACAGCGATTTCTACGCGTCGTGGGTCTGGCATGCGGCAGGTGCCGTGGACCAGCTACGAGAAGAGTGGCAGCCGGAATGGTCGATGTGAGGCTCGAGTAGCGTCGAGTTCGGGGCCGAGGGTGCCCCGTACCCCGCGTCGGCGATGTAACGAACGTGAGGGACTCGCTCAAGTTCCTACGAACTGCCTATGGGATACTCGCCTGGTGCGAACCGTCCTGAACGTCCTCTGGCTCGTTCTGTCCGGGTTCTGGCTCGCGCTTGGCTACGCATTGGCTGGTCTCGTCATGTTTGTCCTGATCATCACGATTCCATTTGGAATCGCCTCATTTCGGCTCGCGGCATTCGTGCTGTGGCCGTTTGGCAGAACGGTGGTCCGGAAGCCCGAAGCCGGTGCGGCATCTACCATCGGGAACGTCATCTGGTTCATCCTCGTGGGGCTCTGGATGGCCATCGCACATCTGGTTCTTGGCGTTGTACTCTGCCTGACAATCATCGGAATTCCACTCGGACTCGGGAACTTCAAGCTGGCAGCCGTAGCCATCGCGCCCCTCGGCAAGGAGATCGTGTCGACGACCGATCCTCGAGCCGCGCTTGGGACCGTTTCGTTCTGAGTACCGGTCTCCTCTGCGCAATGATTGATCTGTAGACCGGTGGCTCGGGGGTGCCCCGTTCGCCGACAGAGGGCACCGGTACAACTCAGCGAGGGTACGCGGTTACCTCGGCGAAGACCCGTGGTGGTCCCTCCGAGGCCCGGCCGCTCATACCGATGAGGGTGGAGGTCGTAAGAGACGGGCAGATCCCTGGGACATGAGCTCGACTGCTTGTCGTCTTGGTATCGAGCCGAGTGGTGAGGGGTCGGGCGGCCAGGTGGGACCGTTGGCCAGGTTGTCCAGCATGTCGCGCGCCACGTCATCTGGATCAGCGAGTCCGTCAACCTCTCGGTCGCCGAGCAGCGAACGGAGGGCGGGCGTGTCCGTTTGCCCCAGGACCATCGTGAGGACGTCGACCCCCGATGACGCGAACTCCGCCCAGAGCGATTCGCCCAGGATGAGATTGAATGCTTTTGTCGCACCGTACGCCGCCAGGTGCGAACCGCCGGCCCACGACGCGCCCGATGTGACGAGGACGAGACCTCCGCGGCCACGCCTGACCATGTGCCCTCCGAAATGATAGGCCGAAGCCATCACGGTCCTGCAGTTGCGGGTGAGCATTGCCTGCCACACGTTGAGCGGCTTGTCCAAGAAGCGCGACATATTCGGATCGGCGCCAGCGATGTAGATCAACAGTCCGATCTCGAGGTCAGCCGTCGTTCGCCGCAATTCGTCTCCTGCGGTTGGCTCGCTCAGGTCAACGACCACTTGTCGCGTCGAGGAGGGCACGGTTTCGGCCACGTCACGAAGAAGCGCCTCCCGGCGGGAGACCAGAACGACATTGATCCCACATTGGCCTAGCAATCGGGCCACCGATGCACCCACACCCTCCGAAGCTCCAGCCACCAACGCCCACGGGCCGTATTGGTCGGCAAACTCCATAGCGCAGAACGCTATGCGCCCACTACGGTCAGCGTCGAGGCGAGTGAGGGAATCGAGAAGAGGTCGGCGACGATGAGCGAAATCCCGTCGGACGTGGTGGCCGAGCTGGCCGCCAAGCAGGCAATCACCGAAGCGCTACATAGATACTGCGTGGCCGTCGATCGCATGGACGAAGGTGCCTGGTGGGAAGTCTGGCATCGGGACGCAACGGCCCACTACGAAGAGATCTTCGAAGGCGCGGCCTCACGTCTCATGAGGTGGATCTTTGAGACCCACCGGTCCTGCGAAGCCACGTCCCATCAGGTCTCGAATATATTGATCGACCTGGATGGCCACGCTGCCACGAGCGAGTGCTACGTGACCGCGTGCGTCCGGGCGGGTGGCACGGACGTCATCGTTCGAGGTCGTTACTTCGATGCCTGGGCGAGCCGAGATGGTGCCTGGCGCGTCGAACGGCGCCGTTACCGGACTGACATCCTGCAAGTGTCTCCTGTCACCGGGGACCAATAGCCCGAGGTCCACACGACGGCGTCACGTCCAGCACCTCCACCGATCGACGTAAGGAACATGTCGATGGATCCGGCGGACGCTATGGTGCCCAAATGGCCAACACTCGGCGCTTGCGACTCGTCCAATGGACGACGGGGAATGTCGGCAAGAGCTCGGTGCGGGCGGTTGCTACACACCCAGCTTTCGAGCTCGTCGGTTGCTATGCCTGGTCCCCGGAGAAGATCGGCCGTGACGTGGGGGAGCTGTGTGGCATCGAGCCGCTGGGCGTAGTCGCCACCGACGACGTCGAGGCGCTGCTCGAATTGAAACCGGACTGCGTTGTCTACAACCCGATGTGGCTCGACGTGACCGAACTGGAGCGGATCCTGTCGGCAGGCGTGAACGTCGTCGCAACGTGCAGCGTTCATCACCGGACACAATTTGGGCTCCGATCGTGACCGGATCGCCGAAGCGTGCCGACGAGGTAGTTCGACCATGTTTGGCACCGGCGTCAGTCCCGGGTTTGCCGAATTGCTTGCGATCGTGTCGGCGAGCATTTGCGCCCGGGTCGACAAGATCACGGTCAACGAAGCGGCCGATACGACCTTTTACGATTCACCGCCGACCGAGATCCCGGTGGGTTTCGGCAAACCGATCGACCATCCCGACCTCCAGGCGATGACAGCAAAGGGCACGGCGGTCTTTGCCGAGGCCGTTCGGATGGTTGCCGATGCGCTCGGAGTCGAACTCGACGAGGTGCGCTGCGAGGCCGAGTACGCACAGACCACGGCCGATCTTGATCTCGGTTCGTGGACCATCGCGGCGGGCTGCGTCGCCGGCGTCGCCGCCAGTTGGAAGGGTCTCGTCGGCGACGAAGTCCTCGTCGAGCTCAATGTCCGGTGGCGAAAGGGCCAGACGCTCGAGCCGGACTGGAAGATCGACCAAGACGGTTGGGTCATACAGATCGATGGCCTGCCAACGGTGACGCTCAACGTGGGATTTCTCCCACCAGCCGACTTCGAGGCCCAGACGATGGAGGAATTCATGGTGCTCGGGCACATCATGACGGCGATGCCTCCAATCAACGCGATCCCGGCCGTAGTGGCCGCAGCGCCGGGCATTGTGACGTACAACGACCTGCCGCTGGTTCTGCCGCGCGGCATCGTGCCGCTCGGATAGTGCGGTCACCGATCGCCAGTCTTGTGACCCGGCCCCACCACACTCGATGGGCAACGCCGGTGGTTTGCTGGAATATGGTGGCGCATGCCCAATCTTGACGTCGTCGCCGTGATCTCAGCCAAGCCAGGATCGGAGGCGATCGTAGAAGCGGCTCTAAAGGCCCTCGTCGGCGCAAGCAGGCATGACTCAGGGTGTATTTCATACGATCTGTTTGCTTCCGACTCGACACCTGGCACATTTGTCACGATCGAGAAATGGAAGTCGCAGGAAGACCTCGACGCACACATGGCTTCGCCGCACATCGCTGAGGTAATTGCAGCTGCCGGAGATCATTTCGACGGATTCCCCGCCATCCACACTCTCCGCTCGCTCGAGTCAGATGGGCCGAGCTGACTGGCGAGAGTATCCGGGCGCCTGATCCGACCTACCTAGATTTGAGCCGTGCCCGCACATCTGCGACCACTCACGGACAATGGGCTCTCGGGATTCAGCAAAGGGGACCTCGAGCGATGCGTCAAGAGAAAAGGGTTGGATCAGGGGAGCGGCCAGCCCGGACTCGCCAGTCTCGACGGCGCAGTGACTACTTGTCGGATCTCGTCACAACCGGTCGGCTCGCGACGTCATAGAGAGTGAGGCCCGCAGGGCAAGAGGCGCGAAGGGAGTAGAGATGTCGCTGGAACTAACGACGATCATGATTGGTGTGGGTGACCTGGCCCGTGCAAAGGCTTTCTACGGGGAGGGGGGGTTAGGGTGCACGATTCAGCAGGACTACCCGCACTTCGTGTCCTTCGACTTGGGCGACGGTTCGTCGTCCCTGGCCATCTACGAGTGGGAAGCCGTCGCACAAGACGCGGGCGTACCGTCTGAGGGCTCGGGCTTCCGAGGAGTGTCGCTTCACTACATCGTGGACACGAGCGAGAAGGTGGACCAGGTGATGAGCGATGCCGTCGCCGCCGGTGGGAAGGTGGTGAAGGATCCCGCGGTGGCACCGTGGGGGGCTACTCCGGATACTTCAGCGACCCCGACGGCTACCTGTGGAAAGTCGCATCGGGGGCCTGAAGGGCTCTTCCGGTGTTCAGAGATCGAGCAGCACCGGCCTGATTTGGCGAACATCGACGGCGATCGGGCAGTGTCGACGGCATCTGAGCAGGCCGAACAACTCCTTGCGTTGACAACCGGGCGAAGATCCGCTCCTTCATATTGCGCAAGCTGTTCGACGGCCACAACGCAGACGCGGTTCGCATCGCCCTGCCGAACGCATCGTCACCCGGACCATCACTTCCAGGGGACGGCCGGTGGTGCCGCCGGATGGGCTGCCGGTCGGGTGATAGCAAGGTCGGTATGACTGACCCACCATCACGCGAGCGACCGTCAAGAACGCGTCCCCCGGCGACCCATGACTTCGATGCGATCTATGCCTCTTCCGTTCCGCCCTCGGACATCGGCAGACCCCAGCCGGCCTTTGAGGAACTGGCCCGTTCAGGAGGTCTCGCCGGCAAAGTTCTCGACGTGGGATGCGGCACCGGTGAGCACGTCCTGCTCGCCGCCACTCTCGGTCAAGAGACCGTCGGGTGTGGACATCGCTCCGCGAGCAATCGAGCGGGCCGAGGCGAAGGCCGCTGATCGTGGTCTTGAAGAGCGATTCCTGGTATGGGACGCCCTCTGCTTCAGCGACCGTCAGCCCGGGGAAAGGGGACCACAACGAATAACACAAGGAGAGATCCCGAACGAGCTTCGCCGATGGGTGGGACATTGACTCCATCGAACCCGCCATGATTCAGGTGACCTACGACCCCTCAGGAGTACTCGCCTGGCACGCTGCGATCACTCGGGCCTGATCTCGCCCGCATGGGCACGGCAGCAGCGGTCCAAGTCTCCCCTGATGCTGACGTTCGAATGTGAGTAGCCGGTCGTCGGTATGGGGCAGCGGGGAGTGCCGACGTGCCTTCCCAGAAAAGCGCGATCGTGCGCCTGCTCCCCTGGACCAAGACCCGACGATCGAGTGCGAGCCTGGAGGGGACGAATTCAGAGTTGCCAGTGGATCGATGCAGTGGCAGGCCCGTCCGTTATCGTCTCGCCATGAAGTTCGACGACGTCGTTGTCGGCGGCGGCTCTGCGGGCTGCGTCCTTGCGTGTCGATTGAGCGAGGATTCTGATCGCACGGTGCTGTTGGTCGAGGCGGGCCCCGACCACCCTGACGCCGCCACCCTTCCAACCGACGTTCTCGATGCTTCTCAGCCGACGGTCGAGCATGACTGGGGCTACACAGCCGACGAAGAGCTCGACCGAGGGATTTCGGTCCCCCGAGCTCGGTTGATGGGGGGTTGTTCGGCAACAAATGCGTGCTTTGCGCAGCGTGGTGCGCCCCAGGACTACGACGGCTGGGTTGCGCTGGGCAACTCCGGCTGGGCCTTCGCTGACGTTCTCGATGATTTCCGTCGGTTGGAGAGTGACGCAGATTTCACTGACCAGTGGCACGGTTCGGATGGGCCCATTCCTGTTCGGCGACATCCGAGAATCGAGCTCAACGCCGTCCAGGCGGCATTCCTTGACGGTGCCACCACAGTTGGGCACCAGTACATCGATGATCACAATCGGCCGGGCGCAGTCGGGGTTGGATCATCGCCGCGTACCGCCAGGGACGGCATACGGATGAGTACGGCGATCACATACCTCGCCCAGGCGCGGGGCCGACCGAACCTCACGATTTATCCAGACACCATGGTCGCCTCCGTCGAGTGCGTCGGTGCACGCGCGAGAGGGATCCGGCTCATCGACGGAACCCTCATCGAAGCAGACAGGGTGGTGCTCGCTGCAGGAACGTATGCCAGTCCTGCCATCCTCACTCGCTCGGGCATCGGCCCTGACAGGGAATTGCGCAGGCTGGGCATTCGACCGGTCATCGAATTGCCGGGAGTCGGCGCAAATCTCTCTGACCATGCGTTGCTCTCCATTGAGTTGCCAACCCGACCGTCTCAGAGTCCCAGTCGCTTTGGAGTCCATGCAACCCTGCACTCGACGATCGCGGATCCCGATGGTCCACCTGATCTGATGATGTTCACGGCAGGTCCATTCGATGTCGACCCTGAGCAAATCTCGGGTGGCGCTGTGTTCGGCATCGTCATCGGACTCATGGCACCTCGGTCTCGGGGATGGGTTCGATTGACTTCGAGTGAACCGAACGATCCACCTCAGATTCACTTCGGCCACCTCACTGATCACAAGGATCTAGCTGCAATGCTCGACGGCATCAACGAGGCACGACGGATCGCTCTCAGCGACGCCGTTGCCTCCATTGTCACGGGCGCCGAACTCTCCCCGGGGCCGGCCGCGCCACCGGGCGATGGCCGAGCGCTCGCATCATGGGCATCGACCGCAGTCTCGACGTTCCACCATCCCGTTGGCACTTGCGCCATGGGATCGGCGCCCGAGCGCGGTGCTGTCACGGACGCTCATGGGTCGGTCCATGGCATCGAAGGCCTGACCGTGGCTGACGCTTCAATCATGCCGACCGTCCCGACCGGAACACCGAACCTTCCGACCATCATGGTGGCAGAGCACATTGCGCGGTGGCTGCGGAGTTCATGACCTGGCCGCCTCCGGCGCATCGTCGCCAGGCGAAATCTGCGGCGCTCGCGCGACGGCTGAAGTTCCCCACACAGCCTCGAAAGAACCGGGCCCTTGATCTACCTCCATGCATCGGTGCCAGCCCACTTCCCTAAAATATGGCCATGACACCACCCAGCCTCGCTCAACAGGAACGCACGGCCCTCTGTGACCTCTTTGTCGAGCGTGGTTCCGACGCACCTACGTTGTGCGAGGGCTGGTTCACCGCCGACTTGGCTGCGCACCTCGTTGTCCGTGAACGGAGACCCGACAGCGGGCCCGGACTCGTCTGGCCCCCGCTGGCCGGCTACACCGACAAAGTGCGGCGCTCGGTGCGGGATCGCATGCCCTGGGGGAAGCTGGTCGAGACCGTGCGGCGCGGGCCACCGTTGCTCCTCCGTCCCTTCGATGGGCCGATGAACACGGTCGAGTTCTTCATTCACGTGGAGGACGTACGTCGCTGCGCAAGACGGCTGGGAACCCCGGCAGGTCTCCTCGGAGTTGGCCGATGCCCTCTGGGCGCGCGTCGGACCCGGCGGGATGGCGAAGAAGATTCCCGCCACGATCGTGATCACCTCGCCGGGACGGGCCGACAAGGTGGCTGGCAGCGGGCCGCGCCTCACCCTGGCCGGCGACCCGGGCGAGCTCATCATGTTCGGAGCCGGTCGCCAACGGGCAGCCAGGGTCGAGATCAGCGGCGATGCAGCGCTCGCCGCCCAGCTGCGCGCAGCACCCCTCGGTGTCTGATTTCCGAAGTCCCTATCGGTCGCAAGTGCCACAAGGCCGCACGCCGCCGGACGAGCCGCTACGGTGCGGTCGGTGACGGAGGTGGCGAATTGTTTGAGATCGGAGACCAGCGATGACCTCGAAGACTGACTTCACGGCCGAGGAGTGGCAGCTGATCCTCGAAGCGCCGCCGAGTGCTGGCATGATCGTGGTCACTGCCCAACGAGGGGGTTCGTTTCGAGAGACGATTGCGATGGCCAAGTCCTATGTCGAAGCACGCAAACAGCATGGCAAGAGCCAACTTCTGGATGAGATTGTCGCGGCGAAACCTGAGCGGGATCACACGCACTACCACTCTGCCGACGAGCTCAGGGACCACGGACTGCAACACTTGCGCGATTCCGTCGCGCTGCTCGAAAGCAAGGCCACCTCGGAAGAGGTCGATGAATATCGCAGTTTCATAGTCACTCTGTCCCACAAAGTCGCAGCCGCTCACCGGGAGCATGATCAAGAAGTGAGCGAGTCCGAGCAGAAGGCAATCAACGACATAACGGAAGCCTTGAACGCGACGGTCGGATAGGAAGCCCTACCAAGAGTCTGGATTCGGTTGGCTGCAACTACGTGACGACAGCGTTGGAGCAGCTTGGTGTCTCGACGATCGTGATGTGAGGTCTCGCCGGACAGATCATTCGGGCAAACTATCCCCCAACCCGGGACACCCGGCGACGAGGTTCACTGGACCGTCGGGCCGTATGCTCGGGGGTGGGTAGGAGTCGGCTTCTTCGAACCGACGGACCGACCAACAACCTGAGGGACTCGCCCGTCCTTTACGATTCGTCGTGGCGAAGTTAGGACATGCGGCGTCCCGACAGTGCCAAAGGAGCGCCGACGTGATCTCATATGCTCAGAACTACGAAGATGTCGTGCTCGAACGCTGCTTCAACGGCGTCGCGGCTGGCTTCTACATCGATGTGGGTGCCTGGGACCCGTTCGAACACTCGGTCACGCACCACTTCTACGAGCGCGGGTGGTGCGGCATCAACATCGAGCCTAACCCCGAGTACTTTGCGCGCCTCGAGCACGACCGGACACGTGACGTGAATCTCCGCGTGGCGCTGGGGGAGGCAGACCAGAGGTCCCGGACGTTCACCATCCTGAAGGGCAGCGGCGTCTCGACGCTGCGGAGTCTGTCCGACGACTACTTGGAGAACCTCGATGTGCGCGGCTACCCGCAGGAGTCGATGCAGGTGTTCACCGTTACGCTGGCGAGCATCTGCCGGAACCACGTGCCCGAGGGTGCCGAAATCGACTTCTTGAAGGTCGACGTAGAAGGGTGGGAGGCCCAGGTCCTTCGTGGACACGATTGGGCCCGATGGCGACCGAAAGTCCTCGTGATCGAGGCGGTTACTCCCGTCGCCTTCGGCCAGGAGTCACCGCATGATGTCTTCGTCGACTCCTCCGCGGAGTGGGAGCCGATCGTCGTCGAGCACGGCTACCTGTTCGGGTTGAACGACGGGATCAACCGCTTCTACGTCCGTAAGGAGAGCTCCGACCTTCTCGAGCACCTGAGGGTGCCCGTCAACTGCTTGGACAATGCCGAGAAGTACGACTGCTGGGCGCGAAGAAACGAGCTGATCGCCGCTCAGGAGGAGGTCGCGTCGCTGGCCATGGCCCTCGAGCAGGGTCGCCGGGAGAGCGAGTCCCGCGCTCAAGAAACGGACCGACTGTATGCGGCACTGGCGGCCCTACAGGACCGCATCGACAGCCTGCTCGAATCGACGAGTTGGCGGGTGACGAAGCCCCTCCGCTCACTTGGCCGTGTCCGTGGCCGGCGGCCTGTGTGACCCGGGACGGCCGTTTCGGGTCGAGGGCGGCACGGTCACAGTCGCCAGGCGATGGAAGTCATCCGCGATTATCTGCCCGGCAACGCGCCCATCATCTACGGCACAGGCGCAGCGTCCCGATTCGCAGTGACCAAAGGCTACGGGTGAGGCACTTCTGGACTCCCGTGGCTTGCATGAGGAGGCTTGCGCGCACGCTCACCCCAGCCGCGACCCGCTTCGGCCCAACCTGCCACCGGGCCATCCTCCCTTAAGCCAAGCGCAAGAGCCCCGGACGGGGCAGAGTTGGCGAGGAGGAACATCCCCGAAAATGAGGAGCGTATGAATGGGTCGACTACAGGATCGAGTGGCGATCATCACCGGAGCCGGCGACGGGATCGGCCGCGGCATCGCGCGGGCGCTTCGCGTGGAGGGCGCCCGGGTCCTGGTGGCTGAACTGCACGCCGATGCGGGCACCGCGGTGGCCGGCGAGCTCACCGCCGAATTCGGGGCCCAGGCCCATGCCGTCACCACTGACGTCGCCGACGAGGGCGCCGTGCGGGCCATGGTCGGCGCCGCCGTCGATCGCTGGGGAACGGTGGACATCCTCGTGAACAACGCGTGGGGTGGGGGCAGCCTGGGCCGGCTCGAGTACAAGTCGAACGCGCAGATGGCCCACGGTTTCCAGGTCGGCTTCTACGGGCCGCTCTGGGCCATGCAGGCAGCCTTGCCGGCCATGCGCGCCCAGGGTCGCGGCAACATCATCAACCTCTGCTCGCTCAACGGCGTGAACGCCCACATCGGGACGGGGGACTACAACTGCGCCAAAGAAGCCCTGCGGGCGCTCACCCGCACCGCCGCCCGGGAGTGGGCGCCCTACGGGGTCGTCGCCAACGCAATCTGCCCGGGCGCCAAGACGGCGGCGTCACGCGCCGTCTTCGCGGCGAACCCCGAGCTCGAGGCGTTGGCCGACGCCGCCAACCCAATGGGGCGCCTGGGCGATCCCGAGGCCGACATCGCTCCGGTCGCGGTCTTCCTCGCCAGCGACGACGCCCGTTACCTCACCGGCAACACCTTGTTCGTCGACGGAGGCAGTCATATCAACGGCGCCGCGTGGGCGCCGGATCTACCCGATCACCCATGAGGGATCCGTGCGCCCCGGGTGCACCGACCGCCCTGGTGACAGGGGCCAGCCGGGGGATCGGACGCGCCATCGCCCTCGGTCTCGCCCAGGTCGGCTTCGACGTGGCGATCACCGCACGCACGGTGCACGACGGCGACCCCACCGCCTTCGAGCCCGATACCGGTGCGCCGCTCCCGGGCAGTCTCGACGCCACCAGCGCGGCCATCGAGGCGTGCGGCCGTCGTGCCGTGCCCATCCCGCTCGACCTGCTCGAGCAGGACGCGCTGGCACCTGCAGTCGACGCCGCCATCGTCGGCCTGGGCCACCTGGACCTGCTCGTGAACAACGCGCTGTACGTCGGCCCCGGAGGGCGGTCCCGGTTCCTCGAGACCGAACCCCAGGAGCTGGCCCGTCGCGTCTTCGGCAACGTGACCGCGCAACTGCTGCTGACCCAACGCGTCGTCGCCCACATGGTCGGTCGCGGGGGAGGACTGTTGCTCGACATCAGTAGCGGTGCCGCCCAGCTCACCCCTCGGCACCCGGTGGGTGACGGTGGGTGGACGCTGTCGTACGCGGTGACCAAGGCAGGCTTCCATCGGATCGCCGACATGATCGCCCTTGAATACGGCGACATGGGGGTCCGGGCCTTCAACCTCAATCCGGGCTTCGTCGCCACCGAACGAGTACGCGCCGTTCAGGAGCTGGCGTTCGTGGCCGACCGGGGTGTTGCACCCGGTGTCGTCGGGCGGGTGGTGGCGTGGTTCGCCACCACCGGACAGCACCGATTCGATAACGGGACGTACCACCAGGTCCCCGAGCTCGCCCGCGAGTTGGGGTATCTCCCGTGAGCGGGCCCGGTTCCGATCCGATCGCCTGGCTCGTGGCGCACGAGCAGATCCGTCAACTCGCGAGTCGCTACGCCGTGGCGCTGGACGCTCGCGATCTCGACACGCTGGTCAGCTTGTTCGTCGATGACGTGCGGGTCGGGCGTGACCAGGTCGGCCACGAAGCGTTGCGAGCCAGCTTCACCGTGCAGCTGAAGGATCTTGGAGTCACGATCCTGCTGGTCGGCAATCACGTGATCAACGTGGTCGACGACGACCACGCCACCGGGATCGTCTCCTGCCGTGGGGAGATCGAGATGGGCGAGCAATGGGTCGTCCAGGCCATCCAGTACCACGACGATTACGAGCGACGCGACGGCGACTGGTTGTTCCTCCGCCGGCGCCACCTGCTGTTCTACGGAGCAGACATGCTCCAGCGACCGATCGGGCTCCCGATGGCGCACTGGCCGGCGAGCGCCACGGGCAAGGGCGAACTTCCCGAGGTCCTGACGACTTGGCAGGACTTCCACCAAGGGATCACTTGAGCTGCCGCCCCGCGACGATCAGGACGTAGGTCGGCATCTTCCTTGACGCGCTGCGGACAGACGCCTGAGGTCCACCCCCCGAAGTCGCTTCTGGTGTCCAATCGGCGGCCAGGGTTCGTGTGCCCCAATTGCGGTGGTGGGACCCCGTACGATTCCCCCATGACGGGAAGGCACCGGACCGATCGCGTCGTTGTGCCCACGCGCGCTGAACGACGAACGGATCGTGCACGGCTTGTGGCGGAGCGCCGTCGCAGGAGGGTGCGCCGCCGCCTTCTTCCCCTCGCCGGGCTTCTCCTGGTCGTCATCGGCGTCGTCGCCTGGGGGGTCGAGGGCCAGTCGGGTGTCACGTCGCCACCGGGGGCTGCCCTGTCCAGGGCCACGTCATCCACCACTACGACCACCACCACGGTCCCTCCCTATGTCCCACCTGCTGTGACGCCGGTCGTCTCGCCAGCCGAAGTCGGTGAGGGGACGTGGGTGGGCGAGGACGCATGGAGCGGGTCGCCGCCGTCGATCATGACGACAACCTTTCGTCCCGACCCAGAGGACCCGAGCATCGTGGCCTACGCCACCTGGATCCGAACCTCGTCGACCCAGCTCGCGCTGTACCCCGGCTACGAAGGGCCCGGGCCGACGACGCTTGACCGAGGGCCCGAAATGGTCCCGGTCTCGGCGCGCCAGACCCTGCTCGCCACGTTCAACTCGGGCTTCTACGAGAAGGACGCCCCCGGCGGGTTCTATGTCCACAACACCCTGTACTTTCCGATGGTCAACGGCTTGGCGACGGTCGTCCAGAACACCGACGGCTCAGTGGACATCGTGGACTGGGAGGGAGGTCCCTCGCCCGGGCCCAACGTCGTCATGGCGCGCCAGAACCTGTCACTTCTGGTCGACGGCCACGCCGCGACGCCGGAGACCGCGGTGGGCGGTGATTGGGGAATCACTCTCGGGGGAGTGCCTGCCGTGTGGAGGACCGGCCTCGGGATAGACGACAGGGGCAACCTGCTCTACGTGGCCGCCCCGAGTCAGACGGCGGCCACCCTGGCGCAGATCCTGGTCAAGCTGGGTGCGGTGCGCGCGATGCAACTCGACATCAATCCTGAATGGCCGATCTTGGTGACGTACGGCGGTCCGGGCGCGGTCTCTCCGGCGCTCTTCGTGCCCAATCCCAATCAGATCCCCAATCGCTTTCTGTACTCGAGCACCAAGGACTTCTTCGCCGTGTACCAGCGCCCGTCGGTCGTGACCCCGCAGCCGTGGTAGGGGCTGAGTTCTCTTGAGCCCAAAACATGCCCGCCCACGGCGACGGACGAGCGTCCGGACGCGCCGCAGGCGCCTCGTCGTGGGTGTCGCCGTGCTCGTGATGATGGGCGCAGTTGCCTTTGCACTCATCTCGCTCCCCGCTCCGGCCAAGCACGCGGGAGGGACCCAGGCGACGGGGTCTTCGACGACGAGCAGTCCCGCCCACCCTGTGACCACCACCACGGCGGCCCTCGGACCCGTCACCATCTCTGCCGTCGGTGACACCGATCTGGGCAACACGCCGGACCTGCCTCCCGACCCCACCGCCTACCTCCAACCGGTGAAGGCGGCGCTCCAAGGACCCATCGTCTTCGCCAACCTCGAGGGGACGTTGACGAACGCCACCACCTCCAAGTGTGCGCCGACATCTACCGAGTGTTACGCCTTCCGGAACCCTCCCTCTGACGCGCAGGTGCTGAGAGCGGCCGGGTTCACCGTCATCAACAGCGCCAACAATCACTCGCACGACTTCGGGGCACAGGGAGTGGCTGACACGACGGCCGCGCTCCAGAGCGCAGGACTCGTCCAGGCCGGCCTCCCCGGTCAGATCGGCATCGTCACTGAGGGCACCACCAAGGTGGCGTTCGTTGACTTCGCCCCCTACCCGAACACGAACAACCTCTTGGACTTCCCCACCGCGAAGTCACTGATCCTGCAGGCCAAGTCGGAGGCGAACGTGGTGGTCGTGTACATGCACGCCGGTGCCGAGGGGTCCGACGCCGACCACGTGACCGGCTCGGAGGAGACCTATGTGGGCGAAGACAGGGGCAACGCGAAGGCGTTCGCGCATGCGGCCATCGATGACGGTGCGGATCTGGTGATCGCCAGCGGACCCCACGTCCTCCGCGGCATGGAGGAGTACAACGGTCACCTGATCGCCTACAGCCTCGGGAACTTTTGCGGCTATCAGAACTTCGCTACAGGCGGGACGTTGAGCCTGTCCGGTGTGCTGACCGTCACCATGGCCGCCAACGGTGCGTTCACTGGGGGTCATTTCACCTCGCTCCTCCTCAACGGCGTCGGCCAGCCGTCGATAGACCTATCCGGGGCGGCCGGCCAGTTCGTGAACGGGCTGTCCAGCGCAGATTTCGGTGCCTCCGCCGTCGACATTCTTCCTTCGGGACAGATCTCGCTCCCTGCGCCGCCGCACTGAAGCCGGTCTCTCAACAGCCACCCGGCGGACCGACGACGCCCGGGCCGGTGGACGGTTGATCGACGGTTCCGATGTTCTGGCTCCGGGGGTTCGGGCCCAAGTGAACGACGTACCACACGCCGCGCCACGAGATCAACGACGCGACGCCGAACGATTGCACGCTTCCGCCGATCTGGTAGACGAAACGGACACCGGGCAGATGCCAATAGCCGATCCTGTTCTCACACGCCCCGGGAGCAATGTACGCAGCGTCCGAGGCTGATGCGTTGACGGCCAGCAGCTTGACTGTTGACGCAGCGGGTCCCAGCGCTTCGTGGTACGCGGCAATGTCCAGCCGATAGAACGCAATCAATCGATCCGCGTAGTCGGACACCGGGTCGGCGAGCACGCCGGTCTTCATCTGCAGGTAGGCGTTCTGGGGGAAGAACACCGTCAGCGCCGGGTCCACCGAGCCGCTCACGATGGCGGTCCACAGCGGAGCCAGGGTGGTCTGGAGTGACGTGTCCACCGGGGGCTCCGTCGCGGTCTGGGGGAGGAGTCCCGGGTCGGTTGTGGTCGTCGTGGGGGGGATGGTCGTGGACGTCGTCGTCGTCGTGGTGCTCCTGGCCGGACTGAGGGCGACGGGCGCAGGCCCGGATCCGCAGCAGGTAAGGACGACTCCTGCGAGCACGGCGCCCACCGCGAATCGCGGCACGCGCCGGCGAGCGCATGATCGCTTGCATCCCGACTGGTCGCGATGCCGCACGGACGACGAGGCTACCGGCCCGACTCTCAAACCAGTGTGCAAGCCTTGCGATCAGTTCGGCGGTCGCAGGCCGTCCTCGATCATCACGAGCAGCCGCTGACTCTGCTCGGGCGTCAGGGTCGTGCTCATGCACATCGAGCCCACGCGAACGCCCAGCACCCGGATCGGGCCGTGCCGGCGCCGATCGAGGTGATCGGCCTTCTAAATGGCACCGTCCTCGGTGAGGGCGGCGATGTCGTCCCAGGAATAGCCGACTTCGAGCAGCACCTCCTCCGTGTGCTCCCCCAGTTCGGGGACGTGCGCGTCAACGTCTGCGGATGCATCAGAGAAGCGGACCGGCGCCCTGACCACGGGCGAGGCGGTCTCGCCGCCGGAGCCCCCGACCGTCGAGATGTAGCCGTTGGCCTCGACACCCGGGTCGTTGGCCACCTCGGCATGGTCGCGGACGGGAGCGAAGCGCAAGCCGGCGGCGCCCATCAGGTCGCACCATTCGGCGGTGGGCTTCGTCGCGAAGACCTGGTCGAGAATCGGCCACAGCTCGGCCTTGTCGTCCTCGAAGTACAAGAGCTGGCTGAAGCGGTCGATCAGGTCGGGTCTGCCGATGGTCCGGTAGAAGCGGTCGCGCGCGGGGCCGGCCGTGCCGACGATGGCGATCCACCCGTCCGAGGTGGGGAAGACACCGTAGATGCCAGGGATCATCGGGTGGCTGCGGCTGCTCGGCCCCGATGGCTCCCCCGACATGAGATACCGGGTGTATTCACCGGCTTGGGCCCAGATCTGGCCTCCCAGCAGCGACGTCTCGACCATCTGTCCCCGGCCGGTCTGGGCTCTGGCGTACAACGCTGCGAGTATGCCGGCGAGCAGGTTCTGGCCCGAGATGTGGTCGGCGACCGTGGCCCCGACCGGACTCGGGTCGTTGCCGCTCCCGCCCGTCGTGCTGATGAGCCCGCCCGCCGCCTGCGCGCTGAGATCGGCGCCCTCGCGTGCCGCATCGGGGCCGTGCTGCCCGAACGAGGAGCCCACCGCGTAGACGATCTGCGGGTTGCGCGCGGCCAGGTCGTCGTATCCCAGACCCCAGCCCTCCATCGTGCCCGGCTTGAAGTTGGTGATGACGACGTCGGCGTGCTCGACCAGGCGCAAGAAGACGTCGCGGCCCTGCGGAATCCGGAGGTCGACCGTGACGCTGCGCTTGCCGCGGTTGTAGGCGCTGAAGAAGGCCGAGCGCCGGTCCTCTCGGCTGATGGGGAGCCACCGAGCCTGGTCGCCGAAGCCGGGGAGCTCCACCTTGACCACATCGGCGCCCCACTCGAGCATCGTCAAGGCGGCCTGTGGCCCCTGGACCAGGAGGCCCGCTTCCACGACGCGGATGCCATCGAGCGTGCCCACGGTCAGATGCTGGGGAGATCGCGTTCGAAGGTCATGAGCTCGACACTGGCCGCCCTCCGTCCCGAGGTCAAGCGAGCCATTCTGCTCGGCTGGGCAGAGTGACCATCCACGGGCTGGGGAGCGGACTCTGTCAGCATTGTTCAATGCTCGCGCGTCGCGCGCCCAGACACGCCGGCAACGAAGCAACGTCCCCGACGCCCTGGCGTCTGGCCCTGGCCGCCGGCCTCACGGCGCTCGTGGCCTCCGGGGTCCTGATCGTCTCGCCGTCGAGCGGCGTGGCGTCGACCTCGGGCTGGTACGTCGCCACGACGCCGGGCACGGGCGCCGATGACATCCTGCTGGGATCGTCATGCCCCAATGCACAACAGTGCTTCGCCGCCGGCATCTCCATCCAGAACATCAATTCCAACGGCACGTTCTCACCGATCGTCGAGACCTGGAACGGCACGACCTGGACGCTGGCTCCGCAGCCCTCGCTGCCGACAGGCCATGGCGGGGGGCTGTTCGCGGTGTCGTGCGTGACCGGATCCGACTGTTGGGCGGTGGGGGCCATCGTCGGCGTCGGCGGGAACGGAGGCCCGTCCGGTACCCTCATCGAGAACTGGGACGGCAGCACGTGGTCCGTCGTGCCGAGCCCGACCCCGAGCGGGCCTGGAGTGGCAGGAGCGCTCCTACAGGGCGTGAGCTGCGTCTCGGCGTCCAGCTGCTTCGCCGTCGGGTACTCGACCGACCAGAGCGGGAACGGTCTCAACGACGTCATCGAACAATGGAATGGCGCGACATGGAGCCTCGTCCCCGGTGCCGCCACCGGCCAGACCTACGACGGGCTCTCCACCGTGCAGTGCCTCGCCGCCGACGACTGCTGGGCGGTGGGCAACGCCGGCCCGGTGCCGCAGAACCCCAACTTCCTCCCCATCTTCCCGGGAGCGGTGGGTGACCAGGGGCTGATCGAGCACTGGGACGGTGCGTCGTGGTCGGTGACCCCGAGCGCCGCCTACCCGAGTCCGAGCGGCGGCTATCTGAACGGCTTGAGCTGCGCCAATGCGGCGGACTGCTGGGCGTCGGGGGCGACGACCGACGCCAGCGGTCACCCGGCGGGTGTCCTCATGGAGCACTGGAACGGGTCGACCTGGACCGACATGTCGTCGTCCGTGCCCAACTCGACGACGCCGGCGATCCTGAGCAGCATCTCCTGCCTCAGCCCGGTCCAGTGTTGGGCGGTGGGTTCGAGCGGCGGATTCGGAGGCAACGGCGGCAATGGGTTCCAGCCGCAGAGCTTCATCGAGAACTGGAACGGGTCCTCGTGGTCGGTCGACCCGAGTCCGAACGTGACCGCGCTCAGTCTCTTGAACTCCGTCACGTGTGTGCGAGCGGTCGGATGCGTGACCGTGGGGAGCGCCGCCACGATGGGCGGCCCGAATGATCCCGGCCTGCGCTCATTCGTCGAGCAGATGGCCTTCCCACCGGCCTCGAACCAGGGCATCGTCCTCGGTGCTCTCGACGGGGGAGTCTTCAACTACGGCACGACCCAATTCCCGGGCTCCATGGGCGGACAGCACCTGAACGCGCCGGTCGTGGGCGTGGCGGAGATGCCTGATGCGGCCGGCTACTGGTTGGTCTCCTCCGACGGCGGCGTCTTCGCCTTCGGCAGTGCGCACTTCTACGGTTCCATGGGCGGCCACCACCTGAACCGCCCCATCGTGGGGATCGCGGCGACCCCCGACGGAAAGGGCTACTGGCTGGTCGCCGCCGACGGGGGCGTCTTCAACTACGGCGACGCCCAGTTCCACGGCTCCATGGGAGGGCAAGCACTCAATGCGCCGGTCGTCGGCATCGCCTCGGCTGACGACGGCGGCTACTGGATGGCCGCCTCCGACGGCGGCGTCTTCAACTTCGGGGACGCTCGGTTCCTCGGATCGGCCGGCGGGATCCACCTGAACCGCCCGGTGTCGGGCATCGCCGCCACGCCGGACGGCATGGGCTACTGGATGGTCGGAACCGACGGTGGCATCTTCAATTACGGCGACGCCGGCTTCTTCGGCTCGGTGCCGGGGCAGGGCATCGCCGGCCAGCCGCCGGTGGACGGCATCGCGAGGACCCCCACCGGTTCGGGGTACTGGCTGGTGGGCGCCACCGGTGCCGTCTACACCTACGGCGATGCCGCGTTCTTGGGTGCGCCGAATGCCAGCCGGCTGGTCGCCTTCGTCTCCGGCATCGCCGCGTCCTGACGCGGCGGCTCGCTCACACGAAGTCGGAGCCCCCGTCCACGTTGACGCAGGCCCCGGTCACGTAGCCGTTCCGCCGCGAGACGAGATAGGCGGTCAGGGAGGCGACCTCGTCGGGCAAGCCGGCTCTGCCGATGTCGGCCGGTTGATGGAAGGTCTGGGCGATCCAGGCCATGACGTCGTGGGGGTTGGAGGGGTCGAGGCCCTCGGCGGCGAAGATGTCCTTCAGGTTCTCGGTGAAGCTAGCGGTCACGATGGAGCCCGGGCACACGGTGTTCACGAGGATGCCGTCGGGAGCCAGGGACTTGGCCAGGTTCTTGGCGATGCTCGTCAACGCCGCCTTCGATGCCGTGTAGGCCACGAGGATGGGGCTCTGGCGCTGAATGGAGTGTGCCGAGAAGAACACCATCCGCCCCCAGTCGGCTGTACGCATCAGGGGCAGCGCGCCTCGTACGGCCCGGACGGCCGCCATGGTGCCGAGAGCGAAGGCCGCGTCCCAGTCGCTGTCGTCGAGTTCCTCGAACCGCCCCGCCCCCGGGCCGATCGTGTGGACCAACATGTTGAGCGATCCCCACCGTTCCGCCACCTCGGCGAATCCCTCTCCGATGGAATCGGCGTCGGTCATGTCGACGCTGAAGGCGGCGGCATCCGGGCTCCCGGCGGCGCGCAATGCGGTGACGGTCTCGTCGAGTGCCTCGCGGCCGCGCGCCATGACGGCGACGCGGGCTCCCTCGCCGGCGAGGACTTCGGCCACCGCCCGTCCCATCCCTTTGCTGCCGCCGGTGACGACCGCGGTGGCGCCGGCGATCCCGAGATCCATGCCCCTCAACCTCCCCTGGCCGCGGTGGCCGCACGGTCACGCATCGGCATCGTACGTCTCGAGATAGGGCGCGAATCGCTCGCGCACCTGGTCGGACTCGAGCCCGAAGTCGGCCAGCGAGTAGGAGTGCTGCCCGTGCGCACCAGGCTCGTGGTCCATGGCCCATGCGGTGACGGCGTCACGTGACCGCCCGTCGAATTCGATGCCGATCCGCTCGTAGGCCGCGCCGAGCGCGCTCGACGGGGTCCACTTGCAGGTCGGCGAACGAGAGGTCCGCAAAGCGGTCGTCGCCCAGGCGCTTCCGGAAGTCCATGGCCCTCAGCACCGCCTCCCACCAGCGATCGAGCTGCTCGGCACCGAGCTCGGCGGCGTCGTCGCGGTCGCTGCCCCAGCTTCGGACGTAGTGGATCAGGCTGCACACCGACGCCAGGACCTTGGCGGGGTCGCGGTGGCTCCACAGGAATTTTGCGTCGGGATAGGACTCGAGCAGGGCGTCGAGGGCGAACATGTGCACGGGGGTCTTGAGGTGCCACAGGCGCGGCGGGCAGTGCCACTGGAGGAGGCGGAGCACTCGCCGGTGGTAACGGTAGGTGTCTCGCATGTCGCATTCCGTGACCCAGGCCAGGTAGGAGGGGACACGGCCGAAGCCGTCGAAATGGACGGTCCGGAAGCTCATGCCCAGCAGGTCCTGGCACTCCGTCGGAGTGGTGGCTTCCTCGTGGTGCATGGTCTGCATGAGCGGGAACATCTGATTCATCATCGCCAGTCCCGCCTCTGTGTCCGCGATGCGTGGGTCGCTGTGCTCGGTCGCCGACTCCGGCGGCGGGCACGGTGACGACGACTCCCACAGCCGGAGCGAGCGGAATTGGGGGTCGGCGGCCACCAACTGGCTCAATGCCGTGGTGCCCGTGCGCGGGAGCCCGATGACGAAGACGGGCCCCTCGACCTCCTCGTCGTCGATCGACGGGTGGGCCCGGTAGGTGTCCTCGACCTGCAGGCGGGACGACAGCAGCGAGACCAGGCGCATCCGCAACATCACCTCTCCGGCCTCGGTCAGGTCGGCCTCCTCGTTCAGCGACGTGACGAGTCGCTCGAGACCCTCCCGGTGGGCGCCGTCGCCGAAGTCCCGCAGACCCGTTTGCTCCCGGGCCTCGCTCTCGAGCGCGTCGGCGTCCAGGGTCATCGGCAGAACCGCTTGCTGACCGCGAGGCGCCGGGCCGCCAGGGTGTCTCTGCGCTCTTCGGCCGTCACGCGGCGTGTCCCCGGCGGCAGAGCCCGGTAGACCTCCGCGAGCTGGATCACCCGGGTGGTCGGTACCGGCGCCGTCTCGGTGCGGACACAGCGCAGGATCACCGGCCCCGCGCTGTGCCCGGCCGTGTCGAGCCAGTTCGGGACGCCCGGGTCGTCGTGGGCGATGACGGCCCGCATGATCCCGTCGTCGTCGACCACGGCCTGGTGGCCGTTGATGCTGCTCTGGTGCCCGGCGTAGTCGATGGTCTCCCACCACGGGTTGCCCAGCGAGTAGCTCCAATACAGGCCCTGAGGCGGGGTGACCTCGACCAGGAGGGCCTCGTCGGGCGCGAGCTCCCACGATCCGATGACGGGCCGGTTCTCCGCCGCGGCCCCCATGGCCGTGCCGTCGAGCGGAGGGAGGAACGTGTTGGGCGCCTCGGGTCGGGAGAACTGCAGGAAGAAGTCCAGGTTGGCGAGCACGAAGTCCCCCAGCGCCACCAGCTGGCGGGCGACCACCGCCCGCGGATCCTCCGGCGGGCGCGACGTCTTCTCCCTCGCCGCGCCGACCCGCTCGATGTGCAGCGAGGAGGCCACCTCGGTGTCCCAGTCGTAGAAGAAGTGCCGCACGACCAGTCCGGTGGCGTCCTCGCCGATCGGCAGCCAGTTTCCCTCGTGCGGGGCGGCGGAGAGGATGAGCTCCACCTCACCCGAGGGACCGAGCTCGAGTTCGTCGAGGAGGCAGTTGGCCGAAGAGGCCATCCCGGCCATCGACTGCAGCCCCACGTAGCGGGCCGACCCGCGGTTGCCCCACAGTCGGTAGGACTCGCCGCCCCGGAGCGGCGCGCCCGTGTAGATGCAGTCGGGGCAGTCCATGCCCCACTTGTAGACCGCGTCCATGCCGGACGGCTTCACGGCGAGGACCGGGTCGGGCTCGGCCCGCAAACCGTGGTCCAGCCCAGTGCCCAGGAGGCCCAGCAAGTGGCGGAATCCGGCGGCCATGTCGGCCGGGTTGCGGGGGACGTCGTCGGACAGGACGACGTCGGCGGCCTTGCGCAAACCGTCGAGTAGGTGGGACCACGCCCGTCCCGACACGAGGTCGTCCACCGTCGCATCTCCGGCCCGCGCCGCCTCGCCGACCGAGTGCGGCATCCAGGACGGGTTGATGAACGGGTCTGTCACAGGTCGCTCGATGTACGCGTGTGAACGACTGGCAGCAACCTCATGACCGACCCCCATCGCGATTCAGGCGGGGCCATGCTTCCCCACGGCGATGGGGCAGTCAACCCTGAACTCCACCGACATCACCCGCTCGCGGAGACGCCGCGCGTAGCGTGTTCGGTCAGGAACCGACGAAGGTGCCCCGGGGGGCGGTACGAGGCGAGCTGAGGACGAATGATCGAAGACGCCGTTCCCACCTTGGTCCTGATCGGCGTGGCGGCTGTGCTGGCACCCATCATCGCCGAGGGAACCCGCCGCTTCCTGCCTGTGCCCGAGGTCGTGATCCAGATCCTGCTCGGGATCCTCATCGGGCCGTACGTGCTGGCGCTGGCGCATACCGACTCTCTCGTGACGGCGCTGTCCGATTTCGGTCTCACCTACCTGATGTTCCTGGCCGGCACCGAGCTCGACGTGGCGGTCATGCGCAAGGGACACCTCGGGCTGGCTGCCGGCTCCTGGGGTACCTCCCTGATCCTCTCCCTCGGTGTCGGCGTCGCGCTGCACGCGACCGGCCTGGTCCTCGACTCGGTCGTGGTGGCGCTCTGCCTGACCACCACCGCGCTCACGACGTTGCTTCCCGATCCTGCGCGATGCGGGCGTGCTGCGCACGGCGATCGGGCCGACCATCCTTTCTGTGGGCGCCTTCGGGGAGTTCGGTCCCATCGTGGCGGTGGCCGTCCTGCTCACGAACCGCGATGTCGGCCTCACCTTTGTCCTCCTGGCCCTCTTCGTCGCCATCGCCGTCATCGCCGCGCTGCTGGCGATGCAAGTGCATCCGCCGCGGTTCGTCGCCCTCATGCGCCGGCACCTCCACTCCACCGCCCAGCTGCCGGTGCGAATCTCGGTCTTGCTCGTGATCCTGCTGGTCTACCTGGCGATCAAGCTCAGCCTCGACGTGCTGCTCGGCGCCTTCGCGGCGGGCGTCGTGGTGCGCCTGTTCATCAAGGGGGAGGACAGCGAGCCCATCACCAGCAAGCTCGATGCCATCGGCTTCGGCTTCCTCATCCCCATCTTCTTCATCGAGAGTGGGATCACCTTCGACCTGCACGCGCTGCTCCACCAGCCCAAGGTCCTGCTCCTTGTGCCGTTGTTCACTGCGATCTTCCTGGTGACCCGCGGGGTACCGACCTGGGCCTTCTTCCGCCGGGTGGTGACAAGGGCAGAGGCGGGCGCGCTGTCGGTCCTGGCCGCGACGGGGCTGCCGCTGATCGTCGTCATCACCACGCTGGGGGTCGACGAGCACAAGATGAAGCCCCAGAACGCCGCCGCGTTGGTCGCGGCGGGGATGCTGTCGGTCTTGATCTACCCGATCATCGGGCTCCGGCGGCTGGCCGGCTCCCAGAGAGTCGCGGAGGCACCCGAGCACTCGGCGGACGACGCTGAGTGAGGCCGTGAGCGCCCGACGGCTTCATTCGTCGTATCCGCCGGTGAAGAGGCTGGGGTGGGGGCGCGCCGGGGGCGACTCGTAGAACGGCCGCACGTGCGTCTCCATGATCTCCTCGACGACCGCCGCCGAGAGCGGATCAGGCAGCAGGTCATGGTCCTCGGCGGGATCCTGGTCCAGATCGAACAGCTGGCACGGTGTGACCGCGTCCTCGTCGACGACGAGCTTGTGTCGTTCGGTCTCGAAGGCAGCGAAGCCCCAGTTCTCGCTGACGGTGAGGTCGCGCGGCTCGACGGGCTCGCCGCGCAGGGTCGGCAGCAGCGACCTGCCCTCACCGCCGGGAATGGCGGGTGCGCCGGCGATCTCGCGGACGGTCGCCGGCACGTCGAGGTGCTCCACCAGGGCGTCGACCACGCGGGACGGGCCACCGCCAGGTGGGCGCACGATCAACGGGACGCGTACCGCGCCCTCGTAGAGCACGCATTTGGACATCAGCCCGTGACTTCCTGCCATCTCTCCGTGGTCGCTCGTGTAGATGATCCACGTGTTGTCCAAGAGCCCCTTCCGCTCGAGCGCCTCGACCATGCAGCCGACCGCGTGGTCGATGACCGATATGTCGGCGGCGTAGGAGCGGCGCATGCCGCGGATCGCGTCGTCCGTCATGGTCTCCGAGTCCGAGACCCACAGGAACGAGTTGAGGAGGGCGCTGTAGCGCCCCGTCCCCTCGACAGTGGGGCGGCGGGTCGAGCTCGGCATGGAGATGCCGACGTCGCGGTACCGCTGCACCGCCTCCTCGGGTGCGTCCCACGGGTCGTGCGGCCCCGGGAACCCCACGAAGAGGAAGAACGGTTGTGACCGGTCGTATCGCTCGATCCATTGCACGGCCTCGTGGCCATGCCAGGAGTCGACGTACGCGTCGAGTGGCAGCGGCATCGGCGTCGAGTCCCACATGGGCACGCACTTGGTTGCGTTCTGGCCGTCCTCGTTCTCCCCCTGGTAGCTGCGGTCGGCTATGTGCTGCTTGTAGGCGGCGAGCAACCCGCGGTCGGAGAGGAAGTCGGTGTAGCGGTTCGGGATCTTGCCCACGAACTTGTCACCGGTCTCGAAGACCTCAGCGAAACCGAGTGCCTCGAGGCGTCCGGCCATGTCGTCGATGTGCGGCACCGTGAGGTTCTCGTCGAGGTACAGGTGCGCCTTGCCAAGCAGAGACGTGTGGTAGCCGGCCTCCCGCAGCGCCCAGGTGTAAGTCGCACTGTCGGGCGCGATCTCGGCCCAGTTCGTGTAGACGCCGTGGTCGCGCACGTAGCGCTCCGTCATGAAGGAGGCTCGCGAGGGCATGCACAGCGGGCCCTGGCACGCGACTCGCGAGAACCGCGCGCCCTCGGCGGCCAGGGCATCGAGCGACGGTGTGAAGACGCTGGCGTCGCCTGCGCAGCCCATCATGTCCGCCCGGTGCTGGTCCGACATGACGAGCAGGATGTTGGGGGCACTGGTGCTCACTCGATCGTCCTTTCGGTCTCCGTGCGACGCTGCGACGACGTTGTCCGTCAGCGATCCTGGCATGAACGGGCACCGTGGGCTGGGAGCGGCGCGGGGTGGTCAGGTCATCGGTGGCCCCCCACTAACCTGTCGCCACCGCGCGGAGATCGATCCCTGGAGCCCACTGCATGCCCTTTGATTTGAAGAAGGTGTTGGACGAGCGCACGGGCGAGAACTTCACCCTCCATTCCAAGTACGTCAACCCCCAGTTGCCGCGGGTGCTCGGCACGCTCGAGTTCGACCGCTTCTACGTCAAGGGGGAGGGCTGCTACCTCATCGACGACAAAGGCGACCGCTACCTGGACTTTCTGTCCGGTTTCGGCGTGTTCGCCCTCGGCCGCGGCCACCCGGCCGTCGTCCGGGCGCTGCACGACGCGCTCGATGCCGACCTGCCCAACCTCGTGCAGATGGACTGTGCGCTGCTGCCCGGCGTCCTGGCCGAGCAACTCGTGGCCCGCTCACACCCGGGGATCGAGCGGGTCTTCTTCACCAACTCCGGTGCCGAGGCCATCGAGAGCGCCATCAAGTTCGCCCGGGTCGCCACGAAGCGGACCCGCATCCTCTACTGCGACCATGCGTTCCACGGCCTGACGACCGGTGCCCTGGCTCTCAACGGGGGTCGGGAGTTCCGCAGCGGGTTCGGCCCGCTCCTCCCGGGGTGCGACATGATCCCGTTCGGCGACGCGTCCGCCCTCGCCCGCGAGCTGAGGCGGGGAGACGTGGCGGCATTCATCGTCGAGCCCATTCAGGGCAAGGGGGTCAACCTGGCGCCCGACGAGTTCTGGCAGGAGGCGCAGTCCCTCTGCCGCCGCCACAAGGCGCTCATGGTCCTCGACGAGGTGCAGGCTGGCCTCGGCCGATCCGGGACCTTCTTCTGTCACGAGCAGTTCGGGATCACGCCCGACATCATCACAGTCTCGAAGGCGCTCTCGGGAGGCTACGTGCCAGTGGGGGCGATGCTCAGCTCGGCGGCGGTGTCCGACAGCGTGTTCAGCTCCATGGACCGCGCCGTCGTCCACTCATCGACCTTCAGCACCAACCAGCTGGCGATGGTGGCCGGCCTGGCCACCCTGCAGGCCTTCGACGACGAGGACATCCTCGACCGGGTCCGACGGACCGGTAAGGCCTTCACCAAGGCGCTGCAGCCCCTGGTCGAAAAGCACGAGTTCCTGCACGAGGTGCGCGGGATGGGCCTCATGATCGGTCTGGTGTTCGGTGAGCCCACCTCTCCGGGCGCCCGCCGGCGGTACCGGATGATCGAAGCCCTACGCCCCGCACTGTTCTCCCAGATGATCGTGGTCCCGATGTTCCACCGGCACCGCATCCTGACGCAGGTGGCGGCCGACAACATGAACGTTGTCAAGCTCCTCCCCCCGCTCATCGCGGGCGACGACGAAGTCGAGCTCTTCACCGACGCACTCGACGACGTGCTCTCCAGCGCGCAGCAGGGATCGAGCCTGATCTTCGAGTTCGGCAAGACCATGGCCAAGGGGACGCTGCACCGGACGCGGCTGTGAACCTCGGGTCTGGTGACAGGGTCCTCGTGACGGGGGCGAGCGGGTTCATCGGCTCCGCGGTCACTCGCCAGCTGGTGGCCCGGGAGCAGGAGGTCGTCGCGCTCGTCGAGCCCGGAGCCGACACGGGGAACCTCGACGGGCTGGACGTCAAGCAGGTGGTCGGCGACCTTCGGAACCCCGAGAGCGTGCAGAAGGTGGTGAGCGGCTGCCGGGCGGTGTTCCACGTCGCCGCGCTGTACCGGTTCTGGGCGAGCGACCCCGACGCGTTCTACGACATCAACGTCGGGGGGACGAAGAACGTGCTTGGCGCCGCCTCCGAGGCCGGCGTCGAGCGCATGGTCTACACGAGCACCGTGGGGACACTCGGGCTCGAGCATGTGTCGGGCGACCAGGCGGCCGACGAGCGCTCGTTCCCGGACGTTCGGCACCTGTACGGCTCGTACAAGCGTTCCAAGTACGTCGCCGAGCACGAGGTGCTGCGCGCCATCGCCGAGGGCCTTCCGGCATCGTTGGTGCTCCCGACCTTCCCGCTCGGCCCAGGTGACCGCGCGCCGACACCGACCGGCAGGCTCATCCTGGACTTCCTGAACGGGCGGATCCCCGGCTACGTCGACACCGTGCTGAACGTTGCACACGTCGACGACGTCGCGGCGGGGCACCTGCTCGCCCTGGAACGCGGGCGCACCGGGCGCAGCTACATCCTCGGCGGCGAGAACCTCACGCTGCAGCGGATGCTGGCCGAGCTGGCCGCCATCACGGGGCTCCCCGTGCCCAGGATCAGGGTGCCCCGGTCGCTCTCGCTGGCCGTGGCCGCCGTCTCGGAGGCCGTCGAGGGCAAGCTGCTCCGCCGGCACCCCTCGGTGCCCCTCGAGGCTGCCCGCATGTCGACTTCCCAGATGTCCTTCGACGACGGTCGGGCGCGAGCGGAGCTCGGCTACGCCCCCCGGCCTGCGGCAGAGGCGCTGGAGGCGTCGGCGCGCTGGTTCACGGGTTCCGGCAGGGTCGTCGAGCGGCGGCTCAGCCGCATCTGCTGGTCCTCCGGCGCCGGCGAGCGACTCGGCGCCGCCCGCGAAGACCCTCGCTGAGCCGGGGCCGGTGCGGACGCCGGTCGACCATGGGGCACACTGGTCGCCGTGGCGCCGCAATTCATCTACACCATGCGCGGTCTCAAGCGCTTCCATCCCCCCGACCGTGAGGTCCTGAAGGGCATCAACCTCTCCTTCTACCCGGGAGCGAAGATCGGGGTCATCGGGTCCAACGGCTCGGGGAAGTCGTCGTTGCTGCGGATCATGGCCGGTGAGGACGACGGGTTCACGGGCGAGGCGCGCCTCACCCCGGGTTTCACGGTCGGCTACCTCTCCCAGGAGCCCCAGCTGAATCCGTCCAAGGACGTGGCGGGCAACGTGGCCGAGGGTGCCGGCGAGGCGAAGCGGCTGGTCGACCGGTTCAACGAGGTGTGCGCGGCCTTCGCGGGGCCCGATGCCGACATCGACGCCCTGCTCGCCGAGCAAGCCGATCTCCAGGCCAAGATCGATGCCGCCGGTGCCTGGGAGCTCGACCGCACCTTCGAGATCGCCATGGATGCCCTGCGGCTCCCGCCGGGGGATGCCGACGTCGGAAGGCTCTCGGGTGGCGAGCGGCGCCGGGTCGCGCTGTGCCGGCTGCTCCTCTCCAAGCCGGACCTGCTCCTCCTCGACGAGCCGACGAACCACCTCGACGCCGAGTCGGTCGCCTGGCTCGAGCGGACGCTCCAGGACTACCAGGGCACGGTGGTCGCCGTGACCCACGACCGCTACTTCCTCGACAACGTGGCCGGCTGGATCCTCGAGCTCGACCGGGGCGCGGGCATCCCCTGGGAGGGCAATTACTCGTCCTGGCTCGAGCAGAAGCAGGCGCGCCTCGCCGCGGAGGAGAAGGCCGACCGCGCCCGCCAGGCCTCGCTCGAACGCGAGCTGGAGTGGGTCCGCCTGTCGCCCCGGGCGCGGCAGAGCAAGGGGAAGGCGCGCATCACCGCCTACAACGACCTCGTGGCCGAGGCAGAGGCTGCCGAGCGCCGGGCGGACCGGGTGGAGCTGTCCATCCCGCCGGGGCCCCGCCTGGGTGACCAGGTGGTCGAGTCGGCGAACGTCGTGAAGGCGTACGGCGACCGCCTGCTCATCGACGACCTGTCGTTCACCCTGCCGCCCGGCGGGATCGTCGGGGTCATCGGGCCCAACGGGGCCGGGAAGACCACGCTCTTCCGGATGATCGTGGGAGAGGAGCCACCCGACGCAGGCTCCCTGACGGTCGGGACCTCGGTGCATCTCGCCTACGTCGACCAGTCGCGCGAGTCGCTGTCAGCCGACGCCACCGTGTTCGAGGAGATCACGGGAGGCGTGGACCGGATGGTCGTGGGCGGGCGCGAGCTGCACGGCCGCGCGTATGTGGCCGGGTTCGGCTTCAAGGGCAGTGACCAGCAGAAGAAGGTGGGCCAGCTCTCCGGAGGCGAGCGGAACCGGGTGCTGCTGGCCAAGGTGTTGAGCAGCGGCGGGAACGTCCTGCTGCTCGACGAGCCGACCAACGACCTCGACGTCGACACGCTGCGTGCCCTCGAGGACGCACTGCTCTCGTTCCCGGGCTGCGCCGTCGTCATCAGCCACGACCGCTGGTTCCTCGATCGCATCGCCACCCATGTGCTCGCCTTCGAGGGGGATTCTGAGGTCCGTTGGTGGGAGGGCAACTTCAGTGACTACGAGGCGGACCGCCACAGGCGCCTCGGCGTCGAGGCCGACCAGCCCCACCGCCTGCGCTACAAGCCGCTCGTCCGCGACTGAACGGGCCCCGGCGCCGCGGGGCGCCCCCACAGGTCGACCGCCTCCACGTAGGGCGTGGCGCACGGGGGTCCGTCGGCCACCCACAGCCGCGGCAGCGCGTCGCCATCGGGCACGCGGACGATGCACGAGGATCGCGTCCCGAACGACTCCAGATGGACGCAGTTCGCCGCGTTGGGGCGCTCGTCGCCGTCGGGGATGCGGTGGTCGGCCAGGACGCGCCGGAATGCTCCGACCACCCCGTCGCCGTCGACCGGCGAGCCGAGCGCCTCGCGCACCAGGTCGACCTTGTACGAGGGCTCCCCGAGCGCACGGTTCTCGAGGACATGGATCCCCGGCGGGAGCGCGACTGCCGCCGGATCCGTCACCCCGGTGAAGTCGATGAAGAAGAGGGAGGTCCGATCGCCCACCAGCAGCCACGATCCGTTGTAGTCCTCGGGCCGGTACACCCCGAGGAAGGCGTCGACGGCGGAGCGAGCGTTCTCGCGACCGGCCAGGGCGAGCGGGAGCTCCCCGCGCGATCGCCTGGCCGGGTCCTTGGTGTCACCGAGCGGCTGGTTGGTCAGGCCGGCGCACACCCCGTGCTCGTTGACGGCCAGCCAGGTGCCACCCGAAAGCTCGTCGCGCCCGCCCAGCACCCGGGGCGGCCCCACGTCGAGCACGGTGATCGGCCTCGCCGGCCGATCCAGCACTTCGTCGCGGTTGGCGCCGACGATCAGGGGCTCGCCGGGCACGAACTGCGACGCGACGACGAGGAGGCACACGAGACGCACCCTACCGAGGGCCGGCTCGTCGTCCTTCCCGCCCACGGCATGCATCCCCCGTGACCTGGTGCGGGCTACCGTTTCGGGCATGCGAACCCGCATCGTCGTCATGACCGTCGCCCTGGGTCTCGGGTGCCTTGCCCTGCTGCCACCGCTCCCGGCGTGGGGTAAGGCATCCCCACTCAACCTCAAGGCGTTGACGAACAGCATCAACCGCTCGAAGAACCTCACCTACCTGGCCCAGTACACGTCGGTGAGCAACGGGCAGACCACAACGGTGACGATCGCCCAGTCGCCCCCCAAGTCGAACTTCTCGACGTCGAGTGGCGAAGTGATCAACAACGGCAAGACGACCTACTACTGCTCGTCCAACGCTGGATCGAGCGGGAACTCGGGCAACACCGGCTCCACCTCGAACTCGGGGAACTCGGGGACCTCGTCGACCACGACGACCTCCAAGAGCTCGCTGCAGTGCATCTCGGTCAAGGGCGCCAACCCATTGCTCGGTCTCGAGAACATCTTCAGCCCCGCAGTGGCGTTGGGTGCCCTGGGCGAAGCCAAGCAGGGCCTCGTCTCGAGGTTGCTCGGCATCAAGGTGTCGTCGTCATCCGCCACCTTCGCCGGCCAGCCCTCGACCTGCGTGACCGTCACCGTCCGCGGCAGGGGTGGGAGGTACTGCGTCACCAAGCAGGGGCTCCTGTCCTTCTCCGGCTCGTCGTCGAGCTACTTCAAGCTGACGAAGTACTCGTCGAATCCTCCCTCCAACCTCTTCAGCTTGCCCGCCGGAGCGACCACCCAGACTCTGCCGGGGGGCGCGTCCATCCCGTAGGCCACAGGTGCCCGACCCCTGGAACCAGAGCGACGTCCCGCGTGGCGCGGCCTACGACCGGCGCTTCGAGGACCTGGCCGCGAGCGGCATGGACGTGCACGGCGAAGCGGCACTCGTCGACTCGTACGGCCCGGGCTACGGTCCTCGATGCGGGCTGTGGCACGGGTCGGGTGGCGATCGAGCTGAGCCGACGCGGCCACGAGGTCCTCGGCGTGGACTTCGATCCCGCCATGCTCGAAGCGGCGCGCGCCAAGGCGCCGGACCTGGAATGGGTCGAGGGGGACCTGACCGATCCCGAGCTCGACCTGGGCCGTGCTTTCGACGTCGTGGTCATGGCCGGCAACGTCCTCATCTTCGTGCCTCGGGGGACCGAGGGTCAGGCCATCGCCAACGCGGCACGTTGGCTGCTGCCGGGTGGACTCCTCGTGGCCGGCTACTCCGTCCACCCCGGAGGCTTCGGGCCGGCAAGAGCACGACGACCTCGCTGCCCGTGCCGGGCTCGTGCTCGAGGACCGCTGGTCGGCGTGGGACCGCCAACCATTCCCGGCGGGCGGCCGCTACGCCGTGTCGGTCCACCGACGCGGGCACTGAGTCCGTCTTGACAACGCACACGCAACGGAGACGGCGCGTTGGCGCCTCTGGTGCACTGAACGTGCGGGCGAACCCACTTTCGTTAGGCTTCTGGCCATGGGAACAGAGGAGCTTGATCCGATCGATCACCACATCATCGAGTTGTTGTCGCACAATGCCCGCCGGACGATGGCCGACATCGGCGAGCAGGTCTCGCTGTCAGCTTCTGCCGTGACGCGCCGAATCGAGCGCCTCGAGCGCACCGGCGTGATCGCCGGCTACACCGTCGTGGTGGACCATCGCAAGGCCGGCCGTCCGATCCAGGCCTTCACCGAGGTGCGCTTCGCCGGCACCGCCGACCTCCAGGAGATCAAGGAGACGGCCATGCAGCTCTCCGAAGTGCAGGCCGTGTTCACGACGGCGGGCGATCCCGACGCGCTGGTCTGGCTCCAGGTACCCGACGTGGAGCGCCTGGGCCAGGTGATCGAGCAGCTCCGCCGCCGGGGCCGGGTGACCGGCACCAAGACCCTCATCGTCCTCGACACGTGGTCGCGCCACCGGGCCCTCGAAGCGAGCGGCCTCCCGGTCTCCAAGTAGTGCGGGTCGGGTAGGTGAGGGGGCGAGCGCGATCGCTCGCGGCGGCACTGGCCATGGCGGCGCTCGCACTGCTCGTGACTGGATGCAGCCGGAGTCCCGCTGGCTCGAGCGCCTCGACGACGACTTCGACGACCGCGCGCCCGACCACACCGACGACCGCGCCGCCGGCAGGCGCGTGGTCCAAGCCCATCCGCGTCGCGCCGAGCGCGAGCCTCACCGTCGTCTCGTGCCCTGCGCCGGCCGCCTGCCTGACGGGCTCGGCCAGCGGCCAGACCTATCGCCTCTTCTTCGACAAGGTCACCGCCCTCGGACCGGCCGTCCCTGCTCCTTCGCCGCAGGGCGTGTCCTACCTGTCCTGCGCCGGCGCCGCCTTCTGCGCCGCCGCGCCGAGCACCAACCAGGTTGCCTTCTTCAACGGTTCGACGTGGCAGCCCCCGGCCACACTCCCCGCCGCCCAGGGCATCACGGCCATCGACTGCACCGGCCCGACCTTCTGCATGACGATCGACGGCGAGGGCAATGCCTTCGCATTCGACGGGCAGGGCTGGTCCGGCAACCTCGGGGCCTGGGGAGCCGCCAACCAGATCTCGTGCGTGTCCCCGGCCTTCTGCGTCGCGGCCGAGGGCGGGCCCTCGGTGTGGAACGGCCACACCTGGACGCAGCCCAACAACCTCGACTCCCAGGGTCAGCTCAATGCCGTGTCCTGTGCGACGACGACATTCTGCGTCCTGGTTGACAGCTCCGGGAGCGTGCTCACCTGGAACGGCCTGGGCTTCACCGCGCCGACGTCGATCGCCACCGAGCCCCCGGTCTCCGGCACCGACGCCTCCGGGCTCACCGGCGTGTCCTGCCCGACCGCGACCTTCTGCCGGGCCGTGGACTCCATCGGGCGCGTGTTCGGCTGGAACGGGACGACCTGGAGCACCGGCACGCTGGTCGACGACGGCCATGCGTTGACCGGCATCTCGTGCCCCGCGCCCACGTACTGCGTCGCGGTGGACCGGTCGGGCAACGCGTTCATCTCGGGCTAGCTGGCCAGCCCCTCTGCGAGCGGCGCATCGCCTACCACGCAGCGAGTGTCGGCGGATCGGCTCGGCCGATGATCCACGAGAGGAGCCGAGCCGGGTCGGTCCGCTCGGCCAGCCGCGGCAGCTCGCGCGGCAGCCACGCGTCGACCAGCTCGGGCGGGAGCGGGACGGGGCCGAGGCCGAGATCGCCGTGGTGGACCACCACCTCGCGCCACCGGGACAGCAGAGCGTCGCGCGAGCTCTCCACCACACCGCGCGAGGTGCGCGACGGGGCGTCCCAGGCCACGTCGGGGAGCTGGGCGATGGCCCGCTCGACGGCCGCCGAGGTCTGACGGACGTCGGCGGACAGCGCGCCGGCGGGCCGCCCCGCTCCGGCCTCTATGTCCGTCCTCCGCTGCTCCAGGCCTCCCGGGTATTGGTCGCGCAGCTCGCCCCTCGCCGCACCCTCCAGGCGCCACACCACGCTGTCGGCGTTGCGGGCGATGTGTGTCAGCACGTGCCCGACGGTCCAGTCCGCCAGCCGGCTGGGCCGTCGGGCCGTCTCGTCGTCCAGGCCGACGAGCGTGGCGTCCAGCGACGCCTGCGCCGCGGTGCACCCGGCGACCCAGCCGGTGGGTGCGCCGCCCTCCGGCGAGGTCACTTGGCTGGGATGGAGGACTGCCCGTCGAGCATGTCGGCCATGACGGCGCGGATGAACTCGTCGGCCGCCTCGGTCATGCCGCCGGCGACCCCGCCGTAGATGGCTCCGGACTTGGGGGCCTCGGCGACGTGCTCCCTGGCGTAGGCCACGGCGTCGGCCAAGTCGTCGGCGAACTCGCCCACTACCTGGGGCTGCGTCTGCGGCCGGGTCACCGCCATGTGGAGCGCGTTGGGGTACTGCTGCCCGTTGAAACGCCACCCCCTCGTCCGCATGAAGTCGTTCACGTGGTAGATGTCGAACTCGTCCGAAGTGAAGGAGAAGAGGAAGGTGGGCCGGCCGACGAGGCGCAGCTCGGGGTGTGACGTCACCGCCTCTTGCATGGCGAAGGAGGTCTCGAAGATCTGCCGGGCGTAGCCGAGGTACCCGGCGTGCCCCAGCTGCACCATGGAGGCCCAGGTGGCAGCGATGAGCCCGCCCGAACGCGAGCCCTCCATGCCGGGTGAGGTGTACTTCCCGCCGCTCCAGTCGGTCAGGTAGAAGTACTGCGCGTTCCGCAGCGCCTTCGAGCGGAAGCTGACCACCGACGAGCCCTTGAAGGCATACCCGTACTTGTGCGTGTCGGCGGACATGGAGGTGACGCCCGGGAGGGCGTAGTCGAACGCAGGGATGTCGTAGCCCAGCTCGCGGCCGAAGGGCAGGATGAACCCGCCGAGGCAGGAGTCGACGTGCAGCCCCACGCCGCGCTCCAGGGCGACGTCGGAGAGGTCGCCGATGGGGTCGACGGTGCCGTAGCCGTAGTTGCAGGCCGAGCCGATGAGGGCGACGGTCTGGTCGTCGACATGCTCTCGCACCCAGTCCACGTCGACCTGCGTCGTGACCGGGTCGACCGGCGCCCGCCGCAGCTCGATCCCGAACAGGTGACAGGCCTTGTCGAAGGCAGGGTGGGCGGTCTCGGGCTTGACGACGTTGGGCCGCGTCACACCCCGCTCCCGGGCTGCCTGCTCGCGATAGGCCAGGATCGCGTGCAGGATGCTGCCCGTCCCGCCGGTGGTGACCAGGCCGCAGGGGTCGTCGCCGGCCGCCGCCGCCGTGTCACCGGACTGCAGGCCGAGGGTCATGGCGATGATCTCGGCCTCGAACTTGGTCGCACTCGGGCACATGTCGCGTTGGAGGACGTTGACGTGCGCGAACAGGCCGAAGGCCTCGTTCATGAAGTGGTAGTGGTCGTGGTCCCCGCAGTACATCGTGCCCGAGCACTTGCCCGTCTCCCAGAAGGCGTCCTCCTCGGCGGCCATCGTGTGGAGCTGTGCCAGCACTTCGTCGCGGCTCGCGCCCTGCTCGGGGAGCGAGCGCTGGATGGGGAAACGGTCGGCATAGGGGTAGTCGCTCATGGTTGCGGTCCTCCTTCGGGCGGATGGGCACGGGGCGCCGGCCGCCGCCGCACCCGACCGTCCGACCCGAGACTATTCAATGGGTCAATCTGGCGGAGCGGCCGGTGGGCGATGATGTCGCGATGCGACGCCCGCCGCTCCTCACCTCGCTGCAGGGATACCGGCGGTCCTGGGCCAGCGCCGACCTGGTGGCGGGCCTGACGCTGCTCGTCATCGCCGTACCCGAGCAGCTGGCGACCTCCCGGCTGGCCGGCATGCCACCGATCACCGGCTTCTACGCCTTCGTCGCCGGGACCGTGCTCTTCGCTCTCCTCGGATCGAATCCGCAAATGTCCGTGGGGGCCGACTCGACGATCGCTCCGTTGTTCGCGGCCGGGGTGGGCGCCCTCGCTCTGACCGGCTCGACCCGTTATGTCGACCTGGTGGGGATCCTGGCGGTGATGGTCGGCCTCATCGTGATGCTGGTGGGCATCCTGCGCCTGGGGTGGATCGCCGAGTTCCTCTCGACCCCCATCGTCACCGGCTTCTTGTCCGGCGTGGCCGTGATCATCATCGCCCATCAGCTCCCTGAGTTCTTCGGCCTGCCCCCCACGACGGGCACGAACCAGCACGACTTCGTCTACGTGCTGACACACCTGGACGCGGTGAACGGATGGTCGCTCGCCATCGGCGTCGGGGTGCTGGCCATCATGCTCGTCAGCGCCCGCGCCGACCGCCGCATCCCGGCCGCGCTGATCGGGCTCGTCGCCTCCACGGCGCTCGTCGGCGCGCTCGATCTCCAGGCCCACGGCGTCGCCGTCCTTGGCACCGTCACGACGGGAGCACCGCATTTCGGGCTGACGGGCCTGACCTGGTCGACCGTCCGCAGCCTTGCACCGCTGTCCGCCGTGGTCGCGCTGGTCGTCGTGACCCAGACCGCCGTCACGACGCGGGCCTTCGCCGAGCGGGGCGGCTACGACGTCGACCCGGGCCGCGACTTCCTGGGCACCGGTGCGGGAAGCGCAGTGGCCGGCTTCATCGGTGCCTTCCCGGTCAATGCCAGCCCACCCCGCACGGGGGCTGTCGCCACGGCGGGCGGCCGCACCCAGGCCGGCGCCTTGGGAGCCGCCGTGGCGGTCGTCATCCTCATCCCGTTCGCGGGCGTGCTCAAGGACGTGCCCCTGGCCACGCTGGCGGCAATCCTCATCTTCGTCGCGCTGCGGCTGTTCAGCGTCAACGACCTGATCGCCATCTACCGCTTCAACCGCTTCGAGTTCGCCCTGGCGGCGGTCACGCTCTTGACCGTGGTGTTCGTGGGGGTGGAACAGGGCATCGGTGTCGCCGTCGGTCTCGCCATCCTCGACCGCATCCGCCTCAGTGCCCGACCGCAGCTGCACGTGCTCGGGCGGATCCCCGGCTCCACCAGCTGGCAACGGCCGGATCTCGACTCCAGCGCCGAGATGGCCCCCGGTGTCCTGGTGGCGCTCTTCGCCACGCCGGTCTGGTACGCCAACGCGCTGCGCTTCCGCGACGAGGTGTTCGACTTGTTGCGGAATGCGCCCGGCCCGGTGCGGGTGTTCGTCCTCGACACCGTGGGCGAGTCGGACATCGACTTCACCGGGACGCGTGTCATGAGCCAGGTCGTCGACCGGTGTGAGCGCGACGGCATCGCGTTCGGGATCGCGCGGGCCGGGCTGCATCTGCAGGAGAGCCTGCGCCGGGCCGGCCTGGCGGCGCGGATCGGCGAGGACCACTTCTTCTCGACCGTCGACGAGGCGGTCAATGCCCTGACTGCCGGGCCCCCGTCCGCGGCCTGACCGGCGCTACGGCCCGGTGCAGGCGTTGATCGGGGTGCCGCCGTTGTCGGCCGGCGTCTGGCCGTGCTGGGGGAAGTACCACGTGACCTGCTGGTAGGCCGGCGAACCCATGCACGGGCCCAGGTCGAAGGCCACGACAGTGGCGGTCTCCGGCGCGCCCTGGGCCACCGTCCGGCCCGGCCCGACGTAGGTGCTCGTCCCCGTGCCGGTCGCCTGGCTGCCGCCCCACGAGTGCCAGGTGATCCGGCTGAGCGTCCCCGTCGGGTCACCGCCCAGCGAGATCTCCGCCGGCTTCACCCGGCCGAAGCCGATGCCGGCCGGAAAGGCGCCGGTCCGGCCCAGCGTCGGCTGCGGTCCCGGCCGCGCCGTCGTGGTGGTGGCCGACGAGGACCCGTTGCCCCCTCCCGAGCAGGCGGCGGCGCCGAGGCCCAGAGCGATGACCAGGGCGATGACCGCCGTCGGCGGTGGTGGCGCAGCGAGCTGAGGAGTGAGCCGCTCCAGCGGCGCCACTGCACGGCCCGGTTCACTTCCCCTCGACCGTACCGGCGCGGCCGCCACCTGCGGCACCGACCTCCAGCTCGGCCCGCACGGGACGGTGGTCGGAGCCGGCGTCGGGGAGCACGGCACCCGAGACCGGACGCAGAGCGCCGCGCACGATGATGTGGTCGATCTGGCTGTGCGGGCGCCAGGTGGGCCATGTCCGTCCCTTGACGGCCCGGTGCCAGCCCGGCATGAACAGGCGGACCAGCGGGCCCCATGTGTTCATGTCGCCGGCCAGCACGGCGTCGGGGCGGGCGTCGGTCCGAAGCCGACGACGCAGCTCGGCCCAGTTGCGGTGCGAGCCGAAGGGGAGGTGCGCCATGTGGGTGCCCGCCACCGAGATCGGCCTTCGGTCCACCGTGAGGTCGACCACCAAGGCGGCACGCCGGACCCGATCGACCCGAAGCACACGCATGGGCACCACCCGCGTCGCCTCGATGGGGAGGTCAGGCCGCACCAGCACCGCGATCCCCAGGGTGCCCGGCTCGGCCTCCTTCCAGCGCGCCATCGCCCGCACGCGCTCGGACAGCGGGCGCACGCCATCGAGAAAGAGCGCCTTGTTGGCGTCGGCCCACACCAACCGGGCCCGCCAGGTGTCGGGGGCGTCGGGTTGGGGTCGGATGCGCCGCCCCCGCCCAATGGTGTGGGAGACGACCTGGTAACCCAGCGCCCGGGCGGCCTCCCCGGACTGCCCCCCGCCGACGTCGCCCTCGCTCGTCCACGCCTCCTCGAGCACGATCACGTCGGCGTCGAGCGCGCTGATGGCACCGACGTAGTCGTAGGGCCTGCCCCACCCGTCCATCCCGCAGTGCATGTTGTAGTTGGCGATGCTGAGCACGGTCCGCCCAGACCATAGGCGCCCGAAATCGCCGTTGGTACGATCGTCGCGGTGGCAGCCGGGGACCCGTACCTGACCAGGCGGTTGCGTCCCTTCACCTCGACGATATTCGCCACCATGTCGGAGCTGGCGGCCGCGACGGGCTCGGTCAACCTCGGCCAGGGCTTCCCCGACACCGACGGGCCCGACGAGCTGCGCGAGGTGGCGGTGGCAGCCATCCGGGAAGGGCACAACCAGTACCCGCCGAGTGCGGGTGTCCCCGAGCTCCGGCGTGCCGTGGCCGAGCACCAGCGGGCCTGGTACGGCATCGATCTCGACCCCGAGACCGAGGTGCTGGTCACGGTCGGGGCCACCGAGGCGATCGCGGCCACGCTGCTTGCGCTGTGCGAGCCCGGCGACGAGGTGGTCATGTTCGAGCCGTCGTACGACTCCTACGCCGCCTGTGCCGCCATGGCTGGCGCGGTGCCCCGGCCGGTGCGCCTGCACCCGCCCGACTGGTCGTTCGACCCCGACGAGCTCGCCGCCGCCGCGGCCGGGCCGCGCGTGCGGCTCATGCTGTTGAACTCCCCGCACAACCCGACCGGCAAGGTGTTCTCGCCCGACGAGCTGGCCCAGGTCGCCGCCCTGTGCACCGCGCACGACCTTCTGGCGGTGACCGACGAGGTCTACGAGCACCTCGTCTTCGACGGGGTGCACCTCCCACTGGCCACCCTGCCCGGCATGCGCGAGCGCACGGTGACCATCTCCTCGGGCGGCAAGACCTTCTCCTTCACGGGGTGGAAGGTGGGCTGGGTCGGTGCCGCCCCGGCGCTGGTGACCGCCGTGCGGGCGGCCAAGCAGTTCCTGACCTACACCAGCCCGGCGGCGTTCCAGCTCGCCATCGCCCACGGCCTGGGCTACCCGCCGCCCGTCCTGCTGGGCTTCGCCGCCGAGCTGGCGGCCAAGCGCGACCTGCTGTGCGACGGACTCGAGGCGCTCGGCTACGAGGTGTTCCGTCCGGCTGCGACCTACTTCGCCACGACGAACATCGCTCCGGTGGCGCCCGACACGAGCGCCCGGGACTTCTGTCTCGCCCTGCCCGAGCGTTGCGGGGTCGTCGCCATCCCGTCCTCGGTCTTCTACGACCCGGCCGACCCCGCCGCGGGGCGCACGCTGGTGCGCTGGGCCTTCTGCAAGCGCGATCCGGTGCTGCGCGACGCCCTGGCCCGCTTAGCATCGTGGGAACCATGACCATCCCGATCACATGGGTCGACGCCTTCAGCGACACCGCCTTCGGCGGCAACCCGGCGGCCGTCTGCCTCCTGGCCGAGCCCCTGGACGAGGCGCGCATGCAGTCGATCGCGTTCGAGCTCGGTATCTCCGAGACGGCCTACCTCACGCGCACCGACCACCCGAGGACCTTCGGCCTGCGCTGGTTCTCGCCCGCCACCGAGATCGACCTGTGCGGACATGCCACCCTGGCCTCGGCCCACGTGCTGCGTGAAGGCGGCCTCGTCGACGGCGCAGCGCCGCTCACGTTCCACACGCGCAGCGGCCCGCTCCACGCCGCATTCGAGGGGGATCGCATCGCACTGGACTTCCCGGCCGACTCCATGACGCCCGGCCCGGTGCCCGAGCCACTCAAGGAGCAGTGGCCCGGCGGTGTCGAGGCCAGCGGGCACACCTCCTTCTTCACCTTCGTCGCCCTCTCCTCCGCCGAGGCGGTGCGCACCTACGTGCCGGACCTGGCCGCCATCGCCGCCACCGGCGCCAAGGCGCTCCTGCTCACCGCGGCGGCCGATGCCGGGTCGGGGGCCGACTACGTGCTGCGGGTCTTCGGGCCCAACGTGGGCATCGACGAGGACCCGGCCACGGGCTCCGCCCAGTGCTCCGCCGGCCCCTACTGGGCCGGCCAGCTGGGGCGCTCGCCCCTCGTCGCCCGGCAGCTCTCGCGGCGCGGCGCCATGCTCTACGTGCGTCCCGAGGGGGAGCGGGTGCACATCGCCGGCCATGCCACGACGGTGCTGACCGGCCACGTGTGCGAGGGATTCGCGTGATGGGGAGTCCCACGATGGGCGCCACCACGGAGGACCTGCGAGCCCTGGTCGAGGGCCACGAGCCCGCCTCGCCGCATGAGGTCGCGGCCCGCGAGCGTTTCCTGTCCGAGCTGGCACTCCTGAGAGACCCCTGCGACGAACACGCCGGCCCGATCCATGTCACGGCCTCGGGCATCGTCGTCGGGCGGCGCGGCACGGTGCTGCACCGGCACAAGCGCCTCGGCATCTGGATGCAGCCCGGCGGCCACATCGACCCGGGTGAGACGCCCGATGCCGCCGCCAGGCGGGAGGCCACCGAGGAGCTCGGTCTCGCCGTGGCGCACCCACCGACGGGTCCACTGCTCATCCACGTGGACGTCCACGAGGCGGCCTTGGGCCACACGCATCTCGACCTGCGCTACCTGCTGGTCGGGGCGGACGAGGACCCCCACCCCCCGCCCGACGAGAGCCCGGACGCGCGCTGGTGCGACTGGGACGAGGCCCTGGCCATGGCGGACGCCGGGCTGGTCGACGCACTGCCCCTCGCCCGGGCCGCCTACGAGGGCTTCTCGTGACGGACACCCTGACCCACCTGCTGGCGGTCCAGGACCTCGACACGTCCATCACCCAGCTGCAGCACCGGCGCGCCGCGCTGGCCGAGGCGTCGGGCCTCGCCGCCGTGGAGGGGGAGCTGGCCGGGCTGGAGGCCGAGCGGTCGGAGGCCGCGGCCCGCCGCGCCGCGCTGGCGGCCACCCAGAACGACCTGGAGGAGCAGATCGGCGGCATCAGCGAGCGCCGCACCAGCATCGAGCAGCGCCTCTACGCCGCCACCAGCTCGTCGGGGCGCGACCTGCAGGCGATGAGCGACGAGGTGCGGCACCTGACGGATCGCCGGGCCGAGCTCGAAGAGCTGGAACTGGCGGCGATGTTGGACCAGGACCGGGTCGACGCCGAGCTGGCCGCGCTGCGCGAACGCATGGCGCCGCTGGAGGCCCGGGCCGACGAGCTCCGGGCCCAGGTGGCCAACGACGAGCTCGAGATCGACGCCGAGCTGGCGGCTGCCGTCGCGTCCCGGGCCGCGGAGGCCGGGCTGGTCCCAGCCGCCCTGTCGGACCGCTACGAGCTGCTGCGGGCGCGCCTGCGGGGTACCGGAGCCGCCCGCCTCATCAAGAACCACTGCGACGGGTGTCACCTCGAGCTCTCCTCGGTCGAGGTCGAGAAGATCCGGGCCCTCCCACCCGGCGAGGTCGCCACCTGCGAGCAGTGCGGCCGGATCCTCGTCCCCGTCTGACCGGCGTGCGGCCCCGATGCTGATCCTGGTGCGCCATGGCGAGTCGGTGGCCAACGCCCAGGGGCTCCTCCTCGGGCGGACCGACGCCGAGCTGACACCGTTCGGCCGCGAGCAGGCTGCGGCCGCCCGCTCGCTCTTGACCGCGCCGGTGGCCGAGCTGCGCACGAGCCCGCTCAGCCGGGCCCGCGACACGGCCGCGCTCCTGGCGCTCGGGCTGCCGATCACCGTGGACGAGCGCTGGGTGGAGGTCGACTATGGCGAGCTCGAGTGTCAGCCACTGGGCGGGATCCCGGCCTCGGTCTGGCAGCAATGGCGCAGCGACCGCGCCTTTCGTCCCGAGGGCGGTGAGACGCTGGCGGAGGTCGACGTGCGGGTCGGCGCTGCCTGCGGGGAGCTCTTCGCAACGGAGGGCGAGGGGGCGCGCCGGCCCGACGGTGACGTCGTCGTGGTGAGCCACGTGACGCCGATCAAGGCGGCGGTGGCCTGGGCCCTCGGGACCGCCGACCTCTATTGGCGCCTGCACCTGCGCACGGCGTCGGTGACCCGTATCGGGTGGAACCGTGACGCACCCATCCTCCACGGGTTCAACGAGGTCGCGTTGGCGCCCCGGAGCGGCGGAGCGTCACAATCTGCCGGTGCCTGAGCCTTCCCCGACGCTCGCCACGCTCCGCCCCGACCCGGAGTCAGGCGAGGATCCCGTCCACCGGCGGACCATCGCCATGGAGGTGTTCGACCGGGGCCCGCACTTCGCGGTGGTCGGGACCCTGCACGACGAGCGACCCTGGGCGGGCGGCACGCACGGGCCACGCGACCTCCACTTCATGGAGCTGGGCATCGTGGTCCGCCGCGCCGACATGGCCATCGTCGACGCGGCGGCCGACATGCGGACGTACCCACACGCCGAGTGCACCGACGTTCAGGCGAGCTTCCGCGACCTGATCGGCCTCTCCGTGGCGCGGGGCTACACGAACGCGGTGCAGGAGCGCTTCGGCCGTCAGCGCGGCTGCAGCCATCTCGAGTTCCTCGCTCGGGCCCTCGGACCCGTCGTGGTGCAGGGCGTCACCTCTTCGGCCGCCTGGCAGGCCGAGAAGGGCGACGGCACGCACCCCATGGGCGAGCGTGACTTCAGTTTCTTGGCCAACACCTGCCACATCTGGACCGAAGACGGGCCGGGGCCGCAGAAGATCGCCACGGGTTGGCGGCCGGGCCGGCTCGAGTACCCGGCGCCGCCGGTGGCCGAGATCCGCCGGCGGTTGGCCGAGGAGCCGGAGGCGGGCCCCGGGCGCTGACCAGGGCGGCTCAGGCCTCCCACACGGCTGCCCGGGTCGCCTCGGTCGACGGAGCCACGACGGTCACCCGGCATGGGGGACGGGCGGGGACTAGGTTCGCCCCCGGGGCCAAACGACCATTGGCCTGCGCGGGACCATCGACCCGGATTGGAGCCGCCATGGCACGTAGGACCATCGTGGCGCGCCGCTTGGGCGCCCTGGGCGCCGCCCTCCTGACCGGGTCGGTGCTGGCGTCGTGCTCGTCCGGCGGCAGCTCGCCCGCCGTGCTGCTCGTCGGCACCTACCACGGCCATGCCGGGCAGTACTCGTCCATTCAGGCCGCCGTGAACGCGGCGAAGCCGGGCGATGACATCCTGGTCGCCCCGGGCGACTACCACGAGACGGACGACGCCCACGTCACCTCGGCCTCCCTGCTCAGCTCGGGCGACCACGGTGGAGTCGTGGTGCACACCTCGAACCTGACCATACGGGGCATGAACCGCGACAGCGTCATCGTGGACGGAACGCTGGCCGGCGCCCCGACCCCGTGCAGTTCCGACCCGCAGTACCAGAACTTCGGCCCGGTCGCCGGCGGCAAGGCGCAGGGGCGCAACGGGATCGTGGTGTGGAAGGCGAACGACGTGAGCATCGAGAACCTCACGGCCTGCAACTTCCTCGGCGGTGCGGGCGACTCGGGGAACCAGGTGTGGTGGAACGGAGGCGACGGGTCGGGGAAGGTCGGCCTGACCGGGTACACGGGGACCTACCTGACCGGCACGTCCTCCTTCTTCAGCAACGAGACGTCGGCGGCCCAGTACGGGATCTTCTCGTCCAACGCGCAGGGCCCGGCGAGCTGGAACCAGATCTACGGCTCCAACATGAACGACTCGGGCATGTACGTGGGTGCCTGCCATCAGGTGTGCGACGTCACGATCGACCACGCCTGGATGGAGAACAACGCGCTCGGCTACTCGGGCACCAATTCGGGGGGTGCCATCGTCATCGAGAACTCGCAGTTCGACAACAACCAGGACGGCGTCGACACCGACACCCAGATCGCCGGTGACCCGCCTCCGCCCCAGAACGGCGCGTGCCCCAACGGCGGCACCAGCCCGATCTCCCACACTCACTCGTGCTGGGTCTTCATCCACAACAACGTGCACGACAACAACAACGGGGACACGCCCGAGGCGGGCGATGCCGCGGCCGGTCCCATCGGGACGGGCATGACCGTCGCCGGCGGGCGCAACGACACCGTCATGGACAACACGTTTTCCAACAACGGCGCCTGGGGTGTCCTGTTCCTCCCGTATCCAGACAGCGGGACGCCCTCGCTCAACCAGAAGTGCGCCGACTTCGGCGGGTTCCAGGTGAGCGGGCTCGGCTGTGTCTTCGAGCCCGAGGGCAACGCGCTGAAGGGGAACACCTTCGTCAACGATGCCTTCGACGCCAACCCGACCAACGCCGACTTCGGGCAGATCGTGCTGCACTCCGGCTTGCCCTCCAACTGCTACGCCGACAACACGGCGCCCCGCGGCAGCGCGCCGGCAAACCTGGAGCAGCTGCAGCCCACCTGCGGCGTGACCACCACGACGACGAACGGCGACAACGCTCTGGTCGCGCAGGTCGAGTGCGACTCACGGCTCGCCCCCTGCCCGGCCGGGTCGAACTACCCGGCCCAGACCGGGGTGCACCTGCAGGCGTTGCCCAAGGGGCTGCCCACCATGGCCAACCCCTGTGCGGGCCTACCCTCCAACGCGTGGTGCCCGTCGGGCGGGTCGGCGCTCGGACCTCCGCCTAGCAGGCACGGCGGGGGTGGCCATGGCCCCGCCGGGTCGGCCGTCGCCCTGGCCTACCAGCGCTCGGGGGGCTGAGGGCTCGTCAGGGCTGTACGGAGACCATGCGCCCTGCCTCCAGGGTGACGGTCGTGTCGCACCGCGCCGCCTCGGTGGCGCGGTGCGTGATGACCAGCACGCTGCGTTGCCCGGCCGCAGCGAGCACACGCTCCATGAGCTGGTCGGCCAGTTGGGGGTCGAGGCCGCTGGTGGGCTCGTCGAGGATCACCACCGGGCCCGGGGCGAGCAGGGCGCGCGGCGACGGCCAGACGCCGCCGCTCGCCGCCCGAGAGTGCGACCCCGTCCTCGCCCACCGGGGTGTCGAGCCCGTCGGGCAACGCGTCCACCCAGGCGTCGAGGCAGGCGGCCCGTAGCGCGGCGGCCACCTCGGCCGCGCCGACGTCCGGGCGGGCCAGCGTCAGATTGGACCGCAGCGTCCCTGCGAACATCTGGGCCCGCTGGTCCGCCAGCGCGCAGGCGGCACGGGCGTCGTGCTGGGAGAGACGCGTCACGTCGGACCCGCCGAGCGACAGCGTGCCGCTCTCGAGGGGCCAGAAGCGCAGCAACGCGGTGACGAGGCTCGACTTGCCGGCGCCGCTCGATCCGGTGACCGCGACGCGGCCGCCGGGGGGGACCCGGAGGCTGACGCCGTCGAGGGCGCGGGGCAGTCCCGGGCCGTAGCGGAGAGCGGCGACCTCGAAGGTCACCTCGGGCACGCCGGGCGCCGCTGCCGTCGGCGCGTCGGGGTCGTGGACGGGGACGGGCACCGCCTCGAGTGCGAAGAGCCGATCGGCCGAGGCGCGCACGGCAAGTGAGCGGGCCACGGCGAGTGGCACGCTCGGGACGGTCTCGAAGGTGGCCAGCACGGCCAGGGGGAGCACCGCCACCATGACCTGTCCCACGTGATGCCCGTGGACCGCCGCCACCCCGAGCGCGAGCACGCCGGTGACCGCGGCAGCGAGGCAGAGCGCGATGACCAGCGTGCTCGCGGTGGCGATGCGTGCGTGGCGGCGCTCGAGCGAGTCCGAGCGGGTGCCGAGCGCCTCGACGGTGCCGAGGGCCCCCTCGTCGGCGCCGAAGGCCAGCAGCTCGGGCGCACCCGCCAGCCCATCGACGACGTGGGCCGACAGCGTGCCGGACAGCTCCGCCAACTCGGCATCGCCGCTGCGGCGCCAGGTCAGCACCGCCGGCACGGCCAGCGCGAGCAGGAGCGGGATCCCGAGTGCGAGCGCAGCCCACGGCAGGATCAGGCCGACCGCCACCGTCCCGATCACCCCGGCGCCCACGGCGATCGCCACCGGCAGCAGGGTGCGCAGGTAGAGGTCCTGCAGGGCGTCGACGTCGTCGATGGCACGGGCGAGGAGGTCGCCGCTGCGCCATCCGGCGAGGGCGGCCGGCACACGAGGGGAGAGGCAGTCGTACAGCCACACCCGCCACCGTGTCAGCGCGCGCAGGGCGGCGTCATGGCCCACGAGGCGCTCCTCGTAGCGCAGCGGCCCGCGCAGGAAGGCCAGTACCTCCACGGCGGCCAGGATGCCGACGATCGCGTTCAGGCCTGGCCGCAAGGCGGCCCGGCCGACCACGTATCCCGAACCGGCCAGCAGGCCGATGGTCGCTGCCGCTGCCGCGAGCCCGAGCAGTCCCGCCACGGCGAGCCGGCCGTAGGGCGTCCCGGGCTCGGCGAGGACGCGACGCAGGGAGCCACCCCGGTGGTCGGCGCTCACGACGAGACCACCAGGGGGTGGGTGGCCGCCAGGGTGACCACAGTGTCGAAGCGGGGGAGGAGCACGGGCTCGTGCGCCGCCACCACGACCGTGCGGCCCTCCATCCATGGTGCGATCGCCGGCGCCAGGCGGGCGACCGTGGGCGGGTCGAGGGAGGCGGTCGGCTCGTCGAGCAGGAGGATGGGGGCGGGGCACAGCAGGGCACGGGCCAGGGCCACCCGCTGGCGTTCGCCCGAGCTCAACGTGAGCCCGTCATGTCCGAGAGGTGTCCCGAGCCCGGCGGGCAGGTTGCCCAGCAGTTCGGACAGACCGACCGCAGCGAGCACGTCCAGGAGGTCGCCGTCGGGAGCATCGGGTGCCCCCAGCCGCAGGTTCTCCGCCATCGACACGTTGAAGAGGTGAGGCCGTTGCGGGAGCCACGAGAGGTGGCCCCTCCATTCGGCGGCGGTCAGCGCGGTGGAGGGAGTGCCGTCGATCGCCAACGTCCCCGCGCTCGGCTCGACGAAGCGCAGGAGGACCGCCAACACGGTGGACTTGCCCGATCCCGAGGGGCCGGTCAGTGCCACCCGCGCGCCCGGTTCGGCGCGCAGGGAGAAGGACGTGAGTGCAGGGCGGTCACGGTGCTCGTAGTCGACGTGGAGGTCCTCCACGTCGAGTCGGACAGCGCCGCCGGCGCGTGCGGCAGCCGCAGGCGCGGCACCGGGGGCCGCCCCCGTGGGCCCCGCCGTGCGGAGCACCTCGAGGACGCGTGTCGCCGCCGCCTGCCCTTCGGTGCTGGCGTGGAATTCGGCGCCGGCGCGGCGCAAGGGGATGAAGATCTCAGGGGCCACGAGAAGGACGGCCATGGCCGTCTGCAGGCTCAGCTCTCCCCACAGGAGCCGCAAGCCGAGGACCATCGCCACGAACCCCACCCCGAAGCCGGCGATCATGTCCATGGAGAGGGCCGAGAGGAAAGCGACCCGGAGCGTGCGCAGGCTGGCGGTGCGCACGCCCTCGGTGGCCGCCGCCACCTCGCGGCGCCCCTGGTCCTCGCGCTCGAAAGGCGCGCAGTGTCGGCAGTCCCTCCACCAGCTGGAGGAAGCGGCCTGCCAGGGAGCCAAGGCGCCGCCACTGGCGCTCCGACCGTTTCGTCGCCTCGCGCCCGAAGTAGATCATCGTGAGCGGCACCGCGAGCACCAACGCGATCACGACCACGAACGAGAGCCAGTCCTGGGTCGCGACCCACGCGAGCAGCAGGACGGGGATGACGGCGGCGGACGCGGCCTGGGGGAGATAGCGCGCGTAGTAGGTGTGCAGCGAGCGCAGCCCGCGTGTCGCGGTGAGCGACAGCTCGCCCGGGCGCTCCCCGGCCAGCCAGCTCGGCCCGAGGGTGAGGGCGTGACGCAGCAGCTGGCCGCGGAGCCGGGACACGACGCGATCGGCGGCGCCGTGGGCCGCCAGGTCGCCGGCGCCGTGCAGGGCCGCCCGGGCCAGGATGGCCAGGCCGACGAGAACGATGGCGGCCGCCACGTCGCCTAATGGGGCGTGGTGCAGCAGGGATCGCTCCACGACGTAGGCCAGCGCGACGGCTTGCACGACGACGAGGGCGGCGCTCAGCGCGGCCACGGCGAGTGCGATGCCCGCGATCCGCCGCAGACCGGGGACCCGGGCCGCCAGCTCCGGGTCGACCAGGCGGGGCCGGCCCGGGCGAGGGGGTGGTGCGCTCACAGGCTGAATGTCGTGTCCTTCACCTCGACCGCCCGCCCGATGAGGCCCTCGGCCACGGCGAGGCGGGCGGTGTATGCATCTTCGCAGGTGGCGGCGGTGCGCACCCCATCGGGCAGGTCGGCCACGATGACCGTGCGGACCGGCTCGAGCCCTGCCGCGCCCCCGTAGGTCACGGTGAAGGAGGCCACGGTGGCCACCAGGGGGCGCCGGGGCCCGACGTCGACGACCGGGACGACCTCGGTGGCGGCCGTCGCCTCGGGGGCCAGGTCGGCCAGGAGGGGCCAGGCGGTGGGCCCCGGAGGCGGGTCGGCGGACCAGACCGCCAGGCCGGGCTTGGAGAGCATTCCCGACACGGTCGTCACGAGGCCGAGCTCGCCCTCGCCGGTGCGCAACCGCCGGCCCAGCGCAACGAGCGACTGCAGCACGAAATGGTTGAACGGGCCGCCGGCGAAGGTCATGCCTCCGGTGAGCGTGGGCGTGCCGGCAGGGTCGAGGCCGAGCTCGCGCTGTTGGACCCGCACTGCGGAGGGGAAGCACGAGTACACCTCGGCCAGATCGATGGCGCCCATGGGCCGGCCGAGGTGGTGCTCGGCGGCGCGGCCGAGCACGGCCATCGCGGGCCAGGCGGCGAGGTGACGCCGGGCGGTGAGCGTCACCGCCCTCGAGCAGTGCAGGGCCACGTGCGGGAAGAGCCACCGGTCGGGCGGGACCCCGGCGGCACGGGCCTGCTCGGCCGAGCAGATCATGAGAGCAGACGACTGGTCCACGGTCCACTGGCTGGCGTGCCACGCGTTGTAGGGGAACGCCAGGGGGCGGTTGCGCGGGCCGGGCGTGGCGATGGTGCCGGCGTCGCGAGGCTCGGCGAAGGCTGCCTCGGGGTTGAGGAGGGCGACCGCGTTGCAGCGCGCCCACAGCGCAGCGATCTCGTCACGCTGCTCGTCCGGTGTCAGGTGCGCCGCCGCCGCCAGCGCGTTCTCAATGAGGGCGTACTGCTGCACCGGGGGCAGGACGATGCCGGCGGCCCGCTCAATCGGTGCCACGAAGTCGGGAGGCCGGCTCACGACCTCGTCGGGTGGCTCCTCCTCCTCGTCCGTCTCGTTGCCCCCCTGCCGGGCCCAGCGCCGCGCCTCGCCGCCGACGACGACGATCGTCTCGTACTGGCCGTCCGACACGGCCGCCAGCGCGTGGTTGATGACCTCCTGCTGCGAGACGCCGACTTCGAAGTGGAGCGTGCGGGCCCGGGGCGATCCGATGCGCCGGGCCACCGTCCGTGCCGGGTCGGTCAGGGACCACGAGCCACGGGGCACGGCGACGCAGTCGACGGCGCGCAGCAGTCCGAGGGCGCCGGCATCGGCGGCGGCGGAGCGCACCGCCTCGGTCATGAGATCGGCGACGGGCGCGGCATCGCTCGCAGTGCCGAGCCCGACCAGGACGGGCAGCCGCGCAGCGAGGGAGCGGGTGGGTCCGGCCACGACCGTCGATGCTACGGTCCGGTGCCATGGCGACCGGCGATGAGGGCAGGTGGCAGGCGGCACTCGAGGGGTTCACCAAGGAGTCGTTCGAGGCCGACGGCAAGCGTCGCGACCTCTACCGCGTCGGGGAGGGCCCCGCGGTGATCGTGATCAGCGAGATCCCGGGCATCACGCCGCGGGTGGCCGAGTTCGGCCGGCGCGTGGCGGCGGCAGGGTGCACCGCCGTGCTGCCGAGCCTGTTCGGCGACCCCGGCCGCCCGGCGTCGGGGGCGTACGCCCTGCAGTCGATCGGGCCCGCCTGCGTCTCGCGCGAGTTCTCCGCATTCGCGCTGAAGAAGACCAGCCCCGTCACCGTATGGCTGCGCAAGCTGGCCGCCGCCGAGCACGCGCGCTGCGGCGGGCCGGGTGTCGGCGTGGTGGGGATGTGCTTCACCGGCGGATTTGCGCTGGCCATGATGGTCGACGACGTCGTGCTCGCCCCGGTCCTCAGCCAGCCGTCCCTCCCGTTTCCGATCTCCAGGAAGTTCAAGGCGGACATCGGGATCTCCGAGGCGGACCTGGCCCGGGTGAGGGAGCGGACCGCGGCGGGCACCTGTCTGTTGGGTTTGCGCTTCACCAACGATCCCTTCTGCTTCGAGGAGCGCTTCGAGACCCTGCGCCGAGAGTTGGGCGACGCGTTCATCGCGGTCGAGATCGATTCGGCGCCGGGGAACCCCTACGGGCACCCGAAGAACGCCCACTCCGTGCTGACGGAGCACCTGATCGACAAGGAGGGCTCGCCGACGCGGGCCGCGCTCGACCAGACGCTCAGCTTCTTCCGCGAGAAGCTGGGCGTGGGCTCGGGTCCCGGGCCGCGACCCGACGGGATGGGACCGTAGACCGCGGGAGCATCAGGTCTCGGCCTGCAGGATCTCCTCGCACACGCGCTCGCCCGAGCGCACTGCGCCGTCCATCGCCCCGTACGACGTCGACGCCGTCTCGGTGCCGGCCCAGTGCAGGCGCCCGACCGGCTCACGCAGCCGCCGGCCGTACTGGGTCAGGGCTCCCGTCGGGAAATGACCCATGGAGCAGCCGCGCGTCCAGCGCTCCTCGGCCCAATTGACCTCGACGACCTCGAGCGGCTCGGCCGCTCTCGGCCCCAGCCGTGTCGTCAGCATCCGCAGCAGCTCCATGCGGCGTCCGTCCTCACCCATGGACCACAGGGCACGTGCCCGAGGGCCGGCCGCATAGGTGCCGATGACGCCATGCCCGTGCCCGGGTTGCGTCGTGTCCAGTGTCACCTCGATGAGGTCGTCGGTGGCGACGGTCGCGCCCGAGATGCCGTCGGCACGCCAGAACGGCTCGTCGTAGATCGCGACCGTCTTGACCTCGGTGCCAGCGGGGATCTGATGGAGGAGCAGCGCGTGGTCACCGGGAAGTGCGGGGCCGAATCGGATCCCGGCGGCGAGTGCTCGAGGCAGTGCCAGCACGACCCGGCGCGCCGTCACTGTCGCGACGGGGCTGGAGACCTGCACGCCGTCGGTGTCCTGGACGATGGCGCCGACCGGCGCGCTGAGCACGACGGCGTCACCGAGCTCGGCCGCCATGGCGTCGGGTATCTGCCCGACGCCGCCTTCGAACTGGGAGTCCTGGTAGCCGCCGGCGATGTTCATGAGGGACTCGACGCCCCCGGCGGAGCGGGCGAGGAAGAGCCAGTTGAGCAACGACACCTCGGAGAGGTCACAGGCGAAGCACGCCCGCACGGTCGCCTCGACGAGGTCGCGTGCGAGAACGCTGGGCACCCGCGTCCGGCTCAGCCATGTCCGCACCGACTGCGCGTCCCAGGTGGCGGCACGGGGAGCCTGCCACGGTGCGTCGACAGGGACCTTCTTGGCCATGGCGTTCATGCGGGCGATGGCCTGTCCGGCGCTCACCAATGCCACTGGGCTGATGCGTGGGATGTCGCCCCGGTAGCGGCGGACTGTTCCACCGGTGGCCAACACGTTGTCGCCGTCGACGAAGGTCTTGAAGGTGCTGACACCCATCTCCTTGCTCAACGCGTGCATGCGATCGTGACCGGGGCCGACGAAGCACCCACCCATGTCCACCGGCACCCCTTCCGCCGAGGTCCGGGTCCAGACCCGTCCGCCGACGCGGTCCCTCGCCTCGAGGACCACGACCGACCGGCCTGCTTGGGAGAGCCGGCGGGCCGCCGTCAGACCGGCCAGACCGGCCCCGACCACGCAGACGTCGGCCCTCATCGGTGCGCTCGCCGTCACCATGACGTCACCACCCCCATCCGTGCCTGTGGCGGTGCCCAGCGAGGGTAGTCCCCCTTTGCCCGTTGAGCCGATGCCAGATCGGTGGGAGGATCGGAGCGCACAATTGTCCGGGCGGGAGTGGGGGAACCGTTCCCGCGCGAAGAGTCGAGGAGCGCCATGTCCGAGTTCGTCATGACCATCGCGGGGGACGCCGCACCGACCGAGGGAACCTTCGGCGTCCGCAACCCGGCCACCGGTGAGGTCTTCGCCCAGGCACCCGAGTGCACCCGTCAGCAGCTCGACGCCGCCTTCGACGCCGCGGCAAAGGCGGCTCGCGACTGGAAGTCCGACGAGGCGGCGCGGCGTGCCGTCCTGCTGCGGGCGGCCGACGTGCTGCTGGCCTCGGGGACCGAGCTCGCTCCGGTCCTCACGGCCGAACAGGGCAAGCCGCTGAGCGACGCCGGGATCGAGGTCTTTGCGGCGGCGATCTGGAGCCAGTACTTCGCCAACCTCGAGATGCAGCCCCAGGTCATCCAGGACGACGACGAGGCCTACGTGGAGCTGGCGCGCCGTCCCCTGGGCGTCGTCGCGGCCATCACGCCGTGGAACTTCCCGCTGACGCTCGCCTTTTGGAAGATCGCGCCCGCACTGCTGGCCGGCAACACGCTGGTGCTGAAGCCGTCGCCCTACACGCCGCTGACCACCCTCAAGGTCGGGGAGCTGTTGCGCGACGTGTTCCCACCCGGCGTCGTCAACATCGTGAGCGGCAGTGACGAGCTCGGCGCCTGGATGACCTCGCACCCGGTGCCGCGCAAGGTCAGCTTCACCGGCTCGATCGAGACGGGCAAGAAGGTCGCCATGTCGGCGGCGCCCGACCTCAAGCGCGTCACGCTCGAGCTCGGCGGCAACGACCCTGCCATCGTGCTCGACGACGCCGACCCGGCCGTCGTGGCCTCGGCCATCTTCGCCGGCGCGTTCAACAACAACGGACAAGTGTGCTCTGCGATCAAGCGTGTGTACGTCCCAGAGGCCCTCTACGACGACGTCATCGAGGGGCTGGCGCAGCACGCCCGGTCGATCAGGGTGGGCGAGGGCACCGAGGAGGGCGTGAAGCTCGGGCCCATCAACAACGAGCCCCAGTACGAGAGGGTCAAGGAGCTGGTGGCCGACGCACTGTCCAACGGCGCCACCGCGGTGACTGGTGGGAAGGCCATGGACCGGGCCGGCTACTTTTTCGAGCCCACCATCCTGGCCGGGTTGTCCGACGGGACGAGGATCGTCGACGAGGAGCAGTTCGGCCCGGCGCTACCGGTCGTGTCGTACCGGGACCTGGGCGACGCCATCGACCGGGCCAACGCCACCCATTTCGGCCTCTCGGGATCCGTGTGGGGCGCGGACACCGACCGCGCCGCGGCGGTGGCGGCGCAGCTCGAGTGCGGCACCGCCTGGGTCAACACGCACCTCGCCCTCTCCCCACAGCAGCCCTTCGGCGGCTTCAAGTGGAGTGGCATCGGTGTCGAGAACGGCCCGTGGGGCCTGGCCGAGTTCTCCGAGTTCCAGGTCGTGCACCGCTCCAAGGCGGCCGACGGGCTGAATATCAACACGGCGTCGCTGCTCTCGTAGTCGGCGGGCGAGGGACGCGCCCGATCAGGCCGGCTTGACCCTGAGGAGCCGGTGGATCTCTGCGACGCCCTCTTCATCCCGTTGCATCGGGGTGTCGGTGAGCACGGTGGTCGCCTTGGATGAGTCCGCCGAGAGCCTCGAGATCGCGGTGTTCGTCGTCCGGTCGGCGTCGGCGTCGGCGGGACGCCGGGAGAACGAGGACGTAGACCCGGTGCTGCGTGAAGATGGTGGAGAAGTCCTGGGCCGCTGCCTCACGGTGGCATCTCCCCGGATCCTCTGCTTCAGCTGTTGCAACGGCGAGACATCGGTGCCCAGGTAGGCCACGAGGGTCGTCTGGCCTCCACCGAGCCCCTTGGCCGCACGCCACGGCCGCGGCAGCGAGGCGGACCAGATGCGTGCGCGCGCTCGACATGGCTGCACGTCTCGTCCGGGTCTCTTCGAAGGGCCTGTGCGCTCACGGTGAGCGCATCTGGTGAAGGGGGTGTTGGCCAAACGTGAGGGTTCTGTAATGGATGGCCACAATCCGGCAATTCGGGGTGGCGGAGGTGCCAGGCTAGGTAGGTGAGCGCGGAGAACGGAACGGTGGTCGTCGTGGAGGACGACCCGCACATCGCCGACCTGGTCGACCTCTACCTTCGGCGAGAGGGCTACCGCGTCCTGCTGGCGACCGACGGCGAGAAGGGCCTCGAGATCTTCAAACAGGAAGACCCTTGGATCGTCATCCTCGACGTCGGGTTGCCGGGCACGCGGGACGGCTTTGACGTCTGTCGCGAGATCCGCTCGCGCAGCAGCGTGCCCGTACTCTTCCTCACGGCACGCGACGACGAGGTGGACCGCATCCTCGGGCTCGAGCTCGGCGCCGACGATTACCTGGTCAAGCCGTTCTCCCCCCGCGAGCTCGTGGCGCGGGTGCGCGCCATCCTGCGCCGGACCCGCGAAGGCCCCGCGCCTCAGGAGATCGTCGCCGTGGGCGACCTCGAGGTCGACCTGCGCCGCCGTGAGGCGCGTCAGCGCGGCGCCGTCGTGGCGTTGACGACACGCGAATTCGACCTGCTGGCCTTCTTGGCCAACAACCTCGGCCTCGCCCTGTCGCGCCAGCAGCTGCTCGACGGCGTGTGGGGATCGGACTGGTACGGCGACGAGCGTACGGTCGACGTCCACGTGGCCCAGCTGCGTAAGAAGCTGGGGTCCGACCTCCCCCTCGCCACCGTGTGGGGCGTGGGCTACCGGTTCGGCTGATCGATGCGACGCCGTCTGATGCTGGCCATGGTGGGCCTGGTCGCCGCCGTCCTCGTGATCGCCGGAGTCGGCAGCCTCATCCTGACGCGTAATGCAGCGCGCAACCAGGCGCAGCAGCAGCTGGTGTCGGAGGCCAACTCACTGACGTCGTCCGACACCGGGACGCGCTCGGTCAAAGTCCTGCGCGTCGTCCAGGCCACGCTCAAGCTCGAGAACGCCGAGATCATCAGGATCGACCAGGCGGGAAACGTCGTGACACCGTTGCCCAACGGGCTGAGCGCGCGAGGACATCGACGTAGGAGCCGTGCAGTCGGGTCAGACGACGTCGGGCCGCACGGGCAACCTGGTCTTCGCCGTATCACCGATCAACCTGTCGGAGACCGAGCGGCTGCGCCTGGGTCTGGGCGGCACGCTCGCCATCCTCCTGACCCGCGATGTCAGCGGATTGGGGCCCAGCTGGGGCTACTTCATCCTCGCCGGGGGCGCGGCGCTGCTGGTGGCCGCCGCAGTGGCCTGGCAGATGAGCCGGCGCATGGCGCGTCCACTGGTGGAGGCGATGGAAGTGACTGGACGCATCGCCTCTGGCGAGCTCGCGAGCCGTGTGCCGGTCCGCCACGGCGACTACCCCGAGTTCACCTCGCTCGCCGGCTCCATCAACGACATGGCACAGAGCCTCGAGGACAGCCGCGCCAGGGAGCGCCACCTCCTCCTGGCGGTCTCGCACGACCTGCGCACGCCGCTCACGTCCATTCGCGGCTTCGCCGAGGCCATTCATGACGGGGCGATTGAGGACGACTCGCACGCGGCGGACGTGATCATCGCCGAGTCGCGCCGGCTGGAGCGACTGGTCGGCGATCTGCTCGACCTGACGAAGCTCGAAGCACGGCAGATGTCGATCTCCATGCGACCCATCGACGCAGCGGAGGTGGTCGCGACCACGACGGAGGGATTCCGCCCGGCGGCAGCCAAGTCGGGATTGCAGATCGTGTTGGACGTTCCCGGATCCGACGGGCCGCCAATCGGGGGAACGGTCGGGCCGACGGGGGCCGGCCTCCCCGTCGCCGCTGACCCGGACCGACTGGCCCAGCTCCTGGCCAACCTCCTCGAGAACGCGATCACCTTCGCCCGGACCACGGTGTCGGTGAGTCTGGCGAACGACCCCGTCTCGGGAGCATGCGTGATCACGGTCGACGACGACGGACCGGGCATCGTGGAGGGTGACCTGGGACGGGTGTTCGAGCGCTTCTACCAGGCCGACCGGGGACCGAACCGTCGGCTGGGCTCGGGGCTCGGTCTGGCGATCGTGGCCGAGCTGGCGGCGGCCATGGGTGGCGAGGTGCGGGCCGAGTCGCCGATCACCTTCGACGGGGGCTCGCGTTTCGTCGTGACCCTTGCGCCGTGGCGGGGTGCCGTACCGGAGGTCGTCCGCTCGTAGGGCCGGGCGCGCTCGTGTGCCCGATAGCCCGCGACGTGTACGGTTCGATGGTGATGGACGTCCAGGATGCAATCAAGAACGCGCCGCTGTTCTCCCAATTGTCGAAGAAGGACATCAAGCAGCTGGCCGCAGCGCTCACACAGCGAACGTTCCCGGCCGGGACCGTCATCACCGAGAAGGGCAAGCCCGGCGTCGGCTTCTTCATCATCGCCAGCGGATCTGCCTCGGTGACCGTGGCGGGAGACAGGGTCAGGGCGCTGCAGGCGGGCGATCACTTCGGCGAGGTGGCGCTGATCGACGAAGGTACCCGGATGGCCGAGGTGACGGCCGACACCGACCTCGAGTGCTACGCGCTGGCCGCCTGGCAGTTCCGACCGTTCGTGCAGGACCATCCCGACGTGGCGTGGGCCCTGATGCAGTCGCTGGTCAAGCGCATCGTGCGTGACGCTGCCTCCGACGAGCTCTGACCCGGCCCGGCGGGCGTCCCGCCACTCAGGGGACGGGGGGGTGCGGCACCGGCGTCGGGGCGTGGGGTGGGGTGGGGCTCTGAGAGGTGACCGGCGCCGCAGTTGGCGGCTCGGACAGGAGGACGAGGGCCCGGTAGGTCGACGTGTAGGCGCCCAGGCCGACAAGGAGGCTGAATGCGAACGCTCCCAACACCTTGACGTGCTTCAGGTACCTCTGTCTGGTTGTCTTCCCCGGGTCGACCGGAAGCTCGCCCATGGCGGAAATCAGGTCCACCAGGAAACATCGGAACACGCGCAGCTGAACTTGAGGGTTGCGGCCTGCCCGGACGCGCCGCGGGGTCATTCCGCCTGCAGGAGGAGCGACGTACTCGTCCTGGCGGCGACCCGGCCCGGGAGGAGTGCGACCAGGTTGGCGAAGGCGATCGCCCCGACGGCGACCAGCGCCACCGACAGGACGGGCACCGTCGGGTGCGGCACAGCCGAGATGCCGTCAGCGAACAGCGTCCACAGCCAGCGTCCGAGGGCGATCCCAATCGGCACGCCGAGCACCACGCCGACCACGGCCGCCACCGAGGACTGCCAGGCCACCGATGCGGCGATCTGCCGATGGGTGAACCCCAGCGTCTTCAGCAGGGCGAACTGACGCCGGCGCTGACGGACCGACGCGACGAGGGTGAGCCCGAGCGCGCCGACTGCGCCGACGGCCAAGACCGCGGCGAGGAGCGCCGGCGTCGAGCCGACGGTCCGGTAGTTCGCGATCTCGGCCGGACGCAGCGCGCTCGACCACTCCACCCACCGGTGCATCGGGATCTGAGGGCCGGTCCAGCACCGCCGCGATGTTGTCGAGCGAGCGCAGCGCGGCGGTGTCGCTCACGTCCGGGCGCGCGAGCGACGAAGACGGCCATCGGGCCAGGAACAGGACTGCCCTGTTGGTTGCGATCGGTGGCCGAGAAGAGCGACGTGGCCATCACCGCGCCCGTCCCCATCGCCAGCGCGGGATCACCCGACCCGCCGATCGTCGGCAGGGTCGCCGTCCCGACGATGCGCAGGCGGACCTTGGTGTGACCGTCCATCTGCGCGACGACGGTGCCGCCGACGTGGGCGTGCAGCGACGCCAGCGTCGCCGGCCCGAGCAGGATCTGGGACGGCTCGTCCAACGTATGGCCGCTGAGCAAGGAGGGGCTCACCCCGGCGCCGGGTCTCATGGCCAACACGGGAACGGACCGCCCGTCCAGGTTGACGGTCTCGAAGTAGACGCCGGCCCAATGGGCCACCTCGGGATCGTGGTCGAGCAGCGCGGTCGTCTCCGCCGCCGGCAGGTTCTCGGCGGCGGAGAAGCCGGCCAGCAGGGCGTAGTCCCAGTTCCATCCGTAGAGGGGTGGTTGGGAAACGAGGGCGTTGAGGCTCGATGCGAAGGTGAGCGAGGTCACGATCACCGTGATCGCAACGACCGCGCCGAGCAGCGCCGAGCGCACCGGTGCGGCGTCGCGTCCCGCGCGCCCCCGAGCGCCGATCGGATGCCGAGCGCCGCGCTCGGGGGGAGTACGGCCGACGCGGCCCGGATCCACCCCGGGTCCCGGTCCCGGGTGTCCGGCGTCTGCACCAACCGGTGCGGCGCCACCCGAAATGCGACGAGCAGCGCGGTCGCCGTGAGCGCCACGACGAACAAGAGGAGCCCGAGACCGAGGACGGTCCAGTCGAAGGCCACGCCGATGTCGGGGTAGACGGGCCGGACCGGGCCGATCGGGGCCAGCGGGGACAGCGCCACGGCGACCCCCACCGCCAGGAGCGATCCGACCGCGATCGCGCCCACGACGCCGGTGACCCCGTCGGCCATCGCCATGGCGGGCCCGGCCCCCAGGGCGCGCAGGATGACGCCCTCCTCTGCGTTGCGCCGGATCAGGCGGCTGATCACCTGACCGTTGATCACCAGCGCGGCGAGGGCGGCGATGAGCCCGAACGCCCCGAGGGCGATGGCTTCGGGCCGGATGGCGCGCTCGGCCTTCGCGACGTACGGGGCGTTCGTCGTCGATCCCGCTACTGGGCCCACGTCGGGGATGACCTTGTTGACGGCAGAGACGACGGCCGCTTCGTGCGCCAGTCCGCCGACCAGATGGAGCGAGACGTATGAGTAGTAGGCGCAGCACGCCTCGAGCTGCTTGGTCAGCGCGGGGGTGATGACCGCGATCTGATTGCCGAGCGCGGCATCGTCGTCCTGGACGATCTGGGTGGTCCACTCCAGGATGCCGACGAGCTTGAACGGCACGATGCGGTGGGGCTTGTCACGCGGATAGCCGCTGAAGTTCGGCTGGCTGGCCTGGGCGGCGGTGAAGAAGGCCACGGGCAGGGTGGACCCGACGTGCAGCCCGTACTGGGCGGCGGCCCCGGCCGACATGACGATCTCGTCCGCCCGGGTGGGGTCGGCCATGCGGCCCTGCACGACGGTGACCCGATCCGTTGAGTAGTACGCGGCGTCGGTGCCCGTGCTGCCTTCGACGGCGGGTGGTGCCTCGCCCGGGACATCCGTTCCATGGTGGTGCCCCAGAACTTGCAGAGTGCCGTCGAAGCCGACGACGTCCACCGCGCGCTCGACATAGGGGACCCGGGCCACGGCCTCGTTGACCGTTTCTGAGTACCCCGTGTTCGTGATGGGGTCGAACTCGGTGAACATCCCGAGATCCGAGGGGTTGGTGCTCGCCAGGTAGGTCGGGAATGAGGACTGGGTGCGGCGCGCACCGGCCACTGCCGCCAACGCGACGCCCCCCACGAGGCCGATGAGCACGACCAGCGTGAGGTACTCGGCCCAGCGGTGCCGGAAGGTGGTCCGGAACCGGTACGAGGACTCGCGCACGACGTCTCGGATCAACCCTGCGCCTCCTGTCTCCTCCTGCGTCGCCCGGGATTGTCCGCGGCGCGGCCCCACTGCCCCTACCGCTCCACTGTGCCGGAGCAGGCCGGCGGCACCAAGGTGGCTACCCGCCTCCGGTGCCTCGTGCTAGCACCCGAGTGGGCAGGCGTGCCGTCGCGGGCTCGACATCCCTCATCGGCGGCGGATCTGGCAAGCTTCCCGGGCATCGAGAGCCAGGGAGGAGCCGAACCCCGCACGGGGTCGGAGGCGATATGGGACGTCTGATCGACCGGGTCGCCATCGTCACCGGAGGTGGCGGCGGCATTGGCGGGGCGACGGCGCGCGCCCTCGCGAGGGAAGGCGCATCCGTCCTGATCGTCGACATCGACGAGGCCGCCGCCGCAGAGGTGGCCTCGGACATCGAAGAGGGCGGCGGGACGGCGGCAGCGTTCAGGGCCGACCTGTCCGAAGAGGTCGACGTGGTCGCGATGATCGCGGCTGCCACCGGACGATTCGGGCGCCTCGACGTGCTCCACAACAATGCGGCGCTGACGGACTCGGACTTCCTCACGCGTGACACCGCCGTGACTGATCTGTCGCTCGACGTCTGGGAGCGCACCATGGCGGTGAACCTCAGCAGCCAGATGCTCACCTGCAAGCACGCGGTTCCCGAGATGGCGCGCGGTGGAGGTGGTTCCATCATCAACATGTCGTCGGGCGCCTCGCTCAAGGGCGACCGGACCCGCACCTCCTACGGAGTCTCGAAGGCGGGGGTGAACGCCCTCTCCATGTACGTGGCCACCAGCCACGGGAAGCTGGGCATCCGGGTGAACACCATCGTGCCCGGGCTCATCATCACCGACGCCGTGCGCGCCCACCTCGACGAGCGAACGCTGGCCGGCCTCGGGAAGGCGACGCTCACGCCGTATCTCGGCCAGCCGGACGACATCGCCGACCTGGTCGTGTTCCTGGCCTCGGACGAGTCCCGCTACATCACGGGCCAGATGATCGTGATCGACGGCGGGATGTCGGCCCACGTGGGGCTGGGTGGGGACGGCTGAACGACCCGTTCGGGAATCGCTACGAAGGGCCCAGCGAGTAGGCGCCCGTCTCGGGGTGGTGGTACCAGCCGCTGGCGGCGTGGGTCCCTCCGTCGACGTGGATGGTCTGACCGGTGACGTAGCTGGAGAGTTGCGACGCGAGGAAGGCCGCCGCACCCGCCATCTCGTCCACGTGCCCCGCCCGGCCCATGGGCACCGTGAGCCCGAAGCGCTCTTCGGCGCCCTCGGGCGCCACTGCGGCCAGACCCTCGGTCATGGTGATGTCGGGGGCCAGCGCGTTGACCCGGATGCCGTAGGGGGCCAGCTCGAGGGCGGCGGTCTTGGTGTAGTTGATCACCCCGGCCTTCGCCGCCGCGTAGGCCGCGTACCCCGGCGCGGCGCGTACGCCCTCGATCGACGTGACGCTGATGATGCTGCCGCCGGTCCCGTTCTCGACCATCACCCGGGCGACTCGCTGCGTGCAGAGGATGACGTGCTTGAGGTTGGACCGGTACAAGGCGTCCCAGCCGTTCTCCGACGTCTCGAGGAGCGGTGAGTTGAAGACGCCGCCCGCGTTGTTCACCAGGATGGTCACCGGGCCCAGCTCGGCCACGGTCCGTTGCAGGGCGAGGTCCACCTCGGCGGACTCCCGCACGTCGGTGGGGAGCGCGAGACCGCCCACCTCGGCCGCGGCGGCGGCAGCGGTGTCGGGGTTGCGCTCCCAGATGGCGACCTTCGCCCCCAAGGAGGCGAAACCGCGGGCGATCCCACGTCCGATCCCCGAGCCGCCCCCGGTGACCACGGCGACCCGGTCGGTCAACAGTATGGACGAGGGGTCGATCGGCACGAGGTGACAGTACAGTAGGCCTGTCGTCGCTGGAGAGCGTTCGACGCCGGCCAGGCCGGCGAGAGTCGGGGGGTGTGCGTGCCGAGAATCGAGCCGATTCCGTTGGAGGAGCTGGCACCGGAGCCACGGCGGATCATCGAGGAGGGAGTGGCCAACGGCACCTATGCCACGCCGATCCCCCTGCAGATCTTCGCCTACAAGACGTCACAGATCCTGATGACGAATGCCGCACGCGGTGCGTGGGGACAGCAATCCCTGCTCGGGGGCAGGATCCTGGAGCTGCTCCGGATCCGCAGCGCCCAGTTGGGCGAGTGCCAGCCCTGCATGCAGTCGAGGAAGCACGACTCCATCACTGACGAGGACGTCGCGTGCCTCATCGCCCCCGGGGCCTCGGAGCTGAGCGAGCAGGAACGGCTGGCCGTCGAGTTCCTCGACCTCCTCTCGGCCGACCACCATGCCATCGACGACGAGTTCTACCGAAGGCTGGGCGAGGTCTTCACGGCGGCACAGATCGTCGAGCTCGGGTTTGCCTGCGCGAACTCCATGGGCCTCCATCGCTTCATCCACACGCTCGACGTGTTCGGAAAGGGTGCGCCGGTGATCCCCTACAGCCCTGACCAGGTCGACTCGGCGATCGCCGATCCCTCGGTCCACGCGTCCGCATGAGACAGACGGTCCTGGTGACGGGCGCCACGGGGCTGGCCGGCGCCAACATCTGCAAGCTGCTCAGGGAGCGGGGCGATTCCGTGCGCGCCCTCGCTCGCGAGTCGGCGGACACGGCGCCGCTCGCTGCCCTCGGCGTCGAGATCGTGATCGGTGACATCACCGATCCGGCGGCCGTGCTGCGGGCGGCCACGGGGAGCGACGCAGCGATCCACTGCGCCGCACTCCTGGGTGGGGCCAGTCAGAACCTCGCCGATTTCGAGGCGGTCAACGTCGGTGGCACCAGGAACGTGCTCGACGCGGCGGAGGCGGTCGACCTGAGGCGTGTGGTCGCCGTGAGTACGGGCACCTTCTTCGACACCGACGGGGGCCTCGACCGGGAGGACGCCCCGGTCACCAAGGAGCCGAGCTCGGACCCGTACACGATCACCAAGATGGCCGCCTTTCTCGACGCCATGTCCCGCGCCGCCAAAGGCAGGGACGTGGTGAGCACCCACCCCGGTGCCATCTTCGGCCCGTCGCCCGTCGTGAGCAACGCCCTCGGCACGACGAGCTTCAACCGGGTGCTGCTATCGGCGGCACGAGGGCGCATCGAGCGCTACCTGAGGTTCCCCGTCAGCTGGGTGTTCGCCGAGGACATCGCGAGGGGGTGCATCCTGGCGCTCGACAAGGGCGTGGCAGGGGAGCGCTACATGCTCGACGGCCAACCGGAGGACGTCGTGAGCATCGCGAACGCCTGCACACGGATGTGCCGGTTGGCCGGCGTCGATCACGAGGTCGTCGACGTCGATCCCTCCGACGACCCCGAACTGGTCGAGGTGTTCGGGCCGACCCTGATGGCGATCGCCGAGAAGGCAGCCCGCGAGACCCCGGTGCGGCGCAGTCTCGCGGACTCCAAGACCTACAAGCGGCTCGGCTACGACCCCATCAGCCTCGACGAGGGTCTGGCGCTGACACTCGGGTGGTTCCGGGAGATCGGGCGAGTCGGAGACGCCTAGCAACAATCGCCATCACCGTCGTGGGTGATCGCACGGGACGCAAACTGCACGGACAGGCGAAACCTGTCGTGGCCTCAGCGGCGCGTGTACGTCGCCTCAGTGATAGGTGAAGTAGTCGCCGGAGTTGGCTGCACTGGTACCGCCGGAGGTGGTGACGAACAGGTTCCAGGTACCGGCCTTGGCCCCGCCACCCGTGACGGCCGTGATCTGAGTCGGGGATACGACCTTGACGTTGGTGGCGGCGATGGACTTCCCTCCGGCGCCGCCACCCTGGCCGATCTTCACAGTGGCGCCGGTGACGAAGCCTGTCCCGGTGATGGTGATGGCGGTGCCCCCGCTCTTCGAGCCCGTGTTCGGGCTCACGGCGGATACCGTGGGGACGGCGTTGTTGACGACGAGGACGAAGCCCTGGGCGGCCGACCCGGCTGCGTTGGCCGCCTGCAGATTCACTGTGTAGGTCCCGCCCGTTCCCGCTGCGGGCGTGCCCGAGATGGTGGCCGTGCCGTTGGCCTTGGCGGTGAAGCTGAGCCCGGTCGGTAGCGCCCCGGTCTCGGTGAGACTTGCATTCGGGTAGCCGGTGGTGGTGACCGTGAAGCTCATGGCCTTGCCCACCGTCGCGGTAGCGGTCGCGGCGGAGGTGATGGCAGGGGCCTGGTCGACGACGAGGACGAAGCTCTGGGCCGTCGAACCGGCCGAATTGGCCGCCTGCACGGTGATGGTCGAGCTCCCGCCCGTTCGCGCTGCGGGCGTGCCCGAGATGGTGGCCGTGCCGTTGGGGTTGGCGGTGAAGCTGAGCCCGGTCGGCAGCGTCCCGGTCTCGGTGAGGCTGGGGCTCGGGTAGCCGGTGGTGGTGACCGTGAAGGTGAAGGGAGTACCCACCGTCGCGGTGGCCGTTCCCGGGGAGGTGAACTGTGGCAGGGCGGTCACGACCTGGGACACCGAGGCAGAGGATCCGGTGAAGTTCGGGTCGGCGCCATAGGAGGCGGCGAGGGTGTAGGTCCCCGTTGCGGCAAAGCTCGTCGTGCAGGTGGCGCTCCCGCCCGTGACAGCCAGGTTGGTGCACCCCGGGACGGATGCACCGTTGGCGGTGAAGGTCACCGAGCCGGCCAGGGCTCCGGATCCGGAGGTCTCGGTCACCGTCGCGGTGTAGGAGAGCGGGATTCCTGCGGCCACCGGCGGTGCCGGGTTCGGGGAGAGCGCCAGGCTGGTGGTGCCCGGGGTGCCCGGGGTCACCGTGACCGTCTGGATGGCGCTCGTGGCCGAGCCCTGGGAGTTGCTGGCGATCACCGCGTAGGAGAACGAGGTGATCCCGGTCGGGACGTTCCCGGTGACGGTCCCGGCGTTCGGGTCGACCGACAGCCATGACGGGGCGCCCGCCAACGAGTACGTCGCCCCGGGGTTCGCCCCCGCAGCGGAGGCCGAGGCCGAGTAGGCCGAGCCGACGGCCACCGACGACGGGCCGGTGACCGTCACCGAGGTCGGCGCCGACGGCGCAGCAGCCGTCGCGAAGGCGGCCACGATCGTGTACGAGGTCGACGCCGAGCCCAGGGTCTCAGCGGCGGTCTGCGGCCCGGCTGCGGTGGCCAGGATGTCCTCGAGGTTCGCCGATGCGCTGCCATTCTGAACGTCCGTCACAAACGGGACGCCCTGGCTGGAACCCGCGACGACGCTGCCAGGCTGACCGGCGGTGATGGTGGCCCCGACCAGCAGGTCCCCGCTCGGCACGCTCGCCGTCGGGCCCATGCTGACCGCAGCACTCGAGCCGGAGCCCACCACGGAAGCGACCAGCGGATTGACGGTGCTGACCCCCCTGAACTCGGCAATTGCCTCCTGCAGATAGGCGGGAGCACTCGCCGAAACGGTGATCGTCAGCCCCTGGGGCGCTGCCTTGGCGTTGGCTACGTATTCGAGTGCAATGTCGCCCGTACCACCGAAGGTCTCCGAGGGTCCCCGGGTCCACACGCCGTTGACGTTGTCGGAGACCTGGACCTGCCCGGGGGCGTTGTACTGGCCGAACCAGCCGACCAAGAAGTCCCCGGCCGCGACCGGCTGCGAGAGAGTGAGCGTCAGCGACGGCAGCCGACTTCCGGGCGAGGCCGCCGTGCCTTGGATGAATTGAGGCGACGACGCGGGAGTCGTCACGACGACGGAGTTGGTCGGACTCGAGCTCAGACCCGCACCATCGAACGCGTCCACGGAGTAGGTGTAGCTGGCCCCGCCGGCGACGGTCGTGTCCAGGTAGGTTGTCTGGTTGGACGCCGTGGTCCCGATCACCTGGCCGTTGCGAGTGACCGCGTACCCGGTGAGGTCTCCGCTGCCCGGTGACCAGCTCAGGGCGACCCGACTCGAAGCGGCGCTGAGTGAGGTCAGGGCGCTGGGCGCGCCGGGCGGGCTTGTGTCGTTGGGGTACAGGCGGAAGGCAGCGGCGACCGCATACCAGTCAGCCGAGGTGCCGAGGGTGGCCGTCCCAACCTGAGCTCCCGCCGTCGCCGACAGGATGTCCTGCTCGTAGGAGGAGCCGCTCGCGGTCTCGGCCCGAAGGGTGTACGTCGTTCCCCCGCTCTGGCCGGGCGTCACGCTGCCGGGCGTGGACCCGGTCAGGATCGCCGAGTACACCAGGTCGCCGGACGCGACGGCGGCCGTGTTGCCTGTGTTGACCGCCGCGCCGACGCCACGGCCCGAGGAGATCTGATCCAGCGGCCCGGCGACGGCCAAGCCGGAGTACTCCGCCGCCGTTCCCTGCAGGTAGGCCGGCGTCGGCGCGGACACGGTGATGGTCAGCCCCGACGCCGAGGCCTTGGAATCGGCCAGGTAGTAGAGCGCGATGTCCCCGGTGTCGCTCTGGAAGGTCAGCGAATTGGGCGCCCGGGTCCAAGCACCGTTGATGTTGTCCGACACCGTCACCTGACCGGGGACGTTGAACTGCGCGAACCAACCAACGAGCAGGTCTCCTGCATGCACGTTCCGCGAGAGGGTCAAGGTGGAAGTCGTCGACAAGGTTCCGGAGGAGAAAGCCGCCCCTTGTTGGAACGTGGCCGAGCCACCCGTCCCGCCTCCGGAGGACCCCGAGGCCGGAGTGAAGGTCGCCACGACGGCGTACCAGTCCGTCGCCGTCCCGAGCGTGGCCGTCCCTTGCTGGGCCCCCGCCGTCGCCGACAGGATGTCCTGCTCGTAGACCACGCCGCCGCTGCTGGTCGCTCGCGCCGTGTAGGTCGCGCCTTGGCTCGAACCCGGTGTGACGCTGCCAGGGGAGCCGCCGGTGGTGAGCGCCGAATAGACCATTTCACCAGCGGGAACGGCGGTGGTGAGCCCCGTGCTGACACTTGTCCCGTTCCCCTCGTTCACTGCGGACTGATCGAGCGGGTTGACCGTCGAGACTCCGGAGTACTCGGCCGCGCTCGACTGGAGGTACGTCGACGCGGAGGACGTGACGGTGATGGTCAGGCCTTGGGGTGCAGCCGCAGAGTTGGGCATGAAGAAGAGGGCGATATCGCCTGTGCCGCTCGTGAACGTCTCCGAGGGTCCTCGGGTCCAGGCCCCGTTGACGTTGTCGGAGACATGGACCTGGCCGGCTGCGTTGTACTGGGCAAACCACCCCACGAGAAGGTCGCCAGGACCGACCGCCTGCGTGAACGTCAGGGTCTGCGACGTGCCCGGCGAGCCGGTGGTGGCAGCCGCACCTTGGACATAGCTGATGGAGTTGCCCGCACCGGCCGGCGAGGTGATCAGCCACGTCAGCGAGAGGACGGCCGCAGCTGTCAGGGCGATGCCGGCGCGAGCCGAGACCAGCCACCACAGCCGTGCGGGCCGTCGGGAGGCGTGCCGCGGCTTCCTGCGATGACCTTCGGCGGAATGGGCACGCCGCCCAGTGCTGCCGCCGATGCCAGAAGTCCCCGGTGGAGATCGAAATTGTGCGCTCGGCTTCACCGACCTGCCCTTCCGCCTGCCGCATGATGCGGGCATGAGTCGATGGTAATGAACAACGGCCGATGCGGCCAGGGTTTCCCCTGAATATAGGTGTCGGGGCACTTATTACAAGGGGATATCTGACAAATCATGAGAGTTCGATTCCACAAAAATGAGGGTCACTCCTCCTCAACATGAGGGGTGGTGCCCAAGCCACAGGGGTCAGCGGAAACCAAGTTTCAGGGTGTTTCTCGGCTTGATTGTGCCTTACCGTTTCGGCAACTCCTCCGGCATTGGCGAGCTGTGGAAAACACGTGCGAGGACGGAGGCGGGTGCACGAAACGCGAACTCTCGGTTGATCGGCTCGACCGACCAAGGGGACGTGCAGGTCTGGACTAGTGGGAGGAAACGAACGCAGTGGAAGCCAACGAAGTGATGCTTCGGATCGTTTGGAGGCATAGGTGGCTGCTGGTGATAACGACCCTGCTGCCTATGGCTGTCGTTCTTCCGCTTCGCTTGACCCGACCCGTGACATACACAGCCACCGCCAACGTTCAAGCGCAGGTGGCTGCGCCCCAAGCGAGCACCCAGGTGGCTTCGATTCTGAGCCAGGTGTCCGCAATCGCCACCAGTCCGGCGGTAGTGCAGAAGGCGATCGATGCCGCCAAGGTCGACCGCAATGCCGTCGACGTCGCCAAGAGCGAGATCAGCTCCACGTCGCTCGACAGCTCGGCCATCGTTGCGGTCACCGTCAAGGACCCCGATCGTCAAGTCGCGGTCCGACTGAGCCAGACCCTGGCCAGCGCCATTGTCGCCACCCTCAATGCGCCCGGGACTGCGGCGAGCCAGCAATTGGCCACTCTGGTTCACGAGGAGACACAGCTCGATTCCACCCACGCCAACCTCTTGACCCAGCTGAACACTGCCCAACTCAGCCATCTGTCTTCGACTGATCCCCAGGTGCAGGCTTTGGTAACGGAATTGGCCGGGGTCGAGGCGCAGTTGTCGGCGAATCAGACGGCCCAACAGCAGGTGATCTCGGGCACCAACGGCAACCAGGACGCAAGCGTCATCAGTGAACCCTCGGCTGCGACGGTCACGGCCGCGTCCAAGCAGGTGGCGGTCTACGTCGCTCTCGCCGGCCTCCTCGGACTCATCGTGGGACTGCTCATCGCGACGATTGCCGAACTGGCCCGGCCGACCGTCGCGCAGCCTGAGGCGGGCGCGCGGGAACTCGGGGTGGCGTTTCTCGGCAACGCCGAAATCACCACCGCGAAACGTACGAAGGCGAAGAACGCCGGAGCTGGCCACACTGAAGTGGAGAGCACGGAGCCGACTGCACATCCGCTCACCCAACAGGAGCTGATCGCCCTGGAGGGCGACCTCGTGACCAGGCTGCACCTGGCTGCAAACCGGCTCGGTGCGCTCACGCTCGTCCTCACCGGCCCAATCCCACGTGAGCAGCTCACCGAGCTCGCCGCGGCATTGAACAGGCGACTGTCAGCGGCCGACGACTTGCGGGTCCACGAAACACGGTTGGTGCCAGACGGTGGGGCCGACAGCAACGGGTCGACACGTTCGAAATGGCAACAAGTCGCATGGAACGGCCGCCGTAAAGACGCACGCGCTCGCCATCGGGTCCGCTCTGTCCACCTTGAAAGTGCACGCACTCTCGGACCTGACACTGAGGGGCCGACCGGAAGCTCCAGCACTTGTGCTCGTCCTACGTCGATTTGCGCCTCGGGCGTCGCTGGACCGTGTTGCCGACCTCGGTGAGACGACGGGGTGGCCCATTCTCGGGGTCGTGGGCATCGGCCAGAAGCGAAAGCCTCATCGCCATTGGTTCGGCCCGAAGCCGTCAGTCGCCGAAAGCATCACGGCGGACGAAGAGCCGGCGCCGACGACCGTGCCCGCAGCAACGCAGGCGTTCAGAGTCGTGAAGGCGGCGAAGACGGTGTTCGCATCCAGGCAGCCCATCCCGCAGGGATACGTGCAATGAGCATTCTCAGAGCCGAAAATTCCCCTGGCCTCGAACGTCGGCGTCCTGCCTCACCCTGGGACAGAGGCCGGATCGTCCACGACGGATTGGCGACCCTGCTGGTCGGTGGCGGGGCTGCAGCCCGCACGGTGGCCCGCGACCTGCGGCGATCGCCTGACTATGGACTCCATCCCATCGGTTGTCTCGACGACGACCCGCGTCTCCGGTCGGTTTCGGGCATTCCAAGGCTAGGAAGGCTCGCTGACCTCACCCGCGTGGTCGCCGAACACAACATCGAAGCAATCATCATCGCCATCCCTTCACTTCCCCCGGCAAAGTTGAGCGGGCTCGTTCGTGAGGCCGCCAACACCGGGGCCCACGTGAGGTTTCTGCCCTCATTCCTGTCGGCATTGGAGCGAGCGGCCCGGGCTGCGGACATGCGTATCGTCAACTTCAACAGCCTGCTCGGCCGTCAGGAGCGCCGGAATTCGCAGCCGGCCGCTCGGGCAGCCTTCAAGGGGGAGCGCGTTCTGGTGACCGGAGCAGGCGGCTCCATCGGGCAGGAGCTGTGCCGCCAAATCCGCAGCTGCAATCCTGCGTCGCTCCACATGTTGGACCACGACGAATCGAACCTGCACACCCTGCAGCTCGAGCTCGACGGCGAGGCGCTCCTCGACAGCTCCGATGTGATCATCGCCGACATCCGTGACCGTGCTCGCATCAGGCAGGTCTTTCAAGCCACCCAACCCAGTGTTGTCATTCACGCTGCTGCCCACAAGCATCTGCCTCTGCTGGAGAGACATCCCTGCGAGGGCGTCAAATCCAACGTTCAGGGGACCCAGAACCTCGTCGAGGCAGCGCTCGAGGTGGGCGCCGGTCGGTTCGTGCTCATTTCAACGGACAAGGCGGCAGACCCCAAATCCATCCTCGGAGCCACCAAGCGACTTGCGGAGATGATCCTGCAAGCTCACGCAGCGCGCGATACGAAGATGTGCTCCGTCCGATTCGGCAATGTGCTCGGCAGCCGCGGATCCTTCTTAACCGTCATCGCCGAGCAAGTGGAACGGGGTGATGCGGTCACGGTCACCGATCCCGAGGTCACGCGGTTCTTCATGACGGTTGAGGAGGCCGTGGGACTGGTGCTCTCGGCGGCACCAATGGCCGAGTATGGAGAGACCTTCGTGCTCGACATGGGCGAACCGGTGCGAATTGTCGACCTGGTAAACCGGTATGCCGAGCAGCTTCACGTACCCGACGTGCAGATCCGTTTCACCGGGCTGCGACCTGGAGAAAAGCTCCACGAGTCGCTGTTCGGCGACCTCGAGGAGCGACTGCCGACCGTTGAACCAGCTATCTGGGCGACGCGACCGGCCCGCATCCCCGACGATTTCACTGGCCGGTTGGAGAAGCTGTATTCCGCCGCGGCCAAGGGTGAGGAAGCAGTCGTCCGCACCCAGCTCGAGGATCTGATGCCGGAGTACTCGCCGGAGCCTGCCAATGCCGACGAGCTCCGATCGGCGCTCGCGACCCCCTACCCCGACGAGTTCTGATGCGGGCCGTGTTCAGATCTGCCGGCGAGCAGATCGAGCTGAGCTGTCGGCAGCGATTCTTGTCGGGAGTGTTGGAGGAAGGAGTCGGAGGCCACTCCACGCAGGCCGATGCCTCTCGTCCTGACATTCGCGTGACGGTGGAGGACAGCGTCGCGGCATTCGACACCCGGGGATGGGAGATCCTGACAAGAGACGCTTGGCGTCGACCAGGCCAGGTGGTGGTACGTGACGCCTGTTCTTCGGGCCTCGATCTGCTGATCACGACAAGGCAGCCGTCTCTGGAGATCCTGGCCAGATGGCGGCCGCCTCCGGCGGGGCGGGCGGCATCGGTTGTCCTGCGGTCAAGGGCGCGCTTGCTCATACGGGCGGTCCTCTTGCAGTACCCGGCCCTGTGGTGGGGACAACAGCGTGGTCGGGCACCGCTGCACGCGTCCGTGTGCAGCGTGGGGGCGGACCACGGTCGATCCGTGCTGATTGCGGGGCCGGGCGGTGTCGGCAAATCGACGATGGTGAACGCAGAGTTGGAGCGTGGAGCTGTCGCCACGAGCGACAACCTGTGCTTGAGCGACGGACGCACGGCCTGGGGCCTCCTCGAGCCCAGGCGCGTGCCAGCAGGCGAAGGCGGCAACAAGCACGGCCGACGCATGCCGCACGATCGCAGGGAGGCACCGTGGCAGGGCCGAGTGGACCAGCTCGTCCCCGGAATGGTTCTGGTTCTCCAACGTGGAACGGCAAAGATCACGACATCCGCTGCCTGTGATCCGGATCAAGCAGCCAAATCACTCGTGGCCGGGACCTACATGGCGGGCGAGCTCCGCCGCTACTGGGCGTTTGCCTCGACCCTTGCCCTTGGTACCGGAGTGGGAGAAATCCATCCCCGGGTGGACGAGGTCGCTCACACGCTGACCGCCAGGCTCCCATGTCATGAAGTTACGCTGGGCGAACGCCCGGTGCCGCCGCTCGGCAGCCTGTTCGCTCCGACCTTTGCGGACGATGGAGCGGGCACGTGACCGAGCGTCTGCGGGTCGCCCAGGTCGTGACACGGTTCATGGCCGGTGCCGGAGGAGTCGCTCTGCGCGGAGCAATGGCTTTGGACTCCGATCGTTACGAAGTTGTGTTCGTCATCGGAAGTGGAAACCGGCTCATTGAGGAAGCACGGGAGGCCGGGTTTCAGGTGGTACTTCAAGAACATCTCCGTAGTGAGATCTCCCTGACACACGATCGAGCGGCACTCGCCGACCTCAAGGCCGTCCTGGGTGCTGGACAGTTCGACGTCGTCCACACACACAGCGCGAAGGCCGGTGCGCTCGGTCGACTCGCCGCTCGTGACGCACAAGTCGAACGGATCGTTCATACGTACCACGGCTTTCCGTTTCACGAGTTTCAGTCACGTCTTCGACGCCACACGTACATCCGCATCGAAAGGTCGCTTGCAAAATTCACCGACGCCTTCTTGGCCGTCGGACCAGCCGTCGCGGCCGAAGCCATCGTCAGGCGGATCGCACCGTCCGAGCGTGTGCGCACCATTGGAGTGGGTGTAAACAGCGGACCGGCTCCGGAATTCTCAGACCAGGCGGAAGCGCGCCGGCTCTTGGGCGTTCCGCTCGGGATGCGTGTCATAGGGACGGTCGGGCGGCTGGACTTCCAAAAGGCCCCCGAGGATTTTGTCAACGCGTTGGCCGGCCTACATCGGAAGGATGTCTACGGAGTCTGGATCGGCGATGGTCCGCTCCGGGCGAAGACGGAAAAGCTGGCGGCTCGTCGGGGACTTGTCGGACGGATGACATTTCTCGGCGAGCGGACTGACGTGGCCGACCTGCTCCCCGGTCTGGACGTCTTCGCCATGGCAAGTCGCTACGAGGGATTGCCGTGCGCCATCGTCGAGGCCATGGCTGCAGCGCGTCCCGTTGTGGCGACGGCGGTCAATGCGGTGCCGAACGTCGTCATCTCCGGCGAGACCGGGCTCCTCGTGCCCCCAGGTCGGCCGGAACTGCTCAGCCGTGCGCTTGATTACCTTCTCGAAAACCCCTCCGTCGCTGCCCGCCTCGGCGCCGCCGGTCGGGCGCACATCGGCGACGAACTGTCCCCTGCCGCGCTTGGAGCGGTGCTCGATGAGACGTATCGGACGGAACGAGTCCAGACGCGTTCAGAGCCAAACGGCAAACTGGAGGTTGTCACTTCATGACCTTGCACTTCGAGCCAACCGCACTTCGCTCGGTCGATATTCCGTTCTGTCGCACCGAGATCACCAACGAGGCACAAGTTGAAGCCCTGCGGGTCCTAGCCAGTGGCTGGGTGACGATGGGCGCCGAGTCGCTGGCCTTCGAGGATGAATTTGCCGACTGGGTGGGGGCGCGGCACGCGGTGGCCGTCAGCTCGTGCACCGCGGCGATTCAGATGGCACTCACCGCTCTTGATCTGCCTCCTGGATCACCAGTGCTGACGCCGACCCTCACGTTCTGCGGTGCCGTGCAGGCCATCGTGCATGCCGGGCTGCGACCGGTGCTCATCGACTGCGACCAACGTACACTCACAGTCTCGCCGGAAGGAGTGGCTGCCGCCGCCGAGCGCGGAGCCGCGGCCATGGTCATCCAACATATGGCGGGCTTTCCGGTCGACGGCACTGAGCTCGCCGCTGCGGCGGGTATTCCGGTGGACAATATTGTCGAGGACGCCGCCCACGGTCTGGGCGCGACCGTAAGAGGCGAGCCGGTGGGGAGTGACGCTCGGGCGGCCTGCTTCAGCTTCTATGCAACCAAGAACCTTCCCATTGGAGAAGGTGGCGCCGTCACCACCAATGACGATGAACTGGCCGATCGGTTGCGGCGTATCCGATTGCACGGAATGAGTGGAGACGCGTGGCGGCGGTACCAGCGTGCGGGCAATTGGCGGTACACGGTGACGGAAGCTGGCATGAAGGCCAATTTCACGGATCTTCAAGCTGCGATTGGACGCGCCCAGTTGCACCGCCTCCATCGCTGGCAGAAGCGCCGCCAGGAGATCGCGTATCTCTATGACGAGCAGCTCGCAAGTATTCCCGGCATCGAGTTGCCGCCAAGGCCGCTTGGAGACCGGCATGCATGGCACCTCTACATCGTGCGGGTTCACGATGAGTTCGGAGTGCACCGCGACACGGTGGTCGATGCACTTGCCGGGAAAGGAATCGGCACATCGGTTCACTTCATTCCGGTGCACCATCAACCCTACTTCCGCCAGCTTCTGGGTTCATACGAGTGCGACAACCTGCCGAACGCCGACGCCGTATTCCCTCAGCTGCTCTCCTTGCCGCTACACCCCGGATTGTCCAATAACGAGATCGAACAGGTTTGCCAGGCGCTCGCCGCCCTTGCGAACCGATAGCGGGGATACCCCCCGAAAGGAAGGTCATGGAAACGCCCGCGATGGAGATCAATATCTTGGCTCGACCGGAAACTCGCCACGTTGGCGACGGTACGTTCACGGTGTTCGACAGTGAGTCAGCCCCGGCCGACGCAGGTCTGATCGGACGACTCGGCGAAGGCACCGAGGGCACCGATCTGGCCGCTCCACCGGTGGTGCTGCCGGACTTCTGCCACAAAGAGAAGTCCGAGATGCCATCCAGCATTGCCGTCGCCACCCAGGGAGCCATCCGGCCGACGCTGACCGATGCTGCGCTCAACTGCGGCATGGCCCTGATCACGCTCGACGTTGAACGGCCGTCCGCGGCGGCCGTCACCGATTTCTACCGGCAGGTGGCCGAGCGCTTCCCGAGTCCACCCAACTGGAATCGAGACCTCACATCCGCAGAGGTGCTCAGAGCGGCAGCTGAAGGTGCAGATTTTGCCGCCGAGCGATACGACCTCAGCGATGCAGAATTGGATCGCATCGAGGAGCGAGGTCGGATGGAAATCGATTCGCTCGGCGGAGCACGGCAGGCCAAGAAGGAGCTGCCGTGGGTGGTGCGACAGATGGGCCGCCTGCGCTTCGGCACGATCGGCCCGAGCACCCATTTCCTGGAGCTGCAAGAGGTCGAGGAGGTTCTCGATCCCGAAGCGGCCGAACGCCTCGGGATCCAGGCCGGGCAAGTGACCCTGCAGTTTCACAATGGTGGTGGAGTACTCACCGGTCAAATCGGCGCTCTCTATGCTCGACGCAAGAGCGCCTCACGAATGCTCCGAGCCGAAATGTCGGTGCAGAAGCCTTTGACTCACCTGGCCACGGCACGATCTCGCCAGCAGATGAGAAGCAGACTGGCCAATTACTTCTCTGAGGATTGCCCCTCCATTCCCATGTCCGGCGAAGACGGACGGCGTGCGCTGCTCGCGACTCGCTTGTCCATGAACTACGGGTTTGCATACCGGATGGCGACGTACTCCGCCCTGCGCAGCATCGCCAAGACATCGTTCGGGGCGACGACCGAATTGGTCGTGGACTCTCCTCACAACTCGGTCTACGAGGAGGACGTGGCGGGCACGCCTGCTTTTGTTCACCGGCACAACGCCTGCCGTGCGTTTCCGGCCGCAATGATGGCGGGCCACCCGTCGTTCGCGGAAACCGGCCAGCCTCTGCTGTTGCCAGGCACCAATCGGACTTCGTCGTACCTGTGCATTCCCGGAGACAGCGCGCACCGTAGTCTCTACACCGCCTGCCACGGCTCGGGCAGCATCATCTCGGAGTTCGAGCGATCCGGTCGTTCGGGAGCCGATCCGCTGGGTCGGACAACCGCGAAATACCGATACGACGGTGCCGCGCCAGCCGAGGTTCCGCACCTCGACGACAAGGGAGTCAACGAAGCACTCGGGATTCTCACTGGTCATGGGCTGGTACGGCCGGTTGCCCGAATGAGACCCTTTGCCGTTTTGACATGAGGACCGCCCCCGGTGACTCGCCCGCCTGGTCGGCACTGCTGCCCGACGACACCATCTGGTTGTTGGGTCGAGGACAGCACGGGTCCCGGCGTCTCCGACACGCCGTGGCTTCGGTCCCGCCGGGTGGGAACTGGGCAATCGGCGGACCACCCTGGGCTTACCGGCGCAACCCACTCGCGGACGACGGTTCAGAGGCCCATGTCGTGCAGTCATACGTCGTATACCCGCACGAGACGCCGATACTGGTGGCAGGCAACGATGCTGCCGTACTCCGGTACGTCGCTGACTCGGTGCTGTCAGTACCTCCAGGAGCGGGACGCATTCCGAGCATGATCTTCACGTCAGGATTGCGCTTGCTTCGCCTGCCGATCATGTGGTCCTTTGCCGCGATCGTGCGAGCGACCGGCGTGGTCTTCGTAGGGCGGTCGGAATGACGGCAACGATCACGACCGCGCCGGACCCTGTCCGACCTGGTCGAAGACGCCAATGGCCGAGTGGTCTGCCTTGCCATGTCCAAGGATCCAAATGCCAAGGTGACGGTCCTGCTCTTCCGGCCCGGGGAGGATCAACCAGGGTATGCGGCAAAGGTACCCACGACCGCAGCTGCTGCTCGGAGAGTTCAGCACGAAGCGAGGGCGCTCGCTTCCATCGACCGGAGGAGACTCGGGGCACTCGGCCAGACGATCCCGGGTGTGGCTGAGGTGGTCGAGCACCGGGGCTGGCCCGTGTTGGTTACCACAGCGCTGCCGGGACGAGTGATGCTTGCCTCATACCACCGGTGGCGACACACCGCTCGTCCGGTTTCGGTACAGGCCGACTTCGACGCCGCGGGGCGCTGGTTGGCCGAGCTACACCGACATGCAGTAACGGGTGAGGCGAGCCTGGCAGGGATGCTCGACGGTGTCAGCGCTGAAATTGCGCGCCGATTCGGCGATGATTCGGTCACGACCGGCGACGTCGAGTATCTCTTCGGCCTCCACGCTCGCTTGAGTGGTCAACGAGTAGGGCGAGGGTTGGTGCACGGCGACTTCTGGCCCGGCAATCTCTTGATTCGCGACGGACAGGTGAGCGGAGTCATTGACTGGGAGAACTCTCGTCCGGATGGGCATCTCACTCGGGACTTGGCCCGGTTCGTGATTGCGTACTCTCTTTACCTCGACCGGCATACCCGTTCGGGTCGGCGAGTTTCGGGGCACGCCGGGCTACGGGCCGGTGAGTGGGGTTCCGGGCTCGAATACGCCATCAACGGCGTCGGCTGGTATCCGGAGCTCGTGCACCAGTTCGTGGCCGACGGGCTCCACCGTCTGGGCGTTGCTCGCAGCTGCGTGCGCGACGTGCTCCTGGCCGAGATCGCGTGCATCGCGGCCGAGGCTGATGACCCGGAATTTGCGGAGAGCCACCTGCGCCTTCTTCGACGATTGGCTTCGACGGACACACTATGACCGTCACGCTGGTGCGCCCCTCCAAGCTGGACACGCTGCCTGACCTCACGCGAGCGTCCCCCGACGGACCGGGCCTTCAACGCGGCAACGCTGAGTGGACCGCCATCGTCGCGCTCATCGCCGCCCTCATTTTCCAGCCCATCCTGCACCCGACCGGGCCGGGAAACACTTCGCCGGTCGACCTTCTCATAGTGGCCACCATCGTCACGGGCGCCATTTGGGCTCGGAGTGGTCACCATAAGCTCCGCGCACCCTATTTCATTCCGGTCGCACTGATGGTGGCTGCGGGCGCAGCTTCCGGAATCGTCAGTGCGCTGCCGGGGCTCGCGCTTTCGACGCTTGCTATCGACCTGTTGCTCTTCGCGTGGTGCACCGCCGTCGTGAACCTGGTGACCTCGCCTCGAGCAATGCGATACGCGATGGCCGCATGGAGTTGGGCCGGGATCTTCTGGGCCACCGTGGTTGTCGCCGCATGGCTCGGTCACGTTCCCGCCATCGAAGGCCTGCAGGCGGCCGACGGCAACCGGGTGCTGTTCACCTTCGGCGATCCGAACTATGCCGCAACCTACTGGGTCGTCACGATCTTCGTGGTGTTTGCATCCGGTACCCCCAAGGCAAAGTGGATGAGGTTCACCGGCTACGTCATGCTGGGATCGGCACTTGCTCTCTCCGAGTCCAATGGCGGAGTCCTGGCGTTTGGCCTCGGAATACTCTTCCTGCTGTCGGTCAGGGCCTATCGAAGGCGCGGGTTAGTCGGATCACTGGCAGTGGTGCTCGTCGCCGCCCTCGGCGTCAGTCTTCTCCTCACCGTCTTTCCACTCAGTCAAGTCAGGCAGCAGGCCCTGAACAGCGGCCAGCCGCTCTTGGTGAACTCGATCGGACGCAGCGGTCAGAGCACTTCCGAGCGGCACGAGTTGGAGGTGGAGTTGCTCCAGCTCTACCGGCAGAGCGATGGCATTGTCGGCCTCGGTCCGGGGAGTACGAAGCCGCTTCTCACCACTCAGAACGCTCCGTACCCCAATGAGGCTCACAACGACTCCTTGGCCATGCTCAGCGAACGCGGCGTGGTGGGACTTCTCGGCCTGCTGCTCCTCGTCGGGACGGCCGCCTTTTGGGCGGGACCACTGGTCCGCCGACCTCTCTCACCTGGGTTTGCCGCCGCGGTGCCTCGTCCAGCTGGCCTCGTCGCCGCACTGCTCGCCCTCGCCCTTATCTCCTATTACGAGGAAGTTCTGCATTTTCGCTTCTTGTGGGCACTGCTCGCCATCGTTGCCGTTCTTGGCAAGGACGCAAGGCGCAAAACGGTGACGCATGCTTGATCTCAGTCGAGTCGTCGGAACCGACCGGAAGCTCAAGGCCAGCGGCTTGGTCAACCGCGCCACAATCTCGAACCTGGGTGCGCAGGGTGGTGCGCTCGCCGCGGTATCGGTGGCCAGCCTCATGGTGGCCAGGGCGGGCGGACCAACCGTGCTCGGCGAGTATGCGTTGCTGCGCGTGTTGCCATGGTTGTTCGGGGTCGTCTTCTCGTGCGGACTGCCGACTGCATCAGCATTCTTCTTGGCAGGGGACCACCGCAAGGACAGAAGACTTCGGCCCACGCTGGGCTTGATGACGATTGCCGGCTCGGCTTTCGGCTCCCTGGCATGGCTGGCATGTGCCGAGCTCTTCGAATCGGTGTTTTTCAAGCAGATGCCCGTCCGCTTGGTCGCGCTCATGGCGGTCGTCGTGATCACGCAACTGGTCACGGTCACCGCGAAGGGCTGCTGCCAGGGGAACAGCGACATCACCGGAGCCAACCTGATCATCGTGGCTGAGGAACTTTGGTTTGTCGTCACCTACCCGTTGGTGCTCGTTGCGGTGGGAAACCGAGGCGTTGCCACGGTGGTCATTGCCCTGATCTTCTCGGGTGCGCTGGCGGCGCTCACCGGTATTTGGCGTCTGGCCCGACATGGGTTCTTCGGCGATTGGGGCCTACCAGCGGCCGCTCTGGCGAAGCGCGTCGCGGCTTATGGCGCTCGGGGTCAGCTCGGCAACATGCTGTGGCTGACCAACCTGCGCTTCGACTTTGTGCTCCTTGGTGCTCTCGCCGGCCCCGCCGTGCTCGGGATTTACGCAGTGGCCTCCAAGTTTGCCGAGCTCATGAGGCTCGCACCGACCGCAATCAACTACGTGCTGTACCCGCGGTTCGCCAGACTCGGATCAGAGGAGGCCACGATCGAAGGTCGCCGTCTGTTGCCACAAGCCACCGCGTTGACGCTCCTGATGACCCCTTTCGTGGCCATCGTCGCGTATGTGGGTCCCGCGCTGCTCTACGGTTCAGCGTTCCGTGGCGCAGTGGCACCCGCCGAGATCATCATTTTCGGCCTGTCCATAGAAGGGGCGGCGGCGGTGTCCTCCGCTTATCTGTTGGGTGTGGGCCGGCCCGGGCTCAATTCCCTCGGCATGGGTGTGGGCGCCACCATCACGGTGACGCTCGACCTCATCCTCATCCCCAAGTACGGAGCCCTCGGGGGTGCTATCACGTCCGCGATCACCTACGCGGCGACCACCGTCACGCTCACGTACATGGCATACCGGGTGGCACGCGCGGCGCATCCTTCTCAGTTCAGGAGTGCCCTGAGCTCATCCGGTGGTGTTCGTCTCGATACCGCCATGAGGCGAACCGTCGATGCGTTGGTGGCCTTCTTCGTACTGTTGGTCGCAGCTCCCGTGTTGATCCTGACTGCAGTTGCGGTCAAGGTCACCAGTCGGGGGCCCGCGTTCTACAAGCAGATCAGGGTCGGCCGCTCGGGTCATTCGTTCACGATGCTCAAGTTCCGGTCCATGGTGCAAGACGCCGAGAATGTCGGCCCACTCATCACGGAAAGGTCCGACCCCAGGGTCACGAAGGTCGGAGCATTACTCCGTGCGTCCAAATTGGACGAGTTGCCGCAGTTCTTCAACATCCTCAAAGGGGACATGACCCTGATTGGTCCACGACCTGAGGTCCCACTCTTCTTGCAGTGGTACGACTCGGAAGAGCTTGGAATCCTCCGCGTGCGACCGGGGCTCACCGGTCCCGGTCAGATCCTCTACACCGAGGTGCAGGCGTCCGACAGGAAAGGATCTGCCGATCCGGAGCAAGACTATGTGGAGTTCGAGCTGCACCCGAAGTTGGGTGTCGACCTCGAATACCTGGGCCGGCGTGGCTTCCGGGTCGACATCGGTGTCTTGCTGCAGACTCTGACATTGGTCTTCCGCGGCGCAGCAACAGAAATGCGGCAGAAGAGACGCACCCACAGCGCGGTCCGGGCAGCTTCACCGAGTTCGTGTCGCTGCCCTTCGTGTACATGGCGAGGCCCATCGGCGCGAAACGCAAATGCAGCTCCGTGGTGGGACGGCGAGCAAGTTGGCGCCGAGTAGACGAATCTGGCCGAATCCGCCGACAACAACGAATCTCCTCCCGGCGATGAACCCGCCGAATGCACTCACGAGGGGTGCAGCCCCAGAATGTGGACGATGTCTGCTCCGTGCGCGGCCTCGCGTAGTGGAGACACGCCGACAACCTCATCAATGAGCCGGGTAAGTGCGAAATGATTGAGTCCCTGCCGAATTACCCGATGGGATACGCCTGGATGGATCAGCACGAACGGCACTTGCTCCGTGGTTTCCCCCTCATCGAACACGACGACAATGGCCAGCCGCCCGGCGCGCCAGTCTGGGCCCGAAGTCAGGACCGGTACCCAAGAGTGGAGCCACGCGTCGGCCTGCGCCAGAGACCCGTCATGGCCGTCATGGATGAGATTGGGGGTAATCATGCCCACCGTCGGCAGTGAGCCCTCCCGGACGTCGGTGAGCAGCGCGCCGGCGCGCACGTTCCCTGCCGGAACATCACCGACCCGGCAGAGGCGTGACTCGTCGGGGAAGTATGTCCAAGGATTGTGATTCACGTCGTAGTTGCCGCTGTTGCTGCGGTCACATGCGTTCGGCATGGACTCCTCATAGGCGCGGGCAGATGCACCGTGAGCAACGGCCTGACCAAATACCGAGGGCCCCGAATAGGTGCAGCCGGGGGCCGGAAGGCAATCCTGCGGGTCGTTGAAAGCGGATCCGCCGAAGATGGCCAGATAGTTCGGCAGGCTCGGATGGCCAACGTCGCTCCACGATGTGGCTCGCCCGTATTGTCGAGCAAGGCTCCAGAGGTACGGCATGTGTGACGGGAATACCTGACCAATGCTGTGGTTCTCCTCCATGATCACCAAGATCTTGGTGAGGCCGGCCCCGTGTTGCGGCTGGGAGGTCGACGACACGGCGGAACCGCCGGCCGGTTGGACTGAACCGGATCCGACGACGAGACAGCTCAATACCAATCCCACGCATGCGATCAGCAGCGTCGGATTACGTGCGCGGTCGCGGCTCCCGCCGTATGGTTCCGTGTGGGCCGTCTTGGCAATCAACGCGGCATGGGCTGCCGGGGGGGCTCACCATGCTTTCGGGGGGTGTCCATCGCGATGGGTGGCCGCCATGAAGCATGCCGCATCTCGTCATCGCGGCACCCGTCGAAGTCAGACAGCACGACGATCGACCTTTTCATCGGGAATCCGTCTCTTTGGCGCAGTTTCGGACGCAGGCTTCAAGATCTCTCGCAGATCAGCTCGGGACTGCTTTCCGAGTTTGTGGTACACGCGTGTCAGGTGGCCTTCGACCGTCTTCTCGCTGACAAACAAGGTCTCGGCGATCTGGGCATTGATCAATCCCTCAGCAGCGAGCTCCGCCACCCTTCGCTCGGCAGGCGTCAGGGCATCGGAGCCCATGAGTGCCAGGCGTCGTGGTCTCGCCCCGGCGGCACGCAACTCCCGGGACGCGCGATCGACGAGAGGTTGTGCTCGGCAGTGAAAGGCGAGGTCGGCGCCTCGCCGGAGATTGCGCAGTGCCTCGTCTTGTCGGCCTTCGCTGGTGAGCGCGGCACCGAGGTCGATCGCCGCCTTGGCGCATTCGAGAGAAGCACCCGACCGCTTGAGGACGTCGACCGCCTCTTCGAGCAGGGCAATGCGCACCGTGGGATCTCCCACCTCGGCCGCCGTTCGGAGAGCGTTCCCCAAGCTATGAGGCGCCCCGAACGCCCGAGCCAGTTCGACGTTCTCACCCGCCAGGTCGCGGGCCTCGGTGAACCGTCCCAACTCACCCAACAGGGAGGAGGCCGCACTTCGCCACGAGGTCACCGCTGGATTGGAAACTCCGAAAGCCTCGGCGCATTCCTTCACCATCAGAGCATCCTCCAAGGCTTCGCTCGTGCGACCCTCGAGCGCCTTGAGTCGGGCCCGCTGCTCCAGGGGCAGGAGTTCGACGTATGTGCCCGGCGTTGAGTTCGGGGTCAGGTCCTTGAGCGCGGTCGCTGCGTCCACCCACCTGCCCTGTTCCATGAGGCTCGCCGCGAGCAACCCGATTGCCATTGGGCGCGAGGCCCACGAGCCACCCTCCGTCAGGGCAAGGGCTCTGCGACACTCGACCTCTGCTTCGTCGAGGTTGCCCTGGAGGAGATGAGAGTACGCCAGGACCGTTGAGAACTCGGCGACAGCCGTCGCGTGGCCATCACTCTGGGCAGCGTCTTGCATCACCTGGCCGAGACGATCGACAACCTCGAATCGTCCGGCTCGGGCCAACGTGACCAGGGCACGCGCCGTCACGACGACAGAAGTGCCATCTTCGGGCTGGAAATCGCTTGGGTCGATGGCCTGCTCGGCCAAATCCCCGACGTAGGCGGCGGTGCGTTGATCGGGGGCGAGGCTGTACACATGCGACAGGTGAGCCACGGCCATGCGATCGTGACGGCTCCGCTCCATTCGCGTCTTGGCGAGGGCCGATTCGACCACTGTTGTGTCAATCAGTCCCGTGGTCGACGACGGTCCCCATGTAGCAAGAACCACCTCGATCCAAATGCGAAGGTCGTCGTTGTCCTCGCCGAGATGTGCCGCCAAGTAGCGGAGCGTTGCCACGGTTTCCGCTGGGTAATGCTCCTGGGCGAACGCCTTGAGGCAACGATACGTTGCGTCGGCTAGCTCAACGGGGTCCGCTCCGAGGTCAGCGGCCTCTCGCAAGAGGGCGAGGGCACCGGGTCGGCCAATCGCTGCCTTGATCGAAGAGATGGCAAGGAGTCGGCGCGGCCGAGCGGAGACATCGGAAGACTCGTCCAAGGCTCTCGACAAGCAGTCCTCCGCCGACTCGAGCTGGCCACGCTGTACGAAGAGCTGTGCCGCTCGTTCGAGCAATTGGGCCGACCATTCGTCGTCGGAAGGTTCGGACAACAGCAGATGACGCGCGACATGGTCGAGTGGGGCGTCGTGGTCATCGAGCAACCGTGCCGCTTCTGCGTGAGCGCGTGCTCGACGGACGGGATCGATCTCGCCATAGACGGTTGAGCGCTCGAGCGGGTAGACGAAGCTGAGCAGGCGTCCCTTGCGAAGGAGGTGAGCTTCGGCCAGTGAGTTGGCTATGTCGTTGCCCACAGCGGCGTCGACTCCGGAGAGCTCCGCCACGACTCGGTGGTCGGACCCGTCTCCGAGGACGGCAGCCGCCTGCAGGAACGCATGCGCCCCGGGTGGAAGTCCGCCGAGGCGCCTGAGAATGGCTCGGGCCACCGGTGGCGGGGACAGAGCGGACAAGGCTGCTTCGGAAACCTCTCGGCGTGTGCCTCGCTGCTGAAGTGCGGTCAGCAATGAATGCAGAAGGAATGGGTTGCCGCCTGTAATGCGAAAACAGGTGGTCACGAACGACGCCTCGGGTTCTGCCCCCAGGTGATGGCGAATGAGTTCCGCGACGGACGTGGCACCTAAGGGTCGCAACGAGATGACTCTCGTCGAGGGCTCGGCGATGATGTTGTCGACGGGGCTGAGCGCCGCACCCGCGACACGGCACAACGAGGTCCCGATGAACGAAAGACGACCGGGCTCGAGCCGTCGCACGAGGTGTTGGACCCAACCCAACGACTCGATGTCGGACCATTGGAGGTCATCGATGGCAACCACCAATGGTTGAACGGAGGCGAGATGCGACAGACTCAGATAGAGGTCATGGACAGCCTCGAAGGGGATCGTGGGTCTGTTGCCGTTCACTGGCTCAGACGACAGGTGCATCCACATCTTGCGCTCGTTCGGCGACAGCTTGGCTTGAACCGGTTGGAGCAACTGGCGAACAACGCCAAACGGGGCTTCGGATTCGAGCACACCGCCCCGCGCTCTTAGGACTTCATGTCCCGCCTCCATGGCCAAATGGCAGGCAGCATTCAGGAGCGCGGTCCTTCCCAAACCTGGCTCACCCTCGATGATCACTGCAGAGGGCGGTAAGAGGCCGACAAAAGCGGCAGCGAACTCCTCCTGCCACTCATCCCGCTCCATGAGTCGCCTGGTCGACGCTCCAGTGGATTGTCGACGCTCGAAGGCGTGCACATGCTCGGTCTCCACCACCCCGCCGTGCCCCGTGGCGCTCATTGCTACTGCCTCCCTGTTACTACCGACTCCCAACGCCGCCCGTCACACTGCCTCGGCAACGGCGGTTTACGCATCCCCAACATTGGGGAAGAAAATTCCCCACCCACTCGCCGGGTGGCCGGACCTCGAGGCTGTGGCCAAGAGCTCGAGCGCTCCTACCCCGGTGCCTCCGGCCCGCTGCCGGGGGAGTGGCCGAGACATTCACCGTCGCCCGCCTCGGTTCCCGCCGACCCACTCCCGCTTGAGGGGTGCCGCCAAGCTCAGCCACTCCGCATCGTCACCCGGATTCCACGCCGGTGGGGACATCCTCCCCTGGACGATCAGCGGTCCAACCAACCTGACGAGCGAGCGAAACGGCCCGAAGTTGCGAATTCACTCCCAATTTCCGGAAGATCGAGCGGATCTGCGACCGAATGGTCGACTCGGAAACGGCGGAGAGCCTGGCGATCGTACGGACCGCCTGCCCGTCCAGAAGGTGGGTCAGCACGACCTGCTCGCGATCGGTCAGGTCAAGGAAAGGAGCACGTCGACGATGTACCTCATTGGTGTGCCGCCGGCCCAGCTCGAGGAGCGTCTCCCTCTCTCTGGACCCCATGATGCTCTCGCCGCCGATGACCCGGTGGACGATGTCAATGAGGTTCCCGAACGGCTGCTCCTTGTCCGCCAGTGCGACGGCTCCCGCCTCGATACACCAGGCCTGGGGCAGCCGATCGGTCCTTGCGATCAGGGCCACGACGGGGCCATGGCTGGACAGAAGCGGAACGAATCGAGCGATGTCATCCTGCGTCTCGAGCTCGATGTTCAGGATGACCGCGTCCCACGTCGACGGGAGAATTCCCTCGAGGCCACCCTCGGGGGACGGTACCGCAACGTCAACCTGGAATCCCTTCAAATTGAGGCAAAAGGCAAGGCTCTCGGCCATCAATAGGTGTCGATCGACCACGAGAATCGACGGTCGATTCCGGCCTGAAGTGTCGGCAGGGTTGGGCCTGCCCTGGAGCGCGAAAATCGAACTCTTGCCCTGATGAAGTATTCGCTCCTCGCCAAACCATTTCACCCGCCTTACCGTTGGAGCGCAAGTTGCCACAGCCTTCCGCGAAAGCCCACTCCCGACACTCCTGGATGTTGACAACGAACTCCACGTCCAGCAAGGGCCGATCGGACTGAAAGACAATCAATACTCCGACAATTCTCGAATGTTCAAATGATTGATCGCGAGTCCATGGGTCGTCTCGGGCTTGGGTCATCGCATCGGGGTTCGCGGTGCCGGCTCTCGACCGCGGCGCCGGGACCATTGTGCCGTGGCCGCCCCGGTCCCGAAAGCCCGGTCGGCCATGGAGTTCACCTCGTGCCGGGGTCGGGGCGAGCTCGTCCATCGCTGGCAGGAGGATTGCCGCGTACAGCTGGGAAGTGCTCGTCGTCCTCCTTCCCCCTGGCGTCGCTCGCGGACCGACTGCCGGCGATCCCCCTGCGAACGTTGAGTGTTGCGGACCAGCCGGGCGGCATCGAGGTCGTACCGTCCGCCGGGTCCTCGTGCCGGCGGCCCCCGGAGCCACAGTGGCCTGGTCCGTATGGCAAGCTTCCGCGGGATCCGGGGGAGGGCAGAGCACACCATGAAGGGACGGGGGCAACCGCTGGCTCGCTCCTGGGGAAGGTCGTTCCTGACGGTCGCCGCCGCGTCGGTGGCGTTGGCCTGCGGGTTTGGCGCCGACACCCCTGTGAGCGCCGCCTCCTCGGGGATCACCCCGGTGACCCAGGCCAGCATGAGCGGACGGGGGGTCGCCGCGCACTCCATCAACGTCGAGTTCCCGGTCGCGAACCTCCAGTCCCTCTCCGGCCAGTTCGGCTTCGCCGGCGACGCGGAGTACAGCGAGCAGGTGAAGGCCATCGATCTCTTCGTCCAGCACATCAACGCCACCGGTGGCATAAACGGCCGGACGATAAACCCGATGATCACGAACTTCAATCCGACCAACGAGTCCGAGATGCACGCTCTGTGCACGGACTGGACCCAGGGGAGCCCTGCCGTCTTCGCGGTCCTCGACGGCCTCGGGACGTGGTCCGGCGACAGCCAGCTCTGCATCACCCAACAGGGCCACACCCCGTTCCTCGGGCAGTGGACGACGGTGTCCAACTGGACCACGGCGGGATCGCCCTACTTGTGGTGGACCGGGCCCGACGACGCCGCGATCGTGCAGGCGACCGTGACCTGGGGCCGCAGCAGTGGCCTGCTCGGCCGGTCGCGCACGGTTGGCGTCCTCGCCGGGGATCGCGCCAGTGACCAGCTGGCGCTGAAGGAATACCTGCTGCCCGACCTCAAGAAGATCGGGGTGCACCCCCTTGTCGTGACCATCCCCGCCCAGCCCAGCGAGACCGCGGCCACCAACAGCTCGGCGCAGCTGGCGGTGGAGAGGTTCAAGGGAGCGGGAGTGAACTCGCTGATTCCCCTCATCCCCTTCAACGCCTTCTTCCCCGTCCTGGCCGACGAGACCAGCCAGGACTACTTCCCGCGGCTCTTGCTGTCCGACTACGAGTCGTCCATCGAGTCGGCGCTCGGGCTCATCCCGGTCCCTTACGAGAAGGCACTGGACGGCCAGCAGGGGGTCACGACCGAGACGCTGGGTGGTGTGGACGACTCCCGACCTCAGTCCCTGGGCGGCTACGACCCCGGCGACCGGCAGTGCTGGGAGATCTGGCACAAGGCGTACCCCGAGATCCCCAAGGGCAACATGAACGACTTCATTGAGGAGCAGGGCCCAGTCCAGGGCTGGTGCCAGGAGATCCGACTCTTCGCACAGGCCGCCACCATGGCTGGGAGGAACCTGAACACACGCACGTTCGTCGAGGCCATGTCGAGGATCACGGACTTCCCCGGTGGTTACTCGCCTGTGCTCAGCTACGGGCCCGACAAGTTCTTCGGCCCGACGCAGTACCAGGTGGTCAGCCTGCACTACAACCACCCGCCCACCGCCATGTGCCGGCTGCCGCTGGGCCATTTGCCGCCCCAAGGCGTCTGCTGGCACGTCGTCGAGACGTGGAAGCCGCTCCCCGGGGCCGGTTGATGGGCGCGATCGGTCGCGCCGACCAGGCCCGCTGGGAAGAGGATGGCTGGTGCCTGGTGCAGGGGCTCCTGCCCGCCGCGGCAGTCGCACGCCGCCCGCGCCGTCCTGCCGACGCTGTTCCCCACAGCGGCGGAGTTTGCGGCCGACGCAGACCCGCACCGCAATCAGCCCTTTCGCGTCGACTCGCACACGGTGATGCCGCGCTTTCCCTTCGACGACGGCGCCCTCAACGACCTGGTCGTGCACGATCGAATGATCGACCTGGCCGAGCAGTTGCTCGGCATCGCCGACCCCCGGCTCTACCAGGCCATGTTGAGTGCCAAGTACTCCGGGGCGGCGCTCAGCGACGAGCAGCTGCTCCACGTCGACTTCGCCAACCACACCTTGGTGGTGCCCCGTCATGAGCCGGGCTACCAGCAGCTCGAGACGTTCGTCTACCTCAGTGACGTCACCCCTGAGACGGCGGCCACCCGGATGGTGTCACGCCGCCTGACCGCCGGCATCCCGGTGGAGCGGACCTACCTGGACCCGGCCGAGTACTCCGAGCTCTACGCGGCCGAGGTCCCGGCGTCGGGTCCCGCCGGCTCGGTCCTGGCCTACCGCCCCGACGTCTACCACCGCGGCGTGCGCATGACCGCACCCGCCGCGGCGCGCTTCATGCTGCACGTCTCCTACAAGCCGGCCTCCACCGACTGGCTGGGATCCTTCGGGTTGCCCAACGCCGGCGAGGACATGTCGTGGCACCGGTTCGTGCCGAGGGCCACCGAGCGCCAGCTGACCGTACTGGGCTTCCCCGCGCCCGGTCACACCTACTGGACGGCGCAGACGCTGGCGGGCGTCGCCTCCCGCTACCCACTGCTCGATCTCTCGCCCTGGCGGGAGGCCCTGCCTGGCTCGGCCGAGCCGGGGCCGCCGCCGTGACTCCGGTGGGCGACCCCTGGTGGAAGGGTGGCGTCCTCTATCAGGTCTACCCCAGGTCGTTCGCCGACAGCGACGCCGACGGAGTGGGCGACATCCCCGGGATCATCGGGCATCTGGACCACCTGGAGTGGCTCGGCATCGATGGCATCTGGCTCTCGCCGGTCACCCCGTCGCCCAACGCCGACTGGGGCTACGACGTCTCCGACTTCTGCGCCGTCGCGCCCGAGCTCGGCACGCTGGACGACTTCGACCGGCTCGTTGCCGAGGCGGGGGCGCGGGGTGTCCGGATCCTCATGGACATCGTGCCCAACCACACAAGCGACCAGCACCCGTGGTTCCTCGAGTCTCGGTCCTCGCGAACCGCGGCCCGTCGCGACTGGTACCTCTGGGCCGACGGCGCGACGGGAGGGGGACCACCGAACAACTGGGTCAGTAGCTTCGGCGGTCCTGGGTGGACGTTCGACGAGGGGACCGGGCAGTACTTCTTCCACAACCACTTGGCCGAGCAACCGGACCTCAATTGGTGGAACGACGAGGTGCGCGACACCTTCGACGGCATTTTCCGCTTCTGGTCCGACCGGGGCGTGGCCGGGTTCCGCATCGACGTCTGCAACGCCGTCATCAAGGACGCCGAGTTGCGGGACAACCCTCCGGCCACCGAGGACGACGACTTCGAGACGCAGATGTTCGGGCAGCGCAGTGTCTACAACGCCAACCGGCCCGAGGTTCACGATGTGATCAGGCGCTGGCGCCGCCTGGCGGACGGCTACGACGAGCCCCGGCTCCTGATCGGGGAGACCCCGGTCCCATTGGACAAGCTGGCTGCGTACTACGGCGACGGGCACGACGAACTCGGGCTGGCCTTCAACTTCGACTTCATCGCTGCGCCCCTCGATGCCGGCGCCATGCGGGACATCGTCGAGCGCACCGAGGTGGCGCTGCCGCCCGGCGCATGGCCTGCGTGGACGGGCTCCAACCACGACATGTTTCGCTTCCCGACCCGCTGGGCGGGGGGCGATCCCCGCCAAGTCCGCCTCGCGCTGCTCATGCTGCTCAGCCTGCGTGGCACTCCGGTGCTCTATCAGGGCGACGAGATAGGCATGGGCAACGTGACCATCGCCCCCGAGGACCTCCGGGACCCGCTCGGGGTGCGCTTCCACCCGTACTACGACGGGCGAGACGCGGGGCGGACCCCCATGCAATGGGGCGACGGCTCCGGCGGCGGCTTCACCCACGCCGACCGGCCGTGGCTCCCGCTCGGCGACGTGGCCGCTGCCAACGTGGCGGCGCAGCGGGACGACCCGGACTCGGTCCTGACCCTCTGCCGGGACGTCATCGCCTACCGGCGTCGGCATCCCGAGTTCGCGGTGGGAGAGTACGTGTCCTTGCCGACGCCCGAGGGCGTTTGGGCCTTCGGGCGGGGGGAAAGCCACGCGGTGGTCCTCAACATGTCCTCGAGCGCTGTCGGGCTGGCCGGGCTGGGCGGCGCCGTCGGGCTGTGCACGGACCGGGCCCGTGACCGGGAGGTCGCCGGTTCCACGCTCCGGATGGCGCCCTACGAGGGATTGATCCTCGAGCGCCAGTAGGCCCCGGCCTAGGGCGGTGGCGTGGGTTGCTGGGGGGTGGGGTCACTCAGCGTTATGAGCCAGAAAGATGGACTGCAGAGAAGAGCTCCCGCTTAAGGACTGTGCACCGTTCTGCACGCCCCAGGAATACGCGTAATCAAAGACCGGTGTCGGGACCAACGACCCCCACGTTGACAGGATTTCGGACTCTTGGGCAGCAGTTGGGAGTTGGTAGGAACCGCCTCCGTCATCGACCCACGTCCCACCGCCGAAGGCCTGGTACACGGGAACGATGTCGGAGGGCGGGATGCCTTCATCCTCGGCTGCAGTCACCGCGAGGTCCAACCAGGAATACGCGCATGGCGCCGAGGCGGGGTTCTCCGAGCGGCAAGGATACGGGTCGAGCCCATACAGGTCGATGTCGCTATTGACAGGGTTGTAACCGCCCGCATAGGTGGGATGGTTCGAACTCGACAGGTCCTCTTCGATGATGAAGGTGTAGGTGCCTGGATCGTTCGCATGAATCCAATCCGACTCGGCCTTGAGATTCGCCGCGCTGCAGGAGGATGGATTGGGTTCGTCCATCAGGTAATAACCAAAGACTTTGGGATCGCCAATGTAGCTCCCGATAATTGACTGGAACGAGGATGTCGCACCTGCACACGAGCCGATCCACACCAGCCCCTTGACACCCGCAGGGAGTGCCTCGACCTCGCCATTGGAGGTCACATCGGCGACGTTGAATCCATCTGCGCCGGGTTCGTAGGTTGATCCTGAGAAGTTCCCATTTGCCGTGTAATGCTCAGATGTTTGCGGGCCACGACCTGATGTCGTGGTCGTGGTGGTCGGCGATGTCGTCGTGGTCGTAGTAGATGCTCCTGCGGTCGATGATCCTGCTGTCGAGGGTGAAGTTGCCTCCATGCCCACGATGGGTCTGTTCAGATGCACACCGCCGGGGGAGCCGTAGAAGGCGGCGTCCCCGTAGGCGAAGATGCCGCCGTCGGAGGCCACGAGCCAGTAGCCCTTGCCGTCGGAGGGGGCGGCCATCCCCACGATGGGTCTGTTCAGATGCACACCGCCGGGGGAGCCGTAGAAGGCGGCGTCCCCGTAGGCGAAGATGCCCCCGTCGGAGGCCACCAGCCAGTAACCCTTGCCGTCGGGCGTGGCGGCCATCCCGACGATGGGTTTGTTCAGGTCCGTACCGCCGGGGGAGCCGTAGAAGGCGGCGTCCCCGTAGGCGAAGATGCCCCCGTCGGAGGCCACCAGCCAGTAGCCCTTGCCGTCGGGGGTGGCGGCCATCCCGGCGAGGTTCTTGTTCAGGGCCAGACTGCCGGGGGAACCGTAGAAGGCCGCGTCCCCGTAGGTGAAGATGCCCCCGTCGGAGGCCACGAGCCAGTAGCCCTTGCCGTCGGGCGTACCGGCCATCCCGACGATGGGCTTGTTCAGGGCCAGGCTGCCGGGGGAACCGTAAAAGGCGGCGTCCCCGTAGGTGAAGATGCCCCCGTCGGAGGCCACCAGCCAGTAGCCCTTGCCGTCGGGCGTACCGGCCATCCCGACGATGGGCTTGTTCAGGGCCAGACTGCCGGGGGAACCGTAGAAGGCGGCGTCCCCGTAGGTGAAGATGCCCCCGTCCAATCCCACGAGCCGGTAACCGGCAGCAGACCTCGACCCTCCGACGGCTGCCGAAGCATGTGACGGGGCCAAGGCCGCCAGTGCTGAGACCACACACGACAACACGACGACGATTGTCAATGCGCCGGTGCCTCGAAGAAGGAGATCCGGAACACGTCGAAGCGGATCGCCCTCGTGCACATGGATCACCGCTGGCACCCTCAGGCATCGGCAGATCGGTCGACGGCCTTTCAGCACGTTGGCTTGGAGTTGTTCAACTGGTGACGCTGGTTCTGAAGGTCCCGCGACCTCACGCCGACCTGCGGAGTCACGAGACCTGAGCGGCTGGGGCCGGCCAAGGCTTCGTCCCCGAGGCCCGTGCATCGAATCCGGCGCGGTGCTAGTACATAGGCAGCCAGTGCATGAGGGGGCTTCCAGCAAGGGAGGGTGCCATGTCCGGTTTGCGGTTCCACGTCCGGGGTCGGGTGGGGCGACTCGCCGCAGTATTGGCCGTCGGGGGCGGCACCCTCACCGTCGCCTCAGTCGCCCTGGACGTCGGCCCGGCTCCCGCCGGTGCGGCCGGCTGTGGCGTGGCGCTCGGGGCGCCCCAACTCCAGGGTGCCCTGGGCAGCATTGTCTTCGTCGTCCCGACCCTGCCGACCGTCCCCGGCGAGGCGTGCAACGCGACCATCACCGTCACCGGCACCATCGCTACGGCCGGGGGGACCCGGCCGGCCAACGTCGCCGGCAACGGAGCGCCTACCGCGGTCACCGTGAGCTTCCTGCCTGGCGAGCCCGGGCCCGACATCCTCTGGGAGTGGTCGCCGCACTGCGCCGATCCTGCGTCATTGCCGTACGACTTCGTCGCATCGAGCCCGACGGCCGGCGCCACGTCGGCGCCGATCTCCCCGGTGTCGCCTTGCAGCAGCTTCGGGAACGTGAACAGCTCGACGCTCCGGGCGCCGATCGTCCTCGTCCCCAATCCGGGGACCTACGTCGGCATGGCGAGCGGCGACGCCAACCTGGGCTACTGGCTGCTCCAGCGGGGTGGTGGCATCAGCCCCTTCGGCACAGCGACCAATCTCGGCATGGCCTTCACGAACGTCTCGGTGGTCGGGGCGGCCAACGCGGGCGGCGGCGGCTACTGGGTGGCCACCGCCGACGGCGGCGTGTTTGCCTTCGGTGCACCCTTCTTCGGCTCCATGGGCGGCATCCCGTTGAACGCGCCCATCGTCGGCATCGCCAGCCACGCCCGACCACGGCGGCTACTGGCTGGCAGCCGCCGACGGTGGCGTCTACGCCTTCGGCGATGCGGCGTTCTACGGCTCGGTCCCCGGGGTCCTGCCGCCGGGGACGTCGCTGAACCAACCCGTCGTCGGCATCGCAGGGAGCCAGGACGGGAAGGGTTACTGGCTGGTCGCCCAAGACGGTGGCGTGTTCACCTTCGGCGACGCGCACTTCTGGGGCTCCATGGGCGGCACCCACCTCAACAAGCCGGTCGTCGGCATGGCCCAGAACACATTGGGCGGGTACTGGCTCGTCGCCGGTGACGGAGGCGTCTTCTCCTTCGACGCCACCTTCCAGGGCTCGCTGGGGAGCATCGTGTTGAACGCGCCGGTGACCGGGATGGCAGGCACCAATGACGGCCGGGGCTACTGGATGGTCACCGCCGACGGCGGGGCCTTCGCGTTCGGCGATGCACCCTTCTGGGGCTCCGCTGCCTGACACCGGCAACGCCGGAGGCTCTCGTTTGTGTCCCGGGTGACGGTGAGCCGGCCTGTAGGCGGGAGACTGGCAGGCACGAGCCTTCGCCCGAGAAAAATGCGCGCTGGCCAGCGAGAAAGGTGTTGGTTGTTGCTCGTTGACGAGCACTGATTTTCGTCCCGGGAGGGACACAGAAGGACGAAAGTCGCTTCGGTACGCTTACCGTGCCAGCTCCTCAGGGGCGACGGAGTGACCCAGTTCGCTCTCTATGGCCTGACGGGTCCGGTCCTCGGAGTCGGGCCAGAGGTGGGCATAAGTGTCGAGCGTCTCGACGGCGCTGGCGTGCCCCAGCCGGGCCTGGACGGTCTTCACCGACTCACCGTGTCTGATGAGTAGGGAAGCGTAGAAGTGCCTCAAATCGTGCCAGGTGGCGTCCTGACGGACCCTGGCTTGCTTGCGGGCTGCCAGGAAGGCGTCACCGGCCCGGTTGCGGGGGACCGGCGTCCCGTCCGCCATTGTGAACAGGAACCCGTCACTCCCAGGCGGGAAGGAGGCGATGTGTTGTGAGAGGGCAAAGAGAACCGTCTCTGAAATGGGGATGGTCCTGGTCCCGGCTGCGGTCTTCGGAGGGCCGAGATAGGGGGACGCTGGCTCACGGTGACAAGTTGACGGTCAACCGTGAGGGTTCGTCGTGGAAAGTCCACTCGGTCCACGGTGAGCCCGAAGACCTCGCCCTGACGCAACCCCGCCCCGGCTGCGACCACAGCGGCTGCCCGGTAGCGCTCGGGCATGGCGTCGATAAGGGCCAGGACCTCGGCCGTCTCAAGGGGAACGACGCGGCGGTGTTCCTTCTTGGGCAACCTGACTCCTTCGCACGGGTTGAAGGCGATAAGGCGGTCGTTGACCGCGCTGCGGCAAATGCTGGCGAAGTAGCGATAGACGACCTCGACGGTGCCAGGTGCGAGCTGCTCGCTGAGACGCTTCACCCAGGACTGGACCTCGGTCGTGCGGATCGAAGCAAGGGGACGGCCTTTGAACGCCGGGACGATGTGCCTCGTCATGTTGATACGGACCTGCTCGGCGGTCGTCGGACGGTGGACCTGTGAGGTCCTCCAGGTCTCTGCGTAGACCTCGAACATCACCTTGCCAGCGGAGGGGTCGATCCACGCGCCCTTCGAGATAGCAGCGCCGTTCTCACAGAGCCACACCTCGGCATCGACACGGCGGGCGAACCGCTTTGCATGCTGACGCCCGTCAGGTGCAAGGAAGCGTGCCTGCCAGCTCGTAGACCGTCTCCCGGTCTTCTTCGAGATGTATGTCTTCTTCTGGACGTGAGCCACGATTACGCCTTTCTCTTTCGGTTCGTGGTGGGGTGTGTCTGCCAGCTACGAACGCCTGGTGTCGTCTGGCTGAGGAGACCCAGCTCGCGGGCTGTCGCCACCCATTTCGCGGCAGTCGAGTGGCTGACGTTGTGAGCTTCAGCGACAGCCTTAGTGGGAGCTTTGACCGCGCTGCTGTAGATGGCAGCGACCCGGCGGAAGTGCTCATCCGTTAGGCCGGTCGTGCGCTTGGGCCGGTCGGCCGAGTATCGCTTTGCTTCGGCCATCTCTTGCAGTGCTCCATAGCGCTTCCGCTCCGTCGGACCCTCGTGAGCTAGCTGACCCGCAGCCCAATGGCGCTCCTGTTCCTGCCGTTCCAGTAGCTCCGTCCACAGCAGCGAGACAAGCTCCTTGACAGGCAGGGAGCGCAGGTCCGTTGCCTCGAAGCCGGTGATCGCGTCGGCCGACTGCAATAGCCGGACGTTCTCGCCTTCGGGCTTGACTCCCTTCCAGATTTCGAGTCCGACGCACTCGGGCATTGGGTCGCCTTCAACCCAATGGCCGACGATCCGCCATGGGCCAGGCCAATAGCCGGGCTCATTTGGCCAGAGGATCTCGCTCGTTCCGATGCTCGGTGTCGTCCGCGTTCTTGGCACGCTCATGATGGTAACGCAATGGCAAGGGTCTGGTCAAACCTAGTAACTACCTGAGCATGCAAGTGCAAGGCTAGGGCGTGACCAACACCTAGCCACACCGTTACCATGGAGAGATGGCAACCAGCCCCGTTCTTGCCGAAGTCCGCCGTCTTTGCCGCTCAGGTGAAGCGCAAAGAATCCGCCGCACCGCCGAGGTCTCGCTGGCGGAAGTTGCGGCTGATGTCGGAGTAACACCGACGGCGGTCCAGCGGTGGGAGACGGGTCAGCGCTTTCCCAGGGATGCTGGCGCTGCGAAGTACCTGCGTGTCCTCCGGCGGTTGGAAAGAGTCACAGGTCGATGAAGCGTCCCGAATACCTCACAACTCAAGAGGTCGCGGATCTCCTACGTCTTCCCGTGGCGACACTACGGGCCTGGAGGCACCGCAACGTCGGACCCCCAGCGTTCCGGTTGGGAAAGCACCTCAGGTACGACTTGGCGCAGGTGCTCGTCTGGGTCAATCAACGCCAGGAAGAGGAACTGGACCGTGCCGCAAGCACGGGGAAGGCCAAGGTCGTCAGGTGAGCGTTCAGCAAAGCAGCCAACAAGTCAGAGACCTCACTAGGAGGCTGAAGGCGATGGAGGTGAGGGTTGCGGCGCTGTCAGCGGAGACGCGATGCCGGAGGTGTCAGCTCGAACCTCCGCCTCTCGAACGCTGGCCCGGCGACCCGCGAAGCCGCGACTGCCGTCCGGCCCATAGCTGTGGGTTGGCGAAGTGGTTACGGTGAACAGCTACGACCCGCTGGCCAGGCCGCTTGAATATGACGAGGTCTACCCAAGCTGCAATGGAAATGAGACCGAATCGGGCCACGAACTGGATCTCGTACCGTTCGTGGGGGATGTTGACTCCGAACACAAGACACCCTGCGTGGTGCGACTCTCGGATGTAGAGCCCGAGGTTGTCGACTTCCTGTGGCCTGGACGCATTGCCAGGGGGAAGCTCAACATCGTTGAAGGTGACCCCAAGACAGGCAAGTCAACGCTTGTGCTCGACCTGGTGGCCCGTGTCACCACTGGTTCACCAATGCCCGATGGCACACCGTTGGTTGGTCCGGCAGCAGTTGTTCTGATGACCGCCGAAGACGGGCTGGCTGACACGGTCCGTCCGAGGCTTGACGCGGCACACGCAGATTGCTCTCTGTCATCGCATGGGAGGCGGTGCCGGTATGTAACGACGACGAGAACCAGATAAGCGTGAGGCCCCCTTCGCTGCCGAGAGACCTTGAGGTACTCGAAGAGCTGATAGTGGAACATGAAGCAGCTCTGGTCGTCATTGATGTCCTGAACGCCTACCTGGGGTCCGATGTGGACGGCCACCGGGACCAGGACGTGCGGAGGGCATTGATGCCACTTACAAAGCTGGCCGAACGCACCGGGGCCGCCATCTTGATCGTCAGGCACCTCAACAAGTCGAGCGGTGGAAATGCCCTATACCGCGGGGCGGCTCGATCGGTATCGCGGGGGCGGCACGTTCGATTCTTCTTGCCGGTGTCGATCCCGACGACAAGACAGGCAACCAGAGGGTGCTAGCGGTGACAGCGTGCAATGTCGCCGCCCCTGTTCCGGCACTCGCATACCGGATTGTTTCGGCCGAGGAGAACGGCTGCGCCCGTGTCGTATGGGATGGGGTCTCCGACCATACGAGCGGGAGTCTGCTGTCTGGCACATCGGACGATGAGGAGCGCACAGCGCGCGACGAAGCCGTGGCGTTCCTTCAGGACTACCTCTCAACTGGCAAGCAGCCCGCGGCAGAAGTAAAGAAGGCGGCAAAGGCCGCTGGCATCGCCGAACGTACCCTCGACCGTGCCAGGAAACGGGGAAGCGTCCTCACCTCACGCGAGGGATTTGGCCCCGGCTCCGCTTACTACTGGTGCCTAGCTGGGAACCATGCACGCCAAGAACCCCCCATGGACACCATGGATGCCAGAAACCCGGGCCTGGCGAGCATGGCGAGCATGGCATCCATGAATGAAGAATCGTGAGGTACGACCCAGCCCGCCGGGAGGTAAGCCGAAAGACTTGCCGTCGGCCCATCGCTGAATGGGAGGTAGCTCATCTCGAACGGCTTGCTGCAGGGCTACGGACTGCCAGGATGGCCGCTGGTCTGAGCCAGAACGCGCTTGCCTGGCGTGCGGGCATGAACCCTTCGACCATCTACAGGATTGAGGCCGCAGTCCGGCGAACCCGCTTGAGCACGCTCCAGCGTATTGCTGAGGCTCTCTGTGAGGCAGCTCCGTGGATGGGCGACGCCGAGAGGGTTACGGCCGATCTGGCGACACTGGCGGGCCTTGGGCTTGCCCCTGAGAGCCACTACCGGGAGCGTGTCGAACGTCGACGGGCGAGGCGTGAGCGGCGTTCCGAAGAGCAGACTGAGAACTATCGGCGGATCTGGGGGACTCGGGACGGTTTCTCATAGTGGGCAGACGACTTTTCAACTGGGTCACCCACCGCGCCTAGCGTCTGCCCCCGCCATGGACAACCCACCGAAGACGAGGCCGATGCAGGATCTGGGCGAGGCCCTCGGCTATCGGGTTCGACGGTCGTCGTCGTAGGCTGCTCGACCGGCATCGGCGAGGCCACGGCCCGCCTGCTCGGTGGCCTGGGGGCCCGGGTCCACCGGTGGGCGTGCACGAGCCGCCGGTCGCCGTCGAAGGATTCCACGCCACCGATCTGGCCAGCCCGGAGCGGGTCGAGGCCACAACGGCGGCACTGGCCTCCGTCGGCCCCATCCACTCGCTCTTCTGCTGTTCCGGCGTGCCCGCCACGTGCCCGCCGCTCGACATCGGCCGCGTTAACTACGTCGGTCTCCGACAACTGGTCGACCTGACGTTGCCGAGCATTGCCGACGGGGGCGGTGTGGCCGTCGTTTCATCGAACGTGGCTGCCGGGTGGCTCCGTCGACTTCCCGAGCTGGCGGACATCATCGGGTTGTCCGACGCCGGGGCGGCCATGCGGTGGTTCGAGGACCACCCCGACGTGGTCGCCGACGGCTATCGACTGGCCAAGCACCTGCTCTGTGCATGGGTGGCCGGCATTGCCCCCGCGCTGGGGTTCGAGCGGGTGTCCGGATCAACTGCACTGCGCCGGGTCCCACGGCGACGCCGCTCGGCGATCGGACCACCGCCCTGGTGGGCGCCACTTTCTTCGACGAGTTCCCCTATCCGGTCCTGGGGAGGATCTCCACTCCCCAGGAGCAGGCGTGGCCATTGGTGCTGCTGAACAGCCGGCTCAACGTGGTCGTGACCGGCACCACCCTCTTCACCGACCAGGGCGTCGCTGACGGGGTGGCCGTCGGCGCCATCGACGCCGGGGCCATCGTGCCGGCCCGCCGCGAGCGGGCCCCCGACGCCGGGGCATGAGCGCTCGCTGGCTCAGGCGGTGGTGTCCGGATCGTTGTCGACCCGCAACTCCGAGCCATTGGCGCCAGTGTGGCACCCCAGCCAGCGTTCGAGGGCTCTTTGGGCCTCGCTCCGAGCTATAAGCGGTCGTTCAGGTAGAGAACGCCATCTTCGTCGCGCTCACAGTTCACGAGTGATCACGTACTGGGTTTTGCGTCCTCGACGAAGAGGCGCGGACTTCGTCCACGAGTCGACGGGATACACGCAGAGTGGCGCCCAGCTCCAGGTACTACATTCTGGGTCGTGAAGGTGCCTTCTTCGGTGCGAAGCGCAGCCCACCGAACCTTGCATAGGCTTGCTTCCCCAGTCGTGCATAGGCTTGCTCCCTCAGTCGATAGCCGCGTGGCAAACGGCCTCGATGTCCTGGCACAGCTGGTCGCGTTTCAGATGCAACTTGAGTCTGTCATGCCAGCAACGACCGATTCAGGCCCCTACGACCTGTTCGCCAGTGCGAGTGATGACTACTGGCTTTGGCTCAACACACGCGGGTATCGGCAGAACAAGAGCCTTCAAGATATCCTTCCCGGCCTTCCACCCGAAGACCTCCAACTGAGAACTTCCAGCAGCACAGGTGACGATGCACTCCGACCGGGATTCGACATCTATCGACTCTTCCGTCGCCTCATAGAGACGCATTACAAGCCTTTGTCTGAATGCAACGCCATCCTCGATTTCGGGTGCGGATGGGGACGAGTTCTTCGATTCTTCCTGAAGGATGTTCGACCCGAGATCCTCTGGGGAGTTGATGTGTCCGGCAGACAGATCGAATGGGCGAGGCTCACGGACCCTTGGCCGAACTTCTTATGTATCGACCAGCAACCACCCGCTGACCTGCCTTCGACACACTTTGATGTCGTCTTCGCCTTCTCCGTCTTCTCTCACCTCTCTGAAGACCTCCATCTAGCGTGGCTGGAAGAGTTCAACCGAATCTTGGTGCCCGGAGGCATCGCGATCGTCACAACGTGGGGCGTCGACAAGATCGACTACTTGGAAGAGGTCAAGCGCGGGGTCAGGAAGAGCTGGGATGACACATACAACAAGGCCGTGTCCATGAGGTTTTCTGGGCAGATGACTGGTTGTCCGCGTACGACAACGGACAGTTCTGTCACCTGGACGTCGGCTACGAGGGATATCCCAGTTATGGGGACACGCTGATTCCGCTGGGGTATGTCGAGCGGGAGTGGCCAAAATCTCACACTCTGTTGGAATACCTAGACGACCGCGCAGTGAGTCTCCAAAACGTCATAGTGACCAAGGTCAAGGCTCCGTAGAGGACGTACTTCCGATTCGCGAACAGACGGTCCGGGGAAGCCTGATGCAGATCTGAGGCATCTGACTCGCAGCCGCGGTACGCGCGAAGCCCAACCCTGAAAAGGACTCACTAATCGATAGGGGTATCTCCATGGTGCCATGGATTCGGAGTGGGGCAGTCTGTAGACGCATCGTCGGTGACGAATGAAAAGACGGCAGCGCGGGGCTATACGGGCAAAATCGGTTGGTCGGCAGGGCACATCCCCCGTCGAAGCTGTACGGCGGTAGGCCATGACCCAAACGGGACCATCGCGCGCTTTGTGGCGAGCCGCCGAATCGTGTGGCTTATCTCACCCCATCACGCGCACCCGTTGTAGAGCTCGACGTAACGCCGACCAGCCACTTCGCAATCGAAGTGCGATTCTGCGAATCCCCTGGCACGTTCCTCGGTCTTGCGCTTGCGTTCCGGATCCTCCAGCGCCTCGCGTAAGGCTACAGCGAGGTCGCTCGGATCCACGCTGTTCGACACGAATCCTCTTCGTCCCCCAAGAGCTCGGGGAGGGCTCCTCTTGGGGTGGCGACTACGGCTCGGCCCGCCGCCATTGCCTCCGCAGCCGCATAACCGAAGGGTTCCTCAGACAGCGTCGGCACGCAGACCACGACTGCACGCTCGTACAGCTCGAGAACGTCGTTGAGGCCCTTCAAACCAAGGTAGTGGACACGCTTTCCGACTCCATGCCGATCCGCCAGTGCTGTCCACTTCGGCCAGAAGCTCGGCGGGCCGCCGATAACCTCGAGTCTTGCCTCGGGAAGCAAAGCCATGGCTCGAATGAGTACGTCCAGACCTTTGAGGTCGTCTTCAAGTCGCCCGGCAAATGCCACCAGGCCGTCTTCGCCAGGCCCGAGGTCACCGCCGAGGAAGGCCCGCTGGTCGACCGGATTGTAGATCGTTACCGAGTGGGGGAGGCCGAGGCTGGCTGAGATAATGACTGACGAGACGTTGGCTGTTGCGAGATGGTCACACGCTCGTCGACTTGCCATTTTGATGCGACCGGTGAGATTGCGCTGCGGACAATTTGGGCACGGTCCGGGACGATCCGAACTGGCGGTACATTCGCCGACCTCACCGAAGGCCCAATCTGCGGGGCAGATCGCATGTGGACAATGATGGACCTGGATCGGCCTCCGCAGGCCGGCACAAGCCGAGAGCGCGAATCTGGTCGACCTGTTTACGTGAACGATGTCAGAGTCGCGCGCTATCTGTGCCCAGCGAACGGAGCTCGGATTGCGGATGACCGGATACGGCAGTCGGAGCTCATGGTCTGGACCGAGTGGCACCAGGGTTACAACGGTGACTTGATGGCCGTCCCGAGCCAGGAAATCGGCGAGAACGTGGGTGAATCGTTCTGTGCCACCGACCTCTGGAAGGAAAGTCGCGGAGAACAGCGCCACCCTCATGACTAGTTCCGCCTAGTAGCCGAGTCTGTGGTCGATGACGCGATCAACGTGGACTTCCTCGCGGATAGCCGTATCCTCGCGCCAAAACGCGCTTTTTGGCCACACCGGCCCGCGAACGATGTGCGTCCGACTCAGGGTCCGGCGTCCAGGCTCTCCGCAGGTCAGAGGGTTGTGGCAATCCTCATTGGTCCGTATCCTTTACCGCAGGGTCTGCCGCACACAGAGGCAAAGGTCCCAGACCGGGTGGAGTGGTCAGTCCATGCCCCCTAAAGAACAGCCCATCGGACCTAGCTGGACTGTCCCCGGCGTTCGGGGACAGCCTGTGGTCAGGGGTGGCGAATCGGATTGAAAAGACGACGGCGTCGGGGCCATACGGGCAAAATCGGCTGATCGGCAGGGCACATCCCCGTCGAAGCTGTACGGCGGTTGGCGATCACCCAAACGGGACCCTTTGCTTAAAGTTGAGAGACCCGCAACGGTTGCCCTCCGGAAGTGCTCGGTCGCATCCAGCCGTCGAACTCGAATTTCGCGGGCATCACGCTGTGGGCAGCGTTTCAGTATCGACAAGCGATGCACTCGCCTGCACGACCTCTCTTTCGCCATCGTCGGCACCTCGCAGACCGGCGACCAACGCCCACGCACACCCGACAAAGACAAGAAGCTCGATCAGGACAAATCTTGGTTGAATCGCCACCTGACTGCCTCCAAGGCCGTGGAGATAGAACGACGCATACGCGGCCGTCAACAGTGCGCCAAGAGAAGCAGCCGGGTGACGCGACTCTTGACCGCCACAGCGGTCATCGCTCCAGGGATCAAAAAGAAGAGATAGTGGCCTTCGCTCAGCGAGCCGGCGAGGAAGACTCCTGCCAGAATCACCCCGCTCAACGGACCCACCACCTCAAGCGATACACGGGGCTGACGAGACGCGACTATGGCGATCACAGCGATCGCCAGGCCGACGACTACCAATCTGGCAAGCAGAATCACGACCGAATTGACGTGGTGTACATCGCCGAGCCCGGACAACGAGATGTTGGCAACCACCTGGTTCCCAGGCAGGTTTTGACCCCCACTCAGTTTGGTAAGCACGCCTGGCATCGCGCCCGGATCGCCGACGAATGGAAGCATCAAGAGAACGCCAGCGCATGCAACCGCGGCAGCTATGGCAACGGGCTTCCATTTTCGATACAGCAGGGGGATCAGGAGGAGGGGAGCAGCACCGGCTTGATCAGCAGGGTGACGGCAAGGGCCACCCCGCCTGACACCCAGCGTTCCTCGCCCCAGCGCAATACCAAATAGGCGCAGGGGAGGAGGAGGAGAAAACCGAAGTTTCCCGACCAAGGATGGTGTACGAGTTCCCCCTGGGGGATCAGGGCCGCGACGATGGCGCTCCCCAGGAGTTGCCACCGGGTCGGGCGAAGGCACCGACGGAAGAGAAAGACGGTGAAGCAGACCGATGCGGTTTCAAAGTACGCAAATGGCGTCATCACCTGGTGGAATCGAAAATATGAGGCCGCCATTAATATTGCGGCTGTTGGGGGGTACATGAATTGGGGGTTCTGCGCGCGGGGTGGATCTGGTAGAGCGGCCGCCCGGAGCGTAAGGCCTGACCGGCGAGAATGTACCTTTGAAGGTCGAGTCCTGCGTTCCCGTCGGCGGCTCCCCGGTGCCCTTGGGAGATGGCGATCACGGCTACTACCAACCAAGCCCCAATGCCGAGTACGCGCGGCGCCTCGGCTCCACCAACCATATCTTGCGACTCCAGGGCGTCCACGCGCCCGGCATTTTGGCATGCCGAGCAGCCAAGTGCGTCGGTGACGGATCTTCTACCAGGGAGCATCGCGTGGTGTCCGGTTGTGGTCCAACGAGCCGCCACTGCGGAGCGCTGAACGAGGACGGGAGCACGTGCGGTCGCCGCATGACCGCAG
>CAVSSK010000011.1:0-327438 GCA_963730395.1 uncultured Acidimicrobiaceae bacterium | reverse complement strand
CGGACGGGACGAGGTCGAGGATCGCGGTCAGCTCGGGGCTTGGCCCGGCGGCAACGACCGACACGACCGGACGCGCCCGTCAGGCCAGCTCGTAGTCGGCCAGGTCGGGCTGCAGCGTGCGCTCCCAGTACGAGTGGAGGTCGAAGGGCCAGTTCTGCGTCACCCGCCCGTGCGCGTTGCGGTACCAGGTCGGCACGTCGGCCACGCCCCACACCATCGTGGCGTTGCCCTCCTCCATCTCGCGCCCGTAGCGCTCGTGGACGTCACGCCGGCACGACATCGTCCGGTGGCCGCCCCGCAACACGGCGCCGATCGCCTCGACGGCGTAGCGCACCTGGCACTCCACCATGACCAGGATGCTGCCGTTGATGACCAGGTTGGTGTTCGGCCCGTACAGCATGAAGAAGTTGGGGAACCCCGGCACCGTGATGCCGAGGTAGGCGCGGGCGTCACCACCCCACTCCTCGTTCAACTCCACGCCGCCCGTCCCGAACACCCGCATGGGCGCAACGAAGTCGGACGCCGTGAAGCCGGTGCCGTAGATGAGCACGTCCGCCGGGTGCACCACTGCGTCCACCGTGCGCACGCCGTCGGGCGTGATCTCTGCGATGGGGGTCGTGACGAGGTCGACATGGGCCCGGCCCATGGCGGCCGGCCACCGACCGTCGTCCCGGAGGGCGCGCTTGGCGAAAGGGGGGAAGTGGGGCACCAGCTTCTCGAAGAGCTCGTCGTCCTCCACCTGGGCTCGCAGCACGTCTCGCAGCATCGACCGTATGAAGTCGTTGCTCGCGCTCACCGCCTCGTCGTGCTCGTCCCACTCGGGATCCACCCGCGCCGCACCGAGCAGGCCCTCGTGCAAGAGCCAGAACTGCCACAGCCGGTCCCAGCGGCCGTAGTTGGGCAGCAGCCCCAGCAGGTCGTGGAATTCCGCCGGGAAGGGGTCGCCGTAGTTCTCGGTCGGCAGCAACCAGGGCGCGGTGCGCTGGAACACGTCGAGGTGCTCGACCTCGTCGACGATGCAGGGCACGAACTGCGCCGCGCTGGCCCCGGTCCCGATCACCGCCACGCGGCGTCCCGCCAGCTCGACGCCGTCGTCCCACGCCGCCGAGTGGAAGGAGGGACCCGCGAACAGCTCCCGGCCGGCGATGGCCGGGAACGACGGGCGGTTGAGCTGCCCCACCGCGGACACGACCCCGTCGAAGGCCTCCGTCCGCAGCGTGCCGTCACGTCGGCGCACGGTCAGGGACCACTCCTTGGCCCCCTCGTCGAAGCGGGCCTCCGTCACCTCGGAGGCGAAACGGATGCACTCGCCGATCCCGAGCTTCATGGCCGTCCCCTGCAGGTAGGCCAGCAGGTCGGGTTGGGCGGAGAAGCGTGACACCCAGTCGTTGGTCTGGGCGAAGGAGAAGCTGTAGAGCTGGTTGGGCACGTCCACCCGGCAGCCCGGGTACACGTTCTCCAGCCAGGTGCCCCCCACGTCCGTGTTCTTCTCGAAGACGGTGACGTCGACGCCGGCCTGACGGAGCCGGTGCGCCGCCGCCAGGCCCGACGCGCCGGCGCCGACGACCGCGCAGCGGAACGTGGCGCCCCCCACGCCGACCTCGTCCAGGCGCCAGGAGGGCAGGCGGGGATCGCTCCCCTCGAGCGCCAGCTCTTCGGTCAGGAAGGCCTCCCATTGCCCGGTCGACCCCGGGCCCACGAGGAAGTCGAAGACCTGCCGCACCTCTTCCTCCGTCAGCACATGGTCGGGCGCACCCGACGCCGCGTGCGCCGCCAGGGCCGCCGCGGCGGCCCGGCGCCCCTCCTCGAGCTGGTCGGGACCGACGCCGTGGCCCGGGACGAGCAGCTGCTCCTGGTCGGGCGCGAACTCCGGGCGCAGCAGCGAGAGGTCGCCCGTGACCTGCGCCACGGCGCACAGCAGCAGGTGCACCTCGGCGGTGGCGAAGGCGGCCGCGACCCGGGCTGGGTCCGCACGCCCGCTCACGTCACCGCCGTCCCCACCCATGTCGTCGCAGCCTCCGTACCGCAGGCCCGCCCTCAGTGCCCCATGTGCTTGACGAGCTGGGCGATCTGGCTGTTGACCTCGACGGTCCGGGGCAGCTTGTCCATGGCGGTCGCCAGCGTCTCGGGCGTCCAGCGATCGTCGGTCTCCACCGAGTCGGCGATGGACCAGCCGGCATAGATCCCGACCGACCCGCCGTACACGCTGAAGACCTGGCCGTTGAAGGGGCAGGTCTGCGACGCCAGCACGGCGACGAGGGGCGAGACGCACTCGGGGTCGAACACGTGCTGCTCCATCGACTCGCCCATGCCCGGCGTCTGCATCGTCAGACGCGTGCGGGCCACGGGGGCGATGCAGTTGGCCCGGACCCCGTAGCGCTGCAGCTCCATGGCGTTCACCACCGTCATCGCCGCGATCCCCGCCTTGGCGGCCGAGTAGTTGGTCTGGCCGACGTTGCCGTGCAGGCCGGCGCCCGAGCTGGTGTTCACGATGGCCCGGTCGGTGATCGTCCCCGCCTTGGCCGCCTCGCGCCAGTACCCCGCGGCGTGCCGGGTGACGTTGAAGGTGCCCTTCAGGTGGACGCCGATCACGTCGTCGAAGTCCTGCTCGCTCATGGAGACGAGCATGCGGTCACGCAGGATCCCGGCGTTGTTCACGACGACATGGAGGTCGCCGAAGGTCGACACGGCCTGGTCGACGATGGACTTCGCCCCGTCGAACGAGCTCACGCTGTCGGTGTTGGCCGCCGCCTCGCCTCCGGCGGCGGTGATCTCGTCGACGACGGACTGCGCCGCCGAGATGTCGGCCCCCGAGCCGTCCACCGCCCCGCCCAGGTCGTTGACCACGACCTTGGCCCCCAGTGACGCGAACAGCAGGGCGTGCTCACGGCCGATGCCCCGCCCACCCCCGGTGATGATCGCCACTCTGTCCTGCAACATGGTTCAGCCGTCCTCTCGGTTCGCGTGCGACCGGCCACCACCCCGGCGGCGGTCCTGGCGAGACGATTACAACGGCGCCCCGGCCTGTCAAACCGGCGCCCGGCCGTCCCGGCGCCCGTCCGTCAGGCCGACACCTCCCGGCGGCGGCGCTCGAGGTAGCGCCGTTCGGCGTCGGTGCCCGCCAGCTCGTGGGCGGCGCGATACGCCTCGGCCGCCTCGGCCCGGCGGCCGAGGCGCCACAGCATGTCGCCGCGTGCCGCCGGCAAGAGGTGGTAGTCGGGCAGCCCGTCCGGCGCGATCAGCTCGATGAGGGCCAGCCCGGCGTCGGGTCCCTCCGCCATCGACACGGCGACGGCGCGGTTGAGGGCGATCACGGCCGAGGGCGACATGGCGTACAGGCGGTCGTACAACGTGGCGATCTCGGCCCAGTCCGTCTCGTCGGCGGCGCCGACGTGGCAGGCGGCGATGGCCGCCTGCACCTGGAAGGGCCCGGGGCGTCCGAGCCGCAGGGCGGCGGCGAGCCGCTCGTGCCCCTCGGCGATGGCGGCGGCGTCGAAGAGGGTGCGATCCTGCTCGGACAGCACCACGATGTCGCCGGCGCCGTCGACGCGGGCCGCGCTGCGGGCGTCGTGGAACAGCATCAGGGCGAGCAGGCCGAGTGCCTCGGGCTCGTCGGGCATCAGCGTGCACAGCACCCGCCCCAGACGGATGGCCTCGGTGGTCAGGCCGCGCCGGACCAGGTCGGCGCCCGTGCTGGCCGAGTAGCCCTCGTTGAAGAGCAGGTAGAGGACGGCCAGCACGGCCGCCGTGCGCTCCACGAGCTGGTGCGCCGGCGGCACCGCGAAGGGGATGCCGGCATGGCGGATCTTGCGCTTCGCCCGGACGAGGCGCTGGGCCATCGTCGCCTCGGGGACCAGGAAGGCGCGGGCGATCTCCCCCGTCGTCATGCCGGCCAGTGTGCGTAGCGTCAGCGCCACCTGGGCCTCGAAGGACAGCGCAGGGTGGCAGCAGGTGAACATCAGGCGCAGGCGGTCGTCGGGGACCTCGTCCTCGCTCAGCTCGCTCTCCCCCGGCTGCCCCGGGCCCGGCTCCGGCACCACGGCGGCTACCGCCCGCTCCTTGGAGGCGCCCAACTTGGCGCGGCGCGCCCGGTCGACGGCACGGTTGCGGGCCACCGTCGTGAGCCAGGCGCCGGGGCGGCGCGGGATGCCGTCGCCGGGCCAGCGCTCCAGCGCGGTGGCGAAGGCATCCTGCGCGCACTCCTCGGCCAGGTCCCAGTCGCCCGTGAGGCGGACGAGGGTCGCGACGACCCGGCCCCATTCGGCGTGGAACGCATCGGCGACGGCGGCCTCGACCTCGGCCGTCACATCTCCCAGATCGGCCTCACTTCCACCGACCCGTGCTGCGCGCCGGGGATCTTGGCCGCCACCTCGATGGCCTCGTCGAGATCCTTGCAGTCGACGACGAAGTAGCCGGCCAGCTGCTCCTTCGTCTCGGCGAACGGCCCGTCGGTCGCCAGGACCTCACCGTTGCGCACCTTGACCGTGGTGGCGTCGGTCGTCAGGCGGAGGCGCTCCCCGCCGAGCAGCACGCCCCGCTCGGCCATCTCCTTGGCGAACGCGGCGTACTCGGGCGCCATCTGCTCGCCGTCCTCTTCGGGCGTCTGGGTGCTGGCGCTCTCATCGACTGCAATCATCAACAGGTATCGCATTGGGTCCTCCTGGGTTGGGTTGGTGTCGCTCCTACGACGATCGGGACCGGCCCGGATCGACACCCCGTCCGAGAAAATCTCGGCCATGGTGCGCCGCGGCGCCCGCAACCTCGGTCGCCCACCGTACGCTGCGCTGCCATGGCGACCTCGCCCCTCACGACGCCCGGCGGCACCGAGCTCCTCGAGCTCGAGGTCGGTGCGGTCGCCGCCGGGGGTGGCTGCGTGGCCCGGGCGCCCGACGGCCGGGTCGTCTTCGTGCGCCACTCCCTCCCCGGCGAGCGGGTGATCGCCCGCGTGACCGCCACCACCTCCTCCTTCCTGCGGGCGGACGCCGTGGAGATCCTGACGCCCTCGGTGGACCGCGTCCCCCGCCGTGCCCCCACGCCGGGCCGGGGCGGTGCGGGGGCTGCGACTTCCAGCACGTGGAGCAGGGGGCGCAACGCCGGCTCAAGGCCTTCCGCGTCGCCGAGCAGCTGGCCCGGGTCGCCGGCATCGAGCGCACCGTCGCGGTGGAGCCCGTCGACGGGGACGCCGGCGGGCTGCACTGGCGCACCCGGGTGCGGCTGGCGGCGGACAAGGAGGGTGCGGTCGGCTTCCGCAAGCACCGCTCCCACGAGCTCGAGCGTGTGGACGACTGCCCCGTCGCCGCCCCGACGGTGGCCGCCACCGGCGCCCTGGCCGCGAGGTGGCCCGGGGTGTCCGAGCTCGAGGTCGTCACGGGGAGCGGGCCCGGAGAGGCCCTGATCGCGGTGACGCCCCGCGGTCGCGGCGCCCCGCGCCTCCCCGAGGGCGACCTCGGCCCCGGGGTCGGGCTCGTGGTGCGGCGCAAGGTGGTGCGCCCTCCGGGGGCCGTGCAGGCGCGGGTACGCGGGCGCACCTATCGCATCTCGGCGGGCGTCTTCTGGCAGGTCCACGCCGGCGCCGCGGCCGCGCTGCTCGATGCGGTCCTCGCCGTGGTCGGCGACTGCCGTGGTGCGCGCGTCGTCGACCTGTTTGCCGGTGCCGGGCTCTTCTCCGTGCCGCTGGCCGAGGCGGCGGGCCCCGAAGGCGCGGTCCTCGCAGTCGAGCGCGACCCCCGCGCCTGCGCCGACGCGCGGCACAACGGCGCCGGGCTCGCCAACCTGGAGGTGACCCGGGCCGAGGTGACACCCCGGCTCGTGGCGACCGCCCTCGGCCGCCCCGACGTCGTCGTGCTGGATCCGGCGCGCCAGGGCGCCGGCGCGCCGGTGATGCAGGCGCTCGCCGCGCACGCGGCCACCGTGAAGAAGATCGTCTACGTCGCCTGCGACCCCTCCTCCTTCGCCCGGGACCTCCGCGTCCTGCTCGACGAGGGCTGGGGCCTGGCCGAGCTGCGCGCCTTCGACATCTTCCCCATGACCGAGCACGTCGAGCTGGTGGCGGTGATCGAGCCGCCGAGGCACTGACGACCTCACGCTCCTGGCGTCGGACTGCTCACCGCAATCGCAGGATCCGAACTATTGGAGGACCCGATAGATCTTCACCGGGTCGGGAACGCCCTTGAGGACCCGCATGCCCTGGTCCTCGAAGAGGAGACCCGACCCAGCGACCAGGTCCTTCACCGTGGACGAGAGGCGGGAGGTCGCTCGGGAAAGGCGGTCTGACAGGCCGCAGCCCCTGCGATCGATCACGACCAGTCGGCAAAAGGAGCCGAGCCGTCGGAGGAACTGGCGTACCAGGGAGCTCCCAGTCCACAAGAGATTCGACGCAAAGCCGGGGACGAAGACCAGATCTACCGGGCCCTCACAGACGATTTGAAACGGACACATTGCGGTTCCTCGCGTACCGGACATCGGGCGGCATCTCGTCAGTCTGCAGAGTGCAGATGGCCGCCTGCAAGGACGGGCGTTGAATCCCTGCGCGCGACGAAGAAGACTGTGTCGGGTCGGGACTGGAGGGTCTGCCGATGAGGAATCCGAGGATCCATAGAGAAGCGATCGAGCGGTTGGGCGACTACTTCTCGGGTCGTCTGGTGTCTCGGGAGTCCGTCGAGTTCGACGAGGTACGGAGCATCTTCAACGGCATGATCGACAGCCGACCCGCACTCGTGGCCCAGTGCGCGTCCGCCGAGGATGTCTCAGCGGCGCTGGGGTTCGCGACCGACAACCAGCTCGAAGTCGCCGTGCGGGCCGGAGGTCACTCGGTCGCCGGCATGTCGACCGTGGACGACGGGTTAGTCGTCGACGTTCGACCGCTGAAGGGGGTGGATATCGATGCAGAGCGACGCGTCGCCAGAGTTGGAGCCGGGGCAACATGGGGTGAGTTCGATGCTCGAGCTCAGGCACATGGGCTCGCAACGACCGGCGGTCGCGTGTCGACAACCGGCGTCGCCGGGTTCACCCTGGGAGGCGGTTCGGGCTGGATCGAGCGCCGGTGCGGACTCGCGTGCGACAACCTGGTTTCTGTCGACCTTGTCCTCGCCAACGGCCAGAAGGTGACCGCCAGCGCTGCCGAGCATCGCGACTTGTTCTGGGCGCTTCATGGGGGAGGGGGAAATTTCGGGGTGGCCACCGCATTCGAGTTCGCCATCCACCCGGTTGGGCCGACCGTCCTCGCGGGGTTGCTCCTCTGGTCGTCCGAGGCCGCTCCAGAGGTGACCCGCGCCTATCGCGACGTGGCCGAGAGTGCACCCGAGAATTTCGGTAGCGGGCTGGTGATGCTCCACGGTCCCCCCGAGGACTTCATCCCTCCCCATCTCCGCGGTGAGCTGCTGTGCGCAATCGCCGTGTGCCACGACGGGCCAATGGCAGACGGCGACATGCTCCTGTCGCCCCTCAGGGCGCTGAGTCCTGAGGTCGACCTCGTGAGCCCGATGCCCTACGTCGATTTCCAGTGCATGCTCGATGACCTGCCGGGGCGCAGGAACTACTGGGGGGCCGAGTACCTGGGCGCCCTTTCGGATGACGCAGTCTCGACCTTCTTGGGCTCGGCCGCACAGATCCGCTCGTCTCTGGCCCAATCGAACCTTATTCCGTGGGGAGGTGCGGTCGCCCGCGTCACGAGTGCTGACACGCCCATGACGAATCGAGACGCGGCGTGGGTGTTCCATCCCTTTGCCGTGTGGGAATCCGCTGATGATGACGGGGACAACATCGAATGGGCTCGCAATGCGATTGCCGGAATGCGGCAGTTCGCCACTGGAGGCATCTATCTCAACTTCATCGGCGACGAAGGTGCTGATCGAGTGCGGGCTGCCTACGGGGACGCGAACTATGCACGCCTGTCGGAGATCAAGGCGGAGTACGACCCTGACAACGTGTTCCACCGCAACCAGAACATCAAGCCCGCCACAAGCCTCTAGCTCGGATCCGCCCGGGTCCGTCGGTGACCATCGAGACGTGCTGATTCCCAGCCGGTCCCTTCCCCCGAACAGTCACGGTGCTCTGCGGGATCGACCGATGGGGTAGGGCGACGCAGCATCGACCCAGATGCGATGATGGCCGGATGCCGATTCTGTCGGGGCGGATCGCGCTCGTCACCGGAGCCTCGTCCGGCCTCGGCGAGCGGTTCGCCGAGGCCCTACGCGGGGCTGGTGCCCAGGTCGTCGTGACAGCCAGGCGCACGGACCGGCTCGAACTGCTCGCCAACCGGTCGGGATCCATCGCCCTCGCAGGAGACATTGCCTCTCCGGGCCATCGCGTCGCGCTCGCCGAGACGATCGCGGCTCGATTCGGACGGCTCGACATACTGGTCAACAACGCGGGGATATGTGACGACGGACTTCTCGAGGATCAGTCGCTCGAAGAGCTGACGACGGTCGTCCAAACCGATCTCGTGGCGGTCCTCGACCTCTGCCGGCTCATGGCACCACTTCTCTTCTCGAGCGAGAGCCCGGCCGTGATCAACGTCTCGTCCATCTTCGGGCTGGTCGCTTCGCGCGGCCCGATGGCGGCGTACAACGCCTCGAAGGGTGCGTTGGTCAACCTGACCCGGCATCTCGCTGCGCAATGGGGAGCACGCGGCGTGCGCGTGAACCCACTCGCCCCCGGGTACTTCCCCACAGAGCTGACGGGAGGACTCAGCGACCCCGCCTTCGTCGAGAGCATCGAAGCCCGGTCGCTGTTGGGACGGATTCCCTCCATCGACGAGCTGGACGGCCCGCTCCTGTTCCTGGTATCGGACGCCTCGAGCTACGTGACCGGACACACCCTGGTGGTCGACGGGGGTTGGACGAGCAGCTGACCCCAGGGCGTCCCAGGTGGCGGAGACGGGGAAGCGCATGTGGGCCGGGCGTCGCGGTCACGCCGAGAGAACCCCGGTCGTATGGGTAAATTCGCAGCGATGGTGCGCGACATTGTCGATCCCCGACGAGCCGAGCCGCCGATGGACGGCCTGTCCGAGCGCGAGATGCTCGAGGCCTGGCTGGAGTTCCACCGCACGACGCTGCTGCTCAAAGCCGAAGGGGTCGACGACCACGCCCGCAAGGAGCGCCCCGTGTCCAGTTCGAGCCTCTCCCTCCACGGTCTGGTGCGCCACATGGCCGAGGTCGAGCGCTCCTGGTTCAGGCGGGTCCTCCGGCGTCAGCCCGATGCTCCCTACATCTGGTACGACCCCGAGGTCGAGGACAGCGACATAGCCCCGCTCGACGGCGCGGACTGGGTCGAGGACCTGAAGCTCTGGCAGGCGGAGTGCGAGGAGAGCCGCCAGGCGGCCCAGTCCCGCGAGCTGGAGGACACCGGTGTGACCCGGGGTGGCGAGTCCTGCTCACTCAGGTGGATCTACGTGCACATGATCGAGGAGTACGCCCGCCACAACGGCCACGCGGACCTGATTCGTGAGCTCGTCGACGGAGCAGTCGGCTGGTAGAGGCAGGTCGGGCCTATCCTGGACGACGTGACGCTCGGGAGCGATTTCTCGTTCGGGATTCGCTTCGGGGCGCTCGAGGCCGCGGCAGCCGTTGCCAAGGCGGACGCGGAGGAGCACCACCATTTCCCCTACGCACGACGGCTGCGCCTGGGCTGGCGTCACGACGCAGATGGACGCTGGACCTCCGAGGGGGAAGACGAACGGCGGTGGGAGGTCTTCTGTGCCGAGTGTGGCGACACGGACGGACCGGCCGAGAACCAGGCCGAACCGGCCCGGCACCTCCGTGGCCCCTACTCGAGCGAGCACAGGGCGAAGCACGTGGCGAAGCAGCACTTCGACGACAACTGAGCGACCCGGCGCTACCCCGGCGGTGCGAAGAACTCCAGCGCGATGTTGTCCGGGTCCCGGAAGGACAGGCCCGAGCCGTAGGCGGCGTCGATGATGCCACCGTTCGCGATGCCGAGCTGGTTGAGCTTGGACTCCCACTGCTCGAGCTCGGCCCGGTCGGCGCAGGCGAAGGCCAGGTGATCGAGACCCGGTTGCCGCTCGTCGAAGGGGTCCGACCCGTGCAGATCGGGGAACTGGTGGATGCCGACCAACGTCTGGCTGCCGAGCAACCAGACGACGTGGTGGAACGGACCAGTGTCCTCGTCGATGATCGGTGCGGCCCCGAACAGGTTCTCGTACCACGGCCTGCTTCGACCAAGATCTGTGACGGTCAGCGCCACGTGCGTGACGCCGGGAAACTCCGGCATGGCCACCTCCCCAGAAGGCGCGGATGCGCACGATGCGTATCACGGACATTCTGGCGCGACGAGCGGTGTCGTGCCCGAACTGGCGGGTGTGACCCCTCTCCGCCCTCGAGGGCGCGGGCTGCCCGTCCACCGGTGACGGACGAGCTCAGGCGTGGCCCCCGAGCTCGTGCTCGATGTGCCCGGCCGACTCGAACTGCAGCGTCGAGTGCGCCACGTCGAAGTGCCCTGCCAGGCAGTCCTGCAGGTGGTCGAGCACCCGGCCGGCCTCACCGGTCTGGAAGCAGTCGTCGCTGACCACCACGTGGGCGGTGAGGATGGGCAACGACGAGGTCAGCGTCCACGCGTGGAGGTCGTGCACCGACTGCACCTCGGGCAGCTCGAGCAGGTGCCGGCGCACCTCCTCGAGGTCGATGTCCTCGGGGGTCGCCTCCAGCAGGATGTGCAGCGCGGGCCGCAACAGCTCCACCGCCGCCTTCAGCATGAGGACGACGACCAGCAGCGAGGCGATGGCGTCGGCCCGGTCGAAGCCGGCCACCACGATGACGACGCCGGCGATCAGCGTGCCCACGAACGCGTAGAGGTCGGTCAGGATGTGGCGGTAGGCGCCCTCGATGTTCAGCGACCGCCGGTCTGCCCGGGCCACCGTGCGCGTGGCGACCAGGTTGACCGCCACCCCGACCGCGGCGACGACGATGAGGACCGCCCCGTCGACGTGCGACGGGTGCACCAGGCGCACCACGGCGTCGTAGGTGACGAGCGCCGAGACGATGAGGAGGGCCACCCCGTTGGCCGCGGCGGCCAGGATCTCGGCCCGCTTCATGCCGTAGGTGTGCGAGCCCGTCTCGGGGCGGGCGGCGAGCCGGATGGCGACGAGGGAGCCGGCGATGGCACCGACGTCCACCAGCATGTGCCCGGCGTCGGCCAGGAGGACCAGCGAATTGGAGACGACGGCGGCGCCCACCTCGAACACCATGAAGGCGACCAGCAACACCAGCGCCAGGGTCAGGGCGCGCCGGTCGGTCCCCACCGAGGCGGGTCCGTGCGGGTGGTGGTGGCCGTCACCCATGGGCGGTCACGTGGTCGGCGTGGGACAGCACTTCCTCGACCAGCCGGCGGACGTGGGCATCGTCGACCACGTAGAAGATCCGGTTGCCCTCCCGCCGGCTGCGCACCAGGCGGGCCAGGCGGAGCTTGGCCAGGTGCTGGGAGACGGCGGCGGGCTGCGCGCCCACCAGCTCGGCCAGCTCGTTGACCGGGTGCTCGCCCTCCAGGAGGGCCCAGATGACCCGCAGCCGCGTCTCGTCGCCCAGGAGCTTCAGCATCCCGACGGCCGAGCGGAAGTCCTCCCGGTCCGGGCTCTCAACTATCTGCGTAGACATGCAGATGATCCTACACGTCGGCCTGGTGGCGGCGGCTGGGCTGCGGTGGGGGCCCTCAGTGCCCGGACGTGAAGACCGACGTGGGCACCGGCGCCACGCTGCAGGGCTGGCTCACCGAGCCCTGGGGCACCGCGGCCTCCAGGACCGCCCGCATGATCGGCCCGGCCACCCCGGCGCCGTCGGAGTTGATGTTCTGGTCCGGCACCACGACGGCCACGGCGACCTGGGGGTTGTTGGCGGGGGCGAAACCGATCATCCAGTCGTCGTTCAGCCCCCGGGTGGCGCCGGTCTGGGCCGTCCCCGTCTTGACGGCGGCGCAGAGGTAGGAGGGGAAGCCGACACCCGACGCCGTGCCGCTGGCGACGACGCCCTCCATGAGGGACGTGACCTGCTGGGCGGTCTGCGCCGTGGCGACCGTGCCCACCGGCTTGGGGGCGTAGGTCTGCACCGTCGCCCCCTGCGAGTCGCGGATGTTCGACATGAGGTGCGGCGTCATGAGCACGCCGCCGTTGGCGATCCCGGCCGCCACCATCGCGTTCTGCAGGGCGGTGTCCTTCACGAACTCCTGGCCGATGGCGGTGTAGGCCTGGTCGGCCTGGGCGTTCGCCGGGAGCGGCAACAGCTGTGACGCGATGACACCGGGCAGGTCGATGCCCGGCACCGAGTTGAGGCCGAAGAGCTGCGCCTGTTGGCGGAGCGTGGCGACGCCCATCTGCACCCCCAGCTCGCCGTAGCCGGGGTCGCACGACTCCGGGAGCATGGTCGTCATGGTGCCGCCGCACGGCGTGGAGTTGCTCGGGTTGGACCCGTCGTTGCACAGGAGCCGGTTCGAGTCCGAGAAGTTCTGGCAGGGCTGGACCGGGTAGTCGAACGCCGCCAGGGCGGGCTTGAGGTTGTAGGCGGCGGTGGACGTCACCACCTTCATGGTGGAGCCGGGGAAGAAGAATTCCTCGGTGGCGACGGGGCGCAGGGGGTAGTACCCCTCGGGGTCCTTCAAGATGTAGCTGAAGTAGGCCAGGTTCTCGGCGTGGATGGACGGGTTGACCAGCGCGTTGGGGTCGAAGGTGGGGTTGGAGACCATGGCGAGCACGGCCCCGGTCTTCGGATTGAGCACCACCACCGCCCCGTCCTTGTTGGCGCCCGGCGGCAGGGTGGTCAGCGCGTCCGAGGCCGCCTTCTGGAGCGCCGGCTCGACGGTGAGCGTGACGCTGTTGGTCACCGTCGGCATCTTCTGGCGGAAGAGCAGCTGGCTCAGCGTCTGGGGGGCCTGCTGGTGGGCGGTCAGGTAGGAGTCGTACTGCTCCTCGATCCCCGACGTGCCGTAGTAGGCCGCCGAGTCGTAGCCGGTGATGCCGGCGAAGAGCGGGCCCTGGGGATACTGGCGGACGTAGTCGTAGGGGTAGTCGATTCGGTTCGTCCCCGCCGGCGTGGGCACCGAGGTGGCCAACAGCGTGCCGTCGGCGGCGTAGATGTTGCCCCTGGCGTTGTCGTTCTTCTGCACCGCCACCCGGGGGTTGAACGGCGAGTTCTGCAACTGCTTGCCCTTCACCAGCTGGATGTTCACCAGCTGGACCACCACCAGGCCGAAGCAGATCACCATGAGGACACCGAGCCACCGGATGCGCCGGCCCATCAGCCCGCCAATCGATTCGCCGACCAGCCGCTCACCGCCAGCATGGTAGGCGGCAGCACCCCTGCAATTGCTTCATGGGGCGTGGCCCGGGCGCGTGACCAGGGCGCCGGACGACGCCACCGAGCACACACCCCCGGTGCAACCGGGCCCGACGGCAGTTCCCGTTCGCCCCACCCGCCCGCAATGACACGGCGACCGGCCCGAAACCTGGAAGGCTCAGGGTGTGGCCCGAAGGTAGACGGTTCAAGGTCCGGCGCCGCGGTGCCGATGGACTGCCTGTGGGGCGTCCCTCCTCCTTCGTGCTGCGCGCCGCACCGGCAGCGCTCGGCGCACCGAGGGGAAGACGGCTCGGCCCGCCCGCATGGACCCGCATGGAGAGGAGTGACGTGAGAGGTCGTACGCCGAGGCTGTGTCTCCGGGCATTGATGGGCCTCCCGGCATCGATGGCGACCGCGGTCGCCGCCCTGGCACTGACCACCACCGTCGGGGCGGCACCGGCCGGGGCGACCTCGGTCCCCCACTCCGGCGGCTTCGTCGCGACGCAGAAGTGGAGCCTGCGACTCGGTGACGCCGGCAACCCGATCGCACTGTCCTCGCCCAACGTGGCCAACCTCGACGGGCAGCCCTCGGTCGTCGTGGGCGACCGCGCCGGCTGGCTGTACGCCTACCACATCAACGGCGGATCGCCGGTGGGCGGCTGGCCGTACTACACCGGCGCGCCGATCGACTCGTCGCCGTCGGTGGCGCCCATCGACGCCAACGGGCTCGACACGGTCTACGTCGGCGGGGGCAACGCCGCCGACCCGACCTCGGGCGGCTACTTCGCCATCGCGCCCAACGGGAGCAACCAGTGGTACGTCCAGGAGACCAACCCGGGGACCGACCCCGTGGCCCACTCCTCGGTGCAGGCGGGCATGACGGTCGCCGCGTACGCCGGCGGCTACGGCGTCGAAGCCGGGTCGCTGGGGCAGAACACCTACGCCCTGGGCGCGGCGAACGGGGCGATGCTCGGCGGCTTCCCGTGGTTCTCGGGCGACTCGGTCTTCTCGACCGCGGCGGTGGCCGACCTCTACTCCGACGGCAACAACGAGATCATCAGCGGCGGCGACTCGAGCGCCGGGTTCGCCTACGGGCAGAGCTACAACAACGGCGGCCACATCCGGATCCTGTCGAGCGCCGGCAACGCCGGAACGGGGAACCCGGCCGGCGGGATCTACTGCCAGTTCGACACGAACCAGAACATCGACCGCTCGTCGCCGGCCGTCGGCCAGTTCCTCGCCGGCGGCGGTGTCGGCATCGCCATCGGGGACGGGAGCTACTACGGGGGCGCCTCGGACTCCAACAAGGTCTTCGCCCTCAACACCGGCTGCGGCCTGGCCTGGAGCGCCACGCTGAACGGCGTGACCGCCGACTCGCCCGCGCTCGCCGACGTGCAGGGCAACGGCCAGCTCGACGTGGTGGAGGGGACCCAGGCCGGGACCGTGTACGTGCTCAACGGCGCCAACGGTGCCCCGGTGTGGGTGGCGGGCACGAGCGGGCAGGTCATCGGCTCGCCGGTGACGGCCGACCTGTCCGGCGGCGGCTACCAGGACGTCATCGTCCCGACGAGCAACGGCATCGACGTGTTCGACGGCCGCTCGGGTGCGATGGTGGCGACCCTCGGCGCCGGCGACGGCTTCCAGAGCTCGCCGCTGGTGACCGACGACCCCGACGGCCACATCGGCATCACGGGCGCCGGCTACACCGACAACGGCACCGCCCTGGTGGGCACGATCGTGCACTGGGAGATCGACAACACCAGCGGCTCGGGCTCCAGCGTCTACGAGCACGGCGCGTGGCCGCAGTTCCACCACGACCCCCAGCTGACCGGTGACGCCGGCACACCGCCCCCCGCGCCCATCCAGGTGCCCTGCAACGCGCCGGGCGGCGGACCCAACGGCTACCTGCTCTCGGCCTCCGACGGGGGCGTCTTCGACTACGGCAACATCCCGTTCTGCGGGTCGACGGGCAGCATCCACCTCAACAAGCCGGTCGTGGCCACGGCCCTGACCGCCAACGGCGGCGGCTACTGGGAGGTCGCCTCCGACGGCGGCATCTTCAACTTCGGCAACGCGGGCTTCTCCGGCTCCATGGGCGGCAAGCCGCTCAACGCGCCCATCGTCGGCATGGCGGCGACGCCCGACGGCGGCGGCTACTGGGAGGTCGCCTCCGACGGCGGCATCTTCAACTTCGGCGACGCCGGCTTCTACGGCAGCACGGGTTCGATCCATCTCAACCGGCCGATCGTGGGCATGGCATCGACGCCCTCGGGCCACGGCTACTGGCTGGTCGCCTCCGACGGCGGCATCTTCAACTACGGCGACGCGAGGTTCCTGGGCTCCATGGGCGGGCGGCCGCTCAACTCCCCCATCGTCGGGATGGCGCCCGACTCGCAGACGGGCGGGTACTGGGAGGTGGCCGCCGACGGCGGCATCTTCTCCTTCGGCGCACCCTTCTACGGGTCGACCGGCAGCCTCCACCTGAACGCCCCCATCACGGGGATGGAGGCCAACAAGAACGGCTCGGGGTACCGCTTCGTCGCCACCGACGGCGGCATCTTCGACTACAACGCGCCGTTCTTCGGATCGATGGGCGGCAAGCCGCTGAACAGGCCCGTCGTGGACATGGCGGGAAGCTGACACCCTCGCAGTCCGGCATCGGCGACGACGCGTAGTCCGGGTCCTCGGCCGCTCACCTCACCGGGGGGTCGGTCCAGCCGGTGTTGCGTAACCTGGCCGTCACTCCGGCTCGGCCGGCGATGATCGGGGGCTCGCATGAACGGGACGAACGACCAGGCAGAGCGGATCGTCGCGACGCGACGCGAGGGGCACGTGCTGCTCATCACCATGCAGCGCCCGGCCAAGCGCAACGCCATCGATCGAGCCATGGCCGACGCCCTCGACACCGCGCTCAACGAGCTCGACGACGACCCGGAGGTGTGGACGGGCGTGCTGACCGGCACCGGCGACGTCTTCAGCGCCGGCAGCGACCTCACCGCGGGAGGCGACTACGTCACGAGCCGCGGGGGTGAGTACGGCATCATCCGCCGCCGGCGTCGCAAGCCGCTCATCGCAGCGATCGAGGGACCGGCACTGGGTGGCGGCCTCGAGATCGTGCTGGCCTGCGACCTCGTGGTGGCGGCGCGCACCGCCCGGTTCGGACTGCCGGAGGTGACCATCGGCGTGGTGCCGACCTGTGCCGGCCTCTTCCGGGGCCCGCGGGCGCTCCCGCTCAACATGGCGCGCCAGCTGATCCTCACCGGTCGCCCGATCGACGCGCCGCGCGCCTACGAGGTGGGGTTCGTCAACGTCCTCACCGATCCGGGCTCGGCCGTCGAGGAGGCGATGGGGCTGGCGCAGGAGATCTGCACCAACGCGCCCGTGTCCGTGCAGTCCTGCCTCGCAGCGGTGAACGAGATCGTGGCCACCGACGACGAGTTCGGCTGGGACCAGACCGGTGAGGCGCTGCGGGCGGCCTCGCATTCGGCCGACGCCCGCGAGGGTGTGGCGGCGTTCCTGGAGAAACGACCTCCGGAGTGGACGGGGCGCTGAGACCGGCTCGCGAGACGTCGACGGCACGGACGGGCCTCGCCTCGGCCACCACGGCCTCGAGCGAGCGAGCCCGAAGCCGTCCCCCGTCCTCCGCACCCGGGTCGGGACGCACCCGGCCCCTGACTACTCCTTCTTGTACTCGATCAACTCGGTCAGGAGCGCCTCCCACGGGGAGTTGTCCCAGCCGTCCTCTTCGCCGATCCTCTTGGCGACAGCGACGGCATTTTCAACCCACTGGATCCTGACGTCCTCGATCGGCTCCGCCTTCCCAACTCTGTGGTGGGTGCCGCTCCCGGGCATGGCGTCGGCCACGCCGAAGTCGAAGGCGAACCAGTCGTCCTTCCAGATCTGGTGCCGTTCCTTCAACTGCTCCCATCGTGGATGCGCGTGTCGCTTGTCATCTGCCATCTTGATGGCCCACTTCACGCAGAGCCGCGCCCGGTGAGGGTCCCCTTCGGAGGTCGTCTTGGCGATCGCCTCCTCGTACGACGCCAGCTTGTCGCGCTCGGTCTCGGGAAAGGAGGCGTGCGCCTCGTTGACGAAGACCTCGATGATGGGGGACGGCGAGACGACATCGGCCATGCCCGATGTTAGGCCAGGCCCGCAGATCGCCCTTCTCCGCAACGGGCCTCCTGCGTGTCGGAGGCGGGGGCTCCCGGGGCATCGCGGCGCCCGGCGCCCGAACCATCTCTGGGGTGGGATCGAGGTCGTCGGAGCGGAAGACGACGGCCGACGGCCGGCGGCCGAGCCCGCCCTGCGCTGCTCCGCGTCGGAGGGCTCATGGCCGGAGGGACGTTCGCCTCTGGTCCTGCTGCCACTGGTGGGCGGTTCAATGGACCTCACATTCACGCTCGGCATGAGCGCTCGGCCACCTGGACGCGGACCGCGGGACACGGGACGCGGGACACGGGACACGGGACACGCGACGGGGGCCGGGCAGGCGCAGGTGCGGGGCGCAGGCAACCAGGAGGTCCGACGATGGGAACGATCACCGGGGGCGAAGTCGTGCAAGGGCGCTGGCGGCGGAGGGCGTGCAGTTCCTCTTCGGGCTTCCTTCACCCGAAGCGGACCCGCTCCTGGCCCAGTTGGAGCGGCACGGGATCCGCCTGGTCACGGTCCGACACGAAGCGGCCGGCGTGCACATGGCCGAGGGTCTCTACAAGACGACCGGTCGAGTCGCCGCGGTGCTCGGCAATCCGGGACCAGGCTCGGCGAACCTCTTGCCCGGGGTGGTCACGGCCCGCCATGAAGGCGTGCCCGTGATGGTCCTGACGTCGCAACACCGCCTGGGGATCGTGTATCCGACACCACCGTCGACCTTTCAGGGTCAGGACCAGCTCGACCTGTTCCGTCCGACCGTGAAGTGGGGCGGTCCGGTGTTCGAGTGGGAGCGGATCGGCGAGGTCATGCGGATGGCGTTCCGGGAAATGTGGAGCGGCCGGCCCGGACCGGTCCATGTCGAGTTGCCTGCGCCGATTCTCTACGCCGAAGGCGACGAGGCGGCCGCCGTGATCCTCCCACCGGGGGCCTCCCGTCCTCCCTTGCCCCGAGCGTCCGAGTCGCAACTGACCGAGGCGGTGGCGATGCTGTGTGACGCAGAACGACCACTGGTGATCGCGGGCAGCGGCGTCGACCGCGCCGGCGCCGGCGAGGCCCTGATGGAGGTCGTCGAGCTGCTCGGGTGCCCGGTGCTCACGAGCATGGCCGGACGGGCGAGCGTCCCGAGCACCCATCCCAATTTCGTCTCCGGGTTCGGCTCGGCCGGCGACCTGGCCCGCAGCGAGGCAGACGTCATTCTGGTTGCGGGGTCCCGCATGGGGAACCTCGACCTTCCCTTCGACAAGTACTGGGGGGAACCGGCCGGGCAACGACTCATTCAGATCGACATCGAACCCCGCAACATGGGCGTCACGCGGCCTCTGGCCCTGGGCATCGTCAGCGACACCCGAGACGCGCTCGAGGGCATCGCCAGCCTCCTGGCCAAACGGGAGGTGGTTCCCCGCGACGGCACGGATCTCGTGAGGTACCGGGACGTCGATGCGGCGTGGCAGGCGCAGCTACTCGCTCCCGTCGCACAATGGGCGGGACCGGGCATCCACCCGGCCATCGCGATGGCGATCGTCGGCCAGGTCTTCGGGCCCGACGCGGTCTACGTCGCCGACGGTGGCAACACCTCCCTGTGGGCCTACGGGGCCCTGCCGCCCACCCGGCCCCGCTCGTACCACAGCATTCTCGAGCTCGGCATGCTGGGCTCGGGGATCCCCCAGGCCATCGGGGCCAAGCTCGGCGCCCCCGAACGCGACGTGGTGTGCGTCACCGGCGACGGTGCGGCGGGCTTCAACGCCATGGAGTGGCAGTCGGCGGCGCGCGAGGGGCTCGACATCACCACGGTCGTGTTCGCCGAGGGGTCCTGGACCATGGAGGAGCCCAATGAGCTGGCGTTCTACGGGAAGACCTTTGGCACGAGCCAGGGCGACGTGCGCTGGGACGTCATGGCGCAGGGTCTGGGATGCCACGGTGAGTACGCCGATCGGATCGACGACGTCGAGCCGGCGTTGCGGCGGGCCAAGGAGGTCGACGGGCCGGCGGTTGTCTGCCTCCGCACCGACCACGACGCGAACCTTGCCGTCCCACCGGAGATGATCCAACGCTTCTTCGAGGTGTACTCCGGGCCGACGCCGGCGGCAACCGCCTGACTGGATCTCGGGCGAGGGCGCTGAGCCGTCCCCCGTTCCACATGGCCTTCACGGGTGTCATCGAGCACCCCGAGCGAGGAGTCCGCGCCTCGCGCTCTGGCACGTTGCCGATCAGGAGCAGGCCACGCCCGGCAACGCCCGGGGCCACCCTCCGAACGACATCGGTCACAGCCGGCCGTCAGAGGGCAAGGCCGTCCAGAACCCGCCGAACCGATCCGGGGCATTCGAGCCACACGAAATGTCCGCACTCGTCGAGGACCTCGTAGTGGGCCCCCGGGATGAGCGCAGCCGACGCGATGCCGTGCTGGGGCGGGATCGGGCTGGCGGCGCCGAGCAGGAAGACCGAGGGCACCTCTATGCGGGGCAACAGCTCCTGCAGCGTTCCCAGCCTGAAGTGGGCGCGGATGGACTCGAAGGTGCCCGCATAGCAAGGAACCGACAACGCGAGGGCGGGCATGGGTGGCGCGTCGGCCGGAGAAGAAAAGTAGCCCGGCCACACGATGGCCAGGCCTTCCAGGGCATCTTCCGGCGTGCCCTCGCCGGCGAGCGCTCGTCGGTCGAGCTCGTGCGCCTTGGCAGCTCCCTCGGGAGAAATCCGCTCCGTCAGGATTCGCCCCAGGTCGGCCTCGCCGCCGTCGGGGACTGCTCCGAGCGGATCGACGCCCACCAGCCCGAGGAGCCGATCGGGGTGGCGGGCTGCGAGGTGCATCGCCAGATGACCACCCCAGGAATGTCCGACGACGTAGGCGCGCTCGACATCGAGACCGTCCAGAACGGCCACGGCGTCGGCAACGTGGGTCTCGATGTCGAACGGTCCAGACGTCGTCGACGGAGCGAGCCCGCGCTGCTGGTAGCGGTAGACGGTGAACGCGTCTTCGAGTTCGCCGACGAGTGCTTCGGTGTACTCCGAGAGACCGGGGCCGCCGTGGAGCACCAGAGCCGGTGGCCCTGATCCCTCGCACCAGACATGCAGCACGCCACCGGGAACCGGGATCTGGAGCTCCCGCGCCATGTTCGAACAGTAACCGCGCCCCTGGCGTGGTCCCCGGTGCCGGTCGGTCGGGCGCGAGCAGCCAGGGGCCGACCGACGGCCGCACGTCAGGCGGCCGAAGAGTCCTCGGAGGCTGGCCCGGCGCGCCTCGTCGGGAGCAGCTGTCGACGCTTCCGGGTGGTCGACGCCTCCGGGTGGGACGCGGAGCGGCCCCTCTCGGTCGAGGGGCCGCTTGTCCACCTGGTCTCGTGACTGACGTAGGTGGTCCCCGCACCTTATGCGCCCGGGCCGCCGGGTCAGGCCGCGGGCGTGTCATGGGACCCGCCCGGTGCCAGGGTGGCCGGGTCGCACCGCCCTTCGGGATCGGAGCGAGGGGCGGTCCAGGTTGTCGGCGGCAAGCCGGACCGGTCACCCCACTCGGACATAGGACGGTGGGGGCGGCCGCTCCGCGCTCCGAGCCCATCGAGAGCCCCTCCCCCAGCGGTGGATCACCCGGCATCGTCACTGTTCGGGACAGGCCGTCGCCGGCCGATCCCGCCTCGGACCGACGATATCCGTACGTCGCTATATTCGGCTTCGGGAACGTTCGGGAGGAGGCGCCACGCGGAAGTTGACCGTGGTCGAGTTCGTCACGCTGGATGGCGTCATGCAAGGGCTGGGCGGTCCCGACGAGGACCGCGACGGCGGGTTCGACCACGGCGGTTGGAGCATCCCGTACGGCGACGAGGTGCTGGCGCGACAGGCCGGACAGGGCGTCGGCCAGACATCGGCCTATCTCTTTGGCCGCAAGACTTACGAGCACATGGCGGCGCACTGGCCCCACGAACCGGCCGACAACCCCATCGCGGCGAGCCTCAACGCGACGCCGAAATACGTGGCGACAAGGACGCTGCGCCAGCAGGACCTGGCATGGGCCAACTGCCGGGTGCTCGACGGCGACATCGTCGAGGCCGTCCGGCGGCTCAAGGCGGAGGGCGACGGCTTCGTCACCGTGCTGGGGAGCGGGGAGCTCGTGCAAACGCTGATCGCCAACGAGCTCATCGATACCTTCCAGATCATGCTGCACCCGCTCGTGCTCGGCACGGGCAAGCGGCTGTTCCGGGAGTACCGCAACCCGTCGCGGCTGCGGCTCACCGGATGCACACCGACCACGACCGGCGTGCTGCTCCTCACCTATGAACGGGAGACGGGGACGGCGTAGCGCCGGGCGATGGGATGACCATGCGAACCCGACTCCTCGACGCCGTGGAAGGGTCCGGATCCAGCTGTGCCGCGCGGCTCGGACTGGGTCATTGGACCCTGGAAGTCGCACAGCACCGAGCGCATACTGATGGTGCGGGATCCGAGAGGGTTCCGGAAGGAGGCGCTTATGCGGTGTATGCGAGAAGGACCATCCTGAGAGCGGATGAAAGAGGATTGACTGGGAGCGATTCCAGTAGGCCCAGGTAACCCAACGGCATGCGGCTCGAAGTCGGAGCGTTGCAACGGCAGGGGCAAGGACGCCCAAACTGGTAGCCATTTCCCCGAGCAATCCGTTCTCGGAGTACAAGTGAGGAAAGCGCCCGATCCCCGTCAATTCGAGGGACGGGCGCTTTCGCGTGGGTGCAGCTCCCGCCTGTGTCTCGATCCTCTTCCCGGCTCGCGTGGCCGGCCGACGCGGCGTGCCGGGCGAGGGCCGGGCACGCCGCCTGAGCAGGCGCGACCGCGACAGGGTCAGGTGCCGTAGGGGCGCGTGAGTACCTCCATGTTGTGACCGGAGGGATCTTCGAAGTAGAAGCCGCGCCCGTGGTTGTTGATGCGGTTCTCCTGTTGGTGCCCGGGGTCAGCCCAATAGGTGAGGCCGCGTTCTGTGACGCGGGTGAAGATGGCGTCGAATTCCTCCTCGGTGACGAGGAAGGCGTAGTGATGGTGCTCTGGAGCCCCTCGGTCGTCGTAGTCGAGACTGACGCCATTGGCGGTCTCGAGGCACAGAAACGGCCCGAAGGGCGTCGGCGGATCGAGGCCGAGGATCTCAGCGAGAAAGTTGGCCGACGACTCCTTGTCCCGGACCGGGACGATGGTGTGGTTCAGCTGCACTGCCATGGCGCCTCCCTCCAGCTTGATGCCAGCACCCATTATCGGCCCGGTGAGGTTGAGGGCGCTCGATGCGACCGGTGCCCCGACGGCCGCCTCGGCAGCACACCTCTGCCCGCGCCCAGCAGGCCGGCGGACCGGGGAGTGTCGACCTCGAGCCACGGATCCTCGACGGGCAGCTGCTCAGCGGACCGGGTACCCGACCGGGCAGACTGGTGCCCCGTGGGTGATGCCGCCACTTTCCGACTCGATGGGCATGTCGCCACCATCACCTACAACCGGCCCCATGTTCTCAACGCCATCAACGGCGAGATGAGGCGCGACCTCAACGACGCCTTCGCACGTTTCCGTGACGACGAGGACGCATGGGTGGCCATCGTGACCGGTGCGGGACGAGCCTTCTGCGTCGGCGCGGACCTGCGCGACGGAGCCGGGTCAACGGGGGAATTCGCAGGCACCTTCTGGGAGAAGCCGACGCTGAATTCCTTCGAGAGCGGGTGGGAGATCTTCAAGCCGATCATCGCCGCCGTGAACGGGTACTGCCTCGGTTACGGGCTCACCCTTGCCAGCTGGTGCGATTTCGTCCTGGCCAGTGACCGAGCCGAGTTCGGTCTCCCAGAGGTGAGCCTCGGAGTCCCGGCAATCGTGGCATCGATACGCCTGCCGCAACGCATCAACTGGGCCGATGCCATGGAGCTGTTGCTCACGGGGGAGCGCATCGACGCCGAGCGAGCCGTCGCCATGGGTCTCGCCTGGAGGGTCGTCCCCCACGACACTCTGCTCGACGAGGCGAATGCGCTGGCGAGACGCCTTCTCACCGGAGCGCCCCTGGCGCAACGAGCGATGAAGGAGATGGCGATGCGATCTCGCCACATGGCGACGCTGGAGGCCATCCGCTTCGGCGAGACCATGCGCCATGTCGCCGGCCGAACCCAGGACGCGGCCGAAGGGCGTCAGGCCGCAGCCGAGCGCCGCCCGCCGCGCTGGACCGGGCGGTGAGGCGCACCGGGGTCGTCCGGGCCGGCTGCTCCCGCAACCATCGACATGGCCAAAGACCTTGTTCACCCCCGCAATGGGGGTGTACGGTCCGCGGGAGCGTCCGAATCGAGGTTCCGATGGTGCATGCCCCCACGTCACTCCCGACCTCCTCTGCGAAGCGCTGGTCCTGGATGCACGCCCTGGGCGGCGCCGCGGTCGCCTGCCTCGCACTCGCCGCGACCGCTGCGACCGCCGCGGCCGCGCCGCCGGGCGGACGAGCTCAGGCCGCCTCGGCCACCTCGACCGACCAGCAGGAGGCGGTGGCGACCTACAACGCGCTCCAATGGAATCTCTACGCCTCCCGCCAGTCCCTGTACCGCGGCAGCCCTTCGAACTCGTGCGGCACCTACTCGTGCCTGTGGCCGTTCACCAACGCCTTCGCCGGGACTGTCTTCCTGTACGGCGCCCCGAACGGTGCTCACTACTCCTCTGACGTCGCCGCCCGCCAGACAGGTCTCGGCCGCTACGCCGACCCGTCGGAGGTCTCCCCCACGGGCGCCGCCCAGCCGCCCGCCTACCAGTCCGCCGTGGCGCCGCCGCTCGGACCGGGCGGTGCGACCTACTACGACGACAACGGGTGGGTCGGGCTGAACCTGATCCACGCCTACCTGCTCACATCGAACCGGGCCGATCTGACCCTGGCCCAGAGCCAGCTCAACTTCATCATCTCCGGGTGGGACACCAACAGCACGGACGGTTGCCCCGGAGGCATCTTCTGGGAGGACGTTGCGGGAAGCCAGCGCAACACCACCGCCAATGGAGCCGGTGCAGCGCTCGCGCTCGAGCTGGACCGACTCACCGGGAACACCTCGGACCTGGCATGGGCGTCGAAGATGTACCAGTGGGTCGTCAGCTGCCTCGGAACCACGAGCGGCCTGTACAACGACCACGTGAACCCGAACGGGACGGTCAACACGACGATCTGGAGCTACAACCAGGGCGTGATGGTGGGCGCAGGCGTCTTGCTGTACCAGCTGACGGGGAACGGCACCTACCTGAGCCAAGCGCAGCAGACGGCGGCCGCAGCCGCGGCCTACTTCGGCACCGGAACGACGCTCGTCAACCAGGGGCCGGCGTTCAACGCCATCTACTTCCGCAACCTGTTCCTGCTCAATCAGGTCGTGCCCAACGCTGCGTACGCCTCCGAGGCCCAGAGCTTCGCCTCCACCATGTGGACGCAACGCCAAGCCGGAACCGGGCTGATCGACCCTCAGTACGGTGTCAACGGGACCGCTCCCATGGTCGAGATCTACGCACTGTTGGCCGGGAGCTCGCCCACGCCTTAGCGGCGCAACCAGGTCGGGGCGTCGAGGCCGGCCGTTTCGGCCGTCGACGCTGGTCACCCGAACATCGCCGCCGCGGACGGAACACCTCCGCAGCCCTCGCTTCTTCTTTGCGTGGGTGAAACGATCCGTACCCAGCCGGCGTGGCCCCCGCGGCACGATGCCCCGACCGTCCAGCGTGGGCCACCCGAGTGCACGCCCGAGGCATGCTGTACCGGTGGCCCCGGTTGGAGACCTTCGGATACGGGATCAACCGGTCGGGGCCGGCGAAACCTGCCGCCGGATCCTGAAAGCGCTCCCGACGTGGTTCGGCATCCCGGCCTCAGTTGAGGGCTACGTCGCCGCAGCCGACCGGTCGCCCACCCTTGTCGCATCTCTCGGAGACGAGGACGTCGGGCTTCTCACGCTCGTGAGACATAGCCGGTACGCCGCCGAGGTCTACGTGATGGCGGTGCTGCCGGAATATCATCGCCAGGGCATCGGCCGGGCGTTGCTCAGACATGCAGAGGCCGCGCTGGCCACGGACGGCGTGGAGTTCCTCCAAGTGAAGACGCTGGCTCCGAGCAAGCCCGACGAGGGATACGACAAGACGCGAGCGTTCTATCTCGCGTACGGCTTCCGACCACTCGAGGAGTTCCGAGACCTGTGGGACGCCGAGAACCCGGCCCTGCAGATGATCAAGGCCATTCCGAGAGTGGGTGTGGCTCGGTGACTCGGCCCGGGCGAACGGGATACCCGCCCAAGAGTCCTGCGAAGACGAGGAGCGGATTGCACTGGTCACGGCCTGGGTAGCTGCGACTCGGCGCGTGTGGAAACAGGTCCAGACAGGTGTCCTCGGGGCACGCCCGACGGATTGTCAGTCGGACAGGATGCGTATGTGGGACTTGTTGAACTCTCCCGTTCGATGAATCACGTCGTCATCCGTGAGCCGGGCGTTGTCGGAGACAATCCGGGGCATTCCAAGGGTCGTCGTGGGACGGCTCATGGCCAGGTAGCTGTGGATCCGGTCCGCCAGCCCGAAGAGGCGCGCCGCGTCTTCCGCGCTCTCACACGCACCGGCTGCCATTTCGAGCGCATTGGCAGACTCGACGAGAAGATCCATTCCAGTGTCGTACTCACCGGTCATGACGCAGGTTCACACAGTTTGCAATGGTCGGCCGTGCACGCCCACCCGTTGGCATTGGGACCCATCAGGACTCTCGATCTTGTCACCGTAAGCGGGACACTGCTGGCTCGAAATGAGCCATGACGAGGGTACACCCGGCGCTGTCGCGGGCGGTCGCCCTGGTCTCGGGCTCTGCCGCGTGCACCGAAGCCAGCGCACGGCGGGCCGTCATGTCCGCTTCAGAATGTCCCTGGAGCGGAAGTCGTCGTCCCCCGGACGAGCCCCGCGAGGCCCTGTCAGGCCGGAGCCGACTGTGTCAGTGAGCTCGGAGTCAGTTGGCTCAGGCCCCGATCGCCCCCGTACGGTCGTCACCCGGTCCTGTCACCCGGCACCAAGGTACGGAGCACCGAAGCTAAAGATGCCGCCGTCGCTCGCCAGCAACCAGTATCCCCCGGTGGCGAGATCGGCGGCCATGCCCACGACCGCTGCGTTGAGGGTCGATCCGCCCATCGAACCCTGGAAGCGGGCCGTTCCCTCATTGAAGATCCCGCCGTCTGACGCCACGAACCAGTACCCCTGGCCGTCGGCGAGGGAAGCCATCCCGTTGACGGGCTTTGCGAGTCGGATGGAACCGGTACTGCCCAGGAAGGGTGCGTCGTACGAGAAGATCCCGCCGTCGGTGGCCACCAGCCAGTAGCCACCGGTGGCGTCGTCCGCGCTCATCCCCACGATCGGCTGGTTCAGGTGCTGGCCACCCATCGAACCATGGAACCTCGCATCGCCGAATGAGAAGATCCCGCCGTCACTGGCGACGAGCCAGTAGCCGTGGCCGTCGGGTGTGGGGGCCATGTCCACGACCGGGGCATTGAGGCGGCTGCTCCCCATCGAACCGAGGAACGTGGCGTCGCCGAAGGCGAAGATGCCGCCGTCGCTGGCCACCAGCCAGTAGCCGAGGCCGTCCGATGTCGAGACGATGTGGGCGATGGGGGCATTCAGCGGACGACCGGCCAGTGACCCGTAGCTGACGGCTGAGCCGTGCGGCGACACCCCACCGGCGGCGTCGGCCAACCAGTAGCCGCTCCCGTCCGGCGTCGATGCGATTCCGACCACCGGCATCACGAGCCCGCCGGACGTGGTGGTCGAGGGAGTCCAGTACCGGATGGCGCCGTCGTAGGTGTAGATCGTGCTCAGGTAGGCCATGGTGTGGGTCTGGACCGGTTGGTTGACGCCGATGGCGTCCCACACGTTGCCGTTGCCGGCGTAGATGCCCGAGTGAGCGAACCCGTCGAGGCCACTCCCGCCCCAGTAGACGGCGTCGCCCGGCAGCAGGGCGGCCGTGTCCTCGGCGATCGTGCCCGCTCGGGCGATGACCGTCCCGACCCCCTTGGGCTGGCTCCCATCACCCGGCAGGGCGATGCCGGTCGCCTGGTAGACGGCGTACTGCACCAGGCTCATGCAGTCGAAGCCCTTGACCCCCGGGCCGCAGCCCGCCTCGTTGACGCCGCCATTGGTGGGGCCGTTGATCCCTCCGCCGCCGTCGCAGTACGGCACGCCGACCTGAGAGGCGGCGAAGGCCGCGATCTGGTCGCCCGTCGTGGCCGCCGCCGCGGGGTGCGTCTCGACCACCAGCGACGCGCCCCCTGCCGCCACACAGAGGAGGAGGGCCCCGATCAGCGTCGTCCTCGTCACGACGGTCGAAAGCGCTGCGACCACCGATCGCCTCCCGTGGCGACGCAGCGGGTCCATGGGCCCATTATCGGCACAACCGCACCGCAAGTTGAGTGATCCGAGGATTGGCGATCGGCCAGCGGGCTGCCCCGTCGCACCAGCTGTCCTGCCGTCCCGTCGCGGGGCACGTGTCCAGACAGAAGTTCTCCGGACCAACTGCGGTGGCACGGTGTGGCATTCTCCGATCATGGACCTCGTCGCTGCTGCTGCCGACTGGCGTCGTGACGGTTTCGTTGTCTTGCCCGGATACCTCGCGGGGCCCGATCTGGAGTTGGCCACAGCCGGCCTGACCTCGGTCTACCCAACAGCTGACGAATATCACGAAGATCCAGCGAGCGAGCGCAACCGCGTCTATACCGGAGACGAATATGGCGGCGTGATCCCCTTCCCATTTCCGACCGTTCCCCTGTGCAACCTCGCCGTGCACGACAAGGTCATCGAATTCGTCGAGACCGCTTTCGGAACGGAGGACATTCGGATCTACGCCTCGGAGCTCTGGGTCAAATACTCCGGTGCAGCGACCTACGAGCAGGAGCATCACCGCGACTACCTGAACCACACACCGCTCGCTCCATCGAGGGACATCCGGTGGCGTGGCCTCGAGCTCTTCGTCTGGTTGAGCGACGTGACCGAGGACCTGGGCCCGACTCATTTCGTCCCGCTCACTGACACGGCGGGCCTTCCGGCTCTACCCCACGTCTACGCGCGTGGCGAGCAGGCCGAGCTCTACGACAATGAAATCTCCGGGGCTGGCCCAGCGGGAACCGTTGCCGCCTACAGCACCGATACGTTCCACCGAGGGACCGAGTTGACGGCACCACGCGCCGCACGCTTCAGCATCCATGTGAGCTACCGGCACACGGACAACACGTGGACCTCCCGTCACGCCTGGGGTGACCAGTCATTTCACCCAGACTGGCGGCCCTTCGTGGAACAGGCGACCGTACGCCAGCTGCTCCTCTTCGGGTTCCCTCCACCGGGCCATCCGTACTGGACCCCAGAGACCCTGGATGGCGTCGCAACCCGCTATCCCGGACTCGATGTCACCCGGTGGCAAGGCGATTTGCGGGCCGGCTAACGGTCATGGGCCCGGCGACCGTGGGCGCCCAGTGTGCGGGCGACCGTTGTGAGTCGCGGCTGGTTCGTCGCTGCGGAGCCTGCCAACGGTCATCAGACCGACGAACCACGCCGTCAAGTTCGGTGATCCGAGGCGGGAGAGGCGAGCTTCCACTCTCGCCAAGAACTGCCCTCTCGCGTCCTCGCCCAGTTCCTTGCTCACAGTTTGGGTCCCGAGGTTCACCACGTAGTCGCTTGCTGTGTACTCGGCGGTGAACGGATAGCGACGAGCCGCCACCTCCTCGAAGTACTGCAGAGCGTCCACAGGTAGGTGTTGCGTCCCGATGGCTCCGGGAGTTGGAGGCGGGTCCCCCTTTGCCCCGACCGCCCGGTAATCCTCCTGGACGTCCCGCCAGAAGGGCTGGGCATCGCTCGGGACGGCCCATCTGCACCCGGCCACGATCAGGTATCCACTCGGCCTCAGCACACCGGCGGGTTTGACGTAACGAAGCTCTGGGTCAATCCAGTGCAATGAGTTGAAGGCCACGACTGCGTCAAATGATCGCCCGGGAGGTTCCCAGTCCTCGAGGGAACCGGTGACTACCTCGACGGTATCGAAGCGGGCGAGATTCTCCCTCGCCAGTTCGGCCAGCCCTGGACCCAACTCGAGAGCTGTGATCGCCAGGCCACGCTGGGCGAGAGCGAGTGATGCCTGTCCGGTGCCGGCGCCGATTTCCAGTACCCGCTTGCCCGGCGCCAAGTCGGTCAGTGCAAAGACGTCGTCGAAGAGTTCGGTCGGACAGATGGGTCTTGTCCGGTCGTACGCGTGGGCGTCGTCGTTGAAGCCTCTACGGAGGCGATGCCGCTCGGAGCCCGACACCACCATCCCAGAATCATGCCCCGAGTGAGGCACTCTGGCCGGCTGCGCACCCCCGCCCTCACAGTGCAGGGACCGGTCACGCGGCCACCAGGGATACGCAGTCGTCTATGCGGCTCTCACTCGCCTTCAACGGCGCAGACGTCCCCGAGTGAGCACGGGAGACCGGTTTGTGCTCCAATGGACGTATGACGTCTGCGGACACCGAACTCGCGACGCGGCTCGACGAGATCGCAGAGTTCGAGCAGTCAGTCCACAGCACCCTGATGACACGCGTCTTCCGCAGACTCGGGCCGACGAAGGGGTTCATCGCTCTGTATCGTCGGTTAGGGCCCAAGGTGGATCCGTGGGTGATGCGGAGCCGGGGCGGTCGCACGATGACCCGCCTCTATGGGCTTCCGGGTTTGCTGCTGGATACCACCGGCGTCAAGTCCGGCTTGGTGCGCACGTCGCCGCTGCTCTACGTACGTGATGGCGACGATTTCGTGGTCGTCGGTACCAACTTCGGGCAGTTCACCCACCCGGCATGGACGGCGAACCTGCTTGCCCATCCCCGGGCTGACATCGAGGTCAGCCAAGTCCGCGTCGCCGTCGAGGCTGAGCTCGTCGACCAGGCCGGTTGGGACAGGAACTGGCCTCGTTTCTGCGCGGTGTATGCGGGCTACGCCAGGTATCTGGAGACCTGTGGGGACCGCGTGCCAAGGATGTTCTTGTTGCACCCCAGGGCCTGAGCGGTTCACGACCACTGCGCCGCCGTGGCCGCTCGCGGCACCCGATCTGAGACTCGGGGATCTCAGCCCGCCTTCGGTCTCACCCAACCACACCAGGGCGGGAGAACGGCTCGGACCTCCCGAACAGGCCGGCTCAGGTCGTCCACGTTCACGTTGGACCATACGCCAACCAGGATCCACGTTGTGGGCGTAGTCCCTACCGGGCAGGCGGGGCGGGGTTGGCCCATTCCCGACGTTGGGGGCGCGACCTGCCCGGCCCGGCCCGGAGCACGACAGGTCAGATTCATTCCGCCTCCCTTTTGACCCGGGTGGAGGCGAGGGGCTCACCCGTTTCGAGAAGCGTCTTCAGGCTGGAAACGAACACAGGCCAGCCGTTCCGCACCATCGTTGCCGCAGTGCTTCCGGGCTCGAAGTCGTCATGAACGACGGTCAGTTTGACCAGCTCACCAACCGGCTCGATTTCGAAGGCAACTCGTGAACGACGCTCGCTTGAGAGCTTGGCAAACACCTCATCTCCAAATTGAGCACGCTCATTCAGCTCCGGTGTAAAGGTATGCCACCTGTAGGCGAGTCTCCGATACGGATCGGATTCGAGAACGATCTGTTCTGGGTCGGCGATGATGATGCCGTTGTTGTCCCACACCATAGGTGACCCCACCTTCCAGTCCGTTTCGAAGGTGGTCTGCCACCAACGACGGGTGAACGACGGTTCGGTCAGTGCCTGCCACAAACGTTCGGGTGTGGTCCTGATGTAAGTCGTGTAGACGAATTCCGGTTTTTCCATCGGCGTGTCCTCCAGGGCTCGCTTCAAGTCCGACAGGGCCCGGACTCGTTCTTGGTCGTACCGCTTGATCCAGCGTTCAGCGATATCGTTGATTGGCACCGCGTTGAGATAGTGCAGCTTCTCTCGACCCTGGCGGATCGTCGACACGAGATTGGCTGCTTCGAGGATCGCCAGGTGCTTGCTCACGGACTGACGGGCCATGCCCAGGCCCTCGGAGAGTTCCCGCAGGCTCTGTCCATTGCGGTCGTTCAGGCGATCCAGCAGGTGACGACGCGTCGGGTCTGAGAGCGCCTTGAAGACGTCCACCATGACCGGCTTCCCCTCCAGCCGTCAGAACCTCAGGTCGTCTGGGAAGGGAGTGCCCTTTCCGGTCTCCACGAGGCTCTTGAGGCTCAGGATGAAGTAAGCCCACCTGGCGCTGCAATGGGCCATGAATTCGCTCGGATCCCGCCAGTCGGCGTGGGTGAACAGAACCACGGTTTCGTCGCCAGACTGAGTGAGGTCGAAGGCAAGTTTGGTCCCGACCCACTCGTCAGCACCTTCGACGCAGTTCCAGTGCACATGCCCGTCGGGATCCAGCCGAGTCACCTCCATGACGGCGGCTGGCTCGGGCTGACCGAAGAAGAATCGAAGTTTGGAGCCCTCACTGGACTCCCCCCGGACGCCGTCTCGGGTCCACCATTCGGAGATCCCGTCCGTCTTGGCCACTGCCTCGTACACGCTTCCGAGCGGGGCTGAGATGACCACGCGATGTCTGATGTCCGGCACTTGATCCTCCTCTGTGTGATCGTCGATTTAGCAACTTACCAGGGATATGCAGCTATCCGGGTACCCTTAATAATAAGCAGCTATTTGGGTGCCTGTCAACCAGGAAGTGCGATCCGTCGTCCCGACGGACGAGGACACTCGTGGCTCCAGGCCGGCTGACGCCTCGGCGCCGTGCTACCTGTCGGTTCCCTCTGCAAAGAGCCACATCGGGTAACCCTGTCGAAGTAGGTCGAGATGCATCGTCCACTCACGGTCTGTCAGCACCTCGATGTCACTGAGGATGACGCTGCTGCCCGTGTCGGTAAAGCCCCACGAGAACCCCACGAGAGGCACGACGCGCCGAGCCTTCAACTGCGCGACCTCGTCGAGGGGAGTAGTTGCCAGGAAGCTGTGCGCCACCCACTCAAGGGGCTGCCGGACCGAACGCGATGGAGCGTCGAAGAGGAGCGGGCGCTGTCCGTACCAGCAGTAAGGAGAAGGTGCGTCGCCGAAGAGCCCGAACGGGTCCAGTTCGAATCGCAACCCACCGGATTCGTTGTCGGTGGAGCGAACGACCTGCACCCATCCGAACATCGAACGGTAGCCGCGGGCAGGGTAGTCGACGGTTGCGGTGCACACGGGAAACCCTTCCGCGACCGACCACCAACATCCGTAGAACTCAGGATCGGTGTTCGGAACACATTCGACGTGGACCATCCCGGTCTCACCCCGCCACGCAAACCCAGCGTCGAGGTCCTTGGAACTGGGGCTCACGACCCCATTTTCCTCGAACGCGCTTCGGCGCGCACGCCGCTCGGCACGAATGGAGCATCTGTACCGAGCAATGCCCGACGGTTTGCGAGCACATGACAAAGTCCGCCACCAGAAGGAGATGGGCCTCAGGGAGATCGGTAGCAGCCGTCACGTTGGTGACCTCATCCCCATCAGAATCCGGGCGGTATCCCTAGAAATGCGCAACCGGAATTCGGGCCGAGATCCCACGCGATCTCTTTGTCTCGCTCAAGAGGACGATGTAATCGGTTACGTGATACTTGCCAGGCGGGACGTCATGAGTCGGTCGCGTGTCTCGGCTATTGAGTCTGCACCGTCAATGCATTCCAGGCTGCGAGAGAGTCCATGTAATCCCTCCAGCGCGCGATCTTCCGGTCCTCAATTTCGACAATTGAGCAAAATCGATTGTCGTACTGCACGCCTGTGGCAAGGATGGTCCCGTGGACTTCATATTCGAGGACGAAGTCACGGCCCCCCTCGAGCTTTCGAGTGATCAAATGGTCGGCGGACTGAAGCTCAATGTTGTCGCCATAACCCTTGAACTGAGCCATCAGGGCAGAGCGCCCCTGGATACTGCGAGGCCAACCCGGAAACACGTAGAGGACCTCATAGACGACGTCATCAGAGACGATGTCGAAGAAGTGCTCGCCGTCAACGTGGTCTCCTAGCGCCCCTCGAACCAGATTGAAGTAGGGGTCGGCCGCCCGGTAGGCGGCGTAGCTCGGATTCGGCATCTTGGAGTCTCCGTGCACTTCGCAATCTCGCTGACGGAAGGATAGACAGCCCAGAGCTTGACGCGTTGGTAACGCCCCTACAGCGCGATCCGCAAATGTCCCAGTTGCCGGGTTCGCCGCACGACTCGATAGCCTTCGGCGTGCTGTCAGCGGTCCTCGGCTCCCCCTCCCGGAGGTGGCATCCAACCCTGGGTCGTCCACTCGGGAAGTGACTTCTCGATTCTCTCGAATCGTTTGTGAAGGTCCACGACATGGTCGGCCAGCTCGTGGACCGCTCTCGTCAACTCAGCAAGTGATTCTGCCGTTGGCTCCTCCGCACCGGTGAGGTACTTGCCGATTGACGCTTTCAGCTCGCTGACCCGCTCTTCGACATTCGGATGATCACCAGTTCCTGGCACCCGCTGATCCTAGGGTCTTCGACCTCATCGTCGATAGTCGATCACCGGCAGGATCGTCCGCCCCGAGCGCACGATTTGGTCAGCCGATCAGCCGGCCGAACGATAGCTGCCGCGCTGCAACGACCGTGACAACGTGTGGAGTAACGCCGGGAGGATGGGAGCCTGGCCGCAGAAGGCGAAGTTAGGCCGAGGGCATGGGCGCTCATGGGCGCGGACCTTCACAAGACTGCTCGCAAGGGGACTGAGCCTCCCATTGGTCAGGGGCCACCGCCTTGACCGCCGCGTCGAAGCCGCTCGACACCAACCGGTAGCTGACCTGGACGTCGGTCATCGCGCAAGCGTACGTCGTCGCCCGGCCGTCCGAAAGTGTGGAACCCGGCGTAGGTTGGGTGTCCCCGTTCCCCGGGAGGGTCGGACACTTCGGCACACAGGGGCGCCGCCTTTTCGCTGCGCTTTCGCCCACTATTTGGGTTCCCGCCCAACGAGCCAATCGCCTGGCCCCATATCCTCATGAGATGGGTGTTGGCGTCGTTGCGAACCGAAGATGAACTACCCTCACTCCTGACCATAGAAAGAGGACACCATGCCGACCGTGATTGGGCACCATGAAATCTCGAAGGGTAAGGATCACTGGCTGAACTCGCCCAAGCGCGAAGAGCTCTTTGGCCCGCTCGGCGTCACCAACATCAGGACCTTCGTGAGCCCAGACGACCCCACGAAGGTGGCGGTCCTCATGGACGTTCCCGACATGGATGCATTCGCATCCGCCATGCAGTCAGAGGCTGCCGCCGAGGCCATGAAGCACGATGGGGTTCTGCCCGAGACGATGGTGATCCTGGTCGAGGGATAGACGAGCGCTTCTGCACCTTGCCCGCGATGCCGATCCAGATTTCCACGGCAAGCCGTCTTGACGAACTGGCCCTCGAAGGCCGGACGCTAGGCGGCCCCGGTGCCAGAGGAACGGAGTGGGTAGTTCCGCCCCCGATACTCAAAGACAGGCACTACCCGTCCATCTGGTAGAGCCTGGACCCTCTCGCACGCAACGTAGATGTGCCTGGCTCCGTCCTCCATCACGACGAGAAGCTCGGTGGTGTCGGATTCGACACGATGCTCCCTCCCGTCCAGGGGACCACCGTCGAGCACTGCGTTGTCCGGCGCCTCATTCCTGATGGGTCCGCGCACACAATGATGGTACCGAGCTAGGTCCCTGACCCGTACGGCTGTCGTCGTGCTCTGGGATCTCCTCATGATCCACCAGGCTTATCGCGAGGGCACTGGCTAGCGGTCCCGTCGGAACTGATCGAGCCGAAGTCCACATCAGCTGACGACTGTCCCACTTCCCCCGGAGCACTTTCGGTCACTGACACCCTCCCTCGTCGGCAAGCATGCCGAGTGTCTGACCCTTCGACTGTTGGGGAAGGGTCGTTGTTCATTCGAGGCTGGCCGTCCAGTGACCCCTAGTCCCAGTTGGCTTGGGCAGTGCGGATGGCTTCCATCCAGGCGTCGTCAACGGCAACAACAGGGATGACAGTCGACTCCTCGAAAAACGGTGCATATGTGGACGCAGCTGCAATGTCCGGGGTCTCGCTTTCGACGATGTTGACGAATGTCTTCCCATCCGCGCCCGCCCACACGGATTCGGTTCCTGCTGGTAACCCGGCCTTCAAGAACACCTCGAAGGCCTTGCGAGCGCCGTCGACACCAGGAGCAAGCCGACTGATCACGACATATTTCATTGCTTCTTACCCCCTTTGATCTGTGCAACCGGGTCACATGAGGGCCGTTCAACCCCTTTGGCCCTTGTTGCTGGCGTCCCGCGGGTTTACAAAGGTCGCCACACCCACGTTGCGCCCGCTCAGAGCAGATGTCAACAACTCGGCACTGAGCAACTACCGGTACCCACTTTGGGCACGACGGTCATTCGTTAGGCGAAGTGGGTTACACCCTGGGGCGCCGTGATCCATGACCATACGGGGATACCCGTGCAGATCGAAAGGGGTCATGTCGCAGACCCGCAGAGTGATCAGCCGAATCCTCTTTGGCCCTAGAGGATGAGGTAATCCCGTCAGCCTGGCTCAGTGGCGACGAAGAGCAATTTGAACATCTCATTCATTTCAGGCAGCTGATAATGGGCCTGGAGGCCGCTCGGGTTGGGTAAGAGCCAAAGAAGGGTGCCGGCCGAGGAGTTGGGGCTGGCGGCCGATTACGGCTTCTGGTCTACGAAAGGCCGTCCGGTACGCCTGCAGCCCGAGCACCGCGACGCAGCGGGGCCGCAGAATTGCCACCTTGGCCTCGAGTTGCGCCGCGCCTTCACGCAGTTCGGCGACACTGAGTTCGCTGGCGGCGGCAGTCACCCGCCCCACCAGGTTCGTGATGCCTATGCCGAGCCCAGGCAGAATGTGCTGCTCGGCTGGTAAGAGAACGGACTCGGTGAATCCACCGGCACAGAGCAACTTCCAGAAGCGATTTCCCGGCCGGGCGAAATGCAGGCCGAGGTCACCCGAGAGCGTTCCGGGATTGATCCCGCAGAAAAGAACGCGCAGATCCGGACCAGCCAGATCGGCGAGAGCCTGCTCCATGGAGGGAGAACCTACCGATGCTGGCGGTGGCTGCCGGCGACCTGGACGAGCAGGGTTTGTCGCAGTGATTGACCGTGAAACGGACAAGGGAACGTAAGAGCCTGGGCACGTTGCCCTGGTCTGGTCCGCTCGTCAGGAACGAAGAGGGGTGATCGCCAGGGGATGCCGACGTTGGCGTTCGGCCGCGAGGTTCTGAAGTTCCCGGTGCAGCGCCAGGCGCTTATCCATTTCACGGGTACGGTCGAGGTCCGCACGTAGGGCGTCGTAGCGCTCCACTAGCGCTCTGTCGTTCATGCCGGTGGGGTCCATGCGCTCAACGTTAAGCCGAGCATGGTTCGTGATCGCGGATAGGCAGCGGCCAGCGATTCCCTACAGGCCGGAAAGACACCTCGCCGCTACCCGGCAGCTGGGTCACCCCCCAGGCTGCGGGCGCAGCGTCTGCAAACTATTCGATCGGATGGGAAGTAACACCCCACTGGAGGGCCAGCGCTGTAACCCAGTTTGCCGCGTCTTCGGGATCTCCAGGAGGCGATTCAACGACCACCAGCTCGTCCACCCCGAGCTCGGACAGTATGGCAATGTCCTCGGGTGAGCCGTCTCGCAGCGACACAGCGATCTCCAACGAGGTTGGGTCTCTACCCCTCTGTTGACAACGGCACGTCAGGGCCTCAATCCGCTCGGGTATCTCGTCAACGGAGAGGTAGAAGCCATACCAGCCGTCGCCGTAGGCGGCAATGCGGCTCAAGTGCAGCATCGCTGTTTCCCCCCAGGACCACCGGTATCCGTCGATCTCGAAAGGGCTTCGGGTAACAACGCACTCCCTGAAAGTTGACGAACTCTCCCTCGTAGGAGCAGTGGTCGTCGGACCATAACGTGCGCATGACTTCCACATACTCCCGATTTCGTCGTGCTCGCCCACGAAAGGGAATGCCGAGCGCGGCGAATTCCTCAGATGACCATCCGATGCCGACGCCGAGTACAAACCGGCCGCCTGAAATCACGTCAAGGCTTGCAGCCTGCTTGGCGACGAGGATCGGATTGTGCTCCGGCAACAACAGGATTCCCGTGGCGATACGAATCCGCGAAGTCAGGGCGGCGGCGTAGGTCAAGGTTACGAGCGGATCCAGCCAGTCCGCGTCTGACGGGACGGCGATCCGTCCGTCGGGGGCATACGGGTACGGCGAGTCAGGTCGATCCACCATGACAACGTGTTCCCCAGACCAGAGTGTCGAGAATCCTGCGGCATCGGCGACCCGAGCGACAGCCCCGATCACCGCTGGATCTGCCCCGGAATCGATGCCCGAGAGCGTGGAGTCCGACGCGCACTCCCAGATTGTTGCAAAAACAGATGGGCGACAGCCGGATGGACAGCTAACCTTGGGCAACGTGCCGGGGATCACGAATGACTTCGGCCGATACTCCCGGCAGTTCCGATCGGCTGACGCGGCCTGCAAGCATTTGCTTCCAGCTGGCGTCCACGACAATGGGACTGGACCATGAGGCGGAACCGGCTGGTCCTTCTGCGAGTTTGCTCGCGGCGGTCCGGGGGACTCCTGCACCGGCCGCCGCCAAAGCACCCTCGGTCTCGACCGCCAGCGTCGTCCGCACTGATCTGGCTACTCTCACCGCGGGAACGCTCGGTTGCTCGCTGACACACCAGCTGGTCAATCGAATTAGCGGAACCTAAGTCCGAGCATCCTGCGCTTGCCAACACCGAGCGAGGCACGAAGGGTGCCCCGGTACGCCCGGCTGGAGAACTTCGCAGAGCGTGGTCTAGATGCCGCTTTGAAAGGGCCGTTCACCACTGGTGCTTCTCTGGTCAGATCGATGCGAATACCTGCCAGTCCGACGAGACACCCTTCAGCGCCTGCATCCCGCGGTCGTCGAATTGAAGATCCGAGCCCTCGACGAGGTCGTGCACGGTGCGCGACACGAGAACCTCCTCCGGTCCTGCCAATCCCGCGATGCGTGCACCGATATGGACCCCAATACCTGCAATGTCGTCCCCTCGTCGTTCGATCTCCCCGGTGTGAAGGCCTGCGCGAATCGCGATGCCTTCTCTACCGAGACTGTCGCGCAGCGCGCGTGCACAATGGACTGCACGAGTGGGGCTGTCAAACGTCGCCAGGGTGCCGTCACCGGTGTGCTTCACGATACGACCCCCAAACCTCGCTACGATCCGACGAGTCTCAGAATCGTGACGATCGAGGATGTCATGCCATAAGTGGTCACCGGTCTCAGTGGCCACTTGCGTCGACTCGACGATGTCCGTGAAGAGCACCGTGGCCAGCATCCGATCGATGTCGCTATCGGCAGCCGGTGTACCGGTGAGAAATTCCTCCATCGCGTCGAGCGCAGGGGCCCACTCGCGGGCGTCCCACCCACAATGCATTTCGCCAGCCAGCTCGACGAACTGTGCGTTCCGGAGCGCGGTGGCCATAGCACGACCACGGGCAATGCCCACGATCGGATCGTCGGCGCGGTGTATGACGAGCGCAGGCGTCGAAATCGCCGGCAGTATGGGCCGGGCGTCGATTGCCAGATTCGATCGCATGATCTCGACGACGAGACGTGGCGACGCACAAGCACGTTCGTATCGTCCCAGTTGTTCGAGGATCGCCGGGGCGGGTGGCGCATGGACGAAGGCTCCCAGAAGTTCGCCCGTTCCCCAGTTGCGTTCGACGTAGTCGAGAAATCGCGGCACGTCGAAATCGGCGCTTGCTGGGTCGTCCCCAGGGAGCAGGCAAGCGAAGGACCCGTAGAGTACGAGACTCTGGACGCGCTCTGGAAACGATGCCGCGAAGAGTAGGGAGAGAGGTCCGCCCTCTGAGATTCCGACTAAATGCGCACGTTCCCATCCAGCGGCGTCCATCACCACGCGGATGTCATCGGCACGCTCGGAAAGGCTGCCAAATCCAAGATCGCGGCCTGACAGGCCCGTGCCACGCTTGTCGAACGCCAACACCCGCCCAAGACGACTCAGCCGCCCGATCACGGCGTCGAACACGGGAAGCTCTCGGGCCAAGTCGAGGTGCGAGATGAAGCCGGGCACGTAGACGATGTCGGTCGGGCCGCTCCCGGTCACCGTCCAGGCGATATCGACATCGCCCGCATGCGTGTACCGAACCTCGGATTCGCCCACGCTCTCATTGTGCCCTGCACGCTGGGGTTACCGCGCGCCCGTCCGGATCGTCCCGCTCTCTAGGGATGGTCCTCCTGTGGCGCTGCCCCTAGCCAACCAGAGAATCGCTAGACGGGAATGGTCAGCTCGTCAACGGTGGCTTCGCCGTCGAGGGTGCCGCCCTGGCTTCCCCGACTGACCGTTCCGCAATACGGCGACGATAAGCTCTGTTACCCTGCCCCCGATGCCCAAACACGTCGTAGTCCTCGGAGCCGGTTTCGGCGGCCTCGAGCTCGTGACCGCATTGTCCGAGTCTGTCCCCGACAAGGTGCACATCACGCTCATTGACAAGAACGATTCTTTCATGTTCGGCTTCTCGAAGCTCGACGTCATGTTCGGTCGCCGCCAGGTCTCCGAGGTGTGGAACCCGTATCGGCAGATCGCCAAGCCTGGCGTTGAGTTCCGACGAGAGACGATTACCTCAATCGATCCTAAGACTCGCCGAGTCGTCACGGACGTGGCGACCTACGACGCCGACATTCTTGTGGTCGCGCTCGGCGCTGACTACGACGTGGCGGCGACGCCGGGACTCGCGGAAGACGGGAATGAGTTCTACTCCGCCGCGGGCGCCGAGCGAGCTCGTGACGCACTGGCCGCTTTCGGCGGCGGCGCCGTCGTCGTCGGAGTGCTCGGGCCGTTCTTCAAGTGCCCGGGGGCACCAAACGAAACCGCACTACTCCTCCATGACTACCTCACCCGGCGCGGACTGCGTGCATCGTCGACCATCCACCTCGTCAGCCCCATGCCGATGCCCATTCCGATCTCGAAGAGAACCTCGTCGGCGATCGTGGCCATCCTCGAGGAACACGGCATCGAGTACTGGCCCTCGTCGAGGGTGACCCGGCTCGATCCCGAGCACCACGTCGCACATCTCGACGATGGGCGGCAGTTGCCCTATGACCTTTTCTTGGGGATCCCGGTCCATTGTGCCCCCGAGGTCGTCGTCGCTTCCGATCTGGCCGAGGACGGATGGATCCCCGTTGACCCTGCCACTTTCGCCACCAAATTCCCCAGCGTCTTCGCCGTCGGCGACGTGACAAGCGCACCGGTCCCTCGTGCTGGAGGGATCGCCGAAGGCGAGGCGGCCACCGTCGCCAAAGTGCTCATCTCCCAGCTCACTGACGGGAGCGTCCCGCTCCCGTACGACGGGGCGTCGGCGTGCTACGTGGAGCTAGGTGATGACCTCGTGGGGCGCATCGACGTCGATTTCCTCTCCTACGACACACCCGTGGCAAAGTTCAGCGCACCCACTGCTGCGCTCAACGAGGAGAAGCGGGAGTGGGGGGCCACGCGAGCCGCTCGGTGGTTCGGGTCCGAGGACTCCCCAACAGCGCTATGAGGCGACTCAATCGGGCTACCAGGACCCCATGAGCGACTGAGACTCCCACCTTGGGCACCCGTCCCATAGGTGGCAGGAGAGTCAGAGCCACCTCCAATGCGGGGGCGCGATGTGCCGGACAGCAGACGATCTTCTAGCCGATGGCTGCCGAGGCGACGACGGCCGCATTGAGGTGCTTCCCTCCCATCGAGCCGAGGAACGGGGCGGATCCGAAGGAGAAGACGCCACCGTCGGAAGCAACGAGGTAGTAACCCGAGTCGCTCTCGTTCGATGACAGGCCGACGACGGGCGCATTGAGACGTAGTCCCCCAGTGGACCCGAAGAATGGGGCGTCGAAGGCGAACACCCCACCGTCGCGGGCAACGAGCCAATAGCCCGAAGTGTAGGCGTCGAAGGACATGCCAACTACGGGCTGGTTGATCCTCTTGCCGCCCATCGATCCTTGGAAGCGGGCATCGCCGAACGTGAACAGCCCGCCGTCGGCGGCCACGAGGTAGTAGCCCTGGTTGTCCGCGGTGACGGCGATGCCGACCACGGGTGCGTTGAGGGGGTCGCCCTGCATCGAGCCACGGAAGACTGCGGCGCCGAATGGGAACACGCTGCCGTTTGCGCCCACTAGGTAGTAGCCGTCACCTTCTGGCGTAGCGGCCATGCCCACGATGGGCGCGCTGAGGGGCTGGCCGGCCAGGGACCCGAAGAATGGCGCGCCGAAGGAGAACACCCCACCGTCGGACGCCACCAGCCAGTACCCGCCCGTCGGGCTTGCGGCCATGCCAACGACGGGCGCGACAGGGTGCAAACCCACCGCCGATCCATGGAACGTCGCGGAGCCGAATGCAAAGACGCCCCCGTCGGCGGCGCCGAGCCAGTAGCCCGGTACGTTGGTCTCGACCGTCACTTCAAGCGACTGCGTCACCCGTGCCGAGGCACCCAATGAGTCGACAACCTCGAGCGAGAAGGTGAACGTTCCCGTCGCCGTCGGAGTGCCGGTGATAGTCCCGTCCGAAGAGAGCGACAGCCCGGGTGGCAGCGAACCGGACGCGATCGACCAGGTGTAGGGCGGTGTGCCTCCAACCGCCTCCAAGGTCGCCATATAGGGATGTGTTCAGTTCGGCGGGTGGCAACTCAGTGGTCGTGATGCAAGGTGGTTGCGGCGGCACTCCGTTCAAGTCGGTCTTCCAGCCGCTGAAGGTGTTGCAGGTCACCGTCGCCGTCGACCCGGGGTCCAACTCCACTCCGAAGCCGAAACTGTCGGGCACGTCGGGGGCGGTCCGGCCGATCTGATTTCGGTCGACGATCGCGCCGGTGCTGTTGGAGGCCACGGCCACGCCGATGTCGGTTCCGTCGCCCGTGATCGTGTCGCCGGTCAAGGTGACGTTTGTCGCCCCGAACAGGAGCACAGCCGTGTTTGCGTTGTTGGCATTGCCGTAGCCGCTGCCGTTGATGGTGCTGCCCGAGGTCGTGCCCGTGGCGCCGTCTTGGTACACCAGTCCGTTCTGGCCGGTGACGCCCTTTAGGGATGCGGGGGATCCGATCGTGCTATCCGAGACGTTCATGGTCATCCCGTACACGTGCATCCCGTCCTTGTTGTAGTCACTGACGGTGGTGTCGGTGATCGTGAGGGTCCGACCAGCAGCTCCGTTGGCCACGATCGCCCGTCCAACTTGACAGTTGCTGCTCTCCGTTATCCCCTTGACAGTTACGTTGGTCACCGAGCCGCCCGCACCGTTGAACCAAATGCCGTTCAACGTCGCCCTCCCACAAGAACCCGGGGGCTGGGTCTGTGTGAACCCGGTGCCCATGATCGTCAGGTCCTCGACGTTCATCGACGTACCAGCGTTCGACAACACTGCGCCGTTGAAAGACCCGGGGGTGACGTCGTGGGCGGTGATGGTGTGCCCAGCACCATTGAGGGTGACCCCGTCTGGAATCGTGAGCGGTACCGTCGTGTCGCAGTCGGCGGTGAGGGTGAAGGCGGAGCCGCTCAGGGTTCCACTGCACGCGGTCTCCACGCTTGGGTCCGAAGATCCCGCGGCACCCACTGCACCGAGCACAACGAGCCCACTGCTCACAACAAGAGCGGCGGCAACCAGCCCTAAAGTGCGCCGAGAACGGCCCACTCCACGCCGAGGTTCCGACATACCGGCCCCCTCTCGACCGCAGCGACGCCTGACATGCCCGTCACACTCCACCCTAGACCCGGCGTCTCGGAGCACTCCAACAACACCGTCACAACACGGTCAACCTGAGCCGGTGACCTCTGTCGTCTGGTCAACCTGTTCTCGGCGGGAGTCGACGCGGAGGCACTGGCAAGAGTCGAGGGCACCAGTCTCACTCGGACTATCGACCCCGGACGGCTGAGTCTCTGACGTATCCCTGCGCGCCGTGAGCGGGACCGCTGTAACGCACTGTTCTGCCCTGTCTTCCGCTCGTTCGCGCACGTAGCGCGCACGCCGGGAGCTCTTCCGACGCTCTCCACGGACCCGCACATGATAATAGACAATCCGCTATAGGCTATGACTCTGGAGACGTCACCCCTCTCCCCTGGTTCGCTGCTTCGAGAGGCACGTACTCGTGCCAACCTGTCGCAGACCGACGTCGCTCGGCGGGCACATGTCGCCCAGAGCGTCGTCAGTGCGTACGAGTCCGGACGTCGAGAGCCGTCGTTCGGGACCCTCGAGCGGCTGATCGCCGCCACCGGCCACCGGTTGGACGTTCGGCTCGAGCCAGCACCCGGCGCGCTCCCAGGGTTGCCAGACACCGCGCTGGGCCGCCGCCTCAGGCAACGCCGTAGGCAAGTGCTCGCTACAGCCGAGAAGTTCGGCGCCTCCAACGTACGGGTGTTCGGAAGCGTTGCCCGCGGAGAAGACACCCCCGAAAGCGAAGTCGAGATCCTGGTGGACCTGTCGCCCCGGTCGAGCCTCGTCACATTGGGCCGAATGGAGCGAGAACTGAACGAGGTACTGGGTGTGCCCGTTGATGTCGTACCGGCTGACGGTCTGCGGCCGGCGGTACGTGCCGAGGCAGAGCGGGAAGCGATTCCATTGTGAGTCGTCACGACCAGGAGTGGCTGGCCGACATCATCGACGCCATCCAAGCCATTCGCACTTACCAGGAGCGAGGCGATCTCAGCGACGGACTGGTCTTCGATGCTGTTCGTCTTCGGTGGATCGAGATCGGCGAAGCTGTCAAGCGACCAGTCAAGAGCTGCTGGCGTCTGCACCGGACCTTCCATGGCAGGAGATTGCCGGCATACGCGATCGACTCGCCCATCGCTACTTCGACACGTCGCACGCCATCGTCCAAGCCACCATTGACAACGACCTGCCTGAACTCGACCTCGCCGTACTGCGCTTGCTGTCGAAGGATGAGATCTGAAGCTCAGCTGCGATCTTGATATCAAGATGTCATGGCCAAGCAGACCACGGTGCGGCTCCCCGAGGAACCGGCGGAAACGGCTGAGGCGGTTGCACGGGTCAAGGACGTAAGCGTGAACGCACTCATCACCGAGTCCCTCTCCGCCGAGATCGCCCGGGTGAAGGCAGACAAGGAGTTCATGGCACGGATGAGCAAACTCCTGGAACGAGACAAAGAGTTGCTCGACCGGCTGGCACAGACCTGACGCGAGACTGAATATTTAGGTTGCGTGGCGTGCCACCCGGGCGTATGGGAGCAACCTTGGGGAAGCCAAAGGCAGTCACCAGAGCGCCGACAAGGGCGAAGAGAGACTTCCACTCCACCCGGCTGCTGGCCACCGTGGTTGGGGCAGGTGGGGGCACCGAGGAGACCGAGGTCTCGGCGATTCAGCACCCGAAGCACGGCCCTGCCCACTTACCTGATGTTGAACTGCTCCCAACGGATGTGGTTGGTGGGAATCCCGAGCTTGTGGAACCCTTCACTGAGAGACGTCATCATCGCCGGCGGTCCGCACATGTAGACCCAGACGTCGGCACCACGGGACGTGCCAGCCATGGCCTTCTCGGCCGTCAGCAGACCATCCCGATTCGCGTACACGACGTGCGGGTCAAACGTAGGGTGTGCTTCGTGAGCACTGTGCACTTCGTCCAAGTAGAGCGCATCAGCTTCTTGGGCAACTGAGTAGTAGAAGGCCACATTGCAGTCGAACGACCCGTCCATGGAACGGATCCAGCTCATGAACGGAGTGACGCCGATTCCACCGGCGATCCAGATCTGCTCTCGTCCGCCGAGGTGGTAGTCAAATCCTCCGAAGGGCCCGGTTGCCTTGGCAGGCGTGCCTGAGCGCAACTCCTCGTGCAGCTCGCGGGTGAAGTCTCCGGCGGACCTAATCGATACCTCTAAGATCCGGTCTGAAGGTGCGCTCGCCACCGAGAACGCATGCCGCTGCCAGCCGAAGGGCCCACCCAGGGAGAGAAAGATGAACTGGCCCGGAACGAACGAGACCTGCTGGCGGGTCGGCTCCAGCCGCACCGTCAGCGTCGTGTCGTTAGGCCTCTCGGTGTCGATAACCGTGTAGTCGTATTGGGGCACTACGAAGCGGGCGAAGAGCTCACGGTACGCGTACGCAGCCAGGCCGACTGTGCCGATAATCAGGAACGTGACCCGCAGAAGGGTTGAATCATGAAGCACGGGATCAACGATGATTCCGTGGGCGACAGCTGCCGCGACGAACAGACCGGTCAGTCGATGTCCGGTGACCCATCGCTCGTGACTGAGTCCGGCGAGGTGGCGCACAAACCTAGACCACCGGATGGCACGCAGACTCGGTGCCAGGGCCCACAAGGCTAAGAACACCAAGCCCAAGAAGGCGAGAATGCCCAAAGCCTTCCCCCCCGTCGTTGTGTATTGGCTCGGGGGAGAGGTGACCAGGGCCAGGTGCGGAACCAAGAGCAGAACCCCGGCCACGGCGACTCGTCGATGCCAGATACCGACATGGTCCAAGCCGCCGAATGCATGCTCGATGGGTGTGAGAAGCGTGACCAGGACGAGCGACATGGACAGGAGCAGCACGGCCTCTGCTCCGAAGAACTCGCCGACGTATCGGGTGGTCGGAAGGTTCGGAGGCCTCGCCAACAACCACAACACCAGATAGCCCAATGCGATGGCGACCAGCAGGATGGGGCCCAGGCTCGCGATGACCCTACGGGCACGAGGAGTCATGTGGAGTCCCCTACCTGTCTTCGCAGCCCCCGGATCCGATTCCATACGTGATCTCCTCCACGACGGCCCCGTTCAGACAGCCGGGACATGGTAGTCATTCGAACCTCTTGCCGTCGGCCGTAAGCGCGGAAGGTCACGGACTTCTATAAGGCTCCACCGAGCCTTTGGATTAGCTCCACCGAGCCTGTGCGATTAGCTCCACCGAGCCGAGGCAGAGGTTGTGGACCGAGTACGCCAGCCCGTTCACCCGGTCACCGGGTGTCGTGCCGATGGCGACGCGTTCAGCGTCTGTGACGAGGAAATCTGACTGTCCCCGTCGATAGGTGGCAGAGTCGTAACCCAACGACCAGCAGCAGTCAGGGCGGGAAGGCATCCAGCGTTTAGTTAGGGAGCTCAATCGCTCGTGTCGACAGCTCGCCGCTGTTGATTGAACTTGACCGCGTTCACCACGAGGCGCACCACCAGGCCCAAGAACACCAGATCCAGCCACATCTGCACTGTGACCACCAGACGGGCGGCCTCGGTCTTTGCGGTGATGTCACCGAAGCCGACGGTCGTGAAGACGGTGGAGGAGAAGTACATGGCATCGGTGCGGCTGAGCGGTCCGCCGAACGAATTCGTGATTGGCGCGAGCCATGAGGAAGTACGTGGTGGCGAAGAGCAGCACGTAGAGCGGGACACTGAGAGCAAGCGCTTCGACGGCACGGCTGATGGGGTGGTCGGACCCGACGATCCTTCGGACCTGCCAAGCGATGATCGCCACGAGCACGAGGACTCCCGAGTGCCAGCTCCGCCACCGCCCCGAGCATTGGAGCCGTGGTCCAACGGGAGCACGAAGTAGAGGGCCACGACCAAGGCGATCGTGAGACCCGTGCGCACAACTGCGACGACGGCGAGTCGTCTGCGACCTCGGAGAGCGAGGTCCCTAATTTGCGCTGGTTGTGCCGGCGCCTCTGTGGTGGACACGGTGGTTCCCTCTTGTTCTGGAACCATGCGTCAGGCCGTCTTGGCAGAGTGCTTCTGGAGCCGGTCAGCCACGAACATCACGAGCACCCCGATGCCGACGCCAATCATGGTGAAGAGGACCCGCCGCCCCTCGGCGGCGTAGTCCGTCGGCTGGGGCAGGTCGGCAGCGATGAGCGCGGCACAGGCAATCGCGGCGGCGTAGTAGGCGTAGTTCACACCCTGGATGGCTATTCCGAGTCCAGCCAGGAGGATGATGATGACCTCGAGCGCGTGCTTGCTGCCGACCAGGATCAGGATCGGGATGGCCGCCGCAGCACCCATGGCCGCACCCACCAGACGCTGCTCGCCGAACAGCTTGGATTGCTCGAGGCTCGGCTTCATCGCGACGATGGTGGCGATGGGCATCCAGTCGGCGCTGGGCAGGTGCCCTCCGAAGGCGATGGCGGCGGAGGCGGCCAGGGCCAGGGACCGGATCAACGCGAAGAGGACGATCGGTCGGGTCAACTGCACCGGGGATTGGCTCCCCGGGAGGTCCATGACCGGTGCGGGCCGCCATCTGCCCCTGCTCGCCACCCACACGACGAACATGAGGGCGATCCACGCCGCGGCCCCGACCAGCCAGGCCAGTGCCTGGTCCCATGCGCTGATCTTGAGGTGGCCTGTGTCATGCGTGGCCAGTGAGAGCACGACGAGGAACCAGACGTTGAGCAGCAGACCCGCAGCGAATCGGTGGACCCCGAGCTTGACGGCCAAGCCGCACGCCAGCGTCACGGCGAAGACCGCAAGGACCACGAAGCCCCAGGCTTCGTCTCCCACGTAGAAGCCGAAGGCCGTCACCAGCGCACCAAGCAGGGCGAAGAGAGACATTCCCTCCATCCGCTTGCCGATAGTTTCCGCCTGGGTCGCTCTGTGCCACCAAGAGGACGGCGAAGACGACGGGGACGAAGTACTTCTGTTCGTTCGTCTGGACGATGACGAACCACAGCAGGAACAGGAGGGCCGCGACGGCTGCGCCGCCCTTGACGTTCAGTTTCTCGCCGTCGGCCGCGAACACCTTCTCTATCTGGCTCATCGCCCAACCTCCGAGCCATCAGACGTGCTCGAGGGCGCCTGGACGAGTCGCCATCTCATCCTCGGCGTGGGCGACGATCGGGAAGCCGCCCTGCCCCACCTCGAGCGGCGTGCGGTGATACCCGTGGAACGTGATCAGGCCGCCGGAGAGAAACGCCGTGTCGGCGAAGTCGTGTTGCCTGAGGATGCAGTAGGCGATGTAGCTGCGGAAGCCAGATCGGCAGTAGGTGTACACCGGGCGGTCCTTCGGCACCTCGCCGAGCCGGGCACGGAGCTCGGTGTAGGGGATGTTGATCGCCTCGGGGATGTGCCAGTACTCGTACTCGGCCACCGTGCGCACGTCGAGGATCGTCGTCCTCTCGGCGCACGCCGGGTAGTCCTCCGCATACCAGAGGTCGATGTCGCCTCTGCAGCAGGTTCGAGGCCTGGAACCCGATCATGTTGACGGGATCCTTCGCCGATCCGTACGGAGGCGCATAGGACAGCTCGACGTGCTCGAGGTCGTAGACGGTCATGCCGGCGCGCAGGGCGATCGCGAACACGTCGATCCGCTTGTCCACGCCGTCCCAGCCCAGCACCTGGGCGCCCAGCAGCTTCCCGTCCGACGGGGTGAAGAGCACCTTGATGAACATGGGCGAGCTGCCCGGGTAATACGCGGCGTGGTCGTTCTGGTGGGTGTACACCTTGCGGTGCTCGATCCCACGCTCGCGCAGCTGGGCCTCGGTCAGGCCCGTCCCGCCGGCGGCCATGTCGAACGCCTTGACGATGGCCGTCCCCTGGCTGCCCCGATAGGCACTCTCGTGACCGCAGATCGCCTCGGCGGCGATGCGCCCTTCCCGGTTGGCCGGGCCGGCCAGCATCGAGAGGACCGGCTCCCCGGTCAGCAGGTGCGCCGTTTCCACGGCGTCGCCGGCAGCGAGGATGTCGGGGACCGAGGTCCGCATCTGGGCGTCGACGGCGATGCCCCCGAGCGGCCCGGTCGCCACCCCGGCCATCTGCGCCAACTCGGCGTTGGGTCGCACACCGACGGCGAGCACGACGACGTCAGCGGTGAGCTCCGAGCCGTCGGAGAGCTCGACAACGAGCTCCGCACCCTTCTCACGGATCGCCTTGGCCGAACTGTCGAGACGGATGTCGACGCCGTGGGTCGTGACGTGGAAGTCGAGGATCCTGGTCATCTCCGGGTCCAGCCACGGCATCAGACGGTCTGTCCGCTCGACGATCGCGGTTTCCAGCCCTCGGGTGCGGAAGGCCTCGGCCATCTCCAGGCCGATGTAGCTGCCTCCGATGACGACGGCCCGAGTCGCACTGGCATCGAGTTCCTCGATGATGCGATCCATGTCGGGGATGTTGCGCAGGACATCGACTCGAGGGAGGTCGGCCCCGGGAATGGGTGGTCGGATGGGCTCGGCCCCGGGGCACAGCACCAGCTTGTCGTAGGCCTCGCGGTAGGTCCGCCCTCCCTCGACCTCGTGTACCTCGACCTCCTTTGCCGCCGGGTCGATGCCGACCACCTCGTGGCCGGTGCGCACGTCGAGCGCCAGCGAGGCGGCCAGGCTCTCGGGGGTCTGGAGCAGCAGGCTGTTGCGGTCGGGAATCTCACCGCCGATGTGGTACGGAAGGCCGCAATTGGCGAAGGAGACGTAGCGGCCCCGCTCGAGGATCACGATCTCGGCCGAGTCGTCGAGCCGTCGTACCCGGGCACCGGTGGACGCGCCCGCGGCTACTCCTCCCACAATCACAACCTTCATGGCGGCTCCCCTTCGACTCGTTGGGCGACAGTACGCATCGGAGTCGAAAAATCACCCGTTCCCCCGACGGGCTCACTCTCGGCAGCGTGCTCTGGTTCTGGCTTCAGGACCACGCCAACGGCGGCGCCCCCGGCCGGGCTGAATCCCTTCTTGTTGACCGAGAAGGCCTTCGTGAGTTGGCTCATCGACTGCGACCTCTGGTTGTGCGACCGGCGAGGGCGAGGTCACGGATCTCGTCCATCCTCCCGACTCGGGCAGGGCCGGGCATGTTTCGGGCCTTCACCCGTCCGTTCCGTGGTCTGGATTGACGGACACGAGCTCGACGCCAAGTTCCTGGGCTCGCTCGATGAGCCCGAGAAGGTGCGCCTGATCTGTCACGTCGCCGGTCAGCACCGTCGTGCCCGCGAGCCGCTGCAACTGCATGCCGTCAAACAGGACTCCGAACGAATCGCCGAGCTCCCCGCGAAGAACAAGCCGATAGCTGCGGGGTTGCGCCCAGTTGTTGTCCATTTCGACGCAGCCTTACATTCCGGCAGGCGACCCGTCATCACCTTCCGGCCGGATTCACCTAGGGGAGGCTGTTGGCCGGCTAGGCCAGACCACGGCACCTCACACCCGGCCGGACACCGACCAATGTTCACAGACAATGGAAGACAGACGTGGGCGGCGCTGCCGACCGGCGGCGTCCGTTGCGTTCGCCCTTGGACGCTCGCTAGAGAATGCCCAGTTCGCGGCTACGTTCGAGCGCGTCGGCCCGCGAGCGCACGGCGAGCTTGCGGTAGATCGACCGAACGTGGCTATGGACCGTGTAGTGCGACACATACAGTTCACGACCGATATCTCGCTCCGACAAATCGCTGCGCAGGAGCTTGAGCACCCCGAGCTCCCGCGGCGTCAGCTCGCCATCCTCGGATAGGGCGCGGCGGATCTGCGCTGGCCGCTCGAGGGTAGACAGTGTCTCGGCCAGGATCCCCGGATCAGGGCACTGCTCGAGGACCGATCTCGCATCGGCTATCGCGGCCGTGGCCGCCTTGTGCTCGCCCAGGGCCCCAAGCACCGGCGCCTGGCCGAGCAGCGCATGGGCCACCTGGAGGGGCTGGCCAAAGATCCGCGCCAGTGCGACGCCGTGCTCGATCAGCGGCAGCGCCTCCTCGGGCCTGCCACGCGCCGCCAGCGATGCCCCCACCGCCAGCGGAACCGTGCCGACGGCCTCCTCCGTGCCGTGCTCCCGTCCGAATTGGGCCGCCGACTCGGCCAGGATGCGCTGCTCGTCTAGCACGGCCCCGCTCGCCGGCGATCAGCGATCGATAGGCCAGCGACGACGTGCCAGACAGCCACTGGGCGCTCGCGGGCGCCAGCGCCGCCGCTTCCGCGAACCACTCGTCGGCCTCGTCACGCTCACCCTCGAAGTACAGGCCCACGCCAACCGCCCAGCACGCCAACGACCGCCAAGGCGACCCGGGGCCCTCGAGCTCGACCGCCAGGCGGGCATGTTCCAGCTGGGCGCCGACATCTCCCCAAGGGAAGCCGGCCCGTAGCATCGTCAGGCTCGCCCGAGCGGAGCTGAAGCCGTCGCGCAGCGGTCCCGCGTCCAGATCGCCCAGCCGTTCGATCGCTGCGATGGCCCGCGCCGCCTCCTCCTGCCTCGCAGAGAGTGAGAGCACCCACGCCTGAATCAGGAGCAGATGCACCTCGCTCGTCAGTACCTCGTCGGGGAGCTGCCGCAGCCAGGCCAGGACGGTGTCGTACCTCCACGTGTTGGCGTACCTGATCCAGACGGTTTCGATCAGCTCGACTGCTTCGGCGTAAGCCTCGGCCGCCACGGCGTGCTGGATCGCCTCGTCGGTCGTCCCGTGATCACGATGCCAGCAGTAGGCGCGGCGGTGCAGCGCCGGGGCCAGGCCCGGCTCACGCCGCTCGAGCTCCACCCGGAGCAGCTGCGCGAAGACGGGGTGAAAGCGGTACGACCCGGCTTCGTCGTCGAGCGGGACGAGGAACAGGTTGGTCCGTGACAGCGCATCGAGCATCGCCGCCGAGCCCTCATGCTCCATCACGGCATCGCAGAGAGGGCCGGTCAATCTGTCGAGAATCGAAGTGCGGAGCATCAGCGCCTGCGCCGACGGGTCATGCGCCTCGAGTACCTCCGTCACCAGGAAATCCACAACGTGACGGTTCGACCCGCCAAATGTGCGCACGAAGGCGTGGCGGTCGGCGGTGGGCTGCAGCGAGAGCGCCGCGAGATAGAGCCCCGCCGGCCATCCCTCCGTCTTCTTCACCAAACTGTCGACGTCTTCGGCTGTGAGGTCGAGCCCGAGGCGACCGTTCAGGAATGCGTCCGCTTCCTCGTCGCTGAATCGCAGATCGGCGGCTCGTAGCTCGAGGAGCTCGCCGTGGGCGCGCAGACTGGCCACCGGCAGGTTTGGTTCGGTCCTGCTGGCGAGCACAAGATGGAATCCCGGTGGCGCATGTTCGATGAACCACCGCACACTGGCGCGGGCCGGTTCGCTGGAAACGCGGTGGAAGTCGTCCACAATGAGCGTGATCTCGTCCTGGCCGTCGAGCTCGTTGACCAGACGAGGCAGAACCAGATCAATTACCGGTGTCACGACCGAGGACACTGACGCCGACTTGGCGACGTCGGGGTTCGCCCGGCGTAGCGCCCCGATCGCATGCGACCACAGGACCACGGGGTCGTTGTCGCCCTCGTCCAGCGTCAGCCACGCAACGGGTCTCCGGGCGGCCTCGGCCTCGTACCAGGCCGAGAGAAGACTGGTCTTCCCGAAGCCCGCCGGGCAGGCGACGAGAGTGAGCCTGCGGTCCGATCCGCTTCGAAGACGTTCCAGAAGGCGCTCGCGCGGGATCGACTGTTCGCGCACGGGCGGCGGCCGCAGCTTCGTGCCCACCAGGGTCGGCTGCCCGACACGCTCGTGCCTCCCGTCGTCCGCGGCGGAATCCTGCAGTTCAGAGGTGTCGTGGCGGGTCTCCGGCAGTACCTGACGGAGTGACCGACTCGGCCCCCGCGTACCACCGAGGGGCTCCCTCGCGGTGGACATGACGCTAGCTTGCCAGTTCAGATTTCCTGGGTCCATGGACCAAAGTCCCTGCTTGATGCGGCACTCCTTCGCTCGCTCTGAGCCTGGCCTCCTGGGCGACGTCAGACCCCTTGATGGTGCCGGCCAGGCACGTCAGCCCGCGGGCTGCCCCCCGGTAGGCGATGCGGTACCCGATCGAACACAACGGTGCTGTCGGCGGCCGGGCCGCGTGCTCCCATCTGTGTCCCGCACTTCGACCAACCCTGAAGCGGGCGGCATTCCCCTAGGTGAATCCGGCTGGCAGGTGATGACACTTCGCCTACATGAGTGTGAACCTTCCATATGACGGACCGACCGTCACACCCTCCACGTTGATAGCCAAATCCCAAAGACACGACCCAAGGAGTTCTCCCATGCCCGACGACACCCCCGTCCTGGACACCATCGCCGATATGACTGCGGCATCGATCGCTCGGTGCGGGCTGGATGCCGACCAGCTGATCCTGGTGCGACTCGCCGCCCTGGCTGCCGTCGATGCCCGCCCCGTGTCCTACCTGGCGCACATTGGACCATCGGTCGAGGCCGGAGTCACGCTCGAACAGGTGCAAGACGTCCTGGTGGCCGTCGCTCCCGATCATCGGGACGGCTCGGGTCATGGCGGCCGCAGAGCACATTGCGGAAGCCCTGGGGTTCGCAATTGCCGTTGCTGAAGCTGTGGCCGAAGCAGAAGCCGGCGCCTGACCAACCCCTTCACCAATCGAAACCCTCTGAAATCAACTGAGAAAAGGAGATACATCATGGCAAAGCCCGACGGCATGTTTGTCTACGTCGGTACGTACCCCAGCGAAATGGCGGCGCGAGCCGACTACGACATCGTGAAGGACCTCCACGCCGAGAAGATGGTCGGCACGTACGACGCTGCGGTGGTCACAAAGACTCCAGACGGCAAGGTCCACGTCAACAAGGACGAGACGTCGACCCGCCACGGGGCCTGGGGCGGAGCAGCGGTCGGCGCCGTCGTCGGCATTCTGTTCCCGCCCTCGATCATCGCCGGCGCAGCGGTCGGGGCGGCGGTCGGCGGCGTGGGCGGGCATCTCTGGAAGGGCATGTCGCGATCGGACGTGAAGGAGTTCGGGGACATCATCGATGCCGGGCAGGCTGCCCTGGTCATCGTCGGCGAAAGCACCATTGAAGACGCCATCAACAAGGCCGGGCTGAAGGCTGAAAAGCATGCGGCCAAGGAGCTCGACGTGAGCCCCAAGGACATCGACAAGGCGGTTCAAGAGACGGCAAAGGAGCTCAGCTGATCTCTGTCGTCGGCATCGGTGCCATTCCGATACGCCTGGGACAACCAACTCACGAAAGGGGTTCGCATGACTTCTCCCGAGACGCAAGTCGTTGAAGAGATGTTCGTCCAAGTGGCCAGCGGTTCGAGGAGTTCAGACGGAGTGCTCACGCTGTCGGGCGTGTCGCCCGCCACCTTGTACTTCTCGGACCGCCCCGAACGAGTCGTCGGGCACATGACGAACGAACAGTTCGTCGAAGGTTGGTCCTTAGGCGACAACAACTTTGCCGCGGACCCTCCGAATGCCGTCCTGTCCTACATCGACGCCGGAGAGAACCGACCGGAGGATTGCGTTGTGGTGCTGAGCGATCCGAAGATTGGAACTGACTCGATTGGATACTCGTATCAGCTTCTCGAGGGTTCCGTGCCCCAGTCATCGGGTGCGTGCACTCTGTTCATCGACCCGTTGGGGCGCCCGCTCTCGCCGGTCTCGATTGCGGGGATGCGTCGTCGGCAGCGGCGGCGTGGCTGAACCGTTTGAGGTCCCGAGCGTCGAGCGACCAGCCAGTTAACGTCGTTGTTGCATCGCCAGTGGCGGCGATGAACGTGCAGTTACTCAAGGGAGGGTTCAAATGTCCAGCATGAGTGCCACCGACACGGCGGCCAGCGTCAAGGAGTTTGGGCGGCGGTGGTGGCTGCTCACCGTGTTCGGAGTCATCACGGTCGGCTTCGGTATCGTCCTGACGTTCAAGCCCGGCAAGTCGGTGCACGCCATCGCCATCATCATCGGTATCTGGCTGTTGATCCTCGGTGTCGTTCAGCTCATCCGGGCGATCGGTGCGTCGGGCGAGCGAACCGGATTCGTGATTATGGGACTGCTGGCGATCGTCATCGCGCTGATCTTGTTGCACCACACGACCACGACGGTCGCTGTCCTGGGGTTCATTGTCGGTATCTTCTGGACCATCGGGGGCGTGACAGAGCTGTTTCACGGCTTTAGCGCGAACGATGGCGCCGTCAGTTGGCCGACCGTCATCTTGGGGCTGATCGGGACGATCATCGGGATCCTCTGCCTGGTCTACCCGTCCCTGTCACTCTCGATCATCTGTGTGATCGTCGGACTCGGAATGATCGTCTACGGCATCGTCGAGATAGCGGCGAGCCTTCAAGTCCGCAAGGCAAAGGAAATCTGAGCGCTCGTATCACTCGCGCATGGATGTAGACGAGTGAGCCGGGCGACGTCATTGAGGGAGGTGTGAGTTGAGCCGATCTGTTGAGCATCCGACCCATGAAGAGAGTGCGGCACGAGGCAAGGCCGCACGGGACGACGTCCCTCGAGAACGCCATGCCGAATGGTCGGCTGGCCGCCGAACGCTGGAGCCACTCGATCTGTTGGCCGAGCAGGCGACGACGCGCGTCCCAGAGCTCGTGCCGATCCGCTACGGGCGGATGGCGGCGACGCCTTTTACCTACTACCGGGGCGCCGCGCTCCCAATGGCCGCCGACCTTTCCACAGGACCACGCACCAGCCTCGAGGTCCAACTGTGCGGCGACGCCCATTTGTGCAACTTCGGGGGCTTTGCCTCGCCCGAACGGGACCTGCTCTTCGACGTCAACGACTTCGACGAGACAGCACCGGGACCCTTCGAATGGGATCTCAAGCGCTTGGCCGCCAGCTTCGAGATCGCCGCCCGCAGCCGTAACTTCCCGGCCAAGACCGGTCGCAAACTCGCCACGAATTCAGTGTGCTCCTATCGCGAGGCCATGCGTGAGTTCTCCACAATGTCCAACCTCGAGGTGTGGTACTCCCGCCTGGATATGGCGGGCATCGTGCGAAGGTGGGGCTCTGAAGTCAGCAGCGATGTGCTCGCGGCGTTTCAGAAGACCACCGCCAAAGCACAATCGAAGGATCAGCTGAAGGCGCGGGCGAAGCTCACCGAAGTCGTCGACGGCGAGCTCCGCTTCCGGAGTGATCCCCCCTTGCTGGTCCGGGTGAGCGAGCTCTACAGCAAAGCGGACGCCCGGCAGCTCCGGGAGAAGATCCACGAGGGCCTCCGCTCGTACCGACAATCGCTGCCCGGGGACCGTCGTCACCTGCTCGAATCCTACGAGCTCGTCGACGTGGCCCGGAAGGTCGTCGGAGTCGGGAGTGTCGGCACTCGCGCCTGGGTCTCCCTCTTCAAGGGAGATGACGCCGACGACACCCTCATCCTCCAGATGAAGGAAGCCGAAGCCTCGGTATTGGAGCGTTTCTGCACCAAGAGCGATTTCAAGACGCACGGCGAGCGAGTCGTCGAAGGTCAGCGGCTGATGCAAGCATCGAGCGACATCTTCCTTGGCTGGCAGCAGGTCCCGATCGGTGTGGACGGTAACTCCCACGACTACTACTTCCGCCAGTTGTGGGATTGGAAACTCTCTGCTGACGTGGACAACATGGCTGCGGAGGCCCTTCTTGTCTACGCGAAAGTGTGTGGCTGGTCACTGGCTCGGGCTCACGCCCGATCCGGTGACCGGGTGGCCATCGCTTCGTACCTGGGGTCCGGTGACGCCTTCGACCGGGCTCTCGCCGATTTCGCCATCTCCTACGCGGACCAGAATGCGCTGGACCATCAGGCCCTCGTCGACGCCATCGCCGCCGGTTCGGTTCACGCAGAGCTTGGCGTCTAGTCATTCCAGCGAAGAACGCCGCTCCGAACGGGTTCTCTCAGCACACGGCGGAACGACGGGAACCCCCTATCAGGCACCTGGTCTTTGTCATGCCCGCCGGCGAGGTATCAAGGTATGACCGAACAAAATGTGCAAGGGCGCGATCACAATCGTCGCTTTGGCGTCAGCACAGTTCCTCATGGTGCTGGACCAGTCGGTGATTAGACGTGTCGTCAGCTCGCTGGCGCACGATGACCCCGCCAGGATCGGAGAACTCGAGAGTGCCTGACGAAGCCGCGCCGGCCACACCGAGTCCTCCCTCGCCCTTGGAACTCGTCAAGAGCAAACAATACGTCGCACTCCTGGTCATGGGCGCGCTGGTGGGCATCCCGGTGGCGATTGTCGCCTATTACTACTTGAAGCTGATCGACAAGGGCCAGAACTACTTCTTCAACACGCTCCCCAATGAACTCGGCTTTCATGGTGCGCCCGTATGGTGGCCGCTTCCCATGCTGGCGCTGTGTGGGTTGATCGTCGGCCTGACGTTGCGCTACCTACCGGGTACCGGAGGCCACAATCCCGCCGAGGGCTTCGCGATGGGGGGAAGCTTCGGGCCGAAGGACATGCCCAGCGTCTTCATTGCATCGCTGGCAACGCTCATCTTGGGTGGGGTGTTGGGCCCGGAGATGCCATTGGTCGTCATCGGCATGGTCCTGGCCGTGCTGATCTTGCACCTCATCAAGAAGGATGCGCCGAAGCAAGCGGTTGCAGTGATCGGGGCAGCCGGAAGCTTCGCGGCAATCTCGAGCCTGCTGGGCTCACCGCTTGTCGGCGCCTTCTTGCTATTGGAAGCGGCAGGGATCGGTGGCGGTCTCGTCAGCGTGATCCTGTTGCCGGGGCTCGTGGCGGCGGGAGTCGGAGCCCTCGTGTTCGTCGCCCTCAGTGACTTTACGAGCACGGGCGTGACGTCGTTCGGCGTGCAGAACCTCCCCAAGGTCGGTTTTCCAACGGGGAGCACGTTCGCCTGGAGCATCGTCATCGGTCTCGTGGCGGCGGTCGTCGGCACGGCCATCCGACGTGGAGCCTTCGAGATACAGCCCTTCGTTGCACGCCACAAGGTGCTCGTGACACCGGTCCTCGGGCTCGCCATCGGCGGTCTGGCAGTGTTCTTCGCCGAGGAGACCGGAAAGAGTTCGCATTTCGTCCTCTTCTCCGGTCAATCGGGTCTGTCTCCGCTCATCGACAACGCAGCGACCTGGTCGCTGGGGGCCATCATGCTGCTCATCGTCTGCAAAGGACTCGCGTACAGCGCATCATTGGGTGGCTTCAAAGGCGGCCCCGTCTTCCCCGGCATGTTCATTGGTGCCGCAGTCGGGATTGCCTTCTCCCATCTTCCCGGTCTGCCCCTGGTGGACTCGGTGGCCATGGGAATCGGGGCAATGACGTCGGTGGCGATCGGTGGTCTTCCGTTGTCGTCGGTGCTTCTGACGCTGGTCTTCATACAATCCGATGCCTTCCAAGTGATCTCAGTGGTGATCTTGGCCGTGGCCGTGTCATTCGTTGCTTCGGCATGGCTCGAACGATGGTTGAAGCCGCACTCGCGTTCACTTGAACCGGCTGTGGCGGTTACTGCGTCTCCAGGACCCGGCGCCCCGGAGGGATCCGGCGGCACCTAGGCCCAGGCCGGTGAGGATCCACGGCCAGACGACGCTTCTGCCAGTCCATGTGGCTGACTGTCGCCCCGAAGGCGCGTCTACATGTTTTTGCGGGTTGGCAGACCTTCGAGGATTCTCAAAGTCGACCCAGCAACCGGGGTCGGTATTCGTGGGTCGATTTCGTCTCCATGACGGGCGGACTCTTGTCCGAGGTCGCTTGGAACCAGCTGACATAGCGATTCACCAGCGGTGACGCCGAGAGCCCATGAACGAGGACGGACAGCCCCACCGTGAGATACGTCACTGTGGCGATCTCAGCAGAGTGCGGGAGATGGGCGTCTTCGACGATCACGGCGAACACGATCGAGGCGAGACCCCGCGGACCGAACCAACCCATGAAGGCAACGGTTGCCGGTCGGGCATGCGTGCCGAAGAGCGCGATCGCCACCGGCACCATCCGCACCACGGTGAGACTCAACACCGCATAGAGGACTATGTGCCAACTCAAGTGCTTGAACTCCGGACCGAGAAGTACGGCACCAAAGACGAGGAAGGTGACGCTGTCGAGCGTGGCTCCGGTCTCTTCGGTGAAGAGCATGGCCTGGGCCACCTCGTTCCTGGCGAGGAGACCAAACAAGGCGCCCGCCACGAAGGCGGCGATGAATCCTGACCCACCCAACGCGTTGGCTGCTCCGTAGGCGGCCATCGTCGTGGCCAGGGGGACGATCTGCTGCCAGGTCTTGTCGATCAGATTTCGCCGGCCGGCAAGGACGACAATTCCGCCGGAAAGCAGGGCGGCGCCGGCACCACAGAGGACGCCGTAACCGATCTCTTCCGCCACCACGGTAAGAGGATGGGCCTCAGCGCCGGCGGCGGTGGCGAGAAGGATCAGCAGCAACGGCACGCAGATGCCGTCATTGAGGCCGCTTTCGACGTTGAGTGACTGACGCACAACCTGTGGAAGCCGGTCATCGGTGACGACGGCACTCCCGAGTCCGGCGTCGGTTGGGGCAAGGACGACGCCAAGGATGAGGGCGTCATTGAGTGAGAACGACTTGAAGAGCGCGACCGCCGTGAGCCCACCGGCGACGACCGTCAAGATCAGGCCTACGCCGAGCAAGCGAACCGGCATCGATGCCTCGCTCTTCAGTGCGCGCAGGTCTATGCGGGACGAATCGGAGAACAACACGACCGCGAGGGTCGCCTCGGCGAGCGTTCGAACGACCGAGCTGGTCGGTTGGGCTGCGAGCTCGTCGAGTGCCAGGGGGCCGACGAGAACGCCGATCGCGACGACCAGGATCGCCGGGGTGAGCGGGGTCCCCGACAGATATCGCGACACGGATGCAACGAGCAGCAGCGACACACCGATGATCGCGAGCCCGGCACCCATCGCCAGAGAATGCCAGGAGTGGGAACTGCGTGCCCGACTCGCGCCGCACGAGACTGGGTACAGACTGGTCCGTACGCACGAAAGCAGGGGCCCGACCCGGCAACAAGCGGCTGTCAAGGGCGGCTGAAGGCCGGCGGAGCGGACCCTTGACTGCCGCGCCGGAACCGAACCGTCATCGACCAGAATGGAGTTGGCCGGCCGCCGGGCGGGCGGCTTGGATGCCATCCCTGGGCCCCGAACCGAGGTCGCTCACGCCAGCTGAGGTCCGGTCGAACCCGCGGGGCGGATAGGGAAGGGTGGGGAATGGGGAACACCTGGCGACAAGTGCCCTCGCCGGCGAACGGTCGACTGCCGGTCGCAGATCTCCGTCGGGCACGGCCGGGGCCGGCGCAGGCGATGAGCCGGCGCCGGCGCCGGGAGGAGCACCGAGTGGCTGGTCGTGAGGCTGAGAAGGTGATCCATCCCGTCCGCGACGACTTCTTGATTAGGTAGAGCAACTCCTCACAACTCGTCCGATCTGCAGTCCGATCTGCAGTTGGCCGGATCGTGGTGCGCCTCGAGCTCGTCACCACCGTCGGTGTGGCCTCGCCAAGTCGCTGAACCGATGGCGGCGAACTGACCACGCCTCGAAGATTTCCTTGGAAAAGTTTTGACTGTCCGCAGGTGTCCGTTGGTGCGCGCTGGTATCCGTTGGTACGCGCTGGTGCGCGCTACGTATGGCTTAGACCTCGATCGAAGATCCGCAGCTGTCACACCGGGGATCCACCCTGGCCGGCATGGAACCACCCGACTTGACCGCCGACGATTGGGAGATGGCCAGGGCCGTGGGTCGCCGGCTCCGAGCCCGGCAATTCGACGACTTCACGACCCAAGGAGAGGGCTGTGGCTGGTGCCGCCATCCGATTCGCCTGCGGGGCGCAGTCATCACGCGAACGGGTGGCGAGCGGGTACGGATCTTCTCGACCGGTCGACTTCCCGACGGCGTGTTTCTCAAGGCCTGCGGAACCCGGCGGGAGAGCCGATGTCCGTCGTGTGCCGGCGTCTACCGAGGGGACGCCCGCCACCTGGTCCGGTCCGGCTTGATCGGCGGCAAGGGGGTCGACGAGTCCGTGGCTGAGCGGCCCGCCGTCCTGTTGACCCTTACCGCCCCCAGCTTCGGTCCCGTCCACTCGACCGGACACGGTGGGCCGTGCCATCCCGGCTCCCCGTCGGCCAGGTGCGTGCACGGCCGCCAGTTGGCGTGTTCGGAGCATCACGATGACGGCGACCCCTTGGTTGGCGCTCCACTCTGCGAGGACTGCTACCACTTCGAGAACGCCGTGCTGCAGAACGCCTGTACGCCCGAGCTGTGGCGGCGGACCACGATCTACGTGTTGCGCCACCTGGCCGGCACCCTCGGGTGGACCCAGCGCAAGACGAAGGAGCGCGTCCGGTTGTCCTTCTGCCGGGTGGCGGAGTTCCAACGCCGTGGCGTCGTGCACCTGCACGCCGTCATCCGGGCGGACGGCGTCGACAGGGAGCCGCTCTCGTTCACCGCCGAGCACCTTGCCCGGGCCGCGTTGTCCGCCGGTCGAGCGGTCACCGTCACACACGCCTTGGGAGTCGCTCGCTGGGGCAGCCAGGTCGACGTCCAGGTTCTCGACCGCTCCGCCGGTCCCCGGGCCCAGCAGGTGGCCGGCTACGTGGCCAAGTACGCCACCAAGAGCTCTGACGGCGGCGGCGCCCTCGACGCGCCCATCCGCTCGGAACAGGACCTGGCCCGCCGATCGCTCCCGCCGCATCTGCGCCGGATGGCCGAGACCGCCTGGGCCCTCGGTGCCGACCCTACGTTCGAGTCCTACCGCCTGCGCCGCCACGCCCACGGCCTGGGATACGGCGGCCACTTCCTCTCCAAGTCGCAGCGCTACTCCACGAGCTTCAGCGCCCTCAAGGCTGCCCGGGCCGCCTGGCGGGAGGCAATGCGGCGGGGTGGTGACGCCAGAGAGACGGCCGACCGTTCTCTCGAGCGGCGTTTGCGTGCCGTCGGGGTCGGCTGGACCAGCCGGGGCGAGGAACTCTGGGCTGGGTGTCAGCAGCGGCAGCGGCGCGAGGAGCGCCGGCTCGGCAACGAGGAGTGGTACAGCCGGACGGAGCAGGATATGGAGCAATGGGGATCGTGGTGAGACGGCCATGAAGCGACGACAGTTCGGATCAGTCCGCAGGCTCCCCTCGGGGCGGTGGCAGGCCAGCTACTGGCACGTAGGACGCCGGCACATCGCCGAGGTCACGCTCCTCACCAAGGCCGACGCCAACGCCTACCTGGCGCACGTGGAGACGCAGATCCGGCGGGGCAGCTGGATCGACCCGTGGGGCGGACACGTCGGGTTCGCCGACTGGGCCGAGGAGTGGCAGTCGACGATCGTCGACCTGCGGCCGTCGACCAAGGCACGAGACGTTGGCTACCTGGAGCGCTACGTCCTCCCCCGCTTCGGACCACTCGAGCTGGGCGAGATCGACCACATGATGGTGCGGGCCTGGGTGGCCGACCTCAGTGCGTCGGGGCTGGCCCCGTCGACGACGACCAAGGCCGCCCAGCTGCTGAGCAAGATCATGAAGGCCGCAGTGCAGGCCGGCTATCTCGCCAAGTCGCCGTGCGACGGCGTGCGGCTCCCCCGCATCGAGCGGGTGGAGATGCGCTTCCTCGAGCCCGGAGAGGTGATGGCGCTTGCCGACGCCATGGACCCGCGCTACCGGGCGGCCGTGCTCCTCGCCGCCTACGGCGGCCTGCGGGCCGGCGAGCTGTTCGGACTGCGGGCCAAGCGGGTCGATCCCTTGCGGCGGACCGTCACCATCGCCGAGACGGTGGTCGACGTCGGCGGCCATCCCTACTTCGGGCCGCCCAAGACCCGGGCCGGCCGCCGCACGCGTCCCGCTCCCCCGCGTGGCCGCCGACCCGCTGGCCGAGCACCTGCGCACCTACGACCGCCAGCCCGACGACCTCGTCTTCACCGCACCGGGAGGCGGACCGGTGCAGCTCAACGTGTGGCGGCAGCGCTTCTGGGCCCCGGCGGTGCGCGACGCCGGGCTGGCGCACCTGCGCCCGCACGACCTGCGGCACACCGCGGTGGCGTTGTGGATGGCCGCCGGCGCCAACCCGAAGGAGGTGGCGGCACGGGCCGGGCACACGTCGGTGAGCTTCACGCTCGACCGCTACGGGCACCTGTTGCCGGGCTCCGAGCAACGCCTCAACGACGCGCTCGACGCGTTGGCGGAGGGCGCGCAACCGACGGCTGAGGTCATGCGCGACGGCTGACGACACGGCGAACGTCGCGCGAAAACAGCGATTTCGTTCGCGCACGTAGCGCGCACGCCGGAGGACCGTGACGAGAGTGTCAGCGACGCGCAAGCCCCTGACCAGGGACGAATTGTGGTGGGCGCTGCGGGACTCGAACCCACGACCTCAGCCGTGTGAAGGCTGCGCTCTAACCAGCTGAGCTAAGCGCCCGTATTTTTGCTTCTGACCTGCGGGTTTCTCTATTGACCATCATCCGCGACGAAGGCATGACGCACCAACAGCGTATAAGTGGATCTCTGGCCGTCGTCAGATCCTTCCATCAGCCACCAACTCAAGCAATACCGGGGGTACCCCTACGGACCGTCCCCCGGGAGGGGGGCTTGGACAGCTCATGCGCTCGTTCGACCTCTCGCTGAGTGCCCTTAATCGATCTCCCTCGACCCGAGACCAGTACTTGATGTCCGTGGGCCAGATGATCGATTACTTCGCCCTACACGGGGGTCCGGTCGATCCAGCACGGGTCACTCGGGAACACGTCGAGATGTTCCTCGCTGATTTCGCCGAGACCCACAAACCAGCAACCGTCCAGACCCGCTACAAGGTCCTTCGTCTGTTTTTCTCCGGCGTCTGCAGTATTCAGTGCCGGATAACCCAATCCGGGACTAGCGGCGCATTATTTGGTGCATCGGATTTACGTGGTCACGTAGGCAACGTGATCAGGCTCCCCGTGGAGTGGGGAGAAATGGTTCTGCTCGCTGGGCAGCACCCCTGGAGTCAGCGATGTGCCACCGCTTGCGAAAGCAGCAACGGCGCAGATTGTGCCGAAAGATGTTCGCCGCCGAACTGTCTGGCACGGACATGTCTCGTGAGAGTTACGTCACTTTCACTGTTACGAATCACGAATTCCTAGATGTGATGGCAGGGGCGGGGGTATCTAACACAGCAGGCTTGTTGGTGGGAGAAGCGCCTCTCGGCCTTTCGTGGCAGCGAGCCGAAGAGGGGTTATCGATCATACGGCTGGAGGTCTGCCATGCCCGATCCAAGTCAAGACCGGCAAGCACCGATTCGCAGGGCCAGACGTCGCCGTCCATCGCGAGTTCTTGGTGTCCATGGGCGCACCCGACGCCTCCGAATCATTGCAGCCGTGGTCATGGCGGTTGCTGGTGCCGCCATCGGATCAGTGTTGCCGGTTAGTGCTGCTAGCGCTGCGACCGGTTCGGCATCGACCCCGAAGATACTGGTGATCATGATGGAGAATCACGGTGACGGATCTCTCATCGGCAACTCGGCTGCTCCATTTGAGAACTCCCTAGCGGCTCACTATGCGACCTTCACCAACTCGGCTGGCGTTGACCATCCCTCGGCTCCGAATTACGTGGCCTTCGTATCCGGTCAGGATAATGGGTCGGCTGGAGCAGGAGACTGTTCAGCGTCAATCGGATCGTCCTGTAACTGGAGCGGTGCCAACCTCGGTGTGCAACTACAGCAAGCTGGTATCTCCAATGCTTGGTATGCCGAAGGTCTATCCGGTAACGGCTGTTCGATCTCCAACTCCTCCAGCGGTGACGGTGACATCAATCACATGCCGTGGGCGTACATGGACACATGGCAGGCCAATGCGGCGGCGTGTGCCAATGCTGGGCTGACCACCACGGCACCAAACGATCCTCAGTTGATCTCTGCCCTGTCGAGTACCAACTCACCGTCCTTTGCATGGGTGACTCCTAACTTGACTGATGACACACATAACGGCACGATCGCTCAGGGCGACACCTATCTAAAGAACCTTGTGACTGCTGTGCAGGGCACTAACTGGTATGCCAGCGGCGGCACGATTCTGGTGACCTACGACGAGGATGAGGGCGAGACTGACGCTCCCGGCTATTGCACCAATCCGGTGTTCTATGGCAGCAACAACTCAAACTGTATTACGACCCTTGCTGTCTCCAATGCCGATGCTGGTGTGGGTCCGGTAAGTACCCCCCTCGATCACTTCGGGGTGCTCGGTTCGATCGAGAAGTGTTACGGACTGACGCAACTGGCTGACGCCGCTCACCTCGCCACCTACGGCGACATCACCAGCCAGCTGTGCCCGTCGGCGTGTGTTGCCTCCGCCGATCACCGGGACTATGGCAGCACCGTGGTGGAGGTGGTGGAGGTGGTGATAGCTGAGGCGATGACGGTGGTGATCGCGAAAGAGTAGACGTGGCCATTTCGTGAGGGGGGCACTGTCTCGGCAGGTGCCGTTCATTACTGAGTGCTCCGTCAGAGGGATAACCCACTTGGCTTGGGCAATCTGGGAGGGATGCGCCGTGCGGGCTTAGAGGGTCGCCGGTGGCCCATTCGTAGGAAGTGGGTGACTAGTGAAATACAGCGCAAAACCTTGCCTCTCGCGCTCAGGGATCACCTGGTCTTCTCCAGGTGGGCATGGCGCTCGCTGCCCAAGACGCGTGAAGGCTGCGCTCTAACCAACTGAGCGAAGCGCCCTGCGGCATGGCCGGAGCACAACCGTAGCCTGCGCCAGGCCGCCCACCTGCGGGCGAAGGGGTGATTATGGGGATCCGGGCCGCACCGGTACCCTGAATCCGAGATGACGTGGACCTCCCCCGACGGCGGCGACCGACCGCAGACCTGGAGCACCCGCCTGTTGGGTGCCTTCACCGGCCCGAAGCCTGCCGCAGGCGCAGCAGGTTCCCAGCAGGATGCCGACGCCGCTGTGATCTTGCCCCCCGAGGAGCGCAAGGCGGTCATGTCCACGCTCGATCCGATGGAGGCCAAGTGGACACTCGGAGCGTTCATCCTGGCGACCGTCGCCGGCATCGCCATCCCGGCCTACTTCATCGCGGAGAACAAGGTCACCAAGAATGGCAAGAACTCCATCGCCGTCGCGCCCGACGCCAAGCTGCTCGGGGCCGCCATCCTGGTTCTGTGCGTCATCGGGTTCCTCGCATTGTGGAAGCGGAAACGGACCATCGTGGTGTTCGACCTCTTCCTGCTGGGGTTCGCCTTCACACTCTTCATCGGGCTCGCCGGGTTCCTCTTCATCCTGCTCGGTGGCTGGCTGATGCTGCGGGCCTGGAGGATCAACAAGTACGGCACCACCAATGCCAAGGTCATCGCCAAGGAGGCCGCGGCACGACCGCGGGGACGAGACCGCAGGGACACGGCCAAGGCGACCACGACCGGCAAGTCGCCCACCAAGACCGGGGAGCGCAGGCCGCCGACCGCGAACAAGCGCTACACGCCGAAGGCGCCCCCCAGGAAGAAGGTGCCCAAGCCCACGGAACCGGGCCCGTCAGCGAGCCGGTTCGACCAGTAGCGCCGAGCGCAGGAGCTGCAACACGTCAGCTCGGCGCCGCACCAGCGAGCGGGCCGTCGGCTCCTCGCCGAGCGCGCGCAGGACCTCGACCTCGGTGACCATCCCGATCACCGTGGAGTAGATGGCCAGCAGCAGCAGTCTGGGGTCGTGACGGCGCATCGTGCCGGCGTCCATCTCGGCCTCCAGGAACGAGGATGCCCGCTCCACCAACGGCTCGAGGGCAAGCGTCATCTGCGTGGCCGCAGGCGGTCCGAGCCGGCCCACCTCGCGCAGCAGCCCCAGGAGCTCGGGCTGGCGGGCGGCGAGACGGAACACCGAGCGGACGACCGCTTCCACCCTCGCCCATCCCTCGCCCGCACCTTCGAGCGCCGTCTCGAGAGCCTCCGAGAGGTCGTCGGCACTGCGGGCGATGACCGCCTCGAGCAAGGCGTCCTTGGAGGGGAACCAGTACAGGATCGACTGCTTCGTGAGGTCCAGCACCTTGGCCACCCCGTCGAGCGAGGTCGCCTCGTATCCCCTGGTGGCAAAGGATGAGAGCGCAGCGTCAAGGATGCGGTCACTGGTCGATGAGCTGGGCACTTACCAAATGGTAGACAGATTCGGCATCCAGTGCTAGAAAATCTCGATGCCTATCGAGCGGGATCTCCGGGGCAAACGGTTCTTCATCACGGGCGCCACCGGGTTCTTGGGCACTGCCCTCGTCGAGCGGATCCTGCGCTGCGTCCCCGAGGCCGAGATCACCGTTCTGGTGCGACCCGGGCGCCGGGCCGACGCCGCCGCCCGGCTGGCCCGTGAGGTGATCAAGAACGACTGCTTCGACCGCCTGCGCGCCGAGCTCGGCGACCGCTTCGGCGACGAGGTGGCGCGGCGTGTGAAGGCGGTGGCCGGAGATGTCGGTCGCGACGGCCTCGGGCTCGACGACGAAGGCCGAGCGGCGCTGGCCGGAGCCGCGGTGGTGATCCACTCTGCGGCCACGGTCTCGTTCGACGCGCCGCTCACGCAGGCCGTCGAGATCAACCTGTTGGGCCCCTCACCGCGTGGCGGCCGCCATTGCGGAGGTGGGATCGGGGGCCCATCTCATCGCGGTGTCGACCGCCTACGTGGCGAGCACGCACCAGGGTGAAGCCAAGGAAGAGCTGCTCAGCGAGAACCGCTTCACCCTCGATGTCCCCTGGGAAGACGAAGTGTCGTCAGCCCGACGTCTGCGCGACGACCTGCAGGCCGAGTCGCGCAAGCCCGAGCGGCTCCGCGAATTCACCAGGAAGGCCCGGTCGGAGATCGGCGCCGCGGGCGAGCACCTGATCGCGGCCAGGGGCGAAAAGGTGCGGGAGGACTGGGTGAGCGAGGAACTGGTGAAGGCCGGCACTTCCCGCGCCCTCTCGCTGGGCTGGCCTGACGCCTACCCGTTCACGAAGGCACTGGGCGAGCGGGCGCTCGTCGAGCAGTGGGAGGGCCGGGTTCCGATCACCATCGTGCGGCCATCGATCATCGAGTCGGCGCTGGCCGAGCCGCGCCCAGGGTGGATCAGGGGCTTCCGCATGGCGGAGCCGATCATCATCTCGTACGCGCGGGGGCTCCTGCGCGAGTTCCCGGGCGTTCCCGAGGGCATCGTGGACGTGATCCCGGTCGACCTCGTGGTGGCCGCCATCCTGGCCGTCGCGGCGCGTGGGCCCGAGCCGGGCCGGCCGAAGGTCTACCAAGTCGCGTCGGGCGTGCGGAACCCGCTGCGCTACGGGCGCCTGGTCGAGCTCTCGACGGACTTCTTCCAGCGCAACCCGCTCTACGACGACCGGGGTCAGCCGATCAACGTGCCGGAATGGTCCTTCCCCGGTCGCGGCCGGGTGCAGCGCCAGCTCCGGCGTGCCGACGCCGTCATGACGCTCGCGGAGAAATTGCTGACCGCCTTGCCGATCCGGGGGAAGCAGGCGGAACTGGCCGCCCGGATCGAGGATCGTCACGCCATGGCCAAGCGTGCCCTGGGCTACGTCGAGCTCTACGGCGCCTACACCGAGACCGACGCGCGCTACCGGGTCGACCATCTCATCGAGCTCTGGGACGCCTGCAACGACGAGGACCACCAGCACTTCGAGTTCGACCCGGCCGCCATCGACTGGGACCGCTACGTGCACGAGATCCACCTGCCGTCGGTCCTCGAGCACACCCGGGTGCGGACGAAGCCCGGTAGGTCCGTGGTGGACAAACGGCCCGAACGGCAACGGAAGGCGATCCTGTCGCCGGACCGGCACCTCGCCGTGTTCGATCTGGAGCACACGCTCATGTCCTCCAACGTCGTCGACACCTACGCCTGGCTCGCCAGCCGACACCTGTCGCCCCCGCGACGGGCGCGCTTCGTCGCCGACCTCGTCCGCCAGGGGCCGTCACTGCTCGCGCTGGACCGGCGGGATCGCGGCGACTTCCTGCGCTCGTTCTACCGGCGCTTCGAGGACGCGCCGATCGAGCAGCTGCGGGAGGACGCGTGGGAGCTCTTCCACCGCCAGCTGCTCACCCGGTCCTTCCCGGACGGCTTCGCGCGGGTACGGGCGCACCGGGCGCTCGGGCACCGCACGCTGCTGATCACCGGCGCCCTGGACTTCATCATCGAGCCGATCCGTCCGCTCTTCGACGACATCGTCTGCGCGTCGATGGAGGTGCGCGACGGCCGCCTGACCGGTCACCTGACGACGCTGCCGCCGATCGGCGAGGCGAGAGCCCTCCTGCTGTCCGACTACGCGGACCACCACTCCCTGTCACTGGAGGAGTCCGTCGCCTACGCCGACTCGGCCAGCGACCTTGCCATGCTCGAGGCGGTGGGCTTCCCCGTGGCCGTGAACCCGGAGTCGCGACTCTCGGCGATCGCACGGCGTCGGGGCTGGCACGTGGAGCACTGGGCCAAGGCGCAGGGCGGGTCGCACCGACCACTGCCGCTGGGACCGTTCGACGTGAAGTCGCCCAAGGCGGTGATGGGCCGATGAGCACGCTCCTCTTCGAGCGCTCCCTGCCGCGCTTCGCCGCGGCGCGTTTGGTGTCGACGCTGGGCTCGGGGCGCGGAGCGGGCGTGGGGCCGCTGCGGCTCGTCGAGCGAGACGCGCCCGCGATTCCCGCCGACGGGTGGGTGCACGTGGACCCCCTTCTGTCCGGGATCTGCGGCTCCGACCTCGCCACACTGGACGGCCGCAGCTCTCGCTATTTCGAGGACATCGTGTCCTTCCCCTTCGTCCCCGGCCACGAGGTGGTCGGCACCGTCGCCGAGGACGCCGTCGGCGCCGACGGCGTCACGCTGGCCGCGGGCTCCCGGGTCGTGCTGCAGCCGGTGCTGGGATGCGCGGCCCGCGGTATCCACCCGCCCTGCCCGGCCTGTCAGGCGGGGCACGTCGGGAACTGTGGCTATCTCGCCTTCGGCCACATCCGACCCGGACTGCAGACCGGTTTCTGTGCCGACACCGGCGGCGGCTGGTCGACCTCCGGCTTCGTGGCCCACTCCAGCCAGCTCTACCCGGTGCCCGACGGGCTGAGTGACGCCGACGCGGTCACTGTGGAGCCCGTGGCCTGCGCGGTGCATGCCGTTCTCGGAGCGCCCGTCGCAGAGGGGGACGTCGTCGCCATCCTCGGCGCCGGCACGCTCGGCCTGCTCGTCACCGCCGCGCTCGGCCACCTGGCCGCGTCGGGCCGCTGTCCGTCCCCCTCGATGCTCCTCGTCGGGGCGCGCTATCCGCACCAGAGGCAGCTGGCACAAGAGCTGGGCTGCACGGAGGCGTTCCCGCCCGACCAGCTCACGCGCGCCGTCCGCCGCCACTCGAGGTCACTGTCGTACGGAGGGTCGTCCGGCCTGACCGGCACGCTGTCGGGGGGCGCCGACGTCGTCTTCGACTGCGTGGGCAGCGCCGAGTCCATCGCCCAGTCCTTGGCCATGGTACGGCCGCGCGGCACGGTGGCACTGGTGGGCATGCCGGGCAAGGTGACGGTGGACCTGGCGCCGCTGTGGCATCGCGAGGTCCGCCTGGCCGGGGCGTACGCCTACGGCACCGAACGCCCAGCGGGCATGGACGACCGGGTGTCCACCTTCGCGCTGGCCTTCGAGGTGGTGGCCGCCCAGCACGCCGGCCGGCTCGTGTCGGCCACCTATCCCCTCACCCGCTTCGAGGACGCCGTGGCCCACGCCGGCGCCGCCGGCCGACGCGGGGCCGTGAAGATCGCATTCGACATGCGGAAAGGAACTGCCCGATGAGCCGCCGACCTGGCTTCGTCCTCGAGGTGGACAAGTCGACGCCACCGACGCTGTTCTGGAACGGCGAGGGCTTCAGCCTCCAGACGCTCCCAGAGGGGAGCCGGGTCATCTACGCCCCCGAGCCGGTGAAGGCGATCGAGGACCCCTATCGCGCCATCCGCCACGCGCTGCTGCACCCCCTCGGCGACCGCGACCCGCTGCCGGCGCTCCTCCGCCCCGGCATGAAGCTCACCATCTGCTTCGACGACGTGTCGCTGCCGCTGCCCCCGATGGAGGCACCCGACATCAGGCAGATGGTCGTCGAGACCGTGCTCGACATGGCAGCGGAGGCCGCCGTGGACGACGTCGTCCTCGTGGCGGCTCTGGCCCTGCACCGCCGCATGACGGAGGAGGAGCTGCGGCACGCGCTCGGTGACCGGGTCTACGACGCCTTCGCGCCGCACGGGCTCCTGACGCAGCACGACGCCGAAGACCCCGACAACCTCATCCACCTGGGCCAGACCGACCAGGGCGAAGACGTGGAGATCAACAAGCGGGCCGCCACGTCCGATCTCTTGGTGTACGTGAACATCAACCTCGTCTCCATGGATGGTGGGCACAAGAGTGTGGCGACCGGCTTGGCCAGCTACCGCAGCCTCAAGCACCATCACAACCCGCAGACGATGCGCCACTCCAGGTCGTTCATGGACCAGCCGGCGTCAGAGCTGCACTCGTCCAACTGGCGCATGGGGAGGCTGATCGCGGAGTCGGGGGTCAAGGTCTTCCAGATTGAGACCACGCTCAACAACGACACGTTCCCGTCGAACTTCCAGTTCCTGCAGAAGCGGGAGTGGGAGTGGTCGCTGCGGGACCGCGCCACCTTCGCCGCCACGTCGACCGCACTGGCCAAGACGCCGCCACCGCGTCGCCCGGCAGATCTTCCAGGGCATCAAGTCCCCGCACGCCCTGACCTCCGTGCAGGCGGGCGAGGTGGAGGCGGTCCACGCACAGACCACGGCGAACGTGTGGGCCCAGCAGGGCGTCGACGTCGAGGGCCAGACGGACATCCTCACCATGGGGCTGCCCTACATCTGCCCCTACAACGTGAACTCCATCATGAATCCGATCCTCGTCGCATGCCTCGGTCTGGGCTACTTCTTCAACATGTACCGGGGCCGGCCACTGGTGCGCGAGGGCGGCGTCGTGATCATGCGGCACCCCACACGACCCGAATTCCACCCCGGGCACCACCCCAGCTACATCGACTTCTACGAGCAGGTGCTCACCCAGACGCTCGACCCGGTCGAGATGCACAAGGAGTTCGAGGAGTCGTTCGCCACTGACCCCTGGTACGTGCACCTCTATCGCACCGGTCACGCCTACCACGGCGTGCACCCGTTCTACATGTGGTACTGGTGCGCCCACGCGCTGGCCCACCTCGGCCGCGTCATCGTGGTCGGCGGCGACCCCAAGGCGGTACGCCGGCTGGGCTTCTCCCCCGCCGGCTCGCTCGACGACGCCCTCGAGATCGCCTCTGACGTGGTGGGCCCGTCCCCCACGCTGACCCACATGCACAACCCGCCGATCTTCATGTCGGACGTGCACTGATGGCGGGTTCCGGGATCCTGGGCCGGGTGCGCACGGCCCGCTTCCCCGTTGCCGCACCGACGTGGCCCACCTCTGTCGACAGGCCCGACCCCGAGCGCAAAGTCGGGCTCGACTACGACCACGAGTGGTCCCGCCGCTATCCCGTCCGCCTGGCCCGCGCCATGGTGATGGACAACGTCACCCGGCCGGCGGCCCGCCTCCTGGCGCCGGCGACCGTGCGGGGGCTCGAGCACCTCCAGCACGTCGATGGGCCCGTGATCTTCGCCGCCAACCACGCCAGCCACATCGACACGCCACTGCTGCTGACGACGCTCCCGGTGGAGTTCCGCCACCGCACGGTCGTCGCCGCCGCCTCGGACTACTTCTTCGACCGCACCTGGAAGTCGGTGCTGTGGTCGTTCGCACTGGCGGCCATCCCGATCGAGCGCAGCAAGGTCAACCGCAAGTCGGCGGACACGGCCGCCGAGCTCGTCGAGGAGGGGTGGAGCCTCGTCATCTTCCCCGAGGGCGGGCGCTCGCCCGACGGCTGGACCCAGCCTTTCCGCGGTGGAGCCGCCTATCTGGCCCGGCGTACCGGGCGCCCCGTGGTGCCGGTGTACCTCCACGGCACCCGTCACGTCCTGCCCAAGACGTCCGACGCCGGGGCCAAGGCCCCCGGCGGGTCGGGCACCGAGTCGCGCCGGGGCGGACGCCTGCGGCGCTCCCCCATCGCCGTGCTCTTCGGGGCTCCCATGACACCGGACGAGGGCGAGAACGCCCACCGGTTCTCCGGCCGGGTGGAGGCCGCCGTGGCCACGCTGGCGCGCGAGGTGCATTCGGACTGGTGGCAGGCGCGACGGTCCGTCGAGCGCGGTGGCGCCGGTGGAGGGCGCCGAGACCGCGCACCGGGGCCCCGAGGCATCGGCCTGGCGCCGGGCCTGGGCGCTCGACGACCCCCCGTCTCGCCGGGACGGCAAGGAGTGGCCCGACTGACGCCGCTAGCGTGGCCACGATGCCGGTCGACGCCGGATGCTGATCGAACGTGTGGGCGAGTTCTCGCTGGGCTGGGGCGAGAGCCTGGTCTGGGACGACCGGGCGCAACGGCTCTGCTTCGTTGACTGCGCGGCGCGGACACTGCACTGGCTGGACGGGGACGACGGGTCACTCCACACCATGGCGATGCCCTCCATGCCGGCCGGCATCGTGCCCACCGAGGACGGCCGTCTCGTCGGCGCTCTGGACGACGGCCTCCACCTGATCGACCCCGAGGCGGGGACGACCGCCCTCCTGTCGGCGTACCCGGCGGGACTCGGCGGGCGCGCCAACGATGCCTGCGCGGACTTCTCGGGCAACCTGATCACCGGCACCCTGAACCTGGGGCCGGCGGAGGGGTCGTCCTGGTGGTACTCGGCCCGCCACGGGTGGAAGCTGCTGGACCCGGAGATCTCGAACACCAACGGGCCGAACGTCTGCGTCATCGACGACACCATGACGTTGCTCATCGGCGACTCCTCGGCGGACTACTACTCGTACCCCTACGACGCCGTCGACGGCTCCGTCGGCCCGCGCACCGTCTTCGGGGACCTCAGCGGCCTGGCCGGCGTGGCCGACGGTGCGGCACTCGACACCGAAGGCGGGCTGTGGTGCGCGCTCATCGGGGGGTCTCAGCTCGCCCGCTTCACGCCCGAGGGGCTCGACCGCACCCTCGAGTTGCCCGTCGCCAATCCCGCAGACGTGGCCTTCGGTGGGAGGGACCTCGATCGCCTCTACGTCGTGAGCGTCCAGCTGGGCGCCCCGGAAGGGACCGCCGACGGCGCGCTGCTGGTCGTGGACGGCTTGGGTGTCGCCGGGCGCCCCGAGCCCCGGTTCACCGTGGCCTGAGCGCGCGCAGGTCGCGACGGTCGCGTCAGCCCGGGAGCAACGGCTGCGTGACGAGGATGACCACCTCGGCCAAGCCGGCGTCGCGGTCCACCAGGCTGGCCTGGTAGTCAGGGTCACGGATCATGTCGACGAAGGCGTCCGTGCCGGGAAACTCGATGACGACGATCTGATCCCACGGGCGCGTCTGCCCGATCAGCGCCTGGTGCACCTGGTTGTAGAGAACGAGCTTGCCACCGCGACGACCGACTTGTCCCAGGGCGACGACCCCGTATCGGCCGTACGCGTCGGCCCCGGAGAGTTCGGCGCCGGCCAGCTCGTGCCCCGCCGGATAGATCGCTCGCTCGCGGAAGGCCAGGAGGTTCACGAACTGCAGCGGGCCCTGGTGCCCGGACTCGATCAGCGCGACCAGCTGTGATTCCTCGGGGTTGATACCGCCCGCCCCCCGCGCTCCCAGCTCACGCAGGAGCGTCTCCATGCCGTCTGCGCTCGCTCCCGTCACCGGTCGCGCCCCCTCTCAAGAGTTGCCGCGCGATCGTACCAACGGTGCCATGCTGCAGCGGGCGCCGACCCGTCCCGGCGAGAGGAGTCCAATGCAGATCATCATCCTCGGCAGCGGCAGCCCGCTTCCCGATGCAGAACGCGCCGGGCCGGCAACCCTGGTGCGCACGGGCATCGGCGACCTCTTGTTCGACTGCGGACGGGGCGTTCTCATGCGCGCCGCGGCCGCCGCCTCCGGAGCGGGAGCGCTACGCGGCCTCTTCCTGACCCACCTGCACAGCGATCACACCACCGACCTCAACGACATCATCACCTCGCGCTGGGTGATGTCGTTCCAACCCAATCCCTTGGCCGTCTTCGGGCCACCCGGCACGACCGGGCTGGTGCGGGCGACCGAGGCCATGCTCGAGCTCGACATCGGCTACCGCTTGGCCCACCACGCCGACCTGCGGTGGCGCCCGTCCGCCGAGGTCAGCGAAGCCGAGCACGGTGCCGTGCTGGAGGAGGGGGCGGTACGGGTGACGGCCGCCCCCACCGACCATGCGCCGGTGCGCCCCACCGTGGGCTACCGGATCGAGGAGGGCGAGGCCTCGGTCGTGATCGCCGGCGACACCGTGCCCTCCGCGGGGCTCGACGAGCTGTGCGCGGGCGCGGACGTGCTCGTCCATACGGTCGTCCGCCGCGACCTCATCGAGCCCATCGGCCTCCCGAGGCTGACGGACGTCTTGGACTACCACTCCTCGCTGGAGGACGCCGCACAGACCGCAGCACGCAACGGCGTGAGCACGCTCGTCCTGACCCATCTCGTCCCCGCTCCGCAGCCCGGCTCCGAGGACGACTGGGTGGCCCGGGCGAAGGAGCACTTCTCGGGCACCGTCGTGCTGGCCAGGGACCTTCTCTCCCTCGACGTCGCGCCATAGGACGTGACGCCGGGACCCGGTGTCTACAGAGAGGCCGCGCGTCTACGTGCCCGGTCGGCCGCCCTATCCGGCGCGCCTCGACGCTGGCCCGCGAGCTGGCGCCGACGAGCCGGACGCCTGCGATTCCGCGGTCCGAGGCGTCGTCGCTCGCGCAGGCATCGTCGACGACGGCCGCGACCCCGGCTCAGCGGCTGCGAAGGCCGCCGGCATCGCTACGAGGCAGACCTGGCATCGCTGGTCGGTGCCGCCTTGTACGCGACGCCGGCCCCCGGCTCATCGACCAGTCGTAGCGGGCTACACCCCATCTCTCGCGGCAGACCTTCGGCGACTCGATGGGGGCGTTCGAGCCGCGGTGCGAGAGCTGCTGCGGCAACGCTCGCCGGAGGGACTGTTCTGGGACTGGCCCGGTGACACGGAGATCGTCGTGGCCACGAGATAGCGGGAGGAGTCCGCCCTACTTCCGACGGCCCAACCGCCCGGTGCGGCTCACCGAGCCCAGCCGCTCCTCCCGCAGACCCTCGGCGGCCGAGTCGTCGAGCGGCTCGAGCACCTGCTCGTCGAGGGCCCACGAGAGGAGCAGGTCGGCCAGGGCGGGGTTGCGCGCCAGCACGGGCCCGTGCAGGTACGTCCCGACCACCCGGCCGCTCACGGCGCCTTCGCTCCCGTCGCCGTTGCCGGTCCCCGCCGTGACCCGGCCCAGCGCGATCGTGCCCTCCCCCAGCGCCGTCCGCCCGCCGTGGTTCTCGAAGCCGGTCAGGACGGGCAGCCCGCCGATGCCCTCGGGCTCGACCACCACCTCGCCCACCGCACGCGGGCCGAGTCCCTTCGTGGTCTCGATGTCGAGGATCCCGACCCCTTCGTGCGGATCGCCGCTCGCCCCGGGGAAGCTGCGCCCGACCACCTGGAAGCCCGCACACACCGCGAGCACCACGGCGCCCGCCGCCACCCGCTTGACGAGGGTGCCGTCGTCGATGAGCGAGCGGGCGGCCCGCACCTGGGGGCCGTCCTCACCGCCGCCGAGGCAGTAGATGTCCGCGTCGGGCAGGGCCTGGTCCGACGCCGCCTGGAGCAGCTCGGCGTCGTGACCGCGCCACTGGGCGCGCCGGGTCAGGATCAGCCCGTTGCCGCCGTCGCCGTAGGTCCCGAGGAGGTCGGGGTACACGACCGCCACCCGCAACGGCCCGCTCATGCCGGGGCGCCGAGGAGGTCGTGGAACGCGGTGTAGTTCCCGATCACGTCGACGACCGCGCCCGACCCGTCGGCCGCCGTCTCCACGGCGTGGACCGGGTCCGGCTCGGTCGTGTGGACGACCCCCGCGTAGCGCAGCCGCACCGAGAGGTCGCGGAAGCGGTCCCCGGTCGCCACCACCGAGCGGTCGGCCAGCCGCTCGTAGGGCACGTCCCACAGCCAGCTGGGGTCGGCCCCGTCGGCGACCCGGGCGTTGATGCTCACCACGAGCGGCGCATCCGACCCGGCCACCAGTTCGAGCAGCTCGTCCCATCCCGCCGGGTTCTTGGCCAGCATGAGCCGGGCCTGCACCTCGCCGAAGGAGCGCACGGTGAAACGGCCCGCCACCTGCTCGACGCCTGCCATGGCGGCGAGCGCGGTGGAGGCGTCGACCCCGCACGCCTCGGCCGCGACGGCCGCCATCGAGCGCGTTGGCCTGGTTGAACCGGCCGGGGAGCGCCAGCTCGACCCGGTGTGTCCTCCCGTCGGCCCAGACGCCGCTCGAACCGCCGTCGGCCGACGGCACGAGCGTGGCCTCCGGCGCGGGGCGAGCAAGACCGCACCCCGCGCACGACCAGCTGCCCTCGGCGAACTGGATGCGGCCGTCGCAGGCCGGGCAGCCCACGGCGTCGAGCCGCCAGCGCAGTCCCGCTCCCACCCAGTGCACGTCGCGGGCCACACCGGCGCCCCAGACCACCAACGGATCGTCGGCATTGGCGACGACGTGGGTGTGCGGCGCTGCGGCGAGCGCCGCCCGCCAGCGACCCGCCACCATCCGCACCTCGTTGGTGCGGTCGAGCTGGTCACGCGACAGGTTGAGCAGCACCACGACGGCGGCCCCGGTCGCGGCGAGCACCCGGGGGAGGTAGACCTCGTCCACCTCCAGAACGGCGTGGTCGGCGTGGGATCCGGCCAGCGCGGCGACATGACCCGGCGGCATGTTCGAACCGGTCTCGTTGCTCACCACCTCGTCACCCGTGGCGGCGAGCGCCACCGTCAGCAACCGAGTCGTCGTGGTCTTGCCGTTCGTCCCGGTGACGAGTGCGACCCGGCGCCCGGCGCTCAGGTGCTCGAGGAGCTTCGGATCGACCCGCAGCCCCGCCCGGCCTCCGGCCACTGTCCCCTGGCCGCGACCGAGCCGACGCGACGCTGCGTTGACGACGCGTGGTCGTCGCGCTCGCCAGTCGCGCCCTCACCGAGGCGGCTTGGTGCGCGCCAGCTCCTCGGGAGTCGGTTCGTGGCGCACCCGCGCCTCCGCGGGCAGCAGGGCGCTGATCGCCTGCATGATCGTCACGGTGTCCGTCTTGGCATCCGTGAGCGACAGCGGCACCGGCCTGCCGACACGCACCGTGACCCTGGCCGGGTTGCGCACGAGGGTGAAGTCGGGCACGCGAGCCGAGCGGGGCCACACCTGCTCGGTCCCCCAGAGCCCGACCGGGACGACGGTGGCACCGGTGATGGCGGCGAGGCGCGCCGCACCCGTCTTGCCGTGCAGCTCGGGGTCGAAGAAGTCGCGCCCGCGCGGGATGGTCCCCTGCGGGAGCACGATGACGACCTCGCCGGCCTTGAGCGCCGCCTCTGCGTCGCGCAACGGCTGGGCCGATCCGCTGCCCCGGTCGACGGCGATGCCGCCGATGGCGCGCGCGACGAGCCCCACGACGGGCGCGTCGAAGATCTCACGCTTGCCGAGGAAGCGCACCGGCCGTCCGATTTCGCGGGCGACGAGCGCCAGCGCCGCCACGTCGAAGTAGCTCCGGTGGTTGGCCGCCAGCAGGACGGGGCCGCGGGCGGGCACGTTGTCGACCCCGGCGATGTCGAAGCGCGCGTACGGAAAGCTCAGCTTGCGTACGAACGGCCGCAGCACGTGGTAGGGCTCGAGCCCCAGCACGCTCGGCACGCCCGGTGGTCGGTCCCAGTGCTCGACGGGCCAGCGGCGAGCAGTGGCCACCACGGTGAGCGAGGGATCGGGGTTCACGGCATGGGGTGTCCCCACGCTGGAGAGGAGCGGCACGTCGAAGATGCTGTCGCTGCATGCATGGCAGTCGGCCAGGTCGACGTGATGGTCGTCGGCCCACTCCCGCACGGCGCGCAGCTTGCCCGTCCCCCACACGAACCCCTCGTAGAGACGCCCGGTGTAACGGCCGTCCTTGGTCTCGTAGGCGGTGGCGATCAGGTCGTCGAAGCCGATGGCCTCGGCGAAGGGGGCGATCATGTCGACGGGCGTGGTGGTCGAGAGCACGAGGCGGTGCCCCTCGGCCCGGAAGGCGGCCAGGCGCTGCGGGGCGAACGGGGCGACCAGTTCGCTCAGCCCCGCCACCGCCCTGCGGCCGGCGGCCTGGACCTGGTCCTGGCGCCAACCCTTCGCCACCCGGGCGGCGGCCCGCACCAGCGACATGGAGAGGAGGTTCTCGCCCAGGCGGTCGTTGACGGCGTAGAGCAGCTTGTCCCCCGGCAGCGAGCGCCCCTCGGGCAGCACCCCCTCGCGCACGAGCGCCCGGTTCAGGACCTGCCCCGAGGCGTGGCACAGGAGCGTTCGATCGAGGTCGATGAACACGGCGCTCGTCGTCACGGCTACGCAGCCTAAAGCAGTTGGCCCGCCAGATCGGGAGGGCGAGGAGGGGCGGATCGGGCCGGAAATTAGGAGAAGGGATCGCCGGGGGGGAGGGCGATCCCTTCTCGAGACTCACCAGGGTAGGAGGGGGGGCTTCCGATTCCCTGTGGTCTGTCGTCCATTTTGTCGGCCTCTCGGCAATCAGTCAAGCAGCTTTAGCAGATACTTGGTATCAGTTATACTGATGAGAAATGCAACTCGGGCAAGCACCTCCTACGGCGGCCATGTCATGGAACTGAAACATCTGCAAGCGCTCCTGGGCATCGCGGACACCGGCAGCTTCTCGGCCGCGGCGGCCTCCATCGGCACCGTGCAGTCCAACGTCTCGGCCCACGTGGCCCGGCTGGAGCGGGAGCTCGACGTGCAGCTGGTCGACCGTGCGTCGGGGCGACTGACGGAGGAGGGCGAGGTCGTCATCGAGCGGGCGCGCCGGGTGATGAACGAGCTCGAGGCGATGGTCGCCGACGTGACCGCGCTGCGCGAAGAGGTCGTCGGGACGGTCCGCCTGGGCATGATCGGCACGACCGGACGGTGGCTGGTCCCCCAGCTCTTCGACCTCCTCCGGGTGCGCCACCCCCACATCCACCTGAACGTGGCGGACGGCCAGAGCGCCCAGCTGGAGCAGCTACTGGCCTCGGGCCAGCTCGACCTCGCCGTGGTCACGTTCCCCTTGAGCGGGGACGAGATCATGGCCGCCCAGCTCTTCGACGAGGATCTGGTGGCCGTCCTGCCGCCGGACCACCCGTTGGCCGGCGAGGCCGCGCTCCCCCTCGAGCGCCTGTCCGAGCTGGAGCTCCTGCTCCCCGCCCCGGGCACTCCCCTGCGGGCAGAGATCGACAGCGCCACCGTGCCGGCCCGGATCGAACTGCGGCCCACCATGGAGCTCGACGGGGTGCGCCTGATCGCCTCACTGGCCTTCGACGGGTACGGGCCCGCCATCCTCCCCGCCACCGCCGTGCCGGGCCACCTGCGGGGCCGATTCGCCGTGCTCCCCGTCACCGGGCTCTCCCGTCGCCGGGTCGGCGTGGCCCAGCGACGGCGCGGGTTGCCCTCGGCCCCGGCCCGGGCGGTGATCGACGTGCTCGGGCTCGTGGTCAACGACGCCCTGTCCATGCCCGAGGGCATCCACCCGACCTGACGCCCGCGGCAGCCACTCAGGGGCCGGCGGCAGGGTTCAGGGGGCGGGCTGCGGCTCCCGCCACATGGTCCACACGTGCGGACCGTTGCCGGGGAGCTCCACTTCCCGGACGACCTCGAACCCGTGGCGCCGGTAGAAGGGGACGTTGCGCTCCTTCGACGACTCGAGGTAGCAGGGCAGTCCCTCGGCGTCGCAGTGCGCGAGCACCGGGCGCATGAGCGCGCTGCCCACGCCCTTGCCCTGGCGGTCGACGGCGGTGCCGAGGCTGGCCAGGTACCAGTGGGGCTCGTGGGGGTGCAGCGTCTCCACCGTGTTGAGGAGTCGGAGCGTCGTCACGAGGTTCGTGGCCACGTAGGGCAGGACCGGCAGCATGGTCAGGACGCCGCGCAGCCCCGTCTGCAGGGGCTTCCCGGCCGGGGCCCAGATGGCCGAGCCGGCGTAGCCGTCGGTCGTGTAGCAACCCCCGAAGGGGAGGTAGTCCGCCTGCATCTGGGTCCGGAAGTAGGCGCGCAGTCCGGCCTCGCGCCGCGCGTCGGCGCGGAAGATGTGGCTCGTCACCGGGTCGTCCCAGAAGGTCCGGGCCAGCTGGGCGGCCATCGCCTCGACATCGGCCGCAGTGGCGCGACGGACGACTGGCAGGGGAGGTTCGCGAACCATGACGGCGCCGATGGTGGCAGAGACCCGGGCCGGCTGCCACCCGGGGAGGCCGCGGCGTGGGCCCGCCGAGCGCAGCGGGCTCGGGAGCCGGCGGCAGCCCACGTAGTTGCCGCCCGAGCGTAGAGCGCGGTCCCCCACGACGTGGGGCGTCGACAGCACCCCCGGCACCGAGTTCAGGCCGGTGTGGAAGGCGATGACGGCCGGCGCGGACAGCGCCCGGATGCCGTCGAGGCCCCGGATGTGTCCGAGCGTCGGGCGGGGCCCGCGTGCGTTAGCGTCCGTGCTCATGCTGCGCCAGGTACTCCCGGCCGACCTTGCGGCCCCTCCGCCCCATACTGCGGGAACGTCCGCCGGAGCCTCCCCTCACTGCCTGTCCCAGGTCCGTGCGCCGATGAACCCGGCGTGCTGAGAGTCGGCGTCCTCGGGGCGGCCCGCATCACCCCCACCGCCCTGGTCAAACCCGCCCGCCGGACCGGTCGCGCCACCGTGGTGGCCGTGGCGGCTCGTGACCGCTCCCGGGCGGAGGAGTTCGCCCGCAAGCACGAGATCCCACGTGTGCTGGGTGGCTACGCGGAGCTGGTGAACGACCCGGACATCGACGCCGTCTACAACCCGCTGCCCAACGGGCTCCACGGGTACTGGACCATCGCCGCGCTGAGAGCCGGCAAGCACGTCCTGTGCGAGAAGCCGTTCACCGCCAATGCCGACGAGGCCCGGGCCGTGGCGGAGGCCTGCAACGGCAACCCCGGCCTGGTCGTCATGGAGGCCTTCCACTACCAGTACCACCCGCTCGCCAAGCGCCTGGTGGAGATCGTCCGCTCGGGGGAGCTGGGCAACATCTCCAAGGTCGACGTGGCGTTCTCGGCCCCGCTCTGGAAGAAGGGCGACATCCGCTACCAGCTCGCCCTGGCCGGGGGGGCCACGATGGACATGGGCTGCTATCCCGTCAGCCTCCTGCGGCTCCTGACCCCGGGCCCCCGGGTGATCAGCGCCGAGGCCAAGCTCTCCTCTCCCGGCGTCGACCGGGCGATGGACGCCCACTTCTCCCTCCCCGACGGCGGCAGCGCCCACATCGGCTGCTCCATGTTCTCGTCCTCGGTGCTGCGGCTCCACGCGCAGGTCACAGGCGACAACGGCAGCATCTCGGTCTTCAACCCCTTCAGCCCCCAGTACGGGCACCGGATGAAGGTCACCACCTCGCTCGGCACCCGCAAGGAGCGCTTCAGCCGCAAGCCCAGCTACGACTTCCAGCTCGAGGCGTTCGTCGGGGCGGTCGAGGACGGCACGTCGTTCCCGACGACGGCCGCCGACGCGATCCGTACCATGGAGCTGATCGACGCCATCTACACCGCCGCCGGGCTGCCGATGCGCCAACCCACGCCTGTCGCCTGATGCCGCTCGACGCCGACGAGCTCTCGGCGCTCACCGACGCCGCACTCGGTGCGGCGGAGGCCTGCCAGGCGGCCGAGCTCCGCATCGAGCGCATCGGGAGCCAGACGGTCCGCCTCCACGACGCGCATCCCGAGACCACGGCGGACGACACCGAGTTCGGCATGGGCCTGCGCGTCGTGGTCGACGGAGCAGTCGGGTTCGCCGCCACCGTCGACGTGCGCCCGGAGGGGGCGGTGGGCCTCGCCCAGCAGGCGATGGAGATGGCGCGGGTGACGAGCCGGGCGGGCGGCGGACGCGTCGAGCTGGCGCCCGAGCCGTCTCATGGCGACGTGAGGTGGTCCAGCGCGTTCGACGTCGACCCGTCGACCATACCCATGGCCGACAAGATCGCCCTGCTCTCGGAGTGGAGCACCCGCCTGGGCGACCACCCTGTCGTGTCCCACACGACCGCCGCGATGCTGGCGGTGTCCGAACGGACCTATCTGGCCGACCTGAACGGGACGCGCGCCACCCAGCACCGGGTCCGGTTACAGGCCCAGCTCGAGGCGCTGGCGCTCTCCGACACCGGCTTCGAGACGATGCGCACGCTTGCCCCGCCGGTCGGGCGGGGCTGGGAGTTCATGACCGGCCCGGTGTCCGAGGGGAACTGGGACTGGGACGCCGAGCTGGCCCGACTGCCCGAGCTGCTGGCCGAGAAGGTGCGGGCCCCCTCGGTGCAGGCCGGGACCTACGACCTCGTCGTCGACCCGTCGAACCTCTGGCTCACCATCCACGAATCGATCGGGCACGCCACCGAGCTCGATCGCGCCGTCGGGTACGAGGCCGCCTATGCCGGGACCTCGTTCGCGACCTTCGACAAGCTGGGCACGCTGCAGTACGGCTCCCCCGTCATGCACGTGACCGGGGACCGGACGGTCGAGCACGGCCTGGCGACCGTCGCCATCGACGATGAGGGCGTGGAGGCGCAATCCTTCGACCTGGTGCGCGACGGCGTGCTCGTGGGCTACCAGCTCGACCGTCCCATCGCGGCCGCCATGGGGTTCGAGCGCTCCAACGGCTGTGCCTTCGCTGACTCGCCGTTGCACGTGCCCATCCAGCGCATGGCCAACGTGTCCCTGGCCCACTCCGGGATCGAGGGCCCGAGCACCGACGATCTCATCGCGGGAGTCGACCGGGGCATCTACGTCGTCGGCGACAAGAGCTGGTCCATCGACATGCAGCGCTACAACTTCCAGTTCACCGGCCAACGGTTCTACAAGATCGAGCACGGGAGACTGGCCGGTCAGCTGAAGGACGTGGCGTATCAAGCGACGACGACCGACTTCTGGGGGTCGATGCTGGCCGTGGGCGGCGCCTCCACCTGGGTGCTGGGGGGCGCGTTCAACTGCGGCAAGGGGCAGCCCGGACAGACGGCCCCGGTGTCGCACGGCTGCCCATCGGTGCTCGTGCGCGGGGTGCGGATCCTCAACGCCCGCGAGGAGTCGGGTCGCTGAGCATGGACCGGACGAGACCGTGATCCCGGCTCAGGACCTGGTCGAGGCGGGCCTGGCGGCGGCGGGCGCGGCCGGCGCCGACGGCTGCTTCGTGCTGGTCGAGGAGACCAGTCACGCCGACGTCCGATTCGCCCTGAACCGGACGACGACCAACGGCGTGCACCGCGCCCGCGCCGTGAGCGTGGTCGTCGTGGCCGGGACCTCGGTCAGCACGGCCCGCCGGACCGGCGTGGTCGGCGTCGAGGGCGTCGCCGAGATGGTCGGGGCCGCACTGGCCGACGCCCGGCAGTCACCGCCGGCCGAGGACGCGTCCCCCCGGTCGGGCCGTCGAAGCAGGCGCTCGGCCGCGACTTCGGGCTGGCGCCCGAGGAGACGGACGCCTCGGTGCTCGAGGGGGTCCTCTCCTCGCTGTCGGGCGCCTTCGGACGGGCGGAGGCTCGCGACGCCGTGCTGTCCGGCTTCGCGGAGCTGGACCTCACGACGTTGTACCTGGGCAGCTCGACGGGACTGCGCCTCTCGCACGTCCAGCCGACGGGGGCCGTGCACCTGGTGGGCCGGACGGCCGACGGGACGGGGTCGGCCTGGGTCGCCTCGCCGTCCATCTCGCCGTCGCTCGAGGAGATGGAGCAGGAGATCTGGCGCCGCCTCGACTGGGGCAAGCGGCAGATCGCTCTGGAGGCGGGCCGTTACGAGGTGATCCTGCCGCCCTCGGGCGTCGGCGACATGATGGCGGTGCTCGACCTGTACGCGCTGGGGGGCCAGAACGCGGAGGACGGCCGCACCGTCTTCTCCAAGGAGGGCGGCGGCACGCGCGTCGGCGAGCGGATCACCACGATCCCCTACACGCTCTACAGCGACCCCTTCGAGGCGGGGGTGGAGTGCGCGCCCTTCGTGGCGGCCGAGGCGAGCAGCTCAGACGTCTCCGCCTTCGACAACGGGCTTCCCATCGGGCGCACGGAGTGGCTGCACGAGGGGGTGCTGGCCCACCTGCGCTACCACCGGGCAGGGGCGGCGAGGTCGGGCGTGGTGATGGCGCCCTACGTCGACAACCTCGTGCTGTGCAGCGACGGCGCCGGCGGGGGGACCGTCGAGGACATGGTGGCCCGCACGGAGCGGGGCCTCTTGCTCACCTGCCTGTGGTACATCCGGCAGGTCGACCCGGCGACACTGCTCGTCACCGGGCTCACCCGCGACGGTGTCTACGTGATAGAGGACGGCGCCATCGTCGGTGCGGCGAACAACTTCCGGTTCAACGAGAGCCCCGTGGACCTGCTGGCGCGGGCGTCGGAGGTCGGCACCCCGGTGCGGTCGCTCGGACGGGAGTTCGGCGAGTACATCAACCGGACGATCATGCCGCCGCTGCGCATTCCCGACTACAACATGAGCTCGGTCAGCCAGGCGAGCTGACCTGCGCTCAGGCCGGGGCTCACCCGGGGCGGGCCGCCACCACCAGGAGGCGCTGAGCCGTCGAGACGAAGCTGCCGTCGCGCCGGATCAGCTCGTGCATGACGCGCAGTCGGTCGAGATAGGCATCGGGCGTGAAGTCGGGCACCGTCCAGCGAACCTTGCGCAAGAAGCACACGACGGCGGCGACGTCGTAGAACTCGACCCGCAGCGCGCACGCCCGCAGGTCCTGCACCTCGAGGCCGGCCGCCTCCGCGGCGGCACGGGTGGGCCCGGGGCCCCGGCTCGCGTTGGGCGGCTGCGGGCCCATCATGAAGTCGGTGAGCTCCCGGTTGGTCCCGGCGCCGATCTGCTGTGACAGGTAGGTCCCGCCCGGTCGAAGGACCCGGGCGATCTCCGCCCACAGCACGACAACCGGGTGCCGGCTGACCACGAGGTCGAACGAGGCGGCGGCGAAGGGCAGCGTCGGCCGGTCCGCCACGGCCACCACGTGCGCGCCGAGCGGGCGCAGCCGGTCCCGCGCGACGGCCACGTTCGGGGGCCAGGATTCGGTGGCCACCAGCAGGGGCGGCCGCCGCATGACCGTGGCGAGGACCTCGCCGCCGCCCGTCTCGACGTCCAGGGCGGCGGTGGCGCCCGCCATGCGCCCGGCCATCAGACGGGCATAGCCCCACGGCGGGCGCTCCTCGATTGCCCTGCCCTCGAACCAGGAGAAGTCCCAACCCTCGGTCGGTGCGGCTGCTCCCTCGGCCACGAGCTCCTCGAAGGTCACCGCGTCATCGTCCAGGCGGCTCATCCCTGCGTTGCAGGATCCCCTGGGCCGACTCCTCGAAGCTCGTGCCGCCGGACATCCACTCGGTCAGTTGCCGGGCGAACGAGAGCGATTCCTCCTTCGACAGGTCCTGCACCTTGTCGAGGTGGGCCAGCGTCATGCGGACGCCCTGCGGCCGCATGGCCGCGATGGCCTCGGCCACCCCCATGGCCTCCTGCCAGAGCGCCGCCGAGGGTGCGAGGCGTTGGGCCAGTCCGATCCGCAGCGCCTCGCGCCCGTCGATCACCTTGCCGGTGAGGATCAGGTCCTTCGCCTGGGCCACGCCGACCAGGCGGGCCAGCCGGGTGCTGGCACCCCAGGCACCGAGTCCGGCGCCGAGGCGGGCCAGGTGCCAGTCGCTGATCTGGGCGGTGTCGGCGACGATGCGCAGGTCGCAGGCCAGGGCGAGCTCCAAGGCGCCCGTGGTGCAGACCCCGTCGATGACGGCGATCGACGGGATGGGACACTCGTCGATCATCTCGGTGAGGCGCCGGCCCGGATTGCCCGGAGCCATGGCGCCCGCGGCTGCCTCCTTGAGGTCGACGCCGGCGCTGAAGCAGGGCGTGCCGTCCGCACGCGGTGCGCCGGCGATGACGAAGCAGCGGACGTCGGGGTCCGATCGCAGGGCGCGCACCGTGTCGACGAGTTCGAGGAGGACGGCGGAGCTCAGCGCGTTCATCGCCGCCGGCCGCGTGATGCGCAGGATCCTGGTGTGCCCCTGCTGCTCGACCTCCACGACACGGTCGCTCACGGTGCTCAGCCGAGGTCGGTCCTCATGGTGTCGACGAGACTCTGCGTGTCGCCCTGATACGACGTCAGGATCGTGTTGATGTTGCTGCTGCGGACCGTGGACTGGTACGTCGAGAGGTCCGAGGAGTTCGCCAACCGGGTGAGTATGGACGCCAGCTGGGTGGTGTCACTCTCCACCACCTGCGCCCCCTGGCCCGCGTTGGACGGCAGGCTCATGCCCCGAAGATCGCTGTCGAACTGGGTGAGCGTCGACGCGGCATGGACGTGCGAGGCGTGGAGACAGGCGACGGTGGCGCAGGAATGGAACCGGGTGATGGCGCTCTGGATGGCGGTGTCCGTCGCGTTGTAGTCCGACACGACCGTGTTGACCTGCTGGGCAGAGGTGTGCGTGTGGTGTCTGGACAGGCTCTGGGCGACGCTCTGGCCCACGAAGAGGATCGAGCCCCAGACGATGGCGAAGATCATCCAGCCGCGGGCGGCACCCGTCAGGACGAGGGTTGCCCAGCCCGGCGTCTCGACGTCCGTCGGACCGGACGGCGCGGCGCGCTCCCAGGGCGACGGCGGAGGCATGGCCCCGAGGCCGGTTGGCGGCGGGGGCGGTGGCATGGGCGGGGGCCATTCCGGGCGGCGGGGCCGATGCAGCGCCGCCCACGTCGTCGGGCGCGGACGGCTCGGGTTCCTGCCCCGCCGCGGCAGTCGCTTCGCTGGTCGTCGACTCGCTGGGAGCCGAGGGGTACGCGAACGGCTGCGGTTGCGGCTGGGGCTGCGGCTGGGGCTGCGGCTGCGAGCCGGACGCGGCTGGCGGTGCGCCCGCGGTGGTGGGTGGCGCCGGCGGCGGGGTTGCGAACGGAGGGCTCACGGGGGCGAACGTCGAAGGTGCCGTCGTCGCGGTGGGGTCGCCGAGCATGCCCCACGCATATTCCGACGTCAGCATCGTGAAGTACGAGTGCAGACGAACCTGGTAGCGCAGCAGCGCCGAGTAGGCGCCGTAGAGCGCCGGGTGCATCCGGCCGCTGAACAGGGCGATGAGCCAGGCCACGAAGAGCAGCGGGAAGATGAGGCCGTACTGGACGATCTGGGCGAAGACCGCCGCCGGGATCACCAAGATCACGCGGAACAGCACGGCCCAGCGGTTCAGCGGACCTGGCGCAGGGAGGATCGGCCGGGCCGGGTAGTCCTCGTCGTCGAGCGAGAACTGGGGGTAGCGGTCCGTGAGCAGGTACATGTACGCGTACACCCGCGTCGTCCAGCGCACCACGCCGCCGATGAAGCTGTGCACCCATTCGGGGAGGCGGCCCATGAACAGCGCGGCGAACCACCCGATCACGAGGACGAAGAGCGCGGCGATGTAGAGGAAATACAGGACGACGAACTGTGGGATGGCCAAGATGATGCGAAAGGCCACGGTGAGCCGGCCCTGGGGCGCCGTCCCCTCGAACCACATGTCGACACGCCTCGTCGGCATCGCCGTCGTCGCCTGGGTCATGTCGCCCCCTTTGCGTGGCCGTCCATCGCCGACGACCGTCCAGGGCGAACGTTAGAGCACGCGCACCCCGACGCCCGCGATCTCCCGCCTGTCCGCTCACCGACCCCGCAGGTACCGAGCCGGTCCGACTGGAGGAACACCCTGCCCGTGCGACCCAGGCGCGTGAGCAGCACGCCGGTCGGGCGTGGTCCATCGTGCAGCGTCCGTTGCGCACGAGCGACGGGCACGACCTCATGGGCACGACCTCAGGCGCTCACATCGGCGACCGGTGGCGCGGGCGTTGCCGGAGCGTGGCGGTGCCGGACGGCGGGCGGGTCAGAGTGCCTCGTAGAGCGCGTCGATCAGCGCGCGGTTGCGCGTGCTCTGCCACCGGGGGATCACGTGGTTCATGACGTAGCCGAAGGCGATCCCGCTGGTGGGATCGGCGAACCCCACGGCCCCTCCGGTCCCGAAGTGGCCGAAGCTCCCGGGGTTCGGACCGAACGGTCGGCGGGGAACGGTCGGCTTGAAACCGAGCCCGAAGGTGACGTCCTCGTGCAGGATCGGGCAGTAGCCCTGCGACTGGGGAGACGTCGCCTCCGCCAGCAGGTCCACGGAGAGCACGCGGCCGGGATCGAGGAGCGCGGCGTACATGCGGGCCACGCCGCTCGCCGTTCCGTGCCCGTTGGTCGAAGGGACCTCGGCCCCGCGCCACTCCGCCGAATTGACGACGCCCATGGAGGAATAGCCCGGCGGGTTGAAGTAGCTCAGCATCTCCATGAGCTCGTCACCCTGCAGGGCGCCGAAGTCCAGCCCTTCGGCGCCGCCCGGCGCGGCGAAGATCACCTGGGCACAGCGGTGCCGCGCATCGGGCGGCACTCCCACGTGCACGTCGGCGCCGAGTGGGCCCGCCACGTCGGCCAGCCGACGTGCGCACGTCTCCCCGCTCACCCGTCGGACCACCTCGCCGACCAGGTGGCCGTACGTGTTGGTGTGGTACGCGTGCCGGGTGCCGGGTTCCCACCAGGCGTCGGTCGCCGCCAGCGCGCCCGTCATCCGGCCCCAGTCCCAGAGGTCGTCGTTGGTCAGCGGCGCGCGTATGGCGGGCACGGCGGCCCGGTGGCACAGCGCTTGGCGCAGGGTCACCGCCTCCTTCCCTCCGGCCGCGAACTCGGGCCACACCGACGCGACGCGGTCGTCGAGCCCGATCAGCCCGGCGTCGACGAGCTGGAGCGCCAGGACCGCCAGGAACGCCTTCCCGACCGAGTAGAAGTCGACCACGGTGTCGAGCCGCCACGGCTCGACACGTGCTTCGTCACGCCACCCGCCGGCCAGGTCCACCACGGGCGTGCCGTCGACCATGACGCACACGGCAGCGCCGACCTCGCCGCGCTCCGCGAAGTTGCGTGCGAACTCCTCCTGCACGGAGGCGAAGCGGGGGTCGCACATCCCGGCCACCGGCGCTTCCACGAGTTGGACTCTTTCGTGCCCCGGGTCGGTGGGCAAATGACGGCTCTCCGTCCGGCCGCTGCCCCCGGTCGCCGTCAGTGTCGCGGGTGGGAGGCGAGGAAGGACCAGATCGCCACCGAGGAGTCGAAGCCCAGGTACGGGGAGCCGACGAGCCGCCGCGTCGCGGCCGATGCGGGATGCCCCATCCACGCATGGTTGGCGCCGGTGACCGTGGCCCACTCGACCACCGCGCCCCCGTGGCACGGCTGCCAGACCGTGAAGTGGACCGCGGCGTTCGAAGGGTCGGAGCTGGTCCTCGGGATCGACGGGCACCCGTCCTGCGCGGCGATCGTCTTCAGCCCGTTCAACGGGGGCGGGAAATTGGTCTGGGTGAGCGAGCGCGCACCGTACCCGCCGTCGATCGGGATGTTCTGGTCCCCGGTGCCATGGATCTCGAGCGCGGCAACCGGATGCGCCACGGTGCAGCCGTTGACGAAGAGGTCGCCCGCCTGGACCCCGATGGCCACGATCTGAGTCGAGAGCTGGCAGGCGAGCCGCTCGGCGAGGATGGCCCCGTTGGAGTGCCCCGTGGCGAACACACGGTCCTTGTCGACGTGGTACTGGCCCTCGAGTTTGGCGATGAGGGCCGAGATGAAGCCGACGTCGTCGACGTTGTCCTGATCCTGGGCGGCGACCGAGCAGCATCCTCCGCCGTTCCAGACGAGGTGGTTCGGTGTGATGCGGCGGATGGGTGTGCCGTTCGGGTACACGACGAGAAAATGGTTGGACTCGGCCAGACCGTCGAAGCCCGAGTTCTGCTCGAACTGGCTGCCCGACCCGAGACCGCCGTGCAGGGCGACGAGCAGCGGCAACGGGGTCCGCTTCGGCAGCGAGCGCGGGACGTAGAGCTGGTAGGACCGCACCGTGGTTCCCGAGACGACCACGGTGCCGAAGATGTGCGTGCCCCTGGCGGTGACCGCGGACTTGATGGCGGCGCCGGAGGGCACGACGGGCCCGATCGTGGACAGGCCCGGTGAGCCGGCCGCGGCCACCGAAGCGCCCCCGGCCAGCACGCCCGACGCGACGACGAACGTGGCCGCGGCGGCCAGGGCGCATCGGACACCGCGCCCGCGCCGCCGCCTCCTCCGCCGGCACGCCTCGGCGCACGGCGCGTGTCGGTTCGGGGGCATGCAGCGATCGTCGCAGGCAGATGTGATCATTCCTTCAGGGAACCGTGATTCCCCATCAGGGATGCTCGGGCGCCACCGGCCACCCGGTCGGCGGCGTGCAGCCCGGCTGTGTCAGCTCCGGGCAGCGCCGCCCGGCTCGCACAACCTCCGCAGCAGGGGTGCCCACCAGCGGAGATCCCGCACCGCCAGGCCCTCGACCTTCCCGCTGTCGTCGGCCCGGCGCAACGAGGTGGCCTCGGCCGCCAGCGGGAGCGCCTCGAACGCGGCCCCTTCCTCGGGTGAGAGGGAGCCGCCCTGAGTGGCGAGCGACGCCACGCTGTCGGGCCCGAGCTCGTCGCCATACCCGGGCTCCATCGCCACCAGGTACCGCTTCGCCTCCACGTGCAGCGCCACGAGCCCGGCCACGCGGTCCCCCAGCACCCCGCGCACCGCCTCCGCCCCGGCCCACGCGTGCGCCTCGTCGCTCACGCCGGGCACGAGGTGGCCGATGTCGTGCACGAGCCCGGCGGCCGCCAGCTCGAGATCGTCGGGGTGCCACCGCGCCAGCAGGGCCGCCGTCTGCAACGCGTGCTCCAGCTGCGAGACCGAACTGCCGGCGTGCAGCCGCCGGCTCGCCCCACCGGCCAGCAGCTGCACCATCTCCTCGACTCCGCGGACGCGCGGCCGTTCGCTCACCGGGCCATTCTCCCCCGTTGCGGGTACGGTGACGCCCCGTGCCCTGGACCCCGCCGCCGCGCAGCCCCTGGGCGGACAAGATGGTCTCGCTCGGCCGGGGCCTCGGTGACGACGGGCGCTCGATGGTCTCCCTGCGCCCCGACGACCTCCGTGCTGCGGCCATCACGACGACGGGCCTCGACGACTTCGGCGACGGCTGGTGGGAGGAGCCGTTCCGCCGCCTCTGCGCGTCGCTCGACACCGAGGCCCGCCTCCACCTCCCGGGGCGCCTGCGCACCCGGGGCGAGTTGCAGCTGATCCTGCAGAACCGCCTGCGCATGGTCGGGCTCTGGAACAAGGAGCCGGCCGTGCTCCGCGAGCCGGTGCACGGCCCCATCGTGGTGACCGGGCTCGGGCGCTCCGGCACGACCCTCCTGCACGAGCTGCTCGCCTGTGATCCCGACAACCGTCCGCCTCTGCTGTGGGAGTTGCTGCACTCCGTCCCCTACGAGGACGCCTCGGGTGACCTGTGCGACGACGAGATCCGGCTCATGGACGAGATCGTGCCCGCCTTCACGGCCATGCACGAGAACGGTGGGCGCCTCCCGACCGAGTGCATCTTCGCCTTCGCCCACCAGTTCTCGAGCGACATGTACACCGGGCTCTACAACGTGGCCGAGTACACGATGTGGCGCAGCGGGCAGGACCAGACCCCGATTTACGACTGGCACAAGCGACAACTCCAGACCCTGCAGTGGGTGGCCGAGCGGCCGACGACGCGCTGGGTCGTCAAGGCGCCCTCCCACCTCTCCGCCCTCCCCCTCGTCTTCTCGACCTACCCCGACGCCCGGGTGGTGATCACCCACCGCGACCCGCTGCGCGTCATCGGGTCGCTGGCCGACCTCATGGCCACTCTCCACTACATGCACTCGGACCACGTCGATCACGCCGTTCTCGTAGAGTTCATGGCGATGGGTCTCGAGATGCAGATGGACCATGTGGCGGCGGAGCGCGACGCCGGCGAGATACCGAACGGCCAGATCGCCGACGTGGTCTACCGCGACCTGGTGGCGGACCCCGTCGGCATCATCGAGGGGCTCTACGCCGGGTGGGACCTCCCGGTCAGCGACGAGTTCCGCACCGCCCTCGAGGCGTACCTCGCCGCCCGTCACACGTCGCGCACCCCCGGCCACGACTACTCCTTTGCCGACACCGGTCTCGACCTGGCGACACACCGGGCGCTCGTCACGCCGTACCAGGAGCGCTTCGGCGTCCCCTCCGAGGTGTAGGGGTGGACTGGAAGCTGGAGACGATCGTCGTCCCGGTCTCGGACGTGGACCGGGCCAAGGCCTTCTATGCGGACGCCGTGGGGTTCCGGCTCGATGTGGACCACCGGGCCGGGGAGGACTTCCGGGTGGTCCAGCTGACCCCGCCCGGGTCGGCCTGTTCCATCACCCTCATGCGGAACGAGCAGTCGGCGGGCACGTTGCAGGGACTGCACCTCGTGGTCGTCGACATCGACCGGGCGCGGCGCCACCTGAGCGACGGCGGTGTGGCCGCCAGCGACGTCTTCCACTTCGAGGCCGGCGCTCAGGTCGACGGTCCGGACCCCGCCCGGGCGGACTACGGATCCTTCCTCGCGTTCAGCGACCCCGACGGAAACAGCTGGCTCGTCCAGGAGGTCCCGAGCAGGGCCGGTTGACGTGCGGCGACCGGCGACCGGCGACGTGCCGACGACTGCGGCCGGGCCGCTACGAGCCGGCGAGGTCCTTCACGGCCACCACCTCGGCGGTGGGGTGCGGCGGGCCGTCCGCCAGCACCCAGCGCACCAGCATGTAGCCCTCCAGGCGGCCCCCCGTGTCCAGCCAGTTCTCCACCCCCGGGCCCGGGTCGGACGGGGCGATCACCATGCGCCACGACCCGTCCGGGGAGCGGGTGGCCGTCCGGTTGTTCAGGGCCGTCGTCGTGTAGCGGTAGTCGAAGCTCTCCATCCACGGCGAGGTCAACGTCAGGCCCCAGTAGAGGAACGGCTTGTCCGGCTCGTGCACCGTGACCACCAGGGCCTCGCCGGGCTCGAGCCGGAAGCGCCCGCCGTGGTAGGTCATCTCGGCGTTGGAGTGCGAGCGCACCTCGTCGTCCTGGGCGGCCACGTGCTCGGACCCGGCCTGGCCCCCGAACGTGTTCAGGTTGCTCCCGGCGTCGTGCCACATCTGCAACGCCGTCCCGCCCACGAAGGTGAGGAACATCGCGGCGAACTCCAGCTTGGGCGCCAGCTCCGCGGTGGAGAGGATGGGCGGCGGCACGATCTCGCCCGGTTCGGGGACCAACTCCATCCGCAGCCGTGCGAACCGCTCGGGCGACTTCTCGAAGTGGGTCTCGCGGATGGCCAGCTGCGCGGTGCCGGGCTCGAGCACGATGGCGTTGCGCGGCATGGGATCGGGCATGGCCGAGGCCGGCGCGATGAGGATGTCCACCTCCCCGTTGGGGCCGATCTCGTACTCGTCGATGTGGGTCTGGGTCTGCGTGCCCGTGCGCCCGCCGACCTGGCCCTGCCCGAAGGCCGTGCCGAAGGTCATGCCCAGGTAGGCGCACTCGCCCCTGTGCCCGACGAGGCGGTAGGAGCGGGAGTCGTCGAGGACGCAGAAGGTGTAGTGCACGTCGGGGTTGTCCACGAGGAGCTTGCGATACTCGTCCTGGAGCGTGAAGAGCTGGGGGTGCAGCGGGTCCGACTTCTCGACGATCCACTCCAGGGCCAGGCGGGAGAGGCGGGTCACCCAGCGGTAGCCCTCGGCGAGGTCCACGTCGGACTCGGGCACACCCGTCGCCTGGCGCACCACGTCGAGGGCGGCCGTCTGCGCCTGCAGCCAGGCGTCGAATGCCGCGTTGAGCCGGTCGTCTTGCATCCGGCTGACGCTACCCATGATTTGGCCGAGTCGCCGCTTCCCGGGCGCGCCCGGTAACTTCGGGACGTGACCGACACCGCGACCGAGACGACCGGCACGGACGAGCTGCTGAGCGAGCTCCGTGCCTGGCTGGCAGACAACTGGGACCCCGACCTCACCGTCGCCCAGTGGTGGGAGCGCCTGGGGCTGGCCGGCTGGGCCGCGCCGGTGCTGCCCACCAACGCCTACGGCAAGGGCATGGCGCGCTCCGACGCGGTCCTGGTCCAGCAGGAGATCGCCAAGTTCGGCGCGCTGGGTGCGCCCGCCGGGCTGGGGCTCCTCCTGGCCGCTCCGACGATCGCCACCCACGGCACCCAGGAGCAGATCGACCACTACGTGCGAGAGATCGTGACGGGTCAGAAGGCCTGGTGCCAGCTCTTCAGCGAGCCCCAGGCGGGCTCCGACCTGGCCGGCCTGCAGACGCGGGCGGTCAAGGACGGTGACGAGTGGGTCGTCAACGGCCAGAAGGTGTGGACCTCGGGCGGCCAGTACGCCGACCTCGGCATGCTGCTCGCCCGCACGGACCCCGACGTGCCCAAGCACCAGGGCATCTCCTATTTCGCCTTCGAGATGCTCCAGGACGGCGTCGACGTGCGACCCCTCAAGGAGATGACCGGGCACGCGCTCTTCAACGAGGTGTTCATCACCGATGCCCGCGTGGCCGACTCCGCGCTCGTCGGCGGCCTGAACAACGGGTGGGCGGCTGCCAACACGACACTCATGAACGAGCGGGCCGGCCTCGGCTCGGGAGGCGGCAACGCGGCCGGCGGGGGCCTGGCCCAGCCCGGCACCGTCATGGGCTTCTTGGCCAGGCGGGTCGGCGACCTGGTGGCTCCGGCGTCGACGGCGAGCGGGGACCAGAAGTCGCAGCAGCCCGGCGGCGCGCTCGGCGCCATGCGGGGCGGCGCAGGGCTGTTGATCAGCCTGGCCCAGGCCCGGGGCGTCGACAAGGACGCCGGCATCCGCCAGGACCTGGCCCGTCTCTACACGCTGGGCGAGCTGGGCCGCTTCAACGGGCTGCGCATGAAAGCCGTCAAGGAGCAGGGCGGGGACATCCCCGGCATGCCCAACGTCGCCAAGCTGTCCATGAGCCAGATCGTGCGACTGACCCGCGACCTCGGCCTGCGCATCTCGGGCCCCTCCGGGATGCTCCACGCCTACGACAGCGACGACAAGGCCGCCCTCAAACACGCCACGGGCGACCCGTTCGCCGGTGGCATCAGCGAGATGGCCCTCTTCGCCCAGGCGCCCCCGATCTACGGCGGGACCGACCAGGTGCAGCGCAACATCATCGGGGAGCGGGTGCTGGGTCTGCCCAAGGAGCCCAACAACGACCGGGTGACGCCCTTCTCGCAGCTGCCCAAGAACGCCTAGCCGTCACGCGGCAGGGTCGGTCGGGCCGGGGGGTCATCGGAGTGGAGCGAACGGACCGGACGTTGCGTGGCGCGGCGGCGATCGTCGGGGTCGACGACGACGTCTCCCCCACCGGCGAGCTCGACCGCCGCGGGCGTGAGCTCGAGGTGGCCATGGTCCTCGGGGCCCTGGAGGACGCCGGGCTCACGCTGGCCGACGTGGACGGCGTCTGCCACGCTGACTCGGCCGTGGCGTTCGCCGAGTACCTCGGCATCCACCCCGTCTTCACGGAGTCGACCATGACGGGTGGCTCCAGCTACGAGGTCCATGTCGAACACGCCGCTGCCGCCATCGCCGCCGGCGTGTGCGACGTGGTGGTCAGCGTCTACGCGTCCACGCCGCGCAGCGACCGCGCCCAGCAGCGCCCGCGCCTGCGTCGTGCCGTGGCCGGCCCCAACCCGGCGGCGGAGTGGGACCTGCCCTACGGCCTGCGCACGCCGATGGGGCCCTACGCGCTCGGCGGCCGCCCGCCACATGCACGAGTTCGGCACCACGTCCGAGCAGCTGGCCCAGATCGCCGTGAGCACGCGGGAGTGGGCGGCCCGCAACCCGCGGGCCCGCTATCGCGACCCGCTCACCATCGAGGAGGTCCTTGCGTCACCACTCCAGGTCAGCCCCCTCCACCTCCTCGACTGTTGCCTGGTCACCGACGGTGCCGGCGCCTTCGTGATGACGAGCGCCGAGCGAGCCCGCTCACTGGCCAAGCCGCCGGTCTACGTGCTCGGCGCCGCCACCTGCACCGACCACATGGGGATCAGCCAGATGCCCGACCTGACCACGACGCCCGGCGTCGTGTCGGGCGCCAGGGCGTTCGCCATGGCGGGCCTGGCGCCCGCCGACGTCGACGTCCTGATGGGCTACGACAGCTTCACCATCACGGCGCTGCTCCACCTCGAAGACCTCGGCTTCTGCCAGAAGGGCGAGGGAGGCCCCTTTGCCGCAGAGGGGTCACTCGGGCCGGGCCGAGGCCCGCTGGCGATGAACACGAACGGTGGTGGCCTGTCGTTCACCCACCCGGGCATGTACGGCATGTTCCTCGTCACCGAGGCGGTGCGCCAGCTGCGCGGCGAATGCGGCGAGCGACAGGTGGAGGACGCCCAGGTGGCGGTGGCCCACGGCTCGGGCATCCTGCTCTCGGTGATGTCGACGGCCGTGCTGGGGACCGAGGCCACGCTGTGAGTGCCGCCGGCGAGCGTGCCCCGGCCCGTTTCGAGCCGCCGGTCGGCGCCGAGAGCGGGCCGTTCTGGGAGGCGACCCGTGAGGGACGGCTGCTGGTCCAGTGGTGCACGGGGTGTGAGCGCGGCGTCTTCTACCCGCGGGCGTTCTGCCCCCACTGCGCCGCGCCCGGCTCGGCGCTCGAGTGGCGCAGAGCCAGCGGGCGGGCAACCGTCTACGCCGCTGCGGTCGAGTACAAGCCAGAGGCGGCGGGGGCAGCGTTCTCCGGTGGCGAGCCCTACTGTGTTGCCCTGGTCGACCTGGAGGAGGGGGTGCGCATGATGACGAACGTCGTCGGCTGCCCGCCCGCCGACGTCCGCATCGGCATGTCCGTTCTGCTGAGCTGGGAGCCGCTGGGCGACGGCCGGCAGCTGCCCCTCTTCCGTCCCGAGGCGAGTGGCCCATGAGCCTCCCGGAGGACAAGCGCGAAGCGGCGGCCCAGGGCATGCTGCATGCGTGGTGGGCGGCACGGATCCCGGATCGCCTGGCGCTGGCGACCCCGCACGGCGACCGGACGTACGCCGACCTGAACGCCGACATCAACCGGCTCGTGCGCGCCTTGCGGGACAGGGGCCTGCACGCGGGCGACTCCCTCGCGGTGATGTGCACCAACCGCCCGGAGTTCCTGGAGGCCCTCTACGCCGCCCAGCGCATGGGCCTGCGCTTCACCCCCGTCAACTGGCACCTCACGGGTCCCGAGGCCGCCTACATCGTCGAGAACTGTGAGGCCAAGGCGTTCATCTGCTCGGGCGAGTTGGGCGACAAGGTGAGCGTGGCGGCGGCGGCCGGAGGGCCGGGGCTCGTCACGATCAACACGGGCGGCTACCTCCCCGGCTTCGAGATGTACAACACCGTCGTGGCCGCCGAGGACGGTTCCGACATCGACGACCCCGTGCTCGGCACCCAGATGCTCTACACGTCGGGCACCACGGGGCGCCCCAAGGGCGTGCACCGTGACACGACGGCGGTGAGCGCGCTGGCCACCGTCAACTTCTGCGGTTACGACGAGGACTGGGCGACCAGCACCGACGCGCACCTCCTGACCGGTCCGCTGTACCACGCCGCCCCTTTGGCCTTCTCGGTGGCGGTCCCCTTCGTCTACGGCGTGCCCATCGTCATCATGGACCACTGGGACCCGGTCGAGGCACTGCGTCTGACGGAGAAGCACGGGATCACCCACACCCACATGGTGCCGACGATGTTCCACCGCCTGCTGGCCCTGCCCGCCGAGGAGCGCGAGCGCTTCGACACCTCGTCGCTCCGCTTCGTCATCCATGGTGCGGCACCGTGCCCGGTCCCCGTCAAGCAGCGCCTGATCGAATGGCTGGGACCGGTCGTCGTCGAGTACTACGCCGCGACGGAGGGACTGGGCACCCTGGTCGACTCGGCGACCTGGCTGGCCCACCCGGGCACCGTCGGGCGGCCCATGGTGCCGGGGCTGGTCAAGGTGGCCGACGACGCCGGCAACGACCTGCCCGCCGGCGAGGTCGGCCTCGTGTTCCTCCAGGCTCCGGAGGCCACCAAGTTCGACTACTACGGCGACGCCGAGAAGACGGCGGGTGCGTTCCGCGGCGACTACTTCACGCTGGGCGACATGGGCTACATGGACGTCGAGGGCTATCTGTTCCTCACGGACCGCACGGCCAACCTCATCATCTCGGGCGGCGTCAACATCTACCCGGCCGAGGTGGACGCCGTGCTCCTGGAGCACCCCTCGGTGGGCGACGTCGCCACCATCGGCGTGCCCGACGAGGAGTGGGGCGAGGTGGTGCTCGCGGTCGTCCAGCCCGCCGAGGGCGTGGCCGGGAGCGACGAGCTGGCCGCCGAGCTGATGGCGTTCTGCCGGGAGCGCCTGGCCCACTTCAAGTGCCCCCGCAGCGTCGACTTCGTGTCGGAGCTGCCGCGGGAGGATACTGGGAAGATCTTCAAGAGGAAGCTACGGGAGCACTACCGGGCGGCATCGAGCCGGAGTGACCAAGACCGAGATCAACACCGAGATCAACACCAAGACCAAGGGAGCTGAACGTGGGCATCTGTGACGGACGGGTCGTCGTCATCACCGGGGCAGGCCGGGGCATCGGGCGCGAGCACGCCCTCGAGTTCGCCAGCCAGGGCGCCAAGCTGGTGATCAATGACCTCGGGGCCGAGGTGGACGGGACCGGCTCGTCGGCCGGCCCGGCCGGGGAAGTGGTGAACGAGGTCCGCGCCATGGGGGGCGAGGCCGTGGCCAACGGCGACGACGTCTCGGACTACGAGGGGGCGGGGCGGCTCATCCAGGCCGCCATCGACACCTACGGGACCATCGACGTGCTGGTCAACAACGCCGGCATCCTGCGGGACCGCATGCTCGTCAACATGACGATCGACGAGTGGGACGCCGTGATCAAGGTGCACCTGCGCGGCACCTTCGCCCCGACCCGCCACGCAGTCGAGTACTGGCGCAACCGCACCAAGGCCGGCGAGACGAACGACGCCCGCATCATCAACACGACGTCGCCCTCGGGCATCTACGGCAACGTCGGGCAGACCAACTACGGCGCCGCCAAGGCGGGGATCGCCGCCTTCACCGTCATCGCCGCCATGGAGCTGGAACGCTACGGCGTCACGGTCAACGCCATCGCGCCGGCCGCGCTCACCCGCATGACCGAGAACCTGGGCATGGGCGCCGTGGCGGCGGAGAAGAAGCCCGAGGAGTTCGACCCCTTCGACCCCGCCAACATCGCGCCGATCGTCGTCTGGCTGGGCAGCCCCGAATCGGCGGGCATCACCGGCCGCGTCTTCAACGTCCAGGGCGACCACCTCAGCGTCGCCGAGGGCTGGGTGGCGGGGCCGGGCGCCGACAAGGGCGACCGCTGGGACCCGGCCGAGCTGGGCAAGGTCGTGCCGGACCTGGTGGCCAAGGCGGCCCCCAACGCCAACATGGGCGGGAGGCGGGGCTAGGCCGTGGCCCCCGCCGCGACCCCTCCGGTGCCGGGCCGGCGTGACATGGACGACGCCGTCCAGGTCATCCACGACAACGCCGAGCGCCTGTTCCTGTGGGACTACGAGCGGGACCGGGGGCAGCTCGTCACCCTCTACAACAAGGCGATGGGGTCGCAGTGGAACAGCGTCACCGACCTCGACTGGTCGACCGACGTCGACCCCGAGCGGCTCGTGGCCGAGCAGGACAGCCCCCTGCTCGCCGTCGCCCGGGTGGCGGGCACGCTGCCCGGTTCGCCGCTGGCCACCTGGACGGAGCGGGAGTACGTGCAGCTCGGGATCGAGTTGCTCAAGGCGAACCTGTCGCAATTCATGCACGGCGAGCAGGGAGCCATGATGACGGCGGCCAAGATCGTCGAGACGGTGCCGTGGATCGACGCGAAGTACTACGCGTCGACCCAGACCATGGACGAGGCCCGGCACACCGAGGTGTTCGCCAAGTACCTCCACACCAAGCTGGGCGACGCCTACCCGATGAGCCCCTTCCTCAAGGCGCAGATCTGGTCGCTGCTCGAGGACTCGCGCTGGGACATCGCGTACCTCGGGATGCAGATCGTGATCGAGTCGCTGGCGCTCGCCGCCTTCGGCGACATGCTGCGGCGTACGCAGGAGCCGCTGCTCACCAAGCTGCTGCGCTACGTCATGTCCGACGAGGCCCGCCACGTCGCGTTCGGCGTCCTGACCCTCTCGGAGCTCTACCGCGACCTGAGCGAAGCCGAGCTCCTCGAGCGCCAGGAGTTCCTCGTCGACGCCACGCTCAACTCCCGGTCTCGGGCCACGACGCCCGAGGTGTGGGAGCGCATGGGCACGACGGCGGAGGAGGTCTTCCCCTTCATCGTGCAGGCAGCCGAGAAGTCGAAGGTCAACCCGATGCGCGGCTTCGCCCGCGGCTTCTTCGCCAAGCTCGTCCCCAATGTGCGCAAGCTCGGCCTGCTCGACGCCAACAACGGGTACCTGCGCGAGAAGTGGGGCGAGGCCGGGCTGCTCGAGTTCGAGTTCGCCGACGACACGGGGTCGGACTACGAGTCCTACGACGCCGTGGCCCGGGACCGGGCGGCCCGTGCGGGCGAGGACCCGTCGTCCTCGGCGCCGGCTCGCGCGGGGTCGTCCTCGGCGCCGGCGGGGTGAGCCCGCGGCGCTCCCCCCTCGACCGGGTGCGTGGCATCTGCCTCGCCTTGCCGGAGGCCGAGGAGCGACCCTTTGGCGGCCACACCGCCCCCGCGTTCCGCGTTCGGGACAAGCTCTTCGTCATGACGAGCGAGGACGGCACGTCCATGACGCTGAAGGCGCCCCAGGGTGTGCAGGCGATCCTGGTGGCGTCCGACCCCGCGCGGTTCTTCGTGCCCAAGTACGTCGGGCCCAAGGGATGGGTGGGGATCCGTCTCGACCGCACCGCTGCGGCCGATTGGGACGAGGTGGCCGAGCTGATCACCGAGAGCTACTGCCTGACGGCGCCCAAGCGGCTGGCGGCGCAGGTCGGCCCGCCGCCGGAGGAGGTCAGCGCGCCGGGTCGAGACCGGTGAGGACCGCGTCCATGCTCTCGGAGTAGCGGACGCCACTCTGGGTCATGCCGACGGACTCGCGCTCGCGCACGATCAGGCCGCTGCTCGGGACGATCCAGAAGTCCGTCGGGTTGGTCCCGCCGGCGCTCCCGTTGAAGGTCAGGGTGAACCGGGTGTGCTCCACGGCGACGCCGTGCCCACCCACGACGACGGTGGCCGGGCCCAGCGCGACCCCAGCCATCGAGACCTTCTCGGCGGGGCTCGTCAGGGAGCAGGTCGCGCCCCAGCGCTGGCCGGGGCGCGCCGCCGGGGGCAGCAGGTAGGCCGTCGCCGGGCAGCGGACGGTCGACGTGGTCGTCGTGCCGGCGATGGACTCGTCGGTGACGAGCCTGGGCACCGACAGCGCGCCGTCGGTGCCGCCACACACGGTGGTGGACTCGGTGTGCTGGGTGAGGGGGACCCAGCTCACCGTCGCGCAGCGCCCCTCGGCCACGATCATGGAGGTGGTCGAGGGGAAGGAGCGCTGGACGCCCATCAGGCTGAGGCCCTCGCCACCGGTGGTGCGGTACAGGTACACCCCTGGCGCCGGCAGGCGGTTGCGCAGCGACGCCACGACCTTGCCTGCCTGTTCCCGGCGGTAGATGCGCAAGGCCTCGCGGAGGCCCACGGGCGAGGCGACGGTGCGGAACACGAGGGCCCACGCCGTCCCGCCGGCTGAGCCGAGGATCACCAGCGCAAGCACGAGGACCGACAGCAACCGATGTTGCTGGACCCATTGCCAGACGAACACGGTGAAAATCGTACCCCCAAGAGGCCGAACCCGACACGACCGCTCAGGCCGGGTCCGGTACCCAGTTTCCGTGGAAGCCGGCCGGCACGCGCTGGGGAAGTTCGATCACCGCCTGGGCCTCGCCGTCGATGTCCTCGGCGTTGAGGATGTGCAGCGCCGAGGTGCCTGTCGTCGCCGAGTGGACCAGTGCCATCAGCCAGCCGTCCGACTCGTCCGCATCGTCGGCGCGCGGCACGAAGACCGCCTCGCCCAGGGCCGCGCCGCGACCGAAGGGTCGGGTGGTGCTCGTCCGCCGCCCGAGGTCATGGCGGACGAGCACCGACTCGGTCCCCAGGATGTCGCCGTCCTCGTGGACCCCGACCGCATAGCCGTACCGGTGGGGCAGGCCGACCCTCCGCTCGTCGACGCGGGGGAACTCCTGCCCGCGGTCGTCGAGGCGCTCCTCCTTGACCGGGCTGCCGTGACCGTCGAGGTGCCAGCGCTCGAGGGTCGGCGAGCCCTCCGCCGGGCCCAGGAGCTGCGTGCGGAACATGGAGGGATGGCGCACCACGTCGAGCACGACCCCGTCGCCGTCGGGCTCGTCGAACGCGTTCATCGGGTGGAACACGTAGCAGGGCTCCACGTCGTGCCAGACCACGTCGGTGGAGTCACCGTCGCGGGGCAACAGGCCCACGCGGGCGTGGTAGCCCTCCTGCCAGCGGTAGGGAAAGCGCGCACCCGAGGCCACCGCATCCATGCTGAAGGTCACGGGGAGATCGAGGAGGACGACGTAGCGCTGTGTGATGGCCGTGTCGTGCACGCTCACGGGACCGCCCATCGTCACGCGCCGCGAGGAGCGCACGCGGGCCCCGGTGTCGAGAACCGTCACCTCGACGTCGTTGCCCCAACCGAAGAAGTAGGAGACGGCGTAGAGCTCGTTGGACAGCGGATCCCGTTTGGGATGGGCCGTGTAGCCGCCCTCGAGCGTGCCGCCGAAGTCGCACGGGCCGATCGTCTCGAGCTCGTCGCTGAGCTCATAGGGCCGTGCCCCGGCCTCCACGATGGCGAAGGTGCGGCCCGCGTGCCCGATGACGTTCGTGTTGGGCGCAAAGTCCATCCCGGCGTGCACGGATCCGGGCCGGGGCGGCTCGCCCAGGGCGCGCGCCACATCGGCGGATCGAACCCAGCGGTTGCGGTACCACTCGGCACGCCCGTCGCGCAGCCTGACGCCGTGCACCATGCCATCCCCGGTGAACCAGTGGTAGGCCGCCGGCTCGGGCACGGACACGGGATTGGGCCCGTTGCGCAGGTACCGGCCGCACAGGGACTCTGGCACCCGGCCCGTCACCGGCAACTCAGTCGCCGTGACCTCCTCGTGAACGGGAGCGAAAGTGCCCTGCAGGTACGGGTTGGCGGCGACGGTCATGGCTGACCTCCTCGGTGAGAACGACCGTTCCAAACTACGCACGGATCGTGGACAATGCGTGACCGATTCGCGCGCCCAGGGGATGAAGACGCCCCCCGGGGGCCCCGGCGCGCTAAGGTTCTCTCCCGAGGGCACCACCATCACAAGTTTGGAAATCCCTCTAGCTCGCAAGAGCTACCGGCCATGGCCCACTGAACAAGGGTCAAATCTGGCCAGGAGAGGAGTGGATTTTCAATGGCAACTGGTTCCGTGAAGTGGTTTAACGGTGAGAAGGGCTTCGGCTTCATCACCCAGGACGGTGGGGGCCCCGACGTTTTCGTGCATTTCGGCGCGATTTCCGGCACGGGCTACCGCAATCTCGAGGAAGGCCAGAAGGTCGAATTCGAGACCAACCAAGGCCCCAAAGGGCTGCAGGCCGCGAATGTGCGCGCCATCGGCTAACGCCGAACGCGAAGTACCAACGACAGAACCCCGTCTCCGAGCGAGGCGGGGTTCTGTCAATTCGTCGAGCCATCCGTGACCCGAATCGAGATGTCGGGTTCGCCGGTCTCGGGCCGGCGAGAGGCCGGTACCAGTCCGCCGATATCCGCCCACCAACGCCGATATCCGGCCTACCAATACGGTCGGCGCTGCCGGGTCGTGACATCGAGGACCGCGTCGGCGTACTCACGACGGCACACCACCAAGTCCGGGAGCCAGGCGTCCGGGTCGCCGTAGCGCAGCGGCTGGCCGTCGAGCCGGCTCGCATGAAGACCGCTCGCCATCGCCACCGCCGCCGGCGCGCACGAGTCCCACTCGTACTGGCCACCGGCGTGCACGTACACCTCGGCCGCGCCGAGGATCACGGCAGCGATCTTGGCCCCGGCCGATCCCATGGGGATCATGACGCCGCCCAGCGCCTCGGTGACGTCGTACGCAACGTCGGGTGGTCGGCTCCGCGAGACGACGACCCGCGGGCTCGCCCCGGCCTCGAGCGGCGGGAGCACCGGTGGGTCCCCGGTGCCGAGCACGAGGTCGAGAGCCGGCAGCGCGACCGCACCGACGACCGCCTCCCCACCGACGGCGAGCGCGACGTGGACGGCCCAGTCGCTGCGCTCCAGCTGGCGGAACTCGCGCGTGCCGTCCAGCGGGTCGACGATCCAGAGCCGGCCCACGCCAGCCACGTGCTCCAGCCCCTCCTCGGAACGGACGTCGTCATCGGGATAGAGCCGGTTGAGCTCCTCCACCAGCAATTGATGCGCCATGCGGTCACCGGCGGCCCCGAGGTCCCGCAGCCTCGGTGGCGCGGCGCGCAACTCCATCAGGGCACGGCCGGCCATCTCGGCCAGCTTGGCCGCGTCGCGGTGCTCGGCGACCAGGTCCTCGCGCATGGCCCCCTGTCTAGACCAAGCGCCTGTCCGTAGCCCACCTGGTCAACTCATGGCGCGTGGAGAGCTGCAGCTTGCGCAGGACCGAAGAGACGTGTGACTCGACCGTCTTGGCCGAGATGCTCAGGTCGCGCCCCACCTCCTTGTAGGTGTAGCCGCGGGCGATGAGCCGCAGCACCTCACGCTCGCGCGGCGAGAGCTGGTCCAGCTCGGGGTCCAGTCCGGTGGTGGGCGCCGAGCCCTGGGCGAACGAGTCCAGCACGAATCCGGCCAACCGCGGCGAGAACACGGCGTCGCCGGCCGCGACCCGGTAGACGGCTTGCAGCAGCTCGGGACCGGAGATCGTCTTGGTGATGTACCCGCGTGCGCCCGCCCGGATGACGTCGATCACGTCTTCGGGCGCATCGGACACCGAGAGCGCCAGGAATTGCACCTCCGGATGGTGCGGGCGGACGCCGCGCAGGACGGCATGGCCTCCACCGCCGGGCAGGTGCACGTCCAGCAGGACCACGTCCGGGACGCGCTCGTTGATCAGCTCGATGGCGGCGGCGGCCTCGTCGGCCTCGCCGACGACCTCGACGGCATCACCCAGTTCGGCCTTGACGCCGGCTCGGAACACGGCGTGGTCCTCGACCAGGAAGATGCGGGGCCGGCCCGCCGGCGGGGCGCGGTCGGGGGCGCTCACTTGACCCGTTCCCGCCGGGGCATGCAGAGCTGGACCTCGGCCCCCTCCCCCGGCGCCGATCGGATCACGGCCGAGCCACCGAAGCGGGTCACCCGAGCACGGATCGATTGTGCGATGCCCTGCCGGTCCTCGGGGACGGCGTCGGGGTCGAACCCTCGTCCGCGGTCTCGCACGTAGAGCATCACCGTGTCCGGCTCGACCTCGGCATAGACCGACACCTGATCGGCGCCGGACCACTTGGCCGAGTTCACGGTGGCCTCCCGGGCCGCATCGAGGAGGGCCCGCAGGGCCTCGTCGAGCTCGCAGTCCCCGACCATGACCACCTGGACCGCGATCCCGTGGTCCGCCTCGACCTGGCGCTGGAGCAATCCGACGCCCTCGGCCAGCATCGTGGCGTCATCGCCGATCGCGCCCGGTGGGCGCCCCTCGAACAGCCAGGCCCGCAGCTCACGCTCCTGGGCCCGGGCGAGGCGCACCACGTGCTGGGGGTCGTCCGCGGAGCGCTGGATCAGTGCCAGGGTCTGGAGCACCGAGTCGTGGACATGGGCCGCCATCTGGGCCCGCTCCTCGGCCAGCGCCCGCGCCTGGCGCTCGGCAATGAGCTCTCGGACGAGGCTGAGCCACCACGGGCCGAAGATGATCACGCTGGCGGCGACGACCAGGGCGGCACCTCCGACGGGACGCAAGGCGGCGACGGTCGTGTGGCCCTCGACGAGCAGCACGATGCCGGCCGCCCCGATCAGGGCGCCGACGGCCACGCGGGCGAGCAGCCAGCGGCGACCGCCGCCGTGGGTGTCCGCGCCGAGCATCGGGACCACGTCGTGGTCGATGAAGGCCTTCTCGGACTCGTTGGCGTTGCGCCAGATGAGGATCAGCACACCCAGGGCGAGGAAGGTCGGCCATCCGATGAACCCCACGAACGCCACGTGCATGGTGTTGGTGATCAGCTGCACGGCGATCAGCAACGGGATCAGGATGGCGGCGACCAGGCGGATGCCGCGGCGGTCGTTGACGGCGCGGGAGTAGATGTTGGAGGTCTCGCCCTCCATGGGGATCAACAGCCAGGCCATGGCGTAGACGAACACCATGATGCCGCTGCCGATGGCGAGGAGGACGAAGCCGATCCGCACCCACATGGCGTCGATCCCGGTGGCCGACGAGACGCCGCCGCACACGCCCCCGAGCACGCGGTTGTCGGGGCTCCGGCGCAGGGTGCGCAGCTTCCTGCCCATGTGGGGGTGGTGATGGTGGTGCCGGCGGCCACCCCACCAGGGGCCGCCGCGATATGTCCACTGCTCGCTCGTCCCACCCTTGGCGCCGTCGGTTGGCTCCCACTGGCCCGTCGGCGGGACCCAGGCACCGGGCGTGGGCCGTGACGGCTCCGTCGGACGCCCACCGTCCTTCAGCGGACGCGGGCCGGGATCGGGTGCCTCTTCGATGCCACGATGATCGCGCGCCCCCACCACCCTGGCCATCAGGGACATCCCTGACCCTCTGGGGGTGCCCTCAGGGTCGGAGCAGGGTGGTGCCGGATTCACCCCGGGGTCGGAGGCCGTCAGGCTGGCGTCATGGACACCACACCGAACGAGGCCCCCGCAACTGCCGCAGCAGGGACGCAGCAGCAGCTCCCACCCCACCACGACGCGGCTCCCCCCGCAGAGCAGCGGCTCCATCGAGTTGGCCGCGGCCGCATGCTGGCCGGGGTGGCGGCCGGGGTGGCGGACTACTTCGACCTCGACCCCACGATCGTCCGGATCGGCTTCGTCGCCCTGGCGTTCCTGGGAGGCCTGGCCGTGCCCCTGTACCTCGCCGGCTGGCTCCTCATCCCCGACGAGGACTCCGACCAGTCGCTCGCCGAAGAGCTCGTGGCCCGCGAGCGGGCCCGCAGCGCGTACTGACCCACCTCGAACCCGCCCGACCCCAACCCCGACCGACCCCAACCCGACCGACCCCAACCCCGACCGACCCCAACCCCGACCGAGAGGAGACTCGATGCGCTACCGCTGGGACCCCGCCTACCCGATGGGCCGTCGCGAGTGGCAGGTCGCCGACGCCTCGCTACGGGCGTCGGACGACGAGCGCAACGCGGTGGCCGACAAGCTGTCGCGGCACTACGCCGAGGGGCGACTCGACGAGACCGAGTTCAAGAGCCGCCTCGACACGGCCATGTCGGCCACGACGCGGGGCGACCTGCACGGCCTGTTCCACGACCTGCCCCCGCTGCCGAGCGAGCCGCCGCCGCCTCCGCCGCGGCACCAGCGGATCCTCCCCTACGTCTTCCTGGTGGTCTTCGTGGCCCTCGTCGCCGGCGCAACCATCCCCTTCTACCCGCTCTACCACGTGCCCTGGTTGCTCCTCGCCGTCGTCGGCTTCGTGCTGTGGCGCCGATCCGCCGGGCGCGCCGGCTGGCACCGCCATCATCACCACGACGGTGGGCGGCCGAGCTCGGTGATGGACCACTGAGCCGTGCGCACCGACGCTCCCCCGCCGTTGAGGGACGACGACCCTGCCGAGACCCTCGCCTCCATGGAGCTCTTCGCCGGGCTGCCCCGCCGCGAGCTCCAGCGCGCTGGCCGCGGGCTGCGACACCACCAGCGCCCATCCGGGACAGGTGATCCAGGCGCAGGACGTGCCCGTCCGCCTGTGGCACGTCATCCTCGGTGGCCACGCCGTGGTCCAGCGCGACGGCACCCCGATCGGGCTGCTCGGCCGGGGTGACTCCTGGTCGGAGCACTCGCTCCTCAACCGGCTGTGCTCGCCCATCGCCGTCGTTGCGCTGTCGCCGCTCACGCTGCTGACCCTGAGCCGGCGCCAGTTCTTCGAGGTCCCCGAGCAGTACCCGGTCCTGGCCGGTCGCCTCGTGGCGCGGTCGGCCGCGTCGGCCGACCGGCTGGCGCTGCCCGGTGTTCAATGCCCTGGTGCACCTGCGCGGCGCCGGCTGATCGGGAGGGTCTCCAGGCTGCCGGTACGATTGGTGGCAGCCCCTGACGCCCAGCTGCCCGTGGCGTCGACTGTCCCGAGGAGATCTCCCTAATGCGCACCCTGGCCGGGTGGTGTGTCCGTCGTCGTCGCATCGTCGTCCTGCTCTGGCTGGCCGTCCTCGTCAGCTCGCTGACCATCTTCACTGCGGTCGGCACGGACTACTCCAACAACTTCAACTTCCCCCACACCCAGTCGTTCGATGCGATCAACCTGTTGAAGTCAGTGGCGCCCGCCCACTCGGGGGACACCGAGGAAGTCGTCTTCGGGACCTCGGGCACGGCCAGCCTCACCGACCCCGCCATCGGGCAGCGCGTCAACACGATGGTGGACGAGATCAACCGGCTGCCCCACGTCTCGGGTGCCGCCAGCCCCTACGACACTGCCGGCAACCTCGTCAACACCTCGAACATCAATTCGGCGTGGAACGTCGGATTCCTGCAGGTCCCGTTCGACAAGCAAACGAACAACATCTCGAACGCCGAAGCCAAGAAGTTCGTGGACACCGTGACGGGCACATCGGGCGACGGCCTCACGGTCGCGGTCACCGGGCAACTGGCCGAGCAGGCCAACCGGGTGTCCATCGGCAGCACCGGACTCGGTGTGCTGCTGGCACTGGTCGTGCTGCTCATCGTCTTCGGCTCCTTCTTCGCCGCCATCCTCCCGATCATCTCGGCGTTGTTCGCTCTGGGGACTGCGTTCGGCATCATCGGCATGCTGAGCCACGCCATCGGCATGCCCTCGATCTCCCCGGAGCTGATGCTCCTCATCGGCCTCGGCGTGGGGGTGGACTACGCACTGTTCATCGTGACCCGGCATCGCCAGGGGCTCGTGGCCGGCCGCGACGTCGAGTCCTCCATCATCAACGCCGTCAACACCTCGGGCCGGGCGGTCCTGTTCGCCGGCATCATCGTCTGCATCGCGCTCCTGGGCATGTTCGCCCTGGGGGTCAGCTTCCTCTACGGCCTGGCCTTGGCGGCCGCCATCGGCGTGGCACTGACCATGGTGGCCGCCCTGACGCTGCTGCCGGCCATGCTGGGGTTCATCGGCCCCAAGGTGATGAGCCGGAAGCAGAAGAAGAACCTGGCCGAGAACGGGCCACGCATCGTGGGAGCCGACAGCAAGGGCTTCTGGCCCAACTGGGCCGACCGGGTCCAGAAGTACCCGTGGCTCTCGGCCGGGGCGGCGCTCCTGCGTCATCGTCGTCATCGCCCTGCCGTTCTTCTCGCTCCGGTTGGGCTCGGCCGACCAGGGGACCGACCCCGCCGGCACGCCGACGCGGGTGGCGTTCGACATGCTGTCCAAGGGTTTCGGACCGGGCTTCAACGGGCCGCTCATGCTGGTCGGCGTCGTGCAGCCCGATCAGCGCTCGGTCATCGACACGGTCGTGCACGATGTCTCGCAGCAGCCCGACGTTGCCCGCGTTCGCCGAGCCCGTCTACATCCCGAGCAAGACCGGCAGCGGCGACGTCGTCCTGGTCAACGTCTATCCCGGCTCGGCCCCCCAGGACGCGGCCACGACCGACCTGGTGAACCATCTGCGCGGCGAGACGATCCCCCAGGCCGTGGGTGATTCGGGCGTCACGCTGCTCGTGGGCGGCTCCACGGCCATCTACATCGACTTCTCCAACGTGCTCAGCGCCAAGCTGCCGCTCTTCATCGGGTTGGTGGTGCTGTTGTCCTTCCTGCTCCTCATGACGGTGTTCCGCAGCTTCGTCATCCCGCTCACCGCCGCCTGCATGAACCTGCTCTCCATCGGTGCCGCCTTTGGCATCGTGGTGGCGGTCTTCCAATGGGGCGACCTGGGCTCGCTGATCGGCCTCAGCGGCACGAGCCCCGTGGAGGCCTTCCTCCCGGTCATGCTCTTCGCCATCCTGTTCGGCCTGTCCATGGACTACCAGGTGTTCCTGGTGTCCCGCATGCACGAGGAGTACCTCAAGTCGGGCGGTGACAACAGGGTCGCGGTGCGCAACGGGCTGGCCGCCACCGGCAAGACCATCACCGCCGCCGCGCTGATCATGATCCTGGTGTTCGGCTCCTTCATCCTCGGCGGCCAGCGTGTGATCAAGGAGTTCGGCATCGGGCTCGCCGGCGGCATCCTGGTCGACGCCGTGCTCATCCGGATGGCCGTCGTGCCCTCCATCATGATGATGTTCGGCAAGGCGAACTGGTGGTTCCCGAAGTGGCTCGACCGGCTGCTCCCCAGGCTCTCCGTCGACGCCGACGACCTGGCGGCCGACCAGATGACAGGCCGGCCCCGAGGCCGAGCCGGAGCTGGCCGGGCAGGCAGCGCCCTGAGCACCGACGGCCTGCCCGTCGGCATTCCGTCCGTTCGCAACGTCCCAATAGGCGAATTCCCGCACCGGGGCAGCGCCGCGGACCTTCGGCCCTGGTGGGGTTGGCGCCGGTCCCGCATGATCGCGGGACGCGCAGTGGTCGCACTGCACGAGTCCGGAGGGTCAGTGGCGTGCGGTGACGAAGCGGTCGGCGACCCTGCGCCGATGAGCGAGCTCATGATGAAGGTGCATCGAGCCATCACCGCGGTCAGCGCCCACCACCCCGGACTGGCCATCCGGTCCGTGCAGGCCACACCGGGCTGGGGCGACATCCTGTTCGTCCGCGTCCAGGCACGCATGCCGGCCGCCCGTTCCGCCCAGGAGGCCGTGGAGCGACGCGCTTCACACGGCGGTCCGCGAGGCGCTGGACGGACAGCGCACCGCGGTCAGCGTCACCTGGAGCGGCTGAGGGGAGCTACGCCCCGAGATCACCAGGCCGCCCAGATCACCAGGCCCCGAGATCACCAGGCCGCCGGGATCACCAGGCGTAGTCCTCCGGCGCAGTCTTGTGACCCGGGAAGATCTCGTCGAGGCGCGCCAGCGCCTTGTCGTCGAGCGTGATCTCGACCGCCCGCAACGCCGAGTCGAGGTGCTCGGGCGTGCGGGGCCCGACGATGGGGCCCGTCACGGCCGGCCGCGTCAGCAGCCAGGCCAGGCCGACGGTGCCGGGATCCTCGCCCAGTTCGGCGCACAGGTCCTCGTAAGCCTCGAGCTGCGCACGGCGCGCCTCGATCGTGTCGGCGGCGCGCCCGGCGTAGCGGCGGCTCCCGTCGCGCTCCTTGCGCACGACGCCGCCGAGCAACCCGCCCTGGAGCGGCGACCACGGGATCACGCCGAGCCCGTAGGTCTCGGCGGCCGGCAGCACCTCGCGCTCGATGTCGCGCGTGATCAGGTTGTAGATCGACTGCTCGCTGACCAGCCCGAGGAAGTCACGCCGGGCCGCGGCCTCCTGCGCCCGGGCGATGTGCCAGCCGGCGAAGTTCGAGGAGCCGACGTAGAGGATCTTCCCCTGGGCCCGCAGGACCTCCATCGCCTCCCAGATCTCGTCCCAGCCGGTGTGCCGGTCGATGTGGTGCATCTGGTAGAGGTCGATGTAGTCGGTCTGCAGGCGCCGAAGGCTGGCCTCGCAGGCGCGGCGGATGTTGAGCGCCGAGAGCCGGCCCTCGTTCGGCCACTCCCCCATGTCGCCGTAGAGCTTGGTGGCGATCACCGTCTTCTGGCGACGGTCACCGCCCTGGGCGAACCAGCGGCCGACGATCTCCTCCGTCGCCCCCCGCCCCTTGGAGCGGCCGTAGACGTTGGCCGAGTCGAAGAAGTTGATCCCGGCCTCCAGGGCCGAGTCCATGATGGAGAACGAGGTCGGCTCGTCCGTCTCGGGCCCGAAGTTCATGGTGCCCAGGCAGATGCGGCTGACGAGGAGGCCGGTCCGGCCGAGGTGTGTGTAGCGCATGGGAGCGAACCTAGTGGCCGCCCGGGAAGAGTGGACCGATTAGCGATTCCTTTCGGCCCCCCGCTACCCTGAGAACATGATTCTCCGCACGAGCCGGGGGGCGTGATGCCCCAACAGATACCGCTGGTCGACTACCTGGTCCTCGGGGAGGACCCGCACCTGGTGGCCAACGAGTGCGCCTCGTGCGGCGCCCGCTACTTCGACCGCCGCAACGCGTGCGCGTCCTGCGAGGCGACCGACTTCAAGAAGGTCGACGTCCCCACCACGGGCGAGGTCCGCGCCTTCACCATCGTGGCCTTCGCCGCTCCCGGGATCCCCGTGCCCTTCGTGGCCGCGGTGGTCGACTGCGAGGGCACCAGCGTGCGGGCCAACCTCATCAACGTGCCGGCCGACCCCGAGCACGTCTCACTCGGCATGAAGGTGCGCCTGGCCACCGAGGTCATCGGCACCGACGACAACGGCACCGAAGCGGTCGGCTTCGGCTTCGAACCCCTGGGAGGTTGAACGCGATGGCATCGGCATCGGAGGAGGTGTGGGTCCTCGGGATCCACATGACCAAGTTCGGGAAGCACCCGGACCTCGACACCGTCGACCTGGCGTCCCAGGCGGTGCGGGGCGCGCTGGCCGACGGCGGTGTGACCATGAAGGACATGGGCGTCATCGGGGCCGGCAACCTCATGGGTGGCGCACTGCCGATCGGGCAGGTGGTCCAGAAGCAGCTGGGCCAGACCGGCATCCCCGTCTACAACGTGTCGAACGCCTGCGCGACCGGCGCCACGGCGCTGCGGGTGGCCTGCATGGCGATCAAGGCGGGCGAGACCGACATGGGGCTGGCCTTCGGCGTGGAGAAGCTGGCCGGCGCCGGCCTGCTGGCCGGGGGGAGCCGCAAGAGCGACGACAACACGTGGACGCCCTCGGGCCGCTTCGGTGCGGTCGCAGGGGTCGACGGCCGCATCGGTACCGAGATCATGCCGGGCGTCTTTGCGCAGATCGGCATGGAGTACGGCCACCGCTACGGGGGCACCAGCTTCGAGCTCTTCGCCAAGATCAGCGAGAAGAACCACACGCACTCGACGCTGAACCCGCTGGCGGCCTACACGAAGAAGATGACGCTGGAGGAGATCATGAACGACGTCATGATCGCCTACCCCAACACGCGGCCCATGTGCTCGGCCAACTGCGACGGCGCAGCGGCGGCCGTCGTCGTGTCGGGGTCCAAGCTGAAGACGCTCTCGCTCGAGCAGCAGCGGCGGGCGGTGAAGATCTCGGCCTCCATCCTGACCACCGACCCGTGGGAGGAGGCCTGCCAGGTCCTCCCCGACGTGAACCAGCTGACCCGCAACGCGGCCGCCCAGGCCTACGAGCAGGCCGGCGTGGGGCCCCAGGACCTCAACCTGGTGGAGCTGCACGACTGCTTCGCCACGGCGGAGCTGGTGCACTACGACAACCTCGGGCTCTGCGAGCGGGGCGGCGCGGTCGACTTCTTCAATTCGGGCGCCACCTGGCGCGACGGCACGACCCCGGTCAACGTCTCGGGCGGGCTCGAGTCCAAGGGCCACCCGATCGCGGCGACCGGCATCGCCAACGTGTGGGAGGTGGCCACGCACCTGCGGGGTGAGGCCGGCGACCGCCAGATCCAGGGGGCCAAGGTCGGCCTGACCCACGTCATCGGACTGGGCTCGGCCTGCGGCGTCCACATCTTGGAGAAGTCGGCGGCCTAGAGCGCTCGGACGGGGCGACCGGGCTCGCGCGTCGGCCGATCCGGCCGTTCATCGTCGCGCGGCATCGGCCGGCTGGAGGCGGACCTGGCCAGCGGTGCGTGGCACGATCGCCATGCGGACCTCGGGGCGCGCCAAACGCTGGAGCTGGGATACCGGTTGCTCGTTGCCGACGCGTCCTGACGGACGCGTCCCCCTCACCCACCTCATGCCGCGACGGGCGGTGGCCGCTGACGCTGGTTGCGCAGGCGGTTGTGGAACCCGCACAGCAGCCGCCCGTTCTCCTGGGTGGTCGGTCCCCCCACGGCGTAGGGCTCGATGTGGTCGGCCTCGCAGGTCTCCGCCGGCTCGTAGCAGTAGGGGTGGGTGCAGATCCGGTCCCGCAGCTCGATCGCCCGCCTCGTCCCCCCGGTGAACAGGCGGGCTCGCACGCTGACGTCGACCCGGGTGCCCAGCGAGAAGATCGCCCGCTCGAAGTAGGCGGAGTCCATCCAGGGCTGCAGCGACGAGGGGGCCACGACGGTGCCGTTCTCGAGCTCGCAGATCCGGCCGTGCAGGGCCTCGTAGCCCACCAGCACGCTGAAGAGCGGGGCGGGGCGGATGCCGTCGGCGGGAGCGGTGCTGCTGCGCGTCGCCATCTCGACCAACGCGTCGGCCCGGCGCTGGCCGCCGTCGCGGGCCAGCTCGTCGATCCGGGGCGTCCGGCCCAGGCGCTCCTTGGCCTCGGCGCAGTCGGCCTCGAAGAGCTCGTGCTCGAGGCGGTGCAGCTCACCCGAGACGATGGAGCCCGAGATCGGGTCGAGGGTCATCTGGCCGAGCCACATCCCGGTGAAGCTCGCCTCGAGATACACGTTGCGCGCCGCCTTGCGGTCCTCCTCGGCGGCGTCGGCGCCCTCGGGGTCGGCCAGCTGCTTCCAGTAGCTCAGTGCCCGGTAGAAGTCCTCGAAGCCCATCTCCGACGCCTGCGCGACGAGCATCTCCTCGTCGCGGGCCATGGAGGCCTCGGTGCGGTGCCGGCGGGCCGCGGCGATCGCCCGCGCCTGGTCGGCCCCGATCCGGCCCTCACGCCAGGCCTCGGCGCAGCGGGGCAGGTGGCGCAGCGTCCGGCCGAGGCGGGCCCGCTTGCGGGCGGCGCCGCGGGGGACCCGGCATCGAGTGGCGATCCACGCCGACGCCGTCTTGGCCCCGTCGGCCGCCCACTCCCCGCTCGCCTCGAAGGCCGCCGTCGCCTCGGTGACGAAGGCCTCGAAGCGGGCGAGCTCGTGGTGGAGCACCTCCATTGACGCGCCGTCGCCGTAGTTCTCGGCGCCACTCGACACCAGCGCGCTGAGCGCCTCGGCGAAGTCAGCCAACTCCACGGGTCACATGCAAGCACGGGGGTGTGACATCTCGGCGGACGGGCGGCCTCAAACAGAGAACGTCATCACATCGTCATCTTTTGGCGCGTCGTCATTGCCGTGTCATCACGGCGCGTCATTGCCGTGTCATCACGGCGCGTCGACGCGACCGTTCTCCTGTGTGTGCGAGTCGCTGCGCCGGTGCCGCCGGGCCGATTCCGGCAGAGCCGGCTCGGTGGGCCACAAAGGAGAGCGGGTCCGAGCGGGGCGTCGTCCTTCAGGAGGCCCGGGACGCCGCCAGCGGGACGGGGCGGGCCAGGCTCCAGCTGAACGTGTCCTCGATGTCCGCCAACTCGAGGGGCGTCGCCAGGTCGGCGACGGTCGGGCCCACGCGGTCGGCCACGGCCTGGAGCAGGTCGGCGTCGAAGCCCCACAACCCGACGGCGTTGGTGCCCAGCATGCGCCGCACGTCCTCCTCGGGCAGGCCGCCGAAGATGTAGCGCAGCGTCTCGCGGTGGACCGGCGCGGCGCCTTCGAGGTGGGGGTAGTCCGCGCCCCACATCAGCTTGTCGATGCCGATCTCGTGACGCATCTCGGCCTCGTAGCGCTTCATGAGCGAGCCGCCGAGGAAGACGTGCTTCTCGAAGTAGTCGCGGGGCCGCATCTCGAGGTAGGAGCGGACCGGTGCGCCACCGTGCGTGTCGAAGAACGACTCCATGTCGCGGATGAGGGAGGGCAGCCACTGCACCCCGTTCTCCGTCACGACCACCTTGAGGTCGGGGTGGCGGTCGAACACACCCCCGAAGATCATGAACCACAGCGGGCGGCGGGTGAACACGAACACCTCGTAGAGGCCCAACATGCCGCCGTGCGCCGAGTCGTAGAGGAACTTGGTGTCGGTCGCCGAACCCGACGCTCCGGTGTGCAGGTTCACCACCATCTGGTGGTCCTCGCAGGCGCTCCAGAACGGGTCGTAGGAGTCGTCCGCGTAGCCGGGGAGCCTGGAGGTGACGGACATGGCGGGCAGCATCACACCCCCGAAGATGCCGTTGGCCCGGGCCCATGCCACCTCCTCGACCGCCCGGTCCATGTCGTGGAAGTCGATGGGCATGCAGCCGGCACGCCGTCCCGGGGCGGCGTTGCAGAAGTCGGCCAGCCAACGCACGTAGCCGTGCAGCGCCGGCCACACGACATCGAGCCCCTTGTCCGTCGTCGCGCCGAGGTACATGGCGGGCGACAGGCCGCCGGCGAGGATGGGCCCCGGCAACGTCACCTCGGCATGGATCCCCTGCTCCTCGAGCACCGCGAGGCGGCGGCCGCCGCCGTCGCCCGGCACCACCCAGTCCGCGCCGTAATGGGCCAGCCAGCCCCGCGCCGCCTCGGTGTCGACCCCCATGCCCGCCAGACGCCGGGCCGCCGTCGCCCGCACGGGATCGGACTCGTCCACCTCGCCCGGATCGAACCCGCCGAACATGGAGATGGCCAACGAGGACATGTCGCCGAAGGCCGCCACGGCCTCACGGTGCCCCGGGTCGACGTAGGAGAGGAAGTGGTCGAGGCTGTCGGGCGAGGCGTGGGTGTCGGCCGAGACGACGACGTAGTTCCTCCCCGCGCCGTCGGCTGGAGCCGTGGCGCCCTCACCCATGGCAACCCTCCCTTCGCCAGGAATGATCTCCCTGGTCAGTGCTCCGCACACTACCGCCGGGCCCCGATGACCGGTGGTGGGGCGCGGGCCGGATACTTTTGTGCCGATCTCCGATGCATACCACCTCGTCAACCGTCGTCCTCGTCCTGGCCGTGTTCGGTGCGAGCCTCGTGGAGATGGTCGAGGCGCTGACCATCGTCGTGGCCGCGGGCGTGAGCCGTGGCTGGCGCTCGGCGCTGGAGGGCGCCGCCGTGGCGGCGGCCGTCCTGGGCGTGCTCGTGTTGGCCGTGGGGATCCCGTTGATCCGCTACGTCCCGATCGACGCGCTGCGGGTGGTCGTGGGGGCGCTGCTCCTGGTGCTCGGGCTGGGGTGGCTGCGCAAGGCGATCCTGCGCGCCAGCGGGCACAAGGCGATGCACGACGAGGACAAGATCTACGCCGACACGGTGGCCGAGCTCAGCTCGGATGACGACGTGACACCGGCGAAGCCGGACAAGGGCCGCGACAGTGTCGGGTTCGCGGTGGCGTTCAAGGGAGTCTTCCTCGAGGGCATGGAGGTGGTGTTGATCGTCATCAGCCTCGGCGCCGCCCAGAACCGCCTCGGCCTGGCCGCGCTGGCGGCGGGGGCGGCCGTCGTCCTCGTCGGCATCGTCGGGCTCCTGGTGGCGCGCCAGCTCAGCGAGGTGCCCGAGAACACCATCAAGACCCTGGTCGGCGTCATGCTGACCAGCTTCGGCGTGTTCTGGGTCGGCGAGGGCGCCGGAGTCGACTGGCCCGGCAGCGACCTGGCCATCCCGGTGCTGGCCGGCTTCTTCGTCGTGGTCTACTTCGCGCTGACCGCCTTCATGCGGGCGAGGCTCCCGGCTCCCGCCGTCCAGGTCGAAGGGGCCACGCCGTGATCGCCGCCATCCGGAAGGGGATCGTGGCCTTCGGCCACTTCTGGTGGGACTTCCTCGTCGGCGACACCCCCGAGCTCGCGCTGGCGACGGGCGTCATCATTGCGGTGGCCTTCCTGCTCGCCGGTAGCCGCTGGGCGGGGGCGATCATCCTGCCGTTGCTGGCGACCCTCTTCCTCTTCCTCAGCGTGCTGCGCGGGCGGCGGCGCGCCCCGCGGGGGTAGGCCACTCCGCCGACGGCCCCGCCGTAAGGGCGGGGCGTTGTGATGTCCCAGCGTGGAGCCGGACGTGGGCACGGGTACCGTAACGGGTGAGGTTGATGCGGTGGCCACCTATGTGTTGATTCACGGCGCCGGCGGTGACTCGTGGTACTGGCACCTCGTCGCGCCGCGGTTGACGTCGCTCGGCCACACCGTCATCGCGGTCGACCTTCCCTGCGACGACGACCGCGCCGGGCTCGCCGAGTACGCCGACGTCGTGGTCGGTGCCGTGGGCGCGGGACGCGAGGTCGTCGTGGTGGCGCAGTCGCTCGGGGGATTCACGGCGCCGCTGGTGTGCGGCAGGCTGGACGTGTCCTTGCTGGTCCTGGTGGCGGCGATGGTGCCCCGCCCGGGAGAGTCCCCCGGCGACTGGTGGGCGAACACGGGCCACGTCTTCCCCGACCCCTTCGACCCGGCGGAGGTCTTCGCGCACGACCTCCCCGCCGATCTGGGGGCGGAGCTGCCGACGCACCTCCGCCCCCAGTCGGGAACGCCCTTCGAGCAGCCGTGGCCACTGGGCTCCTGGCCCGACGTCCCGACCAGGTTCCTCCTCTGCCGCGACGACCGCTTCTTCCCGGCCCCCTTCCAGCGCAGGGTGGTGCGGGAGCGACTGGGCATCACGCCCGACGAGATGGACGGCGGACACCTGCCGGCGCTGGCCCGGCCCGACGAGCTGGTGGGCTGGCTGGAGCGCTACCGGGTCGAGTCGGGGTGAGGCCCTTTCGCTTCGGGCTCCAGTCCACTTCGACCGACCTGCGAGGGGTCGTGCGCTCGGCCCGTCTGGCCGAGGAGGCGGGGTTCGACATCTTCCAGGTCGGCGATCACGTGGGGGCCGAGCCTTCGCCGCTCCTTTCGCTCGCCGCGGCGGCCGAGGCGACCGACAGGATCCGTCTGGGCACCCTGGTGCTCAACAACGACCTCCACCACCCGGTCACGCTCGCGCAGGAGCTGTCCACACTGGATCACCTGAGCGGTGGACGGCTCGAGGTCGGGATGGGAGCCGGACACAGCTTCACGGAGTACGCCACGATGGGGACGACCTTCGATCCACCCGCACTGCGCAAAGAGCGTCTGGCCGAGGCGGTGGAGATCGTCCGTGCACTCCTGAACGGTGGCCCGGTGAGCTTCGCCGGGAGCCACTACCGACTCGACGCCGCGATGACGCTGGCCCCGCTCCAGGAGCACGTGCCGATCCTCGTGGGGGTGAACGGGCGGGCGGCCCTCGCCCATGCCGCGGAGCACGCCGACGTCGTGGCACCCACCATGCTCGGCCGGACGCTCGAGGACGGGCACCGGCACGACGTCCGGTGGGAGGCCGACCGGCTCGACGACACCATCGACTGGGTGCAGGAGTGCGCAGGCAATCGCTGGCCCTCGCTCGAGGTGCACGCCCTGGTGCAGTCCGTGGTCGTCACCGAGGACCGCGGTCAGGCGGGCGTGGACATCGCGGCACGCACCGGGATGGATGCCGCGGACATCCTGTGCTCGCCGTTCCTCTGCCTTGGCACGTACGAGGAGATCGCCGAGCACCTCCGGGTGTGCCGGGAGCGCTGGGGCGTCAGCTACTTCAGCGTCCGCGACGTCGAGGCCTTCGCGCCCGTCGTACGGTTGCTCCGGGACGCGGACGACGGGTGAACGCAGGGCCTTCAGTTCGACGTGCCGATGGGCTGCGTCGCCTGCGGCTCTGCGGACGGGCTGGCCAGCGTCCGCTCGGGCAGGAGGAGCACCGCGCCGGCCAGGAAGCAGAGGGCGCCGACGAAGGTGCCCAGGTTGGTCAGCGCCAAGCTGACCAACTGGCCGTTCGGCTTGACGTAGGAGGCGATCGCCGAGACGCCGAAGGCGACGGAGCCCGTCAGGTTCAACGCGGTGATCCACCACGAGAGGCTCGACGGGCGCCAGGCGAACGGCCCGTGGCACTCCTCGGCCCAGGACAGCCAGCTCGACACCAGGAAGCACACCGAGCCCAGCGCGTCGGGACGCCACACGGGATGGTGGCTCGAGGACGCCCCGAGCCCCACGACGAGCGCGCTGAGGGTTGTCCGGTTGAACCACAGCGTGCCCGCGAACTGGATGATGGCCGCCCACCAGTCGATCCGATGGTGCTGCACCCGGAAGAGCGACCGCAGACCGGGGCGCTGCGCCACGCCGAGCGCCGAAGGCGCGCGTGCTGTCTCGTAGTACACCATGAAGGAAGCGGTCGTGAAGAAGATGGACCCGATGAAATACGTGAGGTCGTCGGGGTTGGTGCCCACACCCGTTGCGTAGGGAGGGAACGAGCCCAGGGCGAAGCAGATCGAACCGATGGCGAACAGCACGCCGATCCACCACCCGAGTGCGCGGGGAGCCCACCACGTGGAGCCGGTCGGCGTCATGCCTTGGTGCTTGCGGTGCCAGCGCGACTCCCAGGTCACCCGCGTGCCGTCGGGACGGCCGAACACCTCCCGGGTCACGAAGGGCCCGAGGCCGCGGCCGCCCAGCCGCGTCCAACCCTCCGGAGCCTCCACGTAGGCCGCTCGCATCGCCGGTCACCATAGGGCGGCTCCGGGAACGTCAGAGCTCCGAGGACGTCGGCTGCGACGGTCAATAGAATGAGCGGCCCGATGCGCCCGGCCCGTCCATGACCGATCTCTTCGTTCGACCGATCCTTCGTTCCCGACGCTGCGCACGTTCGTGCTCGACACGACCGACGCCCGCTCCCTGGCCGAGTTCTACCGCGAGCTCCTGGGCTACGTGTACCGCGCCGGCGACGAGACGCCGCCCGCCGGCGAGGACGACCCGAAGGGTCGGGATTGGCTCGTGCTGGTCGCTCCTTCCGGGGAGCCACGCCTCGCGTTCCAGCAGGTGGCCGACCTCCCGCGCCCGACGTGGCCCGACACCGGGACGCCGCAGCAGGCGCACCTCGACCTCACGGTCCCCGACGAGCGGGCGCTGGCGGAGCAGCACGAGCGGGCGCTGCATCTCGGAGCGCAACTCCTGCTCGACCGCGCCGACGACCCGCTGGAGCGGCTCTACGTCTACGCCGACCCCGACGGACACCCGTTCTGCATCTTCGTGTCAGCGACATGAGCCTCCTCTCGGCGAAGCGGGGTCGGCTCGTACTCGCGCGGACCCATCGGGCATCATGTGGACCAGCCGACGGGAGGAGCTGCCATGGGAGCCGAGGTGCGCGGTGTGGTGTCGCGGGAGAAGGGCGCACCGGTGACGGTCGAGACGATCCTCGTGCCCGATCCCGGACCGGGCGAGGCGGTCGTCACCGTCCAGGCCTGCGGTGTCTGCCACACCGACCTGCACTACCGGGAGGGAGGCATCAACGACGACTTCCCCTTCCTCCTCGGCCACGAGGCCGCCGGCCTCGTCGACTCGGTCGGACCCGGGGTCACCGACCTCGCACCGGGCGACTTCGTCGTCCTCAACTGGCGGGCCGTGTGCGGCGAGTGCCGGTCGTGCCGAAGGGGCCGGCCGCAGTACTGCTTCTCCACCCACAACGCCGCGCAGAAGATGACGCTGGCCGACGGCACGCCGCTCTCCCCCGCGCTCGGCATCGGCGCCTTCGCCGACAAGACGCTGGTCGCGGCGGGCCAGTGCACCAAGGTCAACCCCGCGGCGCGGCCCGAGGCGGTGGGCCTGCTCGGGTGCGGGGTGATGGCGGGCCTGGGGGCGGCCATGTTCACCGGCCAGGTGGGCCTGGGCGACTCGGTGGCGGTCTTCGGCTGCGGCGGTGTCGGGTGCGCCGCCGTGGCGGGGTCCAAGCTCGCCGGCGCGGCCATCGTCATCGGCGTCGACCTCGACGCCAAGAAGCTCGAGCTGGCGACGTCGTTCGGCGCCACGCACACGGTCGACGCCAGCGCCACCGACCCGGTGGAGGCGATCCGGTCGCTCACCGGCGGCAACGGGGCCGACGTGTGCATCGAGGCGGTCGGGCACCCCGCCGTGATGGAACAGGCCTTCATGGCGCGTGATCTGGCGGGCACCCTGGTGCAGGTCGGCGTCCCGACACCCGACATGCGCATCGACCTCCCCATGATCGAGTTCTTCGGACGCGGTGGCGCCCTCAAGCCCAGCTGGTACGGCGACTGCCTCCCCTCGCGCGACTTCCCCGTGCTCGTGGACCTCTACCTCGACGGGCGCCTCGACCTCGACCGCTTCGTGAGCGAGACCATCGCCATCGACCAGGTCGAGGACGCCTTCGCCCGCATGCAACGCGGCGAGGTGTTGCGCTCGGTCGTCGTCCTCTGACGCCGTCCATGGCGCTCCCGCTGGCCCCCTTCGGCCCCCGGACGGGCCTGCGCGGCATGGTGGCGGCGGCCGACCAGCTGGCCGCGACGGCCGGGGTGGGCACGCTCGCTCGTGGCGGGTCGGCCGCCGACGCCGCGGTGGCGACCGGGGCCGCCATGGCGGTCGTGGGCCCCCACCTGTGCGGGCTCGGGGGCGACGTCCTCGCCATGGTTGCGCCACCGGGCTCACCACCCGAGGCGCTCCTCTCGGTCGGGCGCGCCGGTGCCGGGGCCGACCCGGCCCGCATGCGCGCCGAGGGCATGGCCGTGATGGCGCTGCGGGGCGACGTCCGCAGCGTGCCGGTGCCCGGCGCCGTCGACGGGTGGCTCGCCCTGCACGAGCGCCACGGGCGGCTGCCCCTCGCCGAAGTCCTGGCGCCGGCGATCGAGCTGGCCGCCGACGGGTTCGCCGCCTCCATCATGCTGGCCCTGGCCAGTCACCTCGTCCACGCGCTGCCGGGTGCGGGCGAGCTGTGCCCCGACGGGCCGCTGGCGGTCGGCCAGCGCGTGCGCCTGCCCGGGATCGCGCGCACCCTGCGCGCCATCGCCCGCGGAGGGCGCGCCGCCTTCTACGGTGGCGAGTTCGGCCGCGGCCTGCTCGACCTCGGGAAGGGCCACTACGCCCCGGAGGACCTCGCCTCGAGCGCGGCGCAGTGGTGCCGGCCGCTGCGGATCGGGGTCTGGGGCCACGACCTGTGGACCGTGCCGCCCCCTTCGCAGGGCTACCTGACGCTGGCCGCCGCCTTCGTCGCCGAGGCGGCCGGGCTCGGCACCGATCCCGACGACGCCCGCTGGGCCCACCTCCTCGTCGAGTCGTGGCGCGCCGTCGGCCACGACCGGCCCGAGGTGCTCTTCGACGGCGCCGACGGTGCGGCACTCCTCGACCCCGACCGCCTGGCCGCCGCCGTGGCGCGGGTGCGCGCCGAGGGGATGGCGCCGCCGGACGTCGCGCCCGGGCAGGGCACGGTGGTCCCGCCGGTGGCCCGGATCGCGGAGGGGGACACGACACACCTGTGCGCCATGGACGCCGACGGCCTCGGGGTCTCGCTCACGCAGTCCAACGCGCTCGACTTCGGCTCGCACCTCATCGAGCCGACGACGGGCATCTTCCTCCACGACCGCGGGGTGGGCTTCTCCCTGATCGAGGGCCATCCCGCCGAGCTCGGACCGGGGCGACGCCCGCCCCACACGCTCTCCCCCATGCTCGCCACGGCCGCCGGTGGTGAGCTCACGCACCTGGTGGGCGCCATGGGGGGCGACGCCCAGCCCCAGATCATCAGCCAGCTCCTGGCCCGGCTGCTGCACGCCGGCCAGGACCCGGCGACCGCCGTGGCGGCGCCCCGCCTCACGCTCGACGCCCCTTCGGCCGGGCCGTTCCGGCTCTGGTGGGGCGACGACCTCCGGGTGGTCGTCGAGTCCGATGCGCCACCGGGCTGGCTCGAGGGGCTGCCTGCCCGTGGCCACCGGACACAGCGCATCCGCGCCTTCGACCCCGTCGCGGTGGGGTGCGCCCAGATCATCGCGGTCCAGGCCGACACCGGGGCCCGCCGGCTGGTCGCGGCCTCCGACCCGCGCAGCCCCGAGGGGGCGGCCATCGGTCGCTGACTCCCCACGCCAGAGGGGCGTCTCCGCCGTGGCCGGTAGCGTGGCCGGATCGAAGACCCCGTGAGCCCGGTCCCGCCAACCCGCGCCGCGGGGGCCCCGCTGCGCATCGCCGCGCTCGTCAAGCAGGTCCCGGTCGCCGAGTCGATGCGCCTCCAGGGCGGGCGGCTGGTTCGGCGCGACGTGGACCTCGAGATGAACGCGTACTGCCGCCGAGCCGTCTCACAGGGGGTCACGCTGGCGCACGCGACCGGGGGCACCTGCACGGTCGTGACCCTCGGCCCACCGGGCGCCGATGACGCGCTGCGCGAGGCGGTGGCCTGGGGGGCCGACTCGGGGCTGCACCTCTGCGACGACGCGTTCGCCGGCTCGGACACGCTGGCCACCGCACACGCGCTCGCTGCCGCGCTGCGCGCCGCCGGTCCCTTCGACCTCGTGCTGCTCGGCCGCAACTCCATCGACGGGGAGACGGGGCAGGTGGGCCCCGAGGTGGCCGAGCTGCTCGATCGCCCCTTCGCCAGCGGGGTCCGCCACCTGGAGGACCTCGGCGCCACACTGCGCCTCGAGCTCGAGCACGACGACGGTTCCCAGGAGGCCGAGATCGCCCTGCCGGCCGTCCTCTCGGTGGCCGAACGTCTCTGCGACCCCTGCAAGGTGGACCCGGCCGGGCGGGCGGGCGTCGCGGCGGAACGCCTCACCCGGATCAGCGCGGCCGAGCTCGGGGCCGGGCCCTGGGGAGAGCTCGGGAGCCCGACGGTCGTGGGCGAGACACGGCCCATCGAGCACACGCGGGCGAACCTGGTGCTGCAGGGGCCGGTCGAGGAACAGGTCGACGAGGCGGTGCGCCTGCTGCGCCGCCGTGGAGCGCTGCACGCGGGCGCAGGGCCCGACGCGGAGACACTCGCGGCGCGTGGCCCGGCCGGAGAACGGGCTGCCGCCCAGCCGGGGGCGCGGGTCATCGCCGTGCTGGTCGAGCCGGGGCGGCCAACGGTGGCGGACGAGCTGCTCGGCGCGGCGGCGCGCCTCGGCCGCGCAACGGGTGCGGCCGTGCACGCGCTGGTCCCCTGCGGCGCGCCGGGGGCCGCGCACGAGATCCCGGGCGCCGACCTCGCCCTCGCGCTGTGCGGCTCCCTCGTCGCGGAGGACGTGGCCGATGCGGTCGCCTCCTATGTGGGCCAGACCGAGCCCTGGGCGGTGCTGGCGCCGAGCACCGCCTTCGGCCGCGAGGTGGCGGGGCGGGTGGCGGCCGCCACGGGCTCGGGGCTGGTCGGCGACGCGATCGGGCTGTCGGTGCGCGACGACAGGCTGGTCGCCGCCAAGCCGGCGTTCGCCGGCGCCCTGGTGGCCGACATCACGTGCCGCAGCGCCACCCAGATGGTCACCGTGCGGCCCGGGGTGCTGCCGGCGACGGGGCCGGTGGCGGCGGCGGCGGGTGCCACTCCGTGGGTGGAGCGCGCCGTGGGCACCCGGGGGCGCCTGCGCGTGGTCGGCGAGCACCGCAACGACGACGTGGAGACGCTGGCGCGGGCCGAGGTCGTCATCGGGGTGGGCGCCGGGGTCAGTCCCGACGAGTACGAGCAGCTCAGCCCCCTCGCCGCGCTGGTCGGCGCCGAGCTCGCCGCCACGCGGAAGGTGACCGACCGGGGCTGGGCCCCCCGGGCCCGGCAGGTCGGCCTGACCGGCCGGTCCATTGCGCCACGCCTGTACATCGCGCTGGCGCTCAGCGGGAAGTTCAACCACACCGTTGGGGTGCGGGCAGCAGGAACGGTCCTGGCCGTGAACTCCGACCCCGAGGCACCGGTGTTCGCGCACTGCGACGTCGGCATCGTCGGCGACTGGCACGACGTCGTGCCGCTCCTCCGCGAGGCCCTGCGCCGGCCCGCACGAGAGCGCGACGGCGTCTGCTGAGCGGGGTCAGGCCACCCCGCGGGCCTCGGGCGCAGAGGGCTGGGCAGCCCCGGAGGGCGTGCGGCTCCGGTGGCGGGTCGTCGGTGCCCCGGAGCAGTTCGTGGAACGCCCCGGCCGGGAGCGGTCGTGAGAAGTAGAACCCCTGGGCCATGTCGCACCCGAGGCTCTGGATCTGCTCGAGCTCCGGCAGCGTCTCGACCCCCTCGACCACCGTCGTCGACCCGATCGCCTCCGAGAGGGCGACGACAGCCGAGACGATGGCCGACTTCACGGGGTCGCGGTCGATGTCGCGCACGAAGCTCTGGTCGATCTTGATGACGTCGATCGGGAACCGGGCGAGGTACCCGAGCGAGGAGTGGCCCGTGCCGAAGTCGTCGATCGCCAGGCGTACCCCGAGCCCGTGCAGCTTGCCCAGGATGGTCGACGTCATCTCCACGTCGTCCATGGCCAGGCTCTCGGTGATCTCGAGGAGGAGTTGCGACGGGTGCACGCCGGTCGTGCGGAGCACGTCCGCGATCTGATCCTCCAACCCGGTCTGCTGGAACTGGCGCGGGGACAGGTTGACGCCGACCTCCAACATGACGCCGGACGAGTCGTGCCAACTCTTCGCCTGCCGGCAGGCCTGCTCGAGCACGGTCTTCCCGATCGACAGGATGGTGCCGTTGTCCTCGGCCAACTCGATGAACTGCGCCGGGGACAGGATCCCGTGCTCGGGGTGGTCCCAGCGGAGCAAGGCCTCGGCGCCGACGATGCGCCGGTCTCGGAGCGAGAACAGCGGCTGGAAGTAGACCTCGACCTCCTGGCGATCCACGGCGTGGTGGAGCGCCGTGTCGAGATCGAGCCGCCCGGCCGAACGGCCGCCCATCCGGTCCACGTCGAAGAGCGTGACCTGGCCACCCCGGCCACGCTCCTTGGCCCGGTACATGGCCACGTCCGCATCGTGCAGGAGATCGTCGCGCGACGTGGTCTCGTCGCTCAGCGCCATGCCGATGCTCATGGTCGCCACGACCTCGTGCCCACCGCTCAGGACGACGGGCTCGCGCAGCGTGTCCAGCACCCTGGCGGCCACCTGGCGTGCGTCCTCCGGCACGCTGACTCCCTCGAGGATGATCACGAACTCGTCACCCCCGAACCGCGACAGCGTGTCGCCGGGCCGGACGGCGCGCCGGAGCCGCTCGGCCACCACACGGAGCAGCTCGTCGCCCACCTGGTGACCGAGGTGGTCGTTGACGACCTTGAACCGATCGACGTCGCCGAAGAGCACGGCGACCCGGCCGCCCGTGCGCTCGGCCTGCAGCAAGGCATGGTCGAGGTGGTCGAGGAGGAGGCGCCGGTTCGCCAGTCCGGTCAGGGGGTCCTGGAACGCGTGCCGGGCCAGCTGCTCCTCGAAGGCCTTGCGCTCCGAGGTGTCGCGGAAGACGATGACCGCCGCAGACGGCTCCGAGCCGCCGACCACGGGGGAGGCGGTCATGGTCACCGGGAAGTACGTGCCGTCCTCGCGCTGGAATCGAGTGTCATCGGTGACGACGTTCTGGTGCAGAGTCATGGCGCGCAGGGCCGGGTCGAGCAGGAAGCGCGGGGTCTCGATGGCGACGGAGGAGCGCCCGTCTCCAATCGGCCCCTCGGGCCAGCCGAGCATGCTCGCCCCGGCTGGATTCATGAACGTGATCTCGCCGCACTTGTTGATCGCGCACACCCCTTCGCCGAGGCTGCGAGTGATGACCGACAGGTTGTCCTTCTGCCGTTCGACCTCCGCGTAGAGGTCGGCGTTGGCCAGGGCGATGGCGCCGACCGACGCCAGGGCGTCGAGCAGTGCACGATCGGCGTCGTCGAAGGGCTCCGTCCGGCTTCGGCCCGAGACGGACAACCAGAGCCTGCGGTCGGCCAGCTGCACCGGCGCAGAGAGCGTGCCGCCCTCCGGTTCGGGTCGTGCGGGAGCCAGCGTGACATCGGGTGATCGCAGCAGGGAGCTGGCCGAGCTCAGCACGGCGGCCCGGGTCTCGTCGCTGCCGATGGAGCGGTTGACGTCGAGCGTGGCCTCGAACAGGCCGCGCAGCCGTATCCGGTCGTTGCGGGCGTAGGAGTGGCCATCCCCCAGATACCGCAGCACGAGGAGGGGCACCACGGCCACGGGGAGGAACTTGGGCTGATAGGCCAACAGCAGCGCGGTCGGGATGGCGATGCCGATGCTGCCGGCCACGACGAGCAGTCTGCCCCCGATGCCACCGAGCACGGTCTCCCTCCAGGGGGTGCCGAGGGTGGAGAGAATGGAGGCGATGGCTCCGGTGTTCACCACCAGGTAGCACAGGGCGCCGACGAGAGCCGCGCCGACCTTGACATAGCCGGCCGATTCATCGGCGCCATGGAGCAGGACGAACACCAGGGCGGCGATCCCGGCCGAGGTGACGACCTGCCCGACGTTGAAAGCCGACTTGACCAGGGACCGGCGCTTCACGGCCTGGGCCACCACGGCCACGACGGCGAACACGAGCACCGTGAGGGCGGCCGGCACGAGCAGGATCAACAGGACGAAGAATCCTTCGTCGAGATCGAACGCGTCGGACTGGTCGTCGATGTAGAGCATGATCGGCCAGACCCAGCTGGCCGCCATGAGCAGGCCGAAGACGACGGCGAACACGGTCGCGGTCCGCCCCGGCCAACCCGTGGACCACAGGCGCAACACGGCAAAGGCCACGGCCACCGTTCCCGTCGCCACCCACGCCGCGACGACGACCTTCGCCGACCTTGGCAGGCCTGCCCTCCCGCGCGTCATGGCAGCGCCCCGTGAACGATCAGTTCCAGATCGAACACGGGCAGGCTGGCGCCGATCGCCACCATGGCGGCGAACGCGGCGAGCCCCGCGCAGGCGGCCGTGTCCCGCCGGACGCCGCGACCGACCCCGGTCCCGACGCGACGACCGCGCACCGCCATGATCCCCCTCACCCTCATTGGGCCTCTCCCCACAGCGAACGTAACATTTCGGAGAACGCCCCTCAACGAGCATTTCGACAACGCTTCTCCATATTTCGTCGCGTCAGACGGCAGCCTTGACGGCCGACGTGCGGGGAGGGTTGCCAACGGGTTGCGGCGGCCCGGCCGCCCGCGTCACTGGCTGTGGCGCGCTCGTCAGAGCGCGGCGATCAGGCTCCCGACTCGGTGCGGCCCAGGTCGCGTTGCTTGCGGTACTCGCGCAGGCGGTGCAGGAACACGACCACGACGGCGATGACCGCGAGCACGGCGAGCACGTAGCCGGCGTAGCTGAAGGCCTTGAGGACGTGGTTGTAGCTGCTCCCGAGGCTGTATCCGAGCGAGCACAGGGCCGTGCACCAGATGGCGCAGGCGATGACCGTGTACACGATGAACTTGCCCATGGCCATCTCCCCGAGGCCGGCGGCGAAGGACACGAAGGAACGCAACAGCGGGATGAAGCGCCCGAAGAACACGACGGGCTCACCCCGGCGGGCGAACCAGGCGTCGGCCCGGTCGAGGTCCTTGTGGGTAAGCAGCAGGTACTTGCCGAATTTGTCGACCAGGGGCCGCCCGCCGTAACGCCCGATGCCGTAGCCGGCGAGGGAGCCCAGCACCTCGCCCAGCACGCCGGCCACGATGACCAGGGCCAGCGACAGCGGCTTCACGCCGTTGGCGGACGCTCCCGCTGTGCTGGCGAGCACGCCACCGAAGATCAACGCCAGCTCGGCCCCGACCGGCAGGCCCATGGACGAGACGAAGCTGAGCAGGAAGACCGCTCCGTAGCCCACCGAGGCCAAGAAGCTCTCGAGCCCGCTGGTGTGACTCGTCGATGCCAGAAGATATTCCACGTCCTACCCTGCCTCCGCCGTCGCTGTGGCGGTCATCATTGGCGCGCCGACCTCCCGACGCAATTCGCAGCCCACCCGTCGCTCCGCCCGGCTACCGAGACGTCCCACCGGACGTCACCACGGGCTGGGTCGTCGTGGTCGTGGGCGGGCTCGTCGTCGTGGTCACGGGCGGGCTCGTCGTCGTGGTCACGGGCGGGCTCGTCGGCGCCTCGTCGCCGACGCGGCAGCGTTCGATCCGGGGCTGGTGGTCGTCGTCGGCGTGGTTGTGCTCGTCGTGCTCGTGCTCGTCGTCGTGGAGGTGCTCGTGCCCACAGGTGCGGGATGTGCCGTCGTCGGCGCGGACGAAGGGGTGGGTGCCTTGGCGCCGGCCGATGCCCCCGGGTGCTCCTTGGCCACCGTGACCCAGATGAACGCAGTGGCGCCTCCGGCGAGCACGATGGCTGTCCTGGTCAGGCGTCTGATGCGCGCCTGCGCCAGTGCCCGCGCCGTGGGCGAGTACATGTTCCGTGCTCGCCTCATGCCAGATCACGGGAAGCAGCCTTTGGCGCCCGAGCGCGTTCGTCCACGTGGTCCACGACGCACGACAGCGTACGGATCCCAACCTGAAGAACCGATGACAACAGGCCGAGTGCCGGCTGGCAAGCGCAGCCCCTAGCCTGGTTCTCCGTGTCACACCACTGTGTGCGCAGCCAGTGAGGGTCTTGGTTGCCGAGGACGATGCAGCGCTGCGCTCCGTGCTCGAGCGCGGCCTCAAGGAGAACGGATACGTCGTCGACGCCGTCGCGGACGGGGCCGCGGCCCTCCGCCACCTTCGGGCGTACGACTACGACGTCGCAGTGCTGGACTGGCGCATGCCGGAGCGCACCGGCATCGAGGTCGTCGCCGAAGCGAGGAGCCTGGGCGATCGGACCCCCGTTCTCATGTTGACGGCGCGCGACGCACCCTCGGACCGGGTGGCCGGACTCAACGGCGGTGCAGACGACTACCTCGTCAAGCCGTTCGACTTCTCCGAGCTGGTGGCCCGCATCCATGCCCTGCAACGGCGTCCGCCGCTGGCGTTGGACCCGGTGCTGCGGTGCGCCGACCTCACGTTCGATCCTGCCACCAGAGAGGTCGCGGTGGCTGACGCACCCGTCGGGCTGACGGCGATCGAGACGTCGCTGGTCGAGCTGCTCCTCCGCCGTGCGCCCAACGTCCTGACGCGGCGGATGATCGCCACGCACGTCTGGGAAGACGAGGCCGACGCCGTGGGGTCCAACACCATCGACGTCCACATGGGGCGGGTGCGATCCAAGCTGGCCCAGAGCCGGGCGCGGATCGAGACCGTGCGAGGCATGGGCTACCGGATGGTCGAGAGGTGAAGGTGACCAGGGCGCACCGTCGGCACGCCGTCCGGGTGGCCGCAGTGGCGACCCTGATCGTGATGGTGGGCTACGTCATCGCTGTCGTGGTCCTCAACCTGATCGTCGCCGACCATCTGGTCGGCACCACGGACACACGTCTGCACGATCGTCTGAGCGGATGCCAGCCGGCAGACGCTCACGCTCCCCGGGACGCGAGCATCAGGAGAACAGACCGATGTCGACGATGCCCCGGTGTTCCTCTGGTCGATCGCCCCCTCGGGCCAGGTGACGCCTCTGACCCCCACGGCTCCGCCGCTCCCCTCCAGGCGCTGGAACGGGGGTCCGGTCACGCTTTCCGTCGGGTCGTCGACGTTTCGGTTCGACACGGTGCGGACCAACGACGCCGTCCTCGTCGCCGGTCAGAGCACGGCCGAGACCGCGCACGTCCAGTCGGTGCTGCTGGTCGCCGAACTCGTGTTCGGCGTGATCCTCGCCCTCGCCGTCTTCGTCGGCGCCACGGTCGTCGGCCTCCGTGCCTCGGCGCCCTCTGAACTGGTCCGTCGCCGCCAAGCCGAGTTCACGGCCGACGCGTCGCACGAGCTCCGAACACCGATCTCCGTCATCGAGGCAGAGGTGGGCCTCGCGCTCGACCGACCACGCGACCCGGCCGGCTATCGCGAGGTGCTCGAGCGGGTCGGCGGGGAGAGCAGGCGGCTGCGCCGCATCGTCGAGGACCTGCTCTGGCTGGCCAGGGCGGACAACGACCCTGCACCGGCCGACGCGACCGGCGTCACCGACGTGGCGGACGTCGTCGAGAGCTGCGCAGAACGCTTCGGCGCGGTGGCGGCAACGCACGCGGTGGTGCTCTCCGTGCAGCGAGTGGGCCAGGGGCCCTTCACGGTGCAGGCGCAGCCGGACCTCATCGACCGACTGGCCGGGGTCCTCATCGACAACGGCTGCAAGTTCGCCGGGGAGGGCGGCCGGGTCGACGTGAGCATCCGCGACTGGGGTGGTCGGGTCGACCTGCGGGTGGACGACTCGGGCCCCGGGATCCCCGAAGACCAGCGCGAGGCCGTCTTCGACAGGTTCCACCGGGCCACGGACTCGGTGACCGGAACCGGGTTGGGTCTGGCCATCGCCGACTCGGTCGTGCGCTCCACCCAGGGCAGTTGGGGCATCGGCGTGGCCGATCTGGGCGGGGCACGCATGGAGATCTCCTGGCGCAAAGTCATGCCTCGCAAGGGAAAGCCCAGCCCAAAGGGTGAGACCCTTACGGAATCCTTAGCCTGAACCCCGTCTTCTTCATGTGGGCGTCAGGGTCGGTTCGTACCCTGAACGGCATGGCACGTGTCAAGCAGGCCAGCCCGGCGCAGCGGCGCCATGCCGCCGCGATGCGGCGGGATGGCGCGCTCTCCCGCCTCTCCAACATCACGGCGGCCATCGGCGTCGCCGTCATCGTCGCGGTCGGCGCCCTGGGCGTCTACGTCGGCAAGGCACTTCCCGGTCATCACGCCGCGTCCACCTCCGGCACCTCGGCCCCGACGGGCAACAGCGGGGCCGCCACGGGCAACAGCGGGGCCGCGACGGGCAACAGTGGCCAGGGAGCACTCAACCCGCCGTCCACGCCGACCCAGGGGGCCTCGCTCCCCGCGCCGGTCACCAGCGGATCGAGTTGATGTCCCAGGCATGCGTCCGCACCGGCTCCCAGCGCATCTTCAGGACCCGTGCCCTCGGGACGATCGCGGAGCTCGTGGTGTCGGACGGCTCGGCGCTCGTCGCGGCATCTGAGCTGCTGGAGATCGAGCTCGACCGAATCGACCGCGTCGCCAGCAGGTTTCGGAGTGACTCGGAGCTCAGCCGGTTGAACGCCGGGGCGGGATCGCCCGCAGAGGTCAGCACCGACCTGCTCGAGGCGATCGAGGTGGCCCTGGCCATGGCTGCCGCCACCGAGGGGCTCGTCGACCCCACCGTGGGCCTCGCGATGACCCGCCTGGGCTATGACCGGGATTTCTCCCTCGTCCTCCACGGCGTCGACGGCGACCTGCCGCTCGCGCAGGCGGCGCCCGGATGGCGCTCCGTCTCCGTCGACCCGCAACGAGGTGTCGTCTCCATCCCGGAGGGCTGCGCACTCGATCTCGGCGCCACGGCGAAGGCGCTGGCGGCAGACCGGGCGGCCACGACCATCTCCCAACGACTGGGGTGCGGCACGCTTGTCTCACTGGGTGGCGATGTTGCGACGGCCGGCCCGGCACCGGCCGGCGGGTTCGTGGTCGGCATCGCCGACACCTGCACCTCGTCACACGCCTCCGAGGCGGTGAGCATCGCCTCGGGAGGGCTCGCCTCATCGGGCATCGGCGTGCGGCAGTGGCGCCTCGGGGCGCACAGGGTCCACCACATCGTGGACCCGACCACCTCGCTCCCCGCCGCGCCCTGTTGGCGCACGGTGACCACGACCGCCGCCACCTGTGTCGAGGCGAACGCAGCATCGACGGCGGCGATCGTGCTGGGCGAGCGCGCCGTCGGCTGGCTCGAGGGGCTCGGGCTCCCGGGCCGGCTCGAAGGCGTCGCCGGGGACGTGGTGTACACGTCGGGGTGGCCCGTCGCCGAGCCGAGTCTCACCGTCGGGAAGGCCGGCACCCCATGACGGGCGTCCTGGTCGCGAGCGTCGGGCACGGCTCGGCTGCGCTGTGGTACCTGACGCGTGCCACGGGGCTCGTGTCCCTGATCGTCCTCTCGGCGACCGTGGTCCTGGGAACCGTCGCGTCGGTGGGATGGACCACCGACCGATGGCCCCGCTTCCTCTCCCAGTCGGTCCACCGGAACCTTTCCCTCTTCTGCCTCGCCCTGATCGGCATCCACGTCGTCTCCACCGTGGGCGACGGGTACGTGCCGATCGGCCTGGCCGACGCCGTGCTCCCCTTCCGGTCCCCCTATCGCCCGATCTGGGTGGGACTCGGAGCCCTGGCCCTCGACATGCTCCTCGCCGTCGCCATCACCAGCGCCTTCCGTCGGCGCATCGGGGTGGCCGCGTGGCGTGGTGTCCACTGGCTGGCCTACGCGTGCTGGCCCATCGCCGCCGTCCACGGACTGGGGTCCGGTTCCGACGCACGCCTTCCCGGGGCGATGTTGGTGTTCATCGGTTGCACGGGCTCGGTGGCCGCCGCGGTGGCCTGGCGCCTGGCCGTCGGGCGGGCGCGCTCGGCCACGTGGCGGCTCGGCGGCGCCGCTGCGGGGGCCGCCGTCCTGCTCGTCATCGCCGCGTTCGCCATGGCCGGGCCCCTCCGGCCCGGTTGGTCCCACCGGGCCGGGACGTCGTCGGCGCTCCTCGCCCAGCTTTCGAGCTCCGCCGCCACGTCGTACTCCGGGAGCCACGACGACGACGAACCCGTCGGCGCTCCAGCCCCGCCTCGGCCGCCACGGGGGTCCCGACCGCCCCCTTCCAGACCTCGGTGTCGGGGACGGTCGCGACGTCGACGCCCGATGCGAACGGTGAGTCCCAGGTGACCCTGACCCTGCGCCCGGCCGACACGTCCACACCCCTCCAGATCCGGATCATCGGGCCGGCCGTGAACGGCGGCGTGGAGATGCGCAGCAGCGCGGTGGCCTTCGGTCAACTGGCCGGTCAGGTGACTGCGCTCGACGGCTCGAACATCGGCGCCGTCGTCAGAGGGCCCACGGGATCCCTCAGCTTGACCATGAATCTCTCGCTCGACCCGAATGCCGGCACGCTCACCGGACAGCTCTCCGGGAGCTGCGGCGCAATGAGCCTCACCTTGCGCAACGGCGCCCGGACGGCTCCGGCGGCGGGGAGACGACTGCTCCATGGGCTCTCGGGCGGCACCCCGGACCCGGGGCTGGCCACGCATCTCGACCGGTGGGGCGATCCGCGCCTCCGGGAGCGCCGGCTCGTCGACGAGCTCGAGGCAAGCGGACTCGTGGGCCACGGCGGGGCATGGTTCCCCGTCTCGACCAAGTGGAAGGCCGTCGCCGGTGCCTCGCGCCGGCGTCCCGTCGTGATCGCCAACGGCGCCGAGGGCGAGCCGGCGAGCCGAAAGGACGCGTTGCTGCTCACGCAGGCACCCCACCTCGTGCTCGACGGCCTCGTCCTCGCCGCCGGCGCGCTGCGGGCGCAGCAGGCCGTCGTGTACGCGCCGGCCCCGAGGATCCCGGTGCTCGAAGCCGCTCTCGCCGAGCGACGCGCCCTCCACATGGACGCCATCGCCATCGAGATCGCAGAGGCGCCCGACACGTTCATAGCCGGCCAGGAGTCCGCCGTCGTGAACGCCCTCAACGGGCGCCGGGGCGCCATCCCCTCCTTCGTGGGACTGACGTCCATCCGCGAGCGCGGCGTGGCCGGTCGGCCGACCCTGGTCCAGAACGCCGAGACGCTCGCCCACGTCGCGCTCATCGCCCGCTTCGGCGCGGCGTGGTTCCGCGAGGTCGGCACGCCCGAGAGACCCGGGCACGATGCTGCTGACCGTCACCCGCCCGGATGGCCCGGTGATCGTCGAAGCGGCGCTGGGCTCCTCGCTGCGCCAGGCCACCGGCCTGCAGCAGGCGGACCTGGCGGGGGCGCGCGGGGTCCTCCTCGGTGGCTACGGCGGCGCGTGGGTGTCGCCCAGGGTGTTCGGGGAGCTCGCGGTGTCCGAGAAGGCCGCCCGCAGGGCCGGCGCAACCCTCGGTGCCGGGGTGGTCGCCCCGCTCCCGATGGACGTGTGCCCGCTGGCCGAGATGGCGGACGTGGTGCGCTACATGGAGGGCCAGGGCGCCGGACAGTGCGGCCCGTGCGTCCACGGCCTGGGGGAACTGGCCGACGCCATGGAGCGCCTGGCCTACGGCGGAGCAGGAGCGCCTGGCACCGAACGAATCGTCGAGATCTGTAACCTGGTGGAAGGAAGAGGCGCCTGCCGCCATCCGGACGGTGTCGCCCGGTTCGTGCGGAGCGGGCTGGGCGTCTTCGCCGAGGAGGTGGCATCGCACCAACGCCGAGGGTGTTGCTCCCAGGTACGCGCAGCGAGAGTGCTCCCGGTTGTCGACAGAATCACGAGGAGAAGGCTGGTGAGCAGGGCATGAGCCGTTGGACTCTTGAGCTGGTGGTCGACCCGGTCGCCTGCGACGGCCGCGGGGTGTGCGCCGAGATGCTCCCCGAGCGGATCGAGCTCGACCGCTGGGGCTACCCGATCGTCGACGGCGGCGAGATCGCGCCCGCCCTCTTCGAGCATGCCGAACGAGCGGTCCGGGCGTGCCCGCGCCACGCCCTGCACCTCGTGGAGCGCGTGTGCTGAGCCCGCCCATCGACGACCTGGACGTCGAGCCGCGCCAGCGGGGCGCGCAGCCGCCCCCGAGGAAGGCCCGATGGTCCAAGGCCCGGGTCCACCGCAGGCGGCGCCGCATCGTGGCCGTCGTCCTCGCCGCCATCGGCGTCTTCGTCCTGTGGTTCGCCATGTCGCTCGGGAGCGCGCTGACCAACCCGGCCCTCGGCAGCTCCATGGGCGCCCGCGCCGCGGAGTGGTTCCGTGAGCACGGCGGGGCCTCCGTCGTCGTCTGGGCGGAGAACCTGTGGTACTCCCACCACCAGCCGAAGGTCGGCGGTGCCCTGGCCCCCGGCACCATCCACAAGCCCAAGGTCGTGAGCAGCGCCGCGGTCGCCGCCGCCGTGCCGCACCTCCCGGTTCCCGCGCCGATCGCGCCCCTGGCCAGCCCACCCGTGGCGGGGGAAGGGCAGTGGTCGCCGGCCGGCCGCCTGGTGAAGGGCGTGCCGGCGATCTACGAGACCATGCTGCGTCCGAGCGCGATCCACACCAGCTACGTCGTGGGCGTGGCCTGGATGGACCCGAAGCTGCTCAAGGCCACGCTGTACTCGGGCAGCCAGATCCCCGGCGGCGGCCCCTACAGCCACACCGCTCCCATCTCGACGAACGACGCCAACTCACTGGACGCCGCCTTCAACGCCGGGTTCTTGACGTCCGACTCCAACGGCGGCTACTACACGGACAGCAAGACGATCATCCCGCTGCGGACGGGGGCGGCCTCCTTCGTGGTCTACAAGAACGGCTCCTTCACCGTGGGACAATGGGGGCGTGACGCCACCATGGGCCCCGACGTCGTGTCCGTGCGCCAGAACCTCGACCTGCTGGTCGACAACGGACAGGTGGTGCCGGCGGCGTACAGCCCCAATTCCACCCTCTGGGGCAAGACGCTCGGGGGCGGGCTCTACGTGTGGCGATCGGGACTCGGCGTGACCGCCAACGGCGCCCTGGTCTACGTCGGTGGGCCCGGTCTCGACATTGCCGACCTGGCGACGATCCTCGTCCGGGCCGGTGCCGTACGCGCCATGGAGCTGGACATCAACACCGACTGGGTGAATTACAGCACCTACCAGCCGGCGACCCCGGGCGGAGCGGCGACACCCGCCAACGGCACCGAGCTGCTGTCCGGCATGACCGGCACGCCCGGCCGGTACTTCCAGTCGTGGTGGGCGCGGGACTTCATCACCATGTCGGCGGTGGCGCCGTGACGTCGGCGGACCGCGTCCCGAGCAGCGAGCCGACCACCGGGGAGGTCGCGCCCATACTCGACCTCGCCCCCGTCGGAGCCCGCTCGAGTCTCGGGCTGATCGCCCGGGGGATGCGCCCCCGGCAGTGGATCAAGAACCTGCTCGTGTTCATGGCCCCGGCCGCAGCGGGCGTGCTCGGCGACTGGCACACCGCCGTCCGCGTGACCGGCGCCTTCCTCCTGTTCTGCGTCGTGGCCTCCGGCACCTACCTCGTCAACGACGTGATCGATGCCGAGTCCGATCGGCACCACCCCGTCAAGCGCCGCCGGCCCGTGGCGAGCGGCGCCCTGCGGCCCGGGCTGGCCCTCGGCACCGGCGCGGGCCTCATCGCCGTGGCCATCGCAGGCGCGCTGTTCATCGGACCGTGGGGCTTCGCCGTCGTCGTGGCGACCTATGCCGGACTGAGCATCGCCTACAGCATTCGCCTCAAGCGAGAGCCCGTGATGGAGCTGGCCGTGGTGGCGTCGTGCTTCGTGCTGCGGGCGGTGGCGGGCGGTGTCGTCGCTCAGGTGCACCTCTCGAACTGGTTCCTCGTGTTCACCTCGTTCGCCGCCCTGTTCCTCGTGACCGGGAAGCGCTGCGCGGAGCACGCACGGCTCGGCCTCGACCGCGGCGTGCACCGGGTCGTGCTCGATCAGTACACCGAGTCCTTCCTGAAGTCGACCCTCACGATCTCGGCCAGCGTCACGGTGGCGTCCTACTGCCTGTGGGCGTTCGAGCGCACCGGGCTCCTGGCGCACGCCGGCCACCATGTCGTCTGGATCGAGCTCACCGTCGTCCCCTTGGTGCTCGCCGTCCTGCACATCTTCCGCGTGCTCGACGCCGGGCAGGGGGGCGAGCCCGAGCAGCTGGCCCTGCACGACCACATGCTCCAGGGTTACGGGGTGCTCTGGCTCGTGCTCATGGGTCTCGGCCTCTACGGATGACCCTCACGGTCGACGTCTCCCCCCAGCCCCTGTCCGGCTGGGGGCGCACGACGCCCACCACGACCCTGGTCACCCGGCCGATCGACGCCCAGTCCATTGAGGCGGCGCTCCACACGCACACTGGTGGCGTGATCGCCCGTGGCCTTGGTCGCAGCTACGGCGACGCCGCGCAGTGCAGCGGAGGGCTCACCATCGACCTGACGGGCCTCGACCGGATCGGGGCCGTCGACGAGGAGGCCGGGACGATCGAGGTCGGCGGTGGCGCCAGCCTGCACGACCTCATGCGGACCATCATCCCTTCGGGCTGGTTCGTGGCGGTCACGCCAGGAACCCGCTACGTGTCGGTGGGCGGCGCCATCGCCGCGGACGTCCACGGGAAGAACCACCACCGCGACGGCAGCTTCGCCCGCCACGTGGTCGAGATGACGCTCGCCACGCCGGCCGGCACCTTCACCGTGTCCCCGGACAACGACGCCGACCTGTTCTGGGCCACGGCGGGCGGGATGGGTATGACGGGAGTCGTGGTCAGCGCCACCCTGCGTCTGATCCCGATCGAGACGTCGTGGATGCTGGTCGACAGTGAGCGCTTCACGAGGCTCGGTGACCTGATGTCCACCATGGAGGCGACCGATCATCGCTACCGCTACAGCGTGGCATGGCTCGACTGCCTCGGACACAGGAACGACGGCCATCGGTCGATCCTCACGCGTGGTGACCACGCCCCCTCGGGAGCGCTCCCCGACCGCTTGCGTGGGCGCAGCCGTGAGATCCCGGGCGATCCCAGGCTCCGTGTGCCGCGATCGGCTCCCCGTCGGCTCGTCAACCGGATGTCCGTCCGTGCGTTGAACGAGGCGTGGTTCCGGGCGTCGTCGGCGGCCGAAGGTTCGCTGCGCCCCCTCGGTGGCTTCTTCCACCCACTCGACGGCGTAGGCCGCTGGAACCTCCTGTACGGTCCCGACGGATTCGTGCAGTACCAGTTCGCCGTCGCCCCCCAACGCGGTGACGTCGTGGAGGAAGCCGTGGCCGCGATCGCGTCGTCGGGGATGCCCTCGTTCCTCGCGGTCTTGAAGCGGTTCGGTCCCGGGACCCCCGGGCCGCTCTCCTTCAGCCAGGAGGGATGGACCTTGGCGCTCGACTTCCCGCTCGGCCCCCCGGGCCTGCCGGCGCTCCTCGACGACCTCGACGACCTGGTCGCCGGGGCAGGCGGCCGCGTCTACCTGGCCAAGGACGCCCGCCTGCGGCCGGACCTGCTGCCGGTCATGTACCCCAGGCTGGCCGAGATGATGGCGGTCTGCCGGCGGGTGGATCCTGAGGGCGTCCTCGCCTCCGACCTGACCCGCCGGCTCGGCCTGGCACGATGAACGACGCCTTCGGTCGCCCCCAATCGGTCGTCGTACTGGGAGGGACCTCGGACATCGCTCGCGAGCTCCTGGCGCAGCAGGCCAAAGAGCGTTGCCGGTCGGCGGTCCTGGCCGGGCGCGACCATGTCTCGCTCGAGCATGCGGCAGAGCAGCTACGGCGCTCCGTGCCCCGCGTCGAGACGGTCCTGTTCGACGCCACGGAGGCCGACGGCGCCGACAAGACGGTCGTCCGCTGCTTCGAGGCTGCCGGTGAGGCCGTCGACCTGGTCATCGTTGCCGTCGGGGAGCTGGGGCACCAAGAAGAGGACGAGGCCGACCCGCAGCGGATCGCCCGCATGGTGACGGTCAACTTCGCCTGGCCCGCCGCCGCGCTCTCCGTGGCTGCGGAGGCCCTCAGGCGACAGGGCCACGGCCGCATCATCGTCCTGTCCTCCGTCGCCGGCTACCGGGTCCGGCGCTCCAATTACGTGTACGGCTCGGCCAAGGCCGGCCTCGACGGCTTCGCCATTGGCTTGAGCGAGGCGCTGCGCGGGAGCGGCGTGACGGTGCACATCGTCCGACCCGGGTTCGTGCGCACCAAGATGACGGCGGGACGCCCGGCCGCCCCGTTCGCGGTCGACCCCGATCGCGTCGCATCCGACATCGTGCGCGGCGTCGAACGCGGCCAGTCGGTGATCTGGTCTCCGGGACTGCTGCGATGGGTCTTCTCCTTCCTGCGGCTGCTCCCCCAGTCGGTGTGGCGCCGGTTGCCGGGCTGACACACCCGAGGTGGGGCCACCCGGGAGGGACGGCCGGGACCCCGACGGCGCGAAGCACGGCGCGTCATCCACCGGGCCGGGAACCGTCAGATGAACCACCTCGTCCGTGCCATCCGTTTGGTTGACAGATACGATGCGCCATCGACGTGGGCAACTGGACGCCTGAGGTGGGACCGGAGCCGGTCTGTAGTAGGTAGCGCCCCGGCCCGGCGAGCACATTCACAAGACGAGGTTCGTCTTGAGTACGCAGTGGCGGTCGAGCTCAATGAACTCGGAGCAGAAATCTCACGGCCGATGACAGGAACACGGCCGGTCCAGCATGCTGGCACCGGCTTCGTCGTCACTCTCTGGGAGCGGCTCGAGGGACCAGACCGAGCTCCAGTTACCACCCGAAGAGCTCGCTGGCTCACTTCTCAGGCTCCACATTGCCTTGGGTCAGACCAAGATCGGTTTGCCACCGTTCCATGCGCACGCAAGAGAAATCCCATAGGCATGACCCGCCGCGCCTAACCGGCGTAGTGGGGCATCCCTGGCGCACCGAGGCTCGGTTGCCCAGAGGCTGTTCAACCTGGCGGGTCAGTCAGTCTGGTGTTGTAAGTCCTGGGTTATCCAGCTGGCCCGAGGTGACGCAGGAAGAAGGCTTCGTAAGCATCCCTCTCGAAGAGTGGAATCTGTACGTGTCCGCCTGGGTTGATGTGCAAGGTCTTCTCGGTCGAACCGATTGCGTCGAACAGTGAAAGGCCGGATGTCGGACTGACCAATTCGTCATTCCACTGAAGGACGAGCATTACGGGGATCGTGAGTTCGCGCGCAGCTTGTTCGAACCGCTCGGCGCCGGGCCCGATCCCAAGCCCCGCCAGCCCGAAGAGCGCGGCGCCGACGCGAGGCTCAGACGCCACGAATGGAAGACCGATCGCCGTCCCCATCGACACTCCCCAGTAGCCATACCGTGGCCCTTCTCCCTGCTCGTCGAGGCCGTCGAGGAGCACGCGCCACTCCGCGATCCCCTTGGTGGTGCGCTCGACCCACTCCGCGGCTTCTTCCGGTCCAAGGTCGAAGGCACCCGCCCCAGGGCCTGCTGCGATGCGATCCTGGATCGCCCGGCGGCGTCGCTCCGCATTCTCGGGGTCCGTGCGCTCCCCGTGACCGGGCGCATCCAGGGCGACGGCTGAGTAACCGAGATGCCGCACAAAGCGGCGTGCCAGGCCGAGCACGTTCGGGACTCGTTTGTGCTGTGTACCGCCGTGTCCGATCAAGATCGTCGGGCGGGGTACCTTGGCGCCCTCACGGCACCAGCGGATTCCGGGGACCGTCTCATCGTCGACCTGCAATTTGAAGCGTTGCTCTACGACGCCTTGCTCCACCTTCTCGCTGAGAACTTCCATGATCCCCAACCCCCTGAGTCCGATCTGTATCGGCGGCACGGACAGTCGCTACCAAACGTAGATCATCTCCTGTTCAAGGGGAGCGAGCGAGCAGGCATTGTGGCAGCCACCATCATGATTACGGCGTGAGCCCACCTTCATACAGGCGCTGTTCGTTGCGCACCCCGTCCCCTTCCCCGCTTGCGCTGTCAGGGATTTGATACCAGGTATTGCCCTCGTCCCCGGTACGGGGGCAGGGGTCGCTCCTCCCCACTGGTGGCTACCGGTACGGTTGCCCAATGATCCGCCGGGTCCTGCTCTGGGATGTCGACGGGACATTAGTCAAGACCGGCGGGCTAGGTGCAGGCGTGTTCGACGTCGCGTTGGAACGTGTGCTCGGCGTTCGGCCTGAGGTCCGCCCGAGGATGAGCGGCAAGACCGATCCGCAAATCGTGCGCGAGTACTTGTCGGACATGGGCATCGAAGAGACGCCCGAGCTGGTCGAGGCGGTGCTGCGTCATATCGAGAGGGAGCTGGCCGCTGTCGCCGCCACAGGTCGCCTCGCGGCCGAGGGAAAGGCCTGTCCGGGTGCTGCCACAATCCTGGCCGAACTTGCCGCCCGGCCGTCCGTATTGTCCACCCTTGTAACCGGGAACGTTTACCCCAACGCCGTCGTTAAAGTGGCGGCCTTCGGTCTAGACAAATGGCTCAACCTCAGTGTGGGCGCATACGGCAGTGACGATCACGATCGCAGGCTCTTGGTGCCTCGCGCAATGGCGCGGGTAGCGGAGCAGACCGGCTGGCGCGCTGATCCCGATCAAGTTTGGGTGATCGGTGACACGCCGCGAGACCTTGATTGCGCCCGATCTGCCGGTGTCCGGTGTCTGCTCGTTGGGACAGGTGGCTATACAGCCGATTCGCTGGAGGGCATCGGAGCCAACGCCGTGCTCCACGATCTCTCCGACACCACCGGAGTCGTAAGGCTCTTGACCGGCGTCTAGAACGCCACTGAACCGTGTACTGGGACACTCTTGCGATAAAGCAACAAGGGCATCACACATCGGCCTAGCTTCTGCTCGGACCTACCGAGCACACATCGACCATCCCGTCAGCGAAGGGAGCTGCCATGCAAGCCATCACCGTTCGAGACCACGATGCCGGCGTCGGTGGACTCTCCTTGACGGATGTGCCCTACCCGCACGCGGCCCAGAACGACGTCATCGTACGAGTGCATGCCGCCGGGTTCACCCCCGGCGAGACTGGACTGGTCAGGGACCTGGGTCGACCGCGCCGGGCGCGACCGGACGCCGAGCGTGCCCGGCCACGAGCTGTCGGGAGTCGTCGTCGAGCTGGGGTATGGGACCACGGGCCTGAGCGTCGGCCAACGGGTGTTCGGCCTGTGCGACTGGACCCGCAACGGCTCCCTGGCCGAGTACAGCGCGGTGGAGGCCCGCAACCTCGCTCCTCTTCCGGCTGACATCGACCACACGGTGGCCGCCGCCCTGCCGATCTCCGGGCTGACGGCATGGCAGGCGCTCATCGACCACGCTCATCTCACGACAGGCCAGACCGTCCTGATCCACGGCGCCGCGGGCGGTGTCGGTTCGATCGCCGTGCAGCTCGCCCGAGAGGTCGGAGCCAAAGTGATCGGCACCGGCCGGGCAATGGACCGCGATACCGCTCTCGGCTTGGGAGTGCATGCGCTTCTTGGACCTGGAGGCCGACAAGCTCGAAGACGCCGGCGAAGTTGACGTGGTGTTCGACGTGATCGGCGGCGAGATCCTCGACCGCTCGGCGGCGCTGGTGCGCGCCGGCGGCACGCTCGTCACCACCATCAGGGTGCCCACGGTCCAGCCCAAGGACGGCCGCGCCATCTTCTTCGTCGTCGAAGCCGACCGTTCCCGGCTCGCGGACCTCGCCCAGCGGCTCAGGGACGGACGGCTCAAGCCGATCGTCGGGGCAGTGCGGCCACTCGCCGAAGCGCCTGCTGCGTTCGCCCCCGACCGGCGCACCCCCGGCAAGACGATCATCCGAATCACCGAAGGCGGATAGCCGTCCGAAGGGGTGTCCCAGCAGTACCGCACGGTGGCACGCCTACCCGGCGGACTGTCGACGCGAGCTCAGCCCGTCGAAGATCCTCTCCCAAGCCGCGAGGTCGTCGGGCCGAGAAGGTCTCGACGTTCTTACCCGTATCGTCAACGTGTTCGGTGGTGACACGGGCTCGAGGTGCTAGATCCCGAACCACAGCCTCCGGGTGCGCTCAATCTCGGCCTCGCCTTGACGCAGGCCAGCGTCGAACGCAGCGGCAGTCCGGCTGACGTCTAGGAGGTAGCAGCCCCAGCCGCTCAGCTCGCCGAACTCCTCGGACGGTTCCACCACTTCCACCACACTCCCGCTCGCACGAAGGTCATCGATGCGCTGACTGATCCCGGGGAGGAGTCCAGCCAGCAGTTCGGGCATCGCTCCTTCCGGCGGCTCGAGAGCCATACAAGAGACGGCGACCACGGCGTCGTGGCCGATGGCGAGATCAGCGTTGAGTGCGTCCCGGGCGCCGCCGTCGATCCAGGTCTCCCCGCCGATGGTCACAGGCGACACCAGGCCCGGCACCGTGCAACTGGACGCCACCGCTCGCGGTAGGTCAACGCCGGACGACGCGTCCCAGACGGCGAAGTTCCCCGAGTCAAGGCTGAAGGCGGTGCAAGCTACTCAGTCGACCTCTATGGCGCTCCAACTTGTACCACCTACCTTGTCGGTTCCTCTGCGTACGGGAAGCTATAGGCCGCGTCAAGCAACGCGTTTGCCCGGTCGGGGTGACACGATCCCGGCATATGCGACACTTTTCGATCCCGTTGTTCCGTGCCGGGCTCGAGGTCGTTGACCCCGAACCGCGTCCGCCGCGCAACGTCACCTATGTGCCGTTCGGGGCTAGGCCGTGGCGATCTCGAGCACGAACAGCAGCTCCGAACGTCGGTCCCATTCTCGACGGGGCGTTTACGCCGGGTTGACCCGAGCCGCAGGAAACTGAGCAGGTTGGGAGTGGACCCCATGTCGGCCGGGACTGCAACGACCTCTATGCGAGCCCGTTGCAGCATCGGTCCCGCCCCGCAGCTTTTCGCAGGCAAGCGATGACCTTTGGCCTCTGGAGTCCCGGACAGGATCTGTGGAGGAGGGTTCGAGAGGTCGCGAAGGGTTGATCAAGAGGGCGTCGATCCATGAGCAAGGACAAGAGGCGATCGGCGGCGGAGAGGTCGGCCGCAAGCATCGAGTGGTACCTGGACCGACCAGATGCAGATGGCGCCCTCGGCACTGATCTGTCGTTAGCGTCTCGGGCTGCCCAGCTCGTTACTGAAGAGATGGAGCGGCAGTACGAAGGACTCGTCCCATGGGTGGCGGTCACTGAGGCAGCTGCCGAAGCAGAGTCGGCATTCCAAGCTGCACTCAATTTGGGGAGCCACCAAAGGTAGTTCTCAACACCCTGAGAGAGAGTGCAGACAAGGCTGCTGAGGCAATCGCAAACACTAAGACTATTGATGCCGACTACCCCGAGCAGGTACTGAGCGCTTATGCAGCGATGAAGAGGCTCTCAGCAAACAGGCCCTGACTGTCATTAACAACTTGAGCCAGCAGACGCAACGTAGGCGGAGGATCTTGGAATCGACTGAGCGCCTGTCGTTAGCGTCCCCGAGGATTCCGTAACTGCTAGCGAGCGGCAAGCCCGCGGAAGTTGATAGTGCACCCACTCCCTGCAAACGGGGGCAGAGGTCATCAGTATCCTGCGGCATTCTCATTCGCTCAATCCCGGGGAATCACCCAATGGCAGACTGTCCCTGTGGGAGCGGTAAGGCAACCTGAGAGTCTTGTGCAGCGACGTGTCATCGCCGGAGAGCCTGATGACTTCATGACCGTTTGCCACCTGGAAGTGTGTGGCTCCCAGTTCGAGATCGGCAAGGCACTTGCGGCCGAGGCTCTAGATCATTTCGGCTGTATTCCACCTCGAGCCGCTGATCCGGTCCGCACCCGCGCCCGCTGTACGTGGTTCGAGCGGAGCTAGCCTGATCAACATTCACTCATAGTGAGGTTGCTACCGCATTCTGTCTCGACATTGACGATGACACCATTGACTTCGCAAACGTCATAGCGGAGCCCTTCGCTGCTCGTTGCTCTGCCGTGTGTGCTCATCGCAGGTCAACGCCGACGCGCACGCTCGAGTCAGTCGCAACCTCGACTTCACCACTCTAACACTCAGTGAGATGCTTAGCGCCCCGCCCCAGCCTGACGAACCACCAGTGCTCTCGCGTCCCTTCGTTATTGAAACGTACCCAGACAAGAGTACGCCGCAATCGTCTGCACCGTTCGTGATCTGACGAGCTGTCTCGATGAGATCAATGAACAAGCGCTCACTGTCGTGGTCTTAGCCGATGACGAGAGCACATCTGTGCGGCCGAGCATAGCTCCGCAGGCGAGCCTCAACGAGATGCACATAATGCGCTACATCCTCTATACCTGTGCCACCGCCGCGGAAGCCAAGAGGCGCTCTATGGAACCAAGCAGTACGACGAGTACGCCGTGCTCACTACCTCATAGCCGACAAGAACCAGGCATTCGTCTGAGAACGAGACATGCATAACGCCGAGCACGCCGTGCCTACTGATACCGGCACCCTCTGCGTCACTAATCATCTGCTCTTCCGAGACGGAGCCGGACGTGTGCCCGACGACACCGACAATGAGAGAGCCAAGATGCCTATCGACGCGCTCTTATCCTCAACGATGAGTGAGCGGCACCCCTCTACTGCGCATACGCTTTGAGACCTTCTCGAATCGGCCCGAGCGGACCGGCGTCGAGACGAAGCAAATCCGGACGGCCCGGCGAGAACCCTTTGGCACGCACAATACTACCTGACCGGCGGCGCGTTGAGTACGAGTTCTACCTTGGGGACGCTGTGTATGGCTCGCCGTGTCCGAGTCCTTTCGTCCGCATGACACTTTCCGTCTGAGCCCCAAGCGCAGTGTCAACATCTCGCCTGGTGACTCCCCGTCCCGGCGTTATACATGTGATCCGTAGGTCCTGGGCTGTGTCCTATGGAAGCACACTCACTGGGCATCGGCGACTCCTTCGATGAGGCCCTCGAAGAGCTGGCTCCGGTCGCTCTGACCTCGCTCGTCGGCGTGCTTGCGCTGGCGCTTCAAGATGGTGAGGAACTGCGGACCGGTCTCGAAGAACCCGCAGCGCTCGCAGACGCTCTCGAAGGAGCAGCCGAGGAGAGCCGGCCTCGTGCAGTGACCGTTGGCGAGCAGCCGGCGATGGTCGCTCACTGCCTGAGCGCTCGGGCTGGCAGTGCGAGCAGGGGTGGCGCCGGAGAGTCCGTAGTACTGGGCCTCGACCGCTTCGGTCACCTTGAAGTACGCATCGGCGACGGTCTCGTCGGAGATGCGGGCATAGATCAGCGTCATGTCCATCGAGCGGTGCCCGAGCAAGGCGGCGATGGCTTCGAGGCTCATGCCCCGGTTGATGGACTGGGTGGCGAGTGTGTGGCGCAGCTGGTGGGGATGGACGTGGCCGACCCCGGCTCGCTTGGCGACGTTGGCCACGTAGCGGTGGATGGTGCGCCGGTCGAAGGGCCGTCCGTCGTCACGCTCGAGGAGGTGTCCCGAGCGTGAGCGTCCGCGCACGGCCCTGTACTCGTCGATGAGATCGACCAGCATCGGGAGCAGGGGCACGTAGCGGTCGTTGTGCAGCTTGCCGATGGGGATGCGGAGACGGTGACCGTCTCCCTTGCGGATCATGGCGTCGTCTTCGAGTCCGGAGAGCTCGCCGACGCGCATCCCGGTGCGGGCCAACAGCTCGACCATGAGGCGACGGCGCAGGTTGGGATCCTTGTGCCAATGCGGCCATGAACTTGGCCGCCGTCGGGTCGTCCAAGAACCTCGGCAGCGGCTCGTCGAGGGCGGGGAAGTCGCTCATGTAGATGAACAGACGGGCCGGGGCGTCGTCGTAGTCCCACTCCATGATGCGCTCGAAGAAGGTGCGCACCGTGCTGAGCCGGTGCCGGATGGTCATGGTGGCCAAGGGCTTGCCGGTCCTGCCTCGACGTGCGACCAGCCAGCACTTGAAGTCCTCGATGTGGGGCCGCCCGATGCGCGCCACCGACGTGCAGCTCGGATCGGCCTCGGTGACCCGGTGGGCGAAGAAGCCGGAGTGCCAGCTCGGCAGCCGCCACGGTGCCCGGACGGGCCGAGACTTCGAGTTGGTCCAGGTAGGAGGCCATGGTGGCGACCATGACCGGTGCCCGGGCGGCGATCTGGTTCCACGTGACTTCGGGCGTCCCGCCGCCTCGACGACGTGGGCTGACGGGCAGTTGCGCGTGCGAGTGCGTTCATTGGGCCACCCCGACAAGCGCCTGGGCCTCGATGGCTTCTGATGGCCCGTCGGTACTCCTCGGCCAGCCACTCGATGTCGAGGTGGAGATAGACCCGGGTCGAGGTGATGGAGCGGTGTCCGGCCTGGGCCTGGATGGCTTCGATGGCCATGCCCGCCTCGCGCAGTCGGGTGAAGCAGGTGTGGCGCAGCTCGTGGCAGGTGCCGTGGCTGCAGTTCGGCGCGCAGCCGGGCGGTCGCGGATGATCTGGTCCAGGCCCGGCATCGAGAGCGGCTGGCCGCGATGGGCCCCTTTGAGCGCGACGAAGAGCGCGTCGCTCGTCGTCTCGGCGGTCGCTCGTGGTCCATGTAGCGAGCCACGCGTGGAGAAGAAGGTCGGCGACAGCGGCACCAATCGTTCGTGGCCGCCCTTGCCTTCTCTGATCAGCACCCGCCACTCGCCGAGACGCAGGTCGCCCAGGCGAAGACCGAGCACCTCGCAGCGCCGCAGACCGCCGAGCACCATGGCCTGGGTCATGGCCCGGTCCCGCTCGGTGCGCAGCGCACCCATGAGCGCGTCGATCTCGTCGGGGTCGAGGATCCTGGGCAGCCGGCGCACACCGCGCACCAGCGGCAGGCCACGACCGCCTCGTGAGCGGCTCTGACGGGTGGCGATGCCCCGGGGCACCGGGTTGGCCGTCACCTCCACGTCGTCGCGGGTGATCAGGTAGCCATAGAAGCTCGAGACCGCCGCCAGACGCCGCTTGATCGTCGCCGCCGAGAGACCCGCTGAGCCGTCGGATGCGCACCACGTTCTCGGCCCCGGGCTTCGGACGCCGCTGCGCGGTGACGAAGGCCATGACGTCCTTGGGCCGCACCTCGAGCGGGTCCTTCTTCACCACGCTGAAGAAGACACTCAGGTCGTGGGCATAGGCCCGCACCGTGTTCGGACGGGCCCGGCCGACGACGAACTCCAAGAACTCGTCGATCAGCTGGTGGCCGATCCGATAGACGTGTTCACCGTCGGGACGGACGTGACACTCGAATGACGGACTCCACTCCACCGCACACCTCCTGGTCGGGTTTGCACCCGAGGAGGTTCCCCCGGATGCCTATCCCAGGAGGTGGATCACCTGTATAACCGGCGTACTGGGACACCCTCCGGTCCAGGCTGCAGCATCGCCCCGACTGTTCCCAGTGCCCCGGTTGCCGTCGATCTAGGGTCGGCTGTCTGATCGATCGGAAGGAACCAAACCGACCGCTAGCAACTCAGAGCGACTCAGGTAGTGAATCGAGGATCTCTCATCGCAATAATCGGCGGCGAATCCTGACCAGGACACGCCTCAGCTCTATCAACATTCGTTTCGTCAGTAGCTGAACGTGGGCTCCCTCGCCGATCCACTCCCAGAGCTGCACCGTTCCACCGAGTTGCGCATTATCGATGAGTTGAGTCTGTCGAGTGCCTTGGCGTTGAAGCAAATGGGGCACACCATCAGGTGCCGCCCGCCTTGGTGTATCGATCGAGCAGATCAGCAAGTGGCGGACATCCGTCGCAGGCGACACCGATCGCCAAACCATCGAGCGCAAGTCGCACGGCCTCCTTGGTGAGGAACATCACCGTGGGTCGACCCTGCTCGGCCGCTCCGACGGCCACCAGGAAGGCGACGGTCACCTTCTCGGGATCCTCGAGGCCCGTGGTGAGGCTGATGGCGGCTTTGCTCGGCATGGCTGATCGCTTCTCCTTCGATTGGTCGGTAGTGACCATCATCGAAGTTCGGAGGCCATCCGACTAGTTCAGATACTGAAGTGAGGCCTATCCTGGGCGGCGTGAGCGGTTACGGCCAGTTCTGTCCGGTGTCGAAGGCGGCAGAGGTCATCTGCCAACGGTGGACGCCGCTCATCCTGCGGGAGATGCTGGTCGGCAGCACTCGCTTCAACGAGATCCGCCGAGGCGTGCCCACCTGCTCGCCTGCGCTCCTGTCCAAACGGCTCAAGGAGTTGGAGGCCGCCGGCGTCATCGAGCGCACGTCGTCTGGCGCCGGCACCTCCTACAGCCTGACCGAGGCCGGATGGGAGCTGTTCCCCCTCATCCAGGGACTCGGAGAGTGGGGCCAGCGGTGGGTGCGCAGCGACTACCGGCCCGACGACCTCGACCCCGGACTGTTGCTCTGGGATGTCCGGCGGTTCTTGTCCCCCGGGGGGTTCAGGACGGATCGGGTGGTCGTCCAGCTCACGTTCCCGTCGATGCCAGCCAAGAGCCGATACTTCTGGATCGTCGTCGACGAACACGACGTGGATCTATGCCTCATCGATCCTGGATTCGACGTGGACGTGACTATCGAGGCCGATCTACGCACTCTGACCGAGGTGTGGATGGGCGATGCTCGTTTCGTCGACGGGCTCGCCGACGGACGCATCACGATGCACGGACCGACGGAGCTCACTCGACGGATTCCGAAGTGGTTCGGCCAGCACCCGATCCTGGCCGGTGTCGCCCGCGGTAACTAATCATGGGCAGGCTCTTCGATTTCCTTGCTGGAGTCCTCCAGGCCTCAGGTGGTTCTGGCTGCAGCAAGCCCCGCCCTCGCCTCCCCGAATGTGCGGGGCGCCCGATCCCGGCGTACTGGGACACCCATGACGCTGGCTGGCGTACTCGCCTAGTTGGGCCACGAGTCGTCTAGGACCCCTAGCTGAATGAACAAGCCGAGCTCGCGCTTACATGTAACCAATCTCCCGGTCCTCACCCATTCCTCTCTCTTCGGCCCTCCTCGTCCCACACCCGGCGGGTGAATCGGACCAGGCCCCTATAGGTCCACCGGGCCAGTGCGCCGATTATGACAAACGTAACGAAGCCGAGAATGATCACCGTGCCTCCCTCCCCTCTCCTGCTCTCGATTGGATGGCTGTTAGCACGACATAGCCGTCATGCCCAAGGACAGGGTCTATCCGGTTGCTGTGACCGTGGCCGGCTACGACACCTGCCGGAGTCCCCGTCCGCAGTCAGAAGTCCTGCCACCTCCGGGTAGACAGATGGCGTCGTCATCGTCGATCAAATCGATCCCCACGAGAGGTCACTGAACCGCTTACGATCTTGATCAACTCTCGTGAGCTGCCGGACTTCCTTCCAAGTGTCGCCGTTGCTCGGTCGTGCAGTTCGAGGTCGAGGGCGCCCAATGTCTCAGTGTTCTAGTGCCGCGACCGGCAACGTTTGCCGGGTTTCGGTGGTGTTATGCCGAGCGGTCGGTGGCGAGTCACCCCTAGTCGCCGGCTTAGCTCGGACGCTCGTTCGCCTACGGCCGCGCCCTGTTCGGACCTCTAGGTGTCCATTCGCCTCGCAGCCATAGCACAAACTTCTTTGAGCGCCCAACGTAGGTGTTGACCGAATTGTCTTTCAGCTCGGCAGCCCGCAGTTCCGTCTCGAACAGTTGCAGCATGCTGAGCAGCTCGTCGCCTGACCACCTCTGCTCCGGCATAACCGCATCTCCCGCTCGTCTCGCTGGCTCGTAACGATACTCCCAGGTGACGAGTCACATTCGCTGACACTGTCGGACCGCTGGGCCATCTTTCAAGCCGTGGAACAAGACCTATCCAGTAAACAACGCACCTGCGAGCCGTCAATGGTGACCGGGACAAGTCGGGATCAGCCGACTCCCGCTTGGGCGCTCTGGCTGCGGCCTGGCAAACCGCCCGGTAACCGCGGTCCGTGTCAACCGGTCGGAACCCTGCGAATGGGGCAAACGTTGTCGCTCAGGGCACTAGGTACCACATTCTCAATCCCAACACTTCTCGCACTTTTCGAGCAAGCCACCCAGCTTTGCTGCCCACTCCTCCAGTGGAGCAAGGCTTGCTGAGCAAACCTTCGCATAGTCTCCCGTCGTCCATGGCGAGTGGGGGCCATTGATCGTGTAGCAGTCGGCCCAGTGAAGCTTGAGATAGTCGAGCAGCCCTTGTCGCTGTGGTGCAGCGGCAGAATCACCGGATCCCGGCGGGCCACCGCCATCGACACGGCCTCGATCACCAGCTCTGAGGTCTGACGGGTCCCCATGGACCAGCCGACGAGGCCGCGGCCATAGAGGTCCTTGACGCCGGCCAAGAAGAGCTTGCCTTCGCCGGTCATGAACTCGGTGATATCGGCCACCCAGCGCTCATTGGGGCGACCGGCGCTGAAGTCGCGTTAGAGCAGGTCCGGGGCCGGAGCCACGTCGAGTCGGCCCCTCCGCCACTTCTTGCGCGAATGCACACCGACCAGGTCGAGCTCGGCCATGAGGCGGGCCAGGCGTTTGCGCCCGACCCGGGTGCCGACCCGACAGGCTGGCCGTGGACCCGAGGTGCTCCATAGGTGCACCTCGAGCGCTGGTAGATCTCGCGGATTGTGTCGCTCAGATAGGCGTCGTCGACACAGCGAGAAGACGGAGCCCGGCTGGCCCAGGCGTAGTAGCCGCTGCGTGAGACACTCGTCCACCCTGCACAGCGCTTGACCGGATACTGGTCTCGGTGGGCGGAGACGAACCGGAAGCGGCTTAGCGGTTCGTCTCCTTGGCGAAAAGAACCGACGCCTTAAGCAAGATCTCGCGGTCCATCTTGAGCTCGGCGATCTCTTTGCGCAGACGCTTGAGCTCAGCGAGCTCGGACTCGCTCAACGCCTCGGGGTCCTAGTCCTCGAGCCTTCGCCTTGTCCTCGGCCTTCAGCCAGTTGCACATCGTCTGGTCGGGGATCCCCAGTCCCGCCGCCACCTGTCGGATGGAACGATCCCCTCGGCGTGCCAGCTCACAGGCTTCACGCCGGAACTCCTCGGGATAAATCGACGGACGACCCACTGCGGGCTCCTTCCTCTGGGGTCTTCCCCAGAATGAGGTGTCCATGAGAGCGGGTCGACTCCAGCGTATTGGGGCAGTCTGTTCGTGCCCTTCTGATTCAAATTGGTCCCTTGAGGCAAAGAGGGATCGAACCAGATGACTTTTGACACAGGCCCTGAACCAGTTCCTCCAGATCACGAACTGACCCCTGCTCCGCCACCATCAGGCTCGGAGAGAGAAGATCGGCCGGCCGGCCGAAAGGCCGCAGCGGAGCAGGCGGAAGCAGATTGGGTCAGCTTTCGAAGCCTCCCGGGAGAACATCGTTGCCTAAGGAAGACGGGTCGGAACTCCTGGGAATACATCAACGAGAATACCGGCACAGTAGAGATCAGATTTTCTTCCAACTTTAATTCGCGGCTTCCATACTCCGTCTTCACTTCGCGGCTTCCAAGCTCCGTCTCCTATCAGGGCAGCACCTATGAGTGGCGACGGGTCGGCAAGAGGAAGCTCCTTGCCAGCTCTCGAGTGAGGGACCTCGTCAATGTGAGAACGGGCTCGTCGGCGCTCCGGAGGAGTGGCGTTCATTTCGGTGGTGATGCCGGCACCAAGATGGTCCTCGGTGAGAGGGAATTGACGTTTCCGATAAGAGGAGAATCCCCGCATCTTGTGATGTCGGCAGTAGATGGATCCGGCAATCGGATGGTCGAATACCGCCGGACGTCACAAATGGCGCGGGGGTGGACGGGATTGTTCAGACCTCAGATCGATGTCGTCGTGTCTCCGCAAGCCCTCGCAGTTCCTCACGTTCACCTGCTCGCTGCGGTGTCATCACGACTCATCTGGGAGTACATCCAGACCGACGGCCAGATCTAACGTGCGCACCTATCCGATGGCGAAGTGGGGCAGGCTGATCGTGCCGGTAGTACAGCCTCTGTGAGTAGCGGTCGTGACGCACGAGGATCCCGGCGGCGCCTGTGCGAACCTTGGGAAATGAACCTGCGCGTTCCCGATGTGGTGGCCAACGCTGCGGCGGCCTGCGGAGCCGGCGGGTGGCTGCGGGACCTTCCGGGATTGATCGCCGAGCTCGAGGCCGAGTGGTCGGTCTCGGTGGGGCGCCCCTTCCCACACTCCAGCGAGGCATTCGTGGCCGAGGCCAATCTCGCCGACGGCACGCCAGCAGTGCTGAAACTTCTGATTCCGCAGGACGGCGCCGCTGGTCGTCACGAGATCACAATGCTGCGACTGACCGGCGGCCGGGGCTGTGTTGGCCTGTTGCGCGACGACGCCGCTCGGGGGGCGCTGCTCCTGGAGCGCCTCGGGCCCTCCCTCTACGAGCTGGGCCACCCACTCGCCGAACGGCTGGAGATACTGGTGACGGCGGCGGCCACGGTGTGGCGGCCGGCGGCGGGTTCCGGCCTGCCTACCGGAGCGGACAAAGCGCGCCAGCTCGTCGATTTCGTCACCACTCAGTGGGAGGAGCTTGGCCATCCGTGCACCGAGGCGGCCGTCGAGCACGCCCTGGCCTGCGCGGCACGGCGCATAGCTGCACACGACGACGAGCGGGCCGTGCTGGTGCATGGGGACGTTCACCAGTTGAACGCCCTTCAGGTCCCTGGCCGCGACACGTTCAAGCTTGTCGACCCCGACGGACTGCTCGCCGAGGCCGAGTGCGACCTTGGGGTGATGATGCGGAACGACCCCATAGAGCTGCTCGACGGCGATCCCTGGGCCAGGGCGCACTGGCTGGCGGACCGCTGCGGGCTGGACGCCACGGCGATCTGGGAGTGGGGCGTCGTGGAGCGGGTGACGAGCGGGCTGCGGTGCACCCGGATCAACCTGCAGCCGCTGGGTCGGCACATGCTTATGGTCGCCGACCGCCTCGCCACCCTGTGAACAGTCGTGCACGCCCACATCCACGATTTGCCGGATGCAGCAATCACTGAAGACCTCTCGGGGGTGTCTCCGAAGTGCCGTACTGGGCAGCCTGCAGAGGCTGCAGTGACGAGGAATGAAAAAACGGCGGCGCGGGGCTATACGGCCAAATCGATTGAGCGCCAGGGCACATGCCCGGTCGAAGGTGTGGGGCTGGCCGGGACATGACCGCAGCTCTTGTGCGGTAAGTCGGAGGGAGGACGACAAACCTACCGGGACTCTCCCATGGACCGGCATGAGGGATACCCTCCAGAGCCAGAGGATCCATTCTGGGTGCCTTCGGCCGCGCCGGGTGGCACTGAGGTACCTTTCATCTCGTCGGCCTGGCGTACTGGTGCTGACGGTGTGGAGGTGAGCATGGTCAGGGCGGCCGGGGGGTCCCGATGACGGCCGGAAGTGTGCCGTGCGTGTACGGGCATGTCGCCCCGCCCGGCGGGTCCCACTGCACCCAGTGCGGGATTGCGCTCGGGCCCGGCGACCAGGTCAACATCCTATGGCCGCCGCCCCGACTGCCCCGCCATGCAACGCCACCCGGCCCTGGCACGTACGCCGCCGTGCAGTATCCAGACACGCAGGATCCAGCCGCGCAGGATCCAGCCGCGCAGGATCCAGCCGCGCAGTATCCAGCCGCGCCGTACGACGGTCCGGGCTATTCACACCCGGTCCCCGCGAGCCGAGCCATGAACGGGATGGCGATCGCGTCAATGGTGCTCGGGATCCTGTGGATCGAGTGGATCGGCTCGATCCTCGCCCTCGTCTTCGGCTACGTCGCATTGAGCCAGATCAAGACGCGCAATGAACGCGGCCGGGGAATGGCCATCGCGGGCGTCGTCTTGGGCTGGATCGGCGTGGGCATGATCCTCCTCGTCTTCATCGTCAACTTCACCAGAGCGGTACGGTCAGGACCAGGCGGGTGACCACGCTCGCTCCAGCTACCGCTGTGCGGCAACCGGCCCTCGGGCGCATCGGCGTGCTCGACCCGCTGCGGCGCAAGACTGGGCTCGCTTTTTTGTGCACCTCAGCGGTAATCGCGTGTGCGGCCAGTGGCTTCTACGCCGCGTACTACTACTCGCTCACCGTCAATTTCGCCCATGTGGGGAACTTCCTTGACGCTGGATCGTGGTTCTTCGCCGCCGTGGCGGCATTCTGCGGGACCGCCTGGGCCCGGTCCTCGAAGGGAGCTCGGCCTGGCGATAGTGCGCTCTTGGCTATTGCTGGCGTCGTCTTCAGTGTCCAGACTGTTGCCCTTCTCGTCTACGCCCTCTACGTGCGGTTCCTGTGGCTGCCGAACAGAGTCGGAGTCGGAAACGCCATCCAACTCGCGATCGCTGCCGCAGCTTTGACGCTTGGCGTCTTGGCCTTCGTGCTCGCTGGGCGCTACGGTCGCCATCGGGTGGGGTCGAGCGGGCACACCCCAGTGGCGCCACTGGTCATCGCCGGGATCTCCTTCTTCGGACTCCTCTATAACGACCTGTACTACACATCATGGTTCGAGATCACCTCCATCAACACGAAGCTCTCAGGGATCCTCTCGGGTGTTTCTTACGGTGGCATCGGTATTGCCCTCTGTCTCTCTGCAGTTCTTCGCCTCGGACCAGCGTGGCGGCTCCTTGGCGCAGGGCTCGGATTCCTAGCCATCGGAACCATTGAGGCAATCCTCCGCGGCGTGACATTGCAGCAGAACGTGTATCCCGGTATCTACGAGATCCAAGCTGGCGGGTACCTAGTCATTGCCTGCATCCTCCTAGCGTCGGCGCTGATCGCTCCCTCGATCTCGCGGGCAGCAGCGATACCGGGTGCAGTTCCTCAGTGGCCGCGGCCGGCACTGGCATATCCTGCTCCTCAACCGGTAGGTGTTCCCGAGCAGGCGCTGGCCCCTGCGGCGTGGCCCCGACATGTCGCCACCGATGCAGGGGCGACACCCGCTCCGCGCTTCTGCGCGATGTGTGGCTCCGGGCTCACACCTGGGACACGCTTTTGTACACAATGCGGTAGCCCCATCTGACCCAAGCCGCCTGCATAACAGGGCGGGGGGTCTTGCGGCGTAGTCCCTTCGCTTGGCTCGTCGGACACCGCTGCAATGGGTTCGTGTAGTTCACTTAGCCGCTCCTTCGCACGGAGGGTTCCGAGGAGCTCCGGGGAATCATGACAGCTTGACCCTCCTTGTGTTCGGCCGGGGTGTAGTTCGGCTCACATGCGTCAGCCTCAGACTCCCAAGGGATCGATTCGGCGCGAGCCAACCGCGATTTTGAGGGACGCAGGAGGGACGAAGTTTCTGCAGTGAATCTGTTTTCCCAGTTCAGACGTTCTGTTGACGAACTATCGACCAGTTGAGCGCCTTCTGGTTGCGAGGTCGGTACGACGCGCCGAAATCGCTCAACGGGAGGCGAATCGAGCACCTCATGCCTCGTGACGCCCCGACAGACGCCCGGCGGCGAGCCTTCTCTCTCAGTCGTCACGCAGTTGTGACCGATAACAACAGCACGGCCAGCATCGAGAGCTGGCTTGCGGCGCAGGCGGCAGCACGTCACTGAACGGGGGTCTGGTGGACAACGCGGATGAGCACCTGGGTCGGTTGCTGGCGGAACTGCCGGACCTCGTCGTCGTGGTGGACGTCGGCGCCAACGTGATCTGGGCCAACTCCTTGGCCGAGCGACAGTTCGGCCTCGCTCTCGACGACTCCATCGGCGCGTCGGCCCTCGAATTCGTGCATCCCGACGACCTCGAGCTCGCCGCACGGTCCCTGGCCACCATTCGCGGCAAGCGGATCGGCAACGCCATCGAAGTCCGGCTGAGGACGCCTTCGGGCTGGCGTCTCTTCGAGCTGATCGGCACGCCGGTCAATTGGTTCCAAGAGGGCGCCCTGCTCTTTTGCATCCGTGACCTCACCGAGCGTCGCCGCTTCGAGGTCGCTCGCGACGAAATCGCGATGTTTCGGATGCTGGTGCACAATTCCGCCACCATCACGATGCTCATATCACCCAGTGGCCACATCAACTCGGCGTCGGGTGCCCTCACCAGGATGCTGGGCCACGACCCCGAGCTGGTGGAGAACGAGTTGCTGGCCGACCTGGTGGTCGAAGTCGATCGACCCAAACTGTCGTCAGCGGTCCAACGAGCCTTGGGTGGTGCGACGGCGACGGCGCCCGAGGTCGTCGAGGTCCATCTCGTCAAATTCGACAGCGATGAGCCCGTTCCCTTCGAACTGACGCTCGTCAACCTCGTGGATGACCCCACGGTCGGTGGACTGGTCGTGACGGCTCACGACGTCTCGGAGAGGGCGGCCAAGGATCGCGAGCTCCGCAACACCCTGTCCCTGTTGCAGGCAACACTCGACTCGACAGCCGACGGCATTCTCGTCGTGGACACAGAGGGCAAGATCACGGGCTTCAACCACCGATTCGTCGAGATGTGGCGGATCCCCGATCACCTCTTGACCTCTCGCAATGACGCACACGCGATCGCCTTTGTCCTCGATCAACTGATTGATCCGAAAGACTTCACAGCCAAGATCGAGGAGCTCTATACGCGCCCCGAGTCCGAGAGCAACGACATCATCGAATTCCGCGATGGCCGGGTCTTCGAGCGCTATTCCAGGCCGCAGCTCGTGGAGGGAGCGGTTCTCGGCCGTGTGTGGAGCTTCCGCGACGTCACCGAGCGCACTCGCCTCGAAGCCGAGCTGGCGCATCAGGCCTTCCACGATGCCCTGACCGGGCTTGCGAACAAGGCCCTCTTCAGGGACAGGCTCAACCATGCGGTGGCTCGCCTGGAGACGTCCGGCCTGCAGCTGGCTGTCCTGTTCCTCGATGTCGACAACTTCAAGACGGTCAACGACAGCCTGGGGCACTCGAGGGGCGACCTTCTGCTCGGAATCGTCTCTGAGACCCTGGTGGGCTGTATGCGGAACAGTGACACGGTGGCCCGCCTCGGAGGGGACGAATTCGCGGTGCTCATCGAAGACCTGTCGGATCACTCGGAGGCGATCAGGGTCGCCGAGAACATCCTGACCGCGCTCCGCCGCCCCGTCTCACTCGGATCGAAGGACGTCGTGGCGACGGTAAGCGTCGGGATCCGGTTCGGAACGCCGGGATGCACCAGCGAGGAACTGCTGCGCGACGCCGACCTGGCCATGTACATGGCGAAGGAGAACGGAAAGGATCGCTACGAGGAGTTCGTGGATCGCATGCACACGACGGTCATGGAGCGCCTGGAGCTCGAGGCCGACTTCCGCCAAGGTGTCATAAACGAAGACCTCGTCGTCCACTATCAGCCGATCGTCAACCTCGACACCAACAACATCGTCGGATTCGAGGCCTTGGTCAGATGGCAGCATCCGACGCGGGGGCTTCTCCGTCCGGAGGCGTTTCTTGCCTTTGCAGAACAGGCCGGCTTCATGGGCGCCGTCGACTGCTTCGTCCTGACCAGGGCGTGCGGACAGGTCCTGCGCTGGCAGAGGGAGGGGTTGGTCGCTCCCGATGCGTCCATCAGCGTGAACCTCTCGGCGCGGGACATGGTCGAGGCCGGCATCGACCGGGCCGTTCGCATTCTCCTGTCAGAGAGTGGCTTCGACCCGTCCAACCTCATCGTCGAGATCACCGAGAGCGCCATGATGAACGACATAGACGCGGCGGTACGCGAATTGCGCTCCCTCAAGGATCTCGGACTACGGATAGCAATCGACGACTTCGGAACCGGGTATTCGTCACTCGCCTATCTCCAGCGGCTCCCGATCGACATCCTGAAGATCGATCGCTCCTTCGTGGCGACGCTTTCGGAAGACATCGAGTCCGTCACGCTCGTGAACGCCATCATCAGGATGGCCGAGGCCCTGGGTCACACCACGATCGCAGAAGGCATCGAGCGGGCCGCCCAGGGCACCATTCTCCGCCGGCTCGGATGTCATCTGGGCCAGGGGTACCTGCTCGGCCCACCGCTCGACGCTGCGTCCATGGAGACGATGCTCCTCTCCCATGAAAGACGGAACAACGGGTCGCACCATCAGCGGGCGAGACCCCGGCACGAGTCGTTGCCCGCCTAGGCACCACTATCCCCTGACGGGGTCGCCCAGGAAGTCGAGCAGCCTTGCCCGTCGCTTGCGGGCGATCCATGCACTGATCCGATGACCGCCCACCGCGCACACGAGCGTGATCACACAGGCCACTGCGACACCGACGCCGAAGTCACCGTCCGGCACCTTCTGTGTCAGGCCGTGCGGCGCCGTGAAGCCCCAGATCAGGAGCGAGGGCGCCATCAGGAGCACACCCAGCAGGGGAACCACGACATAGGGGGTGACGACCAGAACGCCCCACCGCACCAGCATTCGCTTGCGGGGCCTGCGATGCTCCCACCGGTAGCGCAGTGGCATCGGGTGGTAGGGGAACACGATCCCGACCCACGCCGAAATGGCGAGGAAGCCGAAGGGGAACACCCCGATCAGGACGATCGTGTACCACGTAGACAGCAGTGAGTGGTTGGCCAGTCCGTTGATGAGCGCGACCAGGGCGCACACCGGGGTCACCAGGAGCCAGAGGACAATGCTCTTGGCCAGGATCAGCCTGCGAAACATCACCGGGTCGTCCAAGGCGGCTCGTGATCTTCTGGCGTCGGGACCGAGGACGTTGGTCGAGGGCACGTCCGAGTACATCCAGGCGGCCAGCACCAGCGCGAAGGCCAGCGTGCCGTGCACCGTGAACAGCTTGTCCCTCAGCGTTGTCGGCAGGAAGAACCATGCCGAGCTCATGAGCGCCCCGTTCACCGCCACGGTGATCGGGGCCTCGTAGGGAGGCCGAAGTGTGAGAGCTATCTGCTCGCGAACGGCTTCCCGGATGTCGGACGGTAGCTGGACGTCAACGCCTTGGAGCATCGCTCAGCACCGCCTCCGAGGGAGTGACGAGCCAGGATGCTGGTTGCGTCCCGATGGTGTCAGCGCACCCTTCGGGGCATGAGGGCTCCGATGAACCAGAACAGCGGGAGGAAGATGCCGACGATGAACATGACCCAGTGACCCTTGCGGATGGAGATCACTCCGAGGGTGACCAGGAGGACGAAGTACAGGATCGACCAGAGGGCGACATATCCGCCGCTGATCGCCGCAAGGGGAAGGTTCATGTGGTGTCCCTGCACTGTCCTGGGGCCATTCGGTCCTGAGGATCTCGCCAACCCGACCTCAGCACCCTGTCGGTCTGCACCCTACACCGGTCATTGCCAGAGGAACGACGGCGGCCGAGGGCGGCAACGCTCCTCCGAGCGACAATAGGATCCTCCGAGACCGCCAAGACGAGACCGGGAGCACGCGTGGAACATGCCAAGGCCAAGGAGCTGCTGAGCGAGGAGCGCCTCCGCGTGGAGGGCTTGCTCTCCGAGATGGAGCGGGCGGGTCGAGACGACCGAGCCGCCTCAGACGAGCCCGGCGACATGTACGACTCGGCCGAGCCCCTCACCAAAGAAGGAGAGGACGACTCCGTCACCGCGGGCCTGCGAGAGCGTCTGGCTGCGATCGACCGCGCAGAAGAGCGCCTCGAGGCCGGCACCTACGGCTATTCCATCCGTAGTGGGGAAGTCATTCCGGACGACCGTCTTGCAGCAGATCCCGCCGCCGAGCTGACGGTTGAGGAGGCTCGGGCAACCGACTGAGGGACCCTGGATGCGGGCCGCTGGTGGCCATCCTCACCGTTGCCAAAGCGGATCGGCAGGCCCGTCGGACACAACCGTCTCGTTGTCTTCCGCACGACCGTGGCTTAAGATGGGTCGATGCCGTCAGACCGTATTCCGGCGCAATTCCCCTCTTTCGACACCCTCGAGGACGAGCGCAGGCACCGCAAGCAGCGCCTCGCCGCCGCTTTTCGTCTTTTTGGACATTTTGGATTCGACGAAGGGGTCGCGGGTCACATCACGGCCCGAGATCCAGAGCTGCTCAACCACTTCTGGGTGAACCCGCTCGGGATGAACTTCAAGCAGATCCGCGTCAGGGACCTCATCCTCGTCAACGACAGTGGCGAGGTGGTGGATGGCAACTGGCCCCTCAACGCAGCCGCGTTCGCCATCCACTCGCAGATCCATGCGGCCCGGCCAGACGTGGTGGCGGCGGCACACTCGCACTCGGTGCACGGCAAGGCCTGGTCGTCGTTGCGCCGGCCGCTCGATCCCTTGACGCAGGACTCGTGCGCCTTCTATGGCGACCATGCGGTGTTCGATGATTACACGGGCGTCGTGCTCGACCTCGAGGAGGGCAAGCGCATCGCGCATGCGCTCGGCGGGAACAAGGCCGTCATCCTGTCGAACCACGGCCTCCTGACCGTCGGGCAGACGTCGGTCGACGAGGCGGCGTGGTGGTTCATCACGATGGAGCGCACGTGTCAGGCGCAGTTGCTGGCGGAGGCGGCGGGCAGGCCTGTCCTGATCGACTCCCGATCAAGCCGAGAAGACAGCGCGGCAGGTGGGTCGGCCGATGTCGGGCTGGGTGTCGTTCCAACCGCTCTACGAGTGGATCGTGTCGACCCAGCCGGACCTGCTCGAGGAGTGAGCCGCACCCGGTAGCTCCATCGCCGGCCCAGTCGGCTCGGGCACCATCCCGATGCCGGGGGCTGAGCCTGTCACGTAGGCTGCGGCGATGCGTTTTGGTCTTGATGTCGCGCAACAACGGATGCCCTGGGACGAGGTCGTCAGCCGCGTGCAGTTCGCCGAAGCCCTCGGCTTCGACGGCGCATGGGGGTTCGACCACTTCCGCCCGATGTACGGCGAGGGACCCGGCGAGACGTTCGAAGGAATGACGACGCTTGCCGCGCTCACGGGCGTGACGTCGCGCATCCGTCTCGGGCTGCTCGTGACCGGGGTGACCTACCGCCACCCCTCGGTGCTGGCTGCCCAGGCCCTCACGATCGACCATGCCTCGCACGGTCGGCTCGAGCTCTCCCTCGGTGCTGCGTGGTTCGACCAGGAGCACGCCCAGCTTGGCGTCCCCTTCCCGTCGACACCCGAGCGGTTCGATCTGCTGGAGGACGCGCTCGAGATCGTGCATCGCCTCTTCACAGGCGACGTCGTCTCCTATGACGGACGCGTGGTCTCGTTGCGGGAGGCACAGCTCCGTCCGGTGCCCGTGCAGCGGCCGCACCCGCCGATCTGGATCGGCGGCAGCGGTCCACGGCGGACACTCCCGCTCGTCGCCCGCTACGCCGACGTCTGGCACTCCTGGGGGAGCCCGAATTCGTTACGGGAAGCCAACGAGCGGTTGGACGAGCTCGCGACGAAGGCTGGGCGTGATCCATCCTCGATCATGCGAGCGAGCTCGCTGTCTCTCGATGACCTCGACACGGCGCGCCGACACGCATCCAAGTGGCGGGACGCCGGGTACGGCTACCTCGTGTGCGGCTGGCCCGACGCAGGCCGCGCCCGGGTCGATGAATTCGCCCGCCAGGTCCTCCCGGAATTCGCAGACTGAGTTCCTGGACACGGAACGATCACGAACCCTCCGTGACGAACGTCGCCGTACGCGTGTGGATTCGCCACGTGCCCTCACTCCGATGGAAGACATCGTGGTAGCGGCCCACGAGCTTGATCGCCCAGCCGGCGTCCTCCAACAGAAGGAAGATCACGTCGCTGACGGCGGTCGCTTCGTGATCGCCCCACTCCGTCACCAGCGTGTTGACGACCAGGTGGCGCTGAGGCTGCCGCGGCTTCCATTTCGTGAAGGCCTGGCGGAGGGCGTCCTGACCGGCGTGGGTTCCCATGCCGGGGATGTCACAGACCCCGTCGGGACAGAAGGTGGCCACGATGTCGTCGGTCCGGCCGTCGTCCAGAGCCTGGGCGTACGCCGCGATGGTGGCGCGGACACCCTCGACGACCTCCGCGTACGTCGTCTGCGTGCTCATGAGATCCTCCCCTGCCCTGTGGTGGCTTGGCGCACGACGGGGAGCCCCCTCAGAGGCCGAGGTCGACGACGGGCTGTTCGAGCGGGTTCACGTTGACCGACTGCAGCGCCTGGAGCAGCGTCTGGTGGGGAAGGCCGGCGAGGAAGCCATCGACGGTCCGTTCGAAGTTCGAGATGCCTCCCTCAACGCCCTCCGAGAGTCGCATGTACTCGAACCCGTTGGCGTGCAGTCCCCTCTGCTGCCTCGGGAGGTTCGAGAAGTCCTGAGCGGGGATCGGTGGCCAACGTGGGTCGTCGTGCCCCCAGACTTCGGGCGGCGTTGGTCGCTCCCGCTCCGCTCCTTCCGGGAACCGGGTGAGCGACCAGATCTCCATCAGCGTCTCCTCCGGACCCAGCGGTCGGAAGCGGTATGACGAGGCGCTGCTGTACATGGGCAAGACGAAGTGGTGCGGGAAGCAATAGGCCATCGGCTCGTTCAGCCCCCGCGCCTCGAGATCGTTGAGGTCAGGGATGTCGCTGCCGGCATCGCGATGCCAGCGCACGACGGCTTCGTTGAGCTCTCGATGCCAGGTTGACATCGCCGACGTCGGATCGGCAGGCAGCTCGATGGTGTCCCGCAGCCCCTCTGCAATGCGCACATCGTTGGCGTGCACCATCCCCGCCATGCCCTCACTCATCGTGCGCAGGTAATGGATCTCCGCGTCGATGAGCGTGCGTGGGTCGACCGTCCCGTCACCACGTGACGGGTCCCTGCCGGGGATCACGAGCTGGGGATGTGCCTCCACCACGTGGTACTGCTCCATGAACGCCTCTTCGGCGAGCTTCCAGTTCACGGGGAGACGACACGCATACCACCACTCGACCCGCATCGACTCGATCTTCCACGCCTCCATGATGGTGGCGAACGGCTCGATGCACTGCCGCAGTGGCGGCGCATCGTCGTCGAGATTGATCCATGCGCATCCACCCCAGGCCTCGCACCGCACGGGCGTGAGGTTGAGGTCCTGTGGCTGCACGTTGTGCTCGGAGAACGTCTTCTTACGCGGGACGAAGGTGTTCTGGCCGTCCGGCCCGTAGCACCACCCATGAAACGGACAGATGAAACCGGTCTCGCACGTCCCTTGCCCCTGGACGACCTTGACGCCACGGTGGCGGCAGGCGTTCTGGAAGGCGCTCACTCCCCCGTCTTCGGTGCGGACCACGACGACGGACTGATCGAGGATCTCGTACTCGGCGAAGTCGCGTGGTTGGGGGATCTCCTCGAGCCGGCACGCCATCTGCCAGACCCGAGACCACAGGCGCTCCGCCTCCATCTGGTAGAAGGTCGGGTCGAAGTAGCGCTCCTTGCGGGCCCGGTCGGGGGACTCCATCGCGAAGGGCACCGGAAGTGCCGACGATGTCCGGTCCACGACCGCCATTCCGGCCCCTTTCCCTCTCGGAGTGCGTTTCGGAGAGTGTATACTAACCGGTCGGTACAACTTCGTGCCGGGCCCCTACGGGAGCGCATGAAGTGCAAGCCGGTGAACACGATGGACGCCTCAAAGGCGCATCGCCGCGCAGACTCATGACATCTCTCGCACCCGATCCCGACGACAGCTCGACCCGCCGTGCCGCGGACGTCGACGTGCTGGTCGTCGGCGCGGGCATCACTGGGATCTACCAGCTCTATCGCGCGCGGGAAGCCGGCTTCTCGGTGCAGCTGCTCGAGGCCGGTGACGGCGTCGGGGGCACGTGGTACTGGAATCGCTACCCCGGGGCGCGGTTCGACTCGGAGAGCTACACCTACGCCTACCTGTTCTCGAAGGAGCTCTTCGAGGAGTGGGAGTGGCAAGAGCACTTCGCCGAACAACCCGAGATCGAGCGCTACCTCAACCACGTGGTCGACCGGTTCGACCTTCGGCGCCACATCCGCTTCGGCGCCCGGGTCACCTCGGCCATCTACGACGAGCCGTCAGGCACGTGGTTGGTCGTGCTCGGCGACGGGACCGAGTTGCGGGCGCAGTTCTTGGTGGCCGCGACCGGCGTCCTCTCGGTGCCGTACTACCCCGAGGTACCGGGACGCCACGACTACCGAGGCGAGTCGTACCACACGGGACAGTGGCCGTCGACGCCCGTCGACTTCGCCGGCAAGCGCGTGGCAGTCATCGGCACCGGTTCGAGCGGCGTGCAGGTGATCCCTGCCATCGCCTCCGAGGCCGCCTCCCTCACGGTCTACCAACGCACGGCCAACTGGTGCACGCCGCTCAACAATGCGCCGATCACTCCCGACGAGCAGGCGCAGCTCAGGGCCGACTTCGACGCGATATGCGAGACACTGAACACCTCGCCGAGCGGCTTCCTCCACCAGGCGTCCGATCGCGCTGCCTTCGACGACTCCGAAGAGCAGCGGATTGCGTTCTTCGAGAAGATGTGGCGAAGCCCCGGGTTCTCGAAGCTCACCAGCAACTATTCCGACCTGCTGATCGACGAGGCAGCGAACGCGGAGTGGTGCGAGTTCATCTCCCAGAAGATCCGCAGCATCGTCGAGGATCCCGAGACGGCTGACAAGCTGATTCCGAGGGACCACCGCTTCGGCGAGAAGCGGCCGCCGTTCGTCAACGGCTACTTCGAGGTGTTCAACAACCCGCGCGTGGATCTCGTCAGTCTCGAGCAGACTCCGATCGTTCGCATGACCGAGCACGGGATCGAGACGACCGAGAGCGTCCGGGAATTCGACATCGTCGTGTGGGCGACGGGCTTCGACTTCGGCACCGGCGCGCTCACGCGCATGGGGGTCCGCGGCCGTGATGGCCTCGCGCTCGTGGATCACTGGGCCGACGGCCCGAGGACGTTCCTCGGCGTCCAGACCACGCACTTCCCGAACTTCTTCTTCCCTGGGGGGCCGCATGCCGCGGCCGGCAACAACCCCCGCTACAACGGGGACCAGGTGGACTTCATCATGGACCTCCTCGTCCACCTGAGAGAAACCGGATACGACACGATCGAGGTCGATCGTGCGGCCGAGGACAAGTGGACCAACATGGTCGATCGCTGGGCCACGAAGGCACCCTCCTTCGGCGAGATCAGCTACTACTTCGGTAGCAACATCCCCGGCAAGCCTCGCAAGTACCTCTTGAACTCTGCTGGTCGCCCGAAGCTCTTCGCGGAGATCGCCAAGGTCTTCGAGAGCGACTACGAGGCGTTCACGATGGCACGCGCTCCTCAGCGTGCACGCTCGGGGGCATGCGCCCCCGACGCCCGACCTGCTTAGACGGTCGCGACCGGCGTCAACGGGGAGCCAACCGCTCCGGGCAGACGCAGTGGCGGCGCGGTGAGCAGGAACCGGCTCCGGCCGTGCTGGCGCAGCCAGGTCGCGAGCTCGTGCAGGTACCACATCTCGCCGAGAGGCACGCCCAGCAGGAAGAGGCAGAGGTGGTGGATGGGGAGGAACGAGTGCCGGCTCTCGTCGCGGTCCTTGCCGACCATCCCCTCCACCGCGTAGTTGTCCGCCACCAGCGCCGAGATCTGCGAGCCGCTGATCCACTCCAACAGCGACTCGTCCCGAGCATCGAGGAAGGTGCACATCGTGTGGATCTTGACGGGATCCGGGTCGCGGTTCCACTTGAGCACCTCGGTGGCGAACCCGGTGTGGAGCAGCAACATGTCACCGGGCTCCACGACGACATTGTCGGCGGCCATGATCTCCTCGAGCGTCCTGCGATCGACCCCCCGCCATTCATTGCCGAGGTGGTGGGCCAAGTCGACGAGCACACCTCGCCCCTGCACGCCCGTGGCGGCCATGTTCTCCAAGCCCAGGTGATGAGCGAAGCAGCGGTGCCGACCGCCGTCGCCCCGGGCGTCCGTCTTCGGCCCGACCAGGTCCTCTCCGGCGCGGTACCCGTTGTAGTAGACCGCCTCCTCGACCCCGTCCCCGTCGGCGTCGAACTCGGCTCCGACGTGGGCCAACGAGTCCCACTGCGTCGAGTACTGCAGCGAGAGGGTCACGACGTCGTCGGCCCACACGTCCACGTACTTGGGGTCGCCGAACTTCTCCATCGTGCTCATTGGGATGTTGTAGAAGGTGTCGGCGTTTCCCTCCATGTCCTCGGTCGGCGCCAGGACGGGCGGGTAGCGCCGCTGGTTCAACGAGTCCCACCGGGATAGTCGAGCGGCAGGCTCAGGCAGAAGCTGATGCCGGCCTCGACCTCTCGTACGCCCTGGAGCACCTTTTCGTGAGTGAGCAGGTTGATACGGCCGAGCTCGTCGTCGTCGCCCCAATCACCCCACGTCGAGCCCGACGGACGTTGCTTCCACCGCTTCGTCACGGTCACCACTCCTTCTGCCTGCGGCCGTCGGCGGCCGGCTCACCGGCGTTGTCTGTACCGACCGGTTGGTCTAGACTTTTCGCGCAGGGTAGCGCGTCCGCGCCCGGCCGGTCATCCGGTATCGAGATCTTGCGTCCCGGCGCAGGAGGGCCACAACCATGACAGACAAGCAGCTCGTCGTTTCCGCTGACGGGCACATCCTCGAGCCCACCGACCTCTTCGTCACCCGACTGCCCAAGCACCTGCGCGACCGGGCGGTGTGGGAGGACGACTTCGAGATCGAGCCGCTCGTCGAGGGCGGGGCCCGGATCTTCCGGCGACTCCACACCTCAGGCTTCGAAGGCTGGACGATCTCCCGGTACCGTCAGACGGGCGGCCGGATGCCCGAGGGCGACCCCGAGGTCATCATCGAGGACCTCGAGCTCGACGGAGTCGACGTCGGCGTCATGCATCCGAACCTGTCGCTCTTCGGTCTCTACTCCGACGACCATGAGCTGTCCATGGCGCACGCCCGTGTGTACAACGACTACATCATCGAGCGTTTCACGCCGTACTTCTCACGGCTGGCACCGACGGCCCCCATTCCAATCACCGACATCGACGACGCGGTGGCAGAGATCGAACGGGTCGCAGCCGGTGGCTTCCGCGCCATCCTGCTGCCGGCCGTCCCGCCCAAGCCCTACTACGCACGGGACTTCGATCCCGTGTGGGCGGCGGCGCAGTCGAACGGCATGCACGTGTTCGTGCACACCCAGACCGGCGGGGTGAAGGTCAACGACCCGGAGTCCACCACGCTCAAGGTCGTCATGGAGAACGCCGCACAGGTGAATCAGCCGATGACCGAGAAGGCCGCGGCGAAGCGGATGATCACGCAGGCCATCTACAGCACGATCGTCCCGCAACAGGTCATCTGTCAGCTGATCGGCGGTGGCGTGCCCGAGCGGTTCCCCGACCTGCATTTCGCCCTGATCGAGTTCAACGCGCACTGGCTCGCGTCGCTGGTGGGCAGCATGGACAAGTGCTGGGTCACCGGGATCGGCCAGGATGCCGACTGGTGGCTCGGCGTGTGGGACGACAGCCGCCCAGCGCAGGAGCAGAGCGGCATGGCCCAGCTGTTCCGGCTGAACGAGAAGTGGCCGTACCCGCTGATGCCCAGCGAATACGTGAAGCGCCAATTCCACGTCTCGTTCCAGGACGATCCTGTTGCCGTCGCCTGCCGACACATCACTGGCCTGTCGTCGATCGTGTGGGGCAACGACTACCCGCATGCCGAGGGTACGTTCCGCGGCAGCCGAGAGCTCATGGCCCGGTTGTTCGCCGACGTCCCCGCCGACGAGCGAGCTGCCATGGTCGGCGGCACCCTCGGTGGGCTGCTCGGCTTCAACGCTCCGGTGGCCGCAGCGGCCCCCCGGGCCTAGGCGCCCCCTCGGGCCAACCGTACCGAAGAGTGGGAGTGAGCACGCACAGATTCGAGGGGCGCGTCGCGGTCGTCACGGGCGCCGGACGTGGTATCGGCCGAGCCCATGCACTGCTGCTCGCCGAGCGCGGGGCCAGCGTCGTCGTCAACGACCTGGGCGGCTCCATGGAGGGCCTCGGGTCCGACCCCGGGGTGGCGTCCACCGTTGCGGCAGAGATCGTTGCGGCTGGTGGGGCTGCGGCGTCCGACTGTAGCGACGTCGCAACGACCGACGGTGCACAGGCGCTCATCGATGCGGCGGTCGAACGGTTCGGACGGCTGGACATCCTCATCAACAACGCCGGCATCATGAGATGGGCGGGATTCCCCGACGCCGACCAGGACAACCTGGCCAGCCACCTTGCCGTCCACACGGTCGGGTCCTTCAACACCACGCGGGCCGCCTGGCCCCACATGGTCGAACAGGGCTATGGCCGAATCGTCATGACCACCTCGACGGGGATCTTCGGGCTGCCGAAGAACCTCGCCTATGCGACCGCCAAGGCGGCCGTGATCGGCCTCACGCGTAGCCTCACGACATCTGCCGTCCGTCACGGCATCAGGATCAACCTCATCGCCCCGGCGGCGTACACGCGGATGGCGGGCCAGCCCACAGATGCCGACTCGCCCGGGCCTGGCGAGGCTCCGACACCGATGTCGCCGGAGCTGGTTGCCCCAATGGTCGCCTTCCTCGCCCACGAGGACTGCCCGGTCAGTGGCGAGATCTACGCAGCCGGTGCCGGCCGCTTCTCCCGCATCTTCATCGCCTCGACCCCCGGGTACCTGAACTCGGAGCCGACGATCGAAGACATCGCACGGAATTGGGGGACGATCAACAACGAGACGGGTTACCACGTCCCTACCGACCTCCCCGACTGGTCGACCACCTTCTTGGCCCACCTCCCGTCGAGCGGCGCCAGACCCGCAGCTTCGTAAGGACCCCGTGGACCTCTCCCTGGACGAGTCGGAACGAGATCTGGTCGAGCTCTGTCGCGATTTCGCCCAGAAGGAGATCGCCCGTCGGGCACCGCTGGCCTGGGACGAGGCACGGTGCCCGACCGACCTCCTGCGCGAGATGGGTGAGCTCGGTCTCCTCGGCATCCTCATCCCGGAGGAGTGGGGTGGGATTGGCATGTCGACGATCGGCTTCGTCGCAGCGATGGAGCAAATCGGCCTGGCCGACCAGTCCGTCGCTGCCGCCTGGCAGGCGCACGCGACCATCGGCTCCCTGCCGTTGTACCTCTTTGGGAACGACGCACAACGAGAGCGTTGGCTGCGACCACTCGCGGAGGGGCGAGTCCTGGGCGCGTTCGGCCTCACCGAGCCCGATGCCGGATCCGACGCACGGGGTATCCGGACCCAGGCCGCTCGCCGTGACGACGGCTGGACGATCAACGGTCGAAAGACCTTCATTTCCAACGCCGGGACGGACATGTCCTTCGGGGTGACGTTGCTGGCGCGGATGGTGCCGGTCGAGGCGCAGACGCCGTCCTACGCGTGTTTCGTCGTCGAGAAGGACACGCCGGGCTTCACCATGGGGCCAAAGATGCGCGGCATCGGATGGCGCGGTCTCGACACGCGCGAGCTCTACTTCGACGACGTCTGGGTGCCTGACGACCACCTCATCGGCGATCCGAACCTTGGACTGAGCCAGTTCCTGCGCACACTCGAGGTAGGACGAATCTCGATCGCTGCCTTGTCGCTCAGCCTGACCCAGGCCGTCCTCGACATGGCGACCGCGTATGCGAGCCAACGAGTGCAGTTCGGCCAGCCCATCTCGAAGTTCCAGGCCGTGCAGTTCAAATTGGCCGACATCGCCACCGAGCTCGAGGCGGCCCGATGGCTCACCTACCGTGCCGCATACCTACGTGACGCCGGGCAGCCGTTCCAGAAGGAGGCCGCCATGGCCAAGCTCAAGGCCAGTCGCCTGGCCACCTGGGCCGCATCGGAAGCCGTTCAGATCCATGGCGGCCTCGGCTACATGCTCGAGACCCCCGTCGCCCGCTTCTATTGCGACTCAAAGGTCCTCGAAATCGGTGAGGGCACCAACGAGATCCAGCACTTGGTGATCGCCCGCGCGCTGGGTTGCTGACCTAGATACACCTAGACGGCAGCGAGGCGACGGATGGTGTCGATGATGTCCTCGCGGTCCGGGAGCCATACCCGTTCGAGCTCGGGAGCGTACGGAGGCGGTGTCGCAGCAGCGCCGACTCGCTCAATGGGAGCGTCGAGGTCCCAGAACCCTTCCCGCGCCACTGTGGCCGCGATCTCCGCGCCGAGGCCGAACGGGACGACTGCCTCATGTGCGATGACCAGACGACTCGTCTTGTGCACCGAGTCGAGGATCGGCGCGACGTCGAGGGGTGCCACGGTCCTCAGGTCGATCACCTCCACCGAGATGCCCTCGCCCTCCAGGCGTTCGGCGGCGGCGATCGCCTCGTGGACCATGCGGGAGATCGATACGACCGTCACGTGGGACCCGGGGCGCACGACCGCAGACTTGCCGATCGGGACGACGTGGTCTGGTGGAGGCTGCGGACCCTTCATGCCGTACAGGAGTCGGTTCTCAATGAACACCACTGGGTTCGGGTCCTGAATCGCGGCACGGAGCAGGCCGTACGTGTCGGCCGGCGTCGACGGCATGACAACGCTCAACCCAGGGATGTGCGCCAGCAGCGCTTCGAGGCTCTGCGAGTGCTGACTTCCCGAGGAACGCCCCGCGCCGAACTGGGTCCGCACGGTCAGGGCCATCTCGGCGGCCCCGCCGGTCATGAAGGGAAGCTTCGCCGCCTGGTTGAGCAGCTGGTCGAAGCAGACACCGAGGAAGTCGAGATACATCAACTCGACCACGGGGCGCATCCCGGCCATCGCCGCACCAACGCCGAGCCCGATGATCGCTGTCTCGGAGATCGGGGTGTCGCGCACACGCCCATCGAATTGGTCGGCGAGTCCCCGCGTGAGTCCGAAGACGTTGCCCCCCGCGCCGACGTCGACTCCGGCGACGAAGACGCGGTCGTCGGCCGCGAGCTCAGCTTCGAGTGCGGCGCGGATGGCATCCATGGTACGGAACACCGGTGCGTCGTTGCGAGGTGGTGGCGGCTCGCTCCTCTCTGGCCTGGCACGCACCACGAAGTCGGTCAAGGTGGTTGCGGCCGGGCTCGCCGACCGGCGCGCCATCTCGACGGCATCGTCGAGCTCGTCGGCTATCGACGCCTCGAGTGCCTTGATCTCATCGTCGCCGACGCCAGCTTCTCGGAGCCGGCCCTCGTGGACGAGGAGCGGGTCGCGCTCCTCCCAGGCGCGGACCTCGTCCGGGGACCGGTACCGCTCCGGATCGCCCTCGTAGTGCCCGTGCCAGCGATAGGTCTCTGCCTCGATGACGGCGGGCCCCTCCCCGGCACGCGCAGCACGCACCGCACCCTCCATGGCGATTGCCGTCGCCACGACGTCGTTTCCGTCGACCGCAACGTACGGGATGCCGTAGCCGGCGGCACGCAGCTCCAGCGACGCTCCATGCTGGGCTGACGCCGGGGAGAATTCGGCATAACCGTTGTTCTCGCAGAAGAAGACGACCGGCAGCTGCCAGACGGCAGCGAGGTTCAGGGCCTCGTGGAACGCTCCCTGGGCCTGCGCCCCGTCGCCGAAGAAAGCGACCGCGACCTTGCCGTCGGCCCTCAACTGCGCCGCGGTCGCCGCTCCAACGGCGATCGGCAGGCCGGCCGCCACGATCCCGTTGGCGCCGAAGATCCCGAGCTTCGGATCGGCGATGTGCATCGAGCCCCCGCGGCCGCGGTTCGTGCCCCCGTCCTTTCCCATCAGCTCGGCGAACATCCCGATCGGGTCCAGCCCCTTGGCCAAACAGTGGCCATGGCCGCGATGGGTGGAGGTGATGACGTCCGCCGGCTCCAACGGCCAACATGCACCGACGGCGGTCGCCTCCTGACCGATGGAGAGGTGCACGAAGCCCGGGACCTCGCCGTCGCGGTAGAGCGCCGCAACCCGCTGCTCGAAACCGCGGATCAGCACCATGCGTCGGTGCATCTCGATCAGGTCCGGCTTCGAAAAGGCAGACGGCGGGGACGGGTCGGGCGACACGGAGAGTGTATTGTACTGGTCGGTACAACAAAGGAAAAGCGATGAGCGACCAGATCGAGATCCCGCAGTCGTTTCCCGGACCCGGCGCGGTCTCGGGGAAGCGGGTGGTGATCACCGGCGCCAGCCGGGGCCTGGGCGCCCTGCTCACCCACGCCTTCTCCCATGCCGGCGCCTCGGTGGCGCTCGTGGCCCGGACAGAAAGCGACCTCAAGGCGGTGGCGGCGACGCTCCCCGGGCCGTCGCTGGTGCTCAGTGGTGACGTGACCGACGAGGACTTCAACGAGGCGGCAGCCGACGCCACCGTGACCGAATGGGGCGGCGTCGACGCGTGGATCTGCAACGCGGGGATCTCACCGATCGTCGCCGGCCCACGTGAGACCGCCGCCTCCGTCTGGCGGCAGGTCCTCGAGGTCAACCTCACCGGTGCGTTCCTGGGCGCCCGCGCCGCTGGACGGGTGATGCGAGAGGGCGGCCGACTCATCTTCACCGGCTCAGTCCTCGGAGAGCGTCCCCGCAAGGGCCTGAGTGCGTACAGCGCCTCAAAAGCAGGCTTGGTCGGCATGGCCAAGGGCCTGGCGCTCGATCTGGCCGCCGCCGGCATCACGGTGAACGTCGTCGCTCCGGGGTGGTTCGATTCCCCGTTGGCCGATGGATGGAAGAACAACCCGGAGCTCTCGGCGGCGATCACCGGTCACACGGCACAACGTCGCTGGGGCGCTCCGACGGACCTGGCCGGCGCCTATCAGTTCTTGGCCTCCGACGCCTCGGCCTACATCACAGGCACGGTGCTCAACGTCGACGGCGGATACTTACTGGTATGACGACGCCACGACGGGTCGTAGCCATCACCGGCGCGGGCGGTGCGCTCGGCGCGGCGCTGTCGCACCACTTCGCAACCGAGCCCGCCACCGATCTCGTGTTGAGCGACGTCAGTGCGCGATCACTCGAGGCGACCGTCTCCGGACTCCCCCCAACGGGCGAGTCGGTCCAGACGGCCGTGGCGGACGTGAGCGACTTCGCCCAGGTCGAAGCCGTGGTTGCCTTGGCGGTCGAGCGCTTCGGTCACCTCGACGTGTTGATCAGCAACGCCGGCGTACTCTCGGCGAACGGTCGGATCCACAACCTGGAGACCGAGGAGTGGGAGCGCGCATTCCGTGTCAATCTTCTCGGCGCCGTGAATGGGATCCGGGCGGCGGTCGGCGTCATGCGCCAGCAGCGGTCGGGTTCCATCGTGTTGACCGCGTCCGTCTCCGGATTGACGGCGTGGTCACATGCGGCTCCGTACTGCGCGACCAAGGCTGCTGTGATCCAGCTCGCGAAGGTCGCCGCCGTCGAGTACGCACGGGACGGAATACGCGTCAACTGCGTGTGCCCAGGGACGTTCCGGTCAGCGATTCATGACGATCTTCCGCCGGACGCGCTGGACGCAATCGCCTCGCGGCACCCCCTCGGGCTCGGCCTGCCCGCCGATCTCGTCGGCGCGTACTCCTACCTCGCCAGCGACGCCGCACGCTGGACAACCGGATCGGCCATCGTTGTCGACGGCGGGTACTCAGCGCCTTGAGTGCCGCTACTCGGGTCTCCCCGCGATCGGGTTCGTGATACCTCGCATGAAGATGTCGGCGAACGGCTTTGCCACATCTCGCGCCGACAAGGGGCCGCCCGCCTTCAACCACAGATAGGTGTAGTTGTGCATCCCAAGCCACGCCAATGCCGTCAGTCTCGGCTGCACGTCACGGAACTCGCCGGAGTCGACGCCGGCTTGGAGGACCGCCTCGACCCGCTCCTCGTACTGCCGCCGGCGGACACGGAACTGTGCAGCTCGATCGCCGGTCAGCGCTGGGAACTCATGAAGGAAGACCCAGACGTGATCCGGGTAGCGGTGAATCACGTCCAGCAACGCATCACCGAGATTGGCCAGCTGCTGCGACGGCGACCCCCCTGCCTCGGCAACGCGATCAGCGCCGAGCATCACTTCGTCCATCACTCGGTCGTGGATCGCGGCGAGGAGCTCCTCCTTGGAGCCGATGTAGTGGTAGAGCGCTCCTTTGCCGAGATCGTTCGCGACACAGAGCTCGGTGATGCCCGTGGCGTGATACCCGCCCCGGGCGAACACCCGCGCCGACGTGTCCACGATGGCCTGGCGACGCACCTCCCAGTTCGACCTGCGTCGAGAGTCGCCGGTCGCTTCGGCTCGTGGCATCGGTAGCGAGGTTAGCGGGCCGTTCAGTGGAGCGGTGGCTTCTCGATGAACGCGACGAGGGCCATCCTCGTCGCACTCGGGCGTCGGCACTCACCCGCGCCGACATCGATAGGCTGACCCGCCGGTACGGGGCATCGTCATGGAGGCATGCGAGAGTGGTGCACCGTAACGAGTTCTGGCGCGGGATCGACGTTGTGAGGTCACGATGACGACAGCACGCATTGAGTCGGACATGAACTGGTTCGGGGTGCTCGCCCACCATGCGATGCGCAGTCCGGACAAGGCGATCACGGTGTTCGACGGCGAGATCACGACCTACCGGGACATGGCCGAGCGGGCCGCCGCGCTGGCGGGCGGCCTCGCCGAGAGGGGCGTCGGTCCCGGCGATGTCGTGGCTCTTCTCTCGTACAACTGCCCCGAGTTCTTGGAGACGATCTTCGCCGCGAACTACCTCGGCGCGATCGCCATGCCGATCAACTGGCGGCTTGCCGCGCCGGAGGTGCGGTACATCCTCGAGCACTCCGGAGCCCGTGCGCTCGTCTGCGACGACCCCCTGATCGATCTTGCGAACGAGGCGACAAGGGGTCTCGAGGCGACGCTCCTGCGAGCATCCGTGACGCCATGCGGTTCGGACGGATGGACGACCCTTCCCGATCTGCGCGCGGCCTCCGGGCGAGCGGTGCGAGTCCCGTCGGCGCCCGACGACATCCATCGCCTCATGTACACCTCGGGCACCACCGGGCGCCCGAAGGGCGTCATGATCACCCACGCCAATCTGGCATGGAAGAACCTTGCGCACATCGTCGAGTTCGGATTCACCGATGCCGATCTCGGCCTTGCGTGCGGACCTCTGTACCACGTCGGTGCGCTCGATCTCACGACAACTTCGCTCATAGCCGCAGGTGCGACCACCATCATCCACCGTTCGTTCGAGGCATCCGCCGTGGTCGGCGAGATCGAAGGATCGCGAGTGAGCACCGTGTGGCTGGCTCCCGCCATGGTAAACGCGATCATGGCGTTACCCGACATAGAGCGGCGTGACTTGTCCTCGGTGCGAGTCGTCATAAACGGGGGCGAAAAGATGCCGATCCCCTTGATCGAACGAATCCAGCGAACCTTTCCCTCGGCCTGGTTCGCCGATGCGTACGGCCTCACCGAGACGGTCTCGGGTGACACCTTCTTGGACCGAGACAGCATCGTGACCAAGCTCGGCAGTGTGGGCCGTCCGTGCCTCTACCTCGAGCTCGACGTCTGGGACGACCAGGGGGGATCGTTGCCCGCCGGAGAGCGTGGGGAGATTGTCATGCGCGGCCCAAAGGTCTTCAAGGGCTACTGGCGAGACCCCGACGCCACGGCCGCCGCATTCGCGGGCGGCTGGTTCCACACCGGGGATATCGGCGTCCGTGACGAGGATGGCTACCTGTACATCCTCGATCGCGTCAAGGACATGATCGTCTCGGGTGGGGAGAACATCGCGAGCTCCGAAGTGGAGCGTGTCCTCTATGAGCACCACTCGGTGCTCGAAACGGCCGTGGTCGGACGTGCTGATGATCGATGGGGCGAAGTCCCAGTGGCCTTCGTCGTTCTGCGCCAGAACTCGATCGCGACAGAAGAGGAGCTGCTGGAGCATTGCCGGGCACAACTGGCGCGGTTCAAGGTCCCCAAGGAGATCACGTTTCTCGACGCCCTGCCGCGTAATCCATCCGGGAAGATCCTCAAGCGGGAGCTTCGGCAATAGCCAGAGCGGTCACGTCCGGACGACAGCCTCACGGCCCATCGCGCACGACGACGCGCACTCGCGCCAGGTTCTGGACACGGGCATACGGACTGCCCGTGTCCCCGTCGCGGTGGGCTGCGACGCGTACCACGGGGAAGTAGGTGCCGGGCTCCGCGAACGAACACCGCCGTTCGACGACGACCCTGTCTGCTACGTCAACGGGATCGGTGACTGGGAAGAGAGCAGCTCCGTCGAAGTCCCATTCGACCGACACGATCGCACCCGCTTCGTCGGGAACCTGTGCCATCGCACGTAACGTGACTTCGTCGCCGACCGCAACGTCGGCGCGCTCCCCATCGTCCACCGTCAGGGACACCACAGGCTGAATGCCTCCGCGTTGCGAGGGATCGGCAGGCACGATGACCTGCCCGTCCACGACGTCATAGCGGGTACTCGGCGGCGGAGCGAAACCCTCCTCGACCCACCGGCTCACGTCTCGCAGTGCCTGGTGCAACGCTCCCAGGTAGCTGACGGTGTGAGCCGGGCTCTCCTGGATCTCGTCGTCACCGTGTAGTGCGTTGTCGGTGAACCAGAGACGAAAATGGTCCTCGGTCGCACCTCCGAGGTGCTCCCGCACCCTCGACCGGTACCAGTCGGCCTGCCACGGAAGTGCCTCCCGGTCCAGGAGGGATTCGACGACGATCATCCTCCCTTCGAATCGACCGGTCTGCACCGTCCCGGCCGCCCCCGCCGCGAACAGGGGTCCGAGAATGAGCGGTCGCTGTGGGTAGATCGGCGTACCGTCGGGATTGCGGAACTGGTCCCAGACTGGGAACTCATCGCTATCGGGCACCTGGTGCCGATGGTAGGTCTGGGCGGCGAGGAACCCGCTGTTGTCGACCTTGACCCTGTCCCCGGGCTGCAGCTGCACGAGGGGTTCCGTGTCGCCGGGTCCGAAGACGGCGACGTCCTCCACGACGGAGAGCAGGCCGAGCCTGGTGCCTGCTGCCGTGCCCGATGTCACGTACAGGTCGGCTCCCTGGACCTCGACCTCGGGAGCCTTCGACAGTCGAAGCGCGACCGGGATCGCCAAGGGCTCGCCGGACCCGCGCCAGGCGGTGTCGACCCCGCCCCGAGCCTGCCCCGGCTGAGCCCCCGTTGCCACACCCAGGCTGGCCGCCTCGTCCTCTGTGATCGTGGCGACGATTTCACATTCGAGTCGCACGCGGTCACGCTGCAGCGAAGGTGGCGGCTCGTATCCGAGATATCCAGGCTGCGTCCAGAACTCCTCGAAGTAGGTGGGGTCCGCCATGACCATGCCTTGATAGAGAACGGGGAAGGCATGCATCCCCATCGTGCGGTGGCCGAACCAAGAGCGCGGCGGAAAGCCCATCCGCGTCACCTCGACGAGTGCGTCGCGCTCCTCGGCGTCGAGCCCCTCGAACATGTCTCCACTCCCACCCGGCTCCACGGCGTCGACGATGTGCTCGAAACGGTGACGCAGGATCCGCATGGCGTGCATGCGAACGGTGAACATGTTCGGGATCGCCATCGGGGACCCAATGACATAGGGGACGAAACCGTCCCAGACTCCCGTGGTGTTCTCGGCACCGCCGATCGTGCGGTAGCCGCCACCGCTTCCCCCATAGGCGTACCCGAATGTTCGGTGATCGCCGTACATCTGGGACGCGACGACGCGTGAGTACTCGGCACTCGCCGCGTTGGCACGATACGCGGCAATCGTGGGATCGTCCGAGCCCAGACCACCGAAGACCCCCCCGCCGTTCGTCTCGAGGAAATACGCGCCGCTGGCTATCGAGAACCCGATCTTGTCCTGTTCACCGATCACGTGTTGAGCGAGATTCTCACTGTCGGGCACGGGGGTGATGTGCTGGAAGAACCTGCCCTCGTACTGATCCGGAGGAGGCAGGTAGATCGAGAATCGGGTATTCGTCTTTGCGAATCCGCCATGGACGTAGCGGTGTCGGACCGGGACGTCTCTCCACTCATCGAGGTCGACATAGGGTTCGTCGAACGTCTGGTCGTCAGCCACTTCTCGGGACTTCTCACTCATCGCGGACACCGTACGTCAGCAGGCCGTTCCGAATTGTCACCTGCCGATCGGGCGACAGCCGGCGACCGGCCGATCGAGTCCCGACTGCGTTCCTTGCCCCCGCGGGACGAGCCCACGATGTGATGCGGCTCCGCAGAGCGAAACCGAATCTACGAGACCGCCGATGACACCGTCGCTTGGACCTTGTCCTTGGCCTGGGTGATGCTCTCTGCGGTCGTGTCGCTGAGGTCAGTCGCCGCATTGATCAAGCTGTTCTTGACCTTGCGGGTTTCAGGCCTGCGCCCGAGACGGCGCACTGCGCCTTGCAGTCGTTCATAGGGCTCCCGGCCCATGCTCGAGCCGACGACGAACCCCACTGCGATCCCTGTCAAGAGCCATATCCGTCTCACAAATCGCTTCCCTTCTCTTCGCGTCACGCCTCTCATTTCCCCTCGCGTGTCCCAGTTCGGGACAGGTCGCGCCAGTCCCTCTCCGACACCTGGACGTCAAACTTCTTCGCTGCGGTCAGGATGCGCCTCCACGCTCCATCGCGTTCGGCATCACTCACTCCCTCGACCTGGTTGAACCGAGCGATGGCATTTCTCACGTGAGCCGCGTCGTGCAACGGCTCCTTGCCTTCTTCTGGGAACGCGAACTCTGCATCTTTGGTGTGCTGGTGCTTCGCGGTAGCCATGTTCACCTACCTCCGAGTCGAACTCTGTTCATGTCGGCGTGTCCCCGGGTTTCCGGGGTGCTGATGACCTACCCGGGTCGCGGGGGCGCCACACGTGGCGTCGAACGACGACCCCGTGCCGGCCGGGCCCGACCGCGACCCGCCGGCCGAAATTGGGTTGGGGGTGGCCGAATCGGGTACTGGCCCAAGATGGGACGAGGGACGAGATACGCCGAACGAGAAGTGAAGATGAGCGCCGGCCTCGAATTCGAGCTCCCGGACCTGCGGAAGCTGGGCCTCGGCACGGTTCATCTCCCTCTCCAGAGGCTGCGCACCTCCTATTTCGACACCCAGGACCTGCGACTCTGGCAGCGGGGCATCACGCTGCGCCATCGAGTCGGCGAGGATGATTCCGGAACCTGGACCCTGAAGTTGCCGGAGGAGAGCAGGGATCAGGCGCTTTCCAGAACCGAGGTGTCATGGCCGGGGGAGGTCAGGCAAGTCCCCAGCGAAGCAACGGGGATCCTGCAGGGGATCGTCCGCCGCGCAACCCTCGAGCCGGTCGTCATCCTCGAAGCCATTCGCCAGCGTCTCGTCGTGCAGAGCGGAGAGGCTTCCCTGGGCGAGATCGATGACGACATCGTGACCGTGGCCAGTGGGGGCAAGACGGGGCTCACGTTCCGTCAGATCGAGTTCGAGCTGACTTCCGATCACGCAGTCCCCGATGTCAACCAGGCGACGGTCGAATTGGTGCTGAAGGCGATGCAGCAGGCGGGAGCACAGGTCGATCCTCGCCAGAAGTTCGCCATGTCCCTCGGGGGCGAGGATCGCCCCGAGGCGTCGGCTCACAAGATCGGTCGCAGGTCGACGCTCGCATCGGTGGTGCAGCAGTCGTTGCGCGGTGGTCTCGGGCGGATCCTCGACTTCGACGTGGTTCTGCGATCCGGCCCGGCGAACCCGTCGGCCCGTGCGATCCACCAGACTCGAGTGGCAACGCGGCGACTTCGTTCGGACCTCAAGACGTTCAGACCCGTCCTCGATCCGGTCTGGTTGGAGCACACGAGGTCTGACCTGAAGTGGTTGGGTGCCGTGCTCGGACGAGTCCGCGACGTCGATGTGCTGGCCGAACGCCTCGCCACCGACGGCGCGACATCGCCGCTCGAAGACCGGGGCGAGCAGCTGCTCCTCTCGAAGCTCGCCGGGGAACGCCGTCGTCACAGCAAGGATCTGCAGGACGCCCTGCAGAGCGAGCGCTACCTCGACATGCTCGATCGGCTCCATGCGGGCGTGTGGTCGCCGCCCTACTGGGTGAGCCCGCAACGCCAGCAGAGCGACACAGACGGGTTCGGGCCGGATGCTCCCGCCCGAGACGTGCTTCCGCAACTGGTGGACGTCCACTGGCGGAAGCTGCGCCGAAGAGTGCGAAGGGCGGGCCCGCGACCTACCGACGCTCAGCTGCACCGCATACGGATCGCTTCGAAGCAGGTCCGCTACGCGGCCGAAGCGGCGGCATCCGCGATCGGCAAGCCAGCGCGCCGCATGGCGCATCGTGCCGAGGATCTGCAAACGGTTCTCGGGCAGCACCACGACTCGGTGGCCGCCGTGGAGTGGCTCGAACGGGTGCCAGCGCCCGGTGCGGAGACGGCCAGCTTCGCCGCCGGCACCAAGGTGGCCGAGGAGCGCCGTCGGCAAGCCAAGCTGCGACGTCGCTGGGGGCGCTCCTGGCACAGGCTCGATGCAGGCAAGGTGGCGCACTGGCTCGAGCGTCCCTGAACGCTCCGGCCCTAGTACGAAGCCCGCACTGACGTCGAGCCGAAGCAGCGACGTAGGGCCCGGCGACCGGCTCGGCCGGGGACGGATCTGGACTTCGGTACCGTACGGCGCGATTGTGAGGTGGTCAGGAGCACCTCCGACGGCCAGCGCAGAGTCTGTCGGCATGATTGAGAGGAGTTGCGGTCGTGGACATGAAGCTGGAGGACGACCCCGACGGCAACACCTGGTTCGCCGGCAAGGCCGTCAGATGAGCGACTACGACGTCATCGTCCTGGGCGGCGGCTCACCGGGCGAGCACTGCGCGGGAGAGTTGGCAGACGGCGGCGTGAGGGTGGCCCTGGTCGAGCGCCAATTGGTTGGCGGCGAGTGCTCCTATTGGGCCTGCATCCCGTCCAAGACGCTGCTGCGACCCGGTGAGGCGGCGCACCAGGCACGCGAGGCCGCAGCGAGCGCGGAGGTCGACGTGGCGGCCGCGCTGGCCTGGCGCGACTTCATGGTTTCGGACTACTCCGACGCCGGTCAGGAGCGCTACCTGGCGGACAAGGGCATCGACCTGTTGCGAGGCACCGGCCGGTTGGCCGGAGCGGGCGTGGTCGAGGTGGACGGCGTGCGGCACACCGCCAGCCACATCGTCATTGCGACCGGCTCCGATCCGGTCCTGCCCCCCATCCCCGGCCTGGCCGACTTGGACGGCGTCTGGACCAACCGCGAGGTGACCGCCATGAAGACCGTGCCGCGGCGCCTCTTGGTGTTGGGCGCCGGGCCGGTCGGCGTCGAGATGGCCCAGGCCGTGCGCCGGCTGGGCGGCGAGGTCTCCCTCGTCGAGGGCGCCGATCATGTGCTCCCCCGGGAGCCCGCGCCGCTGGGCGAGGCACTGGGCCAGGTCCTGGGCGGCGGCGACGGCATCGAGATGGTCCTCGGTGCGAAGGCGACCGGGGCGCGGCGCGAGGGCGACGACTTCGTCCTGGCGATCGACGACGGTCGCGAGCTGCACGGCGACCACCTGCTCGTGGCCACCGGCCGGCGGCCGCGGGTGGAGGGTATCGGCCTGGACTCGGTGGGCGTGACGGCCGACCGGCACGGCATCCCCGTCGACGCCTCCCTGCGCGTCGGTGAGGGCCTGTGGGCAATCGGTGACGTCACGGGCGTCCGGTTGCTCACGCACGTGGGCAAGTACCAGGGTGAGGTGGTCGCCGCCAACATCCTCGGCCAACCTCGCCCGGCCAACTACCAGGCCATCCCGAGCGTCGTCTACACCGACCCACAGGCCGCCTCGGTGGGCGTCGCGACGGACCGCTTCAGCGCCACCACCCCCCTGTCCGAGGTGGCCAAGACGGCCACCTACACGCACGCCTACGCGCAATCCAACGGGTTCTTGACCCTCCTGAGCGACGGCGACCGACTGACGGGGGCGTACGCGCTGGGGCCCGAGGCAGGAGAGTGGCTGCAGCAGGCCACGCTGGCCATCCGGGCCGGTGTGCCGATCCAGGTGCTGCGCGACACCATTCAACCCTTCCCCACCTTCTCGGAGATCTACGTCGCCACGCTCAAGGCGCTCCACGCTCAGATGGCGGCCGCCCCCCCGCCCAGCGGGAACGACGCACCGCCCAACCGCTGATTCGGGGGAACGCCGGGGCGGGGCGCGCCGCTCGGTAGGCTCGCCCGCAAGCCCGTATGGCCGTCGTCGACCCTGCTGAGAGCTCCATTCGGACGGCCTGGTTGCAGCGCGACACCGCGCTGCGGCGATTCCTGCACACGGAGACGGCGAGCGCCGCTCTTCTCTTCGGAGCTGCGCTTGGCGCGCTGATCTGGGTGAATGTCGACGCAGCCTCCTACGACCGCGTGTGGCAGACACAGCTGTCGGTTCACCTTGGTCGAGCGGCCGTGTCCCTCGACCTGCGCGGCTGGATCAACAGCGGGCTCATGAGCTTCTTCTTCCTGGTCGTCGGGCTCGAGGCGCGCCGGGAGTTCGACATCGGGGAGTTCAGGGAGCGTCCCCGGATCATCCTCCCGGTGCTGGCGGGGCTCGGCGGGATGGTCTTCGCCGTCGGGCTCTTCCTGGCGGTCAACGCCGGCCGGCCTTCGGAGCACGGCTGGGGCACGGCGATGTCGACGGACACCGCCCTCGCTCTCGGCTTGCTCGCGCTCCTCGGCCGGTCCGCTCCCGAACGACTGCGGGGCTTCATCCTCACGCTCACGGTGGTCGACGACATCGTCGGCCTCCTGGTGATCGCCACCGTCTACACCCACCACCTGACGGTCGTCCCGCTCGTCCTGGCGATCGGGCTCATGGCTCTCGCCGCCTTCGCCGCGTCCCTCCGGGTCCACTACGGGCTGCTCTACTTCGCACTGGCCGCGGCCAGCTGGGTCGCGCTCGTCGAGTCCGGTGTCGACCCGGTCGTCGTCGGGCTCGCGGCCGGCCTGATCGCCTACGCCGCTCCGCCGGCCCGCGCCGACCTGGAACGGACCTCGGATCTGTTCCGGGACTTCCGCGAGCAGCCGACCGCCGGGATGGCGCGCCAGCTCCGGGCCGGCGTGCGGACCGCCGTCTCCCCCAACGACCGCCTCCAGCAGCTCTGGCACCCCTGGACCAGCTACCTCATCGTGCCGTTGTTCGGCCTCGCCAACGCCGGCATCCCGATCGATGTCGGGTTCCTCGGCCAGGCCTACACCTCACCCGTCACGATCGGGATCGTCATCGGCTACGTCGTCGGCAAGCCGGCCGGGGTCATGACCGTGTCCGCGCTCGTCAACAAGGCAACGCTGGGCCGACTGCGCCCGCCGGTGGGCTGGATGGCCGCCCTGGGCGGCGGCACGCTGGCCGGGATGGGGTTCACCGTCTCGCTGCTGGTCGCCTCCGTCGCGTTCACGGGTGTCGAGTTGCAGGAGGCCACGCTGGGTGTGCTCACCGCCGCGGTGGTGGCAGCCCTGCTGACCTCGTTGGTGTTCCGGGTCACGGGACGACTGCCGCCGGCGCTGCGCAGGCGAGCCCTGTTGGGCCAGTCCCCCGCGATCGTGGACCTCGCCGATCCCGTCGACCGCGAGCGCGACCACATCCGAGGGCCGGCGGACGCCGACGTGACGCTGGTCGAGTACGGCGACTTCGAGTGTCCCTACTGCGGGCGGGCCGAGCCGGTCATCCGTGACCTGCTGGCCGACTTCGGTGACCTGCGCTACGTGTGGCGCCATCTGCCACTCAACGACGTGCACCCGAGCGCGCAACTGGCGGCGGAGGCATCCGAGGCCGCTGCGGTACAGGGCGCCTTCTGGCCGATGCACGACCTGCTGCTCGAGCACCAGGACGAGCTGGGCCCGAAAGACCTCATCGGGTACGCGGAGCAACTCGGTCTGGACGTGAAGGCATTCACCGAGGATCTCAGGAATCACCGGTGGAGCGAGCACGTCGCGGCGGACGTCGAGAGCGCCGACGTGAGTGAAGCGGCGGGCACACCCACCTTCTTCGTCAACGGCCAGCGGCAGTCGGGCGCCTATGACCTGGCGACGCTCGGTCGTGCCGTGAGGACTGCTCGGGCACGGGTCGAAATCGGGCGTCGCAGCAGGCCCACGTGAAGAAAGCAGGTCACGGGCTGGCACCTGGGCCACGGTTCATGCAAAGCTTTGCACAACTGTGCTGAACGAGGACCGACTTCTCCCCGCCGAGCCGGGTGTGCGGAGGATCGCGCGCCGGCTCTGCGCACGCACGGCATCCCTCCCCATCGTCAGTCCCCACGGCCACTGCAACCCCGCGCTGCTCGCCGAGGATGGGCCCATCGGCGACCCCGCAGCCGAGCTGGTGACCCGGGACCACTACCTCTTGCGCCTGCTCTACAGCCAGGGCGTCCCCCTGGAGGCTCTCGGCGTGCAGCCGATCGGGGGTGCAGCAACGCAGGTCGACGGCCGGGCGGTCTGGCGCGAGCTTGCCCGCCACTACCACCTCTTCCGTGGCACGCCGTCAAAGCTCTGGCTCGACTACACGCTGTCGGAGGTGTTGCACGTCGCGGCGCCCCTCGGAGCGGACACGGCGGACGACGTGTACGACGAGATGTGCGCCCGGCTGGCACACGACGAGTTCCGACCCCGTGCGCTCTTCGAACGGTTCGGTATCGAATTCCTGGCCACGACGGACGGGGCGCTCGACCTCCTGGAGTCCCATGCCGTCCTCCGTCGTTCCGGCTGGAAGGGACGCGTGGTCCCCACATTTCGCCCCGATGACGTCGTCGATCCGGACCGGGTGGACTTCCGCACCAACGTCGCCGCGCTGGGCCAGCTCACCGGCGCCGACACTTCCACGTGGCACGGCTACCTCGATGCCCTGCGGGCCCGGCGCGCCTGCTTCGTGGCCGCCGGTGCGACCGCCTCCGACCACGGGCACCCCTCGCCGGCGACGGCCGATCTGTCACAGCGTGAGGCGGAGCAGCTCTTCAGGAGGATCCTGGACGGAGAGTGCCGCCCGGACGACACGGAGCGCTTCCGTGGGCAGATGTTGGTCGAGATGGCCGCCATGAGCCTGGACGACGGTCTCGTGCTCCAGCTTCACGCCGGGTCATGGCGCAACCACAACCCGACCGTGGCGGAGCGCTTCGGCCCCGACATGGGCGCCGACATGCCGCGTGCGGTCGACTACGTGGCCTCCCTCAAACCCCTCCTCGACCGGTTCGGCAACGAGCCGCGCCTGACCGTGGTCGTCTACACCCTGGACGAGACCACGTACAGCCGCGAGCTCGCCCCCCTCGCGGGGCACTACCCGGCGCTGCGGCTCGGACCCCCCTGGTGGTTCTACGACAGCCCCGAGGGCATGCGCCGCTACTACAGCCTGGTGACGGAGACGGCCGGGTTTGCCAACACCGTCGGCTTCAACGACGATGCCCGCTCGTTGCTCAGCATCCCGGCCCGTCATGACGTTGCCCGCCGGCTGAATGCGGGCTACCTCGCCGGGCTGGTGGCCGAGCACCGGCTCGACGAGGAGGATGCCGGCGAGATCGCAGAGGACCTCGCCTATCACCTGGCGCGACGGGCCTTTCGGGTGCCTGCGTGAGACAGGTCATGCTCGCCCGCGCCAGGGCCGACACCTAGCCACAGAAGGAGGACCATGCTCCGCCCTCAGGACACCATCACGCGAGAGACCAAGCGACTCGACGGCCTGTGGAGCTTCACCGCGGACGTCGACGGCGTCGGCCGGGACGGGGGATGGTGGCGTTCCACCTTGCCCGACGCGACGGGGATGCCCGTCCCGAGCAGCTTCAACGACGTCTTCGTCGGTCCCCGCCTCCATGACCATGTCGGCGACGTCTGGTACCAGCGGCACGTGTTCGTCCCGCGCGGGTGGGCCGGTCAACGGGTGGTGCTGCGGTTCGACGCCGCCACCCACCGGGCAGTGGTCTGGGTCGGGGACACCCGGGTCGCCGAGCACGAGGGTGGCTACACGCCCTTCGAGGTGGACATCACCCCACTCGCGGGGGCCGGGGAGGAGCTCCGCCTCACCGTCGTGGTCAACAACGAGCTCACATGGCACTCCCTCCCCCCGGGGACCGTCGAGGTGATGCCCACCGGCGTCCGCCGCCAACGCCAGTACCACGACTTCTTCGAATTACGCGGGCCTGCATCGAAGCGTCTGGCTGTACTCGACGCCGCGCACCTACGTCGACGACATCACCGTGGTCACCGACTTCGAGGGCGAAACGGGCGTGGTCGGGTGGACGGTCGTGGCACGGCCCGGCACCCCCACGGTGCAGGTGGCGCTGCGCGACGCCGACGGGCGGGAGGTGGCGCACCGCGACGGGCGGCAGCGGCGAGCTCCGTGTGCCTCAGCCGGAGCTCTGGCGCCCGGGCCGAGGGTACCTCTACGAGCTGCAGGTCGACCTGCTCGACGACGACTCCCTCGTCGACCGCTACGCGCTGCCCGTCGGCATCCGCACCGTGCGCGTCGACGGCACGCAATTCCTCCTCAACGGCGAGCCCTTCTACTTTCGCGGCTTCGGCAAGCACGAGGACATCGACGTGCACGGCCGGGGCCACGACGACGTGGCGATGGTGCACGACTTCTCGCTGCTGTCGTGGATCGGCGCCAACTCGTTCCGGACCTCCCACTACCCCTACGCGGAGGAGGTGCTCGACCACGCCGACCGACTGGGCATCGTCGTCATCGACGAGACGGCGGCCGTCGGGCTCAACCTCGGGGTCGGGGGTGGCCTGTTCCTGGGCGGACCCAAGACGACGTTCTCCGAGGACACGATCGGGTCGGCGACGCAGGAGGCGCACCGGCAGGCCATCGAGGAGTTGATCGCTCGGGACAAGAACCACCCGTGCGTCGTCCTGTGGAGCCTCGCCAACGAGCCCGAATCGCACACCGAGGCCGCCCGCAGTTACTTCGAGCCCCTGTTCGCCACCGCGAGACGCGCCGACCCCAGCCGCCCGGTCGGCTTCGTCAACATGATGTTCGCGCTCCCCGACACCTGCACGGTCACCGAATTGGCGGACGTCGTCATGATCAACCGCTACTACGGATGGTACGTCGAGCCCGGCGACCTCGACGCGGCCGAACGCGGCCTCGAAGCCGAGCTGTCGGCGTGGGTGAGCCGGCACGGCAAGCCGATCATCGTGACCGAGTACGGCGCGGACACGCTCGCCGGCCTCCATACGACGGACGGCTCTCTGTGGAGCGAGGAGTACCAGGCGGCACTCCTCGAGACGTACCACCGGGTGTTCGACCGGGTTGATGCCGTCGTCGGAGAGCACGTCTGGAACTTTGCGGACTTCGCGACCGGGCCTTCCTTCATGCGCGTCGACGGCAACAAGAAGGGCGTGTTCACCAGGGACCGGCGCCCGAAGCTGGCCGCCCACGAACTGCGGCGGCGCTGGCTCGGCGTCAGCGCAGTGGACCGGTCGAGTGCCTGACGACGAGCTCCCCGACCAGCTCCTTCGTCGAGGGCTGCTCGCCCAGCATCGCCACGGCCAGGGCCCCGGCCTCGCTCGTCGGCACTCTGATGGTGGTGAGCGGCGGGGCGACCATGGCAGCCATCGGCACGTCGTCGAAGCCGACCACGCTGACGTCGCGCGGGACGGAGGTCCCGAGAGCGGTCAGCCCGGCGATGACGCCGAGCGCCATCTGGTCGTTGAAGGCCATGACGGCCGTGGCCGTGCTGGCGATGATCGCCTGCGCCTGGTCGACGGTCGCCTCGAAGGTGGGCTCGGCCACCGCGAGCTGATCGACTTCGATGCCGATGGAGCGGCTGGTGCGCCGCACCGCGTCCCGGCGCTCGCCGGAGGCCCACGAACCCCGCGGGCCGCCCAGATAGACCAGTCTGCGGTGCCCCAGCGCAGCCAGATGGTGCAGCGCGTCCGCCACCGCCGGAGCCGTCCTGAACAGAATGGACGCGTGGTGGCGCACGGGTCGGTTGACGAAGACCACTGGCTTGGCGTCGAACGCGTCGAGCTGGCGGTGGAGCCGGCGAGGCGAGACCACCACGAACCCGTCGACGTCCCGGAACATCGTCCGGGCTGCACGCACCTCCTCGTCGGGGTGCTCTCCGGTGTCGACGAGGAGCACCTGCAGGTCGGACTGCCGAGCCGAGCGCTCCACCGCTCTGACGAGCGACGCAAAGTGGGGATTCGTGATGTCCGGGACGATCACGGCGATGTTGCCGGTCCGTCCGGTGATGAGCCCGCGGGCGGCTCGGTTCGGCACGAAGCCGAGGTCGCGCACCGCCTGCTCGACCCGGCGCCGGGTGGCCGGCGCCACCTTCTCGGGGACGTTGATGGTGCGGGACACGGTCGCCGCGTGGACGCCGGCCCGCTCAGCGACGTCGAGGATCGTCACGCGCTGAGGGGACCGCACGGCGCCCGACGCTACACGGCACCCGCAGAGCACCGGATGGAACGGTGACGTCGCCACGGCAACGTCTGGCGGCAGGCACGCTCGCCGCCGCGCACGTGCGACAGCGACCGACCTATGACCGCACCTCGGCGCCACCGATCGCCCATCTCGGCTTCGGAGCCTTCGCCCGGGCCCACCTCGGCGTGTACGCCGACGATCTCCTGCGGCAGGGACGACCCGGCCTGATCAGGGCGGTCTCCATCAGGAGCGCCCGCGCCGAGGAGCAGCTGACGCCACAGGACGGTCTGTACACCGTGGCGGAGAGAGAACCGGGAGCCGAGGTCTCGCTGCGCGTCGTGGGCGCGCTGGCCTCGGTGCAGACGGGGCCGGCGGCCGCGCTCGACGTCATTGCGGCACCCACCACGAGCCTCGTGACGCTGACCATCACGGAGAAGGGCTACGAGGTCTCACCCGACGAACCCGAGCCCTCGGAGGATCCCACGTCGGCACCGACCCTCATCGCGCTGGCGCTGGCCCGCCGCCGGCGGCGCGGGCTGGCGCCACCGGTCTTCGCCTCCCTCGACAACCTGCTGCAGAACGGGCGCGTCCTGCGGGCGCGGGTTGTCGACGCCGCCCAGCGCCTCGATCCGTCCTTGGCGGACTGGATCGCCCGCGAGGTCGCCTTCCCGAGCTCCGTCGTCGACCGCATGGTGCCCGCTCCCACGGAGCAGGACCAGGAGGACATCGGACGTCGGCTCGGCCTGGTCGACCGGGCGGCCGTGAGCACCGAACGCCACCGGTCCTGGACCATCGGCACCGTCGACTCCCTCGCCCCGTTGGCCGAGGCGGGCGTGGAGTTGGTGGAGGACGTCACGCCCTTCGAGCGGAGGAAGCTCTGGCTGCTCAACGGACCCCACTCCGCCGTCGCCTACGGCGGCATGCTGGCAGGCTGCCGCACGATCGCCCAGGCGGTCGGGCACGACGCCCTCGTGCCCTTCGTCCGGCGCGTGGTCGACGAGACCCTCGAAGTCGCCGACCTCCCCGCTGCCCTCGGACCGGAGCGGTTCGCCCACGAGGCGCTGCGCCGGTTCGCCAACCCGACGCTCGGCCATACCTGCACGCAGGTGGGCGCCGACGGATCGAGCAAGCTGCCGCAGCGCCTGGTGCCGGTGGCCGCCGCCCGCCGCGCCCGTGGCCTCGGTACCCACTCCTTCGCCGCCGTGGCGGCGATCTGGATCGCCGCCACGGCCCGCCTCACGGTCCGTGGGGTGGACCTCCCTGCCCTGGAGGACCCCGTCGCCGCGGAGCTGCGTGCCGCAGCGTCACAGGGCGCCAGCCTCCGTCGACTCAGCAACCTGGCTCTGGCCGGCCGCGCCGACGACGACTTCGTCGTCGAGGTCACCGGGGCACTGCAGCGCGTCGTCGATGCCGGCCTCGCGGTGCTGGAGGCCCAGCGGTGACCGCGACGCTGGGGGGTCCGGGGCCGATCCTGACCGAGGACGACGTGAGGACCTTCGTGCGCGCACAGCTCTCGGGTCTCGATCTCTCCGGCCGCTCGCTCTGCCTCGTGATCCCCGATGCGACGCGCACCTGCCCGCTGCCCCTCCTGCTCGGGGCCATTGACGAGGAGGCGGCGGGCCGCACGAGCGCCTGTACCGCCGTGGTGGCGCTGGGCACCCACGCACCGATGGCCGACGCCGCCATGCGCTCCCTCGTCGGGCCCCTGTCGTTCCCCACGGTCAACCATGCCTGGTGGGAGGACGAGACCTTCGTGCACGTCGGGTCGCTGAGCCCGACGCTGGTGCACGAACTGTCCGGAGGCCGGATCGACGACGCCATCGACGTCCGCATCAACCGGCTGGTGCTGGACAGCGACGTCACGCTGATCGTCGGCCCCGTGCTCCCCCATGAGGTCATCGGGTTCTCCGGCGGCAACAAGTACCTGTTTCCCGGCCTTTCGGGCCAGGAGCTGATCGACGTGACCCATTGGCTGGGTGCGTTGATCACGAGCGGCGAGATCATCGGTCGGTCGGGCATCACCCCGGTTCGGGCCCTCGTCGACGCCGCAGCCGGGCTGGTGCCCGGCGAGCGTCACGCCCTGAGCGTCGTGGTGGACCATGCATCGGGCGGGCTGCAGTCGCTCGCCTTCGGCGAGCCGACGGCGTCGTGGGCGGCGGCGGCGGAGGTGGCGGCGCGCACCCACGTCGAGTACCTGGACGCACCCGTCCCGCGCGTGCTCTCCCTCGTGCCAGCGCGGTATCCCGACCTGTGGACGGGAGCCAAGGGCTTCTACAAGGTGGAGCCGGTGGTCGCCGACGGCGGCGAGGTGGTCCTCTACGCGCCGCACATCCGGGATATCGCAGCCATGCACCCCGCACTGGTCGACATCGGCTACCACTGCCGTGACTACATCCTCGCCCACTGGGATCGGTACCGTCGCTACCCGCGGGGTGAGCTCGCCCATTCCACCCACCTCTTCGGCGCCGGGACCTACGACCCGGTGCACGGTGAGCGCCAGCGCGTGCGCGTCACGCTGGCCACCGGGATCCCCGAGGACACGGTGAAGAGGGCGAACCTGGGCTACCTGGCGCCACCGGCGGTCGATGTCGACGCCTGGGCGTCAGATCCGGACACGCTGGTCGTGCGCGACGCCGGCGAAGTGCTCTACCGACTCCGCGCGCCCTCCTAGACCCTCGTCGGGAGGGTCACTCTCCCGGGTAGACGACACCAACCTGGGCGCGGATGGCGTCCAGCGTGGCGGCGAGGGCACGCGTCTCGTCCAACGGCATGACGGGACTCTCGGTCGACCCCTCGGCCAGGCAGCGATGGACCTCCTCGATCTCGAACCGGAGGCCGTTGCCCTCGTAGGAGCCGTCGATGTGCCGGGGTCCCGCGCTGGTCGTCACGGTCAAGGAGCTCGGGCAGTGCATGAACGCGGGAAGGTCGATCCATCCTTCCGTGCCCGAGATGCGGGCCGTGCACGACATGCCGACCCTGATGGCGGCCTTGACCACGCCGAGGCTTCCTCCTCGATGGCGCAGCACGGCGGCGACCACCTCGTCGACACCGGTCTCGCCGACGACTGCGTCCGCCACCACGTGCTCGGGCGTGCCCAGCAGGAGCGAGCACAGCTGGAGGGGATAGATGCCCAGATCGAGCAGCGCGCCGCCTCCCAGGGCCGGGTCGAAGAGGCGATGCCCGGGCTCGAGCGGCCGCCGGAACCCGAAGTCCGCCTCGACCACGAGCGGCTCACCGATGTGGCCCTCCCCGACGACCTCGACGAGGGAGCGGTACGCCGGGAGGAAGCGGCTCCAGATCGCCTCCATCAGGAACAGGCCCCGGCTCCGGGCCGCCTCGATCATCGTGGCCGCCTGCCGCGCGTTGAGCGCGAAGGGCTTCTCGCACAGGACGTGCTTCCCGGCACGCAGGAATCTCAGTGTGTCCGACTCGTGCCGTGAATGCGGTGTGGCGACGTACACGGCATCCACGTCCGGGTCGGCGGCGAGGGACTCGTCGTCACCGTAGCGGGCCGGAATCGCATACCGGTCCGCGAAGGCATCGGCACGCTCGGCTGAACGTGAGGCCACGGCGACGATCGTTCCGCCGTCGGTCGACTGCATGGCATCGGCGAACCCCGTGGCGATCGCGCCCGGGCCGACCACGCCCCAGCGGATCACGCCGGCGTCCTCCCGGACACGGCGCTCGACGGACGGCAACGAGCGCGGTCCTCGTCGCAGCGCCCGGACCTCACGACCACCCTCGGATCAACCTGACCTTCCCTCCGCCGGCCCCTGCTGCCGCTCCCTGATAACGCTATCATCGAGCATTGCCTCGGACGACGAGCCAGCGGGCGCCGTCGGGGCGGACGCACCGCCCCCGGTGGCCGCGACAGGAGGACCATGACCGAATTCACCCCCCGACCTGAGCACCACTTCACCTTCGGACTCTGGACCGTCGGGAACCCCGGTCGGGACCCGTTCGGGGAGGTCGTCCGGCCTCCCCTCGACCCCGTCGACGCCGTGCACCGGCTGTCGGACCTCGGCGCCTACGGCGTGAGCTTCCACGACAACGACCTCGTACCCGCCGGCTCGCCGGCCAAGGACCGACAGGACATCGTCAAGCGCTTCCGGCAGGCGCTCGACGCCACCGGGATGCATGTCCCGATGGTGACGACCAACCTGTTCTGGCGTCCGATCTTCAAGGAGGGCGCGTTCACCGCCAACGACCCCCGGATACGTCGCTTTGCCGTGAAGAAGGCGTGCGAGGCCACCGAGCTGGGCGCGGAGCTCGGGGCAGAGGTCTTCGTCCTGTGGGGTGGCCGCGAGGGCATGGAAACCGAAGCCGCCAAGGACGTGCGATTGGCGCTCGACCGCTACAAGGAGGCCATCGACCTCGTGTGCGAGCACATCGCCGGCCGCGGCCTGCACCTCCGCATCGCCCTCGAGCCGAAGCCCAACGAGCCGCGCGGCGACATCCTCCTCCCCACCGTCGGCCATGCGCTCGCCTTCATCGGGTCCCTCGAGCACCCCGACATGGTCGGGCTCAACCCCGAGTTCGCCCACGAGACCATGAGCGGGCTCTCGTTCTCCCAGGCGGTCGCGCAGACGCTGTGGCACGGCAAGCTGTTCCACATCGACCTGAACGCGCAACGGATCGGCAAGTTCGACCAGGACTTCAGGTTCGGCTCGGAGGGCATCCGCGACGCCTTCTACGTGGTGAAGCTGCTCGAGGACGCGCGCTGGGACGGGATGCGCCACTTCGACGCTCATCCCTACCGGACCGAGGACAGCGACGGTGTCTGGGACTTCGCGCGTGGCTGTATGCGGACCTATCTGATCCTGGCCGACAAGGCACGGCGCTTCCACGAGGACAACGAGATCCAGGACGCTCTGCGCGTCACCAAGGCGGCGGAGCTCGGTGAGCCGACCGCAGGAGCTGGCGGCCTCGCAGGAATCCTTTCGTCCGACTACGACGAGGATGCGCTGGCCTCGCAGGGCTACGGGAACGAGCGCCTGGACCAACTCGTCACGGAACTGCTCCTCGGAGCCCGCTAGTGCCGCTGGTGCTCGGGGTGGACTCGTCCACCTCCGCGTGCAAGGTGCAAGTGCGCGACGCCGAGAGCGGTGCCGTCGTGGCATCGGGAAGGGCCCCGCACGCCCCGACCACGCCGCCCTGCAGCGAACAGCAGCCTCGTGACTGGGAGGCGGCCTTCACGGTGGCCTGTGCCGCGGCCGGCGTGCCCGGGACCCACCGGCCCGAGGCGCTCGCCGTCGCCGCCCAGCAGCACGGTCTCGTCGTCCTGGGCGACCGGGATCAGGTCCTGCGGCCGGCCAAGCTCTGGAACGACACGCAGTCGGCGCGAGACACCGATGACCTGCTGGCCGCGCTGGCCGGAGGACCTGCCGCCTGGGCCGCGGCCTGCGGCAGCGTGCCCGTGCCCAGCTTCACCATCACGAAGCTGCGCTGGTTGCGCCGCTGCGAGCCCGACGTGCTGCGCCGGATCGCGGCCGTGATGCTGCCGCACGACTGGCTCACGTTCCGGCTCACCGGGCGACGCGTCACCGACAGGGGCGACGCATCGGGGACCGGCTACTGGTCCCCCGCCGAGGCGCGCTACCGCTACGACCTGCTGACCGAGCTGATCGACGGCGAGGTCGATTGGGAGGGGGCTCTCCCCGAGGTGCTGCCGCCGAACGAGCCCGCCGGGGACTGGGCGCCGACCGGAGCGCAGGTGGGCCCCGGCACCGGGGACAACATGGCGGCGGCGCTCGGCCTGGGGCTCCGGCCGGGCGACCTCGCGCTGAGCCTCGGGACGAGCGGGACCGCGTTCACCGTGAGCGATCACCCCAGCGCCGACCCGAGTGGCACCGTGGCCGGCTTCGCCGACGCGACCGGTCGCTACCTGCCGCTGGTCTGCACCATGAACGCGACCAAGGTGACCGACGCCGTGGCGCGGTTGCTCGGCGTGGACCACCAGCGCTTCGACGAGCTGGCCTTGGAGGCGCCCGCCGGCGCCTCCGGCCTGGTGCTCGTGCCGCACTTCGACGGGGAGCGGACACCGAACCGACCCGGGGCGACCGGCACGCTCGCAGGCCTGCGCTCGGACGTCACCCCGGCCCAGCTCGCCCGCGCCGGTGTGGAGGGAGTCGTGTGCAACCTGCTCCAGGCGGCCGAGGCACTCGGTCCGGCGACAGACGGGCGGGTGTTCCTCATCGGGGGTGCCGCACGGAGTTCCGCCTACCGGCGTGTCGTCGCCGACCTGACCGGCCGCGCCGTCCTGGTGCCGTCCGAAGAGGAGCTCGTCGCCGCCGGCGCGGCGGTCCAGGCGACCGCCGTGCACCTCGGGTGTGCTTTCGCACAGGTCAGCGACACCTGGGGGCTGGGCCGGGGCGACGTCGTCGAGCCTGACGACGCCGTCGACCGCGACGGAATTCTCGCCGCATACGCCGAGGCCGCGGGCGCAAGCGCCGGCGCGACATGACGTACCAGAACCCCGTCATCGCGGGCTTCCATCCCGACCCGAGCGTGTGCCGCGTCGGTGACGAGTACATCCTGGTGCATTCCTCGTTCACCTACGTCCCGGGAGTGCCCGTCTTCCGGTCGAGGAACCTCGTGGACTGGCTCCAGATCGGCAATGTGCTCGTCCGCCCGTCCCAGCTGGACCTCACGGCCACGGTGGACTGGTCGTCATTGGGGATCTACGCCCCCACGATCCGGCACCACGACGGCCGGTTCTGGGTCGTGACGACCAACGTCGGCACCAACGGAGCGCGGAACTTCCTCGTCACGGCCGAAGACCCGGCCGGCCCCTGGTCCGATCCTGTCCCCTTGCCCGTGGCGGGCATCGACCCCGACATCGCCTGGGACGACGAGGGGAATTGCTGGGCCCACTTCTCCGGCCTGGGCGGGATCGCCCGCTGTCGGATCGACACGACAACCGGACAGGTGCTCGCCGGCCCCGACCTCACGTGGTCCGGGACAGGACTGCAATATCCAGAATCGCCGCACCTCTTCGAGCGTGACGGCACGTGGTATCTCATGATCGCCGAGGGTGGCACTCATCAGGGGCATGCGGTCTCCATCGCGCGGGCTCCCTCGCCCGTCGGCCCGTGGGAGGGCGCACCGTCGAACCCGATCCTGAGTCACCGGAGCACCGACCAGCCGATCCAGAACACGGGCCACGCAGACATGGTGGAGGCGACGGACGGGTCCTGGTGGATGGTCCTCCTGGGAGTGCGCCCTCATGGCATCGGGCCCGGCTTCCACGTGCTCGGCCGCGAGACGTTCCTGACGCCGGTGGACTGGGTCGACGGCTGGCCGGTTCCCCGCGACGTGCAATTGGAGATGGGCGGCGGGCCGCCCGGAGCGGCGGCGCCGATGGCCACCTTCGAGCGCGACGACTTCGACGGTTTCGAGCTCGGCCCGACCTGGGTCGGGGTGCGCCGGCACCCGAGCGCGGTCTCCTCACTCCGGTCCCGCCCCGGTTGGCTGGTGCTCAAGGGCGGCGAGGCGACACTCGACTCGCCAGAACCCGTGTACGTCGGACGCCGCCAGCAGCACCGTTGCTGCCGGGTGCGGGCGCTCGTCGACGTCGGCGGCGCGAACGAAGCCGGGCTCGCGCTCATGATGGATGAGACCGCGCACTACGACGTTGCAGTACACCGAGGACAGATCATCGTTCGGGCGCGTGTCGGGCCGCTCCACGCGGTCGTCGGCAGCTCGTCGTGCCCGCCCGGCCCGGTGATCCTGACGATCGCCACGGAGCCCGACGGGCACGGACCGGACACCGTGGCCCTCGGCTTCGAGGACGCCGACGGCGCGTTCCATGCTCTGGCCCGCCTCGACGGGCGCTACCTGTCCTCGGAGGTCACAGGCGGCTTTCTCGGCCGTACCATCGGGATGTACGTGGTCGGCGGAGACGCGGCCTTCGACTGGTTCGACTACGAGGAGGCGTGACATGGGTTCACCTCCTCGTCCCTTGATGGCCGACGTCGCGGCTCGGGCTGGCGTGTCGGTCATGACCGTGTCCCGGGTGCTCAGCGGGTTCCCCGGCGTCGCCGATCCGACGCGGCGGCGGGTCGAGGACGCCGTCGTTGCCCTGGGCTACCACGCCAACACCGCCGCTCGAGTTCTGGCGGGCGGGCGATCGAGGACGCTGGGGGTCATCGCCGTGGAGACCGAGCAATTCGGTCCGTCGCACATGCTCTTCGGGATAGAGGCGGCGGCACGGGCAACCGGACATCTTCTGAGTTTCGTCACCCTGAGCCGCAGCGGGAAGGACATGGCATCCACCCTCGAACACCTGCGGGCGTCGCATGTCGAAGGGGTCATCGTCGTCGCCCCCGTGCGCGCGGTGGTCGATGCGGTGGCCACCCTCGAGGACCAGGTACCCCTGGTCGTCGTGGGCGGCGATCCCCGCATCAGTGCGGCGACGGTGACGATCGACCAGCTCGAGGGAGCCCGCATCGCAACGCGGCACCTGCTGCAACTCGGCCACCGGACGGTCCACCATGTGCGGGGTCCGCGGAGCTGGATCGACGCCACATCGAGGATGCGGGGCTGGACCGAAGCCCTGCGGTCCCACGGCGCCACGCGAGGGACCGTGCTGGTGGGTGACTGGAGCGCGAGTGGGGGCTACGCCGCCGGGGCTCGGCTGGCCACCGACCCGAAGGTCACCGCCGTCTTCGCGGCCAACGACCAGACCGCACTGGGCGTGATCCGCGCCCTCCACGATGCGGGCCGGAAGGTACCCGAGGACGTGAGCGTGGTGGGCTTCGACGACACACCCGAATCGGGCTTCTTCGTCCCCGCGCTGACGACGGTCCGCCAGGACTTCGGCGAGGTCGGGCGACGCTGCGTGGAGCTCCTTCTGACCCTGGTGGAGGGCCAAGCCGACGATCGCCACATCGTCGTCCCCGCCGCGCTGGTCGTGCGCGAGAGCGCTGCGCCACCTGCCGAATCGGCGCGGCCGGGACGAGGCCCGCGCCCGACGGCGTCTCGAAGGGCCCTCACCGGATGAGGCCTTCGACGTGGTCCAACGCACCGTGCTCACAGAGGACGACCACGGTGCCGCCGCATCCGCCGCCGCTCGAGCGCGCTCCGTAGACGCCGGGCGTGGCCAATGCCGCCTCGACGGTCGCCGTGGCCGCCGGGTGACCCAGGCCGATCGCGTCGTAGCCGGCATGGCTGGCGCGCAGCAGCTGTCCCAGATGCCCGAAACGTCCCTCGCGGAGAGCAGCCAGGCCGGCCTCGCTCCGGGCGTGCTCCTCGACGCCGAACGAGGCGGCGGCGCGCACCGGGTACGCCTCCTCGGGCTCGACCACGGTGAGCGGGTCACCGATCTCGCCCCACCGTCGGAGGAAATCGGCCCCGTCGACGAATTCGGGGAGGTGCGCCACCGCGGAGGGTGGCAATGCGCTGACCCAGGGCCACGACCGTCCCTCGGACTCCTCCACGATCCTCTTTCCCATGAAGGCTGCCGCCCGCGCTCGCCCGTACGGTGCGCCGCTGACGTCGTGTGCCGCACCGGTCGGCCACCCGACGACCTCCAGATCGGCCGGCACCGGCACCGCCGGGCACGTCACCACCGGCCGGCACAGGATCGGGAGCAGGCTGCCGCGCTCCCCCGCGGCGACCGCCACCTGGTCCATGACGCCGCACGGGGCACCCACGACGTAGTTCTCCGCCTCCTGGCACAACGCAGCGAGGCGGAGCGGGTCGAGGGCACCCGCACCCAGTGCACGCGCCGTCGCCACCTCCAGCGCTGCGCTCGACGCCACACCCACGGACTGCGGGAGGTCCGAAGAGACGCGAAGCCGCGCCTGCGGGGACGTGATCACCCCGTGGCGGACCAGGACCACGACGACGCCGAGGAGGTAGTGGGTCCAGCGTGGCAGGCCGGCGAGGGCACGGCGAACCTCGGCGTAGTCGAGGCCGGCCAGGCGCGCCGTCTCGGGAACGGAGAGGACGGCCGGCCCGACCACGAGATCAGGGTCGGGCTCGGCCACCACCTCGGTCGACTGGCGAGTCGGCATCTCGAGCACGAGCGCCCCCGAGTAGTCGGCGACGCCACCCAGGAGGTCGAGCCGGCCCGGCGCGCTACCGGTCCTGGAGACCATCGACCAATTCCGCGAGGACGGGACCGATACGCGTCGCCAACGCCTCGTTCGCATACCCGACCCACGCCACCGGAGAGGCGTTGTCGAGCGGGGCTTCCAACGGTCGACCCCACGGGTCGCTCACGACGCCACCGGCCTCGGTCAGCAACATCGATGTGCACACGTCGTAGGGGTGGCAGGCCAGGCCGTCGTCGGTCACCAGGGGTCGCAGGTCGGCGACGAAGCGGTCCCGGCCCGTGATGAGCTCGTGCAGCTGGCCACCGGTTGCGAGGTATTGGTCGTCGAAGACGTGGCGGTAGCCGAGCCGGCGGAACAGCTCGGCCTCCAGCGAGGCCAAGACCGGCTTCCCGGGCAGGAAGAATTTCGCCAGGCCGCTGAAGCTGTGCTCCAGGTCAACCGCAGATGACGGACGCACCGCGAGCCGTTCCCTCCTGCCACTGCGCAGAGAGACACGCTCTGTCACGAGCCCGCGACCGCGGACCGCGCTGAGTTGATCCGCCGCGCCCTGCTTCACCGTCGGCAGCTCGGTCATGGCAGCGGCCACGACGTCGCCGAGCGAGCCGTCCGGCGGGGCCGCCGCCGCGAGGCACCACGCGGCGCGCTTGTCGTACATCAGCCCGCGCGTTCCGTCGATGGTGTCCACGATCACGGTCCACTCCGCCTTCCGGCCGACGACGACCGGCTCGTCGAGCCCTTCGGACACCACCCGGACGTCGGGCCAGTGCTCCTCGAACCAGACCAGCAACGCGTCGTCCGCCACGCGGTCGATGGCGTAGATGGTGTCGGCCACGGTCTCCCCCGCCACCACCGACATCTCCATGCCACGGGAGCCGGTGACGAGGGCGCGGACGTGCTCACCGAGCCGGCAGAGCAGGCGCCGCGCCTCGTCAGCCGAGGGTGGCACGGAGCTCCGCCGCCTTCTCGTCCGGATCCGACTCGTTGGTCATCGACCCGCCGCCGACCTCGGGACCCGCCAGGTACTTCAGCAGGCCGGGAGCCCGAAGGGGCGGGTGCAGCTCGATGTGGAACGGGTAGTGAGGATGATCGCCGACCGGTGCCTGATGCACCGCGAGGACGTAGGGCATGCGGAACCCCCACAGGGCGTCGTAGCGCCGCACGACGTCACGGAGGACGAGCGCCAGCGATCCGCAGCAGTGGTCGTCGAGGTCCACGAGAGAGGTCGCCGGCATGCGGGGCAGCACGTGCACTTCGTACGCGTACTGGGCGAACCACGGGACACAGGCAAAGAAGTGCTCGCCCTCGCTGATGACACGCGGTCCCGCCAACTCCCGTTCGATCACGTCTCCGAGCAAGGGTCGGCCCGTTCGGCGGTGGTGCTCACGCGCGACCTCCGCCTCGCGAGCCATGGTGGCGTAGACCAGCGATCCGGCATAGACCTGGCAATGCGGGTGCGGATTGGAGGTGCCCACGGTTGCACCGCGGTTCTCGAAGATGAGCACGTGTGCGACGCCCTCCTCCGATTGGAGCGCATGCGTCCGGTCGCGCCACGTGGTGACGATGGCGGACATCTCGTCGTCCGTGAGGTCGGCCATGGACCGGCCGGCATCGTGGTGGTAGCAGATCACCTCCGCCGTGCCCCCCGCACGACGGGTCCGGTACAGGTCGTCGCCGAGCATCGGCTCCGGTGCCTCGGGCGAGAACACGGGGAGGTCGTTGGTGAAGACGAACACGCCCCGGTACTCGGGATTGGTCCCGGCGATGCGTCTCCCGCCCGGCGCCAGTGCGTTGTCCTCGGGCACGGGAGGCTCTTCGGGGGGGACGATCTCGCCGATCCACGGACGGGCGTCCCGGTGCGAGGTGAAGAGGACCCATTGGCCCCGGAACGGGTGCCATCTGAGCTCCCAGGTCATCCGCGCGGAGCTCCCGGCCACGCGTCCGGCACCCGTAGACGGGGCCTCCTCTCGCCACGATCACCGCGATGGCGACGCCGGTCAGGCCGTGGCATCGATCTCCAGGCGCTGAGGTTCGCACCCGTCGGCCGTGGCGGTCACGGTGATCCTCCCCTCCCCCGTCGGACGGATCACGGCGAGGGCACGCCCGTCGAAGGTGGTACACGAAGCGCTCGTGAAGCCCTCGGTACCGGCGGGGTTCGCGCTCCCGAGCGCCTGCAGCCCACCGGGGCCATCGACCTCCACGTGGATCATCCGGTCGGCAGAGCTGTGGAGCGACCCGGCGCCGTCCACCAGTGTGAGGTCGACGAAGGCCAGGTCACCGGGGTGGGCGCCGATCACGGGACGATCGACGGTGGCCTCCAGCAGCACCGGGCCCGACGCGGAGCGGACCCCCACTCGGCCGACCTCCTCGCCCGCACGCAGGGCGACGGCCTCGAGGAGGCCGGGCTCGAACACGGTCTCGAATTCGGCCGTGAAGCGGTGACCGGGGCCCGCCGGCCGCCGGCCCAGAGACTGCCCGTTCAGCACGAGCTCGACCTCGTCGGCGTCCGCATACACCTCGACCGTCACCGGGGCGCCCTCCGACCCGTCCCAACTCCACGACGAGACGGCGTCGCTCCACGACCAGGGTGTGGAGTGCGGGGCCTGGCCGTGGTGCTCGGGGCGGCGCACGGCCACGTAGGGGTCCGCCCGTAAGCCGAAGACGATCTCGCGGTAGTACGACTGCGGGCGGCGGTGTCCGGTGATGTCGATGTCGCCGCACCAGGCGGTCAGCCACGGGTACCCGCCCATGAACGACTGCGACGGTGGAGGCTCTCCCGGCTCGCTGTACTCGACGCGGCCGATCCCGGCTTCACCCAGGTAGTCCCAGCCCGTCCACGTGAAGTCCCCGATGAGGTGGGGAAGCCTGACCACCTCGGCCCACCCCGTGGCGATGGCGGCCGCATGCGTCTCGCTGCCGACGATCACCCGATTGGGGTACAGGCCACCGTCCAGCTCGTAGCGGGAGTCCATGTAGTTGTACCCGGCGACGTCCAGGTACGAGAGGGTCTCCGCCGAGTTCGTGGCCACCACGGGCGAGAGCATCAGCTTGTTCAGCCGGTCCGCCAAGTTGGTCAGGGCGGTGTTCACACCCGTCTCCTCGTCCGTCATGGAGCCGTCGATCTCGTTCCTCAGCTCCGCGAAGAGCTCGGCACCCCCGACGAGGAGCCCGCTGACGGCCTGGGTGACGAGGCGGGTGCCGTCGAGCGACCGCACCTTCTCGGCCAGCGCCCGCCCGAGGCGCGCCCCATGGGGCCGACCCACCTCTGGGATCTCGTTGCCGATGCTGTAGAGGATGACGCTCGGGTGGTTGACGTCCTTGCGGACCATCGCCTCGATGTCGGCCTCCCACCAGTCAGGAAACCGCAGTGCGTAGTCGTCCTCGCTCTTGGGCTCCTCCCACATGTCGAACGCCTCGTCCATCACCAGCAGGCCGGCGCGGTCACACGCCGCGAGCATCGGCTTGCTCAGGGGGTTGTGCGCGCTCCTGATCGCGTTGAACCCCGCCGCCTTCAGCAACTCGACCCGCCGTTCCTCGGCCCGGTCGATCGTCGCCGCTCCGAGCGGTCCGTTGTCGTGGTGGACGCACGCTCCTCGCAGGAGGACCGGCTCCCCGTTGATGCGCAGGCCCCGCACCGGATCAGCGGTCAGAGAGCGGATGCCGAAGGTGGTCGACTCCTCGTCGAGCACCTCCTCGCCGGCCAGGAGTGCGACCATGCAGGTGTACAGATACGGGTCATCGGGGCCCCAACGGCGCGGCCGGGTGACGTACAGCCTGCGCCGGACCGTCACGGTGTCGCCGGGGACCGCCGTGACCGTCGCCTCATCCCAGGTCACGATCGAGCCGTCACGGTCGAGCAGCTCCGTGCGGACCACCGCGCCCGAGGTCGCGACCGAACGGTTGCGCACGTCGACGGCGACGGAGACTGCCGCGACGTCGTCGTCGATCTCGGGCGTGCGCACCTGCAGGCCACCCGGCGCAATGTGCACGGGGCCCGCCTGGAGGAGCCAGACATTCCGGTAGATGCCGGCTCCTGGGTACCACCGACTGTCCTCGTGCGTCCGGGCCTCCACCTTCAGCTCGTTGGGCTCGCCGAAGCGGAGCAGGTGGTCCACCGGCACGACGAAGTCCGAGTAGCCGCCAGGCCGGTGGGCGGCCAGGCCGTCGTTGACGTAGACCAGCGCATCGCGGTAGATGCCCTCGAACTCCAGGGAGACCGAGGTGCCCGCGTCATCGGCCGGGAACTCGAGCATCCTGCGGTACTGCCACGTCCCGGCGGGGAAGTACCCGGACGGCGGCGTCGCCCGACGGCAACCGCTCTGCGCCGATCAGCGCGTCGTGGGGCAACGTCACGGGGACCGGCTCCGGGCCCGTCCCCAACCGCTCCGTGAAGCGGTTGGACTTCTGTCGAACCGTCCAGCCGTCGTTCAGGGGGCTCCGGCGCATGCCGAGGCATCTTAGGCCGCCATGAATGTTACCGCTACCATGCGCTCGAACCGGTCAGCACTGCAGCGCGATGCCGAGGCGCGCCCGGGAAGGCGGGTCAGGGCGGCGCGAGTTGCAGGCTCAGGGCGCCGGGATCGTGCGCATGCGCTCCGACCTCCAACTCGACATCGGAGGTCGAGGGAGGGACCCGCCGCCGGCGGACGGGGTCCCACACGGCCAAGGGCGCGAGCGACACCTGCACCGGTACCGACACCGTCGCACCCGCCGGCGCGAAGACGGGAGCGAACCCGACCAGCATCGACTCGCCGGCGTAGGCCCCGGTCCGCGCCCGCCCGTAGACCTGGACGACGTGGCCACCGTCCCTTCCGCCGGTGTTGGCCACCTGCACGGTCAACGTCACCTCGTGCTCCCCCACCGCGTCGACGGTGGCTGCCGGAATGGCGAACGTCGTGTAGGAGAGACCGAACCCGTGCGGGAACGCCGCAGGCACCCCAAGACGGTCGAGGAGGCGTTGCCCGTGAAAGCGGTCATAGGTCACGACCGTCGCGTCGCGGTCGAAGGAAGGCAGATGTGCCTCCGACGTCGGAACGGCGAAAGGCAGACGCCCGGTCGGATTGTGCTCGCCGGTCAACACCTGGGCCAGCGCGTGCCCCCCTTCCATCCCGGGGTACCACAGCATGATGAGCGCGGGCACCTGCGGCCTCCAGGACTCCGTGAGCACGGGGCCGGAGGCGACGAGGACGACGACGGTCGACGGGTTGGCGATGGCGACGGCGCCAATGATGTCCTCGTCACTTCCACGCAGGGAAAGTGAGGCGCGGTCACCGCCATGACTCCTTCCTTCGCCTTCAGCGTCGGCGTCGACGGACGCTTCTCATCTCATCCGGCAGCGGGGGGAAGAGCGAGAACAGCTCCGGCGCCGAGACGGCGCTCGGCCCGACGAACTCGCCCTCGTCGTGTGCGTCGTAACCGGCCACGACGATCGCGACGTCGGCGGACGCAGCCGCGTCGCGGGCGGCCCGGACGTCATCCGATCCCACGTGGACGATCCGGCTCCCCGGGAAGGCCGCGCGTACGCCTTCGAGCGGTGTGGCGAACGAAGGAGGGCGCACGTCAGACGAACCGTGGTCGCCCATGTTGGGCGCGGTGGCCAAGCGGCCGATGACGGCGATGGTCCCGACGGAGTCGGGATCGAGAGGGAGGACCGGTGTCCCCCCGACCGGCACGTTCTTGAGGAGGACGATGGACCGGGCGGCCACGGTGCGAGCCAGGGCCCGGGCTTCCGCGTCGGCCATGACGTCGATCGACGGGTCGTTCGGGATCCGGGAGGCGTACGAGCGCAGCTGGGCGGCCAGGAGCCGGGTGCCCGCGCGTTCCACCATCGACCACGACGTCTCGCCCTCCTCCAGCTGGCCGCGCAGATGTTCGGCCCGCTGTTGGCGGAACGGTTCCTCGAGGTCCATCCCTGCGTTCAGCGCCTTGGCACCGTCCCGCATGCCCCAGATGAAGTCGGTGACCGTGATGCCGCCCCAGTCCCACATGTCCCGCAGCACGCTGGTCAGGAGATAGGAGCTCTGTCCGCACCACTCGCCGTTGACCGAGTTGTACGCCCCCATCACCGCGGCCACGCCCTCGTCGGCGACCCGCTTGAAATGCGGCAGGTAGACGTCGTGCAGGGTCGCCTCGTCCACCGAGACGTCCACGCTGAAGCGGGCGTTCTCCATGGAGTTCAGGGCGTAGTGCTTGACACACGCCATCACCCACCGTTGGGCCCCGCGGGTGAGCGCCGCCCCGAACTCGCCCAGATGGAAGGGGTCGTCGCCGTACGTCTCCTGTGCCCTGCCCCAGGCCGGGTGCCTGGGGAGGTTCACGCAGACCCCGCCGAAGAAGTTCCCTCCCTGAGCCCGGATCTCCCGCCCGATCACGTCACCGACCCGCTCCTCCAGGGCGACGTCCCAGGTGGCGCCACGCGCCACCGACACCGGGAAGGCCGTGCCCGCGCCGGCCACACACCCGCGCGGGCCGTCGACGAACCGGGTGCCGGGGATGCCGAGCCGTTCGATGGCGCCGTGCACGATCGGCACCCGGTTGTACCCCTCCGACCTGAAGCGGGCGAGGCCCGGCCAGAAGTCCTCGTCGCCGTCGAGCAACCACAGACGCTCCTCGTCGCCGAGCCCCTCGTAGAGCCGACGCGCCACCTCCCCGATCGGGCGCCCTTCCCGCACCGCGTCTACCGCTTCCTCGAACGCCGTCATCCTCGGTCCTCCGATCCTCCTTGGCCCCGACTGCGCTGACCCCGACCGCACATGGACCGTGGTTGGTCCCTGCAAAGCTTTGCAGATACCTCGCTAGTATCCGGAGTCCCGGGGGCGCGAGGCCATGTGCCACCACGCCTCGGCACCACAGTCAGCAATCTCGAACCGCGGAGAAGGGTGGGCAGCGTTGACACTTCCGGCAACGGCGCTCCAGTGCGAGCGCCAGGCGCCAAGGCCGTGACCCCGTTCCCCGACGGCTTCCTCTGGGGTGCCGCGACGGCCGGCCACCAGGTGGAGGGCGGGAACGTCAACGCCGACCTGTGGCCGCTCGAATGGGCGGAGAACTCGACGTTCACCGAGCCCTCGGGCGACGCCTGCGACCACTACCACCGCTACCCCGAGGACATCGCGATGCTGGCCGAGCTGGGTCTCACCGCGTACCGGTTCTCCCTCGAGTGGTCGCGCATCGAGCCGGAGCCCGGCTACTTCTCCCGGGCCGCCCTGGACCACTATCGACGGATGCTCGATTGTTGCCTGAGCAACGGGGTGACGCCGGTCGTGACCTACAACCACTTCACACTGCCCCGCTGGATGGCCGGCGGGGGCGGATGGGCGGCCGAGAGCTCCCCCGAACGATTCGGCCGTTACGCCTCTCGTGTCACCGAGCACCTCGGCGACCTGTTGTCCTGGGTCTGCACGCTCAACGAGCCCAACCTCATGGCCATGCTGGCGACCACGGGGGTCCTGGCCATGGGCACCGGCGGCCGACGGTCCGCGCCCGGGCCCTCGGAGGTGGGCTCCCCCGGTGTCGGCGGCTTCGACCCGACCCGCTACCGGATGGGGCTCATCGCATCCGACGTGGAGCGGATGTCGGCGGGGCACCGGTCCGCCAAGGAGGCAATCAAGTCGGCCGCCCCGCACGTGAAGGTCGGGTGGACGCTGGCGCTGATCGATCTGCAGCCGGCACCCGGTGGGGAGGACCGCTGGAGGGAGGCTCGTGAACGGGGCCAGACGGACTGGCTCGCCGTGTCGAGGGACGACGACTTCGTCGGTGTGCAAACCTATTCGCGCTCGCTGATCGGCCCGGACGGCAACGTGCCACCCCATGAGGGAGTGCCGACGATGCAGACAGGTTGGGAGGTCTACCCGGAGGCCCTCGGGCACACCGTGCGGCTGGCCGCCGACGTCGCCCGGGTCCCCGTGCTGGTGACGGAGAACGGCATGGCCACCGACGACGACGAGGCCCGGATCGCCTACACGCGACGCGCGCTCGAGGGTCTGGCCGGGTGCGTCGACGACGGCGTCGACGTCCGCGGCTACCTGCACTGGACTCTCCTCGACAATTTCGAGTGGAACGCGGGCTATGCGATCACGTTCGGGCTCGTCTCGGTGGACAGAGAGACTTTCGCCCGGACGGTCAAGCCTTCCGCGCGGTGGCTCGGGCAGGTCGCCGGCGCCAACGGTCTGGAGTGACCCCCCGGATGGCCCGGCGCCCTGGGGTCCCTCAAACTCGTGGTGCGGCCGCCGCTCCCACCTCAAAGCCGACCCGCTCGATGTCGGGCTGGAGGCGCTCCAGGTCGAAGCCGTAGACGCGTGCCGCGTTCTCGCAGAGGATCTTGCGGGCCACCTCGGCCGAGATGCTGGGATGGCCGACGAGGTCGGCGACCTGGGCGGCCGTCCCCGGGAAGATGGACTCGAAGTGCGGATAGTCGACACCGAACATGGCGTTGTCGCAGCCGATGGCGAAGGTGTCGTAGTCGGCACTGGGCTGGGCCAACTCCTCCATCGGGACCTGGTCGATCGTGAAGGGCGAGATGCCGGCCAGGCAATTGTCCGCCCAGTAGTCACGGGCGAATCGGGTGAAGGTCCGCTGACGCTGCAGCGTCTTGGCCCACCCGGTCCAGTCGTCGCCCCACTGCAGGCGCCGGTCCAGCTTGCGGATCGCCGGGCCGATCCAATCGGCCTCCGTCTCCACGAAGGCGACCCGGAGGCTGGGGAAGCGCTCGAACACGCCCCCGAGGATCATCTGCCACAGGGAGCGCCCCGAATAGAAGGAATGCTCGAGGGCAAGCGACATGATGGCGGCGAACCCGGGTGGCGCGTAGATCGGCGCGCCCGAGCCGCCGTGCTGGCTGATCGGCAGGTCGACGTCCACGCAGGCAGCCCAGACCGGGTCGAGCGCCGGGTCGAAGAAGAAGATCCCGCCGGGCAGGAGCGCCGGCATCATGATCCCGCCCAGCCCGTGCTCGCGGGCCCAGTGGACGTCCTGCACCGCCGCGTCGACGTCGTCGAACGCGATGAGCGCCTGGCCGGCCCGGCGGCCCGGAGCCTGCGCGCAGAAGTCGGCCAGCCAACGGTTGTAGGCCAACCGGGCTTGACGCTCGAGCTCGGGACCGGAGAAGGTCCCGGCGTCGTCAGCCGGCGCCACCTGGAAGGGCCTTCCGTTGGGGAAGAGCACCTCGGCGACGACACCCTGGGTCTCCATGTCCTTGAGGCGGAGATCCGAGTCCCATTGCGAGGCGACGTCGAGCCCCGGCTGGACGCCGCCCGGCTCCCCCGCCCCCCTCGCCTCCTGGTCCTCGAGCCACTCGTCGAAGGCCTCGAGATACTGCTTCTCCACGTAGTCGCGGTAGGCGCGGCGTGACGCCGTGACGTGACCGTCAACCGAGATGATCGCGGTGCGTGCCATGGTTCCCCTTTGCTGCTCGGGATCGGAGGCTCGGTGAGGGGCCCCCGATCATGCTATCGATCCGACCACCGGAGACGGGCCGGGTCACCGTGAGGCTCTCGCGGTCCATTGCGCGGCCCGATGCTCCGGCACGGCATAGCTCCAGCGATGACTGCCGGCCTTCACGTCGACGTGCGGCTCGTCGTGCCCGGGGCGAGTCACGATCGCCGACGTATTCGGCGGGACCTCCACCTCCATCGTCATGCGATCACCCTCCAGCGACCACCGGCATGCCGCTCGACCGTATGGCGTGCGCAGTGCACAGGACGCCGACGTCACCCCACCTCCCGGCACGGGACTGAACCGGAGCACCCGGTACCCGGGCTCGAGTGCGCTGAGACCACCGATCGTCTGCTGCATCCAGTCGGCGACACCGCCGAAGGCGTAGTGATTGAACGAGGTCATCTCACCCGGGTTGATCGATCCGTCGGGCAGCATGCTGTCCCAGCGCTCCCACATGGTCGTGGCTCCCATGGTGACGGGGTAGAGCCAGGAGGGGCATTCCGTCTCGGTGAGGAGGCGGTAGGCGGTCGTGGGATCCCCGACTGCCGACAACGCAGGCAGGACGAGCGCGGTGCCGACGAAGCCGGTCGAGATGGTGTACCCGCGGGCCGCGGACAGTGCGGCGATGCGAGCGCCCGCCCTCGCTCGGTGCGCCGGATCCTCGTAGAGGTCGAACATGATCGCCAGGGCGTACGCCGTCACCGAATCCGAGCTGATCAGGCCGGTCGGGGTGACGAACTCGCGACGGAACGCCCCACGGACGTCGTCGGCGAGCTGCTCGTACTCTTCGGCGACCTCCGATCGTCCCAGGACCCGCGCCGCTCGACCGACCAGTTGGGCGGACCGGGCGAAGTACGCGGTCGCAACGAGGACGGCATCGGTCTTGGCCCGCCACGGTTGGTCCGGCGGGGCGTCGGGGTCCAACCAGTCCCCGAGCTGGAACTCCTCGGGCCACAGCAACGCGTCACCCGCCTTCGCCCGTACGAACTCCACCCAGGCCCGCATGGAGTCGAATTGGCGTGCGAGCACGTCTTCATCGCCGAAACGCTCGTAGAGCGTCCACGGGACGATGGTGGCGGCATCGCCCCATGCGGCAGCCGCGAAGGTGCCCATGGGGAACATCCCGGGCGGTCCCGCCGGGACGACCAGCGGCACGCGTCCATCGTCGAACTGCTCCGACGTGAGGTCATCCAGCCAATCGGCCACGAAGCCCGAGACGTCGTACAGGAAGGCCGCCGTCGGGACGAAGGCCTGGAGGTCGCCGGTCCACCCGAGGCGCTCGTCGCGTTGGGGGCAATCGGTCGGGACGTCGACGAAGTTGCCGCGCAAGCCCCAGACGGCGTTCTCGTGAAGGCGGTTCAGCTGGTCGTTCGAGCACGCGAAGGTGCCCGTTCGCTCGAAGTCGCTATGGACCACGATCGCGGCGAAATCTGCGGGGTCGAGGCGGGCGCCCGGCCACCCGTCGACCTCCACGTAGCGAAAGCCGTGGAACGTGAAGCTGGGCTCCCACGTCTCGACGGCGCCACCGCGCAGGATGTACTCGTCGGTGGCCCTGGCCTTGCGCAAGGGACGGGTGCCGAGCTCGCCGTTCTCCAACACCTCGGCGTGCCGGAGCGTGATCTTCGTGCCACGCTCGCCCTCGACCTGGAAGCGGACCCAACCCACGAGGTTCTGCCCGAAGTCGAGGATGGTGCGGCCCGCCGGAGTGATGATCACCTGCGCAACGGCGAGCTCCTGGACACGCCGGACCGGTGGGGCGATGGGCGCGACCAGTTGGCCGACCATCGGGGTGAAGACCTCGGTCGGACCCCACTCGGCGTCGTCGTATCCAGGGCCGGACCAACGGCCCAGGTCGATCCGGGCATCGCAGGACTCGCCGTTGTAGAGATCTGCGCTCAGAATCGGGCCCGCCGAGGTCAGCCACTCCCGGTCCGTGCCGATGGTCTCCTCGGTCCCGTCGGAGTAGCTGACTTCGAGCTGCGCGAGGAGGCCGAGACGGTCGCCGTACACGTCCCTCTTCATCTCCCATGTCAGGTTCCCGCGCCACCAGCCGTCGGCCACGACGGCGCCGAGCACGTTGTCGCCCCGGCTCACCTGGTCGGTGACGTCGTGCGTGTCGTACCGGAGGCGGTCCGCGTAGGCAGACCATCCTGGGGCCAGCACCGTGTCTCCCACGACCTCGCCGTTGAGATGAACCTCGTGGATCCCGGCAGAGGTGACGTAGAGCCGCGCCCGCTCGATCGTCACGCCAGGTTCGGCGATGAGCCGGAACGCATGCCGCAGCCAGCAGGGCCGGCCCTCGCTTCCAGGTTCTGCGGGTGTGATCCATTGCGCCGACCAGTCCTCCGGCGCCATGAGCCCGGCCTCGATGACGAGCGCCTCACTCCATTCCGACTCCGAGCCGTCGGTTCCCCACACTCGAACCCGGACCCGGTGCACCGAGCGGGACGCGACGGGCGCACCCGGCCAGGCCACGAACACAGACGCGCCACACTCGACGCGGCCGGTCGGGACCCCGTCGAGCTCGAGCTCGTAGGCAGCCTGGAGCCATCCCGAGATGTCGGTCGTGGTGATCCACGAGAGCCGCGGGCTCGGCTCGCCGATGCCCAGAGCACGCCGGCGGTGGTACTCGGCATGGAGGTCCGCCACGGCCACCACCACGGCCGCGCCTCAGTCGGCCGACGGCGGGACGTCGCCCTGTGACCGCCGACCGGCGTCCCGCGTGCCCACTGCCTAGGGCACGACCGTCGCGACGTCCGGCCCGTCCACCCCGGGCTCCCGGGCGATCCGAACGCCCTTGCTGGCAACGATGTCGGTCGATGAACGGCCGATCAGCACTTCGTAGTCCCCGTCGTCGACCTGCCATCCGGCCGGCCGACGCACGTGTCGACCCGAGGGGTCGCCGAACATGTCGAACTGGCGCGCGCGTACCTCTTCCCAGTCGGATTGTCCCGGATCCCAGTAGGCAAACGCACGCGCGTTCAGCTCGAGCGGCACCACGGCTGATTCGCCGGGCTCGAGCCGGACCTTTGCGAATGCCTTGAGCTCCTTGGGTGGTCGAACGAGCCGGGGTCGGGAGGGGGCGACGTAGCACTGGACCACTTCGGAGCCGGGGCGCCGGCCCGTGTTGGTGACGGGGACCGAGATCGTGATCGAATCGCCCGGGGCGATGGTCTCGGCGGAAAGGGTCGGCTCCCCGAGGGTGAACGTCGTGTAGCTCAGGCCGTGGCCGAAGGGGAAGTGGGGCCGGATCCGGCGGTGCTCGTAGCCCCGGTAACCCATGAACAGGCCCTCCCCGTAGCGCACCTCACCGTTCTCGCCCGGGAAATTGTCGTACGAGGGGCTGTGCTCGAGGCACAGCGGGAGGCTCGTCGGCAGCCTTCCGCCGGGCTCGAGCTCTCCGCTCAGGACACCGGCCACGCCGGAGGCCATCTCCTGGCCGCCGAACCAGCACTGGAGCACGGCCGCGACGTCGTCGGACCACGAGAGATCGACGGGCGCCCCGGCATTGACCACGACCACCGTGCGCTCGTTCACCGCGGCCACCCTCCGAATGAGCTCCGGCTGCCGGCCCGGCAATTCGAAGGCCGGGCGGTCGCGGCCCTCGGTCTCCCACTCCGCGCTGTTTCCCACCACGACCACCGCAACATCGGCCCCCGCCGCGGCCTCGATCGCGCGTTCGAGCAGGGCGTCCCGGTCCACCGTGCGAAAGCCGACGCGGAAACCGGCCAGTGGCGCGTCGACGTTGGCGTACTCGACGACCACCTCGAGCGGCACCCCGCGCCTGACGGTGACGTCGGCCACGAGGTCCTGGCTGGCGAGGCCGAAGAAGTCGCTGCCTCCGGCGGGCATCGGCATCTCGAATCCATCGAGGAGGATCTCACCGTCGACCAGCACGCGCGCCCGACCGCTCTGGGCCAGCGCGATCTCGAAGCGCCCGTCTTCTTCGGGCACCACGGACCCCCGCACACGCACCGACCACTCGTCGCCCAGAGACTCGTCGCGCATGGAGCCGAAGACGACGAGTCGGAGGGTGTCGAGCGTCTCCCGCTTCAAGGGCTCGCCGGCACACTCGGGCCCCGCGTGGAACGCCACGTCGAAGCCGTCCGGCGCAACGAGGACACTCTCGCCGATGGGGGTGGCCGAGAGATCGGCTTCGCAGCCTCGCTCGTAGACGACTTCGGATGCATCACCAAAGAGGGCCGACACCGCTTCCAGCGGGGTCGTCAGCCGCGGCGTGGCCACCCCGGCCGAACCGCCTCCCATGACGCACGGGGCCACGGCATGCTGCCCCAGGATCGCGATCCTGCGCAGCGACGACGGCTCGAGCGGAAGCGTGCCGTCGTTACGCAGGAGGACGGTCGACTCGGCGCTGGCGCGGCGGAGTAGCTCGAGATCCGTCCGGGCCGGGGGGAGCGGCGCGACGTCCGGTGGCGCCGCGACGAGTGCGCCGATCCTGTCGTAGGTGCCCAGGAGGCGTCGGACGGCCACGTCGAGGTCGTCCTCTTTCACCCGCCCGTCGGTGACCGCAGGGACGACCGTGGACCCCAGCGCTCGACCCGGTCCGGGCATCTCGAGATCGAGGCCGGCCCCCAGCGAAACGCTCGTGTCGGCCACTGCGAACCAGTCGGTCATCACGAGACCCTCGAAACCCCATTCGCCTCGCACCAGGTCGACCAGGAGCTCGGGTCGCTCGGTCAGCCACTTCCCGTTCAAGCGGTTGTAGGCCGTCATGAGCCCGAGGGCGCCGCCCTCGCGGATGGCGATCTCGAAGGGCAGGAGATAGAGCTCCCGCAGGGATCGTGCGTCGATGACCGAGCTGATGCCGCCCCGCTCGAACTCCGCCTCGTTCCCCACGAAGTGCTTCACCGTCGCGAACACGCCTGCGGACTGCACGCCGCGCACGTAGCCGGCGGCCAGGCGTCCGGAGAGCAGCGGGTCCTCCGAGTAACACTCGAAATTGCGCCCGGCGAGCGGGTGACGGTGCAGGTTCACCGTCGGGGCCAGCAGGCCGCGGCAACCGCGATCGAGAGCCTCTCGACCGACGAGTGCGCCCAGCTGCTCTGCCAGGTTCGGATCCCACGTCGCTCCTATGGCCGACCCGCACGGGATGCAGGTCGAGGTCGGACCTCCCATGCCCGGCAAGGTCAGACCACGCGCACCGTTCGGGCCGTCGGTCACGCCGACCTTCGGGATCCCCATTCTCTCGATGGCGACCGTCGTGAACATGTCGTCGCCGGCGGTCAGCGCGGCCTTCTCGTCCAGCGTCAGGCCGTCGATCAACGCGTCAATATCCACTACGTCAGCCCCCAAGAACGGAGCCGGACCCGACGCGGCCCGGCTTCCAAAGGTTCCCATGGCACAATTATTCTCATGAGTGTATAAACTTTCTCGTCCGCCCGCAAGGAGTGTGGTTTTGACCGCGAACAGCTCTTCCGATTGCACGACGCCATGACGGAGCTCGCACAAGGTGGCGGCCGTTCCCCGGTTCGACGAGCCCGCGCCAATGACGGCCAGCTCCGTCAGCCGGCCGGCGCCGACACGCGCACCCGCCAGGCGCGCGGCACCTTGCGCCGCCAGCAGATCCTCGATGCCGCCGTCGAGCTGTTCGCCGAGAAGGGCTATCGCGGCTCGGGTCTGGCGGCGCTGGCCGATCGGGTCGGGATGACGGCGACCGGACTGCTCTACTACTTCGGCACCAAGAAGCGCCTGCTGCAGGAGGTCGTGGCGGAGCGGGACAGGGCCGACGCGATCGACACGTCCGAAGGTCTCACGCTCGGGAGCCTGCGCGACCTCGGCCGGCACAACGTCGAGACCGCGACACTCATGCGGTTGTACGTCGTCCTCACCGCCGAGAGCTTCGATCCCGGCGACCCCTTGCACGAGTTCTTCGTCGACAGATACGAGACGGCGCGCGACCTCGTCCGCTCCATCCTCGCCGCGGAACGGGACGCACGCCGGGTACGCCGTGACGTCGACATCGACCAGATCGCACACGAAGTCATCGGTGTGCTGATGGGACTCGAGATCCAGTGGCTCACCGACCCCGAGCGGGTGGACTTGGCTCATCGAGTTGAGTCCTACGTCGACCGATTGACAGAGGAGCTCGCTCCCGACTGACCATCGCCCTCCCGGTTCGGGGCGGCGCCGGTTGTGTGCCGGCCAGGCACCAGTCGGGCGCGCCCACAGTGAACTTTGGGTGAACGAAAAGACGGCCGGTCGGTGGTTATCCTCGCCGTTGGAATGATCGGTCCACCGGGAGTCCGGAGGGTTGTCACCGAGGACGGACAGGGATGGCGTGACGGGGTGCGAGCCGCGTGGGGACAGTCGACACACTCGGCAACGCCCGAGGCGGTGAGCTCGCTCACGGGGGCAGTCACCCCGTAGGACCTGCGCTTTCGTCCTCGGAGCTCTCTCTGCGTGCCTCCGGCCCCCAAGGTCATGAGAATACGCTTGCGGAGGACTGAGAACTTTCTTATCATCATCAGAATTGTCGCACCCCAGGGGACGGAGTGCGATTTACGGGGGTAACCGAATGGTCAAGACGCTGGTCGACATGCTCACGTTCCAAGGACACCCCGCTCCTGGGGCGGGTCTGACCATGTCCTCGCCGGCTGACTCCGACCATCGCGAAATCCCCGGTTCTGCCACCACCCGAGGTCGGATCCGAGCGGCGAACGAGTCGCTCGCACCACCCGGCGTCGAGGGCGGGCCCACACGGACGGCCCCGGGTCGCCCCTGCCGATAGCAGTCAGTCAGTCAGTCAGTCAATCAGTCAATCAGTCACGACGTTCGAACCCAAGCCGATACAAACTGGAGGATGGAATGCAGAGCACGACACACGCCACGGCGAGACGCACCTCGGGTGGTCCCAAGGGAATGGAGCACATCGAGGTGGCGTTCCCTCGGCACCCGTTCGTTCTCGACGGTGGCAGTCCTCCTCACCGCCGTGGGTGTGATGCTCGCCACCAGCGCAGTTCCGGCCGGGGCGTCGAGCCCCGCCGACCAGGGCGTCACGGCCACGACCATCAGCGTCGGCGAGCCCTACGTGGACTTTGCCGCGCTGCACAGCCTCGGCGTGACCATCAACGACGGCAGCTTCCCTGACGCGTACCAAGCGGTCGTCGACAACATCAACGCGCACGGGGGAGTCAACGGCCGCAAGCTCGTCCTCCACCTCGCTGAGATGAACCCCGCCGTGCCCGCCTCGGCGGCCTCTTCGTGCACCCAGCTCACCGAGGACGACAAGGTCTTCATCGCCCTCGGGCCGGTCTTCCCGGACTGCTACCAACAGACCCACGGCACGCCCGTGATCGCGGGGTCCTTGCCGGGCGCGTTGCCCGCCGGCGCGCCGCCCGACTTCGCCCTGATCCCTCCCGACGCGGCCTTTGACCCCTTGCAGCTGGCCGCGTTCAACAAGAGCGGCGTCTTCAAGGGCAAGAAGGTCGCCATCTTCTATGGCGCAAACTCCGACGCACCCGAGGTGAAGGTCGTGCAGGACGATCTCAAGAAGCTGGGGGTCAACGTCGTCCTCACCGCCGAGGACAGCGCTGTCGCGACGGATGCCGTCGCCTCGGACCAGGCGGTCGCCTCAATCGCCCAGCGCTTCCAGTCCGCCGGGGTGAACGTGGTCGTCGGTGTCGGCGGCTCTGGATCCACGACGTGGCCCCGTGCGCTTCTGGACAACCAGAGCACCTACAAGCCCACGTACATCGCCACCAGCGAGTCGTCGCTCATCTCGTACGTGCAGTCGACCAAGGGCGCCAACCCCTACCTCAGCAACGTGCTGTCGGCGTCTTCTGCGCCCACTGCGTACCAGCAATGGAAGGACCCGGCCATCCAGAAGTGCGTCGCCGCGGTCCACAAGGAATACCCGTCGGACACCATCACGCCACCGGTGAACCCGACCAGTGCCGGTGCCGGCAACAGCACCGACACGACGTACCAGTCGGTGATCGAGGCCTGCCAGTACCTGTCCCTGTTCGACCAGATCGCCGCGAAGGCGGGCAAGAACCTGACGGTCGCGAGCTTCACGAAGGCCGGCTACGCGCTGAAGAACGCCAGCATTCCCGGCATCGGCACCATCTCGTTCGGACCCGGCCAGCCCTACGCCACCGGCCCGGTGACCATCTTCAAATACGACCCCACGAGCAAGACGCTCGTGGCCGCGTCGAGCTCCGGGACGAAGTGATCCCGGGCGGCGCCACCGGAGCGCCCCACCGGACGGTGGGGCGCTCGCCGGGGTGGGGTCGGACACGGAGATCGGGGCTGCCTTGAGCGAGCCACCTGCGGCCGGATCCCCCCGCCGGGCCCCACCGGCACGATGAGCCCGGCGGACCTGGCGCTACTGGTCTCCGACTCCGGAGACGAGCGGCAGCGGGCGGCCGACTCGGCGACGGAGGTCGTGCTTCCCGAGGACCTGCTGCCCGGGGTCGGGGAAGAGGCGGTGACGCTGCGCGAGGGCTTGCGCAGTGCCGGGGCCAAGACATTCGTCATCCTGGCGGTCATCGTCACGCTCGACAACCTGCAGAGCTCGGGACTGGCTGTCCTCGCTCCCAACATCCAGTCCTCCTACCATGTGAGCACCGGGGCCATCACCTTCGTGGCCGGGATCTCGGGCGGCTTCCTGGTCCTGGGCATCGTCCCGATGGGGTGGCTGGCTGACCGGTTCCGTCGTGCACCCATCATCGGCTGGGCCACGTTCGTGTTCGGCATCATGGTCTTCGCCACGGGGCTGGCGACCAACATCTTCCTGTTCTTCCTGGCCCGCTTCGGCGCCGGGATCTCCCAGTCCAGCAACAACAGCGTCAACGGCTCGCTCCTGGCCGACTCCTACCCCATCGGGGTGCGCGGGCGGATCTATGCCGCCATGGGGATAGGCGCCGGCGCCGCCACCGCGCTCAGCCCCCTCCTGGTCGGCCTCATCGCGACGTCCGTAGGGGGGCCGAACGGGTGGCGGTGGGCGTTCTACATCCTGGCCATCCCGGTCTTCTTCGTGGCGTTCCTGGCCTTTCGCCTCCCCGAGCCCCCGCGTGGGCAGTTCGAGAAGCAGGACGTGCTGGGCGAGGTCATCGGCGATCCGCGGCCGGCCGCGCCGTCCCTGGAGGCGTCGTTCGAGCGGATCCTGCGCATTCGCACGATAAAGACGTGCCTCATCGCCTTCTCGGCTATCGGGTTCGGCTTGTTCACCGTCCCGGTGCTCGGGAACCTCTACCTCAAGCAGCACTTCGGTCTCGACGCGTTCCAGCGCGGACTCATCGCCACCATCGGGAGCATCGGCGTGCTCGTGGCCCTTCCACTCGTCGGGCGCTACTACGACCGGCTCTACCGGAAGGATCCGGCGCGGGCCCTGACCCTGATCGGCATCGTCGTCCTTCCCGTCGCCGTCCTCACGCCCATTCAGTACTTCATGCCCACGGCCGTCCTGTGGGCTGTGTTCAGCGTCCCGGTCGCCGTCCTCCTGCTGACCGCATTCTCCATGGTCGGTCCGGTGCTCATCTCGGTGGCCCCCTACCGCTTGCGGGGGATGGTGGGGGCCGTGGGGGGCATCTACGTCTTCTTCGTCGGTGCCACCGGCGGGGCCGTGTTGGCCGCCCTGCTCGACAGCCTCGTCGGGGTACGGGCCGCCGTGCTGATCATCATGATCCCCTCGATACTGATCGGTGGCTTCCTCATCATCCGCAGCGCGCACTTCATCCGCAACGACCTCTCGTTGGTGGTGATGGAACTGCAGGAGGAGATGGAGGAGCACCGCCGACAGGAGGAGGATCCGGCACGCATCCCGGCCCTGCAGCTGAGCGGCATCGACTTCAGCTACGGGCACGTCCAGGTCCTCTTCGGGCTCAGCCTCGAAGTGCAGCGCGGGGAGGTCCTGGCGCTGCTCGGGACGAACGGGGCCGGAAAGTCGACGGCATTGCGCGTCGCCGCCGGTCTCGAGGTCCCGGCTCGCGGTGTCGTCCGACTGAAGGGTCGGGACATCACCTACACCACCCCCGAGCAGCGGAACCGGCTCGGCATCCACCTCCTGCAGGGTGGCAAGGGCGTCTTCCCGCAGATGACCGTCTCCGAAAATCTCGAGATGGGGGGGTTCGTCTACCGCTCGGATCGGGCCGACCTCCGTCGTCGCACCGACCGGGTCCTCGAGTTGTTCCCTGTCCTGCGGGAGCGCCGGTCGCAGCGAGCCGGCTCGCTCTCGGGCGGAGAGCAGCAGATGCTCGCCCTGGCGATCGTGATGCTGCACGAACCGGAAATACTCATGATCGACGAGCTGTCACTCGGTCTCGCGCCGATCGTGGTCCAAGGCCTCCTCGATGTGGTCGAGAGCCTGAAGGCGGCGGGCGTGACGTTGATCATCGTCGAGCAGTCGCTCAACGTGGCTGCCGCGATCGCCGAGCGAGCCGTCTTTCTCGAGAAGGGCCGCGTCCGCTTCTCGGGACCGGTGCGTGACCTCATGGAACGGGACGACCTGGCGAGGGCCGTGTTCCTCGGTGGGCACGGGACCGATTGATGATGCTCGCCGTCTCCTGGATCAACAGCCAGGTCGTCTTCGACGGCCTGGTCCAGGGCCTGGCCATCGCGGTGATCGCGGTCGGCGTCGTCCTCGTGTACCGGGCCACCCGAATCATCAACTTCGCCGTGGGAAACATGGGCGTGGTCGGGGCGGCCCTCCTCTCCCTGCTGGTGGTCCAGTACCACGTGCCGTTCTGGGTGGCACTCGGTGTGGCGCTCGTGACCGGCCTGGCCTTCGGTGCACTCGTCGACACCACGGTGATCCGCCGTCTGCGCAAGTCACCCCGGGTGGTCGTGCTCGTCGCCACCATCGGTGTGGCGCAGGTCGCAGAGGCAATTGCGTTCAAGATCCCGACACCGAGCGACCTCAGCCTTCACTACCCGAGCGCCATCAACGGCACGTGGACGGTGGCCGGCGTCCAAGTCCGGGGTTCCGACCTCTCGATCCTGATCATCGTCCCCATCACCTTGGCGGCTCTCACATGGTTCTTGGATCGCACCACGCTCGGCAAGACCGTCAAGGCGTGTGCCAGCAATCCCTCGCTCGCACGCCTCTCGGGCATCAGCCCCAAGGTGATCTCGACGATGGTGTGGGCCCTCGCGGCCGCCCTCTCGACGCTCTCCATCGTCCTCATCGCCGGCCAGACTGGCTCGGCGGGGGATGTCACGACCCTCGGATCGCAGACGCTGTCGCTGGCCCTCGTCGCGGCCGTGATCGGCGGCATGGTGTCCTTCCCGCGAGCGATCATCGCCAGCCTCGCCATCGGACTCGGCGAGAGCATCTTGAACTTCAACTTCATCGCCGAACCCGGCTTGATCAACTTGTTGCTCCTGATCACCGTGCTGATCGCCGTGCTGTTCAACCGGGAACGGGCCACCGAGACAGAGGTCTTCGCGTTCACCCCGCAGGCTCGCCCGATCCCCGAGCGACTCCAGTCCTACCGCTGGGCCCGCAACGTCAACAAGAGCGGCATCATCCTCCTGGCGGTGATCGGGATCGCGCTTCCGCTCATCTTCACGACGCCGTCCACGGACCAGATCTTCACGGAGGTACTCGCGTTCGCGATCTGCGCCACGTCACTGACCGTGCTCACCGGGTGGCTGGGGCAGCTGTCGCTGGGTCAGATGGCCTTCGCCGGGCTGGGCGCCCTGTTCGCCGCCCGCCTCGTGGAGGCAGGAGTCCCCTTCTGGCTGGCCATCGCCACGACCACGGTCGCGACCGCCATGATCGCCACCATCCTCGGCCTTGGCTCACTGCGCGTTCGAGGCCTCTATCTGGCCGTGGTGACGTTCACGTTTGCCCTTGCCGCCCAGCAGTACTTCTTCAGTCTGCCGGTCCTCAGCGGACAGTCCTCGGATGGCTCAGACCTTCCATTCCCCCCGGGCAAGCTCTTCTCGCTGTCATTCCCCGGCCAACGCACCTACTACTACGTCGTCCTGGTGATCCTCGGCCTCGTCCTCCTCGTCACGAGTCGGTTCCGGGACAGCGGGGTGGGGCGCTCGATCATGGCCGTGCGAGACAACGAAACCGCGGCCTCCGCCTACACGGTGCGCCCGGCCTGGGAAAAGATCCGTGCCTTCGCCATTGCGGGGGCCCTCGCCGGGTTGGGCGGTGCGCTGCTCAGCGGCGCCTTCGCCAACGTCGCCTTCTCGGGGCCCGGCAGCCCGTTCATCGTGGACGGCTCGCTGGCTCTGGTGGCCATGGTGGTCATCGGCGGGATGGGCTCCGTCACGGCGGCGGTCATCGGCGCGGTCTGGGTCATCGGCATCCCCGCGCTGGCGCCGAACAACGCCGTGCTCGGGCTCCTGGCGTCGAGTCTGGGGCTGCTGGTCATCCTCCTCTATTTCCCACGTGGGCTCAACCAGGTCAGCTACGACGTCCGCGACGCGTTCCTGGCCTGGGCCGATCGCCGCTTCGGCAAGGCGCCCGTCGTCACACGCACGCGTGAGCCGGCCACGCCGGTCCGGCCGGCGGCAGAGATACGGCCCGGAGGCGTGCCGTCGCTCGCCGTCTCCGAGCTGCGGGTCGTCTTCGGCGGCATCACCGCGGTGAGCGACGTCAGCCTCGTCGTGGAGAGCGGCCAGATCGTCGGCCTCATCGGGAGCAACGGTGCCGGCAAGTCGACGCTGATGAACGCGATCGGAGGCTTCGTCACTGCCTCGGGCTCCGTGCGCCTCGGTGACCAAGAGATCGGGAACAAGCCCCCGTCCTCCCGGGCCGCGCTGGGGCTCGGTCGAACCTTCCAGTCGGCCACCCTGTTCCCCGAGTTGACCGTGACCGAGACGCTCCTCGTGGCGCACGAGGCGAGGGGGAGGACGGGGGCGCTCTCGACGGCGCTCGCACTGCCACCGGCACGACGCCGGAGCCGACGCGACCGGTCCGACGTCGCAGATCTCGTGGAGCTCCTGGGGCTCACACAGTGGCGGGACCATCACATCGGCGATCTGTCGACCGGGACCCGGCGGGTGGTGGAGCTCGCCGGCCTCCTGGCGCTCGACGCAAAGGTCCTCTGCCTCGACGAACCCACCGCGGGCCTGGCGCAGCGCGAGACGGAGGCCTTCGGCCCCCTGATCGTCAGCGTCCAGCGGGAGCTCGAGCGCGTCGGTTCTGTTGATAGAGCACGACATGCCCCTCATCATGAGCATCAGCGACCACGTCTACTGCCTTGAAACCGGGTCCGTCATCGCAGAGGGCTCGCCGACGGATGTCCGTGAGAACCCGCGTGTGATCGCCAGCTACCTCGGGACGGACGAGCGAACGATCGTCCGCAGCGGCACGGCGCCACCAGTGGCCCCACTGGCCAACGACGCTGGTCTGAGCAACCCACCCGCTGTCGTCTAGGTCACCTGTCCCCCGCTTCGGGCGTGACGCCAACCACGGTGGCCCGGCCCTAACCTGCGGTGGTCTTCAGCTGCAGGACGTTCTTCGTCGGGTTCCACTGGTAGACGAACACCGGACCGTTCCCGTCACCGTGACCAGACGAGAAGCTGAACGACCCGCCTCCGCCAGGGATGGTGACGTGGCCGAGCGAGACAGCCCCCTTGCTCAAGGTCTGGTTGTTGAGCGTCTTGCCGGCGGCCTTGGCGAAGGCGGAGAACAGGGCCATCTGCTGACACGCGAGCTCCGGCGCCGTCCAGGTGACCGGGGTGGACGACGTGGCCGTCACCGGGTCGTTGATGGTGGCTCCCGGCTCGGCGGCGTGGATGCTGGCGACACAGCGCTTCATTGCCGGGTCGTCCCACACGACGGCGACTGGCGGGTAGCCACCGGCCGTCAGGGCGTTCTTGATGATCGCCTGGGAGTACCCCAGCTTGTTGGTGACGTAGGCGTCCAGATCGATGTAATCGGTCGCGACAATCCGTGGGTGGTAGGTGCTCTGGTTGCTCTGGAGCGCCTCGGCCCAGCTGTTGCCCGCGTTGCCCACCGCAACGACCGTGTTCACCCCGGATGTCTGGAATTTCTCCGCGATGACGCCGTACTCCTGGGTGAACGCCGCCGTGTCGGTGTCCGGGACGCTGTTGACAGCGGTCTGGACGACGTCGATCCCCAGCTTGTGGAGTTCAGGGATGACGAGGTTCATCTCGGCCTGATCAGGGGACGTTCCGACCACGCCGACCTTCTTCCCCGCGAATGCGCCCTCCTGCTTGAAGATCGCCATCTCCTTGGGGATGAGGTCGCTGTCCGAGATGATGGTGTTGAACCATGGTGCCGTCGCCTGGGCCGACTGGGCGGCGGTCAATGATGCGCCGATGATGGGCACGTTGTGGGTCGTGAGATAGCAGGCGACATCGGCCCCCTGGAAGAAGCCCAACACGGCGAACACGTTGTCGTCCTCGGTCAGCTTGGTGCAGGCGGTGGCTGCCCCCGCCGTCCCCAGCGGGTCGACCGGCGCGAACACCGGGTCGATCTTGCGACCGTTGATCCCCCCGTGGGCGTTGATCTGGTTGATGAGCGTCGTGTACGCGACCTGGTAGTCGCCGGGATCGACATTGATGATGCTGCGGATGGCCGCGACGTCGGGGTAGGTGATCCCGAGCTTGATGCTGGTTGGAGTCACACCCTGACCCGTCTGGGGGGCGGCTTCGGCGGCATTCACCGCGACGAGCTGGATGATCCCGGTCATGGAGAAGAGAAGCATGGCGGTTGCCGCGATGGCCTTACGCATGGTGTCCTTTCTGCTGATCACGGAGCGGGCAGTGCGCCGGTCCGGGCAGTCTCTGTCGGTCTGGGTACGTCCGTCGTTGCCAGCGAAGCCAAGGAACGAGGGCGAACCGGTGAAGGATACGTACTCTGGACCGTCGAAACACCGCGACCCCATTGAAATGGCTCAACCACCACGACGCCGCTTCACCTTCTTTCGGTTCATGGGACGAGCCGGTGTCGTCCCACCCGGCCCGGGTATCGACCTGCGCTGGGTGTGCGACGTCTTCGGCACGCGCAAAAGGGCCGGTGGGACCGCATCCTTCCCGGACAACCGGGCATGCACACCTTCGACGACCGATCGCACGACCAATTCGAACTCCCTGGCACCGTCGCGCTCGAGGCGAAAGGCGAGCCGAGCATTCGGAAAGGACGCCAGCTGCGCTTCATCGGGGAGCTCCAGTTCCTCCAGGCGCAGCTCCGCGTCGACGAAGCCGATGATGGCCGTACTGCTCGCCGATGCAGCCAACAACGCGGCGTCGAACTCGAGACCACTCTGTTGCCATATGCTGAGCCAGCGCTCCGTCATCGGGAAGATGGACGACGTCCAGACGCCGTACTCACCCCGCAGGCGGGCCACCGCGGGATGGGCCAAGGCGCTCTCCCGCATCCAGCACGCCATCTCCCACAGGTCGTCCCGCCAAGACCCGGTTGGGGGCGGGAGCGGGCGCTCTGAGATGGCCGCATCGACCAAGAGCGCGACCAGTGCCCCCTTGTCCTCGACGTGGTGATAGAGCGCCATTGGCGTCACGCCGACCGCCTCGGCGACCGCCCGCATCGTGAAGCCGGAGGCGCCATGCTCGTCCGCCACGAGCAGGGCGGCCGCAGCGATCCGCTGCGTGGTCAGCTCAGCCATGACGACTGGCCCGGCTGGAGGCCACTCCCCGCGAGCGGGTCAAACGGGCTGGCATCGAGGACGCCGGGCGCTCGCTACTGAACGACAACCCGCACCCGCCCCAGGTTCTGGACACGGGCGAACGGCGTTCCGGCGTCGCCTTGCCGTTGCGACGTCGCCCGCAGTGCCGGGAAGTAGGTACCCGGTTCGGAGAAGGCGTAGGTCGCCGTGAGCGTCATGGTCGAGAACGCAGAATCGGTATCGCCGAAGCTCTCGACGACCGGGAAGTCACCACCACCCTCGAAGTCCCATTCGGCGTGCACCACGGTCCCCGACCCCGGTGGAACCTCAATGACGGCAGAGAACTCGACGGCCTCGCCCACGACGACGTCGGCTCGGACGGCACCGTTGGCCAGCACATCGACCACGGGCTGAATTCCCCGGCGTGCCGATGCCGTTGCGGGGACGTGCACTTGACCGTCGATGACCTCGTAGGTCGTGCTGGGAGGCGGGGCGAGGCCCCTCTCGACCCAGTCACTCAGGTCCCGCAGCGCCTGCTGCAGCACGCCGGAGTAGCTGACGACTCGAGTCGTCCGGACCGGCCGCGGATCACCCGGTGCGTCGTACGGCGCCGTGTGCATCGCATGGTCGACGAACCAGAGCCGGTACGAGTCGTCGATCCGGGGACCGAGGGCCGCCTGGACGAGCGTGCGGTACCAGTCGGCCTGCCACGGGACGGCAGCTTCGTCCATCAGCGACTCGACCACGATCATCTTCCCGGCGAACCGGCCCGACTGAATGGAGCCTGAACCCTGCCGGGCGAAGCGGGGGCCCATGAACGTGGGTCGCTGCGGGTAGACCGGCAGACCGTCCGCCGTGAACTGGTCCCACACGTAGAACTCGGGCGGCGGCACCTGATGGCGGTGATAGGTCTGCGCGGCCAGGTAGATCCCGTTGTCGATACGGACCGTGTCGCCCGCCTTGATACCCCGGAGTGCCTCGAAGTGTGCCTCGCCGAACCCGGTCATCACGAGATCCCCGAGCACCCCGACGATGTAGAGGACATGGCCGGCCGCCGCACCGCTTGTGAAGATCAGGCTTGCCCCCTGGACGCTCCCCGTGGGGAGGCTCTCGATCCGCAGGGCTGCCGGCATCTCGGACTCATGGTCACCGAACCGCGCCGACATCGACATGGGGAGGCCCAATTCCGCCGCCTCGGTCGACATCACGACCTTGCTGATGGTCGTCTCGTGCTCGACTCGGCTGCGGGCAAGCGATTCGGTCGGGTTCGCGCCCAGGTAACCGGGTACCTTCCAGAAATCGTCGAAGTATTCCGGGTCCCACTTCACGATGTTGTCGATCAGGCTGGCGAAGACCCCGGTGTACCCCATGGCGATCCGTTCGACGTCGAACCACGCCCGTGGCGGGAAACCCATGCGGGTCACCTCTGCCAACGCTTCCCGTTCCTCGGCGTTCAGACCGTTGAACACGTCCCCACTTCCACCAGGCTCGAGGGCGTCGACGATGGCCGGAAATTTGTCGCGCAGGATCCGGATGGCGTGGGCCTGCACAGTGAAGAGGTACGGCATGCTCACCGGAGAACCGTGCACGAACGGGACGGCGCCATCCCAGACGTCGATGCGGTTCTCGAAGCAGCTCATCGTCTTGAACGCACCGCCGCTACCGCCGTACACGTAGCCGTAGGGACGGTGCTCCCCGTACATGTCCGCGGCCAGGACCCGGGAGTACGTTGCCGATGCGGCGCTGGCGCGGAACCCGGCAATGGTCGAGTCCTCGCCGGGGAACATGACCGTCCGTCCCTGGTTGGACTCCACCAGGTAGGCGCCGCTGGCATGGGCGAACTCGATCGTGCGACCGATCATCCCCGCCATGACGGACGGCGCGGCGTGCTCGGTCCCCGATATGGGCATCAGGGGATGGAAGAACCGCCCCTCGTAGCGCTCGGCCGGTGGGAAGTAGAAGGAGAACCGGCAATCGGTTCCCTCGAATCCCCCGTGCACGTACCGGTAGCGAACCGGCTCGTCCCGCCACTCGTCCACGTCGACGTACGCCGTGTCGTACAAGGGGTCACGAGATCCCCCGACCCCCTTCACGAGACTGACGCGGCACGGGTTGCATGCATGGCCGATCCCTCCCACAGCTGAGGCCGTTTGCCTCGTATAGCTGGAGCTGTACAACATATACCACGGTGGTGTCGCCGTTGCCACTCGCTAGGGTGCCCTCCCGTGGAACTCCTACCGTTGATGGATATCGACGTCGCGGTGCAGCCCATGGTCGATCTGGGTGACTCCCCCCTCGGACGTCGGCGCCTCGTCGTCTTCGACGGGGGCACCTTCGAGGGCCGCGACGGTCTGCATGGCACGATCGAACCAGGCGGTGTCGATTGGCAGATCGTCAGGGCTGACGGCGTCATTGAGATCGACGCGCACTACGTGCTCGCCACCGACGACGGCGAGTCGATCGAAGTTCGCTCGACCGGTATCCGCAAGGCGAGTGCCGCAGTTGCAGAGCGATTGGTGCGCGGTGAAGAGGTCGAGCCGTCGGAGTACTACTTCCGCACACACGTCAGGCTCTCCACGTCTGCCCTTCGGCTGGCGTGGATGAACGGCCTCATCGCAGTCTCAACAGGTGAGCGTCGGCACGGTTCGGTGCGGATCTCCGTCCACGAAGTTCTCTGAGGATGAACGGGCACGGTCGCCGGATAATCGTGGTCGGCGCGGGCATCGGCGGCCTGGCCACCGCGCTCAGCCTGCACGAGATCGGAACGGGCGTCGACGTGTTCGAGGGCGTGCGCGAACTGCGGCCGCTGGGGGTCGGCATCAACCTCTTGCCGCACGCGGTGCGAGAACTCGACGCCCTGGAGTTGCTGGAGCCGCTCCGTCGCCGGTCGGTCGAGCCAACGAGCCTCGTCTACTGCTCGCGCCATGGCCAGGAGATCTGGCGGGAACGACGAGGCAAGGCGGCCGGTTACTCCTGGCCACAGCTCTCGATCAATCGAGGCGCACTCCAGGATGTCCTCCTCGGCGCGTTCTGCGAGCGGGTGGGGCCCGCTCACCTCCACCTCGGACACCGACTGGTACGAATTGACGCCGACGACACGCACGGCACGGCAGTGTTCGCCACCGATCGTCACGACAGTCTCGTGGTGTCCGGAGATGGGATCGTCGCAGCGGACGGAATCCACAGCATGGCGCGGGGCCTGAGATACCCATCGGAGGGACCACCGCGCTGGAATGGCTCGCTCCTCTGGCGGGGCGTCGCCGAGGTCGCGCCGCTGCTCGATGGGCGCACGATGGTCTGGGCCGGTCATCGCGATCAGAAGTTCGTCGCCTATCCGATCGCCGACCTCCCCAACGGCCGTCAGGCGCTGAACTTCATAGCCGAGCTTCGCCGCCCCGAATCCGGGCTCGGAGGGGCCGAGGATTGGAACCGAGCCGGCGAGCTCACGGACTTCTTGCCCGAATTCCACGATTGGGTTTTCGATTGGCTCGATGTGCCTGCGATCATCCGGTCGGCACCGGGGACCTTCCTCTTCCCGATGGTCGACCGTGACCCGGTGCCTCGTTGGACCTTCGGCAGCTCGACTCTCCTCGGGGATGCCGCCCATCCGATGTACCCGATCGGCTCCAACGGAGCGTCGCAGGCCATACTCGACGCACGCGTCCTCGCCGGCTGCCTGCTCGCCGACGACCTCGTGCCCGCCGCATTCGAGCGCTATGAACGCGCACGGTTGCCCGCCACCGGGGCGATCGTGCATGCGAATCGTGGTCTGGGGCCAGAGGTACCGATGCAGCTCGTGCACGAGCGAGCGCCAGACGGCTTCGATGACATCAATGCGGTCATCACACGAGAAGAGATCGACCAGGTGACCGAGGCATATCGAAGCACAGCCGGCTTCGCACTCTCGGCGTTGCGAACCGATCCTCGGTCGCTGATCGACCAGTGGGCGACGAAAAGCGCAGATCGGTCAACATGACGGAACCGTGCGGCCTCTATCCCGGCACGGTGGTTGCGTCAGCTGGTTCTGCCCCGTCGTGGAGCACTCTGTCAAGGAGGTGGCGTCGAGGCTCGTTCGGCCCGCAGAGCGGACCGTCGGGCCTTGCCGGCGTCGTCGCGCATGGGCTGGTCCGTGAACTCGATGGAGCGGGGGACCTTGTAGCGGGCGACCCGCTCCGATGCGAACGCCACGAGCTCCTGCGCCGACACCGCATCCTCTTCGGCTTCCACGATTGCGTGCACGATGTTGCCCATCTCCTCGTCGGGAAGTCCGACGACGACGACAGACCGAACGGCGGGATGTTCCTGGAGGGCCGCTTCGACCTCGGCGGGGTACACGTTCGCCCCACCGGTGAGGATCATGTCCTGCATCCTGTCACCCAGGTACAGGTAACCGTCGTCGTCCAGACGACCCACGTCACCAAGGGACTCCCATCCGCCCTCTCGCGTCCGCGCCGAGGCGCCGATGTAGTGATAGGTCGGTCGGTCGGCTCGTCGTGCGCATCCACACCTCACCCTCCTGGCCTGAGGGGAGCTCGTTACCTTCGAGGTCACAGATCATGATTGAGCCCGGCGTCGGCCGGCCCACCGAACCACGGTGGGCGATCCATTCGTCGCCGGTGATGACCGTCGCAGTCTGCGCCTCGGTGCCGGCGTACAGCTCGAATATCCGCTCGGGCCCCAACCAGTCGATCCACACTTGTTTGAGCCATTCTGGGCACGGTTCCGCCAGGTGCCACACCGCTCGCAGGGATGACATGTCGTAGGAGTTGCGGACGTCGTCAGGCAGTCGCGTGATCCGCTTCATCATCGTCGGGACGAGGTAGACGGTGTCCGCGTGATAGCGATCGATGGCGGCGAGCGTGACTTGGGCGTCGAATCGGGGCAGCACCACGACGTGGCTTCCCGCCAGCCACGCGGAACATGACCACACGATGGGACCGTTGTGGTAGAGCGGAGCCGGAATGACCATGCACCCGTCACTCGTGCCGAAGAGTGGCGGCACATTCTCGTCGTAAGTGGCAGGATCACCAGAGACGATCAGCTTCGGGCGGCCGGTAGATCCACCTGACGTCGGCGCCTTCCACGCCGGCGAAACGACATCGGGCAGGGGTTCGTCGGACAGATTCGGTTCGGGCTGGTAGCCGACCGGGATCTGGCGACGTCCCTCCGCCAGGTCGAGGGGAACGCCTATCACCGCACTCGGCTCGGCCAGTGCCAGGATGGCTCGGATTTCCGGCTCCGGTAGCTTTGACGACACCGGCTGAGGAATGGCACCGATCTTCCAGCAGGCAGCGAAGGCGACGAACCACTCCGTGGAGTTGGGCAGAGCGATGGTCACCATGTCGCCGAACCCGACGCCGCCGGCCGCGAGATCGCGAGCAAGGCGGTTCGCCGCCGACTCCAGCTCTCCCCTCGTCAGGCTGTGCTCGCCACACGTGATCGCAGGCCGATCCGGGTCACGCTCAGCGAGGGCGGTCACACGCCGGCCATAAGAGATCGACCCCATGCGAAGCAGAGTACAGGTGGCCGTCCCTCGATCCGCTGATCACCGTAGGGCCGGGTGCGGGGTTCAAAACGGGTCCACAACTGGTCGGGCCGTCCCGCCGGTTGCGAGGGTCAGCTGGGTTCCCGCCGGCGATAGGTTCGGGATTCCTCGATCAAGAGCTGGGGGTGCCACGCCCACTCGTCGAACGTGGCGCGATCAAGGCGCTCACGCACAAGCGGGGTCATCTTTTCGAAGGTACCTTGGGGATCGTCTCCGACCATCTCGTACAGGTGGCAAAACCGGGGGTTCCCCGAGGACTCGTTCTCCCAGGGCGTAATCGTCCGGTAGCCGGGCACCGCCGCTTCAGCGATGTGCCGTAGATGCACGAAGTCGCCCCAGTCACGGAGCTCCTGAGCTGCCTCGCGCTGCTTCGGCGAGATGAGCACCAGCAAGATCCCCGTGGTCCGCTCCCCCGAGCAGGATCCCTGTGAGGGTCGGGGGTAACGGACGAGGGGCACGACCGTGCTGGCCGGCGAGGGCGGCTCCACGATTCCTCCGTCGCCCTCGCCGATGACCACCCCGTCACAACGTGGGAGGATCCGCGGCAGCTCATCGTCGGAGGCGGTCGCCGGCTCCCAGATGGTGACGTCCCAGCCCGCTGCTGCGACGACCGCGGCGCGTTCGTCCACGCGGTCCGGCTCGCGGACCAGTTCCACGTGTAGCCGTGGCGGTTGTCGATCTTCCAAGGTGTCCCCCGTTCCAACGGTCGCCGGGACGATTCGCGTCTACCTCATGACGAGACTACTGGTGCGCCACCTCCGCCCCCGATAGAGGGCGCACACGTATCTCTATGCAGCGGCAATCCAGCTGACACCGATCATCTGGGCGCCGCCGTGCACACCGACGACGGCACCCAACGTGCCGATCCGAATGGTCTCTCGTGGAAAGCGGGGCGCGATGAGGTCGAGGAACTGCTCGATGTCGGGTGCGCCACAATGCATCACCGCAACGTGTTCGATCAGCCCGGCTGCGCCCATGCGCTCATAGAGCATCTGCAGCGCCCTCTTGCGAGTCCGGGCCTTACCGGCTTCGTGGACGACGCCACCGGTGAGGTCGATCACCGGCTTGATCGACAGCAGCGACCCCACCATTGCCGTCGCGCCCCCAATTCGCCCACCCTTCTTCAGGTTCTCCAACGTGTTCAGAGCCGCAACCACGTGCGTGCGAGGGATGAGGTCGCTGACTCGACGCAATACCGTTTCGGAGTCGGCTCCCTCGGCGGCCACCTTGGCGGCTTCGAGCACAAGAGTGCCGAGCCCGCTTGACACCGACCGGCTGTCGATCACATGGACGACCATCCGCCCCTCGAATGCGGTGGCCGCGGTGAGGGCTGACTGAAATGTGGTTGACAAGTCGCTCGAGATGGTGAGACAAACCACTCCCTCGGCGTCCGCGTCTCTTGCGTTGCGAAAGGCCTGCTCAAATGCACCGGGCGATGGGCAGGCCGTCTGGGGGAGGTCATCGGTGTTGGCCATCCGTTGGTAGAAGTCGTCGACGCTGAGGTCCTGGCGGTCGGTAAATTCTTCTTTCCCAAATCGGATCGTGAGCGGCACGATCTCGATATTGAACGAGTCGACGTCGTCCTGTTCCAGGTCGCAAGAGCTGTCGGTGACCACGAAGACACCAGGCATCACAGGCCCTCCTCTTTCGGATCTTCACCCATTGTGGTGCCCCAAAGGTAAGGGATTCCGTCAACCCGTAGCGTGACGAAGGAGCCGACAGCTCCCTGTCCGAGCGTCTCGGTTCCGGTTCTTCGGGGTGCCCCGGGGCCGGCGTGCTGGGAAATCGGGTCACCGGCGCAGGCTGCCACCTCCTAATGATCGGCCTCCACCGGGGTCTGTTCGAGGATCTTCGTCCCCATCCTCAGTAAAGGCTTCTGGGGATGCGCAAAGTTCGTCGGCTGGTTCCCCTACCCACAATGGATCAGTTCTGGGGCGGCCTGCCGAATTGGTGTGGTCCGGTTCGTGGGGTTTTCGGACTCGACGATCAGTCGCTTGGGGCGAGTTCGCCGTAGAAGTAGGACGCGGTGACTCCCCCGTCCATCAGGAAGTCGCTGCCAGTGATGAACGCGCCATCAGGGCCCATGAGAAGCGCTCCGACGGTTCCCACCTCGTCAGGAGTGCCGCCGCGTCCGGCGGGGCAGACTTCGATCATGCGGCGGTATCCCTCACCACGAGGGCCGAGGCGGGCTCGTTCCTGAGTCGCCGCGCGTGATGTCGATGCCAGCGGGTGCGGCCGAGTTGATCCAGGCTCATGCTCGACTCCATGGTCGGTGCCCCGGCGTGGGTCCGAAACGCCCGTACACGACTTCCTGGCGGCCAACCCGTTGAGAGCTTCACCTTGTATTCGGATGTTCACCGACCCGATCAGGACCCGCCAACAACGCTCGCTTCGTGTTCTTGAACTCCCGCTCCGAAGAGTTCTTCGTCGACTGGGAACGGGCGGCCAATGACATCGTGGCCATGCTGCGCTCCGAGGCGGGCCGCAACCCCTACGACAAGGCCCTGACGGACTTGATCGGAGAGCTGTCGACCAGAAGCGAGACGTTCCGCACACGTTGGGCCGCTCACAACGTGCGCTTCCACCATACCGGGCGCAAGCAACTCCATCATCCCGTGGTAGGCGACCTCGACCTCTGCCTTCGAAGCCATGGAACTGCCCGGCGAGGCATCTGACCGTGTTGATCTACACCGCCGAGGTCGGATCAGCTTCCCAGGACGCGCTCGACCTCTTGGCCAGCTGGGCCGCCACCGTTGACGAGACCGATTCTGCGGATACGACTAATCGGCGAGTCAAACCGCTGTACGGAGCGGACCCTCAAAAGTAACTCCGAGCCAATGACAGGTTCACGTCGGCATCACCGTGGTCTTACAGACCGTGGGCGGTAGCCGGCGGGACCAACTGAACGAAGCGAAAGAAAGCCAGTTCTCATGAGAGCAACCATCATCCACGGAGCAGGCGACATCCGGGTAGAGGAGGTCCCTGACCCCCAACTGCGAGAGCCCACCGATGCCGTCGTCCGCGTCGTGCGCGCCTGCATCTGCGGCAGCGACCTCTGGCCGTACCGGTCCATGCCCGTGTCCGAGCAGGGTGAGCGCATCGGGCACGAATTTCTCAGCGTGGTGGAGGACGTGGGTTCTCAGGTGTCGGGAATCAAAAGGGGTGATCTGGTCGTCGCCCCGTTCGTCTGGGCCGACAACACCTGCGACTTCTGTCGAGAGGGACTCCAGACCTCCTGCCGGCACGGCGGGATGTGGGCCCGCGACGGCATCGACGGCGGCCAGGGCGAAGCGGTACGGGTGCCCCAGGCGCAAGGAACCCTGGTGAGACTCCCGGCTGGCCGAGGACTCTGCGCTGCTGTCATCCCTACTCAGCCTCTCCGACGTATTCCCAACGGGGTATCACTGCGCGCACACCGCCGGCGTCAACCACCGGACCTCCGTCACCGTGATCGGAGACGGTGCCGTTGGTCTGTCAGCGGTGCTCTCGGCCAAGCGACTCGGGGCCGAGCGGATCATCCTGATGGGCCATCACAAAGCACGCACGGATCTCGGCTTCGAGTTCGGCGCCACAGACGTCGTGGCCGAGCGGGGCAAGGAGGGCATTGAGAAGGTCAGAGAACTGACGAGGGGTGACGGCACGCACCGGGTACTCGAATGCGTCGGTCTGAAGGAGGCCATCGAGACTGCCTTCGCTGTGGTGCGAGACGGCGGCGTGGTAAGCCGGGTGGGAGCGCCCCAGTATTCCGATGTGCCCATGGATTTCGGCGTGTTCTTGCGTAACGTCACGTTGACCGGAGGCGTCGCCCCGGCCCGGGCCTACATCGACGAGCTGCTCCCAGATGTGCTCGAGGGCAAGATCCAACCTGGCCTGGTCTTCGACCGCACCGTCAGCTTGGACGAAGTGTCGAGCGGCTACCGGGCCATGGCTTCCCGGACGGCGCTGAAGGTGCTCGTCCAGCCCTGACTGATCGCCGAACACCCGAAGAGATAGTCAGAGGAGGACAGATGGACGTAGTACCCAAGCAGGGGACCGTGAAGGGTCCGGCCGAATGGTTCACCGGAGACGTCTGGATCGATGCCGTCGCCAGGGGCCAGGAACCCTCCCGCCTGAACATCGGCGCCGTGCACTTCAGCCCGGGAGCTCGCACCGCATGGCACTGGCACGAGGGCGGACAAATCCTCTACGTCACTGAAGGCAGAGGGCTGGTGCAGTCTCGCGGTAAGCGCCTGGTCGAGCTTCGTCCCGGTGACGTCGTCTCCACCCCCGACGGTGAGGAGCACTGGCACGGTGCTCCCGCAGACCACTTCATGACTCACCTCTCCATCACCGAGGGCAATGCACACTGGGGAGACCATGTCACCGACGCTGAATACCGCGACGAGTGATAGGCGCACCATGACGGTCGCAGTACTCGGTCGGCCCGGAAGCTCGTCGCCTCGAGCGCGCAACTCTTGCGATGGATTCGAGCCCGTCTTGCCCAGCGACAGGCGAGTTTGTGGTCGCAGGATTATCCTTCGCGACCGCCACGTGTCACACGTCCCCGGCTGATAGCTCCGATCTCCGACGACAACGGGCGGAGCCGACGCTTCACGGGGCCGCCTGACACCGATCCCGCGGAAGTACGGGCGAAGGAGCTCACATGAGCACGACCCCTATAGCCGAATATGCGCTCCTTTCGGATCGGCACAGCGCTGCGCTGGTGAGCCGGGACGGGTCGATCGACTGGTTGTGCTTCCCACGCTTCGACAGCCCGTCGATCTTCGGTCGCCTCCTCGATGACGAAGCTGGCCACTGGTCGATCCAGGCCACGAGCGCCACACAGGTGACTCGCCGCTACCTGGACCGCACCATGGTGTTGGAGACCACCTTCCACACGCCGACGGGCACGGTCGACGCTCACCGACGCACTGGCCATGGGCGACGGCAACCGGGGGCATGAGCTCGGCAAGGGTGCGCCGCATCTCCTGCTGCGGCGAGCGACGTGCCTTGAAGGAGAGGTCCAGTTGTCCCTGGAGTACGTCCCGCGCCCCGAATTCGGGCTGGTCCACCCCCTGCTCGATGCCGTCGACGGTGGAGTGGCCGCGTTGGGGGGCTCCGACGTGCTGGTCCTCTCTTCTCCGATGGCCCTGACCGTCGACCAGTCGGCGGTCACAGGCCAGTTCCACCTCCGCGGCGGCGAGAGCGCTGGCTTCGCCTTGCACCATAGAAAGCGGGCCGACACGGGCTCAGCCAAGGTCTGGAGCCAATCCGAGATACGCGCACGCTTCGAAGACACCGTGTCGGCGTGGGAGTCGTGGTCGGAGCTCCACCAGGCTTACGTGGGTCCGTGGCGAGACCTGGTGCACCTCAGCGGACGGGTGCTCCAGTCACTGTCCTTTGCACCCACCGGCGCGATCTCCGCGGCGGCGACCACGTCGCTGCCTGAGGCGGTGGGCGGCGCCCGAAACTGGGACTACCGCTACGCCTGGGTGCGGGACGCTTCCTTCACGATCGAGGCCCTTTGGGTGGCGGCATGCCCTGACGAAGCCAATGAGTTCTTTGATTACGTGACCTCCGCCGCGGCCGGCACGCTCGACCGTGGCGGCGACCTGCAGATCATGTTTGGGATAGGCGGCGAGCGGGACCTGACCGAGCGTGAGCTGCCGCGCCTGGAGGGGTGGCGACACTCTGTCCCCGTTCGGATCGGCAACGGTGCCTGGAACCAGCGCCAGCTTGACGTCTACGGCGAATTGCTCAGCGCCGCGTACCGGCTCTCGGATCACCTCTTCGACAACGCATCCCGACGGGTTGGCCCAATGGCCGCCCCTGAGAAGTGGGGTGCGCCCCCCGATCTGGCACCAGCCACACGACGGTTCTTCGTCCAGCTGGCAGAGACGGCCGCCCGGCGCTGGCAGGAAAAAGACCAAGGAGTCTGGGAGATTCGGGGCGAGCCCCGCGACTTCTTGTACTCCAAGCTGATGTGCTGGGTTGCCCTCGACCGGGCGGTGGCCCTGGCCGACCGCCTCGATGCCTCCGACCGAGTCGAGGCATGGAAGCAGACTCAGGCCCAGATCCGTGAGGCGATCCTGACCAGAGGCTGGAGCGCTCGGGCCGGGGCCTTCACCCAGTCCTTCGGCTCGGACGAGCTCGACGCTTCCAATCTGATGCTTCCACTGGTTGGGTTCCTTCCCGCCGACGAGCCCAGAGTGCTGGCCACGATCAACGCGACCGAAGAACGCCTTACTGACGAGAGGGGACTTGTCTACCGTTACCGGTCCCACGACGGGCTCGAAGGAGAAGAGGGCACGTTCCTTCTCTGCACCTTCTGGCTGGCCCAAGCCCTGGCCCGAGCCGGACAGACGGCGCGGGCCCGCACCGTCTTCGAACGGGCGGCAGCCTTCGTCAACGACGTCGGCCTGCTCGCTGAGGAGGTCGATCCCGTCAGCGGAGAGCTCTTGGGCAACTTCCCCCAAGCCTTCAGCCACATCGGGCTCGTCAACGCGGCCTGGGCCATTTCTGAGACCGAACTCCGAGAGAAATCGCCTGCTGAAAATGCCCCGGGAACGTCGCGTCCGTCCGATCGAAGCCCCGCTTGATGGTGGCTGCCATCAGCTTCTCGATCGTCCTTGCCCGAGCAACAGGCTGGGCAGCATGTGGGAAGCAACGGACGCCGCCCGGGTCACTGCTCGTGAGGTCAGCCGGTCCTCACTCATCGACAAGCGTGGGAGCATCACCAGTGAGTCTCCCCTGTCCGGTCAGTCCGGACGATTGTTGGGCTCGCTGGCAAAATCGGCGTTCTCACACCCGAGATCTGACGACGGCCAGCCCCGGGAGGAGCAGTTCCACCAACCCGGCCCCGATTCAAAGGTAGGAGGCAACATGCGCAGCGACATACGTGAAGGCGGGACGTTCCCCGACTACGAGCTGGCCGATCAGGCCGGCAAGCGGCGATCTCTCTCGGAGCTTCAAGGGGGCAATGCGATGGTGCTCCATCTGTCCCGGGGCGGATTCGATCCGAAAGAGCATCGGTTCCTTCGGCACTTGGTCGATGCGTATCCCGACTTTCGAAACGCATACACGCGCCTGGTTCTCATCTCGACCGACAATCAGCTGAACATCAATGAGTTCCGCGATGCGCTCGGTGCCACGTGGCCATTCCTATCGGACCCGGATCGAACGATCCAGAAGGATCTCGACATCAAAGAGTTCACGGATGAGCCACACGATCCGATGATCCCCCACACGTTCGTCCTCGAACCCGGACTCAGGATCTTCAAGGTCTACAACGGCTACTGGTACTGGGGTCGCCCGACGATGACAGAGCTCCATGTGGACCTGCGGGCTGTCTTTCAGAAGATTCGACCCGACTTCGACCTGGCGACCCCGGGCTTGAAGGAGGCCTGGGAGCGAGGAGATCGTGATCAGTTCCTGGTCGACACGCTGGAGGAGCCGATCCGATACACCGAAGGCAAGAACATCGGCATCAAGCGCTGATCGCGTGGGGGGAGCGTCACGGATTGATCCTTCGTCTGGCGACCGTGCAGTGTCTTTCCACCCCGTCCACCGAGTCCGCCCCTCTAGTAGAGCGCTCTACTATCGGTCACAGTCGTAACGGCGGCCGAGACATTGGATTCTGGCACGCAGCGAGCACACCCCGCCCACCTACTCGTCCATATCTACTTCAGCCACATGCGCTGCGAGTCCCGGTGGATCCACTCCGTCTCCGCGCACGCGTTGTACGCATAGGCCGATACGCCAACGCTCCTCCGCAAAATGTCCGAACATATTCCACCACCCTCGTTGATCTAAACGGGTCGAGCTTCAAAAAGCTCGTTTCATGCGACGTGAGGGACCCCGGTTTTGCCGGCCTTCATACGGGTATTGCCATCGCAACCTGATAGGGAGGTTGTCCATGGTTGGAGCTGGAGGACTTGTCGCAAGCATTATCGCCTTTGCAGTAGGGGCCATTTTGGATTTCGCCGTGACAGTGAGCCCAGATCAGCACGGGTTCAACGTCAACAAGGTGGGCGTGATCTTGATGATCGTCGGCGTCGTCGGAGCAGTGCTGTCCGTGATCGCCATGCTTGCGGTCAACACGCGCCGCCGTCGGACGATCATCGACGATGGGCAGGGAAATGTGGTTCGTCGAGTCGATTCCACCTATTAGCGCAGGCCCTTCACGGCCGGGGTCAGAGTCCACCAGCGAGAGGGAGTTCGAGGAAGGCCACACGCGACCATTCCTTGCACTCGACAGGCAAATGGACAAGGGCGCCGGCAACTCGAAGCAAGCAGCAGAAAAGGTGAAGGACGCCTTCAGAAAATAGATGTCGCCGCAAATTTTGGCCTCGCTGAATTGAGGCCAAAGCGGTCATCCGGTCAGCTGTTTCGGAAATGCGTGTCCAACCCGGGCACCTGGAAAAGGAGATGGATCATGGTCATAGTCTTGTTGGCTCTCTTGGTGCTCATTCTCTTCGGCGCCGGCTTTGCTGTTCACCTGTTGTGGATTGCAGCCGTCGTGCTCGCCGTGGTGTGGATCGCCAGCTTTGCCCTTCGTCGTGGGGAGGGTGCCAGCCGGCGGTCGCTCCGTCGCTAGGCGCTGGAGAAATAGGCGAGCTCAGGCATTTCGGACGTCGACTCTGAGTCAGCCGGCGTTGGACCGTCGATCTGAGACGCTGCCACAGTGAGACAACCGCAACTGAATGAGTTGCTACTCCATCCACGCAGTATCTGCTTCGTCAATTGCGTCCGACCTTGCATGCGAGCGCTCCATTGTCGCACAGGCACTTTGGGGGACGAGCTGGCATCTGGGTCGTACGCCGCAGCTAAGAAGAGACGACTCCTTCTCGGATGAGCGCCTCAATCTCCTCCGACGGGACTCCCAGTTCCTCCAATATGGCGATGCTCTGTTCTCCGAGTCGTGGCGGAGGCAGCCGGTGGGTGGCGCGTTCCCCGTTGAGGGTGAGCGGGATGTCGACGACACGGAAATCTGGGATGTCCGGATGGGGCATCTCGACCAACATGTCGAGGGCGTCGAGCTGTGGGTCGTGGACGAGATCGGCCACAGAGCGGACCCGGCTACAGGGCACCGTTTCTGCGCCGAGCAGGGTCTCCCACTCGGATGCAGCCTTCGTCGTGAAGCGACCCTCCAAGACGTCATGGAGGGCGACGCGGTTGGCGACTCGATCCGCGTTGTGGGCGTAAACCGGATCCTCCGCTAGCTCGGGCAGATCGAGGACGCGGCACAACGAAGCAAACAGCTGGTCGTTGCCGGCCGTGACCATGAGGTCTCCGTCTGCTGTCGCGAATGTCTCATAGGGAGCAACAAAGGGCGTCCCGTTCCCCTGCCGCTGAGGGATTTCGCCCGTGGCCAGGTACCCCTCCACGTGGTACGACAGCCACCAGGCCGCCGTCTCGTAGAGGCTCACCTCCACAAGCGCGCCCACGCCCGTCTCCGAACGGTTCTGGAGAGCGGCCTGGATCCCAACGGCGGCCCACATGCCCGTACCGAGGTCGATCGCTCCGACTCCCAATCGTGCCGGAGGCCCGTCGGGATGGCCGGTCATCGACATCAAACCAGTCTCCGCCTGGAGAACCGGGTCGTACCCGGGCGCGTCCCTCTTGGGCCCCTTGGACCCGTACGCCGTGATGGAGCAGAACACCAGTCCCACATTGAGGTCACGGAGCGAGTCACAGTCCAGTCCCCGTTTCTCGAGAGACCCTGGTCGAAAGCTCGACACCACGACGTCAGCCCGGGAGGCGAGACGGCGCACCAGTTGCTGCCCTGCCTCAGCATCCAGATCGATCGTGATGCTCCGCTTGTTCCGGTTACACGCCAGGAACGTCGCGCTCTGCCCATTCCAGTCGGGCGGACGCCAGCTCCGGGTGTCGTCGCCGGACTCTGGGGATTCAACCTTGATGACGTCTGCGCCCAAGTCCCCGAGCAGCATCGTGCAGTAGGGGCCGGCCAGATTCCGCGATAGATCGAGCACGGTGGTGCCGCGGAGAGTCTCCGAAAGTAGCGAGGTGTGCATCGGATCCATTGCGCTCCTTCATTATCCCGCGTAAGTGCATTTCCACTGGTCGACCTCTGCCGCACGGTTCGCTAACCAAACAAGTTGCTGCAGCTTTCCAGGAAACCCCGTTGGCGGAACCCGCGGGCGCAAGACGATCGGTGGAAGGCTGCCTGGACGCCTGGTGCCCGAGCGTCTTGAATACTATTGGGGATGACGTCGTCGGCGGTGAGGCGAGCACGACGAGACAGCAGGGCGCCAGGTGGAGGTTGCGGCTGGCGTGCCGGCATGTCGAGCAGCGTGGCAGGGCGGGCTGCTGTCATCGGTGGCCGTGGGGTCCGGTTCTCACAAGCCTTGGGGATCCCAGCCAGTCATACGAAGACGTAGTCGTTGCGGTCCACATGGCGGGTCCATTCCCAGTAGAGGTCGAGGGGCCATGGGGACAGCGTGAAGACCTTGCCCGCAGGGTTCTTATAGTGGCTGTGTTTGATGGAGGGGTGTGACCACACCATCTGGCCGATCTCCGCCTGGTAACGCTCCGCGTAGCGAGCGTGGGCGTCGGCCGTCACCTCGCACGTCCGCGCTCCCAGGGTCAGGGTGTCACGAATCGCCTCCATGGCGTAGTGGACCTGGAACTCGGAGTGATAGAAGAGGCTGGCCCCAGCGGCGAGATTCGTCCCCGGACCGTAGACGCAGAACAGGTTGGGGAAATTCTCGATGGTGATGCCGAGATAGGCGGTCGGCTCGTCACCCCATTGCTCACGGAGGGAAACCCCACCACGACCGGTCACCTCCATCGAGGCGAGAAAGTCATTGTGCCGGAATCCGGTCGCGAAGCAGATGATGTCGGCGGGTCTGTGCGTGCCGTCGATGGTCACCACGCCGTCGGGCACGATGCTGGCGATCGCGGTGCGGACGAGCTCGACGTTCGGACGCTGCAAGCACCGCAGCCAGGACCCGTCATCCTGTAGGACACGCTTCCCGAGGGCCGGGTAGTCGGGCACGACCTTCGCCGCAAGGTCGGGCCGTTCGGCAATTATCGACTTCATCCAGGCCAGAAGTGCGTCAGCCCGGGTGGCGTTCACGACGTTGACCGACCGTCCCGTCTCATCCTCGTACCCAGGTTCGATCCGATAGGGGTCCACGCCGGCAGCGATGCCGCCGAAGGTCATGATGAACCTGTACCACCGCCCATAGAACGGGAGGTGCCGCAGCGCCCATGTGTCTCCCGGTGGTACGGCCGCGTGGTAGAGCGGATTCGGGATGATCCACTGAGCGGTGCGCTGGAAGATCGTGAGCAGCCCGACGTCGCCGGCAATGGCGGGACCGATCTGGAAGCCGCTCGCACCTGCACCGACCAAGGCGAACCGTTTGCCGGTCAGCTCGAGACCCTCGGGCCACCGAGCCGAATGAAACGACGGTCCGCGGAACGTCTCGGTCCCCGGTATGTCAGGAAGCTTCGGGATGTTCAGGGAGCCAACAGCGCTGACGACAAAGCGGGCATCCATGACTCCCTCCGTCCCGTCCGCCCCGCTGACGTGAACCCTCCACCCGGCGTGCTCGTCATCCCAACACAGCTTGGTGACTGCCGTGTCGAACTGGCAATGCGGACGCAGATCGTATTTCTCGACGATGGCGGTGAAATACTCCTGCAGTTCGGGCTGCTGGCAATAGAACTCGCTCCAGTGATCGGCTGGCTCGAAGGAATAGCAGTACTGGTGACTGCCAATGTCGACCCGCGCTCCGGGGTAGCGGTTCTCCCACCACGTGCCGCCCGGACCTGGGTTCTTCTCGATGATGACGAAGGGCAGGCCTGCCTGCTTGAGGCGGATGCCGGCAAGGATCCCGGCCATCCCGCAGCCGATCACGACCACCGGAGACGCCGCCTTGACCTCCTCTGGGATTTCGTCGCCCCAGGTGACAGCGCCCGTATCGGCGCCGTCGAACTGAAGGTCGTCGAAGAAGAGACCCGCCAGGCGACCCTCCACCTCCCGGCAACCGAGAAAGGACATCATCTCCTGCAACAGCTCACGCGGCAGCTCCTTCGGCTGGCAGCCGTCGTCGCGGTAGGCGCGGATCGCCGGCAGGGCCCGGCGGCGAACCTGCGCTCTTTCATCTGCGGGGATGCCGCTCTGTATGTCCAGAGAAATTGCGACCCGAGGACGGATTTCGCCGCGGATCCACGCAGGATCGCCCGTCATGTGCACCAGGGAGCACAGGAGCGCGGGCACACTGACGTCCTGAAGGGCCGCCTCGATGACCTCGTCGTCATCGGTGAACGGCTCAGCTGCGTGGGGGTTTCGAGTCATTCCTGGATTTTCCGAGCCGTAGCTGCGAGCAGTGTCCAGCGGACCGCGCAGGGCCAGTCGATGCTCCTGAAACCAGGGATATGACGGACCCCGGCCCCGGGCCAGAGACGAGGACTCGCGGCCGGTCGGGACACGCCCCAAATATATGGTCTATGTGGATCAAACGTGGAAGAAGGATCGCATGGACGATTTGAGGTTCGACGGTCGAGTGGCGATTGTCACCGGGGCTGGGAGGGGAATCGGCTTTGAGCATGCCCGGATACTGGCGTCACGAGGCGCGCACGTGGTTGTCAATGACCAGGGCGTCGGAATGGACGGTAGAGGCGGAGATGCCGAACCAGCTCGACGAGCTGCCGAGGCGATAGCCGCCACCGGTGGCTCGGTTGTGGCTGACACCTCTGACATCTCGACCACGGAGGGAGCGACGCGGCTGGTCGAACTGGCGCTCGAGACGTTTGGTCGCCTGGACGTGCTGATCAACAATGCCGGAATCTATACGACGGATGACTTCCCTGACGTCGACCTTTCCGACCTGCGGCGCCAACTCGACGTGCACGTTATCGGCAGCTTCTTGACGGTCCAGGTCTGCTGGCCCCACATGGCGGCAAGCGGTTACGGGCGAATCGTGCTCACGACTTCCACGGGAGCTCTTGGGATGCGCAGTCTCACGGCCTACGGAACCGCGAAGGCATCGGTCATCGGACTCACCCGGGCTCTCTCGGCAGTCGCTGCTGGCAGCAGCACCGACATCAAGGTAAACGCGCTGGCGCCGATGGCGAACACGCGGATGATGTCAGCCCGAGAGCTGGGCGGCGCCGACCCGGATCCCGAACCGGAACGTCACCCGGCGCTTGTTGCTCCGATGGCCGCGGTGTTGGCACACGAATCCTGTCCGGTCCAAGGCGAGATCCTAATGGCGGGAATGCGACGTTATAGTCGCCTGTTCCTCGCCGAGACCGACGGCTACGTACATGATGGTCTGGACGTGAGCCCGGAATTGCTGATGGAGCAGTGGGACAGCATCTGTGACTCACGTCATCACGAGACTGTCGAGAGCACTGACAGCTGGGTCACCCGCAACAGTCGAGCGATCGCGACCAATCCAATCGTCTGAGGGACCCGGACCTCGTTGTAGCCCGGTCCTTGTGAGCTGACGCAATTGGAGCGGAAGGTATTACTTCAATGTCGACCAGGAGGGGCAACCACCAGCGTCTCGGTTCGGGGGTCATAGACGAGGACATTCGCTCGTCCTATGGCATACGGCTGATCGGGTCCGAACGACACAGGTCCGCCCGACCCGGGAAAGGTGACGTTCCTCAGTTGATAGCCCGCCTTGGTGAAGCTCGCCACGGTCAATTTCCTTCCTGCCTTTTCGGCGATCTTGGCGAATATCGCCAGGTCCTGACAGGCGGTTTCCACCGCGGCATACGGCGTATCCGTACTCTTGGACGCAGCCTGAGAACTGTTGGGATTGAGGGGTGACCCAATCGTGTCCGATGGGTACGCCTTGCGAACGATCGCTGCGCACTCTTGCATCGCCGGATCCATCCAGCCCTGGTATGCCGACGGCACCGGACTCGCAGCCAATACGTTGTCGAGGTAGGGATTTCCTCCCTTCGCCGACTGAACGTAGGACGCAAGTGACGTGATGTTTGTAGCGATCCAGGGCGGCTTGTACGTGCTCTGATTATCCTGAAGCGCCCGTGGCCAGACTGTCGCGCCTGTGCCACCAACGCCGACGACCTCGTTGACGCCGGCGCGCTGGAAGCGGAGGGCAATGGCCTGGGCTTGCTGGTCGACCGCCACCGTATCGGTTGCCGGCACGCTGTCGTCTCCGGACAGAACGACATCGACATGCAATTTCTTCAGGTCCGACTGGACGACTTTCACTTCGGATGCTGCAGCATCCGCACCGTAGAATATGCCTACTTTCTTTCCCTTGAAGGCTCCCCTGTCGTTGAAGGCGGCGAGCTCAACGGGGTCATAGGCGGCGTCCGGTGGCGTCAGGCTGAAGTCAGGAGCGGCGCTCGCAGGCAAAGCACCCGGTAACACTCCCCCGATGACGGGCGTGTCGTGGTCCTGCTGATAACAATCCGGATACACGGGAAACATGACGATGAAGACCTTGTCGTCCTCGGTGAGCTCCGTGCACGACGAATTGCCCGATGCGGTCACCGCCGGGTTCGTCTCAACGAAATAGGGAACGACCTTTCGACCGTCAACGCCACCATGGGCATTGATATGGGCCGTCAGCGCGTTGAAGGCGTCTTGAAAGTTGCCATCGTTCAACGTGACACCGACACTCTCCAGGGCAGCGAAATCAATGACGGGTATGCCAATCCTGATGCTCGTCGACGTGACGCCCTGGTCGGCAGGGCTCGAGGCTCCAGCCGCCGTCGGAACGGGGAAGACCGTCGCCCCCAACACGGCGACCATGCTCGCAATGGTCGGAATAGCAATTCGGACGCGATTGGTCCGCCTCTTCGGCTTGTGCGGATCCGTCCGAGCTCCGCCGGCGACTCGCTGTATGCCCGACCGTGCTGTGCATTCCACCATTGCCATTCCCCACGTCTCGTGTATTCACTGGACGTCTAACGCGACCACCTGGTCCCGAGCCGGTACAGGGTAGTGCTTGACCAAAGGCACCACCGGGCAGACGGAGGGAGACCAGAGAGAGGGTCACGATGTGTGAGGGCGTGGCCGATCCATTCGTTGTTCCTCGCGCATTCGACTGGAGCGGTATCTGTCTTCATCAACCGAGTGAGGGTTGAAGAAGTGCCCTTCCACCTGCCAACATGAGAGAGCAAGGCGGCGCACACGAAACGGGCCAAAACGCCTCGCGAACGGCGCCACGGGGCAGCCCGGCCGCCGGCGCCATCCGGGAAACGGAGAGGACTGAGCGCGGGGCGGGGAGCTTGCTGCGGGCGATCTTGGGGAGAATCCAGAGCGTTTGCACTGCCCCCTACCGCACCATGGGGGCAGGGCGTCGGAACGCGATGCCAGCAGTTCAATGTTCTCTGTCGGATGAAAGCCGACCCCCGTTGAAGGCTAGGACTTGTCGTGCAAAAGTGATGATGCATTCGCTGCTGTTCTCCTGCCGATTCTCGCCGAGGAGGGTGTGACGTCGAACCGTCCACCGGACATCATGCCGGTGGTCAACATTCAGCAGTAGCGGTCTAGTGCGACTGCGACAGGAGTGACCCCGTTTGCCAATCGGGACGGGGTGCCACCTTCCGGCTGTGTCGGGCTGCCCAGGGATAGGACGAACCTTCGCATCCGCTCCCGCGATTCGCAGACGAATCGGATGAGCCACCGGGCCTCCCACAACGCGCATCCGCTTGCGCAGCTGATTCCCGGCTTGGAACGTCTACGGAGTGTCGACCAGGACGAACTCCAGATAGCGGATCTCACCGAAGGTAATCCCGCGCGCGCTCGCAGCCTTGCGCCGCGCCACGGCAGCTCCTTCGGCTTGCTTGTCCAAGGTAGCCCGGTCGGCCCAGACGGTTCCTACGTATCCCTCACCCGTGTCGCGATTGACCATGTTGCGCAGGGAGCAGAACCCGGGAGCAGCCTTGATCTGAGGCACGATTTCGTTCTTGAAGAAGCTGAGGTTCTCGTCGATCGTCGCCGGGTCCATGCTGAACGGCGAAACCATGAGTGCTGACCCTGGCACGGGTGCCTTCACGACCTCGGACACCAGTTCTTCAAGCTTCTCAACTTGCATAGTCCCTCCGATGATCTCAGTGGCTTCGTCGCGCGCTTTGCTCATTGCGCCGTCACTTGCGTCTCGGTCCGCCTCGCTCTCCCAGATCGAAAGGATGTGCAACCTCGCCGTCGATCGGTCAACACTTGCGCTCAGGCCCCGGTAGCCCTTTTGCTGGTGAATGAGCGGGAGCGCTGTGCCACGCAAATACTCGATTCCGCCATCGATATTGGTGGCATTTGTCCAGGTAATCAAACGTGTGTACATCGCCCTTCCTTCCTGTTGCGGACACCATTTCTGCCGCCGAGCGAACGCTATACCCGTGGCTCTCGTCGCGCCTCTGGGAACGACGCTCGCGTCCGGGAGAGTCAGTCTCCGCCGATGGCGGAGACTGAGGGTCAAGAGAACAGGCAGGCTACTGGTCAGACTGTCCCCGAACATCAGTCTGCATCTTCTTTGGCGCTTCCCCGCATCATTGCCGGGAAAGGGGCGCACTTGTGTCCCACGCTCTGAGTCGTATCTCCGCCGTAAGCGATGGGCGGCGGGCCTCTCGTTGACCGATTACCATTGGCGGAATCGAGCCACCCGGGGGTTGCACTGTCGATGCAAAATCGACGAAACGTTTCCCAATCGTGACCAGCAGCCGAGAAGTGCCCGACGACGAAGCCGGGTCTCCGATGCCGAGTGGAAAGGCTCGCCGGTGTTGGGGCGGGGATGGTGAGCCTGTCACTCGCAACCGCGATCACTGCAACGGTGGTCGTACCTACGGGACCCGTCGCGGCCGACCAAGTGTCCAATCTCAAAGCGCAGGCGACCCAGATTGCCCAGGATCTCGTGCTGGAGCAGCTCCAGATCGGCGCTTACCAACAGCAGTACGACGTCGATATCGCCAAGATCCAACGCGACGAGGCGGTGATCGGATCCAGTGAGAACCAGATCCAAACCGACATCAGTCGGGTGAGGAGCGATCGCAAGCGGCTTCAGTCTGAAGCGATGTCGGCCTACATCAACTTGGACCCCGAGGTCAGCGGGACCGCGGCCCTGTTCGAGAACCAAAAGGAAGCGCCTACGAGAGCGGTGTACGAAGAAGTGGCAAGTGGTGATATCGCCCTTACTATCGCCGCCCTTCATGCCGACGAGAACGGGTTGCGTGCCGAACGCGCCACGCTCGAGCAACAAAAGGCACAGGATCAAGCGACCACCAACCAGGTGGCAACGCTGGCCAACGCCGCGCGCCAGATCGAGGTCCAGCTCGCGTCCAAGCAGTCAGAGATCACGGGCCAGCTCGCCGTGGCGGTGGCCCAGCAACAGGCGGCACAGGCCGCGGCCGCTGCAGCAGCAGTCCGGGCGGCTCAGGCCAAGGCTGCTGCCGCAGCGGCCACTTCGAGCCGCGTCACGGCCGCCTTCCGCCACTACCTCCACGGCACTACAGGGAAGCGCCAGCACGTCGTCGGGCGACCCGCCGCTGCCCCCTTTCCTCCAATGCGTCTTGCAGGCCGAGTCGGGCGGCAACTACGGCGCCGTCTCGCCGGGGGGCACGTACATGGGCGGTTTCCAATTCAGCCAGGCGACGTGGAACGAAGCAGCCCAGCTGGCCGGCATGCCGCAGCTCATCAATGTCCCCCCGAACGAGGCAACTCCGGCCGAGCAGGACGACCTCGCCATCGCGCTCTACGAGGCCGATGGCGGCCAGTCCTGGAACGACTCCTGCCCGACGAGCTGATGCAGGCCACCACTGTGTGGGCTCCTGCTGGTCGCCATGAGGGGCACGCCCCCGCAGGGCCCGTGGCAATGTCTATTCCGATATACACGACCGACTTGCCTGACCTCGACGACCCCGAAAAGGGCTGGGGACTAGAGCAATCCTGGTCGCTTTGACCTATCCCCGTACGCCAATCGAGACGGTGGGGCACTCCGGCACTTGGGGACACCCAGAAACGGAGCTGCGACAGGGTTGATCCCAATCAGGCTCTAGTCCGGCCCCTCAGGGTCAACGTGGACTAGGGGGCACCCGCGAACCGTCCTTACACTCTGATCCCGGCTGCATGGCGCCCGCCTTCGAGCCACAGTCGAAGCGCCGGATCGAGAGCCGACGCGGAGGTCTCATAGAGTGCAAGATCGTCGGCCGTCAACACCCCGCGCCATCGACCGCTGTCGCCCTTGTAGAAGAAGCTGTCTGCGCCGCCCTTCCAGACCATGGCCATGGGGTCATCGAAGTGGCGTGCTTCGTCGCGCATGGCGTCGAGTCCGACCGTCGCGAGCAGAGCAGGCCAGGAGTCCTCGCTGACATCGATGGCGCAGAACTCAGCAATCCGACGCATCTCGGTTTCAGGGTCGGCTTTGAGATCACCAAAGTGGACGAACAACACATTAGGAAGCTCTCGTATCGCCCACCAGGTCGAGAGATGGTGGTGATGTGACCAGAATGGCCAGCCATCAGATTCCCATCCGAACCATCCTTCTTTTGCCCACACTGGCCACAACTCGCCCGGCGTCGCCGGGCAACGCGGAAATTCCGGCCCAGGCCGATCAGGGTCGTTGAACAGTTCGAACATCATGTCCGTATAGGACGAATAGTGGTTGAACAACGACATGAAGACGTCCCGGGTGTCGCGGCCGACGACGATGTACTTGGCCTGTGGGAAGAACCGAAGCCCGTCAGCAGCCAGATGGCTCTTTATGAACCGGCGATGACGCTGTGAATCTAGACGATCGAGAATCGGTTGAAGAGGTCCCATGAACCGAGCATCGACCCACGGGGATATTTCGCTCAATCTGGCAGGCAGGGGTTTTGGTCCAAGGATCAGAGCAGCCAGGATGCGCTGCGTCCATGTCGTGCCAGCCTTGTATGCGGTCGTAACGAAGATGTCGTCATCGCGTGGTGCGAACTGGTCCCAACGTGTGCTGTCGAGGTGGTGATTGCGGTACTCGCGGGTTCGCTCGGGTGGTTCGAGGCTCATCGCGACAAATCATGCCACCAAGCCCGTTCTGGAACTGATCCGATCAAGCCTGACTGGCATTATCCTCTTCCCGGCGAGAGGGGGCAGTGCCTCAGGGCCTCGAGAATGGCTGCCTGCGTGGCCAAGCCCCTGGTTGTGAGGTGACGTGACACATTTTCCGCTGAGCTGTCATATACAGAGTGTGAGCGCATGGACGGAGCAGTCGGACGCCGAGTTATTGGTCCTAGACGACCCTGACGCCTTTGCCGAGCTCTACGACCGACACGTAGGCCAGATCCTCGCCTGGTCGAGTGTCCGGGTGGGTGACTATGACGCCGATCTTACCGCCGAGGTCTTTGCGGCGGCGTGGCATAGCCGAAAGCGGTTCCGAGACGAGCACGATGGCACCGCACTTCCGTGGCTCTATGGCATCGCTCACAATGTGTTTCGGTCATCCCTGCGCAAGCGAAGGGTCGAGTACGGCGCTCGGGAGCGTCTGGGCCTCCCGATCACAGTCGTGCACGCCGACTTCGAGGCCGTCGACGACCGCTTGTCGTTTCCCTCGGCTGTCCTTCGAGAAGTCGCGAACCTCCCGGACTCAGAGCGCGAACTGCTCGTTCTGCGCTTGGTCGAGGAACGGCCCTATAAGGAGATCGCCCGGCGCCTCCAATGCACTCCCGTCGCAGCTCGCCTGCGCGTATCTCGATCGCTCCGTCGTCTCCATCTCGCCCTAGGAGGGTTCTGACATGACCATGCTTCAACCTGAGCTCCAGTCATTCCGCCACGAGCTGCGTGCGGCCGTCGAGGCCGATCTGGTGCGCCACCGAGATCACCGGCGCCACCTCAGGCGAGTGGTTGCGCTTGGCACGCCGGCGGGGCTTGCCGCGTTGGGCCTCAGCCTCGCTCTTGTGCTGGGAGCTGGAAGCACGCCGAGTCCTGCCGACGCAGCGATCCTCGCGTCTGCTCAAGGCGCTCTCACTCCGCCGCCCGATTCGGTGTTCCATGTCGCCGCCACGATCACCGTGGGGTCGAGTCCTGCCCAGCCCTACGCGCTGTGGGCCGCCGGATCCTCGTATCGGTTCGTCAAGTTCGGCTACGAAGCCGCGTGGAACGGAACGACGATGTCCAGCTATGACGCCGCTTCCAACACGATGTACGTCGGGATATACAGCCCTCCGAACCACCCGCCGGTCGACACGGCCGCCACCATCCGCTCCCTCATCTCGTCGGGCCAGGCGCAACGTCGCTGGTTCGGCTGTCGTGGACGGGGTCCCGGCCTACGTCTTGTCATTGTCGGGTCTGCCGGAAGGTGGCGGGCTCGCCAATGGCACCTATGACGTCGCCAAGAGCGACTACCACCCCCTGCTCCTTCAGACGACGGTGGCGTGTCAGCAGGGACAGTGCTCAGAGACCGTGCACTTCCTGACCTACGAGTACCTGCCCGCGACTCCTGCCAATCTCTCCCTACTCGATCTGAGGGCACAACACCCTGGCGCGACCGTGGTGAACGCGGGCGGAGTCCCCGGTGTTGGGACATCTTTCGGTAGCGATTGATTCGCCTATACGTCCGGGTCGACTGGATCGCTAGAGGCGGCTTCCCAGACGGCTCCCAGAGCCGGCAATGTACGGGGGCAGTCCTGAGACTAGGTGACGCCCTCAAGCCGCAGACTAACTGGCAGGTCATCGCGAGCGTGCCCCGGTTTACGTCACCGGGGACACGCCTTAGGTCAGGCTGAAGTCCGAAGCCGACTACGACACCAAATCACAACGACCGAACAAACAGTATTGCTAGGCGGATGTATTCCATCTGTATGATGCTCGCCTTGCGTTCGGAGGGAACGCACTTGCGGCGATCCGTCGCCGCCGAACCGGGAGGGGGCAGACTGGCGATGCGTTTCTTTCGCTCATGTGTTCTATTCGTTGCGGCCACTGGGAGTCTGATGGCAGGCGGTTCTCTGGCAGTTTCGGGTGCCGCCCCCGCAGGCGCGAGCCCCGCCGGGATCACGGTGAACTGCCCGGCCGACAACTTGCAGGATGCGATCAATTCCGCGCCTGCCGGCTCGACGCTCCTCGTCAGCGGAACCTGCACAGGGAACTTCTACATCGTCAATAACTTGACGTTGTCCGGCCCCGCGATTCTCGACGGTGGCGGCGTCCCGACGACGTACGGGGCGACGCTCAACGTCATTGCTGGAACCGTGGTCTTGAACAACCTGGTTATCGAGAACGGCGTTGGTATCGACAGCCTTGGCGGTGGCATCTGGAACCATAGTCAGTTGACCCTGAACCATTCGACTGTGACGCACAACACTGCGTACAGCATAGGCGGCGTGTTTAACATGGGTCAGTTGACCCTGAACGGTTCGACGGTGTCGAATAACACCGCCACCAATGGCGCGGGCGGCATCCTCAATTGCGGCGACAACCCCGGTTTCCAGGCCTACGGTCTCTGTACGGGTGCTCCCGGCAGCCTGACCCTCAACAACTCCATCGTGTCAAACAACGTCGGGGGATCCGGTGACGGTGGTGGCATCGTGAACGACGTACAAGCGGTTGTGACGCTCAATGTTTCGAGTGTGTCGGGTAACAGCACTGCTAGCGGCGGCAATGGCGGCGGCATCGAGAATCAGGGCACGGCGAAGCTCAATTTTTCGAGTGTGTCGGGTAACAGCACTGCTAGCGGCGGCAATGGCGGCGGCATCGAGAATCAGGGCACGGCGAAGCTCAATTTTTCGAGTGTGTCGGGTAACGTTGGCGGTGCCGGCGGCGGGATCAATAACAACGGCACGGCGACGATCGCCGCGTCCATCCTCTCGAGTAACTCTTCCATTGGTGGGTCGGGATGCTTCTGCGGCGGTGGGGGGCTGTCCAACGGGCTGTCCAACACGGGCACGACGACAATCAACAACTCCATCATCCGAGCCAACAATTCGGTATTCGTCGGCGGAGGCATCTTTGCTGGGGGGGGTCCCATGAACATCAACAACAGCATCGTGACGGGTAACTCCGCGTTCACGGCGGGTGGCGGATTGATCGTGTGGGACGGACCAACGACGGTCGCCAACAGCGCCTTTTCCAACAACTCCGACAATGCGGTCGCCCAGGGCTTCGCCCCCGACAACCCGGCAGGCGTCTGGGTCTCCCCACCCGACTACCTCGGCTTCGGCAACTACCCGACCTTTACAACGACGCACTCCACGTACAGCTAAGGCGGCCGACAGAGCGAGCGGGGGTGGCGGCGCACGCCACCCCCGATTCGCACTTCGGATTTGGCAGTAGAGCGCCGGCGCCCTCCGCCGGTGACATATCCGGGCATTCGGCCTGTACCGCGGCTGAGGTACGGGCGACCGCTTTGTGCCGCGTCATTAGAGGTTGGCGCTGATGAAAAGCGCCCCAGAACGCGCGTCGGGTTCCCCGCCGAAGGTGACACCGAAGTGCCGGTCTGCCACGATCGCCGGCGCCGCACAGATGCGCCCAGGCTGCCTCTGAGTGGAGGCGTTCGGGGTTGTCGCCGGCGGCCATGACGAGGGCGGCCGCGGTGTCGGGCCGACACCGAAGAGGTCCAACAGATCGGGGACGGAGCTGCTCAGGTGCGCTGTAGCCGAGGTGGCGCATCTGGGTGAGGGCCTTCACCCTGGCCTGGCGGGCTGAACGCTTGGCGACCACGAGGACCCGGATCGCCTCGACGGCACCATCCCTCGACTTGGGGTGCCCGCTCGCCCGTCCGCTGAGCGCCGCACGGGCCGCCTCGACGGCGTCGAGGGGATCGGACTTGCCGCTGCGGCGGTGCTCCTCTCGATTGGGCCGGTCGACTTCGATGACCGTCACTCCCACCCGGCGCAGGTAGCGCGAGAGTCCCGAACCATACGAGCCCGTGCCTTCTATACCGATCTTGGTCACCTCACCGAAGGATTCGAGCCATTTGAGCAGCACCTTGTAGCCGGCCGAGTCGTCGCAAAGCTGTCCGAACCGAGCAGGCCGCCGAGCGGGTCGAGGGCGGCCGCGACGTGGACGTCGCGATGCGTGTCGACTCCACCGGTGATCCCACGTGCAGCTTCTACGATGGTCATTGGTCATCCCTTCTCGTAATGGTGTTGAGGGATGGCACGGCCGTTCCGGATCGGAGCGACGGGCGGTCCAGGCTTGTTGCTGCAAGCCGGACCAATCACCCCAACTCGGAGACGGGACGTGCCGCTTTGAATGTGCGACTGGAGGTTTCGGTCGACGACACCCGAGGGTGTCATGGGACTCCAAGTCAGGCCGAACCAGCCAGCACTCCCGAAGCTAATAAGGACCAGCAATCAAGCGGTGGACCCTGAGAGAAGTATCAATGGACTGGGGCAGTTTGGCCAGCTAGGCAACGGGGCTTGACGCCAGAGCGGCAATGGCCCGATCGTGGGCTGATCCGTTTGTAAAGAGAGCTGGCCGAACCCCGCTAAGTTCGGTCGAAGTGTCAAGGTAACTGAATCGACCACCCGCGGCATGAACTGCGGCGGCGAACGCTGCGTAATCCCAAGCCGCTCCCTCAAACTGCAAGGACACCTCAATAAGACCCTCCATGACCATCAGGGCAGCGTGCTGGGTCGGCGCGATGTAGTCACCAATCTCATGAAGTGGAGAGGCCAATCGACGCCAGCCAGCATCGACCACATCAAGTGGAGGATGACAGCTCCACCGCAACCTCTCCCGAGTGTCACCAGATGAGACCTTCCATGACTGCATTCCTGAAGGTTCGTTGCTGGTCCACGCTCCCTGACCGGAGGCACCCCACCAACGGCTCCTTACTGCGGGTGCACTGGTAACACCCAGTTTGAGATCACCATCAACCTGGAGTGCGATCTGAGTCCCCCAGGCGGCTCCGCCATGGATGAAGACTCGGTCCCATCGATCGGATCGACCATCCAGCAAGTTGATCTATCGCCAGATTGACCGCCCTCTTCACCTAGAAAGCCGTCTTCGGGACGGTCGCGGGCCAAGACAATGCGAAGGTGTTCCTCTATTGCTTCCTCAACTGGAATGGTTGGCGAACCGTCCGGTTTGGTCGAATGGTCAAAGTTTCCCGCCGCGAATACAGCCATGCTCATCTTGTCGGCGTCATCGGCCAGCCTCAATTGCAAGCCGCAAGTCGGATATTCCATCCCTCACGACATCAGTTTGGCGGGTCTTTCGGAGGTGCGCCCAGTCCGGGCGTTCGGGGGCACCCATGAGATCGTTCGATAACGGCACTTATGCACTGAGGAAGTCACGGACGTCACGCTTGGAACGGAGAACGTACAGCGCCACGTGGTTACCCTGCCGCGACAGTGTTCTAAATTCGAGTTCGCGGTCAGATCGGCGGACTCGCCAGATGCGCCAGGCCAGCGACCATTCGTCGCGCAACCGTCGCAAAGCCGACTCGTCGCAGCCGTTAGGCAGCTGGAAGCCAACCGCACGCTTGCGAACCCCGCGGACTAATGCTCGCCGTGCACAGACCCACCATGGCGTATCGAGGTACACGACTGTGTCAGCGCGCTCAAGCCGAAGATCGAGGGTGGCGTGGTAGTTGCCGTCAGCGATCCAGTCGTCGCCGGTGAGGAGGCCCCGCTGCTTCTCCCGCCACTCGTCCACAGACGGCTCCCTCCAGCCCGGTTTCCAGAAGTGGATGTCGAGATGGATGACGGGAAGGCCAGTTTTGGCCGACAGCGCTCGCGAGAACGTGCTTTTGCCCGCTCCGGCCAAGCCAGAGACCAGGACGCGTCGTCCGACAGAAGTCCCGGGTGGGGTGACCCTTGCAGATCGAAACTCCGTGAACCCCTTATCCGGCACCAGCAAATATTGCCGGATGCCGGGTGGGTGAGGAGGTAGCCGCCTATCCGGCAGCGTCGTACGGGGCTAGGAGCGCCCCCGTGCGCGATCGGATCTGCGAGCAGCCTCCTGGCGCAGTTCACTTGTGGAAGGTTCGTTGCCTCCGCGCTCCTGGCGCACGCGCCACTTGTTGTTCAGATGTTGACCGAGGGAACGATCCGGCGACTTCTTCCACGGTTTCCGACGGACAAAACCAACGTCGTCAGAAAGGTATTCGATCTGGTCCGCCTCGGTCCGTGTTAGCTGTCGGACAGCGCGCCGGTAGGTACGGTTGACCCAGGCTTTGCGGGCCGGAATAGCCTTTCGGGACGCCTTGTCGTTCTCGCCATAAGAGTTGCGCCCATCCTTCTGGTAGCTCTGGATCTTCTTGTCCTGAGGCGTTCGGCTCCTTGCCATAGTGGCAAGCATGACACGGAGAAGTCCGGGAACGAAGAGGTGAAAGTGTCCCCACTATCCGATGCGTACAGGGGCACCGGGCGGTGTCGTCAAATTCCGATCGCGTTCGGTAACCTTCTACTCTCCTATGGCGAAAACGCTAACTGTTGAGAGCGCCGAGAACCGAGCGCGTAAGCGTCTCTGTATGCGCCGGCGGCGAGCACGACTTCGTCTTCTGCTCGGTGTCGGATTGCTTGCGGGAGGGCTCACAGTTTTCAATCTTGCGTCATCGCATATCGACTGGCTTACTGCACACGGCGTTCGAGTGTCTGCGCTGGTTGTTGGCAACGATGGGCCGGGTTGTGCAGGGGAAGACACTCCACACGTGCAGGTCGAGTTCTCCACTCGATCCGGACATCAAGTCCGGGACAATCTCGGCACGGGTGGGACCGACTGTGGGTCCTACAGCGTTGGTAAGCACGTCGTCGTTTACTACAACCGGGCCAGTCCGACCGACGCGGCCCTAGGTGGCGGGAATGCAGACATTGGGGCTCCAGGATGGATCGGGCTTGGCTTGCTGCTGTATGGCCTTGTCGAGGTCGGCAAGTGGGCTCTGCGGGCACACGGAGTGCGGGGTGCGCTTGCGACAGTCGCCTACCCTTCTACTGAAGTGGAACTGACCCGTTTGGAAAAGGGCCGAGTGGAGCTTGCCTCGTCGCAGATCCCCGCTCTCGGTGATCTTCATTTTGTGGCTCGCGGCGACAGCGAGGAAGAAACCGCAGAGCAGGGTTTGGCTTACTGCGACGAGTTCGCCCCGGGGCACCGGGTCGTTGTACTGGCAGACGACTTCGTCATTTGGGGCCGACTTCGAGGGCCCAAGAAGGCTTAGGACCGGGCACCCCGGAGCACATGGTGCCGGTACCGAGGGCACCTTGCTTGGCTCCCTGGGCTAGCCCCGAAGAGCCTGCTTCGGACTGGGGCAGGGGTTCAGAATTCCTCGGTCGGCTCGCTGGCCGCCTTCGGCGCGTGCTCCCGGGAGGCTTCGACGTACCAGCTCTTGCCCTTCAGACCAAGGTCGCCGTCAGCTACCAGGACGGAACACCCCCGAGGTGAACGAGGTCCTCGCCACTGGACCCGGCGCCGCAGCCGCCTTCAGGGCGCTGAGCCATGCCCTGGCGCACTGCACGACCTACACCGTCTCCTCGGGCGGCACGACCGGGACGATGAGCGTCGGTGCCATGTCCTTCCCGGCCCTCGGCTACCAGTCGAGCGCCTACGCCCTCAAGCTCAGCGCCGATGGCGTCAACGCCGGCGCGGATCTGGTGGTGTTCAAGGTGGGGAAGGTCTACGGCGCCGTCGACTACGTCGACATCCGCACGCGCGACCCTGATCAGGCCCAGGCGTTCGTCACCGAGGCCGTGGACAAGGTGGAGGGCAAGCCCACGGTGACGCCCACCACGTTCTGAAGTCGGCCCAAGGATCAGCTCGACATTCTGTCCACCGACCGGGAGCGGCGGGAGCTGCGGCGGTGGAGGGTGGCGTAGCGGTTCAAGTCCGGGGAGTGGCCATACTGGGTGTATGGGAATCTTTTCGACAGCGGTATCTGACGAGAAGTGGGAGGCGGACTTCCGGAGTCAGATCGACCCGCAGTTGGCCATCGGGGCAGCGCAAATCGTCGTTGAAGTTCGCGACAAGAGCAAGAAGGCTGCGCAGAAACGCCTACCCGAATACATCAAAGTCATGGCGGACCACGGCTACAAACTCACTCAAACTGACATGCACCGAACGGGACTGACGTCGAGCTGGGGGGAACTCACGTTCGTACCTGAGGCGCCGACGCCCGTGGCCGACCCCGCCGAACAATTGAAGCAGCTCGCCGATCTCCATGCGAGCGGCCTCTTGACCGACGAGGAGTTCGAGGCCAAGCGGGCGGCGCTCGTGGATCGGCTCTAGAGGATCGGATGATGAGCGAGCCGAGCTACAACGGCGCAGCGACGATCGTGGTCGGCGGCAGGCGGTTCGATGTGCACGTGCAGCTCACCCGGGATGCGGAGGTGCACAAGATCGAGAGACTTGACGGGCGCGGCGGCAACATCGAGGGGCGGGTCAAGTGGGGTGGGGTAATCGACGGCCTCAGCGAGGAGGACCTGCGGACCCTCCAGGCGCTCGGAACGTTCGAGCTGCGACTGGTGAATAGCGGTCGCCGCGGTCAAGGTGCGCTTATCGATGCGAGCGGGCACTTCCAAGGTGTCGGCGAGGCGCCGTTCTGACCAGATATGACGGGGCGAGGGCGTGCGGACGTGCCGGACTGGGTCAGGTCTGCCGGAGCCTTTCCTCAAAGGGCCAAAGCCCCTCCGTCCCGCCCCCCTCCGTTTCCCGGGTGGGCGGCCGCCGTGCCGGCGGCGCCGCCGTGCCGCCGGCGCCGCCGTGCGACCCCGTCCCTGCGCGGCGGTTTTGGCCCGTTTTGGGTGCGCTGCCTTGCTCTCTCAACCGAATTCTTCTTGGAGCAGAAGGCGGGATTGGAACCTGCGACCCTTACCTTGGCCGGGCGGTCGTTTGGATCGATTAGATCCGGCGGATCCCTTGTAGTGCGGTCCCGGCCACCGAGTTTCCACTCCGTCCACGCAATCCGTCCCGGTAGCAGAGCGCTCTACCCGACCTTCGTCCCTCAGGGTCACGGGTTATGAGCCCGAAAATTCGACCACTCCCCGCGAGACGCCGGGAAGAAGTGTGCCGGATGAGCACCTTCGACATTGCTCGGCATCGGGTCATCACTCGGCATCTGCTTGCGCCACGACAGGAAAGCGTCGACGTCGGAGGCGAATTGGTCGTAATGCTGAAAGAGGAACCCGTGGGAATCCTTTTGGCAGGTCGTGCCAGACTTGCCACTGACAGCCATCAGGGTGACTGTGGTGCACTTCCGACCAGGGCAGGCCATGACGTCAGACGAAACCGCCGGCAGAGGTCATTCTGGGAGGCAGGGCAACTGGCACATCACCCGCGGTTTCGCGGCGGGCCTAGGTTTGAGCGTCGTTCTCGTGGCGTTCGGCGTTTCACCGAGCTCCGCCTCGTCCGCGTCCTCCGGCGATTTGACATCGACGAGCACCTCGCACACCCTCTCCGGCGTCACCGTCACCGGGCCCTTTCCGGTTGGCTCTCCCACGTTCAACAACACCCTTTACGGCACGAGTTTCAACCTGGCAAAGGTCGGCTACGAGAGGTCCCAGTTCTTCGTCTCTGGTGGCGCACACTCCTACAGGCCCGCGCAGCCTCTGACGAGTGACGGCAAGTGGGCAGTCGCAACGGGTGTCAGCGCACCATATAAGACGCGGATAGCTGTCTACCGTCCGATCAACCCGGAGAAGTTCAACGGGACGGTGGTGGTCGAGTGGCTAAATGTGAGCGGCGGAACGGATGACAGCCCTGACTGGACGCTCTCCCACAACGAACTGATTCGCGACGGCTTCGCCTGGGTAGGGGTCTCCGCCCAACAAGTCGGTGTCAACTCAGCGAAAGCCACCGATCCGGCGGAATACTCGTCGCTCTCGCACCCAGGCGACAGCTTCTCCTACGACATCTTCTTGCAGGCCGGCCAGACGGTTCGCAAAGATTCATCGAAGATCTTGGGTGGTCTGCGGCCACACACATTCATTGCGGCGGGTGAGTCGCAGTCGGCTGGACGGCTCATGACGTACATCGATGCGATACAGCCGATATCGCACGTTTACCAAGGTTTTCTGGTACACAGCCAATTTGGTACCGGCGCTCCACTTTCCCAAGCACCGCAGACCAACTACGCCGCACCGAACCCGACCACAATTCGCAATGACATCGGTGTCCCGGTTCTCGAGTTCGAGACCGAAACCGACGTCGACAACAGCAACCTGACTGACCGGCTGCATTACGGCAATCCGAAATGGTTCCGACTCTGGGAGATCGCCGGCAGCTCGCACTACGACTACTACGGTCTCGCCATCGGTCCCAATGACACTGGCAATGGTGAGGGTGCAGTGAAGAACCTATCTGCCATGCAGGATCCGACGCGCACTCCGGTGGGTGGGTTCAATTGCGCCGTTCCTATCAACACAGGGGGAACGCACTGGGCACTCGACGCCGCCGTCTACTGGCTTAACAGGTGGGTTGTGACCGGAACTCCGCCTCCCCGGGCGCCCCTCCTGGCAACGACCCACGTCTCGCCAGTGGTGTACGACCTTGACCCAAACGGAAACGTCATCGGAGGTGTGCGAACTCCACAAGTTGATGCGCCGATCGCTGCGCTGGGAAGCCAAGGCAACAGCGGGGGCTTCTGCTTCCTCTTCGGCTCCACCGTGCCGTACAGCGCAGCTCACCTAGCCAGCCTCTACAAGACCCACGCCCAGTTCGTTGCTGCCTGGGCCCGTGCAGTGAAGAGGGATCGTGCCGATGGGTTCCTGCTCCCCGCCGATGCCACTCGAGCTATTGCACTCGGCAGTTGTGTCGGAAGTCGCACGGCATGATGGTTGAGTCGTTCCCAAGCCTCACTCGCCGAAGGACTGTAGGTTGAGAAACAGTCCTTGACCTGCTACGATGGAGCGGAAGACGGGATTCGAACCCGCGACCCTCACCTTGGCAAGGTGATGCGCTACCGCTGCGCCACTTCCGCGTTGAGCAACCATTCTATCGCGGTGGCGATGCCCGGAGAGGGCCCGCTCCCCCGCTCCCAACTGGACGCACGCGGGCCGAGCGCGCACGCCGCCAGGCCTTGGAGCTGCCTCGGTAGATTGCCTGGCGTGCGCCAGGACGAGACCACGGCCCAGCTGGGCAGCTCCTTCGGCGCCGTCGCCGACGAGTACAACCGGCTCCGCCCCGGCCCCTCGGACGAGGCGCTCGACTGGCTGCTCCCCGCCGGTGCCGCCGACGTGCTCGAGATCGGCGCCGGAACCGGAGTGCTCACCCGGTTGCTCGAGCAACGGGTCCGTCACGTGACCGCCGTCGAGCCGGACGACCGGATGCGGGACGTGCTGGCATCCCGCAATGCCGCCGTGGAGGTCCTGGCCGGCCAGGCCGAGGTGATTCCGGCATCGACGTCGTCCTACGACGTGGTCATCGCCGCCTCCGCATGGCACTGGGTCGACGAGGAGCGGGCCGTGCCCGAGGTGGCCCGGGTGCTGCGCCCCTCCGGGCGCCTCTCCCTCGTCTGGAGCGGCCCCGACCGCTCCGTCGACTGGGTGCGCTCGCTGTGGGCCGGCGGCATCATCTTCAGCCCCGAGGAGCAGGCCGACGTGGACGCCCGGCGCCGGCGGCGTCACGCGGTCAATGTCGACATCGGCGGACAGAGCCCGTTCCACGAGCCCGAGACCGCGCTCTTCCGGTGGAACCGACCAATGACGAAACGCGACCTCGTCGCGCTGGCCACGACCTACAGCGCCGTGATCACCATGGAGGAGGAAGACCGCCGACGACACCTCGATGCCATGGCGCGCTTCCTCGACGAGCACGAGGCGTTCGTCGCCCAAGAGGTCATCGATGTCCCGATGCGCTCGTACTGCTGGCGGGCGACCAAGCGCTGACCAGCGCCTACAGTGCCTGTGGACAACGACGACCTTGTGACAAAGGTCCCTAACCAATAGGGAAGCCCCAGCGTAGGGTGGCCGCATGGTCCTCGGAGTCCTTCTCGCAGCCCTGATCAACCTGGGTGGAACCGGCAAGTATTTCCATTGGGGTTTCATCCAGATCTCAGCCGCCAACCTCGTCGTCATCATCTTGATGATCGTCGTCTTCGTCCTGGCGATCCTCCTCCCGTTCCCGAAGCGCAAGGGAGACCGCCAGTGAGCATCGACACGAACGTCGGCAGCCAGGCCCAGGTCGACCGCACCGGCCCCGCCCATTCCTCGGCGGAGTCACGCCAGTGGACCGCCCGGGTCCGCCACGCCGCCGAGTCGGCCTTCCCGCCCGACCAACTCCTCCCCGACCGCCAGCCCGCCTACATGGCGTCGTGGATCTACGTCTTCGGCGTGCTGACCGTGGTGAGCCTGGCCTGGGTCATCATCACCGGCTGCATCCTCGCCATCATGGGGCCGACGTGGTGGCACGTCTCGAGCACCGGGCACTTCGTGAACTCTCTGCACCTCTGGAGCGTCGAGGCCTTCTTCTTCTTCATGGTCATCCACTTGTGGGGCAAGTTCTTCATGGCGGCCTGGCGTGGGAACCGTCGGCTCACCTGGGCCACCGGGGTCATCTCCTTCCTGGTGTCCGTGGCCGCCGCCTTCACGGGCTACGTCTCGCAGACGAACTTCGACTCGCAGTGGATCTCCACCCAGGCCAAGGACGGGATCAACTCCACCGGCGCCGGCGCCTTCTGGAACGTGCTGAATTTCGGACAGATGCTGATGTGGCACATCGTGCTGCTCCCCATCGGGGTCGCCCTCATCGCCGGGCTCCACGTCCTGCTGGTGCGGCGCCGCGGCATCGTGCCTCCGTTCGAAGTGGCTGAGCACCACACCGAGCCGGTTGCGGATGCCGCCGTGGCCGCCGGGGAGCCGGCATGAGCCCGGACACGAAGAAGCCCCGCCGGTTCAAGCCCGACCGCGACGTCAAGGAATGGAAGGGCGCCTACGTCCCCTACGACATCTTGAAGGAGGCCTTCGTCGCCTTCCTCGCCGTGGCCGTGCTCATCGTGCTGCTGGCCGTCGTCTTCTCCTCACCCGACGACCCGGCCATCACGCTCAAGACCTGGTCGGTCAACAGCCCCGTCGACTTCGCACAGACGGCCATCACCGAGCTGGACGGCTCGAGCGGAACGGCCTCCTACGGACCCCCGTACAACTCGACGCCGGATGCGGCGCAGCACATCGGCTTCTTCGAGCCCGCGCAGTGGTTCGGCGTCCACCAGCCGATCGACACGGCGCAGGACTTCGTCATCGGCCCACTGCGCACCCTGCCCAACCAGCCCGTGACCCAGGCCGCCCTCAACGTGTACCAGGGCGCGTCGGCGGCACAGCAAGCTGCCTGGACCACCGCCTACGAGAAGGCGGTCGCCAACGCGACGGACGTCAACGGCAGGCTCCACGTCCCCGCCGGGCGCTACGGCCCGGTCGGCGTGATCATCGGCTCGTTGACCGCCATGTCGCAGACGGGCGGCCTCGACGGCACGCTCCTGAGCGAGGGCGGCTTCTACAACACCAACTACACCAAGCCGTTGCTCTTCCTCGCCGACGGGACCTACCTGGCCGACAAGGCCGGCGCCCAGCACCTGCAGGGCACCCAGTGGGGAATGATGAACGAGACCGGGAACTTCCCCGGGCAGGCGTGGCTGTGGCTCTACACCATGTGGTACCAGGTGTACCCGATGAACCAGTCGACCAACGCCGACCTCGAGGTGTGGGCGCATCATGATGGTCCTCTCCGTCGGGTTGATCTTCCTGCCCTTCATCCCCGGCCTGCGCTCCATCCCCCGCTGGACCCGGGTCTACAAGCTGATCTGGCGTCGTCACTACCGCGAGCTGGCCGCAGCCACCTGATCCGGCGGTTCCTGTGAATCGTCACCTGTTCGTCAGGTAACTCCTCACACCTGCCCACGTCGTTCTGCGCCCGCACTCAGGTACGGGGTGCAACGTGTGGTGTACCGGCCCGAACGGGCTGGCGCTTCACGAGAGACGAAAGGTGCACACACTCATGCAGATCCGCCTCCGCAATGTGCTGGCCATCGGCGCACTGACCTCCGGCCTCCTGGCCGGCGGCGCGCTGGTCGCCAACGCGGCCACCACCTCGACCACGACCGGCAACTCAGGCTCGAGCTCGACATCCAACTCGTCCACCACCCCCGCGCCGAGCACCAGCTCGGGGAGCTCCGGATCGGGCAGTTCGAGCTCGGGGTCCTCGAGCAGCTCCTCGGGCTCGAGCTCCAGTTCGGGCTCGGGCTCCAGTTCGACCCACAACTGCCCGAACATGGGCAGCGGCTCGGGCTCCCACACCGGGACGCCCCCGGCCGGGACCGGCACCACGCCGTCCACCGGCTCGACCTCGGGGTCGTGACAGCCGCCTCACCTCCGCATCCTCCCCGACCATGAGGAAGGGCAGTGCGGGCCGGATCGCCACGAGGCCCGCACTGCCCGCCTCTCGGTCGGCCGCCACCGGCCCACGCACCGCACCGCGCTGAGCGGCGCAATGGGTCAGGCCGTCGCCCCCCGGGCGTCGAGGGCGCAGCCCACGAGCTCGCCCAGCGCCTCGTCGAGGTACGACGCCACCTCGCCGAGCTCGGGCAGCAGCCGGCGGCAGGCCAGCAGCCCGAACTGGACCCGGTCGAGATACGAGAACACCGTCACGTTGACGCCGATCCCCTCGGTGATCGGCCCGACCGGGTACATGTCGGCCACCCGGCTCCCGGCGCAGAACAGCGAGAAGTCGGGGCCCCGGACGCTCGACACCGTCACGTTGAACGGGGGCCGCACCTTGTCGAACAGGCGCGTCCCCGCCATGACGCGGGCCAGGCGGGTCGCCAGGGCCGGGAGGGCGATCTGCGCCAGGTCACCCAGGAAGCGGCCCCGGTGCAGCTTCTCCTGCTCCTTGGCCACCCGCGCCGACTCCGAGATCGCATCGAGCCGGTGCACGGGGTCGTCGATGTCGCTGGCCAGCGACACCAGCATGCCCGAGACCTGGTTCCCCAGCTCCGCGCCCATCCCCTCGGGCCGCGTCGAGACCGGGACCATCGCCACCATCGACTGCTCCGCCGTCTCGCCCCGGGCCTCGAGCAGCCGGCGCAGGCCACCCGAGACCACGGCCAGGATCACGTCGTTGACGGTGGCCTCGTAGACCTGGCCCACCAGCTTCACGTCCTCGAGCGGCACCGAGACGGAGGCGAAGCGCTTCCGGTTCGACACCGCGCCGTTGAAGGACGTCCGTGGTGCGGCGAAGAAGCCCGGGGGCGGCTGCTCGCCCCGGTCCACCAGCTCCCGGTTGTGCATCCCGAGGTCGGCCACCGCCTCCACCCCGGCCTGGAGCGTGCTCAGCGTCTCCCCGGGCTGGCGCACCAGCGACGAGGCGGCGTGGCGCAGCATCTGCGCGTGTGACGGCAGCGGCGCCGGGTCCCACTCCGTCGGCAGCGCGGTCACCCGTGATCTGGGGTTGAGGTCCAGGAACGTCGCCAGCACGGATGCGCCGCTCACCCCGTCGAGGATGGCGTGATGCACCTTGGCGATCAGCGCCGTGCGATCCTCGTCCAACCCCTCGACCACGTGCATCTCCCACAGGGGGCGGTCGGGGTCGAGCTGCCGGCTCATCACCCCCGCCACGAACGCGTCCAGCTCGGCCTTCCCGCCCGGCGAGGGCAGGCTGGCCCGGCTCAGGTGGTCGTCGAGGTCGAAGTCGGGATCGTCGACCCAGACCGGGTGGTGCAACCCGAAGGGCACCCGGACCGCTCGCTGCCGCAGCTGGGGGATCAGGTGGAGCCGCTGCCCGATGACCCGGCGGATCTGGGCGTAGCGGGTCGACGGCGAGAACAGGGAGCGCGTGCCCTCGGGCGGGTCGAGCACCAGGGCCACGCCGACGTGCATGGGCGTCGTCGGGGTCTCGAGCGACAGGAAGGCGGCGTCCATGCCCACGAGCGACTGCATCACCTCTTCTTACCCTCTTCCCGCGGCGCCGTCATGTGCCGGTGTGCCCGAAGCCGCCGGCCCCCCGCTCCGACTCGCCGAGGCCCTCCTCGCCCACCAGCTCGAAGGCCACCTCCTCGACCCGCACGAGCACGAGCTGCGCGATGCGGTCGCCCCGGCTCACCGCGTAGTCGTGCTCGGGATCGTGGTTCACCAGGACGACCTGCAGCTCACCCCGGTACCCCGAGTCGACCAGCCCGGGGGCATTGAGGCAGGTGACCCCGTGGCGCAGCGCCAGGCCGCTGCGAGGCAGCACGAGGCCGGCATAGCCCACCGGGATGGCGACGACGACCCCCGTGGAGACAGCGGCCCGGCCGCCCCGAGAGGCGAGCACCACGTCGCTCCGGGCGAGCAGGTCCGCCCCGGCGTCCCCCGTCCGTGCGTAGCGGGGCACGGGCAGCCGGGCGTCGAGCTGGTGCAGGGGGACGCGCAGCATCGCCGGACATTACAAGGGCGGGCAGGCGGGCTGCCCTGGGGCGCCCGGTAGCATGCCCGCGCATGCTGGCCTGGATCGATCTCGAGATGACGGGGCTCGATCCGACCCGCCACACCATCGTCGAGATCGCCAGCCTGGTCACCGACGACGACCTCACCATCCTCGAGGAGGGCCCTGACCTGGTCGTCCACGCCTCGCCCGAGCAGGTGGCCGGAATGGACGAGTTCGTGCGCACCATGCACACCCGTTCCGGCTTGCTGGCCGCCATGGAGGCCTCGACGCTGAGCCTGGCCGACGCCGGGGCGCAGACGCTGGCCTTCCTGAAGCAGCACATCCACCAGCCTCGGGCCGTCCCGCTGGCGGGGAACTCCATCGGGACCGACCGGCGCTTCCTGGCCACGATGCTGCCCGAGATCGAGGACTACCTGCACTACCGCTCGGTCGACGTCTCCACCGTGAAGGAGCTCTGCCGGCGCTGGCGCCCCGAGGTCTACAAGGCGGCCCCGGTCAAGAAGGGCGGCCACCGGGCGCTCCAGGACATCCGGGAGAGCGTGGCGGAGCTGGCCTACTACCGTGCGGCGATCTTCGATGCGACGATGTTCGACGACCCCGCCGTGACGCAGAGGGAGGCCGAGTGAGCGGCACCGCCAAGGACATGCCGTCCATGTCGATCGAGGAGGCCAATGCCGCGCTGACCGCGCCCGGCGAGCTCTTCGAGATGGAGGAGCTCGAGATCCGCGGTGTGCCCACCCGGACCTGGAAGCACGCTCCCCCTTCGCTGCGGGCGGTGCTGGACATGTCCCTCGCGCACGGCGACGCCACCTTCCTGGTCTACGAGGACGAGCGGACCACCTTCGCCGAGCACTACCGCGCCGCGTGCACGTTGGCGCGCCGGCTGCAGTCGACGTTCGGGATCGCCCAGGGCGACCGCGTCGCCATCATCATGCGCAACCTGCCCGAGTGGATCACGGCCTTCTGGGGGGCCACGCTCGCCGGCGCCATCGTCGTGCCGCTCAACGCGTGGTGGAGCGGCGAGGAGCTGCGCTACGGGCTCGAGGACTCCGGCTCCAAGGTGGCGTTCGTCGACACCGAGCGGGCCGAGCGCATCCGACCCTTCTTGGGCGGCCTCTCCGACCTCGGCGCGGTGGTCGTGGCCGACGAGCACCGGACCGAGCCCACCTCGCCGCTCCAGGTCCACGAGCCCGCTGGGGGTGCGGCCCCGGTCGCCGAGTGGCCCTTCCCTCTCGCACTCGGTGACGTGGACGAGGCCGCCTCGCCCCCCGACGTCGCCATCGACCCGGAGGACGACGCCACCATCTTCTACACGTCGGGCACCACCGGTCGGCCCAAGGGCGCGGTGGGAACACACCGCAACATGGTCACCAACCTCATGAGCCTCTTCTTCATCAACACCCGCGGCTCGAAGCGCTTCGGCAGCCCCGCCCTCGAAGCGACGGACGAGAAGGCACAACCGGCCTTCCTCCTCTCCGTGCCGCTCTTCCACGCCACCGGGTGCCACTCGGTCATGGTCTCCAACATCGCCGCCGGGGGGAAGATCGTGATGATGCACCACTTCGACCCCGAGCGGGCGCTCGAGCTCATAGAGCGCGAGCGGATCGGCACCTTCGGCGGCGTGCCGGCCATGGTGATGCAGGTGCTCGACTCCCCCAACTTCTCGAAGTTCGACACCTCGTCCATCCGGGGGGTGTCCTACGGGGGAGCCCCTGCCCCCCCGGACCTGGTGCGGCGCATCCGCGAGGCCTGGCCCATCGGGCAGCCCTCCAACGGCTACGGGCTGACGGAGACCTCGTCGGTGACCTCCATGAACTCTGGTGGCGACTACGTGGCCCGGCCCGAGAGCGTGGGGCCTCCGGTGCCGGTCTGCGACGTTGCCGTGGTGCCCGAGGACTTCGGGGGCGACGAGCCCGACGAGACCATCCCCCGCGGGCCCGACGTCCGGGGCGAGCTCTGGATCAAGGGACCCAACGTCGTGCGCGGCTACTGGAACCGGCCCGAGGAGACCGCCAAGACCTTCTCCCGGGGCTGGCTCCACACGGGCGACGTCGCCCGGCTGGACGAGGACAATTTCATCTACATCGTCGACCGGGCCAAGGACATGATCATCCGGGGCGGCGAGAACGTGTACTCGGTGCAGGTCGAGGCCGCGCTCTTCGAGCACCCCGCGGTGGCCGACTGCGCCGTGATCGGGGTCCCCGATGCGACGCTGGGCGAGGAGGTCGGGGCGGTGGTCGTGCTCCGTCCGGGCGCCAAGGTGACGGCCGACGAGCTGGGGCTCCACGTCAAGGCGCGCCTCGCCGGCTTCATGGTCCCGACTCACATCTGGTTCCGCTCCGAGCCGCTGCCGCGCAACCCCCAGGGCAAGGTGCTCAAACGCGAGCTGCGGGACGAGCTGGTGGAGCCCTCCGCCTGAGCCGCTGCCCCGCTCCCCTCAGGTGCCGTGCGGGTCGCGGCCGGTGAGGCCGAGCAGGCGGTCGAGCAACGGGGCGTCGTCGGGTACCGGGACCGCGGCGGGAAAGACGCCGATGGTGCGCCACTCCTCGGCGTGCGGGCTCACCTCGTCCCAGATCCCCTGCACGAGCTCGGGGGGGAGGTCGCTGTCGATCCCGATCACCTTGGCGATGTCGTGCGCCCGCAGGCCACGGAACGAGTTGATCTGCCAGAGGTACTCGCGCACGGTGAAGTCGCCGAAGGACAGGTGGGCGACCATGTCGAAGTCGGTGACGGCAGCCGCGGCATCGCACGCCGCGGCCACGATCGCCTCGAAGCTCTCGACGGGGTGGTCACCGAGGAGGTCACCGTCGAACTTCTCTGCTCCGGCCTCCTCCATGGTGCGGCCGGCCAGCATGTCGGGCACCCACGCATCGTCGTAGGCGTGGTAGTTGACGATGCTGCGCAGGGTGGGCGGCGGGCCGTCCTCGCCGCGCCGGGCGAAATCGGGGGGCATGGCCATCTCCCACTGGTCGGGCCGGATGCGGGCCACCACACCGGCCAGGGCCCGGTCGGCCAGCACGAACACCTCTGCTTCGTTCATGGTCGTCTCCTCTCGCGGTGGGCGCGCCACGACGGCAAACCCGGCTCTACTCTCCCCCCTGGCTGTGACTACCGCCCCGCACCCGGTTGCGGACGCGAACATGCCGGCCCGCAGGCCGGCATGTTCGAGAGGCTGCCCGCACGGCGGGCGTCGCCCGGTCCTCAGCGGTTGGGCTGAGGGGTCACCCGCAGGTACGGCTTGAGGGCCTTCCAGCCCTTCGGGAACCGGCCCTTGGCGTCGTCGTCGCTGAGCGCGGGGACGATGATCACGTCCTCGCCATCGGTCCAGTTCACCGGCGTGGCGACCGAGTAGTCGGCCGTCAGCTGCAGCGAGTCGAGGACGCGGATGATCTCGTCGACGTTGCGCCCGGTCGAGGCCGGGTAGGTCAGCGTCAGCTTGACCTTCTTGTCCGGGCCGATGATGAAGACCGACCGGACCGTCAGGGTGTCGTTGGCGTTGGGGTGGATCATGTCGTAGAGGTCCGCCACCTTGCGGTCCTCGTCACCGATCAACGGGAAGGCCAGCGCCGAGCCCTGGGTCTCCTCGATGTCGCCGGCCCAGCCCTTGTGGGACTCGACCGAGTCCACGGAGAGGCCGATCAGCTTGGCGTTCCGCTTGTCGAACTCGGGCTTGGCTTTGGAGAACGCACCCAGCTCGGTCGTGCAGACCGGGGTGAAGTCCTTCGGGTGCGAGAACAGGATGCCCCAGCTGTCACCCAGCCACTCGTGGAAATTGATCGTGCCTTCGGTCGTGTCGGCCGTGAAGTCGGGAGCGGTGTCCCCGAGACGTACTGCCATGTGCTCCTCCTGAATTCGTGACGCTCGGTTGTCGAGGGGTGAGACCTTACCGGGTGCCGTGGCAATTGTCGACACGATTGGTCATATTTGTGCCGTCCAGGGCCGGAACGCCAGAAAGGACCCTCCACCAGGGTGTGCGCGCCGGCTCGATGTGCGGACTGGTGGGTGGGTCGTGCGAGAATGCCCCCATGAGTCCCGAGACGCCCGCCGCCGTGCCGGGGGGGTCCTACCGCCCCTACCGGGCCGACACGCTCGTCGTCGAGCACGACGGCCCGGTGACGCTGGTCACCATCGACCGGCCGGAGCGGCGCAACGCGGTCGACAGCGTCTGCGCCGACCAACTCCGGGAGGTCTTCGAGGCCTTCGACCGCGACGACGCTCGCTCGGTGGCCGTCCTGACCGGCGCCCAGGGGACCTTCTGCGCCGGCGCCGACCTCAAGGCCGTGGCCGAAGGCGACCAGCGGCCCATCCCCGACCGCGGGCCGGGCCCGATGGGGCCCACCCGCCTGACCCTGTCCAAGCCGGTGATCGCCGCCGTCGAGGGGTACGCCGTCGCGGGCGGCATCGAGCTGGCGCTGTGGTGCGACCTGCGCGTGGCGGCCGAGGACGCGATCTTCGGGGTGTTCTGCCGTCGCTTCGGGGTGCCGCTGTGCGACCTCGGCACCGTACGGCTTCCCCGCATCGTGGGCCACGGCCGCGCCATGGACCTGATCCTCACCGGCCGCGCCGTCGGGGCCCCCGAGGCGCTCTCCATGGGGCTGGTCAACCGGGTCGTCGCACCGGGCGAGGCGTGCCAGGCCGCCGTCGAGGTGGCGCACCAGCTCGCCGCGCTCCCCCAGGTGTGCCTGCGGTCGGATCGGATGAGCGCGTTGGAGCAGTGGGGGCTGAGCGAGGAGGACGCAGCCCTCGGCGAGGCCCGGCGGGGTCGCGACGTGATTCGCAGCGGCGAGACGCTCGAAGGAGCAACACGGTTCGCGGGAGGTGCGGGTCGCGGTGGCACTGCGCTCGACTGATCCCGACGCGGCCTCGTCGCCGTCTGACGCCGGAGGCCCGACGGTCGCCGCCTTCGACTTCGACGGCACACTGACGAACTCCGGGAGCGTGTTCCCCTTCCTGGTGAGCATGCGCGGGCTCTTGCCCGTGCTGCGCGCCGTCATCCCGCTCTCCCCCGCCCTGGTGCATGCGGCCATCGCAGGGGGCGTGACCGCCGACCGGGTCAAGGAGAGGCTGTTCACCCGCCTCCTCGGCGGCCTCCCCGTGGACGAGGTCGACCGCCGTGCCGCCTCCTTCGCCCACCGGCATCTGCAGCGTCATCTGCGCGAGGACACGCGCCGACGGCTCGAGTGGCACCACCGCCAGGGCCACTACACGGTCGTCGTCTCCGCCTCGCCCGAGTGCTACGTGAGCCCCGCCGGGCAGGAGCTGGGGGTCGACGGTGTGGTCGCCACCCGGCTCGCCGTCGGCGGGGGCGGGCTCCTGACCGGCGGCTACGAGGGTAAGAACTGCCGGGGAGCGGAGAAGTACACCCGCCTGATCATGCACCTGCGGGCTCAGGGGCTCCTGGCCGGCAAGGGCGGCGAGCAGCCTGTGCTCTGGGCCTACGGCAACAGCCGCGGGGACCTGCGGCTGCTCAACGCGGCCGACCACGGCGTCGACGCCAGTCGCCTCGGGCGGCTGGGCCGCTTGCGCCGGTTCCCGCGGCTGGCCGCGGTGTCAGCCTCAGCCCGGCGTCGAGGCGATGCCGACCGCATGGCCTGAGTACCCGTTGACCGCGGTGGTGATGTCGCCGAAGTAGGGCGCATCGCCGTAGGCGAAGGCCTGGCCGCTGGCGTTGATGGCGTCGAACCCCTGCCCGCTGAAGTCGGGGGTCATCCCGGTCATCGGGCTCCGCATGCTGCTGAGCGGGGGCGAAGCCGGCGCGATCCCGACGCCGGGCGCGTCGCCGAAGGCGTGCACGGTGCCGTCGGCCTCGAGCATCCAGTACCCGCCGCCGTCGGTCGACGGGGCGACGCCCACGATCGGGGTCGGGGGCGGGCTCGAGCCGAGGGAGCCGTGGAAGGAGGCGTCGCCGATAGGCGAAGAGCCCTCCGTCCGACGCAATGAGCCAGTAGCCGAGCCCGTCATGGGTCGGCACCATGCCGATGACCGGCTTGTTCAGCGTCAGGCTCCCCGTGCTCCCGAAGAACCCGGCGTCGCCGTAGGCGAAGATCCCGCCGTCGGACGCCACGAGCCAGTACCCACCCCCGTCGGGAGTCACCGCCATGCCCACCACCGGCCTGTTCAGGCGGATGCTGCCCGTGCTCCCGTGGAACTGGGCGTCGCCGAAGCTGAACACGCCACCGTCCGTGGCGACCTCCCAGTAGCCGCCGGCGTCGTGCGTGGTGGCCATCCCCACCACCGGTTGGTTCAGCCGCATGCCCCCGGTGCTCCCGTAGAACTGCGCGTTGCCGAAGCTGAACACCCCACCGTCGGTGGCATTGAGCCAGTACCCCCCGACCCCGCCGCTCGGCTGGCCACTGATGGCGAACCAGTTCGACTGCAGGTTCATGGCCGCGGCGAAGGCGTTGCCGGTCACCGACACCGATCCTCCCGAACCGGCGATCGTCATCTGGTCGACCCGGCCGCCGAAGTCGCCGTCGCCGTTGCGGGCGGTGACCGTGATGGTGCTCAGGGTGCCGATCTGGGGGTAGGCGGACTGAATGGTCGACACCGGGATGGAGACCGACCAGTTGTGGTGCGGGTTGCAGGCCCCGGGCACACAGACGGCGTCCCCGTCGTCCGGCACGGCCGGGAACTGGCCACCGGCCAGGAGGGCACCGGCCGAGTAGCCGCCCGAGGACGACGAGTACTCCGTCGTGGCGACGGTGCTCGTCCCGTCGAGCATCAAGACCTGCCCCGCGGTGTCTGCCGCCGCGGAGGCGGAGGAGAGCGTCTCGTCTTGCATCCCGGGGTAGGACTGGCACGTCTGGTCACAGGTGTCGGCGTACCCCCCGTACCCCATCGGGTTCGCCTCGACGTAGGAACGGACCGCCACTGTTTGCGCCTCGCTCTGCTGGAAGCCCCAGGCCAGGCCCTGCGGTCCGGACCCCGCCCAGGAGCGACCAGCTCGACGGCGACTCGGCCGGCGCCACGTCGGCCACGTACTGCTCGATCGGCACGGTGTTGACGGTTCGGGTCTGCGCCGATCGAGTTGTGCAACGCGGTCAGGGACCCGTGCACCTCGATGGTGCCGCTCGACCGTGCACAGGTTCACCGGGCCGCCGTCGGCCGCCGATGCGGTCGGGTTCGCTGGCCGTGCCACGACCGCCGTCCACGTCGGCCGGCGCAACCAGCCGCTGGTGTAGATCTGGAAGGTCGGCGGCCGAGCTGGCTGGAAGCAGCACCGCCGCGGCCGGATCCGTCCGGGGAAGTTCACGTTGTCCGGACGGCGGCGTGACGATGGTGTCGCCGTCGTTGGCCTCGGTCATGGCCACGATCACGTTCCCGCCGTGCATCGACGTCGCGTCGTTCGTGCTGAGTCAGGGTCGTGTTGCCGTAGTAGTGGCTCAAGATCTGCTGGTAGGTGTAATTCCCGTCGCCGTTGTCGGCCCCGATGGCGTAGCCGAGCGACCCCCACTGGCCCATCCCGATGCCGTGCCCGTAGCCGTGCCCGCTGATGGCGACGGTGGAGCTCGGGTAGGCCGCCGCAGGGGACGCCGGGCCGAACAGGGCGGCGGGCACCCCGAAGGTCAACGCGAGGACGAACGCGCCCAGCGACGCGCCACAACCCCGCCGCAGAAATCCGGGACGTGCCTCTGGGGATCCGACCTGCACGATGAGACGATGCTACCGGCGCCACCTGGGAAATTGGTGCATGGCGCCGCAATCGGGGTGCGAGGCCCGCCGGTACACTGCACGGCCGTGCGGGTCGACCAGGTCATACCGTCGCTCGCCAGCCGCGACGCCATCGGGGTGCACACTCTGAACCTGCGTGACGGGTTGCGCGCCGCGGGCATCGGCTCGGACGTCTTCTACGGCAGCCACACACCCGACGTGGCGCACGAGGGCCGGCCCGTGACGGAGCTCGGTCGCGGCGGGCGCGACCGCTGGCTCCTCTACCAGGCGTCCATCGGCAGCCCGGTGTACGACATCCTCGCGGCGCGGAGCGAGCCCAAGCTCGTCAACTACCACAACATCACACCGGCCGCCCTGCTGCGCGACTGGGAGCCCGCGGTCGCCTACGAGGCGGCGCTCGGGTCGCACGCAGCTGGCCCGCCTCGCCCCCCAGAGCCGCTTCGCCGTCGCCGACTCCGCCTTCAACGAGTCCGAGCTGGAGGCCCTCGGCTACGAGGGCACCGCGGTCGTCCCGCTGCTGATCGACATGCACGCCAAGAGTGACGAGCCCGACCCGCAGCTGGCCGCCGCGCTGACGCGCCGCAAGGAGCGCGAGGGCGGGGCCGACCTCCTCTACGTCGGGAAGATCTCGCCCCACAAGGCGCCGCACGACCTGGTGAAGATGCTCGACGTCCTGCGCCGTGCCTACGACCCGGCGGCCCGGCTCCACATGGTCGGCTCCCCCCTCGGCCAGACCTACGAGCCGGCGCTGCGGGCGTTCATCGCCGAGCTGGGCCTCACCGACGTCGCCCTGCTCCCCGGCTCGGTCACCGGCGCCGAGCTCGAGGCCTACTACCAGGCGGCCGACGTCTTCGTCTGCGCCTCCGACCACGAGGGGTTCTGCGTGCCACTGGCCGAGGCGATGGGCCACGGCGTCCCGATCGTCGCCTACGGCGTCACCGCCGTGCCCGAGACGGTGGGGGACGCGGGGCTGGTGCTGCCGGACAAGTCCGCCGTGCCCTTCGCGGCGGCGGTGGGCCGCGTGCTCGACGACGAGACGCTGCGCGAGATGCTGCGGGCGGCCGGCCGTGAGCGTGCGGCCAGCTTCGACCTGGCCGCCTCCACGCAGCGCTTCGTGTCCCTCATCGAGGCGGCCGTCGGCGCATCCTGAGCGATGCGCCGAGGCCGGGGCTCCTAGGCTCGCAGGGCGGTCACCAGGTCCACGGCCCGCTCGGCCGCCGAGGGCAGATCGAGATCGGCGATGCGGCGCGCCGCCGACTGCGCCAGCGACTCCCGGAGCCCCTGCTGCGCCATCACCCGGTCGACGGCACCGGCCAGCGCCCAGGGGTCCGTGGCATCGACGAGCAGGCCACCGTCGCCCACCACCTCGGGCAGGGCCCCGCAACGGCTGGCCACGACCGGCACGCCGATGGACATGGCCTCGAGCACGGGCACGCCGAAGCCCTCGTGCTGGGAGGTGATCACGAGCACGTCGGACCGGGCCATGGTGGCGGCCAGGTCGGCATCGCTGAGCGCGCCGGTGAAGGTGACGGCGTCGTGGAGCCCCATGTCGTCGACGAAACGGCGGAGGGCCGCGGTGTAGGGAGGCACAACCGGCCGCCCCACGACGGTCAGCGTGGCCCCGGGGTCGTGATGGGCGCGGGTGACGAGGAGCGCCATCGCGGCGAACTCGATGCCCTTGTTCGGCGCGAGGCGGCCGACGCTGACCCATCTGGCGCCGCGGCGCGGCCGCACGGCGTCGTCGGCGGTGGTCCCCGGACTGCTGGCCCCGGCCGGGGCGATGGCGGCCGGCGGCACCACCGCCGTGACGGCGTACCCCGCCTCGCGCAGCTCGGCCTCGTTGAAGGCCGACACCGCGATGGCGAGCGTGCTGCGGGGCGCCAGCTGGCGCAGCTGCGTCTGGGCCAACAGCTGGTGGCGCGCCATGGCGTTGTCCCAGGGGGCATAGAGCTGCGGCGGTGTCACGTTGTGATAGTTGACGACCAGAGGCTCGGGGCGAGCCTGCAGCCACGGCGCCAGCGCCGACGCCGTGGCGAACTGGTACACCAGCACGTCGCCGCGCTCGGCCTCGCCGGCGTACGCCGTGTAGGGGCGAGTCTCGGATTCGGTCTCGGGGTCCGCCCGCTCCACGTAGACGTGCGAGGCGATGCCACGGGCGGCCAGGACGTCGCGCAGCCGCAGCGTGTGCCGTCCGACCGCGTCGCCGCGGTGCAACATCGGGACGAACTGGTGGACGCCGCTCATGCCGGGCGAGCGCTCCCCTCCAGCAGCGGGGTCAACAGGCCGACGAAGCGGTCGGCGGCCGACGCGAGGTCGAGCTCGGCCAGGCGCCGGCGCCCCGCGTCGCGCAGCGCGGACAGCCGCGGCGCGTCGCCGAGCAGGTCCTCGATGGCGAGCGCCAGCGCATAGGGATCCTTGTCGGACACGAGTGCGCCGGCCCCGCCCAGCACCTCGGGCAGCGCCCCCTGGTCGAAGGCGACCACCGGGAGCCCGGCGGTCATCGCCTCCACCACCGGCACGCAGAAGCCCTCGTGCTCCGAGGTGACGACGAGCACGTCGGCGGCGGCATAGGCCGACGCCACCGTGGCGTCGCTCGCGTGCCCGGCGAAGCTGACGGCGTGCGCCAGCCCCATCTCGGCGACATAGCGGTGCAGGGCGGCGACGTAGGAGTCCGTGGCGGGCTTGCCGATGACCAGCAGCGTCGCCGCGGGGTCGCCGTGGGCACGGGCGACGGCGAGCGCAGCAACGGTGCTCTCGAGCGCCTTGTTGGGCGACACCCGGCCGACGGCCAGCCACCGCGCGCCACCAGGGGCGGCCGGCTCCGCGGGCGCGGTGGCGGCGGTGGCGGTCGGGTCGAGCGCGGCCGACGGCGGGATCACCGCCGTCGCGGCGAAACCGGACCGGGCCAGGTGCGCCTCGTTGTAGGCCGAGTCGGCGACGGCGAGGGTGGCCCGGGGCGCCAGCAGCCGCAGGTCCCCCTGGGCCCGCAGCTGGCCGAGGGCGAGGTGGTTGTCCCACGGCGCCATCAGGTCGGGCGGCGTGATGTTGTGGTAGTTGACGACGAGGGTCTCCGACCGGCCGGCCAGCCACGGCGCCATCGCCGACGCCGTGGCGAACTGGTAGACCACCACGTCGCCCTTCTCGGCCGTCCCGGCATAGGACAGCACGGGCTCCGTCTCGGCCACGGTCTCCGGGTCGACGGTGTCCACGTAGATCTCGGAGCGGATGCCGCGGGCGCGCGTGGCGTCGCGGAGGCGGAGGGTGTGCCGCCCGACCGCATCGCCACGGTGCAGGACGGGGACGAAGTGGTGGATGCCGCTCACCGGGGGGTGGCGGCGGTCAGCGCGAACCGGCGATCCGGCATCTCGGCGGCCTCCAGTGGTGCCACCTCGACGAGCCCGGACCGCTCCAAGAGCAGCTCCCACGTCGCCGCGTGGAGAGGACGGCCGTCGATCAGGTCGAGGGCGGCGGGCTCCCGGCCCTCCGCCGCACCGGTGAGCTCCGAGACGACGACGAGCGGCGCACCGTGCGCCAGGGTGCGCCGGCACTGGGCCAGGAGCGGCAACAGCGCGTGCAGTGAGAGCCGGTCGACCACCCCGCTGAGCACGATGCCGCCCAGCGAGCCGGCCTCGCGGCCCGCCAGGTGCTCCGATGCCTCGCCGATGGTGACCGAGCCGCCACCTTCGATGGCGCGCAGCGCGACCGCGCCGCGCGGCTCGACCCCGTGCGCCGGCGCGCCCCGTCCGGCGAGCGCCTCGATGAGCGCGCCCTCCCCGCAGTCCGCGTGCACGATGTCGCCCCCCGGGGTGCGGGCGAGCACGTGTGCCGCCACCGGGCCCACCCACGGCCCCAGCTCGCGCGCCGGGACGAGCCACGCCGCGCCGTCCACGGGCCGGTCCTCGGCGGCGAGCCTCGCCTCGAGCGCGGCGACCCGGGCCGAGAGGAAGCGGAACGCCTCGACGACGTGGCCCATCGCCTCCTCGAGCTCCGTCTTCTCGTCCCCGCCGGCCCGCCCGGCGCGCGGTCCCCCCGGACGCAGCCGCTCCAAGCGTCCCGACCGGTGCCCGCCGGCACGTCGCTCGGTCTCGAGCGCGTCCGACAGCGCCGACGCACCGGGGTGGTACGGGCCGTAGCGATCGCCCAGGTGGGTGAACGCGGCCAGGAAGTTCCAGGCGTCGCTCCCCTGGGGCGCGAGCCGCGTGAACGCCCGGTGCAGGGCCTGCGCGGCCCGGGCCTGGTCCGCGTCGGCGCGGGCCGCCGCCTCCGCGTCCCGGCTCTCGCCGGCCACGTCGTCGGGTGGGGGAACAGCTGCGGGCACGGCGGACGATGCTACCGGCGATGCCCGTCGTGGTCCGGAGGCGGCTCTTCACGCCGGGTCACGAGCGAGTACCTTCGGAAAGCTGAAAATGGATCCAAGAACGTGACGCACGCGCGCAGGCTGACGAACCGACTCGTTCTCGCAAGCTTCTCCGTGGCGGGAGCCTGCTTCGTCGCGTCCGGTGTGCTGAGCGATCCGGTGGCCGTCGGCGCGCCGTCACCGGTGGTGGTGTCGTTGACGTGGAGCCAGACGCTCAACGACGCGCCGTGCGGCGTCGGCGAGGCCTCGCCGGTGGAGTTCGACGCCGGTGGGACGCCGGCGGTCGAGGTGGGTGACCGCCAGGGGATGCTGTACGCGTTCGACCTCGCCGGCGGATCGGTGACGCCGGGTTGGGGTGGCGGGCACGGACAGACCATCGGCTCGGGCCAAGGGTGCGCCAACTCGAACCCGGGTGGCGGCACGCCGGCCCTGGGCTCCGACGGCATCGCGGTCCCCGGCAGCCCGCCCATCGACTCGACCGCCTCGGTCGACGACGCCCACGGCGGCGACCTCTACTTCGGCGCCGGCAACGCCGCCTCGCCCGTCGACGGTGGCTACTACGCGTACTCCCCCGGCGGCAGCCCGGTGTGGAACCAGGTCGTCACCAACCCGCCCAGCGACTCGGCGCCCGACGGTGGCGTCCAGGCGTCGCTCTCGCTCGGCGACGGTGGGTCGCTGGTGGAGGGGGGTTCGCTCGGCCAGATGACCTACGCCCTCTCGAGCGCGAGCGGCGCGCCCGCCACCGGATGGCCGCAGTTCTCGGCCGACAGCGTGTTCTCCACCGCGGCCGTGGGGGACCTCTACGGAACCGGGTCGGACGACTTCGTCTCCGGGGGGGCGCAGTCCTCCGGGTTCGCCTACGGCACCCACTACACCGACGGCGGCCACGTGCGGATCTACAACGACCACGGCGGACTGGTCTGCAGCGCCTCCACGAACCAGGAGGTCGACTCGTCCCCCGCCGTCGGTCCCATCCTGCCCGGCGGGGCCTACGGCATCGTGACCGGCACGGGCAGCTACTTCCCGGGGGCCAGTGACCAGAACACGGTCAAGGCGTACGACACCAGGTGCGACCCGGTGTGGAGCGCCACCTTGGACGGGTCCACCGGGGGCAGCCCGGCGCTGGCCAACGTGCTGGGGAACGGCCAGCTGGCCGTGGTCGAGGGCACCGACTCGGGGGGGTCGGGTTCGGTCTGGGCCCTCAATGCCGGCTCGGGAGCCACCATCTGGAAGGTCCCCGTGCTCGGCGCCGTCGTCGGGTCGGTGACCACGGCGGACCTGACGGGAAACGGCTACCAGGACGTGATCGTGCCGACGACCCTCGGGATCGAGATCCTCGACGGACAGACCGGTGTCGAGGTGGCCCACTTCGACGACGGGTCGGGCAATGCCGGGGTCATCCCCGCCGGAGCGGTCGTCGGCTTCCAGAACGCCCCGCTCGTCACCGCCGACGCCAACGGGTCGATCGGCATCACCGTGGCCGGGTACTTCGCCATCGGGGGCGGCGACGCCCAGGGGATCGTGCAGCACTTCGAGGTGGCGGGCTCGAGCTCGCTGCACGCGGGCGAGGCGGGCGGGTGGCCCCAGTTCCACCACGACGCCGCGCTGAGCGGGTTCGTCGGCGGCGGCGCACCCCTGGGGAGCTGCCACCGGCCCGCCGCGGCGCAGAACGGGTATCTGACGGTGGCCTCCGACGGTGGCATCTTCGCGTTCGGCCAGGACTTCTGCGGCAGTACCGGCAGTCTCACGCTGAACAAGCCGGTGGTCGGCATGGCCGCCGTGCCCGGCCAGGGCGGGTACTGGCTCGTGGCGTCCGACGGCGGCATCTTCACCTACGGCGACGCCGGGTTCTACGGCTCGACTGGTTCCTTGCACCTCAACGCCCCCGTCGTCGGCATGGCGGCGACGCCGGACGGCAAGGGCTACTGGCTGGTGGCGTCCGACGGCGGCATCTTCACCTACGGCGACGCCGGCTTCTACGGGTCGGCGGCGTCGGTCCCGGGCCAGGACATCACCGGCATGGCGACGACGCCGGACGGGCTCGGCTACTGGGAGGTGAGCACGACGGGGCAGGTCTTCTCCTACGGGGACGCCGCCTTCGCCGGGGACACCCGCTCGCTCCATCTCAACGGGTTCATCGTCGGCATCACGCCCGACCCCGTGACCGGTGGCTACTGGCTGGTGGGATCCGACGGCGGCGTCTTCTCGTTCGGTGCGCCGTTCTTCGGCTCGACGGGCGCCATCCACCTCAACGAGCCCGTGGTGGCGATGCAGTCCACCGGCGACGGACAGGGCTACTGGTTCGTGGCGTCGGACGGCGGCATCTTCTCGTACGGCGACGCGCCCTTCCGGGGCTCCATGGGCGGGCAGCACCTCAACCGGCCCATGGTGGGCATGGACGGCTTCTGACCGTCTGCGGTCGGGTCGGGTCCGCCAAAGGGGCCCGGCACGCCCTCGCTAAGGTGACGCCCCATGCTCCGTCGACGTGACACCGACAAGGGGGCGTCGGGCTCGACCGTGGCGCGCCCGGCCGACGCCCCGGCGCCCCGGAGGGCCCTGCTGCCCTCCTACCCGCCCCGCGACTACCTCGGCCAGCTCGATCCCGGGTTCCAGGCGTCGCAGTCGAAGCGTCACGAGGGCGCCGACCTCAGCGACTTCGTCTGGTACCACGCGTTCGAGCTGCCCGATGGACGCGTGCTGCCGGGTGCCTGGGACCTGCGGGGCCACGAACAGGACTACCTCGGCGGCGTCGAGGTCGCCGGCAAGCGGGTGCTCGAGCTGGGCCCGGCCACCGGGTACCTGACCTTCTACATGGAGCGCATGGGGGCCGAGGTGGTCTCCTTCGAGGCCGGGTTCGACGTGTCCATCGACTTCCTGCCCGTCAAGGGTCGCGACGACCCCGAGGGGAAGCTGCAGGTGATGCAGGACACCATCGACCGGAACCACGACGCGTGGTGGTATCTGCATCGCACGCTCGGCTCGTCGGCCAAGTTCGTCCAGGGGAGCATCTACGACATGCCCGCCGACCTCGGGGCGTTCGACATCACGGTGGTCGGGGCCATCCTGTTGCACCTGCGCGAGCCCTGGGGCGCCCTCTCACAGGCGGCCCGGCTGACGACGGAGACCATGATCGTCACCGAGCCCCTCCAGGACGACCTGCAGCCGCCGGAGTCCAACATCATGCGCTTCTCACCCTCGGCCGAGCACCATGTCACGAACTGGTGGTCCATCTACCCCGGCGCCGTGGTCTCGATGCTGGCGCGGCTGGGGTTCGGCCGGACCGAGACGACCATGCACAGCCAGCGGCACTACCTCGCCCACGACCTTCAGAGCGACGCGATCGCGCAGCGCATGTACACCGTGGTCGGGCAGCGCGAGCAGTAGCCCATGCCCCGCCGGCCGGACGACGTCACTCACGCAGTGCCGCGCCGGGCGACGTAGATGAAGCTGGGTCCCTCATCGCTCGGATCGGACGACTCGATGTGTCCCTCCCAGGACCGCCGGAACCCGGCAGCTTCGAGGGCCCTCCACGAGGCGACGTTGTCCTGCTGCAGGGCCACCACGATGCGGTCCTCCGACGGGTAGCGGCCCCAGCACCGGGAGGCGAACCGGGAGATCATGAGCCGCCCGATCCCCCGGCCGACCAGATCCGGCTCGCCGATGAGGTAGTCGATCCCGATGCCCCCGGCATCGCCGAGGGACGACGTGATCGTCGCTCGCCACCCGGGGTCGGCACGGATCAGGTAACGCTGGACGTAGCCGATGGGCCGAGCGCCGAGATGGACGATGAACCCTTCGGTGGCATCGGAACCGTCCACGAGAGGGCCGTAGTTCTCCGAGACGGACCCCTGGTCCGACGGCTCCCTCCACCACCGTTGCACGTGGGGACGAGCGAGCCAGGTCGTGATCAGCGGGAGGTCGCCGGCTCCGATGGGCTCGAAGGAGAGGTCCAAGCACTCAGTGTGCCCGCCCGGTACGCCGTGTGCCGGCGCGCCGGACCCCGCGGGCCTGCTCGTCGTCAGAAGAGGCCCGGGGTTCCGCGTCCCCGTTCGACCACCGAGGTCAGGAAGCGGTCGTAGCGCGCGATCAGCACCGGCCACTGGAAGTGCCGGTCGACGTAGTCCCGGCCGCGCCGGCCGAGCTCGGCGCGCAGCTCGGGATCCGACACCAAGCGGCCCAGCACGGCCTCGAATTCGGGATAGGACGTGAACCAGAGCCCGCCCCCTGACCGCTCGGCGTGCTCGCGGGTCGGCCCGCAGGCACCGTTGACCAGGACCGGCACCCGATCCACCCAGGCCTCGACCACCACCAAGGAGAACGACTCGAGCGCCGAGGGTGAGACCGCCACCAGGGCGTCGCGCACGATGTCCCACTTGTCGGCCTCGTCGACCGGACCCGTCACCACGATGTCGGGGTGGGGCGGCAGCTCGACCGAGACGGGGCCGACGAGGGCCAGGGCCAGCGGCCCGGGGTGACGTTCCTTGTAGGTGGCGAAGTAGGAGGCCAGCATCTTGGAGCCCTTGTGCTCGTCGACCCGGCCCACGCTCACGATGTAGGGCCGGTCGCCGAGGCCCGCCAGCTCGCCGCCGGGCCGGCCCGAGCCCTCGGACTCCCCCACGCCGAGGCCGAGCACGATCTGGGGGCGCTCCGCGACCGGGTACATCCGCTCGACGAGCTCGCGCTCGGAGTGCGTGTGGAAGCAGAACGCGTCCGCATCCCCGAACGTGCCGCGGAAGACGGGCAGGTACAGCGCCGGCTCGTCGTGCGCCGCCGGGTGCAGCACGGCCGGTGCGCTCACCTTTCCGATGGCGCCGACCGTCGGGTGGTACAGGTAGGGGTAGAAGGCGATGACGTCCGCATCGGACGAGCAGACGGCGTCGATCAGCTCCACGGAGACGGGGCCGTTGTAATCGACCCACCGCTTCCCTTGCTCCCGTGTCGCCAGCCGCGGCGCCAGGCGCACGAGCCCGTCGAGACCGTAGAAGTCGGGCAGACGCCCGTGCGTGGCGGGGTGCCGGTGCACCGGCACCCCGTTGACCTCCGAGGTACCGGGGTCCAGCTCGTCGGCCCAGGTGTGGGGGTCGAGGGCGCAGGTCGTGTGGACCTCCGCCTCCCAGCCGGTGTGCGAGCGCAAGTGCTCGGCCAGCTGGCGCGCTCCCGTCTCCGCGCCGCCCATCACCTGGGTGCCGTAGCGCGGCGTCACGAAGGCCACCTTCGGGCTCACCGGGTCACCACGCCGGCCACGGCATCGACGATGCGGGCGGCCGCCCCGGCACCGGCGAGCTCGGCCGCGCGGCTCTGTCCCGAGTCGGTCAGCGTGGCCCGCAGGCGCTCGTCGGTGCAGGTCCGGTGGAGGGCGGCGGCCACGTACGCGGGGTCGGCGGCGGCCAGCACCAAGGCGGCGTCGGCCACCGTCTCGGCGACTGCGCCGGCGCCCCGGGTGACGACGGGGACACCCGCCACCATGGCCTCCACCAGCGGCACGCCGAAGCCCTCGTGGGCCGAGAGCGACAGGTAGACGTCGGCGGCACGGAAGTGAGCCGCGAGCGACGCATCGGACACCTCGCCGGTCAGCCGGACCGCGCTCGCCAATCCGAGGTCACCGATGTACGCCTCGAGCGCCTTGTTGTACTCGTAGCTCGAGGTGCCGCCGACGAGATGCAGGCGGGCCCGCGGGTCGTAGAGGCGGCGGTACGCCCACAGCGCCTTGACGAGCTCGTGCTGCGCCTTCGAGGGCACGATCCGCCCGACGAAGAGGATGTCCGCCCCGCCCCCCCCGGCCAGCCGGTCGAGCTCTTCGGCCACCCGGGGGTCGGGAGAAGACGTGACGCGCCCGTAGTCGGCCAGCACCGGCACCACCGAGGTGCGACGGCAACCGGCGCGGCGCAACTCCCGCTCGCTGAAGGGGCTCTTGGCCAGCCCGAGCATCGCCCGCGGCGCCAGCAGGGCCAGCTCCTCGGCCGCCCGGGCCGCCCGCCGCACGCCACCGGGCTCCCAGCCGGCGAAGTACTCGGGCCCCGTGAAATTGTGGAAGTCCAAGATCAGCGGCAGCCCGTGCTCGGCCAGGTAGCCGGCGACGGCCGAGGAGGTCGTGAACTGGTAGATGGCGACGTCACCCGCCTCGGCGTGCTCGGGGTACATCCAGTGCTTGTAGGCCGCTCCGGACAGATCGTCGTGGATGGCCTCGGCGAAGATCTCCGAGCGCCATCCGGCCTGGCGCAGGGCGTCGCGCAGCTTGAGGGTGTGCGTCCCCGTCGCGTCGTGCGGGTTCAGGGTCGGGATGAACTGGTGGACGGCCACCGGCCTCCCGGCGGCGGTGCTCACCGCTCGGAGGGCGAGTACGGCGAGGTGACGCTGGCGCGGACCGCGGTGACGAGGTAGTCCTCGCCTCCGGCTCCCTGCCGGGCGGCGACCGATTCGTAGCCACCCTGCTGGAGGAGCCGGATCCACGTGTCGGGGCGCAGCGGCCGTCCCGGCGCCAGGTCGGCCTCGAGGGGCGCGCCGTCCGCGTCCCAGGCGTGCGCGGCCCACCGAGTGGACGACGAGCGTCCCACCGGGGGCGAGCCGGCCGGCGACGAGGGACAGCAGGTGGGTGCGCTCGCCCCCGGCCATCCCGTCGACGGTGCCGCTCAGCACGACGCCGGCCAGGCCGGCCGGGGCCACCGCGCGCAGGTGCTCCTCGAGGCTCTCATCGCGGAGGTCCAGCGAGCCCAGCTCGGTGGCGTCGACGATGCGGGAGCGGGGATCGACACCGTAGGCGTCACCGCCGGCCGCGACGATGCGGCGTACCAGCCATCCGTCTCCGCACGCGGCGTGCAGGATCCGGCCCGGTGCCTTGGCGACCGCGTCGACCGCGGGATCGACCCACCAGGCATCGGGCCGGTGCAGCGCGGCAAATTCGACGACCCCCGCACCGGGCACGCGCTGGACCTCAACCTGGCGCTCGAGCTGCTGCAGGCGGTCTTCGACGATGTGCAGGGCCCGGCTCACTGCGGACGCCGACTGGCTCATCTGGTGGGTGACCCACCCGACGTACCAGAGGAGCAGCGAGCGCATGCCCTTCTTCACGACGGCGCCGGCGGCCCGCTCGGACTCGACCGGCACCACGGGGTCGATGAAGGTCACGGCGTCGACCATCCGCAGCGCGTCGCCGAGGTCACCGCCGCGCCCGGCGACCGGGGAGTGGGCCAGAAAGAGCTCGTCCAGCTCGCGCTCGAGCTTGGGCGGCAGGTCGCCCGAGGCGCGGCGCAGCCGTACCTCCTCGGCGATCTCCGCCATGACCTGCTCCACGTAGGCCTTGGGGTCTGCCGGCAACGTCACCTCGGAATCGCTCATGGTGCGAGTCTCGCTCAGAGGTTCTGCGCCAACGCGGCAGAGGAGTCGATGTCGCTCTCGGTCGAGATGAGGGCGGCGTGCACGTTCATCCGGAGCGAGCCGGTGACCTTGCCCGGGTTCATGACCTCGAAGGTCCCGGCGTTCTCCATCCAGTCGTAGAGCACGCCGCCCCGGCTCTGGATCCCGAGCGCGAAGGAGAACGAACCGTCGAGCAGTGGCACCCCGACGATCCCGAAGTGCATGACGCTCGTCCCGCGCGGGGCATCGATCGGCATGCCGATGATGGAGGTGTCGGTGCGCGTCAGCATGCCGCCGTCGGCATCACGGACCTCGAGCGAGAACACCACGTCCTCGGTCGGGTACAGCGCCTCGAACTCGACCCTGATGGTGAGGTCGTCGCCCGTGCACATGTAGGGCACGCTGTTGTCACCCGAGTAGACACGGTGCACGGAGCGGAACCGGACCGGACGCTCGGCATCGGGAAGGTCGTCGGTGCCCCCGGACGGCGGTGTGGCGGGCACCGCGACGAGGCCCGGGTCGGCAATCGACATGCCGGCGCCCTCCGCCATCAAGCCCTCCCGGAAGATGCGGGTCGCCTCGCCGGGCTCGCCCTCGGCGATGAGGCGTCCGTGGCTGAGCACCACCCCCCGGTCACAGATGCTGCGCACGGTGTCGGCCGAGTGCGTCACCAGCAGGATGGTCCGCCCCTCCCGCTGGAATTCGGGTCACGCGGTCGATGCACTTGCGCTGGAAGCGCTCGTCGCCGACGGCAAGGACCTCGTCGATCACCAGGATGTCGGGATCCATGTGCACGGCCACGGCGAAGCCGAGCCGCACGTACATGCCCGAGGAGTAGAACTTGACGGGGCCGTCGATGAACTCCTCGAGCTCGGAGAAGTCCACGATGGCGTCGAAGACCCGGTCCACGTCGCGCTTGGACATGCCGAGCAGCGAGCCGTTCAGGTAGATGTTCTCCCGCCCGGTCAGGTCCTGCTGGAAGCCGGCACCGAGCTCGAGGAGGCCGGCCAGCCGGCCCCGCACCGCGACTTCGCCCGTCGTGGGCTGCAGGATGCCGCAGATGCACTTGAGCAGGGTCGACTTGCCCGAGCCGTTCCGGCCCAGGATGCCGACGGTCTGACCCTCCCGCACGGTGAGGGACACCTCGTTGAGGGCCCAGAAGTCCTCGGTGGCCTGGCGCTTGCCGCCGTGGATGATGCGCTCCTTGAGCGAGTTGTACTGGCCGTGGGCCAGGCGGAACCGCTTGGAGATGTTGCGGACGTCGACGGCGAAGTCGCTCACCCGATCAGAGCTCCTCGGCGAAGTTGCCCTCGAGGCGGCCGAACACGGCGAGGGCGACCAGGAAGAGGCAGACGGAGAGGAACAGCACGCCGAGGACCAGGGCGGTGTACCACAGGTAGCCCTGCGTGGGGAGGACCTGGGTGGTGACGCCCTTGAGGGTGTAGGACGGGTGTGCGTAGAGGCAGCGTTGGAACGTCAGCACGAGCGGTGTCACGGGGTTGAGGAAGTACACCCAGGTGAGCCCGTGCGGCCCCAGCTTCTTCTCGATGGTCCAGTACGCGTACACGATCGGGCAGGCCCAGAACCAGGCCGTGAGGACCACCTCGATCAGGTGCTGCGTGTCGCGCAGGTAGACGTTGACCGACGACAACAGGATGCCCAGGCCCGCGGCCAGGATCACCCCCGCGACGAGGGCGAGGGCGAGGAGCGGCAAGTAGGCCACGTCCGGCGGGTTGTTCAGCAGGACCATGAAGATCACCATGACCACGGACTGGAAGAGGAAGAACACGCAGGCCGACCCGACGGCGGCCAGGGCCAGGATCTCGCGGGGGAACGACACCTTCTTGACGATGCCGGCGTTGTTCACCACCACGCCGGTGCCGGTGAGGACACCCAGCGAGAAGAGGTTCCACAGGAGGAGCCCGGCCATGAGGTAGATCACGAAGTTCGGCATCTTCTGCCCGAGGACGACGTTGAACACGAAGAAGTAGATGACCAGCGTCATCGCCGGCGCGATCAACGACCACACGAGGCCGAGCGCCGAGTTCTTGTACTTGACCTTGATCTCGGTGCGGACGAGGTAGATCAGCAGCTCGCGGGACAGCCAGATCTCGCGCAGCCGCTTGCGCACGCTGATGGTCGGGGTGACGACGCGGGTGACCGAGCCGCGCCGTATCGGGCGCTCACCGAGACCGGCCACCTCGGCCGCCATCGGCGAGTCGTCCGCCACTTGTAGCTCGGCGTCCTCCTCGAGTCTCCGGTCTGCGTCCGACGAGGAGGCCGGGACGTCCAGAGCCACCTCTATTTGGTCCCTGCCGCTGCCGTGGCCGTGCCGTCGAGCGGTCGATCACCTTGTCGATGAAGCCGTACTCGCAGGCTTCGTCGGCGGTGAACCAGCGGTCGCGGTCCGAGTCGGTCTCGATCCGCTCGAGCGGCTGCCCGGTGTGGAAGGCGATGCGCTCGGCCATCATCCGCTTCAGGTAGATGATCTGCTCGGCCTGGATCGCGATGTCGGCCGCCTGGCCCTGCATGGAGCCCGACGGCTGGTGCATCAGGATCCGCGAGTGCGGCAGGGCGTAGCGCTTGCCGGGCGCCCCGGCGCACAGCAGGAACTGGCCCATGCTGGCGGCGAGGCCCACGCAGATGGTGGAGACGTCGGGCTGCACGTACTGCATGGTGTCGTAGATGGCGAGGCCGTCGGTGACCGAGCCACCGGGGGAGTTGATGTACAGGGAGATGTCCTTGTCCGGGTCCTCGGCCTCCAGGAGGATGAGCTGGGCGCAGACGAGGTTGGCCGTCACCTGGTCGATCGCGCTCCCGATGAAGACGATGCGCTCCTTGAGGAGTTGCTGGAAGACGCGACCGGCGGACTCCAGGTCGGCCCCGGCAGCCGTGATGAGGGGGGTTGCAGATGCGTTGGCCATGGCCACGAGGCTAGTGGCCGGAGCAGGCACTCGTAGGCACAGGGCCGTACACTCCCTGTTCACCCGCACCGCGGGACCGCCGCGGGCGTGGCGGAATTGGCAGACGCGCCGGGTTTAGGTCCCGGTCCCCGCGAGGGGGTGGAGGTTCGAGTCCTCTCGCCCGCACACGTCGGCCCGGATGGTCGGCCCGCGCGAGCGGTCAGCCGGGCACCCGGCCCAGGTAGGCCAACAGGTAGCAGTCCTCGATCCGGTGGAACATGCCCCGCGCCGTGGCCACCTGGTCGGCGTCGAAGCGGCCCGCGGCCAGGCTCGGCCCGGCGTGGTTCAGGCCCCACGCCCCCGCCACCTCGAAGCCGGCCCGCGACAGGAGGGCCCGCATCTCGGTGTCGGTGTACTCGTGCTCGTGGTCGGGGTCGATGAACTCGGGCTGCTGCAGGCGCGTCACCCGCGCGTTGGGGGTGTCGATGCCCAGGTACCCGCCCGGCCGCAGAACCCGGTGCACCTCGGAGAGCACCTTTGCCGCGAGGTCCGGGGGCACGTGCTCGATGGACTGGCCGCTGTAGACCAGGTCGACGGAGTCGTCGGGGTAGTCCGAGAGGTCCACCATGGAGTGGTAGCGGTAGCGCACCGGCCCGAGTCCCGTGTGGGTCACCTCGTGCGCGGTGTCCTCCCGGTAGAGCTCGTTCCTCTCCGCCGAGGGCAGGTCGATCACGACGAGGTCCTCGAAGGGGTACGGATACCCCATGAGCACCAGCGCGCCGGTGGGGTTGCCGAGCGCGGTGCCGCCGAGGTCGAGGATGTGAGCGGCGGGTGGCAGGGAGCGGACGAACATCATCCGGCTGAAGTGCAGCGACTGCCCGAGGCCGGTGAAGGGGGTCACCGACCACCACTCCCCCGACGCGATGGCCCAACCCGTGAGCTCCTGCGGGGTGATGGTGCCGCTGCGGACACCGTCGAGGTAGCTCTGGGTCCCGGTGGCATCGGGCTCACGGGCGAGCACCAGCTCGTAGACGAGATCGAGGACCTCGGCGGCGGACCGACCGGACAGGGCACGCCAGCGCTCCAACCCGGGAGCAGGGAGCGGGGCGCCGCGCAGGCGTCGCAGCGCGCCGTGCAGCGTTGGCATGGCCTCAAGCTAGCGGGTACGGCACTTGGCTAGCTTCGTCCCGTGCCCCACCTCGTCGCCGCACCGGACAAGTTCCGGGGGACGGTGTCCGCGGCCGAGGCGGCGTCGGCCGCGGCCGACGCCGCGCGCGCCGCCGGATGGACGGCCGACGAGGTCCCGATGTCCGACGGCGGCGAGGGCCTGCTCGACGCACTCGGCGGGACGCCGCGGTCCACCGTGGTCCGCGGCCCGCTCGGCGCCGCGGTCGAGGCGGAATGGCGCATGCTGGACACGGCAGGCGGCCCGACGGCGGTCGTCGAGATGTCGCGGGCGGCGGGGCGGGCGCTGTTGCCGCGGCCGCACGGCGACGATCCGGTCCGCGCCGGCACCGCGGGTGTCGGGGAGCTCCTCGTGGCGGCGCGCGACGCAGGGGCGCGCCGCATCGTGGTCGGCTGCGGGGGGTCGGCCACGACCGACGGCGGGCGGGGCGCGTTCGACGCCGTGGGCTCGCCCGCCGCCCTGCGGGGCGTGGAGCTCGTCGTGGCGTGCGACGTGACCACGCCCTTCCTCGATGCCGCCGCGGTGTTCGGGCCCCAGAAGGGCGCCCGGCCCGAGCAGGTGGAGGCCCTCGGGCGCCGCCTGGCCGACGTCGCCGCGCGCTACCGGCGCGAGACCGGCGTCGACGTGACCGCGGTGCCCGGAGCCGGCGCCGCCGGGGGGCTCGCCGGTGGCCTCGTGGCGCTCGGGGCGCGGATCGAGCCGGGCCTGGACCTCGTGGCCGAGCTGGTGGGCCTGGCCGGGCGGATGGACCGGGCCGACCTGGTCGTCACCGGCGAGGGCCACCTCGACCCGCCCTCGTTCCACGGCAAGGTGCCCGGGGGCGTGCTCGCGCTGGCCCGGGCCCGCCGCACGCCGCTCCCGGTCCTCTGCATTGCCGGGGGCGCGGACCGGTCGCTGCTGGTGACGCCGCCCGAGGGCCTCACGGTGGTCAGCCTCACGGCGCGCTTCGGGCGGGTCAGGGCTCGGGGCGAGACCGCCGCGCTGATCGGCCAGGTCACCGCCGAGGCCCTCGCTCGGTCTTGCCCCTGACCGGGCCCATCGGCCACACTGCGGGCCCGCGCGGCAGCTCTCCGGCACCGAGGCGCCGGGCCCTCCGACTTGGAACGACCGGCGCGGCGGACACCGGCACACCGGCGCACGACACGGCACAGGGAGGCATCACGATGGGACTGCTCGACGGCAAGGTGGCGGTGGTCACCGGTGCGGGACGGGGCATCGGACGCGAGGAGGCCCTCCTGCTCGCGGCCGAGGGCGCCCGGGTCGTCGTCAACGACGTCGGCGCGGGACTGCACGGCGAGGGCGGCGACGACGCGCACCCGGCCCAAGAGGTCGTCGCCCTGATCAAGGAGGGCGGCGGCGAGGCCGTCGTCAACGGCGACGACATCAGCTCGTGGGCCGGGGGCAAGAACGTCGTCGACCAGGCGATCGACACCTTCGGCTCCCTCGACATCCTCGTCAACAACGCGGGGATCCTGCGCGACAAGATGTCGTTCAACATGGACGAGTCGGACTGGGACGACGTCATCCGGGTCCACCTCAAGGGCCACTTCGCCGCAACCCATCACGCCGCCGTGTACTGGCGGAACCGCGCCAAGGCGGGCGAGGACGTGTCGGGCCGGATCATCAACACCACGTCGGAGTCCGGCCTCTTCGGCTACGCGGGCCAGGCCAACTACGCCGCCGCCAAGGCCGGCATCGCTGCGCTCACCTGGGTCGAGGCCCGCGAGCTCGGCCGCTACGGCGTCACGTCGAACGCCATCGCGCCCCGGGCCCGCACCCGCATGACCGAGACGATCTTCGCCGGCGGCGGCATGAGCGCCGACGACGGGGCCTTCGACGCGTGGGATCCCAAGAACGTCGCCAACGTGGTGGCCTTCCTGGCGGCGCCGGCGTCGGCCGACGTCACCGGGCAGATCCTCGTGGTGTTCGGCGGCAACATCTACGCCATGAGCGCCTTCAAGGCAGCCGGCCAGGTCACCCGCGACGCGCCGTGGTCGCCCGAGGAGCTGATCGCCGCCAAGGGAGAGCTGTTCAAGGGCATCGGCTCGGACGTGCCCGCCTTCAGCGTCATCTAGACGCCGGCGCGGACTCGCCCGCACGCGAGGCGCATCGGGAGCCAATTGTGGGGCACGATGGCCCCATGGCACACGACCGCAGATTCCGTTTCGCCGCGCAGCTGAGCACGGCGCCCGGCGGCACGGCCCGCTCCTGGTCCGAGCAGGCCCGCCGGGCCGAGGACCTCGGGTACAGCGCACTGTTGATGCCCGACCACTTCGGTGCGCAGCTGGCCCCGGTGCCCGCGCTGGCCGCGGTGGCGGCCGCCACGACGACGTTGCGCATGGGGGCGCTGGTCTTCTGCAACGACTACCGTCACCCCTTCGTGTTCGCCAAGGAGGCGGCCACCCTCGACGTGCTCAGCGAGGGGCGCCTCGAGCTGAGCCTGGGGGCCGGCTGGATGCGCACCGACTACGAGGAGGCGGGGCTCCCCTACGACGCCCCGCCCGTACGGGTGGCGCGCTTCGAGGAGGCGGTGCAGGTCGTCCAGGGGCTCCTGCGCACCGACGGCCCGTTCAGCTTCATGGGCGAGCACTACGAGGTGCACGAGCACACCTTGACGCCGCGACCGGTGCAGCACCCGGGGCCACCGCTCATCATCGGCGGCGGGGGCAAGCGCGTCCTGTCCTTCGCAGCACACCACGCCGACATCGTCAGCATCAACGTCAACCTGCGCGAGGGGACGGGCGGCGCCGAGACGGCCGCCGACGCCACGCCCGAGCGCACCCGCCAGAAGGTCGCCTGGGTGAAGGAGGCGGCGGGGAGCCGCTTCGACGACATCGAGCTCAACTCGCTCATCGGCTTCGTGCTCCTCACCGACGACGCGGCCGCCCTGGCGGGCCAGATGGCCCCCGCCTTCGGCATCGATCCCTCCGACGCGCTCCACGTCCCGCTGGCCCTGGTCGGGACGCTCGACGAGATGGCCGAGGAGCTCGAGTGGCGGCGGGCCGAGTACGGGATCTCCTACTGGTCGATCGAGTCCGACGCCTGGGAGACCCTGGGCCCCGTCGTGAGCAAGCTGGCCGGCACGTGACGATCACCTCGAGCGCCGCGTGGGAGGCCATCGGCACCTACCGCGAGCTGTGCGGCGAGACGCGTCTTCACCATCGACGCACCGTCCATCGGGCCCGAGCGCCACGCGCCGCTGCTCGTGCTGCACGGCTTCCCGACGTCGTCGTTCGACTACGCCGCCGTGCTCGACGGCCTGCGCGGCGGGCGGCGCGTCCTGCTGTTCGACATGCTCGGCTACGGCCTCTCGGCCAAGCCCGACCGCGCCTACTCCATGGCCCTGCAGGCCGACATCGCGGCCGCCTACGTGGCCGAGCTCGGGCTCGACCGCCTGGCGCTGCTCACCCACGACATGGGAGACACGGTCGGCGGCGAGCTGCTGGCCCGGCGCGCCGAGGGGGCCTGGCCCGTCGAGATCACCCGCCGCGTCGTGAGCAACGGGAGCATCTACATCGAGCAGGCCCAGCTGACCGGCGGCCAGCAGCTGCTGCTCGGGCTGCCCGACGCCGTGCTGCCGCCCGAGGTGCCCATCGACGCCGCCTCCATCACCCAGAGCCTGCGCGACACGTTCAGTCCGCGCACGGCCCTGGTGCCGGAGGGCTGGCCCGAGGACCCGGTGCCGGCCGCGGCAGCCCAGGTCGTCCGCGGCGACGGCCACCTCGTGCTGCCGCGTCTGATCCGCTACATCGAGGAGCGGCGAGCCAACGAGCGTCGGTTCACCGGCGCCATCGAGGCCGACCCGTCACCGCTGCACATCGTGTGGGGGCTCGACGACCCGATCGCCGTCTCCTCCATGGTCGACACGCTGTTGGCCGCCCGCCCCGACGCGACGGCGACCCGCCTGGAGGGGGTGGGCCACTACCCCATGGTCGAGGCGCCGCAGCGCTTCCTCGGCGCGGCGTTGGCCGGGCTGGTCTGAGTCCGCAGACATCCCGGAGCCCTCGCTTAACCTGACGCCGTGCGGAGACGACGGCGTCCCCCCAATCGCTACGAGCTCCTCACCTGTGCCTGGTCCGGCCATGTCCTGGTCGGGACGGAGGCGGCGCTGATCGCGCCCGACGATGCGCTGCTCGTGCGCGAGGAGGGCACGGTGCGCTGGCACCGGTGCCTGCGCTGCGACGACTGGGTCGAGCGACCGAAGCCGGAGCGGCCGAGTCGCGAGCGAGTCGAGGGCCGGGACGAGATCGCGCTGCCCCTCCGCGGTGCCGCCCTGCGCGACCGGTACGTGCTGCGCCTCATCGCCCTCGACCGGGCGATCCATGTCGTCGTGCTGACCAGTCTGGCCATCGTGCTGTTCACCTTCGCCTCGCACGATCAGGTACTGCACCGCGACTACGAGAACATCATGGACGCGCTGGCAGGCGGCGCGCCCGGCGCGTCCCAGGCGCGTGGGGTCCTCGGGTACCTCGGCCGGGCCTTCAAGTACAGCCCGGCACACCTGCGGATCCTCGGGGGCGTGCTCCTCGCCTACGCGGCGCTCGAGGCCACCGAGATGGTCGGCCTGTGGCTGAACAAGCGATGGGCCGAGTACCTGACCTTCATCGCCACCACCGTCCTCGTGCCCTATGAGATCTACGAGCTCACGCTCAGCGTGAGCGTGTTCAAGCTCGTGGCGCTGGTGATCAACCTCGCGGTCGTGGTCTACCTCCTCTTCGCCAAGCGGCTCTTCGGTTTGCGAGGAGGTCACCGGGCCGACGAGGCACGCCGCGAGCTCACGAGCGGCTGGGCGGCCATCGAGCGGGCGACGGCCGCCCCGGTCGCCTGACGGTCAGGCCGGTGCCACCACCTTGAGGTGGCGCTCCTCCTGCGGGAGGTTGGCGTAGAGGTCGGCCACGAGGTCGTCGCGGAGGGCGCGGCGCGCCGGGTCGTCCCAGAGGTTCTCGAACTGGTGCGGGTCGTCGTCGACGTTGTAGAGCTCGCCGGTGGCGATGGCCACGCCGCCCGGACCGGTGCCCGTCTGCTCGTAGACGACCGCGCAGGGGTCGAGGACGCCGTCCCCCCAGGTCTCCTCGAGGCCGTTGGGCCGCCCCGCGGTGGACGGCTCGTACACGGTGCACAGCCACCCGTCGCGGTAGACCGAGCGCAGGTGCATGCCATAGCCGGGGAACTGGCTGTCCCACTCGCACAGCGCACGCTCGCGCCCGGGCTCGCCATCGGCCTGCGGGAGGGCCCGGCCCTGCATCCAGGGCGCGGGGTCCACGCCGGCGATGGCGCAGAAGGTGGGCGCCAGGTCCACCTGGCCCACCGGGTCGGACACCGTCGCCGGCGAGACGCCCGCGGAGGGGGCCGGGCGCCACACGAAGGGCAGCCGCATCAGCGCGTCGGTGTGGTACGGGCCCTTGTAGAGGAGCCCGAAGTCCCCCTGCATCTCGCCGTGGTCGGTGGTGAAGATGATGTCGGTGTCGGCCAGCCATCCGCGCCGCCCGATCGCCTCCAGCACCCGCCCGCACGCCTCGTCGATGAGCTCGTTCATGACGTGCACCTTGGCGTTGACCTCGCGGATCTGGTCGTTCGTCAGCAGTGAGGGAACGAAGGCCGCCGGACCGCCCTCCATGTTGGAGAAGCTGCCGTCCCAGTAGGCGAGCCAGTGCGCCGGCTTGCGCGCCAGCACCTTGCGGACCGCTTCGTCGGAGCCGGGATGGCCGGGCGGCAGCGCGAGGTCCTGCCACGGCACCCGGTAGAGCTCGGAGGCCGGGGGGTCCCAGGGGTGGTGCGGGTCGGGGAACGACATCCAGCAGAACCAGGGCTCGTCGTCACCGAGTGACGACAGCCAGTCGACGGTGAGATCGGCCACCCAGTCGGTGTGGTACCACTGGCGCGGGATCGGGTTGTTCTTCGTCTCCGGAGCCGCGGTGTCGCCGCCGGGCTCGGCCTGGAGCAGGCCGGCGAAGCTGTGCAGGTGCTCCGGATGGTGCTCCTTGAGCCAGCGGCCGTAGTGGGCGATGGGGCGGTGGCCCCAGGCGGCCGCGTGCATGGCCTGCTCCGAGCGCTCGAAGCCCCGCCACGGACCGGTGTCCCACCGGGCGACGCGCGCGTTCTCCTCGAACTGGTTCTTCGGGTCGAAGCCAGGCTCGAAGTGGGCCTTGCCCAAGAGGGCGGTGCGGTAACCCGCCACGTCGTGCAGGTACTGGGCCACCGAGGGCGCGTCGACGGGGAGCGGGATGCCGTTGGCCACGACGCCGTGCGTGCGGACGTACTGGCCCGTCAGCATGGTCGAGCGGGCGGGCATGCACACCGTGTTCTGGTTGTAGGCCCGCCGGTAGTTGATGCCCTCGGCGGCGAGCCCGTCGACCACGGGCGTGCGGGCGACGGTGCCGCCGTTGCAGCCCAGGCTGTCGTAGCGCTGCTGGTCGGTGGTGACGAACAGGATGTTGCGCCGGCGCGCCCCGCCGGACGACTGCTCGGGCTCAGGCATCCGCCCCGCCGTCGCGTCGGGTCAGCGCGTCCAGCACCGGCTCGCAGGCCAGCAGCACCGTGCGGTCGAGGCCCCGCTCGCGGTGCGTGTGGGCCGACTCGTAGCTGGGCGAGGTCACCATGTCGATGAAGGCGGAGCGGCTCGGGTACGAGACGAGCGCCACCAGGTCCCAGGCGTCGGCCCCGGGGTCCCCGATCAGCACGTGCTCGGGCCGGCCCGTCCAGACGACGCGTCCGCCGCGAGCCTCGACCATCTGGACGACCTGGTCGCTGTAGTCGCGATAGGCGGCGGCGCCGGTCGGCTCGGCGGCGTCGCCCTCCGCGCCGGCTCCCTCCGGGCGGGCGAAGTGCAGCAGGTTGAGCATCACCACCTCGCCGTCACGGTCGCCATGGGCGAACTCGGTGAACTGCTCTCTCGTCGGCGTGATGGCCATGTCGCTCCCTCCCTGGCTCTGCCCCGGGCCCCCGCGCTCACTCCGAGGTGAGCATCCGATGCAGGTCGAGCTCGAGATCCTCCATCAGCTCCACCAGGAGGCGCAACCGCTCCTCTGCGCCATCGGCCGCCAAGAGGCGCTGCGCGTCGTAGGCGTTGACCGGTGCCGCCGCGCAGAGCAGCCACGCCGCGACCTCGGTGTCGCCGTCCCCGTCGAGGGCGAGGTCGGGCGGCAACGCCGGCATGCCACCGTGCTCAGCCAGCAGCAGCGCGGGCCCGGCGCACCCGCGTGACGGCCCGGCCCAGCAGCGGGCCGGGATCCTCCAGGTCCGGCACGGGCAGAGGCTCGACGACGAGCGCCACCGGGTAGGGGTCGTCGGGGAGCCACTGCTCGACCTCGATGAGCGACTCCCCCCGGGCCTCCAGGAGCCAGCGACCGTCGGGCAGCTCGATCTGCTTCGTGATCTCGCAGCGTGTGCCGAGGGCGGAGCGCTCGTCCCCACCACCGACCTCGGAGCCTCGCTCGATCAGGACGATGCCGAACCGGCGGTCTCCTGCCAGGCAGTCCCGCATGAGCGCCCGGTAGCGCGGCTCGAACACGTGGAGCTGCGTGAAGGCGTGCGGGAACAGCACGGCCGAGAGCGGGAACATGGGCAGGCGCGTCCCGGGCATGCCCCACCATGGCATGACACGCCGGTGCGCGCACCCGGGTCGCACGAAACGGCGCGACGCGAGAAGGACCGGCCTCACGGCCGGTCCTTGACTCGTGTGTGTCATCTGTACGCAGCCTCTTGGCTCCAGCCTGCGGCGGACTTGGTGCGGGGGCCGCCTTGTCGGCCGGCCGGCACACGCACCGGCACGAGCACGGCCTCATTCACACGCCGGACTTCACACCAAGTGGGCTGCTCTGGGGCGCCACCGAAGCCGACATCGGTGACGCAGTCTCAACCCGGCGGATCGCCCTCCTCGGTCGAGCGTGTCGATGCCATCGGCAGCTCCTTTCCACTCGGGGGCAACGGCGGGTGCTCCGTTTGCCGCTCGTTTGACACAAGTATCTGCCTCGCTCCGGGCCGTGTGAACCCCACGCGAACTGGGTCTTCGCGAAGGCCCTGGTGAGGCCGTCCGCCGTCACGCGAACTTCATCTCTTTGTGAAGAACGGGCACGCCACGCGCCCATGATGACCCTGCCGCGTGTCCCCTACGCTCTAGCCATGGCACTCCCCACCCCCAAGGAGAACACGACGGCGCTGGTCACCGGCGCCTCGTCGGGCATCGGCGCCGACATCGCACGCGAGCTGGCCCGGCGCGGCCACGGCGTGACGCTCGTGGCCCGGCGCGAAGACCGGCTCAAGGCGCTGGCCGACGAGCTCGCCCAGGCGCACCACATCCGCGCCGAGGTGATCGCCGCCGACCTCAGCGACGCCGGACTCGCGCCGCGACATCCCCGCAGAGCTGGAACGGCGCGGCCTCACACCCGACATCCTCGTCAACAACGCCGGCTTCACCACGATGGGACCGGTGCACCGGGCCGACCGCGCCACGGAGCTCGCCATGGTGCGCACGAACGTGGAGGCGGTGGTCGACCTCTGCACCCTCTTCGTGGCCGGCATGGTCACACGCCACCGCGGCGCGGTGCTCAACACCGCGTCGACCGCGGCCTTCCAACCGCTGCCCGGGCAGGCGTGTTACGGGGCGTCGAAGGCCTTCGTCCTCTCCTACAGCCGCGCGCTCGGCGCCGAGGTCAAGGGGATGGGCGTGACCGTCACCGCGCTGTGCCCCGGGCCGGTCGAGACCGGGTTCGCCGAGGCGGCGGGTGTCACCGACGAGGAGGCGGCCGAGGCGCTGCCGAAGTTCATGTGGGTGCCGCCGGCCGACGTGGCGCGGGCGGCGGTGGAGGGGCTCGATGCGGGGCGGCCGGTCGTCATCCCGGGCGCGGCCAACCGGGCCGCGGCGACGCTGGCCCACCTGGCGCCCAAGTCACTGATCCTGCCGCTGATGGCTTCGCGGCACCCCGCGCTCAAGCAGAGCCCGATCTCCTGATGGCACAGCTGGTCTCGGAGCTCGAGATCCCGTACCTCGACGTGGTCGGCCTCCAGCGCCAGGAGGCGATCGAGGCGATAGAGGCGGCCCGGGCCGTGCACTGGCTGGCCCGCAACGAGCTCGGCTACACGGTCACGCGGCTGGCGGACGTCACCGCCGTCCTGCGCGACCAGCGCTTCCACTCCGGGCTGTCCATCATCGAGCAGTCACCCGAGCTCCAGGGCTCCTCCCCCGGCGGCGAGCGCCGTGAGTCCATCCTCACCATGGAGGGCGCCGGTCACGCGCGGCTGCGCCGCCTGGTCGCCCCGGCCTTCACGCCCGCCTCGGCGAACCGGCTCCGCCCCACCATGCAGGCGGTGGTCGGCGAGCTCGTCGACCGTGTGGTCGAGCGCGGTGAGTGCGAGCTGGTGGCCGACGTCTGCGAGCCCTACCCGATCCCCATCATCTGCGAGCTCCTCGGCGCACCACCCGAGGACTGGAAGCTGTTCTCGGCCTGGGCGACGGACATCTTCCGTATCTTCAACAACAACCTGGCCGAGGACCTGCCGCTCATCGAGCGGGCCGACCAGGAGCTCACGGCCTACATGAACGACATGATCGCGGAGCGTCGCGCCGACCCCCGCGACGACCTGCTGAGCGACCTCATCGCAGTCGAGGAGGCCGGCGACCGGCTCTCGACCGACGAGATGACGATGCTGGCGCAGGCCGTGCTCATGGCCGGCACCGACACCACCCGGAACCAGCTGGCCTGCTCCGTGGCGCTCTTCACCGAGCACCCCGACCAGTGGGCGCTCCTGGCCGAGCGGCCGGAGCTGGCGCCACGGGCCGTCGAGGAGTCGATGCGCTACCTCGGCGCGGTGCGCGGCACGGCGCGCTTCGCCTCCGAGGACATCGTCTACCGCGATGTCCTGTTCCCCCGGGGGACGCTCGTGGTCACCTCGCTGGCCGGGGCCAACCGGGACCCCGAGGCGTTCGAGGAGCCCGACGTCTTCGACATCACGCGGGAGCGGGGTTCGGCCCAGATGACCTTCGGCGCCGGCATCCACTTCTGCATGGGCGCGGCGCTCGCCCGCGCCGAGCTGCAGGAGGCCCTCCCGCTGCTGGCCCGGCGCATGCCCGACCTCGCCCGCAACGGCGACATCGAGTGGAAGCCGTCGTCGTTCGGCATCTGGGGGCCGGCGCGGCTGCCGCTGCGCTTCACCGCGGCGGCCTGACCCGCGGCAGTCGGCTCTCCCTCGAGGAGGGCGCGCCCGGGGCCCCGTTCAGGTCCGTTCAGCTCCTGACGCCGGCTCCGGCCCGCGGGCGGACCCGGGTGCGCCTGGCCTCGTCCTCCATGGCGCGTTGCGCGTCCGGAGGCGGCTCGCGGCCCCCGTAGGCGCTCGCCTCCACCGAGCTGGCCAACCGACCCCAGGTCGTCGACCCGCCACCGGCCAGCCCGTCGAGGGTCGTGGCGTACTCGGCCAGGGTCTCGTCGGGTCGGCGCGGCCGTCCCGCCCGCCGGCCGGCCCGCTCGGCACTGCGCGCCACCCGCGCCGCCCAGGTTGCCGGACGTGACCGGCGCCATCGCAAGAGGACGACGACGAGGCCGGCGCCCACCAGGACCACGGCAACGGGCACCCAGGGGACTCGCCGCAGTGCCGCGGCGACGTCCTTCAACGCGGTGGCGCCGGGACTGGGGTTGGCCGCCGGCACCACCGCCGTCGGATCGAAGCTCTGCCACCCGTACCCGGGAAACCACACCTGGACCCACGCGTGGGCGTCGTTGGCGTGGACCTGCCAGAGGTCGGTGATGGGGTCGTAGCCACCGGGCACGTAGCCGACCGCCTCCCGGGCCGGGATCCCGAGCGACCGCAGCATCACGGCGAGCGAGGTCGAGATCTGCTCGCAGAACCCGACGCGGTTGCCGAAGAGGAACTCGTCGACCGTGTCGGCGCCCGCCGGCAGGGGCGGGATGTCGAGGGAGTAGCGGGTGTGCGAGCCGATCCAGGAGATGAGCGACTGCACCTTGTCGTAGGTCGTGGCGTCGTGGGCGGTGATCGACTGGGCCAGGGCGAGGACACGCGGGTATTCGTGGGGCAGTTGGCTGTACTCCTGCCTGCAGGCTTGGGGGGGCGTCTGCGTGCTGGCGTCGGTCCGCAGCTGGGCCGCGGTCGGGGCGCTGACCTGTGACTCGACCGTGTAGATGGACCCGCTCCCCAGGCCGATCGGCGACACGACGGTGCCGTCGTGGCCGAGTAGAAGACCGTCGAGGTCGGGAACCACAGCTCGTCGGCGCTCTCGGCATGGAACACGAGGTCGGCGGTCGAGCTCGCGACGTAGAACGTCTGCAGGTCGGGCTGGCCGAGAGGGACGGCACCGACCGGAGCCGGGAGGACGAAGGGCGAACCGCTCCCGCAGCGGTTTCGTGGCTCGGCTGCGACTCCGTCCAGCTCTGGCCCTGCCATGTGTCGAAGGTCTCGCCCACCCAGTAGGACGGGCGCTGGGCCCGGACCTGCAGCACGAGCGTGTCGCCCAGGTCACCCCGCAGCGCCGTGTTGAGGCTGGCCGCGAAGCCGAGATAGCCGCCGACCCGGGTCCGGCTGCTGGTGCTGCCCGCCCGGGACAGCTGGGCCGGCGTGCCCGAGTCGCCCGGCCAGGCGCCGGGGACACCGACCGATCCGCCCGCCCCGGCCCGGGCGAGGAACGAGACCCGGGACGCGACGACCGGAGCCGGGCAGGACGAGGAAGACGGCGGCGGCCGCGGTCGACACGGCGCGGCCACGGCGCAGCCACCAGGCCCGGCGGCGAGATCCGGCCCCCGCCGCTGGCCGACGTCCACATCTCGGTCAGGCCCCACAGCCCGAAGCACGCCCAGGCCACGACGTAGAGGCCGAAGCGAAGGTCGATCGCCTGCGCGCCCGCCGACGGCGATCAGCGCCCGCCGATGCACCGAGCGAGAAGAGCAGGTCGCGTCGGGAGGGCACGTGGAAGGAGTGGACGACCAGCACGGAGACCAACAGGAGGGTGAGCGGGTTCTCGACCGTCGTGAAGTCCGCCGTCGGGGAGCTCGACCGAGTGGAAGAACCACACGAAGGCGGCGATGGCGCCGGCGGCCACCACACCTTGACCCACCCCGGGGGCCCGGGCCCTGGTCTCGATAGGAGAAGCACATGCCGGCCGTGACGAGCACCGAGGCCACGACGGCGGTCGTCCGCGACACCTCGTCCAGCGCGGCGCAGGCGGCGATCGCCACCAGCACCGTACCCAGGCAGGCGACCCGGAGCCGGATCGAGTGCTCCGGGGGCCCCGGTCTGTTCGCCCGCCGGATGGCCTCGAGCACCCTCATGGCGTCCGCTCCCCCGCGGCCGCGGGCGTCCCGGGCACCGCCCGCGCCAGCCGGCGACCGGCGACCCGCCGGTCGGTGACGGGCGCCAGCACCGCGCCCGATCGCTCCAGGGTGCCGAGGAGGACGGGTGCACCGTCGCCGAGCAGGTCGACGACCGTGCCGAGCGCGCGTTCGGCGACGCGCTCGGCCTCGTCGGGGTCCGCGGGCAGCTCCACGGTGAGGGTGACGGGCCCCGTCCGAGGGTCGCTCCAGCTCCCGCACCATCAGTCGACCGGCATGGGCGGTCGCCCGCCAGTGGACCAGTCGGCGACCGTCACCCGGGCGCGTACGGGCGCGCACCTCTGGGCAGTCCACCGTCGGTCCGCGGCCGCTCGCCGGACTTCGCCCGCCTCTTCGTCGGCCTCGGTGCGCGGGCGCGCCGGCCGCCCGCAGACGGGGCGCCACGTGGAGCTCGGCGGGCAGCGGGACCCGGACCCGCCGGGTCCACCACTGCAGCGCGAACGGTGCGGCCGAGGCGATGTCGACCGTCACGGCGTCGTGCAACCCGTGGCGCTCCGGCTCCACCGTGATCCGGTCGCTGCCCTGGCCGCGCCGCCCGGCCGGCCCGACGAAGATCTCGGGGCCCGGTGGCTCGACGGGACGCACGCGCAGGCGCGTGCTGGCCTCGACATGCACGTCCACCGGCAACCCGGCCCTGGCGTCGGCGGGGGCGCTGCGGACGCTGATCCGGGCGCGGGTCGACGACGACGCACGGCCCGGCTATCCCGATGAGGAGGGTGCCGAAGACGATGTCGCCGATGAACTGCACCCACCCGGCGCCGCCGTTGTGGGCGACCAGCCACCACAGCGCGACGATCCCGACGGACACGGCGATCGGCGCCACGGGGCGGGCCGGCCGTGCCCAGCGGCTCACGGTCGCGGCGCTGGCGTCGCTTCGAGAAGCTGGCGGATCAAGGCGGCGGAGTGCTCGATGCTGTCGTCGCCCTCGACCGTCATCAGGCGATGCGCCAGGCACGCCTCGGCGACGGCCTTCACGTCGTCGGGTACCACGTAGTTCCTCGACGACAGGACGGCGTGCGCCTGGGCGGACCGGATGAGCCAGATGGCGGCCCGCGGGCTGGCGCCGACGAGGACCCCGGGGGCGGTCCTCGTCGCCCGGCAGATCTCCACCGCGTACTCCGCGATCGACTGCTGGACCGCGACCGACTCGGTCGCCCGCTGGGCCTGCAGCCAGTCCGCCGGCGTGCAGACCGGCTGGAGATCGGCGAGGGCGTAGGTCCCACCGGCGTGGAGCGCGAGCTGTGCCTCCTGCGTCGCGTCGGGATACCCGATGGCCGTCGCGATGGCGAACCGGTCGAGCTGGCTCTCGACCAGCGGGAAGGTGCCCCGCTGTGAACGCGGGTTCTGGGTGGCGATCACCATGTGGGGCTGCGGCAGCGGCCACGACTCGCCGTCGACGCTGACCTGGCGCTCCTCCATCGTCTCGAGGAGCGCGGACTGGGTGCGGGGCGGGGTGCGGTTCAGCTCGTCGACCAGAACGACGTGTGCGAAGACGGGCCCGGGCCGGAAGTCCCAGCTGCCGGTGTCCGGCATGAACACCGAGACGCCGGTGATGTCGGACGGGAGGAGGTCGGGATGACCCTGGACGCGCGACAGCCCCGCCCCGAGGGAGGTCGCCAGCGCGCGGGCAAGGACCGTCTTGCCCACACCGGGGACGTCCTCAATGAGGAGGTGCCCGCCGGCCAGCGCGGCCGAGGCCGCCGCGTGCAGGGCGCGCTCGCTGCCCAGCACGACCCGCTCGAGGTTGCGCACGAGGGCCTGGCCGAGGGCCATGGCCGCGTCGATGCCGCCGATGCGCTCGTCGAGAACGCTCACGAGGTCGCCTCCACGTGGGCCATCGCACAACACTACGGGTGGGAGCGTGGCCCGGTTGCCGCAGCCCTGCGGGTCGCTCCGGCGCCCACGCACGATGACCGGGGAAAATGGGCCATGAGCGAGCCCACCCCGCCGTCATTTGTCGACCCGTTGTTCTCACCGCCCCGGCCACCGCGGAGCCCCGGCTTCCTCCTCGCACCGCTCGGGGTCGAGCACAACGAGGGCGACCTCGACGCCTGGAGCTCGAGCATCGGGCACATCCACGCCACCCCCGGCTTCGAGGGCCACCCCTGGCCCGACGAGCCGATGACGCCCGAGCGCAACGCGGCCGACCTGCAGGGGCACGCCGACGACTTCGCCGCCCGACGGGGCTTCACCTACACGGTGCTCTCCGACCCCGGCGGCGAGGTGGTCGGGTGCGTGTACATCTACCCCTCTCCCGACCCCGACGTCGATGCAGCGGTGCGGTCCTGGGTGCGGGTCAGCCGGGCCGAGCTCGACGCGCCGCTCTACCGCACGGTCACGGCCTGGCTGGAGTCGGCGTGGCCCTTCGCGACCTACGACTACGCGCCCGGACCGCCCCGGGTTGACGGCCCGGACCGGGCGACGGCGTCAGGGCTGACGGCCGAGGAAAGCGGCCAGCCGGTCGGCCGGTGGCGAGCCCTCCGGCGCCTCGGCCTTGGGGCCGAACGGCGCTTGGCCGTCCGGACCCCGGAAGCTGTCGGCCACGAAGCCCTCGGCGATCGCCAGGAGCTGCGTGGCGAGCCCCGGGTCCAGGTCCGTCGACTGCCCCGTCGCCTTGGCCAGGTCCCAGCCGTGGGTGAAGGTGTCGACGGTTGCGATGTTGACGAACACGCCACCGGGCAGCTCACCGAAGGGGAGCTTCATCATCTTGTCCATCGCGCCGTCGGCCTCGAAAGCCTTGACGGCGCGTGCGGCGCCCTTGTTGAACTCCGTCACGAAGTCGCCCTCGCAGAAGTCCGTCTCGTCGGGGGCGGGAGCCTGGCCGGTCTCCGCCGCCACCGCGAAGTACGTCGTACCGCCGACAACGTGGTTCACCAGCTCGCGCACCTGCCACGACGAGCACGGAGTCGCCCCGTCGAGCTTCTGGACGTCCACTCCCGAGAGCACCCCGGCGGTCGATGCGAAAGCCCGTGCCAACATGTCTGCGCTCACGATGGGTGTCCTTTCAACGTCTGTCTTCAACGTCTGGTCGGCCCCCTCGGCGCGGTGCGCGTCGTTCCGACGGGCGAACCTAGCCCGATCAGGGCAGCGCTGCCGTGGCCTCGCCGACGAGCTTGTCCTCGCCCTCCGCGTTGGACAGCGTCACCGCCAGGTCGACCAGCTTCTTGCCGTCCTCTTCGCGCTTGGCGGTCACCACGATCTTCGAGCTCAGGACCTCGTCGGGCCAGGTCTGGCGGGCGAAGCGCACCTGGTACCGCGTCAGGTTGCCCACGCCGACATAGTCGGTCACGGCCGAGCCCAGCAGGCCCATGGAGAACATGCCGTGCCCGAAGACACTGGGCTGCCCGGCCGCCTTGGCCGCCACCTCGTCGTGGTGCATCGGGTTGAAGTCACCCGACGCGCCGGCGTACTTCACCAGGTCCGTCCGCGTCAGCGTGTGCGTGATCACCGGGCCCTCGTCCCCGACCTTCACCTCGTCGAAGGAAAGCTTCTTCTCACCCATCGTCTCGACCTCCCGTCAATCTCGATTGCAACGTCCGCGTACGTGCCGGCCTCGGCGTTGCGTCAATCCCAACCCGACCTTGGAGGTCACGTGGACGCCGACCTGGACACCTTTGTCACCGCACTGTACGTCGACGATCGACGACGCGCTTCGGATGCGTCCCGAGCTGCGCCGATGGCGGCCGAGGGTCGGGCTCGCGCCCAAGCTCTCCGACGCCGAGCTGTTGACGCTGGCCGTGCTCCAGGCGCTCTTGGGCTTCACCTCTGAGACCAGGTTCTTGCGCCACGCCGAGGCTCCATCTGCGAGTCCTCGTTCCCCTACATCCCGCACCAGTCGGGCTACAACAAGCGCCTGCGCAAGGCGCAGGGCCAGCTCAGGGCCATCATCCGCCTGCTGGCGGCCGACACCGAGCACTGGGACGACGACACCTGGGTCATGGACTCGACGCCGGTCGAGTGCGGACGCTCGCGCCCGACCGCCCTGCGCAGTGACCTGGCCGGGTGGGCCTCCTATGGCTACTGCGCCAGCCACTCGCGCTGGTTCTGGGGGCTGCGGCTCCACCTCGTGTGCACCCCGGCCGGCCTGCCGATCACCTTCGCGCTGGCCAACCCCAAGATCGACGAGCGCGAGGTGGCCCGGGACCTCTTCGAGGCCGAGCCCACGCTGTTGCGTCCCGGACAGCGGATCCTCGCCGACAAGGGCTATCGCTCCAAAGAGTTCGAGACCTTCTTGGCCGATCGCGGCGTCGAGCTCGTCCGACCCGCCCACAAGAACGATCGCGGCCGCACGACAAGCCGGCTCCTCAAGCCCTTGCGCCAGCTCATCGAATCGGTCAACGCCACGCTCAAGACCCAGCTCGATCTCGAACGTCACGGGGGCAGAACCCCAGGTGGCGTGATGACTCGCGTGCTCCAGCGCCTGCTCGCCCTCACGGCGGCCATCTGGCACAACGCCCACAGCGGCCAGCGCCCGCTGCGATCGCTCGTCGCGTTCGATCACGGCTGACCCCTTGGAATTAACCATCTAGGCGCGGTGGATCAGGTTGAAGCGCGCCGTCACGACGGGCTCACCGGTCTTCTCGTCGCTCCAGTTGGTCTCCGAGACGATGAAGGTCATCGTCCGGCCCTTGGACTCCTTCTGGTAGGCGTCCGTGATCTTGCCCTCGCTCACCAGCACGTCGCCCACCTGCACGGGGCGGTGGTAGAGGAACTCCTGCTCGCCGTGCAGGATCAGCCCGCCCTTCGACATCAGCGGCCCGAGCGCCGTCATGAGCGGACTGCCCGTCGGCGCGTCGGCCGGCTGGATCTCCTCGAACTTGCCGGAGAACTCCATGGCGAAGGGGAACGTCGGAGGCGCCGGGATGGCGTCGAAGCCGGCCTCCCGGGCCGCTCCGGGGTTGTGGTAGATCGGGCTCGTGCTGAGCACGGCGTCGGCGAAGTGCTGCACCGGGCCCCGCTCCACGATCACCTTGGCCTTGCCGGTCGGCTGCCCGATGATCCCCTTGAGCACGTCTTCTTGCGTTGCGGCGCCGTCTGCCACCCTCTGCCTCCCTGTCCCCCTCCGCCGTCGTACCGGACCACGATCGTCATGGCGGGCACCGGCCCCGGGGCCGGTGCAGCGCCAAAGGTAGCGGGGTCGCCCCGACGCCGCCCAATCCGCTCCCGCCCGGGGGCGGCCCGGGCCCGTGCTCGATACCATCCGGCCCCATGCCCGACTTCTTCGAGGTGGTGCACACCCAACGGGCCGCTCGGTCGTTCCTCCCCGACGACGTCGACGACGACACGGTCGCCCGCATCCTCACGCGCCGCCACCCACGCCCCGAGCGCCGAGAACAGCCAGCCCTTCGTCTTCATCGTCGTGCGCGACCCGGCGCAGCGCGCCACGATCGGCGAGCTCACGGCACGGATCTGGCAGGGCGGGGCCCGGGCGCTCGAGGAGCAGCGCCTCTCCCCCGCCTTCCTGGAGGACGTGGACCGTGGCGCCATGGGAGGCATCGCCGCCGCGCCGGTGCTCGTCGTCGTGTGCGGCGACACCCGCCTGACCTACCCCCAGTCGATGGACGCCTCGGTCTTCCCGGCCGTGCAGAACCTGCTGCTGGCGGCGCACGCGCTCGGGCTGGGCTCGACCCTCACCACCATGCCGGTCCTCGCCGGGGACGCGCTCTCCGGCCCGCTCGGCCTGCCGCCCGAGGTCGTGCCGGTGGCCGTCGTGCCCCTCGGGCATCTGCCCGCGCCGCTCGGGGCTCCCCGCCGCCGGCCCCTCTCGGAGAAGGCCCACCTCGACCGCTACGGCACCCCGTTCCCCGCCGCCGCGACCCCGCCGGCGAAGCGTTCCAAGAAGCCGCAGTAGCGGTCCAGGATCGCCGGCCAGGTGAAGTTCGCCTCCACGTAGGCCCGGCCGTTGTGGCGCATCGTCTGGCGGGGCACGCCATCCGAGGTGAGGTAGTCGACGCCGGCCTCGAACTCGGCGAAGTCCCCGAACCACAGGCCGGCGCCCGACTGCTCGCAATGCTCCCGGGTGGCGCCGCAGGTGGCGTTGACGAGCACCGGCACGCCGGCGGTCAGTGCCTCGATCACGGTCAAGGAGAAGGACTCGTGAGGGGAGGGAGCCACCAGCGCCCGCGCCCCGCGCAAGAGCGCCCACTTGGCCTCGTCGTCGACCAGGCCGGTCACGACGATGTCGGGCGCCGGGTCCGGCGCGTCGACCACCTGGCCCACGAACGCCAGGCGGAGCGGTCCGGGGTGGCGCTGCTTGTAGGCGCGGAACCAGCGCCACAGCATGCCGGTCCCCTTCTGGTCGTCCACCCGCCCGATGCAGAGGAGGTAGGGCACGTCGCCGACCCCGAGGGCGCCACGGGTTGCCGCGTCCGTCGCATCGCCGGCGCCGTGGCCCGCCGCCGGCTCCTCCACGCCGAGGCCGACCACCACCTGGGGCGTGGCCGCCACCCCGAAACGGTCGCAGACCAGCGCGCGCTCGCTCCGACTGTGGAAGGCGAAGCCCCGACAGCGGGCGAAGAGGTCGTCGAAGATCGGCAGGTGCAGGGCGGGCTCCTCGTGGGCCGCCGGGTGCAGGACGGCGCGCTCGGCCACCAGGGGCAGGCCGCGGACGGTCGGGTAGTACAGGTAGGGGTAGAAGGCGACGACGTCGGCGTCGCTGCCTGCCACCGCGTCGAGCAGCGCGGGCGAGCGCGGGCCCCTGCAGGTCGACCCAGCGCTCCATGTCCTCTCGGCTCGCCCGCGCCGGATCCTCCCGCATTCCCGACCACAGCGGGTGGAAGCTCTCGTCGCGCCCGGCCTCGGAGCGGATGCGCCGCACGCGCACGCCGTTGACGTCGTCGGTGCCCTCGGGTAGCTCGTCGCGCCACGTGATGGCGTCGAGCGCGCAGGTGGTGAGGACCTCGACCTCCATGCGCCCGTCGGCCACCAGGTGCTCGGCCAGCATGCGCGCCCCGGTCTCGGCGCCGCCGCGGATCTCGGTCCCGTACCGCGGCACCACGAAGGCCAGCTTCACGGGGAGCGAAACTACCGGTCCCAGCCGCCCGGCCACCCGGGGAACCTGACGTGCCCGTCAGGTACGGCGATAGGGTGAGCCGGTGCAGGAGCACCACTCCTTCGTCGACATCGATGCCAGCGTGGACGAGCTGTGGCAGCTGTTCTGGGCCCGCATCCCCCACACCGAGACGGGCGACGTCACCATCGACATCCTGTACCCGGGCAACGAGATCGGCGACGGCCTCATCCGGCACTGCGTCTTCCGGGTGCCGCGCTGGCTGTTGACGGGCGGCAAGGGCCAGTCGTGGGAGTGGCTGACCGAGGTCACGCCGAAGGAGTCGTGGAAGTACACCGCGGTCGGGCGGCCGCTGCTCTCGCGAGGCGGAGGGGTCCACGCGGCTGGAGGACATCGGCGACGGTCGCACCCGCGTGCACTTCTCCGAGACGTACCACGCCTTCAACCCGCTCCTGCGCGCCCTGCTCGAGAAGCGGGTGCACGCCTTCATCTCGAAGGACAACGACCGGCTGATCAAGGAGTCGCTCACGAAGGGCGTGGGGTACCTGCGCGCCGCCAAGGCCAAGGCCGCCGCCAAGGCAGCCGAGGCGGCCGCCGCCGAAGAGGCGTGACCGTCGTCGACCTCTGGGTCAACGCGCTCAGCGGCCGGGCCGCCGACGCCTTCCTGGGCCGGGCCGGCAACGAGGGCATCCCCGAGCTGCTGGGCGGCGACCTCTCGGCATCGTCGACGCTGCAGCACCTGCTCGCCACCATGGACGCCTGCGGGGTCGACGTCGGCGTCGTTGCCGCCGGCATCTCGGCCGAGGAGACGGACGCCCTGCTCGATGAGGTCGCCGCCCATGCGGACCGCCTGCGCGTCGCGCTCGTCGTCGACCGGCCCGACCGCCCCGTGCGCCAGTGCACGCGCCTGCGCGCCCTGGCGGCGCACCCGGCCGTCGCGCTGGTGCGGGTCACGCCGCTGGTGCACCAGTACCCGCTCAACGACAAGCTCTACTACCCCGTCTACACCACCTGCGCGGAGCTCGGTCTCCCCGTGTCCGTCAACGTCGGGATCCCCGGACCGCGGGTGCGCTCCGCCTGCCAGCACCCCGAGCTGCTCGAGGACGTCCTCATCGACTTCAAGGGGCTCACCGTCATCGGCGCCCACATGGGCCACCCCTACGAGGCCCTGCTCATGCAGTACATGTTGAAGTGGCCCGACCTCTACCTGTCCAACTCGGCCTACCTGGCGAAGTACATGGACCCGACGCTCGTCTCGTTCATGGGCTCCACCAGGGGCCTGGGCCGGGTCCTCTTCGCGTCCGACCACCCCTTCTTGCCCATGGAACGGGCGGTGGCCGCCGCCCGGGACCTGCCCCTCTCCGACCGGCGGCCCAGGCCTTCCTGGGCACCACGGCGGCCCGGCTGCTGCAGCTCGGCTGACCGCGGCGGGCCCGCCGGACCGGGCACGCCCGCTACCGTGCACCCATGGACCTGGGTCGAGTGGGCGTGTGGTGGAGCGGCTCGTGGCGGGTGCCCGACGGCCCCGAGCTCGACGTCGCGGCGGAGCTCGAGTCCCTGGGTTACGGGGCCCTGTGGTCCTCGGGGCGCTACGACCCCGGGCTCTCGCCCCACTTCGAGCGGCTCCTCGCGGCCACGGACCACGCGGTGGTGGCCAGCGGCATCGTCAGCATCTGGCACGCCACGCCCGCCGACGTCGGCCCGGCCGTCGCCGCGCTCGAGGCCCGCTACGCCGGGCGCTTCCTGCTCGGCCTCGGCGCCAGCCACGCCCCGCTGACCGAGCACTACGCCCGCCCGTACTCGCACATGGTCGCCTACCTCGACGCGCTCGATGCCCTGGAGGCCCCGGTGCCGCCGGGGCGGCGCGTGCTCGCCGCGCTGCGCCCCCGCATGCTCGAGCTGGCCGCAGCACGTGCCGCGGGCGCCCATCCCTACTTCGTCCCGGTCGAGCACACGGCACACGCACGCACGATCCTCGGCGCCGGACCCCTGCTGGCGCCCGAGGTGGCCGTCGTCCTCGAGACGGACCCGACCCGGGCCAGGGAGGCCGCCCGCGGCTACGCGACCGGCTACCTGCAGCTGCCCAACTACGCGCAGAACCTGCGCGACTTCGGCTACGGCGACGACGACATCGCCGGTGGCGGGAGCGATCGCCTGATCGACGCCGTCATCCCCTGGGGCGACGCCGCGACCGTCGCGGCGCGCGTTCGCCAGCACCACGACGCGGGAGCGGACCACGTGTGCGTCCAGGTGATCGCCGACTACTCCGCCTTCCCGCTGGCCCAGTACCGCGAGCTCGCCCGCGCCCTCGTCTGATCGGGCTCAGGCCCGCTGGCGCCAGCAGCGCAGCCAGCGCCCGGAAGGCCCGGCCCCGGTGCGACACGGCGTCCTTCTCGTCCGGCGCCATCTCGGCGAAGGTGCGCCCGTCCCCGCCCGTCGGGCACGAACACGGGGTCGTAGCCGAAGCCGTTCTCCCCGCGGGGCGCCGGGGCGATGGTGCCCTCCAGCACGCCCTCGGCCCACTGCCTCGGACCCGTCCGGGAAGGCCACCAGCGCCACCGTCGTGAAACGGGCCCGCCGCTCACTCCCGTCGTCGGGCAGCGCGGCGAGGGCCTGCAGCAGTTTGGCCACGTTGTCGGCGTAGGTCGCGTCCTCGCCGGCGTAGCGGGCGGAGTACACGCCCGGCGCGCCACCCAGCGCATCGACCTCCAGGCCCGTGTCGTCGGCCACCGCGGGCAGCCCCGTGGCCACCACCAACGCGCGTGCCTTCAGCCGCGCGTTGTCCAGCAACGTGGCGCCGTCCTCCACGACCTCGGGCACGCCCGGGGGGCGCGGCGCCAGCTCGACGTCGATGGCCCCCGAGAGGACGGCGACGATCTCGGTGACCTTGTCGGGGTTGGCCGACGCCACGACGAGCCGCAACGGAGCGGCCCCGCTCACCGCCGGGGAGGCGGCTCGGCGAGCACGGCCGCCTGCAGGCTCGTCAGCTCCTTGATGCCCGTCTCGGCCAGGCCGAGCAGGGTGTCGAGCTCGCTGCGGGTGAAGGCCATCCCCTCCGCCGTGCCCTGCACCTCGACGAAGCGCCCGGCACCGGTCATGACCACGTTCATGTCCACCTCGGCCCGCGAGTCCTCGACGTAGGGCAGGTCGAGCATCGGGACGCCGTCGACGATGCCCACCGATACGGCCGCCACCGAGTCGGTCAGCGGGTGCGTGCGGATGGTCCCCGCCTGCACCAGCCGGGTGCAGGCGTCGTGCAGTGCGACAGAGGCACCGCAGATGGAGGCCGTGCGGGTGCCGCCGTCCGCCTGCAGCGCGTCGCAGTCGACGGTGATCTGCACCTCGCCCGAGCGCGACCAGGTCGGTCACGGCGCGCAGCGAGCGCGCGATCAGGCGCTGGATCTCCTGGGTCCGCCCCGACTGCTTGCCCTTGGCCGCCTCCCGGGAGGCGCGCTCGGGCGTCGAACCCGGCAGCATGGAGTACTCGGCGGTCACCCAGCCCCGCCCGGTGCCCCGCATCCAGGGCGGGACGCGCTCCTCGACCGAGGCGGTGCAGAGCACCTTGGTCTGCCCGAACGTGACGAGCACCGACCCCAGCGCCATGACCGTGTAGTCGCGCTCGAAGCTGACCGGACGCAGCTGGTCGATGGCACGCCCGTCGGGGCGCGCCGCACGGGGATCCCCGCTCACCTTGCTTCCTCCAACCGGCTTGCTCCCACAGCACTCCTCTCGGATCGTCGGCCCACGGACCCCGGGACCGTCACTCGCTGACACCGTAGCGGGGCAGGGCCCACCGCCTCAGTTGCCGTGCGCGAAGGCCTCGGGGTACGAGTGCGCCGAGATCTCCAGGGCCGCGTCGACGTCGCGGTACGTCTTGATCTCGACGACGTTGCCGCTCGGGTCGGCGATCTTGGCCTTGGTCTGCTCGGTGGCCAGACCCTCGTCGTCGGTCGAGACCGGCACGACCCAGTCGACCCCGTGCTCGCGCAGCCGGGCGACCACGCTCTCGAACTCCTCACGCCCCAGCGTCACGCCGAAGTGGCGTGACCCGCGCGCCGAGGGCGGCGGCACCTCGTCGGGGCGGTCCTGCAGCGTGATCTGCATGCCGTAGAACCACACGTCGGTGAAGTCGTCCCTGGTGCGCGCCGCCTGGCAGCCGAGCGTGTGCACGTAGAAGGCGCGCGCCTCGTCCATGTCGCGCACCGGGATGGACAGGTGGAGGATCGGCTGCACGGGCCAAGCCTACGGTGCCGGCTCATGACCTCCCGGTCCCGAGCACGCAGCGCGCCATGAAGGTCGGGTCATGGCGGGCCGTGGGTGCCGCCGCCGCCGCCCGGCACTGCGTCAGGGTCACGCCCGTCGCCGCGTTGGCCGGCGGTCCCCCCGGTTGCAGCCGCCACACCCAGGCCCCGCGCTCGTACGCCGGTGCCGTGCCCAGCACCATGGTGAAGAACCCCGAGGCGTAGACGGGGTCACGGCTGTGGCCGGTGATCACGACGTCGTCGACCTGCCACTCCCGCAGGGCGCGGCGGACCGTGGCGATCTGCGCCGGCGTCCCGCTGGGCTCGGGCCCCGGGGGCACGGTCAGGTTGGTCAGGATCCTGCGGGCCGATCCCGGCGGCCCCGGGCCCACCGGCCCGCCCAGGGCGTTGGGTGTCTTGAGCGCGGCGCCGGCCAGCCGGAAGTGGAAACCGTCGACGGCCTGCCAGAGCATGGGTTGCGGCGAGCCCGAGAAGGCGAAGGGGACGGTGAGCAGCACCGTGTCCGGCGGGAGCTCCGGCGCAGCCAGGCGCATGTAGGAGGGGATCGTGAGCGGCACGACCGTGAAGGGCAGGTCGAAGGTCACGAAGACCGGCACGACCGCCAGCAGGGTCACCACCGCGGTGGCCGCCGCGGTGACGGCGCGCACACGAGGCGCCACCCACGAGGTCGGCCGTCGGTGCGCCACGTAGAGCGCGTCGAGGCCGACTGCGAGCAGGAAGGCGATGAAGAGGGTGACGAGCGGGGCGAACTGGTCCGGCAGGATCTCGTTGAAGACGGGCAGCCGCCAGAGCGCGCTCCAGGGCAGCCAGGGGTGGCCGAGCCAGCTGGGTGCGTGCTCGAGATAGGTGCCGAGCGCCAGCCACAGCGTGACGGCCGTCATGAAGGCGAGCAGCCAGGTGAGCGGGCGCCGCCGGGCCGCCACCACGGCCGCCAGCGCGGCCAGCGCCACGCCACCGCCGACGTAGTCGACCGGGGGGCCGCTGCGCCCCAGGTAGCCCCCGAAGCGGACGTACTCGCTGGCGAACGCCCGGTACGGGCCGGGCGAGAGCAGGCCGGAGAGCGGGACGCCCGAGCACGGGTGCCAGCGGGAACAGCACCCCGGTCACCGCCTGCGGCCCGGCCACGCCGAACCAGGCCGGGTAGGCCAGGAGCACGACGGTCACCCCCGCGGCGAGCCCGAGCGCCGGCAGCGCATGCCCGGCACGCACCCGGACCTGGCGCCACCCGACCACCGTCACGGCCGCCATGCCCACGATGCCGAGCAGCAGGCACATCACCAGCACCTCGGGCGAGATCAGGAATTGCACGACCAGGAGCGCGGCCAGCACGAGTCCGTCGCGCCGCACGGAGTGCTCCTGGCGGATGACGATCTCGTGCAACGTGGTGAACAGCAGGGGCGGGATCACCAGCAGCGTGACCGACACATGGCCGAAGGCCAGCGACGTCACGATGGCCGCGGAGTAGCCGTAGACCAGGCCCGCCGGGATGGCGCCGGCCTTCCAGGTGACGAGCGGGCGGACGGCGGCGAAGCAGCCCCACGCGCTCAGCGCCGGGGCGAGGGTGAGCGCCACGTTCGTCGCGGTGACGGGCCCGACGAGCCACGTCACCGGCGCCAGCACCACGCCGACCAACGTCCCCGACGTGTTCGACAGGAGGTTGGCGCCGAGGGGGACGTTGACGGCCCCCGAGAAGAACAGGCTGTGGAGGTGCGCCATGGCCCAGGCGGGCCAGGCCATGAACCAGACCTCCTGCGCGGGGTCACCGCACCCGCAGGTCAGGGTGGCCGAGGGGTGACCGGACCATACGTGCCACCACAGCGCCACGGCGGGGAGGCTGAAGAGCGCGATGGCGGCGGCGTGGACGCCGACGGCGCCCGCGGCCCGCCGGGCGCGGCTGCGGTGCGCCGCGAACGGGAGCGGAGTCTCGTCCCCGTGGGGGTCGACGAATTCGTCGGCCTCGGCGTCGAGATCGGCGTCCTCGGGCCGGTGCGACGTGCCGTACGGGGGGTGCAGCGACACATCGGTCCCACTCGTCACTGTGGTCGAGCGTACCGCCGGGCCCCCATTGATCCGGGACAGCGGGGACCGGTGCCGGCGTTCCTAAGATCGTCGCCGTGCCCGCCCACCCTCGTTGCGTCGTGGTGGGAGCGGGGCTCCTCGGTCTGTCCGCGGCGCGGGCGCTGGCGCGACGGGGGTGGCAGGTGAGCGTGCTGGAGGCCGCCGCGACCGTGGGCCACGTGCGGTCGGGCTCCAAGGGCGACGCCCGTATCTTCCGCCTGGGCTACACCGATCGCCTCTTCGTCGAGATGGCGCTCGGGGCCCGGGACCTCTGGCTCGCCCTCGAGCGCGCCGGCGGCCGGCCGCTGCTCCACACCACCGGCCAGGTGACCTTCGGCGACCTGGCCGCGCTCGAGGACATCGCCGCCGCACTGGCGACCTCCGGCGCGCCCGCCGAGTGGCTCTCCCCGGCCGACGCCGCGGCGCGCTGCGGGGGCATCGCTCCGACTGGACCGGTGCTCTTCGAACCCGTGTCCGGCGTCCTCGCCGCCGATGCGTGCCTGCGCGCGCTCTGCGAGACCGGTGGCTTCGACCTGCGCACCGGCGTCGCCGTGAGCGCCATACGCCAACGACCCGACGGCGCCACCGTCACGACCGCAGCCGGGCTGGACCTCCGTGCAGACGTCGTCGTGGACTGTGCCGGCCCGCGCAGCCTGGCCCTGCTGGAGGACGCCGTCACCACCGTGGTGGCCGCTCCGTCACTCCCCCAGGTGGCCTACTTCCGCCCCGCTCCGGGAGCGTCCCGCGTCGCTGCGCTCCCCGTCTTCATCGAATGGGGGGACGACATGATCTACGGGTTGCCCGTGCCCGAGGGGGGCGCGCACGGCGGCACGTACAAGGTGTCGCACCACACCACCGGCACCCCGCTCGACCCCGGCGGGTTCGACCCGGTCGACCAGGCGCCCTTCGCCGACGACCCGGAGCTGGTGGCGATCCTCAGGGGCGCCGTCGCGCGGCTGCTGCCCACCCTCCACCCCGAGCCGGTGGAGACCGAGCGCTGCGTCTACGACAACTCGGCGGACACGGACTTCGTCCTCGACCGCCTGGGGAACGTCGTCGTCGGCTGCGGCACGAGCGGGCACGCGTTCAAGTTCGGCCCGCTGCTCGGCGAGCTCCTCGCCGACCTGGCCGAGGGCACGAACCCTGAGCCCTACCGGGGGCGCTTCAGCCTGCACCGGGAGCCGGGGGCGGGGAACCGGCCGCCGCCTGACGCCCGGTAGGTTGCTCCCGTGGCCCGTTACGTCGCGCTGCTCCGGAGCGTCAATGTGGCCGGCCACGGCCGCATCGCGATGAACGAGCTGCGCGCCTCGTTCGAAGCCCTCGGGTACACCGGCGTGACGACCTACATCCAGACCGGGAACGTCCTGTTCTCCACGGGGTCGAAGAGCGAGACGGGCGTCGCCTCGGCGATCGAGCAGCGACTGGCCGATGACTTCGGCGACTCGCCGGCGGTGATCCTGCGCAGCGTCCCCGAGCTGCTGCGCATCGGCACGGCCTCGCCCTACGCCAAGGCGGGGGCCAACCCGTCGCGCCACCACGTGACGTTCCTGGCCACCAGGCCGTCGCAGCCGGCCCTCGACGCCCTGGACCTCCCGCCGAGCGGGCATGACGAGCTGGTCGTCGAGGGAAGGGAGGTCTACGTGCACACCCCCGACGGCTACGCCGAGACCAAGTACACCGGCACCTTCCTGGAGCGCCGGCTCGGTGTGGTGAGCACCACCCGGAACTGGAACACGGTGACGAAGCTCTGTGAGCTGGCCGGGCGCTGAGCCGCAGCCCAGCGCCTACATGGCGTAGATGCTGCGGATCACCTCGGAGATCGTCGTGGTGTCCTGCGCCACCAGGTTGATGGCCTCCTCACGGAGCGTGCGCATGCCCTGCTTCTGGGCCAGGCGGCGCAGCTCGTCCTGGGTGGCCCAGCCGACGATCAGACGCTTGATCTCGGGGGTCATCTGGAGCAGCTCGTAGACGCCGATGCGGTCCTGGTAGCCGGTGCCACCACAGAAGTTGCAGCCGGTGCCGTGGTAGAAGTCCGACTTCGGCTCGCCGCCGCTCTCCTCGTAGAACGCCATCTCCTCCCGGGTGGGCGTGTAGCGCGTCTTGCACGACGGACAGACGCGCCGCACCAGGCGCTGGCCCACGATGGCGAGCACCGAGGACGCGATGAGGAACGACTCGATCCCCATGTCCAAGAAGCGGTGCAGCGCCGAGACCGAGTCGGTGGCGTGGAGCGACGAGAGCACGAAGTGACCGGTGAGGGCCGACTGCACCGCGATGCGGGCCGTCTCGACGTCGCGGATCTCACCGACGAGGATGACGTCGGGGTCTTGGCGCAGGATGGCCTTCAGGCCGGTGGCGAAGGTCAGCCCCGCCTGCTCGTTCGTCTGGATCTGGTTGATCTTGGGGAAGACGAACTCGACGGGGTCCTCGACGGTCATGACGTTGCGGGCACGGTCGCTGACCTCGGTGAGGGTGGCGTAGAGCGTGGTCGTCTTCCCGCTCCCGGTCGGGCCGGCGCACAGGACCATTCCGAAGGGCGCCCGGACCAGCTTGGAGTAGGTCTCGTGCGTGTCGACCGGCATGCCGAGGTCGTCCAGGCGGAGCACCGAGCGGTTCTTGTCGAGGATCCGCAGCACGCACTTCTCGCCCCAGATGGTGGCCAGCGTGGACACCCGCACGTCGGTGCCCTTGCCGTCGAGCTCGGTGGTGAACTGGCCGTCCTGGGCGCGACGCCGCTCCACGATGTTCATGCCGGCCAGGATCTTGATCCGACTGACCAGCCCGAGGCCCATGCTGACGGGCAGCTCGAGGACGTCCTTCAGCGCACCGTCGATCCGGTAGCGGACGTAGATCACGTCCTGCGAGGGCTCGATGTGCACGTCCGACGCCCGGTCGCGCATCGCCTGGGTCAAGATGCTGTCGACGACCTGGACGACCGGAGCGTCCTCGCTCACCACGGTGGAGGCCTGGGCCTCGACCGGGCGCTTCCGTGACACCTCCACCGCTTCGAAGGCCTGCACGAGCTTGTCCACGCTCCCGGTTGCCCGGTAGCTGCTGTCGATGGCCCAGCGGATGTCGCTCAGGGGGGCGAGCACCAACCGGACTGACCGCCCGCTCGTCTCGGCCAGTCGGAAGCGGACGTCGTCGCTCGGCTGGGCGACGGCCACGTGCAGAGCCTCGTCGTCGAGGCGGACGGGGATGGCGAGGAGCTCCCGGGCCACCTCTTCGGGCAGGAGGGCGACCGCGATCGCTTCCGGCGCGGCGCGCCGCAGGTCGATCACCGGCATGCCGAAGTAGTCCGCCAGCGCGTTCACCAGGCCCCGCTCGTCGAGGGCGCCCGTGTCCACGAGCACCTCACCGAGCCGCTTCCCGGAGCTTCCCTGCAGCTGGAGCGCCGTCCTGACCTGGGCATCGGTGACGAGGCCGCGGGCGACGAGCACCTCACCGAGCAGTCCCTTGGCGCGTGGCGCGGTCGGAACGGCCTCGGCCGTCTCCTCGAGCACCTCCGGTGCCTGCGCCTGTCCCGGCTCCCAGGCGGGTCCCGTCCCGTCGAGGTCGTCTCCCCCGGCATCGTCGACGAGGACGTCGCCGTCGGGAACGGGTGCGCTCTGATCTTTGCGTCGTATCTTCATGGTGATGTCGAGGTGGAAGCGGTGGCACTCCGCAGCCGGACCCGCCCTCTCCTTTCGCTCTCCCCTGCATCGGCCGGAATTGGGCGCAACTTGAGCAAGCGGGGACGACGTCGTGGGCACAACGGCCGTGATCCCGGGCATGAGCCCCGACCTGCTCCGTCGCTCCCCACCTGCGTGTCGATCGCATGAGGACGAAGGGTCTTGAGGCCCTACAGGTCGGTCCCCCGGCGCCCCATGATGGTCAGGGCACATGAACCATGCTCGAGTTGACAGTTCTCAGGTGCCTCTGCGCGCCGAAAGCGAGGAACGATGATTGACATGACGAACTCGTCGGCCGCGGGGCCGTCCGAGTGGGCGCGCGATCTCCACGTCCACCTCACGAGCCACGTGGACATCGAACGTGGCCTGCTCGAGGAGTACCGCTCGGCCGCCGAGGCAAGCTCGTCCAAGGCATTTGCGTACCTCGTCAACCTGCTGATCGAAGACGAGATGCGCCACCACCGGATCTTCTCGGAGCTGGCCGATTCGCTCGAGACCATGTCCCTGCGACCTGGCGCGGCGGACCCGCCAGTGCCGTACCTCGACTTCAACCGGGCCAACAGAGAAGCGGTCTTGGAACTCACCGAGAAGCTCCTCGCGCAGGAGCAGCAAGACGCCCAGGAATTGAAGCGCCTTCAGCGTGAGCTGCGCGACGTGAAGGACACCACCCTGTGGGGCCTCCTGGTCGACCTGATGCAACGTGACACCCAGAAGCACATCGCACTCCTCAAGTTCGTCAAGAAGAACACCGCGCGCCGCTCGCGCTGAGCCGCTCCTCCTGGAGGCATCGGGTAGCCCGACCGTAGGGTGTGGCACATGGGCCCCTTCCACCGGACACCGCACCCCCAACGATTCGACCAGCGCGTCGCCGTGGTCACCGGCGCCTCGTCGGGCATCGGCCGGGCGATCGCCCTCACCCTGGCCGAGCGCGGCGCCACCGTCGTCGGGCTGGCCCGGCGCACCGAACTGCTCGATGAGCTCGCCCCCGAGCTGGCCCGCCGCACGCGCCACAGCACCACCGCCGTGTGCGACGTGGCCGACGCGGACGCCTTCGTGGCCACGCTCGCCACCGTGCAAGACCAACACGGGCACATCGACATCCTGGTGAACAACGCCGGCGTCGACCTGATGCTGCCCGTGCCCGGCGGCGACCTCGGAACGGTGCGCCGGGTCTTCGACGTCAACTTCTTCGCCACCGTCGCCGGCACGCTCGCCGTCGTGCCCGCCATGATCGAGCGCGGGTGGGGCGTCGTGGTGAGCGTGTCCTCCGACACGGCTCGGGCACCCGAGCCGGGGCAGGGTGCCTATGCGGCGTCCAAGGCCGCCATCTCCGCCTTCAGCGAGTCGGTCGCCCACGAGGTCGCCCCGCGGGGGGTGCACGTCCACGTCCTGTACCCGGCGTGGGTGCCCACGGCGATGGGCCTGTCGGGCAACGAGGACGGGGGGTCGCTCCCGCCCAAGATGGTGCGGCGCACCGAGCAGCAGGTCGCCACGCTGGTGGCCGACCGGATGGGCGGCCCGCACCTCGACATCAACGCCGCCCGCCTGCCGCTGCTCGCCCCCATCGCCCGCACGCTGGCGCCGCTCTCCTACCAGAAGGCGATGCGGCGGCTGGCCACCACGCAGGGGGCCGTCGCCCCTGGGGAGAAACTCAGAAGTAGATGATCTCCTTGGCCCGCTCGGTGACCTCGTCGAGGTCGCCGGTCCAGGCACCGGTCGAGAGGTACTTCCAGCCGCCGTCGGCCGACACCACCACGATCGATGCCTCCTGCCCCTCCGGCAGCGATGCCGCGCACTTGACCGCACCGGCCAGCGCCGCCCCGCTCGAGATCCCGGCGAACACACCCACCTCGGTCAGGCGCCGGGTCCACTCGATCGACTCCCGGGGCCGCACCACGGTCTTGCGGTCCAACAACTGGGCGCCCCCGAGGTCCTCGAAGATCGGGGGGATGTAGCCGTCGTCGAGGTTGCGCAGGCCGTCGACCATCTCCCCCGCCGGCGGCTCGACGGCCCAGATCTGCACCTTGTCACCGAGCTTCTCGCGCAGGAAGCGGCCAACCCCGAGCAGCGTGCCCGATGTCCCGAGCCCGGCCACGAAGTGCGTCACGGCCGGGCAGTCGCGCAGGATCTCGGGGCCGGTGCCCTCGTAGTGCGCCTTGGGGTTGGCCGGGTTGCCGTACTGGTACAGGAAGACCCATTCGGGGTGCTCCGCGGACAGCGCCCGGGCCATGCGCACGGCGCCGTTGGAGCCCTCGGAGCCCGGCGACTCGATGATCTCGGCGCCCCACAGCTCGAGCAGCTGGCGGCGCTCCACCGAGACGTTGGTCGGCAGCACGGCCTTCAGCGTGTAGCCCTTCACCCGGCACACCATGGCCAGGCCGATGCCGGTGTTGCCCGACGTCGGCTCCATCAGCACCTGGTCCGGCTTGCCCGGCACCAACACCCCGGACCGCTCGGCCTCCTCGATGAGCGACAGCGCCACCCGGTCCTTCACCGAGCCGCCGGGGTTCTGCCCCTCGAGCTTCATGAAGATGCGCGCGGCCGGGTTCGGGCTCAGCAACGAGATGTCGACCATCGGCGTGTTGCCGATCATGTCGAGCACCGAGGGGTACAGCGTCATCGGGACAGACCTCCGACCCGGCTCTCAGCCCCCGGCGACGGCCGGCAGGATGGACACCTCGGCGCCGTCCGGGACCGGCGTGTCCAGTCCCTGGAGGTAGCGCACGTCGTCGTCGTCGACGTAGATGTTCACGAACTTGTGCAGCGTGCCCTCGTCGGTGAGCACCTGGCCCGACATGCCCGGGTACTCGGCGACGAGCTTGGCGAGGACCTCACCGATGGTGGCGCCCTCCACGCTGACGGCGGCGGCGCCCCCGGCCTGGCTGCGCAAGACGGTCGGTAGGCGGACTTCGACGGCCACGGGGCCTCCTCGCTCGGTGCTCTCGGGTGCTCACCCGCCACAAAAGGGCTGGTCGGGTGATTGTTGACTGATCTGGTAACGATTCTACAAGGCGGCGGGCGGACCGGGCCCCTCCCCGACGTCGAGGCCGGGCACCTCGAGGCCGGGCACCTCGACGGGCTCCTCGGTGATTCGCCCCTCCGTGATCGAGTAGCTGCGCACGACCGGGTGGGTGTCACGCAGCGAGACGAGCACGTAGTGCCAGCCCGGGTCCGTCGCCTGCGCCACGTCGGTCGGCGAGGGGTAGGCGTCGGTGTGGGTGTGGGAGTGGAACACCCCCATGATGTCGGCCCCGAGCGCCTGCGCCGCCCGGTCCACCCGCAGCATCTCCTTGGGGTCGATCTCGTAGAGCATGGCCGAGGCGGCCGCGTTCGCGGTGACGAAGAGGTGGGCCGCCTCGTCGCCTCCATAGGGCCCCACCAGGAGGCCACACGCCTCGTCGGGCAGGCCGGACAGGCAGTGGGCCACCATCTCCATGTAGATGGCGCGGGACAGGCGGAGCACCGGTGAAGGGTACCCTCGTAGCCCTCATGGCCAGGGCGAAGAAGCAGATCGCCAAGCGGGCGGCCGCCCGCGAGGAGCGCACCGGCGACCGCACGGTCGCCACGAACCGGCGCGCCCGGCGGGAGTACGAGTTCCTCGAGACCTTCGAGGCGGGCATCGTGCTCCAGGGCTCCGAGGTCAAGTCGCTGCGCGAGGGCAAGGCCCAGCTCAGCGAGGCCTATGCCCGGGTGGACGGCGGGGAGATGTGGCTCTTCCAGCTCCACATCCCGCCCTGGAGCTTCGCGACCGGCGTCGGCGCCCACGATCCGGACCGCAAGCGCAAGCTGCTGCTGCATCGGAGCCAGATCGACGAGTTGATGGGGAAGACCCAGCAGCAATCGCTGACCCTGATCCCGGCGTCGCTGTACTTCAGGGACGGCAAGGCCAAGGTCCAGCTGGCCCTGGCCAAGGGCCGCCGCCTCTACGACAAGCGCAACGTGATCATGGCCCGGGACGCGGAGCGGGAGGCCGCCCGGGCCAGCAAGGAGATGAGCCGCTGGAGCGGGGGGTGAGCGGGCGGGGCCCTCGGTCGAGCGGCCGGGCCGCCAACCCGTAGAATGGACAGGCTGACCAAGGTGGCCGGCAACCCAGACATGGGGGTGATTGGTTTCGACTTCGGTCGTCAAGGTAGGAGAAGCGAGCCGTGGTCTCCGGAACCACGTTAAAGAGCCGGAACCAAAAACAAACGCCGAGCCTCAGCTCGCGATCGCTGCTTAAGTAGCGACGTCCAGCCGGTCCCCGCCCTACGGATCGGATTCTGGGCGTCATTCAGTAGGGCTCACTCAGCGCTTCACACCAACTGAACGCTGAGGACATCGAGCTTGGTTACGGGGCGGCTCAGCCGCCGGCAGCAGTGCCGCCCCCGACAATCTTGTGCCGGCTGCGCTCGGAGAAGGCCTACTGAGGCTCTGAAGGACGCGGGTTCGATTCCCGCCACCTCCACGACGATTGTGATGTCTCAAGACATCGAGCACCGACGTCTGGGACAGCGTAGACCTGGGCCGTTGCTGCTGCTCAGGGGATGCGCTGATAGTCCTTGGTCGGGTCGAGGACCAGCCGGCGCAACGGTGAGCGTCGAATCCCACGATCTCGACGTCGAGACCGTCGATGAGCATGGCGACGCGCCAGCCGGCATAGGCATTCCCGATCCCGATGTGGTGAAGCCGTCCCCGGTGACGAAGCGTGATCCGCCCGGCCTTGTCCACCCGGTCGAAGCGCAGCCGTCGCTCGCCCACCTTGACGAATGACGGGGAGGGCAGCGCCTTGTCCCGTGCGTTGTAGACCCCGCTGGTGTCTTGCGTCCGATGCCCCGGTGCGGTCGCACCTCGTTGTAGTAGTCGACGAAGCGATCGAGCTGGCGCTGGAGTTGCTTGGGACTCTTGATGTCCTGCCTGGCCAAGAACTTCTTCATGGTCTGGTGGAACCTCTCGACCTTCCCGCAGGTCTGAGGGTGGTAGGGCCGGGCGTGCTTCGCCTCGATGCCCAGCGAGAAGAGCTCTTGTTCGGTCACCCCGGCCCGAAGGGTCCAACAACCCGATCCAAGGCTTGACCAGGCACGATCCGGACGACGATCCTGCCGTGCCGTGGCGCTCAGCTTCCTCTACCGCTTGGTCCGCCGCGTCGTCGAGTTCGTTGCGCATCCACCGGATGGACGACGTCGCCAAGGACGCCGAGATCCTCGTGCTCCGCCACCAACTGGCCGTCCTGCGCCGTCAGGTCGCCCGCCCCCGTTTCACCTGGTCCGACCGGGCACTCATCGCCGCTCTGGCCAGGCTCGTGCCACGAGAGCGCTGGGCGGCGTTCCTCGTCACCCCCGAGACGATCCTGCGCTGGCACCGGGCGCTCGTCCGACGGCACTGGACCTACCCGCACCGACGACCGGGACGGCCTCCCCTTCCCGAGGAGACCGTCGAGCTGATCGTGCCGCCTCGCCCGGGAGAACCCCCGCTGGGGCTACCTGCGCATCGTCGGCGAGCTGAAGAAGCTCGGCGTCACGGTCTCCAAGGGCAGCGTCGCCAACGTCCTTCGACGCCATCGGCTTCCGCCAGCGCCGCGGCGAGCGGGCCCCACCTGGGCCGAGTTCCTCCGCGCCCAGGCCAAGGGCATCGTGGCCACCGACTTCTTCACCGTCGACACCGTGTTGCTCCGCCGCTACTACGTGCTGTTCGTGATCGAGGTCGAACGGCGCGTCGTCCACCTCCTCGGCGTCACCGCCAACCCCAACGGCCCCTGGGTGACCCAGGTCGCCCGCAACTTCGCGCCGAGCTCGAGGACGCCGGCCGGCGGGTGCGATTCCTCATCCGCGACCGCGACACCAAGTTCACCGCCAGCTTCGACAACGTCTTCGCCTCGATCGGCGCCGAGACCGTCCTCACGCCCGTCCGCGTCGCCCGAGGCGAACGCGTTCGCCGAACGCTGGGTGCGCACCGTCCGACAGGACTGCCTCGACCACCTGCTCGTGCTCTCCAGACGTCACCTCGAGAGCGTCCTTGCCGAGTACGTCGCGCACTACAACCAGGCTCGACCCCATCGCAGCCTCGACCTCACGCCGCCGCACCCGGCGACCGTGGCAGCGCGCGCCGGACCGATCCGCCGCCGCGACCTCCTCGGCGGGCTCATCCACGAGTACGAACTCGCCGCCTGATCAGTCCCTCGCGAGCCCTCAGCTCCACCGCCGCCGCTTCGCAGCGGTTCGCTGAGCTGAAGGCGTGGAGCCGACCACACCTGGCGACGGCACGTCCGCCGTCGAGCATGCGAAGCTTCCTCCGGATGCTTCGGACCGGGTCCGGCACCCGCAAGGTCCGGTTGTTGGACCCTTCACGGTGCCTCGCTAGCGTGGCTGCCGCAGCCCGCTGGGCTCGTAGCAGGCCTGCAGGGCGGCGAGGCCGCGCCGGACGTGCCCGCTCGACAAGGACGCAGACTATGGATGAGAAGAAGCTCCGGATGTTCTCGTTTCTCGTGTTCACCAAGCTCGACGGCGCGGTGACCGCAGGGATGATCCACCTCGGCGACAGGCTCGGTCTCTACGCGGCGCTGCGAGATGCCGGGAAGCCACTGCATTCGGATGAGCTCGCCCAACGAGCGGGTCTCCATGAGCGTTGGGTTCGCGAAGTGGGCATACAACCAGGCGGCGGCGCGGATCATCGACTGCGACGACGAAGAGCGCTTCTCGCTGTCCGACGAGGCCGCCGCGGTCCTCGCGACTCCTGACCATCCGGCATACGGGATGGGAATGTTCCACCGGTTTCCCAACACGATGGACACGCTTCGAGCCATGCCCGAGAGCTTCCGTACCGGGCTCGGGCACGACTACGACAGCCATGGTCCAGAAGCCGCTGTCGGTATCGAGCGGTCGTTCGAACCATGGAACCGCACGAACCTGCTGCCGGTGGTGCTGCCCGCGCTCGACGGTGTCGTCGAGCGGCTCGCCGAGGGCACGACCGCCGCGGACATCGGCTGTGGTGCGGGGGGAGCATTGCTGCTGATGGCCGGCGCATTCCCGAAGAGTCGGTTCCTGGGGTACGACATCAGCCGGTTCGCGCTCGCTCGCCGAGGAGAAGCGCTCGGAGGCCGAGGCGTCGAACGTGTCGTTCCACGACCCGCGAGACCAGCCGCTGCCCGATGATGGATCAATCGGGTTCATCACGACGTTTGACTGTATCCACGACATGACGCATCCGTTCGAGATGATGCAGGCATTGCGTCGGGCGATCACCCCCGATGGCACGTGGCTACTCGTCGACATTAAGGCGCATGACACCTTCGCGTTGAACGCGGTCGGAGAACCCGATGGCATCGTTGATGTACGGCATCAGCGTTCTGTCGTGCATGTCGTCGGCGATGTCGGCGCCTGACGGTGCGGGCCTTGGCACCCTCGGACTGCCTCCGGCCAAGGCCGAAGCGATGGCACGCGGCAGCAGGGTTCAGCCGATTCCGCCGGCTCGATGTCGACCATCCGGTCAACGGTTCTACGAGATCCGTCCCTGACCGGTATTTCGGTTGATCACTGAGCCGAGCCCGACGCACGCTCCTCGGGGGCGGGCCAGCACCGCGCCCGTCCTCCGGCCCGACTTCATGAGCCACATGGCCGGGAACATGAACCAGAAGGTGAGGAGGAAGAAGGCCAGCTCGAAGGCGACGTTGCTCTCTGGCGCGGGTCTCCCCTTGAACCGGCTCAGGACGAGTCCCAGGTGTTTCCCAGCAGGTTGCCAAAGGAGATCATTCGGATTACCAGCATGATGTGCTTCGCGGTTCGCTGGCCGTAGCTATCGAACAACCGGGCGGTCATGTGCGTCTCGGGTTGTCGATTGGTCTCAGCGTAGTGCTGCGCGTACAGCAATGCCGTGATCTCGAAGTCGGAGGCGGTCGCCTGAAACTGGAGGTCCAGATAGACTCTTGACCTCCTCTGCGCCGATGCCGCTGGCCACGGCGGCCTTGGCGTGATACCAGGCGCAGTAGGTGCACTCGTTGACGGCGGTGGTCACGGTCATGATCTTCTCGACGAACGTCCGAGGGATGTTTTCGTCGTGGCTGCGCCGATTATCGAAGGACCACGGGTCAGGAGGTATCCGACGTCGTTCAGGAA
>CAVSSK010000010.1:0-295884 GCA_963730395.1 uncultured Acidimicrobiaceae bacterium | reverse complement strand
GAACCCCGCGAAGATCTTCACCGTCTGAGGGGAAGCAAGGCGATCCGTGGACCGGCCGTAGCAGGCGGCAGACGCTGTTGGTGCTCCTTCGGGCAGTTGTGGCCATGGCCAATCTCAAATCAGCGCGCCATCGCTCCGCAGATCACTGAGGCCGTATGGTGGTCCTCTCGTCGCAGCCGGTGGTCGGGAGACACCAGGATTTCAGAACTCGTATGCCGACCTCCTCCGGATCGGAGCCAAAGCCAGCGTCTCCAGACCTTTTCCATTGACGTCCTGTTGGGCTGAGCCGCCCGAGAGAGCCAATCGTCCCCTGGGTGCCGCCGGCGCCGTCATCCCGCAACCCTGCTCGTGGTTGCCAGGATACCCGGGGGCATCTCGACAACTCCCGAGACCAGCCGGACAGCCCATCTCCGTAAGACCGGCGCGCCGCTCGCCTACGTGCTGCCCGGAAGTCACGACGGCAGTCCTCGCCGGCCGGTTCGCGCACCATCTACTCGGCGTACCAATCGGGCCAGTTGGCATCCGCCTTGCCGGTCCGCTTCTCGTACTCGCCGTGTGCGGCCGACGCACGCCGAAGTGAACAACCCTCGGTTGCCGTCCGGATCGCTGAAGGAGGCGAACGCGCCATAGCTGCTGCGATCGGAACGTAAGTCCCTGTTTGGTGCCCACGTCCCGGTCGCCGACGCTCTCGGGCTGCCCGCGGTGTTGCGACGTTGCTGCTCGGGACTCACGCCTGATCAGATGGGGGCGGGAACCCTCCGCATCATGCGGGCACGAGCGGTGGCCAGGACGGAGTCGACCAGTCCCTGATCTCCCAGATGACCGAAGCCCTACGGCGCTCATCGCAAGGGTCTCGCCACGTCCACCTTGGCTCGAGAGGATCGCCGCATGACCGTGCGGTGTTACCGCCACCGAAGACCACGATCAGAGCGATTCCGCACATGTGTCACGTCACGATTCCACCAAGAGCTCTTGCCAGTTGGCGGGGACCCGTCCGACTGGTCCAGGTACCGGTTGGTCAAGGGGATGATGTTGCGGGGGTGCGAGGCGAGGCCCTTCCATGTATTCGTTTGTTCGATAGTTCCAAAACCAATCCTCTCCTGGCTCGAAACTGCGGATGACAGAGTGACCCGAGGAGTTCGCGTGCGCGGTCGCGTGCTGGCTGGGTGAGTTGTCGCAACATCCAATGTGGCCGCACTCCGTACACCGTCGTAGATGCAGCCACCAACCCCCCGATTCGAGACACTCCACGCAACCGGTCCCGCTAGGCGGAACCTCTGGATCGAACGAATACGTCATGGCTGCACCTCCCGCTACGTCCCGGTCAACGGTACGGGAAACAGCAAGGACGGTCACGTACGGTCGCTGCACCTGGGGTCTCGCGGCGCCAGAAGGGCATGCCCGGCAAGGTGAACCCGACGCAGGTCGAAGCCATGTTGATGGTGGCGATTCAGATCATCGCTTCGGACGTGGCGGTCTCGATGGGTGGAGCCGAGGGCAACTTCGAGCTGAACACCTTCCGCCCGATGCTGATCTACAACTACCTGCACTCGGCCCTGATCATGGCGGATATGTGCGATCGCTTCCGCGAGTTCATGGTCGAAGGCACCAGGCTCAACCAGCCCCAGCTGCGAGAGAACATCGACCGCTCGGTCATGATGGTCACCGCCCTCTCCCCGGTCATCGGCTACGACGGGGCCGCCGCCATCTCTACGCCATCGACAACGATCTCACCCTTAAGCAGGCGGCCTTGGCAAAAGGGGTTGACGAGCAGTTGCACGACAGGGTCGTGGACCCCTCTCGCGCTCACGCGGCCCGGCACTGCCGACTTGCCGTCCTCCCCGAAGGGCTCCTGACCGATCGCCGGTGATGTCGGTACGCGCATCCTGGCCGGCATGCAGCCGTATGTGAGCGTGCCTGAAGCAGCCATCGGCGCACTCGCCGCTCATCTGATCCCGCGGAACAGACGAACCTGACGTGGCCACAGATAACCTGTCGAACATGTCCGGTGGCGAGATCTTCAAAAGCGGGTCCAAGGGTCCCACGCCGAGCTCGACGGTTGAACCTGCCGAGGGAGCTCACGGCACCCACGGGGTCGTCGGGCCGGCGCAAAGGGCGCTCGAGGAGGTCACGACGTGAGTGCGGATCCGGGCCACGACTCTCGAGATTCAGAGAGACCGGAGGACCTGGTCCGCGCGCTCGAACGCTACGGTTACCTCGCGGACGAGGGCCTCGCGACGGTGGTCTTCCTCGCGCTGCACATGCGCCGACCGCTCTTCCTCGAAGGCGAGGCCGGGGTGGGCAAGACCGAGATTGCCAAGGTGCTGGCCCGCTGGACGGGTGGAGAGTTGCTCCGGCTGCAGTGCTACGACGGCATCGATGCATCCCAGGCGCTCTACGAGTGGGACTACTCGCGGCAGCTGCTCCACTTGCGAGCAGCTGAAGCAGCTGGGGCGCAGAGCACCGGGCAGGAGCTCGAAGACCAGCTGTTCTCCGAGCGCTTTCTCGTCCGACGACCGCTTCTTCGAGCTATCGAGGACTCGGGACACGGGGCCGGTGCCGGTGCTCCTCATCGACGAGATTGACCGCGCCGACGACGAGTTCGAGGCCTTCTTGCTCGAGATACTTTCCGACTTCACCGTCACCGTTCCCGAGCTTGGCACATTCGTTGCCGAGCGGCCGCCCGTGGTTGTGATCACCTCGAACCGGACCCGCGACGTGCACGATGCGCTCAAGCGAAGGTGTCTGTACCACTGGGTGGAGCACCCGACCCTTGAACGAGAGGTGGCGATCGTGGAGCTACGGGTGCCCGAGGTGGACCGAGGCCTCGCGCGTCAGGTCGCTGCCGCCGTGGCGGCGCTACGCAAAATGGGGCTCTACAAGGTCCCTGGAGTCGCCGAGACGATCGACTGGACCCAGGCGCTCATCGCGCTCGGAATCCGACGCCTCGACGACAACTTCGGTGGAGAGGACTCTAGGAACCGTTCTCAAATACAGAGAGGACGCCGAGCGGGTGCGGGCCACGGGAATCGCCGAGCTCGTGCGAGCTGCCGAGGGCAGCACGAGCTGAGAGTGGAGCACGTCTCAGAGGTAGCGGTCGGCTTCGGCCGGGCTCTTCGCGAGAACGGTCTGGATGCGCCGGTGAGCGCCGTGATCTGCTTCGCCCAAGCACTGGCCACCCTAGGTCTCGATCGGCCCGCCGGGGTTTACTGGGCGGGACACGCCTCATTCGTGCGTGACCCCGAGGACACAGCCCCGTACGCGTCGATCTTCGCCGCGTACTTCGGCGAGGGTGGAGGTGCCCCCGAAGTGGTGAAGCCTCAGATCGGCCTCATGGGGCTGGCGGACGAAGCAGAAGGCGCCGACCGAGAGGGCTCCGACAGCACAGGTGGGGTGGTCCACGCCTCGAGCTACAGCCCCTTGGAGGCCCTGCGAGAGAAGGACTTCGCCGCATGCAGTGCGGCGGAGATCGCTGAGATCTACCGGCTCATGGATTCCCTGCGACGGCTCGCCGCACTTCGCAGGGCGCGGCGAAAGGTGGTGACGAGCCACAGGCATGGCTCTCCGGACCTGCGCCGGACGGTTCGGCGCTCACTGCGCAGCGGAGGGGAGACCACAACGTTGTTGCGACGTGGTCCGGGTGTGAAGGAGCGGCCCGTAGTGCTCCTTGTGGACGTGAGCGGATCCATGGAGCCTTATGCGAGGGCGTTCCTCCATTTTGCGCATGCCGTGGTGATCTGCCGTCGCCGAGTCGAGGCGTTCACCCTCGGTACTCACCTCACTCGGATCACGCGCGAGCTCTCGTGGAGGGACGGTGACGCCGCTATAGCACGTGCGGCCAGATCGGTCACAGACATCTCCGGGGGGACCCGGCTCGGTGAAGCGCTTGGAACCTTCAACGATCGCTTCGGGGTTGCGGGGATCGCGCGGGGTGCGGTGGTGACGATCTTCTCCGATGGCTGGGACAGGGGCGATCCCGCCGCGATCACTTGCGAGATGGCACGGCTCAAGCGAGTTGCCCACCGTCTTATCTGGGTAAATCCGCTCAAGGCCACGCCTGGGTACGCTCCTGTCGCTCGGGGCATGGCGGCGGCCATCCCCTTCGTAGACGAATTCGCCGAAGGTCATTCTCTCGAGGCACTGGAGAGGCTGATAGAGGTCATGGCGGCATGAGGCGCGAGCTGAGTGGGAGGCGACGCCTTAGAGCCGGGCAACGAGTCCGTGGTGTCCGAGATCCTGGGGGTTGGCGAACGCAGCTCAAACCACCCCCACTGATTGCTCTCTCACCCCTACCGGGGTAAGAGGGACAGCATTCAGACCCCTGGTCAACCAATCGGGAGCAGTCAGGCGCGCTCACACCAAATCAGTACACCTTCATTCCTCGAGGAGCGCGATGATGGCCGATGGGGTCAGAGGCAGCCGCGTGACTCTCACGCCGAAGGGCGAGAGCGCGTCGGCCACTGCGTTGACCACAGCCGGTGGGGCACCGATCGCGCCCCCCTCGCCCACGCCCTTGTAGCCACCCGCTCCGAGGCTCAGTGTCTCAAGGTGTTCGTACTCGATGATGGGCACCTCGGACGCGGTGGGCAACAGATAGTCCATGAACGTCGTCGTCATCGGATTGCCGTCAGTGTCGTACGCGAGGTGCTCAAACAGCGCGCCGCCGATGCCCTGCACGGTGCCCCCGGCGATCTGACCCTCGACGACGTTCGGGTTGATCATCGGGCCGCAGTCCTCCGCGACGACGTACCGCAGCAAGGTCACCCGGCCGGTGGTGACGTCGACCTCGCAGGTGCACACGTGGGTGGCGTTCGCCCAGAGCGAGGAGGCCTCCGCCGCGTAGCGGGCGCTGGACTCGAGGCCAGGCGACACCCCGGGGGGCAGCTGAGCCGGCTGGAAGTACGCGAGCTCCGCGATCTCGCTGTAGGCGATCCCGATCGTTGGCGTGCCCCGCACGCTGGCGCGACCGCGAGAGAGCTCGATGTCGTCCACGGCGGCCTCGAGGCGGTGAGCCGCGATGGCCCGGATCTTGTCTCTCAGGACGGTGGAGGCCTCGCGCACCGCGCCGGCGGTCATCCCGCCACTGCGGCTGCCGGCGGCGCCGCCTCCGTAAGGGGTGATCGCTGTGTCGCCCTGGATGGTGTTGACATCCTCGATGTCGACCCCGAGTGCGTCTGCGGTCAGCTGCACGACGGTCGTCTCGATGCTGTTGCCCGACGACCCTCCGGCGACGTAGACGTTGACCTTCCCCGACGGCTCTATCCGGATGGTCGCGCCCTCGGTGGCCATGTTGCCCATGGCGCTCGTGGTGGGCTCGATGTAAGTACTCGTGCCCACGCCGAGAAAGCGACCAGACTGCGCGGGCCTCGGCCTGGTCTCGGCGGAAGCCCCCGTAGTCGAGTCTCGCCAGCGCACGTTCAAAGGTCTCGAGGGGGGTCACGTTCTCAAAGGTCATGCCGCTGGGGTTGGTGTAGGGGAGCTCGTCGTAGCGCAAGAGGTTGCGACGGCGCAGCTCCGCCGGGTCGATGCCGATCTGGCGCGCCGCGATGTCGAGGAGCACCTCACGGGCCACTGACTCGAACTGCCATGGCCCGCGGTACGCGGTGCGCCCTGCTGTGTTGGTGAACACGAACTTCGCGCCAAATGAGGCATGCGGGACGCGGTACGGCCCGGGAAAGAGCATGGCGGTGGCCATCCCCGTCCCCACCGGCCAGGGGATGGGGTAGGCGCCGGCGTCCTCGAGGTAGTCGATCTCGGCACCCAGGATCGTGCCGTCGTCATCGAAGGCCATGCCGACGGCGCCACTCTCGACGCGTGACTTGCCGGCGGCCATGAGGTTTTCGCGCCGATCCTCGATCCACTTGAGCGCGGCAGGCATCTTCAGCGCAGCGAGCATGACGCACATCTCCTCGCGCGAGACCAGAATCTTCTGGCCGAACGCGCCACCGGTGTCACGCATCACGACCCGGATACGATGCTCGGGCACGCCGAGCAGTCGTGCGCAAAAGGCGCGTACCTCGTGAGGTGCTTGGGTGGCGGACCAGATCGTGATCTCTTGGCTCGGTGCCGCCCACTCGACCACGATGCCCCGCGTCTCCATCGGCACTGCCGTGTAGGCCTGCTGGTAGATGTGCTCGCGCACAACGTGCGGAGCGGAGGCGAACACCTCCTCGAGCGCGGCCGACGGAGCGCTCGGAATCGCACCGATGACATTGGCAGGGTACTCAGGATGCACGAGCTCACCCGAGCTCTCGGCAGCGAGGTAGTCGACCACCGGCGGGAGAGGCTCGTAGTCGACGTCTACCAGGTCGGAGGCATCCTCGGCGATGTAGCGGTCTCTGGCGATGACGAGAGCGATCGGGTCGCCGACGAAGCGCACCTCCCCATCGGCGAGAGGGGGCAGGGGTGTCGTCGGCGTCCCGCGCCCCATCATCGTGTACCACTGCTCGCACACGCCGCCGTTGAGGTCGGCGGCCGTGAATACGGCGTGCACGCCGGAGAGCGCGAGCGCCGCAGAGGGGTCGATCCCAACGATGCGAGCGCGGGCGAAGGGGCTGCGTACGAAGCAGGCGTGCAACATGCCAGGGCGAGTGACGTCGTCGACGAAGGTCCCACGACCTGTGAGCAGGCGTGCATCCTCCACTCGGCTGACACGTGCGCCGACATAGCGGGCGGCACCATCTGCGGGCAGTTCATCCATCGTCACGCCTGGACGGCTCCGCCCTGACGGACGGCGGCCGCTTGGCGCACCGCCTTGATGATGCCCTGGTAGCCCGTGCAGCGGCAGAGGTTGCCCGACAACGCGACGCGGATCTCCTCGTCGGTCGGATCCGGGTGCGCATCCAAGAACGCGGTCACCGAGACGACGAAGCCGGGTGTGCAGAAGCCGCATTGCAAGCCGTGGCAGTCGCGGAGTGCCGACTGGACCACCGACAGGTCGTCGTCCGGGAGTGATGCCCTCGATCGTGGTGACCTCGCTCCGGTCTGCCTGAACGGCGAATACCAGGCACGAGCGCACGGCGTTACCGTCGAGGAGCACTGTGCACGCACCGCACACGCCGTGCTCGCATCCGAGGTGCGTTCCTGTCAGATGGAGGTGATCACGGAGGAAGTCCGCCAAGGTCATGCGCGGCTCGACAACCGCTTCTCGCATTTGACCGTTGACGGTCAGATGCACCACCTTCTCACCCATCGCGCGCCTCCGTGCTTGCCGCGTTCCATGCCCGCGCCACCATGGCGGCGCCCACTCGCCTGCGGTACACGGCGGAGCCGTGGAGGTCGGACGGGACCGACGTCAAGCCCGAGACAGCCAGGTCACCGAGCTCCAGTGGATCGACGTCCGTGATCGGTCGACCGCAGAGCTCTGCCTCGACGGCGGTTGGACGCTCCGGCGTCGATCCCAGGCCGATCAGACCGATGCCACAGCGCTGGATCCGGTCGTCGTCATCGAGCTCGATCCCCAGAACGGCGCCAGCGATCGCGAAATCGCCGTGTCGGAGGGCGAACTCTTCGACGGCGAACCCGCATGCGTCCGCTCCAGGTCGGAAACGACACGCCGACGAGGAGGTCGGTGGGTTCCATGCTCGTGCTCCAGAGACCCTCGAAGAAGTCGCGTGACGCAAGAGTGCGGCGGCCCTGCGGCGACAGGACCTCCATGCTCGCGTCGAGCGCAAGGGCCACCGCCGGGTATTCGGCTGCGGGGTCCGCATGGGCGATCGAACCACCGAGCGTGCCACGGCTGCGAATCTGGAAGTGGCCGATGAGCGGTGTCGCCTTGGCAAGCAACGGCACTGCCGACACGACCTCGGCGCTCGCCTCGATCTCCGACTGGGTCGTGCCGGCGCCCACCCAAAGCGCGCCGTCGCGAAGTGCGAAGCCCTTCATCTCGTCGATACGGCCGACGTCGACGAGATGGTCAAAAGCGGTGAGGCGCAACGCCAACATCGGGATGAGACTCTGGCCGCCGGCGAGCACCTTCGTCTCCTCGCCGAGCTCGGCAAGGAGGGCCACGGCTTCGGCCGCCGTGCCGGGCGCGTGGTAATCGAACGGAGCGGATTTCACCGGTTGCTCCAGGGCCCCTCGCGGATCACACCTAGCTTCACGGCCGCGCCGCCTCCGACCGGGATGATGGCCGAAGTCCCTCAGCCGAACCGTGCTGCCCCATCGCATTGAGACCGGGTGCGGGAGGGCCGCAACCGCCCGGCCGTGCGAGTGTCCTTGCCGCTCGCGCTGGACTTCGAGGACATCTCTGCGACAGTACCCCAAACGCCGAAGAAGTCAGGAGGTCTCCCATGGCTCTCGGCGCTGAGAACAGTACGCTGATGCTCGTTGGGCAGTTGTAATCTCGGAGGAGGAAAACGGACGATGGGGAAGTTCGATGGCAAAGTGGCCTTCATCACCGGGGCCGCCCGGGGCCAGGGCCGCAGCCACGCCGTACGCCTCGCGCAAGAAGGTGCCGACATCATTGCCGTCGACATCTGCAAGCAGATGGAGGTCGTCGGCTACCCCATGTCCTCGCCCGAGGACCTCGAGCAGACAGTCAAGGAAGTCGAGGCAGCCGGCCGGCGGATTGTCGCCCGCCAGGTGGACGTGCGGGACTTCGAAGCCCTCCAGCAAGCCTTCGACGAAGGGAGGGCCGAGCTCGGACCGGTGGGCATCGTGCTCGCCAACGCCGGCATCGGCCCGGGCGGGCTCGCGTCCGACCAACAGCAATGGGATGACGTGATGGGCGTCAACCTGACCGGCGTCTGGAACACCGGACGGGTGGCGATCCCCTCCATGATCGAGCACGGCCAGGGTGGAGCCATCGTGCTCACCAGTTCGACCGGGGGCCTGGCCGCACCCGGCATCAACCACGCGGGGGTTCTCGGCTACACGGCGTCCAAGCACGGCGTCATCGGCCTCATGCGCTCATGGGCCAACTACCTGGCGCCGCACTACATCCGGGTCAACTCGGTCGCCCCCACCACCGTTCGCACGCCGATGGCCGGGGGTGGCGACGTCGCGGCAATTATCGAGCACGTGCCGGAGCTGGCTGGGTCGCTGACCAATGCCATACCGGTCGAGGCGGTGGACCCCATCGATGTCACCAACGCCATTCTGTGGCTGGTCTCCGACGACGCCCGCTACGTCACCGGGACCGTGGTACCGGTCGACGCCGGCAACCTCAACCACCGCTAGGGGCTGACCGCCGGCGGCGCCTGGAGCGGGTGGCCAAGACGAACACCACCGCCACGATGCCGGCGACGATCAACAGCGGTCGCAGCCGGCGGACCACCGACGAGCCGGCCACGCCGACGAGATCCACCGGCTCTGCCGGCGCAGAGTCGATGTGGCGGATGGCAGGTGCCGGGTCCGGCCCAAGGAGGTCGGAATGGCCTTCGGCCTCAGTCGGCACCACCGGAACTGCGACCTCATCTGACCCCAGCACGCTCGCCTCGAGGTTGGTCACGAACTGGTCGAGCAGCTTGGTGGACACGTCGGCCAGCACACCCCGACCGAACTGCGCCACCCTGCCCGTGATGGAGAGGTCCGTCGTCACGCTCACCTTCGTGCCCGACCCCGAAGGCGTCATGCTCGCGGTGATCTCCGCGGTCGCATTACCCTGACCGCGCGTCTCGCGCCCCTCCGCCCGTAGGACGGCCCGGTGAGCGACTTCGTCGAGCTCGGTGAATCGGGCCGTGCCCTGGTACGAAGCCGTGATCGGTCCGACCTTGACCTTCACGACGCCCCGGTACTCGTCGCCTTCCACCTCTCGCAGCTCCGCCCCGGGCAGGCACGGGGCGATCCGCTCGGCGTCGGTGAGAACGGCCCAGGCAACCTGGATGGGCACGGCGACTTCGAACTCGTTCGTCAGTTCCACAACGTGAGGGCCTCGGGGGTGTCGATATCGGATGGTGAGCCCACGCAGGGTACTTCCCGCACGAGTTCCGGCCGGACTCTGGCCAGGGAACGGGCTCCCTCGTCTCCGGTGGTCGGGAGCAGCGGCCATACCGAGGCGTCAAGACGCACCGGATGGCCCCTCCGGCCCTGGTAGGTGGCGAAGACCACGGGTCCACCCGGTGCGGTGGCAACGGACCGCCAAGCCGCGGGAGTCAGCCCCGGGGTGTCCCCGAGGCCGACGACCGCAGCCGTGTGACCCTGGTGGTCGCACCAGTCGAGGGCGACCCTGAGCGAGGTGGCCTGGCCGTGGATCCACTGGTCGTTGTGCAGGAGTGTCACGCCCTCGGGCACCACGGCGCCTAGGTCTGCAGCGCCGTCGACCACCACCACCGCATCGAGTCCGGCTTCGAGCGCCGGTGCGATGGCCCAGGCCACGAGCGGTCTGCCCTTCACCGTATGGAGGAGTTTGGCCCCGGGTTCGGCATTGGGGTCATTGAGATTGAAACGGCTTCCGGCACCAGCGGCGAGGATGACAGCGGCCACGGACACCGAGCGAGCGTACCGGCGTGCCGGGGTTGGGTGAGGCGGGCATCCTCAGCGGGCATGGATCGAGCCCGATCCGTCCCTCAGCGGGCCGACGGGTCCGGATGCGCGCCCTGTGCGCACCGCGATGATCTCGGCGAAGATTGACACTGCCGTTTCTTCGGGGGTCCGGGCCCCGAGATCCAGCCCGATCGGGCTCATCAGCCGCGCCCGTAACTCGGGCTCCGACGCTCCCGCCTCGAGCAGGCGCTTCCATCGGTGCTCATGGGTGCGGCGCGATCCCATCGCACCCAGGTAGCCGACCCGGGTGGCGAGCGCCGCCATGATGGCCGGCACGTCGAACTTCGCGTCATGGGTGAGGACGCACACGGCGTCGCGGGGTCCGAGATCCGCCCCCACCCGGGCCAGGTACCGGTCGGGCCAATCGACGACGACCTCGTCGGCCATCGGGAACCGGGCGTCCGTGGCGAAGACCGCTCGAGCGTCGCAGACCGTCACCGCGTAGCCGAGGACCCGGCCCACTTCGACGAGGGCGCGGGTGAAATCGACCGCGCCGAAGAGCACCAGACGGGCCCGCCGGACGAAGACCTCGAGAAGAACGGCCACATCCTCGCGCCGCGCCTCGCCGTGAGGACCGTAGCGGCGGGTGACGGTCACGCCCAGGTCGAGCGCGGCCAGGGCATCCCGGGCGACCACGCGGTCGAGCTCGGGATGGCCCAGTGTGCCGAGCACGGGCTCCCCTGGTTGCACGATCAATTTGGAGGCGAGCACGGTCTCATCACCAACACCGTCGGCTCGATCGGTCACAGTCGCCAGCACGACCGGTTCGTCGGCATCGAGGGCACGCCGAAGTTCGGCGAAGAGTGGGCCCCTCACCAGTCGAGCGGCTCCACCAGCACGTGGAGCGTGCCGCCGCACGTGAGTCCCACCTCGAGCGCCTCATCGTCCGAGTAGCCGAACACACAGCGCCGGGCCACGCCCGATGCAAGTACCTCCAGCGCCTCGGTGACCACCGCACCCTCCACGCAGCCTCCGGAAACCGAGCCGATGACCTCGCCGTCCTCGCTCACCGCCATGGTGGCACCGGGGTCTCGCGGCCCCGAACCCTCGACGTCCACCACCCGGACCAGCGCAACCCGCTTGCCGGCGGCGAGCCAACGATCGACGGCCACAAGCGTTTCCCTCATTGCCGCATCACCTCAACAAGTCCCTCCAGCGCTCGAGTGCATGCCCCGATACGAATACTTGCACGTGCGGCATGGCGGCCTGCGTGCCTCGGGTCAGCAGCCCTCGAGTCCCCCGCGTACGGAGTGCCCACTGTGACCACCTCGGACCTGCGGTGTGTGAACAGGACTTGGGGGATCAGACGCCTGCTTGCTCGAGAGCCCGGCGCACCAGCACCCGTGCGACGTGTTGACGGTACTCCAGCCGACCCGTTGAAGTCCGCGGCGGGCTCTGTGTTCTCGGCTGCCAGCTGTGCCGCCTCGACGGCACCTGCACCCGATGCCAGCGCTGACTCGACCGCCGCCGCTCGCAGCGGCACCGGTCCCATATTGATGAGACCGACCCCGACACCATCCTCTGTCCGGGCTGCCACGGCGCCGACGATCGCCCAGTCCTGGGCGCGCTTGGTCAGCTTCTCGAAGCCCCACCGTTCTCCGGGCGCCCGAGGCACCCGGACCTCAACGAGGATCTCGTCCGGCTCGAGCGCCACTTCGAAGAAGCTCAGGTGGAAGTCGTGCGCCCCGATTTCCCTGCGCCCCGACGGGCCCTCGGCGATGAACGACCCGCCGAGGGCCAGCACCACGGCCGGCAGGTCCGAAGCGGGGTCGCCGTGGGCGACCGAGCCACCGATGGTGCCACGGTGACGGACCTGTGGGTCGCCGACCTGGCCTGCCACATGGGCCAGGACCGGAGCCGCGGCCCGGACCTCCGGGCTGTTGGCGATGTCGTGGTGACGGGTGAGCGCCCCGATCGCGACGTGACCGCCCTCCTCGCGCACGTAGCTGAGGTCGCGCAGCTGTCCGATGTCGACCAGGACGGCCGGCGTGGCCAAGCGGAACTTCATGAGCGGCAGCAGGGAGTGGCCCCCGGCGAGCAGCTTGGCGTCGTCGCCATGGTCCGAGAGCATGGTGATGGCTTCGGCGACCGAACCGGCACGCAGGTAATCGAATGAGGCGGGGATCACGCGCGGAGCTCCGGGATCTTCGAGGCCGCCAGGGCGGCCGCCACAATGTTGTGGTATCCGGTGCAGCGGCACAGATTGCCCTCCAGCCCCAGCCGGATGTCCTCCTCAGTCGGATCGGGGTTCTCCGCCAGTAGGGACGTGACGGCCATCACCATGCCGGGCGTGCAGTAGCCGCACTGCAGCCCGTGGTACTCCTGAAAAGCCTGCTGCACCGGGTGCATCCGCCCGTCGGCGTCAGCCAGTCCCTCGATCGTCGTCACATCGGTCCCCTCGGCCTGTGCCGCCAGCACCGTGCACGACTTCACTGATTCCCCGTTCAACAGCACGGTGCACGCCCCGCACGACGTGGTGTCACATCCGATATTCGTACCGGTCAGGCCGGCCTCATCGCGCAGGTAGTGGACGAGCAACGTCCGCGCCTCGACCTCGTGGGACTCGCTCGTCCCGTTGACGTTGATCGTGATCCGCACGTCAGTTCCTCCCGACTCGTGGCATCTTGAATGGCACGCCACACCCGCGTCGGCGTCGTGGGCATGTCGACATGCCGGACTCCCAGATGCGCAACGGCGTCACAGACCGCGTTGTGTACGGCGGGAGTCGCAGCCGATGGTGCCGGACTCCCCGATTCCCTTGGAGCCGAGCGCGTTGACCGGTGTCGGCGTCTCGGTGAAGCGCGTCTCGTAGGTCGGGAGCTCGGCGGCAGAAATGAACGAATAGTCCGCCAATGTCGACGTGAGTGGGTTGCCCTCTTCGTCGTAGACGACCTCTTCGAGCAGCGCCTGCGCCGCGCCCTGTGCGATCCCGCCGTGGACCTGCCCCTCGGCGAGCAGGGGGTTCACGATTCGACCGGCATCGTCCACCGCGATGTGGCGGAGCAGCGTCACCTTGCCCGTCTCGGTGTCCACCTCGACCACCGAGAGATGGGTCCCGAATGGAAAGGTGGGACCGGGTGACGCCAGATCCACCTCGGCCAGGAGCGGCGTGCCACTCCGGTCGAGGGCGGCCGTCGCCAGGTCGGCCCAGCTGTGCGTGAGCGCCGGGCTGCCGACCACGTGGAAGAGCCCGCGTGCCTTGTCGAGGACCACGTCCTCGGGTGCGGCCTCGAACAGATCGGCGGCCAGATCCTTGGCCTGATCGACCACGGCGATGGCCGCCTGGTTGACGGCGGCGCCCCCGACTTGGAGCGAGCGGGACCCCATCGTCCCCCCGCCGCGGGGCACGACGTCGGTGTCGCCGTGGATCACCTCGATGTCCTCTATCGGGACCCCGAGCTGGTCGGCCACCAGCATCGACCATGCCGTGACGTGCCCCTGGCCGTGGGGCGACGTGCCGGTGCGGACCGTCACCTTGCCGTCGGGCCGCACCTCGACCGCGCCGAACTCCCCGTCCGGCATGCCGTTGGTGATCTCGACGTAGCACGACAGCCCGATGCCGAGCTGGCGGACGTCGCCGCTGGTCCGGCGGCGCTGCTGCTCCTTCCGCAGGTCGTCGTAGCCCGCAACCTCGAGGGCCAGGTCCAGGGTGCCCCGGTAGTTTCCGGTGTCGTACGTGGTCCCGACGGGCGTGTCGTACGGGAAGGCGTCCGGTCCGATCAGGTTTCGGCGTCGGACTTCGGCCGGGTCCATGCCGATTTCGGCGGCGAACATGTCCACCGCCCGCTCGATGGCGGAGGTCGCCTCCGGCCTCCCGGCCCCCCGGTAGGCCACGGTCGGTGTCGTATTGGTCACGACCGAGACGCTCGAGCATTCTGCCTTCGGGATCGCGTAGACACCGCTCGTCATGGTGCGCGTCATGAAGGGGAGGACGGTGCCGAAGTCGGGGTAGGCGCCGCCGTCCTGCAGCACCTCAATCCGGTACGCCCGGATGACGCCGTCACGCTGGCCACCGAGCCTGTATCCGCTGCACCTGGGCACGACCGTGCCCGAGCCCGAGCATGCTCTCCGACCGGGTCTCGGTCCAGCGAATCGGCCGGTCGTGGTGCAGGGCGCACCACCCCACCACGAGCTCCTCGGGATAGACCGAGCCCTTCGCCCCGAACCCCCCACCGACGTCGGGCGCCACCACGTGCACGCGGTCCGCCGGAAGCTCGAGTGCCGTGGCCAGCATCTGGCGCACACCGTGAGGGGCCTGGGTCGAGGCGTAGAACTCCAGCCGGCCGTCGGCATCCATGCGTGCGGCCGACGACCGCACCTCCAGCGGACAGGGCGCCACCCGCTGGTTGGCAATCGTCCGGTCCACCACGACCTCGCAGCCCTCGAAGAGTGCCGGGTCTCCGCCGAAGTCCAGGGTGAACGCGGTGTTCGTCCCCGCCTCGGGAAAGAGCAGGACCTCGTCCTTCAGCGCTTCGGCCGGGTCGACGACCGCCGGGAGCGGTTCGTACTCGACGATGACCTGCTCGGTGGCATCCGCCGCCGCCTGGCGGGTCTCGGCGACGATGGCAACGATCGGCTCGCCCACGTAGCGAACGGTCCCCGATGCGAGGACGCTGCGGGTCATGGTCACGGGCGTCATGTCCATGATCGGCGGCAGATTGGCCAAGCCGAGGTCGGCCTGGGTGTAGACGGCGAGCACCCCCGGCATGGCGACGGCCCCGGAGATGTCGATGGCCTGAATCGTGGCGTGGGCCATGCTCGACCGGACGAAGGTCAGGTGGGCCGACCCAGGCAGGTCGAGGTCGGCGACGTAGGTGCCCCCGACGGTGAGGAACTTCGGGTCCTCGCGACGTTGCACCCGGTTGCCGAGGATGCTCATCGGCGCTCGCGTTCCGTGATCACTATGAGCCTCCCCCCCGTCGGTGCCTCGAGGTACGGCGTCAGGCTAGACGCGCCGCCGGCGAGGGGTCCTCGGTTCGAGGGCGAGACTGCATCAGGGGAACGGAGCCGGCCACCTCTTGCAGCGGGGTACCGTCGTACCATGAGCCTCATGAGGCGTCTCTCTGGGGTGCACCTGGTCGTGTGCCAGTGCCATTGACCCGGATGCCTCCTGGCCGATGATCCCAGTCGCCGAGGCACGCCGGTTCGTCCTCTCGGCCTGCAAGGCCCTCGCCCCCGTGCAGTTGGACGTTGGCGACGCCTACGGCCACGTCCTGGCCGAGACCGTCCTCGCCACGTCGGACGTCCCGCCCTTCGCCAATTCCTCCATGGACGGCTATGCCCTGCGGGCCGCCGACACGGCGTCCGCGCCCGTGCGACTTCGGGTGGTGGCCAGCGTGATGGCCGGCGACGACGCGAGGTCTCTCGTTTCGCCCGGTGAGTCGGTCCGGATCATGACGGGGGCTCCGCTGCCGCCCGGCGCTGATGCCGTCTGCATGGTCGAGCTCACCCGCCTCGAATCGGGCGGATCGATCGTCGTGATCGAGGAATCGGTGGAGCCCGGGACGTTCGTTCGCAAAGCCGGGGGCGACGTGCGTGCGGGTGACGAGGTGTTCTCTCCCGGAACGTACCTCGGCGCTGCCCACATGGGCGTGCTCTCGAGCATCGGGGTCCAGCGGGTTCTCGTCCACCCATCCCCCACCGTGGGTGTGCTCTCCACCGGCGACGAGCTGGCCACGTCGAGCGGCACCGCTGGCGCCGGGAAAGATCCGCGACGCCAACCGTCCGGCGCTGCTCGCCCAACTCCGGGCGGACGGTTTCGGCGCGCTCGACCTCGGAGTGGCCGGAGACTCCGAGGCGGCCCTGACCGCTCTGCTGGAAGAGGCGGGACGCCGCTGCGACGCCATCGTCTCGAGCGGGGGGGTGAGTGTGGGTGACCTCGACCTGGTGAAAGCCGTGCTCCACAAGTTGAGCGGACCCACCATGCGTTGGATGCAGGTGGCCATCAAGCCGGCCAAGCCCTTCGCCTTCGGGGTCCTCGAGAAGTCGGGGACGCCGGTCTTCGGGCTTCCGGGGAACCCCGTCTCGGCTCTCGTGTCCTACGAGCTGTTCGTCCGCCCGGCGCTGCGCTCCGTGGCCGGCTGCGCCGTGCTCGATCGGCCGCGCCTTGCCGCCGTCGCCGAGGTCGACCTCCCCCGTCGTCCCGATGGCAAGTTGCACCTGATGAGGGTGATGGCCCGCACCGGAACCGATGGGGAGCTGGGCGTCCGGCTCATCGGTGGCCAGGACTCGCACATGCTGCACGTCATGGCGCAATCCAACGCTCTCGCGCTCGTTCCAGATGGGGACGGCGTGCGCGCCGGGCAGAGGGTGGAGGTCCTTCTCCTCGACGCGAACGGGGTGCCCGCCGCACGGCGGGAGCCGTGGTGAACCGGGGCGTCAGGCGTCGCCCGTCGAGCGACGAGTTCTATCGCGGTGCCTGGCCTTCGATCCCGCTGATGCCGTCGATGCTGGCGAGGTTCTTGTCGGCCCAGTACTGACGGATGCCCTCCCGCCCCTTGCGGGTTGACCACTGGTCCATGGTCGGTCGATGACCCTCGAAGTTCATCAGGGGTACGCCGTAGCCGCACGAGTCCGACACCCGCCTCACGGCCACGACGATGACCGAGCGGACCCCTGGCCCCGCACCGCCGGGAAAGCGGCGGGCGAACTCGTCGAACTCCGCGTCGTCGGCCAACACGACCCGTCCCTTCCCGTGGAGGCGCACGATCCGTGGGGGTCCCGCGAAGGCGCAGAACATGATCACGATCCGGCCGTTCTCCCGGAGATGAGCGATGGTCTCGACACCGCTTCCGGTCTGGTCGAGGTAGGCCACCGTCCGCTCATTCAGTACGGCGAACTCGTCACGGTTGCCCTTGGGTGAGCAGTTCACTGAGCCTTCGGGATCGAGCGGGGCCGTCGACACGAAGAAGACCGGCTGGTCCGACATCCATTCGGACAGAGTCTGGTCGATCCCGTCGAAGGTCTTCGCCACCGATGCATTATCGCATCTCGCCTCCGGACATTGGTCATTCCTGTGCTGCGACGCCTTCCTCCCCGGTAGCGTCGTTGCCGTCATGACCCTCCATGCGAAGATCCTCATCGTCTCCGAATCGGTGAGCCTGGGGCGAGCGCGAGGACCGCTCCGGTGATGAGCTGACCCGCGTCCTCGTCGGGCATGGGTTCCGCATCGTCGATCGTCGGGTCGTCCCCGATGGGACGGCCCCGGTGTCGGCCGCTCTCGTGGAGCTGACGACCGGATTCACGGGACTCGTCGTGACCACCGGGGGCACCGGGTTCTCGCCCACCGACGTCACACCGGAGGCGACCCGCGCCGTCGTCGAACGCGAGGCCCCTGGCCTGGCCGAGGCCATGCGCTCCGCGAGCCCGCTCGGACGTCTCTCCCGCGGTGTGGCCGGAACAGTCGGCAGTTGCCTCATTCTCAACGTCCCGGGATCGCCGAAGGGCGCAGTGGAATCCCTCGAGGCCGTGGCCGACGTCCTCGAGCATGCCCTCGAGCTGCTGGCCGGGGGCCGACCTCACTGATCCGGCGTCGTCAGGACGCCGGGGCGGCGCCCACTGGCGACGCTGGGGAGGCCCGCGCGGTGCCCTGATTAATGTGGTGAACGGCTCTCTCCCGCGAGGCGCCCGGGAAAGGGGTGGCAGTGACGGACGCTAAGGAGGACATGGAGAACGGCCCGGTGGCCCCGACCGAGCTGTCTCCCCCGGCGGGCGGCGACTGGGTCGGTGTCGGCACAGGACCTCTGCCGGTCGAGGCGGCGTGGCGGTGGGCGATCCTCCCCGGGTGCGGGGGCATCGTGACCTTCTGCGGCACGGTGCGTGACCACTCCGAAGGACGTCCCGGTGTGACGTGCCTGGAATACGAGGCGTACGTCGAGCAGGTTGCTCCCCGGCTCGCGCGGGTGGCCGCTGACGCCCGGGAGCATTGGGCGGAGATCGGCCGACTGGTGCTTCTGCACCGGGTGGGGAGGCTCGAAGTGGCAGAGGTGTCAGTGGTCGTGGTGGCGTCGACACCGCACCGCGCCGGAGGCGTTCGCGGCGGCGCAATTCTGCATCGACACCATCAAGCACACCGTCCCCATCTGGAAGCGCGAGACGTGGAGCGGTGGCACGGACTGGACCCTCTGTTCCGATGACCTCGAGACTGCCGATCGCGACCCATCGTCGGTTGGGTGAGGGCGGCTCCGTGACTGCTCCCGTCCGGGTCCCCGTCTCGGTGCGACCCCACCGGAGCCGTGAGGAGGCGTCGACCGCCATGCCGGTAGAGGGCCCTCTGGTCGACCGCTACGGGCGCGTGCACGACGACCTTCGCATCTCGGTCACCGACCGCTGCAATCTGCGCTGCGTCTATTGCATGCCCGAGGAGGGGCTTTCGTTCCTCCGCATGGACCAGCTGCTCACATTCGACGAGATCACCCGGGTGGCCCGGGTAGCCCGGAGCCTCGGAGTGACGGCGCTGCGCATCACCGGCGGCGAGCCTCTCGTGCGCAAGGGCCTCCCGATGCTCGTCGCCCGATTGTCGGCGCTCGGGTTCGGGGACCTGGCGGTGACCACCAACGGGACGGAGCTGGCCGGAATGGCCGGGAAGCTGGCCTCGGCCGGCCTGCGACGGGTGAACGTGAGCTGCGACTCCTTGCGGCCAGAGCGCTTCGCAGCGATTCGCCGGCGGGGGGTCCTCAGCGACGTCCTGCGGGCCATGGATGTCGCGGAGGCGGCCGGGCTGACCCCGTTGAAGGTGAACGTGGTGCTGCTGCGAGGCCGCAACGACGACGAGATCCTCGACTTCGCCTCCTTCGCACGCGCCACCGGGCGCATCGTACGATTCATCGAGTTCATGCCCCTCGATGCCCAGGGAGACTGGGACCGCGCCCGGCTCGTGCCGGGCCGCGAGGTCTTCGATCGGATCAACGCACGCTGGCCCCTGGAGCCCTTGCCAAATGCCACGGGCGCTCCCGCCGAGCGGTTCCGCTTCACCGACGGGGCCGGCGAGATCGGCTTCATCTCGAGCGTCACGGAACCCTTCTGCGGCACGTGCAACCGCCTCCGGCTCACGGCGGACGGCGCCGTGCGGAACTGCCTCTTCACCAACGACGAAGAGAGCGTGCGGGACCTCTTGCGCAACGACGGCACCGATGCGCAACTCTCCCTCCTGCTGAGGCAAGCCGTCTGGGCCAAGCATCCCGGTCATGGAATCAATGAGCCGGGCTTCCTCAGCCCGTCGAGATCGATGTCGATGATCGGCGGGTAGCGATGGCTCGCCTCCGCCTGTTCGGGCCGGCGCGTGAGGCGGCGGGGGTGTCCGGTGCCCTCGTACCCGGGGACAGCGTCGCCGCCGTCGTGGCTGGCGCGCGCGAGATCTTCGGAGAACAGTTCTCCACCGTTGTCGACCGGTCCCGCCTTTGGGTCAACGGCGAGGAGGCCGATCCGGACACGCCGGTTGGCGACCACGACGAGGTTGCGGTGATCCCTCCGGTGTCGGGGGGTTGTGAGTGAACGCCCAACCGGACGGCAAGACCCGGAACGCCGGAGCCCTTACCCATCTCGACGAGCAGGGCCGCGCCCGCATGGTCGATGTCACCGCCAAACCGCTGACGCGCAGACTGGCCGTCGCGAAGTGCGCCGTCATCACCGAGGTCGATGCCGCCGAGGCCTTCAACGACACTCGTCACGGGATGGATCCGGTGGAGGCAGCACGCGTCGCCGGCATCCAAGCTGCCAAACAGACGTCCTCGCTCGTGCCGCTCTGCCACTCCATCAGGATCGACCACGTGTCGGTCGACGTGGCAGTGTCCCCGCACCGGATCGAGATCACCGCGGTGACCGAGATCGTCGAGAGGACGGGGGTGGAGATGGAGGCCCTCACCGCCTGTGCCGTAGCGGGCCTCACGCTGGTCTGCTCGTTGCTCGAGGTCGACCCTCAGGTGTCCATGGAGGAGCTCACGCTCTGGCACAAGTCGGGCGGTCGGTCCGGAGAATGGAAGAGGAGCGTTCGGGACGCCTAGCGGGACCCACCCAGAGCCCCGTCGGCGGTCATCGCCGATCCGGCTGGTCATGATCCGCCCCAGCCGGGCGAAATACCGTCAACGGCCTCATGTGCGCCATTAATCGACCGGAATTGGCGTAAACGCCCGACCGCTTTGTTACCGTGTCGGCATGCTGACCCACTACTCCCGGCGGACGTCCGCGGCCATGCGGCTGGGGTGGACCACCCTCGCAGCCGCGGTGTCGCTCGGTCTCTCTGTGACCGCGGCGCTGGGCCCTGTCTCCGCCGCCGCCGCCCCCTTGCCCTCGGGCCCAGTCGACGTACTGTCTGCCGGCTCCTTGCAGGACCTGCTGCAACAACGGGTCGGACCAGCCTTCCAAGAGGCCACCGGGTACACGCTCAACGACACCTCCATGGGGTCGGATGCGATCGCCAGCGGGATCAAGGGGGGAACCCTCCAAGGTGATGTGTTCATCAGCGCCTCGCCGGCAGTCAACGCCGCTCTCGAGGGGTCGGCCAACGGGAACTGGGTGTCGTGGTACGCGACGTTCGGCTCGTCGCCCCTGGTGCTGGGCTACAACCCCTCGAGCCGGTTCGCCCAGGCGCTGCGGACCAAGCCGTGGTACGACGTCATCGGCCAGCCGGGCTTTCTGATCGGTCGGACCGACCCCGCCACCGACCCCAAGGGCGTCCTGGCCGTCACCGCGCTGGACCAGGCCGCCAAGACGAGCCACGTCGACGCGCTGAAGGCCATCGCGTCATCGACATCGAACGAATTCCCCGAGACGTCACTTGTCGGGCAGCTCCAGGCCGGGCAGCTCGATGCCGGTTTCTTCTACGGCGTCGAGGCGGCGGCCGCCGACATCAAGACGGTGCCGCTCACAGGAACGCACCTCGCCGGCCATTACACCATCACGGTGCTCAACCGGGCGCCGCATGATGCCTCCGCCCGCGCCTTCGTGGCCTTCCTCCTGGGCAGAACTGGGCGCAAGATCCTCGAGAGCAACGGGATCGCAGCGATCATCCCGCCCAAACTGAGTGGAGGCTCCTCGGTGCCGAAGGACCTGAAGGGGCTGCTGTAACGGTGGCGCGGGGCGCACTGCGCAGCCCCCTTCCCTGGTTGGGCGGCCTGATCGTCCTCTACCTGGCCGTCCCGCTCGTCGCCTTCGGCGTCCGCTTTCTCGAGGCTCCCCGCCGCGGGTTCCACGTGCCGGGGCTGTTCCCGTCTCTCTTCGTCTCGCTCGAGAGCGCCACGATCTCGCTGGCACTGATCACGCTTCTCGGCGTCCCGCTGGCGTACCTCCTGTCCCGTTCTCAGGGCCGCCTGGCCTCATTGATCGGGCTCGTCGTGCTGCTGCCCCTGGCACTGCCACCCTTGATGAGCGGGATCTTGCTGATCTACCTGGTGGGCCCGTACACGTTCCTCGGCCGGCTGTTCGGCGGTCATCTCACCAACTCGCTCGCCGGCATCGTCCTGGCCCAGACGTTTTGCGCAGCCCCCTTCCTCATCGTGGCCGCCCGCGCTGCGTTCGGCGCCGTCGACCCGGCCACGCTCGACATGGCCGCCACGCTGGGCCACTCCGAACTCGCCCGGTTCCGTCTCGTTGCCGTTCCCCTGGCCGCACCCGGAATCCGCGCCGGGATGGTACTGGCATGGCTGCGCGCCTTCGGTGAGTACGGGGCGGTGATCATCCTCGCCTACCACCCGTTTTCGCTGCCCGTGTACACGTACAACCAGTTCAGCGGGATCGGCCTGCCCACCACCCTGGCTCCGACGGCCCTCGCTCTCGCCGTTGCGGCCGTCGTGATCGCCTTGGGCCGCATCACGCCACGGCGTCAGACGGCTCGCCGCGCGCACGTGCCCGCACCCGACCCTCCCGGCACGACCACGGCGACGCCGGTCACCTTCGACATCGACTACCGAGTCGGGACGTTCCACCTCGCGGTGGCACACCGGTCCGGCGGAAGCAACCTGGCGGTTCTCGGCCCCTCGGGGTCTGGCAAGTCCGCCCTGCTCCGGAGCTTGGCCGGGCTCAACGGCCCGGCCCCCGGCCCAGTCTGGTACGGCGGCCGACCGGTGGAGCGCATCGCAGCGGAGTCGCGCCAGGTGGGCTACGTGGCCCAGGGGTTCTCCCTCTACCCCCACCTCACCGTGTGGCAACAGCTCCTCTTCGCCGAGGGCGCCACTCCGGGCCGGGCCGCGTACTGGCTCGACCACCTTCACCTCGAGGGGCTGCAAGACCGCTTCCCGGACCAGATCTCCGGTGGCCAGCGCCAGCGGGTGGCGATGGCCCAGGCCCTGTGCAGGTCACCGGGGCTCCTCCTTCTCGACGAGCCGTTCTCGGCGCTCGACGCGCCGGTTCGACGGGAGCTGCGACGCGAGCTCCGCCGACTGCAGCGCGACACCGGCCTGGCCACCGTGCTCGTCACCCATGACCCGGAGGAGGCCGCGTTCCTCGCTGACGAAGTCATCGTCATATCGGACGGTCGGACGTTGCAGGCGGGATCCACCAGGGAAATCTTCACTCGTCCTTCCTCTCCGGAGGTGGCACGCCTGCTCGGTATCGCCAACCTGTGTGGGGCGACGGTCGAATCCGACGGCTGGATCGACGCGCACGGCGTCAGGATCAGCGCGTCGACGGAGGACCTGGCACCGGCCACACCGGTGTTGTGGAGCATTCGGCCCGAGCGCGTGAACCTGCTCGACTCGGGGGGTCTCGCGGGAACCTTCTCTGACGTCGCCGACGTCGGCACCGCTGTCGACTTGTTGATTTCGATCGCAGAGGGGCTCGAGATCCATGCTCGGACAACGGAGCGACACGGCTTCCAGATCGGCGACCGGTGTCACATAGAGTTGCCGAGCGAGGCGATCACCGTCTGGCCCTACGAGCAGTCGCAGTCAGAGTCGGTCGAGCGGCGCTAAACCTCGGCTCGATCAGGTGTCCGTGGGAACCTCGACCCCCACGTTCGTTGCCTTGACCACGGCGTCGGCGATCATTCCCGGCTCCAGCTCCAGATCGTCGACCGCCTCTCGGGTGATGAGCGCCACGAAGCGATGAGGGCCCGATTGCACCTCGACCTGGGCCGCCACCCCATCCTTGGTCACGTGGGTCACGATGCCGCGGAAGCGATTGCGAGCCGACTGCCGCCGCGACCGGTCGCGGCCTTGCTCGCCGGCGAGCTCGACGGCCAACCGGGCCAGGTCCGCGCCATCGACGTAACGTCTGCCCCCCGACCCCTGCGTCGACTTCACCCGACCCGCATCAGCCCAGCGGCGCACGGTGTCCGCGCTCACTCCCAGCAACTCCGCTGCCTGGCTGATGCGGTACTGGGGCACGCCACAAGGTAGCAAGGGCGATCTGCTCGCCGCGGAAACCCTTTGACCGACCCGCCGGCCCGCTTCCGTCGAAGTCTCCTCCATGCGCTGAACCCCAGAGCTAGCCGGTGGGGCCGAATCGCTCGACCCTGATGCGCTCCACCGGCTGGCCGAGGCCCATGAGCAGTTCACTCGCTGAGTCGGCAAAGCCCGGCGTGCCACAGACATAGGCCGTCGCGTCCGGCAGGAGGAGCGGCACAAGGTCGGACGCGGACAGGCGACCGGCCGGCCGTGGATGGGACGAAGGGGTGACGCGGGTATAGACGACCGTGGTCTCCGCCCCGGTGAATTCGTCGGCGTAGTAGAGGTCGTCCGGCGTCCGCACCGAAACCACCATGCGGACCAGGTCCGAACGCCCGGTCTGGCGGGCCAGGCGCAGCATCGCCATGAGCGGCACGACGCCAGATCCGCCGCCGACCAGCACGGCCGAAGTCGTACCGCTCCACACGAACCATCCCCCGATGGGTCCACGTACCTCCAGCTCGTCGCCGACGACGACCTCGTCATGAAGGAAGACCGATACCTCGCCGCCATCGAGCTTCTCGACCGTCAGGTCGATCTGGTTGGGGTCGTCCGGCGCAGAACCCACCGAATAGGAGCGCGACGCTGTGTACCCGTCGGGGGCGGTGAGCCGGACCACGTAGTACTGACCGGCAAGACGCCGGCTGGGCGAGCTGAGAGCCATGCGGAAGGTCTTGGCATTGGGAGTCTCTTGCCGAATGGCGGACACGGTGGCCATCTGCCAGGGACCACCACCCGGCTGATCCGTCGTCACCCTCTAGTCACTCTGGTAGCGCTGTTCGAGCCAAGGGTCGCCCCGATCGTGGTAGCCGTTGCGCTCCCAGAAGCCCGGTTCGTCGTGGTCGAGCACGCGGAGCCCGGCCACCCATTTCGCACTCTTCCAAAAGTAGAGGTGCGGGACCAGGAGGCGTGCGGGCCCGCCATGTTCGATCGGCAGGGGTGCATTGTCGTAGTCCCATACCACCCAGGCGCGACCGCCGGTGACATCGGCCAGTGGGAGGTTCGTGGTGTAGCCGGTGTGGCAAAACGCCAACACGTAACTGGCTGTGCCTTTCAGTCCTGCTGCGTCGAGAAGCGTGTCCACCGAGACGCCACTGAAATTGACGCCGAGCTTTGACCAGGTTGTGACGCAGTGGATGTCACCTGAATACGCGGAGTCGGGAAGAGCGTGGATCTCGTCCCAGTTCCAGGTCATTGGATGTTCCACCAGACCCTCGACCGAAAACGACCACGACGCCAGATCGAGATGCGGGGTCACCTCCGCGTTCAGCACGGGCCACTGGTCCCCGGCGTCATATTGGCCCGGTGGCAAGCGGGTGTCGCGAGCGGCCTTGCCACGACCAAGGAATCCCCTTGTCGGCTTCGCCATGACTACTCCTTACTGGCCCTCTCTCTCACCTCTGGGCAAGGTGGCACCGCCATTGGGGCCATTTTCAACGACTCGAGCTGGCCGTACAAGGGTGGACCTTGATGAGGCCCCGTTGAGCTCGCCGATCAGTGCCAATCTCAGGGAGCCGGCCAGGGTGCCTCCATGATCGTGCCGTCACACGTGACGGATGCCATCACAGCGTCGTACTCGCCCCATCGGCGAGTGTCAGGCGAGACGCCTACCCGGCGCTCAATTTGTCGACGATCAGCGTCGCTGCCGCCGGACAGGCCTTGGTGAATCCGAAGAAGGGGCCGAAGTCACGGGACGCCGCGAAGCCGGCGAAGTACAGGCCCGGAATGGACGACTCGAAGTTCTGGTCGAGCGCCGGGAACCCGTCGACAACGGCAATGTCCGAGATGACGGGACTCAAGTAGGGAACATTTGCCAGTTCGGCCCTGTACCCAGTGGCAAAGATCACCCGATCCACACTGAGCCGCTCACCGTTCGAAAGTGTCACCTCCGTGGCTCCGGGCTCAGCGATTGCTCCGACGACCTGTGCGTTGGGCCAGAAGTGGAAGCGCTCACCGGTCAAGCGGGGAAGGAGCCACCACTCGAGCGTCAAGCGGCCGACTTCCCAGAACCTTCGCGCGATTTGCTCCTGATCGGTCCGCGAGAGGCACCGCCACCACCCAGGGATCCTGAGTGTGGCGTCCATGTAGTCGTCAACGAACCGCCAGCTCACGCGCTGGAAGCGCGGGACGTCGTGACGGTGAACGATGTCCACGCGCTCGACGTCGTGCTCTCCGAGAAGTGCAGCCCACTCATAGGCGCTTTGGCGGCCGCCAACGATCAACACCCGCTGTCCGGCAACCTCGTCAAATCGAACAAAGTCGCTCGTGTGCGAGCCCAGTCCCTCGGGCAGCGCTGCCGCCCATTCCGGCACGTGAGCGAAGTATCCGTTGCCCGGAGCAGCCACCACTCGTTGAGCCGCGATCTGCGATCCGCCTTCGAGGGACGCTACGAAGTGTGCATCGCGCATTTCCAAGGCCGACACGAGCTCATCACGAATGGTGAGCTGCTTTTGGCCCCGAAACCACGTTGCGTAGTCGAGGAAGACCCCGATTGGAATCGGATCCAATTCGTTGGGAAGGAGCCCTCGTTCTTCGACGAATGCCTCGAAGGTATGGATGCCCGACGCATCGAGATGCCAATCGACTCCTGATCTGAGGAACATGCCAGCGGGCATATGGTCGGTCCAAAAACCCAAGGGGTGCCCCACCACGACCGTGTCGATCCCGCGTTCCCGGGCTCGAGCCGCAACCGCCAAGCCGTATGGCCCCGCACCCACTACCAACAACGACGTCGTGTCCATGACTTCATCCTCTATGGGAAGTGTGGCGTCCCTTCACATGTTTGGCCACATGCTCCTTTGGGGTGGTCGAGGAACACCCGTCGTCAAGCGCGGCAAACGAGCGGCCCTCGGGTGCTCGATGGTCGTCTTGGCCCTCATCGCATGGTGGTGATCTTCCCGATCGGTCAAGTGGTCTTGCTCCGTGACAACGCCCTGACCCTGGCTTTTGCCCGAATGACCGGTCCCACCTGCCTCGGTCACTGCTGATCGAACGCCGGTGAACGCCGGGTCGACCGGCTGACGTCGTCAATGCGCCGTGACTCGGGCCTGGTCAGCAGACCCCCACTGCGAAGAGTGGGGCCGGACCCGCTGGTATTGGTGGCGGGGGATGATTTGAGCCTCCGACCTTCGAGTTACGAGAGGGCGAACCTCTGCTGGGTCGTTCGGGGCTTGACGCCGTAATCCTGAATCGGTGATCTAGCTGGTGTTTTAGGGCGAGAACAATCACGGCCACAAGTACGGCAGAGGACAACGAAACCTGAATTCGTCGGATTTTCGTGGGATTGCATTCGGCGATGGGTCCGCCGCTTCTATGGGACTGGGCAGATCGCAACGGCCGGATGACGCTCTCCCTGGCCAGCGAACGTATGTTCGCTTAAATTGGCACGTGTGGAGCATCCGCCAGCCAGGCGAGCGACGATCCTGCATGCCGATCTCGACGCCTTCTACGCGTCGGTTGAGCAACTGTTGGACCCTTCGCTGCGGAACCGGCCCATCGCCGTGGGCGGCAGTGTGGTGCTGGCGGCATCGTATGAAGCCAGGAGCTACGGCGTCCGCGGCGGCATGCCGGGGTGGCGCGCCCGCCAGCTTTGCGGGGATCTCCTTTTCGTCGGCGGCCACTTCGGCCGCTACCAACAGTTCGGCGACGATGTCGTGTCTGTCTTTCATGACTTCACCCCTCGAGTCGAGCGGGTGTCGATAGACGAGGCCTTCCTCGATGTGGCCGGCGCCGTCCATCTCTTCGGAGCACCGACTGAGATTGCGGCTGCCATCCGCCGACGCGTACGCGACGAGATCGGTCTCCCCTTGTCCGTTGGCGTGGCCCGCACGAAGCACCTCGCCAAGGTGGCATCACAGGTGGCCAAACCTGACGGCCTCGTCGCCGTGGATCCGGACGATGAGCGCGACTTTCTCGACCCACTTCCCATCGGCCTGATATGGGGCGTCGGACCCACGACAGAACGGCGCCTCCAGCAGGCCGGGATCTCTACCATCGGGCAACTGGCCAACGCGGGCAGCCCCATCCTGGGCAGCCTGCTCGGCCAGGCGGCCGGGACAAAGCTGGCCGCCCTCTCGGCCAACGTCGACGAGCGGGCAGTGGCGGCACCGGCCCGGTCCAAGTCCATGGGTGCCCAGGCAGCCCTCGGGCGGCGGGAGGCAACTCCAGAGCTCATCCGAGAGACGCTCGGCTACCTGACCGACAGAGTTGCCGGCCGCCTGCGGAAGGCAACCCTGGCCGGGCAGACAGTGACCGTACGGGTCCGCTTCTCTCAGATGCGCTCTGTTACCCGGTCTGTCACGTTGGCCGTTGCGATCTCGACCACGCTGACGCTGGCTGAGGTGGCCGAAAGGCTCGCCGCCTCAGCCATTCTTGACAACGGTCGAGAGCGCGAAATCACGCTCATAGCCGTTTCGGTCTCCAACTTGCGGCCAGAGCATTCCTTGCAGCTCGAGCTACCGCTCGATTCCCCCAACTTGCGGCGAAATGCGGGCCCCCGACCTGGATCCGTCGTCGAAGCCTCCCGATGGGGAGTGGACCGGTCCGTCGACGCAATCCGGGACAAGTTCGGCCGCGATGCCGTTGGCTACGCCACCGTTGCCCTTTCCAGCGCCCAACGAGTTCCCGAGGAGTTCCGCGAACTGGCCGAGCGAGGACCAGGTGGTAGCGAGGCGTGAACCCTCAAGGACGGCGGCTATCCCACCACCATCTCATGGACGACGGGAGCAACCTTGAGAGAGCCATCGGTTCGTCCACCACAGACGCCCCAGGGCTGTCGCGCCCGCTCAGGAACATTCTCGTTTGCTGGCCCCGGCCACGTCGAAGGCATCAGGCCCCCACGACGAGGGACCGCGCCTCTGCGGAGCCGACCACAAGATCGTGAAGATCGCCGCCCACCTCAAGTCGTCTCGACTGTTCGACCCCGCCGATCCTCATCGGCTCAAAGCCCGCCGTTCGTATCAAATGCTCGACTTCGTCGCCCCCATGCTCGTCCTCGGACACGTAGAACAGAACCGCGGGCTCGGGCGACCGGCGGCTCGAGGACTCGAAGAGATCGGCCGACATGGTGCCGAACGCAATGACAAAGCGTGTCCCGATCGGCAACCACCCAGCGACAACTTGACCCGATGACTGTCCTTCCGGTAGGAGTCTCACGACCTTGCCTTGCGCGTCGAGTCCGACCGGATTGCTCGGAACGACGAGAGGCGTGTCTCCCAGCGCGTCGGCGATCTCGTCGATGACATCTTTCAACACGGAAAACCGCAGCGCAAGGACGACGGCATCGGCTTCCTGCAAAGCGCTCCGGTTGTCGAGCGCGACAACCGCCGCTCCGCCGATGGCCGCGGCCAGCTTTTGCGCCGACTCCTTGTCGGCGCTCGAGAGCTGGAGGGTCTCGCCACCGGCAGCGAGCTGACGTGCGATGGCCGATCCGATGCCTCCGGTGCCGATGATCGCGGTGGTCATGATGGAGACCTCCGCCCCGTCAGGAAGCTCATTCCGACTTGCTCGATGGCCATTGATCGGGGAACCAATCTCCCTCCGGGTCCGTCGTTTGTCCCACTTCGATCAGATGACCATCGGGATCGCGGATATAACAACGGATCTCGTACTGGTGCTGCTTCGGTGGCGTCAGGAATTCCGCACCGCGCACGCTCCATTCGGAGTACACAGCGAGTATGTCCGTCACTCGTATATTGAGGAAACTGCTGACCCGGTTGGGATCGGCGGGCGTCTCGAGAGTGACCTCCGGCTTGTCGTCGGTCGGCCCTCCGCCGACGTTGATGATGATCCAACTGTTCGACAGTTGAACATACGTGAGCCCTCCGGGTCCGGAGAACGCATCCCTACCCCCGAGCACATTGGTGTAGAAGCGGCGAGAGCGCTCGACATCGTCCGACACGATGAAGTGGGCTAGCACGATTCCCTCTGGGGGCGGGAAACCGTCGGCTGGCGTCATCGATCGCCAGTGATCGGGCACCCAGTCCCCCTGCGGATCGGTGGTCTGCCCCACTTCGATCAGATGACCATCGGGATCACGGATGTAGCAGCGGACCTCGTACTGGTGCTGCTTTGGGGGCGTCAGGAACTGAGCACCGCGCGCGCTCCATTCGGGGTACACCGTCTCCATGTCCTTGACCCGGATGTTGACGAAGCTGCTCACCCGATTTGGGTCGCGAGGCGTCCCCAGGGTGACCTCCGGCTTGTCGTCGGTCGGGCCTCCGCCGGCATTGATGACGATCCAACTATTGGACAGTGCGACGTTGGTCGGCCCTCCGGGGCTGGAGAATGCGACTCGGCCCCCAAGGACTTCGGTGTAGAAGCGCAGAGAGCGCTCGACGTCGTCCGACACGATGAAGTGTGTGAGCAGGAGTTCCTCTTGGGGCGGTGGGGCCTCGGCCATCTGCTACCTCCGATCGTCTTCCACGGTCATAGCGGTGCCATCTGCGCGTGCATGGGCTGCAAAGGCGACGGCATTTTGGCGATCTCCATTCGAAGGGTTGAAAGCCGAATCGAAGATGGTCGAGAAACTCGGGAACGGCTGGATGACGTCGCTCAACATGCTCCGCCGTGTGGCGAGTACCGTCCACGTCGACCACGCCGGGCCGGCCACGCCCCGGACCAGCGCGATGCCCCGATCCGCCAGCCATTTCTCCTGCCCCGCATCCTCATAGCCGGACACCATGTGGTCCCGCCAGTCCAGCGCCGCCTGCACGCTCACCTCCGCGCTGGCGCCGACGTCCGGGCGCCCAGAACGGCCTCCCCCGGACGCAAGAGGGACTTGGACGGGATGCACGCCCAGTAGGAGCACTCGCCGCCAACCAGCTCCCGCTCGACGACGGCGACCCGAAGCCCACGCGCCGCGATGGCCCCGGCACAATGCTCGCCGGGCGCACCGCCGCCCAGCACGATCACGTCGAAATCGCTCATTCAGGAACTTCCTGGCCGCTCTGTTCGCGCACCATGTACTCGGCGTACCAGTCGGGCCAGTCCGAGTCGGCCCGGCCGATTCGCTTCTCGTGCTCAGCGTGGGCCGACTCGGCGCGGCGCAATGCCGCGGCCAGGTCAGCGGCGGGGTCGAACGAGGTGGTGGTCTGATCGAGGCGACCCGGGAGGCGATCGGTCACCTCTTGGAGCAGCCAGCTGTTGCCGTCGGGGTCTTCGAACGTGGCAAAGGAGTTGTAGCTCTTGTGATCTGGATCCGGCCCGTTGACCCGATCACCCGTCCCTTCAGGGTCTAGTTGCGCGCCGGGCGCGCCGGAATGGAACACCTCACTGACCGTGGCTCCCCGGCTGACAAGTTCGTCGCGCCCGGCTTCGATGTCAGACACGATCAGGTACAGGCCATGGGTAGATCCGGGTGGCGCCCCCGTGATGTGGGTGCCGAACTGCACAGAACACTGCGATCCCGGTGGCGTGAATTGCACGACCCGGAAGCCGTTGTCGAAGGAGAAGTCGGCGTCGAGCCTCCAGCCGAGGCCGACGTAGAACGCCTTGGAGCGATCGGCGTCGGCCACGGGGATGACCACCGCCTCCAGCTTGAGATCGGCCGGTTCGGTGGTCGGCGATCCACCGGGTGCGCTCTGTCCACCGACGGTGCTCATCCGCCTCTCCTCTGTCTGGTCCCGAACGGATTGTCGCACCCAGGCGAACGCCTTGCACCTGAAACATCCCTCGCGCTCGGGATTCAACGTCGTTCCAGCGTACGGGGGTCGAATGGCGATGCACGGGTACCCGTCTCAACCTTTCCGCCCGGCCCGCGATCAGCTCAAGTTCTAGGGTCGAGGGCCCGAGCGGTGACGGGTCTCTCTCAAGGCTCTGATCGTCGCCGGCAGGCCGGCGTGGCTCACAAACGCGAAACGAGCTCAGCCACGATGTCCGCCGCTGGTCGTGGCTGCCTGGCAAGCGCCACGCTCTGTCCGGCCCACATGGAGAGCGCTTCAATATCACCGGTGGTCCCTACCATCGGCGGCGCTGGCTCGTAGCGGACGATTGCTTCGCCCGAAGCGAAGTGCGCGATGACATCGCCCACTCCGGGCCGACTCTCCAGAGCCGGCCGGCCCGCGGACTCCCACATCTCGGCAGTCGAGTTGCGGAGCGCGCGGTGGGGCGAGTCCGGCCAGTCGACGTCGTAGAGGTCGGGGTACCACTCCGCGTCGGTCTCGACCGCGTTGATCAGGCGAGTGCGGTACTCCTGGTGGATGGGCATCTCCTGGGCAAGCAGAAACTGGGTACCCACCCACGCCGCCTGAGCACCCAAGGCGAGCACGGCGGCCACGCCGCGAGCGTCCCCGATCCCACCAGCCGCGATCACCGGCACCGGCGCCACCGCGTCCACGACGGCGGGCACCAAGGGGAGCGTCCCAATCTGACCCCCCACGTGCCCCCCAGCCTCCCAACCCTGCGCCACGATGACATCCACTCCGCTGGCGACCGCCCGCCTCGCCTGATCGGCGCTTCCGACCGTACACAGAACGAGTCCGCCCGCATCGTGGACCGGCTCGATGTAGCCGGCGGGATCTCCCAGAAACAGTGACACGATCCGCAAACCGGCCTCGAGGGCTTCATCGAGACGACGGTGCTGATCGGAGGTAAGAACCAGGTTGCCGCAGAAGGGACGATCGGTGAGCGCCGCCGTCTCGCGAACCACGTCTCCGACCGGATCGGACCACGTCAGCGTCACCATTCCGAGCCCACCGGCATTCGAGACCGCTGCCGCCAATCCGGGCACCGCCACCATCGCCGCCAAGACAATCGGTTGTTCAATCCCGAGCAGTTCGCAGACCGGCGTTCGCACGACTGCCACCTACCCTTCGATCCAGGCCGCCCTCGACCAACACGGACAGATCCATATTCTTCTAGGACTCATACGATGTGGGCATCGACTTGGCGGCCCGTTTGTTCCAACCGTGAAAGCTCGAGTAGTCGCCTGCATCCCAGGCCTCGCGCAATCCCGGTTTGCTCAGGTCCCAGTCGGGGCGGATCTCGCTCGACGCAGCGCACAAGTCGGACCACAGGTCGTAAAACGACGGCCGTCCCCAGAACCAGTAGCCGTTGTAGATGCTGTGAATGAGGAGTCCAGGCTTGAGCACCAGCGTGTGGGGGATCATCGGATCGTGGTCGGGGTCGGTGTATTCCTGAATGTCGAGGTCCTTTTGGATCGTCCGAGCTGGGTCCGAGAGAAAGGTCCATTGGGCGCCGACTGAACCCCTGAACTCCTGCAGGGTGTGGTGGTCATCGGTGGCTATGGTGACGACCTGGGTATAGGCGACGGCGATTTTCGGATAGTTCGCTGCGAGCTCCAGGTGCTGCTGGTGTTCCTTCGGACAGTAGTTGCCTCGCGCCAGCGTGAGGATCATCGGATCGTCACCTTGGAGCTCACTGAGTGTGCGAACGATGTTGGTGTGATCCGGCAACGAGTAGTCGGGGAACACGCCGCCTGGTCTGATGTCGGATCGCATGGGGTGACTGCCTTTCACTCGATGATCCCTGCCGGGATCTCAGTATCGGTCGGACTGGGCGCCGCCCAGGTGGCGGATCTCGCCTGCTCGGAGACCACCCATTTCTTGGTGGAGGAGTGGATCAACGACCGCGCTCGTCTGACCGAGGGCTGCGGGATCGGAGGGCGCGCAGACGGCGACGCATCGACGAGCGGCGTGTTCATGAATTGGATGGGGACGGCAGCCAAAATGACCAGTCCCCGCCGAGAAGATCACCCTGCCACCGAGCAACTCGGTGTTGGGTCGTCGAGAGTGCTCGACATCGTCCGAGACGATGAAGTGGGCCGGCACGATTTCCTCTGCCGGCGGTCCGAGCTCAGCCATCTGACACCTCCGTCGGTTAGAACTCATACCCGCTGACAACCGGTATGCCGCGGCCCCACCACCTGCGTGGACACTCCCCCAAGACTGCGTCACCGGACACGAGATGTCCATAGGCGATCAGAAGACCGCCGTCGGGCGGTGCGATTCGGCGGGTCTGCTACAAGGACGGCTGCGGCGTGAGTGCGAGAGACCCCGACGCGCACCCGAAGTCCAATCGCACACTTCTGTAGGCCGGCGTTGGCTGTCCGCAGGACTCGGTTAGCCTCCGGCAGCCCGGCCCCCGTCAATACGGAGCGTCGCACCGGTGACGAACGTCGCGCGTTCGAGGTAGAGAACCCCGTCGACCACGTCGCTGACCTCGCCCACGCGGCCCAGAGGATGTCGTTTTGCCAACTCCCGGTACGAAGCCGGGTCGTGGAGGGGGGTCTCGATGATGCCGAGCGCCACCGCATTGACGCGGATGCCCCGTCCGGCGTACTCGGTGGCGAGCGAGCGTGTCACCGCCTCCAGCCCGCCCTTGGTCAGGGAGGTAAGGGCCGATGGTTCCCTTGCATCCGCGTGCTCCACAAGACTGGTGCTGACATTGACCACGTGGCCTCCACCCTGGGCGACCATCTGCGCGATGGCCCGCTGGGTCATGTGGAAGAACCCGGTGAGGTTGACCGACGTGATCGCCACGTAATCGTCGACGGTGTAATCGGTGAACGGTTTTCCGATGTAGATGCCTGCATTGTTGACCAGCGTGTCGATCCGGCCGAACCGATCGAGCCCCTGCTGGACGACGAGTTCGGCGGTCTCGGCTTGCGCGATGTCTCCCGGTACCATCAGCACATCCGGTGTTGCGGACGGCTCGACGGAAAGCGCCGTACCCACTACGGCGTAACCCGCCGCGGTGAAAGCGGCAGCGATGCCGGCACCGATCCCTTGCGACGCCCCGGTGACGATCGCAACCTTCTTCTCCGCTCGTGACGCACCATGCTCCGGCTCTGACGCCGGCTTTGCACTTACTGAAGATGTCATCGACGCGCTCCTGCGCTCGTTGGGACCTGGCCGGGTCGCCGACCTCAGAGGTATAGAAGACCAGAGGGGCCGAGTCGCTGGCATGATCCTAACGTCGAGGTTGCGAGGCGGGCAGCGGCTCGTCGTCGTCGCCAAAATCAGGCGCTCGCGGTCATCCAGGAGCGGAGACTCGATGCGGTGAGCTGCACGCACTGCGCCCAGGAACCTCATCGAGAACGCCGACACGAACGAGGTCGAGCAATTCGATCCGGCTGCGACCAGTGCCGCACCGCACAGCGGATCGTCACCGTTGTCCGGGTCAATCGACCGACGAGCGGCGAGAAGCGTTGCCTCGGCGTGGTCAGCACGGAGGGCGATCCGATTGGCGTGGCCCCACCGAATTCGTAGTGGTGGGGATCGAAAAGGATCCGATCGAAGCTCGCATGATTTCATTGAGAACGCGGGCTATTTCGGTAAGTGGAGTCAGTTCAGGATGGTCGAGCAACGCGCCCGAAGACGTCGTCGGATGCCGATAGCCGAGATAGCGCCGGCGTACTGCGCCCTCGATTCCTCTGGCTCACCCCGCCGTCGACCGATCAGGATCAGCAGCCACTCATGCACCATGAAGTAGGTGATGTCGCCAACGGCGCTCGTTTGGGAGCCAAACCAGGGAATCACGTAGCTATCGAGAACCCGGCGCACCTGCGCCGTTCGGTCCGGTCCTGGCCGCCGGAGATCCTCGTGGGTGGCGGCCACTCACATCTGAGGCCCGCTCACACGCCTGGTCGGTAGGAGCGGGGGCTCCCGAACTCAGGCGAAGATCGAGGTCGCGGGAGCGGCCGCAGCGGCCATCCGATTCGACGGGCCGCCTGGTTGATACCCCCTGGGGTACCCTGCTACTCTTCCTCTATACCCCTATGGGTATCCGGTTAAGCGCCCCTGATTCCGGGTGCGCCCGCCGGTCTGATCAAAGGATGCGTACATGGCAGCGACCCAAGGAACCGGTCTCGACTCACCGCCCTTGTCGGGCCGAAGTGCGGTGGCGGACCCGCCGGCCGGGATCGCGGCCAGCTTGGGCGGGAACGACGACGCCCTCGGCGCGGGCCGTCCCGGCCCCTTCGCCCGTCTTGGCGCGTGGGCCGCCACCCATTTCCGGAGGGTGCTCATCGGATGGGTCCTAGTCGTCCTCGTCTTCGGGATCTTTGCCGTCCATGTCGAGAACGCCCTCGCCGGTGCGGGGTGGCAGGCATCGAACAGCCAGTCCGTTGCAGCCCGGGCCATCATCGAGAAGTACTTCTCCGGGCTCGGGGCCACCGCGTTGCAGGTTGTCATCGTTGACCATCACGGCACGATCGCGTCGGACCCTCAGGCCCAGGCTGTGGTGGTGAAAGCGACCAACGTGCTCCGCAGCGACCCCCGGATATCCACTGTCGTCCCGCCTCAAGCCGGAGTCTCGGTGTCGCGCGACGGCCGGACTGCGATCGTCACCGCCGGGGCGGCCGCGAACTCAAACAAGATGGTGCAGGCGGCCGACTCTGCGGAGCCGAAGTTGGCCGCCCTGTCCTCGTCGGGCGTCACCGTGACCCTCACCGGGGACAGCGCCCTGTGGGCCAACTTCAACACCGCCAACCGCTCGGCCATGTTGCGCTCCGAGATGCTGTCGTGGCCGGTGACGATCATCATCCTGGTCATCGCCTTCGGCAGCCTGGTCGCCGCCGGACTGCCGCTGCTGTTGACCATGGTCGGTCTGCTGGTGGCTGCCGGCGCCCTGGTCATCACCACCAAGTTCATGCCCGTCTCCATTTGGGCGCTCAACTTCGCGTTGATGTTCGCGCTCGCGTTGGGTATCGACTACGCCCTCTTCCTGGTCATGCGCTTCCGCGCCGCCCTCAAACGCCGCGGTGCGAACCCGGGCAACCGCGAGGCGATCGTTGCGTCCGTAGCCGAGACGGTCGACACCGCCGGCAAGGCAGTGGCGTTCAGCGCTTTGACAGTGCTCGCTTCCCTGGCCGCCATCATGGTCGTGCCGAGCCCGGCCTTCCGGTCGATGGCCTTCGGCATCATGTTGTCCGTCGTCGCCGTGCTGGCTGCCACCCTGACACTCCTGCCCGCCGTGCTCGGCAAGCTCGGGACCAACATCAACAAGGGCAAGATCCGGTTGCGTCGCGGACCTCGGCCCGAGGGTGAGGGCTCGCTCGACCGGATCCTGCACCATTGGGGCAACTTCCTGTGGCGTCATCCTTTCCCGGCCGGTGCCGCAGCGCTGGTCTTGCTGCTGCTGGCCGCCGCGCCGATCATCGGGATGCGGACGAACATGCCTTCGATCACGATCGTGCCCGCCAGTGCCAACGCCCGGGTCGGCTACGACCAGGTGACCAGTGCATTCGGCCCGGGTGCTCCCGGCACTCTCCAGGTGGTAGTCCCCCAAAACGAGCAGGCCCGCGCCCTTTCCGCCCTCGCCCACGCGTCCGGAGTGGCGGGTGTCGTGCCAGGACCGACCAGGGCCGGATGGACCCTCGATCAGGTGGTCCCGAGTACCGGACCCTCGACGGCCGCCACCGGCGCAACCATCGACCACCTCCGCCACGTGCTGCCGGCCGGGACGATGATCGGCGGGGCGGCGGCTGAGAACCACGACCTCCAGCAATCACTGGCGTCGTACACTCCGCTCGTCCTCGCAGTCTTGGGCGTCCTCGGGTTCCTGTTGCTGTTGATCGCCCTGGGCGCCCCGCTGATCGCCGCGCTCGGTGTGCTGATCACGGCCTTGTCGGTGGCCGGCGCCTTCGGCATCGGCCGGCTCATTTTCCAGAACGGCTACCTGTCCGGAGTGCTGGGGTTCCAGCCCCAGGGCTTCATCGACGCCTGGGCTCCTCTGTTCTTCGGAGCAATGGTCTTCGGGGTGGCCATGGACTACACCCTGTTCATGCTCTCTGCCGCCAAGGAGCGCTACGAGACACACCCAGATCCCGAGCACGCCATGGTCGGTTCGATGCAAACATCGGGACGCGTCGTGCTTTCAGCCGCAGCAGTCATGATTGCCGTGTTCTTGACCTTCGCCCTCTCAGGACCGTTGGCACCCAAGGAGATGGGCGTGATCCTGGCCATCGCCGTCGCGCTCGACGCCCTCGTCGTCCGCTTAGTGGTGCTGCCAGTCGTCCTACGGCTGAGTGGGCACGGGGCCTGGCGCCAGCCGAAGTGGCTCGGGCGGATCCTGCCCAACGTGAAGTTCTCGCACTGAGCGACCGTCCTACGCCCATTAGATGTCACCTACGAGGAAAGAGGAGTGACCATGCAACTACCCGACCAGGTGGTCGACGATCTTCGCCTGCGGCTCAAGCGCGCCGGAGGACAAGTCCAGGCTGTCGAGACGATGCTGGCCGACGGCCGTGAGTGTCGCGACATCGTGACCCAGCTGAGTGCCGCCATCAAGGCCCTCGAGCAGGTCGGGTTCCGACTGATCGCCAGCGGTCTGACCTACTGCCTCGAGAACCCTGAAGAGGCCGCGGAGTCCGGCTATCCCCTCGACGAGGTCCAACGACTCTTCACGAAACTGGCGTGAGCAGTGAATTGCACCAGAAACGAAGCGGCCACGCTATGAGCACGACAGCGTGCCCTGTCATGGAGGTCTTTGCCGACATCTGGTGCCCTTTTGCCCACGTCGGGCTGCAGACAATCCACGCCCAGCGCGTTCGAACCGGCCGCACCGATGTCGCGATCTGGGTCCGAGCCTGGCCACTCGAGCTGGTGAACGGCGTGCCAGTCGACCCGTCGGTCACCAGGGAACACGCGAATGAGCTTCGAGAGCAGATCGCCCCGAACCTGTTCCGTCACCTCGACGTCAATCGGTTCCCGGGCTCGACGCTCGATGCCCTCGCACTCGCCAACCGGGCCTACCGAACTGACCTCCAGGTGGGCGAGCGAACTAGCTTCGCACTCCGAGATGCCCTCTTCGAGGAAGGCCGGGACATCTCGGACCAGGGCACGCTCGAGGGCCTGGCACGTGACCTGGGAGTCGGCATGCCGGACGAGTCCGACCGCGCCGATGTGGTGGCGGACTGGCACGAAGGCGAGCGGCGTGGCGTCCTCGGCTCACCGCACTTTTTCTGCGGTGACGACGACGTGTTCTGCCCTTCGCTCGACATCACGAAGGATCTGGTCAAGGGCCTGTCAATCGTCAAAGACACGTCGCGTCTGACGGAGTTCCTGGCACGGTGTTTGGGCCAACCCGGACCCGAATGAGTCGTAGCCCCGAAATCCAGATCGAGTCCCGATTCGGACGATGGTCACCAGGGGGAGGGACCTTTGACCTGACCATTGGCTCAGCTGGGGCTTTGACTGTAAGTAATGGCACATCGCGTGATGATCCTCGGCGGCGGAACGGGCGGAACGTTGGCAGCCAATCGGTTTACGTCGTCTCTATTCCGAAGCCGACGTAGAGATCACCGTCATCGACCAGGACAACCACCACATCTGCCAGCCCGGTCATGCATTGCTCGTCGCGTTGGATGCCGGGGAAGGTGTTCGCCTTCGCGCGTACCTTCGCCGCTCGTCCAGCATCCAACACGAGTCGGGATGGCCAGTGACTGGCTATTGAGGGCCGTGCCCGTCCCGTCCGCATTCTCGCCGGGGCCATCCCGATGTCATTGAAACGCTGTGACAAAGCGGTAGCGATTCCCTCCAACCCGGTGGAACGATGGCGACACCGACTCAATCGTGAACGATTTTCAGTGCCAGCCTCGGGAGGATGAAGGATGCCAGAAAGATCGGTAAGAACCTCTTTCCGGTGCATCGGAAGGCGACGATCTCACCTTCGGCGGCGTCGAAGGTTTCAGTACCGCTCGACTTTCGGCCATTTCGGACCAGCAGGGTATGACGTCCAGGCGCGACTGGTATCTCGATCGTGTCGTTCATTTCGACCGACCCGACCCGCTGATCATCAACGACGACGTCGTACGCGCCACGACGCACCTCCGCTCCGATTGCCTTATGCGTCAACTTCAGCGTTGCCGACATCCGTTGAACTCCCCGAAGACCTTTGCGGCCTTGCTCGAACGTCCTGCGAGGTCCGTGCGATGAACGAGTCCGAACGTTCCCACGGTTCTCCCCGCTGGAACACCCGGTAGAACGCCCGGTAGAACGCGCCGACGGCAAACGGAGCTCTCACCGATCCAAGCCTAAGACCAGGTTCTCTGAGTTGGTGGCGGGGGGAGGATTTGAACCTCCGACCTTCGGGTTATGAGCCCGACGAGCTACCAGACTGCTCCACCCCGCGGCGAAGGAAGGCAGTGTACACCCCCGTCCCCGTGCGGACCACGGCGTCCGATCGAGCGGGCCTCCGGCGCCCGGCACCAGTGGGGCCTGCAGCCCTAGAGCGTCTGTGCGGTCGGGGGCGGTGGCGGTGGTGAGGCCGGGTCCGCTGCTTGCGGGGGCGGCGGAGGTGGGGGCGCCCCCGTGTCGCCCGCCGGAGCCGCCGTGGGGGCGGCCGCCGCGGACTCGGGTGCCAGCGTGATCGGACCGTGCTCGGACTCGTGCACCTGGAGGGCCGTCACCAGGCGTTCGACGTCGGCCTCGGTGGAGGGCGTCGCCCGCCCAGTCTTCGTCGCGTAGAAGGCGGCGCCGAGGTCCCGCAGCATGCCGTCGGCCGCCTTCTTGGCCTGCGCATCGTTCATCTTGGCCTGGCCCTTGGCGGCGGCGTCCTTGGCCATCTCCGTGGCCGCCGTCGCCTGCGCCTTGACCTTGTCCAGCAGTCCCATGGGGAGCCTTCCTTTCCTCGGGTGCTCGCGCCGCTCCAGACATCATGGGACCCCCCGGCGCCGGCTGCAACAGCCCTCGCCCTTCGGGGCGGTCTCTGCCAGATGGCCTCGCTCCGGCGATGCGGGCCGGCAGACCCGTGGCCTCAGCCCGGGGCTGCGGCCGAGGCCACCGTCGACGACGTCGTGCTGGATCCTCCGCTGGGACCCGTGCTGGTCGGCACCGTCGTGCTGGTCGACCTCGAAGACGTCGTCGTCGAGGTCGAGCTCGACTTGGTGGACGTCTTGCCGGGCTTGATCTTCGGCAACGTCGTCGTGGTCGTGGTCGTCGTCGACGCCGCTCCCGGGGAGAGCACCTGCTGGGCCTGCGTGATCTGCTGGGCCATCGCCTGGATGTCGGTCTGGAAGGTCGCCAGGTTGCCGGCCTTCAACGCCGCCAGCGCGTTGTCGTAGTCGGCCTGCGCCTGCTGCAGGTAGCCCGCCACCGCCGCCGGCACGGTGCCGCTCGAGGGGACACCGCCCGACCCCGTCGGCAGCGTCACCGTCGTCTGGAGCAGGTCGCCCAGGACCGCCTGCAACGACCCGTCGATCTTCACGTTCTTGCCGAGCACGGCGACGACGTAGGCCAGCTGTGGCTGCGGGTTCGTCGTGGCTGCCACGTAGAGCGGGCGCAGGTACACCATGGAGTTCGCGATGGGGACCATCAGGGTCTCCCCCAGCAGGACCTGCGAGCCGCGCTGGTCGAGCAGCGAGATGTCCTTCGACACCGTCGGGTCGGCCGAGATCTCGGCGTCCGCGTTGGCCGGTCCGGTCGCCCCCTGGGGTGTCTCGTACAAATCGAGCTGACCGTAGTGCCCGGGATCCGACAGTCCCACCATCCAGGCCGTCAGGTTGAAGTTCTGGTTGGACCCGGAGAGGGTCGACTGCGACGCCGGGACGAACCCGTCCGAGACGGTGAAGACCTGCTGGCTCGGGTTCGTGTTCGGGAGCGCGTACACCTGGTACTGGGGCGCCATGCGGGCCGGCGTGGTCGACACCAGCTGGCCCTGGTTGTTGTAGGTGTTCTCGGCCAGAAGGGCCTGGGACTGCGGGCCGGCGCCGGCAGTCGGCGAGAGCTGCCAGGCGTTGTTGGCGGCGTAGAAGGCCTGCGCGTTGGTCAGGTGGTAGCGGCCGTAGATGGCGGACTGGATGGAGAAGATGTCCGGCGGGTAGCGCAGGTGGGCCTGCAGCTGCGGGCTCAGCTTCGAGAGGGGAACGAACATGTTGGGGAACGCGGCCGAGTACGCCTGCAGGATGGGGTCCTTCGGGTCGGCGTCGTAGAAGGTCATCTTCCCCGAGTAGGCGTCGATGATCACCTTGACCGAGTTCCGCACGTAGTTGTAGCTGGGCGGGAGGTTGCTCCCGACGGCCACCTGCTGGCTGCTCGCGTTCTGCGAGTAGGCGTAGTTGGCCGTCGTGGTGTACCCGTCGACCACCCAGTCGATGTGCCCGTTGTTGATCACCGCGTAGGGGTCGTGGTCGAAAGTGAGGAACGGCGCCGCCTTCTGCGCCATGGCCACCGGGTCGCGCACGAACATGATGCGCGACTTGTTGGTGATCTGGCTCGAGATCAGCAGGTTGAAGTCGCCCAGGCGAAGCGCGAAGGCGGCCCGGGTGAAGATGGAGGAGAGCTGGACGCCACCGCCGCCCTTGTAGTGGCTCTGGACGCTGGTGCCGTTCTGCTCGTAGTCCACCTCGGTCTGCTTCGAGTTCACCACGACGTAGCCCGACTCGCCCAGGCTGAAATAGACCGACGGCTGCGTGATCGCGGGCAGGCCGTTCGAGGACTGAGGTGGGACGCCCTGCACGGCGAAGACGGGGTTGGCCGAGTTGGTCTGGTTGGCCAGCGCCACCGCGGCACCGTTGCCGTGGGTGTACTGGAGGTGGATGTTCACCCAGGACGGGGACGGCACGTTGCCCGACGAGATCTGGCGCACCCCGACCAGCACGGGCGTGAGCGCTCCGCTGGCGGTGTAGCGGTCCACTCCGAGCGAGGGGAACGTGTAATAGGAGCGGATCGACTGCAGGCGCAGGAACGTCTGCAGCGAGATGCTGGGGTCGGGGTCCCACTGCCGGATGTTGGCGATGGTCGGCGTGGCCAGCACAGCCTGGCTGGCGGAGATCGTCGTGGTGGCCGGGAAGCTGTGCACCGCCACGTTGTTCAAGTTGTAGGCGTCCCGCGTGGCCGTGATGTTGCGTTGGATGTAGGGCGCCTCGAGCGAGCTCTGCGCCGGCGTCACCTTGAGCGCCTGCAGCAGCGCCGGGTAGATGATGCCGACGACGAGCGCCACGAAGGCCCAGATCCCGACGGCGAGCACCGGGAGGGTCCAGCCCTGGCGACGGATGTTGAACAGGAGGATGGCCGCAGCGAAGACCGACACGTAGACGAGCAGCGTCTCGGCCGGCAGGCGGGCGTGCACATCGGTGTAGCCGGCGCCGTTGACGTACCCGTCCTGCGCGTTGACGAGCGACCAGCGCTGCAGGACGTAGCCGGCTGCCTTGTCAAGGGCGATCAAGGCCAGCAGCACCGAGATGTGCGCCTTGACGGGAGGCCGCACCCGCGGCAGGCCGCGCTGGGGCTGGATCCCCCCGTTGAAGTAGTGGAACACCAACGAGACGGCCAGCGTCACGATGAGGATGGCGAGCGTCCAGTCGACGACGAAGGTCAAGAACGGGAGGTCGAAGACGTAGAACCCGATGTCCTTGTGGAACTGGGGGTCCGTGACCCCGAAGTTGCCGCCGTGGCGGAAGAGGATCCAGTTGTTCCACTGGCCGATCGTCCCGGACGCGCCGATCAGGGCCAGGACGAACGCCAGGGCGACGTAGATCCGTCCCGCGTACGGCCGCACGTACTGCTGGTAGCGGCGCACCAGCTCGTCCTCCTGGGCGAGCACGATGTCGTGGCCCGCGATGCGGTCGCACACGACGAGGTTGACCCAGAGGATGGCGAAGAAGATCGCGCCGAACACGCCGAAGAGGCCCAGCTTGATCACGAGCAGCGTCGAGAAGACGTTGTGGTAGCCGACCGAGGAGAACCACAGGCTGTCGGTGTAGAGCCCGGCCAGGGAGCGCAGCGACACCAACAAGATGACCAGGACCACGACGAAGCCGATGAGCCACCAACGGGCGCGGTGACGTCGGCGCGGCGAGGGATCAGTCGTCAGGTCGCTTGGGATGCGCACGTGGGGAGCCTAACGTCCGTCACCCCGGCCCCAACGACCAGGCCTCGAGCCTCTCAGCAGGGAGAACTGCTCTTCAGTCGTCCGCCGGCGCCACCAGGCACCGGCAGCCCGAGTGCGCGGGCGGGTGCGCGTGACCCGTCGGGAAGGTCTCGGCCGCACTGACCGCGCCCGCCAGGGCGTCGTCCTCGCAGTCCGAGCACCCGTCGGCGGACGTCACCACCCAGCGCACCTTGCCGTCCGCCACGGACTCCGTCACGCCGGCCGAGAAGGCTTGCGTCGCATAGTCACCGGCCAACCGCTCGACCCGTTCGCCACGCCATTCGCGAAAGGCCGCGCCCACCCGGTCGGCGACCTCGCCTCCCCCGTCCTCCATCTGGCGCCGCAGCATCGTCACGATCACGTGCGCCAGGCCCGCCACCGATTGCTCGACGGCGTCACTCTCGGTCGGAGCCGCTGCACCGCGCCCGGCGAACGCCACTCCTGCTCTGAAGGCCTCCCCCAGGTGGCCCCGCGTCGCACTGGCGAACACGGCGACGTGTTCCTCCTCGGGACCGAGGAGCTCGTCGACGCTCCGCGCTGGTGCGCTGCGTAGCTGGTCGAGCAACCGGTTCTGATTGTCGCCGAGCGCACGCTTGACCGTGCGGGTGAGCCGCGCCAGGACGGGCCCGAGCAGCTCGTCCCGCCGGGCGATGAGCGCGTCATCGGGACCGGGAGGAGCTTCGGCCTCGGTCGGCTCGGTGTCCGCTTCGCCGTTCGCCTCCGCCGTGCCGCCCTCGTCTCCCGCCGGGGCCGCGGCCTCGACCGCGGCCACGGCGACCGTGTCGTCCGCGTCGCCCTCGGGCGCGGCCGCACCGCTCTCGGACCCGGCCCGGATGCGGGCGAAGAGCTCGTCGACCGAGGGTGCCGCCGCAGGGGCGCCGGTGTGGTCGCCCTCGTCTTCGCCGGCCACGTCCCCGCCTTCGGTCGCCTCCGATCCGGCCACGAGCGGCTGCGCCCCCGGCACGTCGTCCCCCGCATCCTGGTCGTGGGGAGCCTCACCCGCGCCGTGCAGGCGGAACTGGTCACCGACGGCCTGCGCGGCGGCGCGTGCCTCCTGGTCGGTCCGATCCAGGTGGGCCAGGATCCCGTCCACCCTGTCGCGCACGCCGTGCACGGAGGCGGCCATCTCGTCGCGGGCGGCCCGCAGCTGCTCGATCTGTATCCCGAGCCCGCGCCGTCGCGAGGCGAGATCCGCCAGCACACGGCGCCTTGCCTCTTGCACCTGCTCGAGGAGGGCCCGCCCCTCGTCCTTGGCGCGCGCGATGATCGCCTCGCCGTCCGCCACCGCCTCGGCGAGGATGCGCTCGCTCTCGACACGGGCCTCCTGCGTCGCGTTCGCCACCAGCAGCTCGACCTCGACCACGCGTTCGGCGGAGGAGGCCTCGGTGCTCGTCTGCAGCTCGTCGACCTGGCTCTGGGTGTCGCGCAGCAGGGTGGAGGCGCGCTCCTGGGCCTGCGCCACGATGCGGGCTGCCTCCTCGTGCGCATGGCGCAGGACCTGCGCACTGTGCTGCCCGAGCGACGCGGTGAGGGTGGCCTCGTCGACCACGGGGTGGGCGGCCCGCTCCTCGGCCTCGGTGAGCGCGTCCCGGAGCTCCTGCTCCCGCTCCTCGAGCGCCTCGATGCTCCGCGCCACCGACTGGAGGTAGGCCCGGACCTCGTCGGTGTCGAAGCCACGCCGGACGACCGCGAAGGAGTGCCGGGCGATGTCCCCGGTCGCGATGCGGGAGGACGAGATGGGGGCGAGGCCTTCAGGCATGGCCAGAGCCTACGGCGCCGCCTCGGCCGGCACAGGCTTGGTCGGCACGTTCCCTCCCAGGCGTTTGAGGATCCGGAGCACCTGGTCCAGGTTGCTCACGGCATAGACGTGGAGCTGCGGGGACGCCTTGGACTCGGCGGTCTTGAGCTCCACGGCGGGGACGAAGAAGACCGTGGCCCCCGCCCCCTCGACGGCGATCGTCTTCTCGGCCACGCCTCCCACGTCACCGACGTTGCCGTGCTGGTCGATCGTCCCGGTGGCGGCCACGATCCGGTCGCCGGTCAGGCGCCCGCTGCTCAGTTTGTCGATGATGCCGAGCGTCATGGCCAGGCCGGCCGAGGGGCCGCCGATGTTCTGCGTGTGCACGGTCACCTTGACCGGGAACTGCCAGTCCTTCCAGTCCACGATCGCCAGACTTTCGACGTAGCTGGGTCTCGGAATCAACGCCCAGGTAGGCCGTCGGCTTGGTGGGTACCCCGCACCCGGTGTCGACCAGACCCTTGGGTGGCGTCCCCAGCGTGACCGACTCGTGCACGATCGGTCCGGCCACGAAGGTGCCGACGTCGTTGATGGAGGACTGCTCGACGCTGAGCGAGACGCTCGTCTTGGGCTGCAGTCCGTGCAGGGAGTCGATCAGTGCGCAGTCGGTGGGCGTGCTGGTGCCGTTGACCGCCGTGATCACCTGGGCCACCTTCAGGCTCTTGGCCGCCGGGGAGCCGGGCTGGATCCCGTAGACCAGAGCCCCGGCGTTGGTGGAATGGACCGTGTAGCCGAGGCGGGTCAGCGCGGCGGCGGTGGCGTAGGACTGGGCCTGCGCCATCTGGAGGTAGCCCTGGGCGAGGAACTGGCTCTCGTCGGGCGTCGGGCCGAACAGGTCCGGCCCCGAGACCACCTCGCTGTTGGAATCGAGGTACTTGTACTTCAGGTAGTTGAGCGCGTTCAGCTGGGTCAGATAGACGTCGGTCAGCAGGATCTTGCCGGTGAGCGGATGGTTGTCCGCCGGGGGCACCTCGATGTACTGCGAGACGGGCGTGGCGTCCCCCGGTGTCAGCACGTAGTAGTTGACCGACACGCGGGAGGCGATCCAGCTCCCGGCGAGGACGACGACCACCACGACCACGAGGATCACCGGCCATTTCCGGCGCTTGGCGCATCGGCCCGGCTGGGGGAGCGGGAGGCGACCAGCCGGCGGCCGCGGCGGGGCGGGCGTCGGAGAAGGGGGTCGCCGCGGCTCCCCCGTCGGCGGTCGCGTCAGGGTCGGACATACTCGAGAGGGTGAGCGACGATGTTGCCACGGATGCAGGCCGTGACCGCCGCGCCGAGACCAGGAGGCGCCGGATCATCGTGGCGGGCCACGGCGGGGACCCCGCCATGGCGCGGCGGGGTCTCGGCGATCCCGACGCCGGGGTGCAGGCAGCTGCCCTGGGCGCCTTGGCCCGGCTCGGCGAGCTCACGGCGGACGACGTGGCCCGCGCGCTGCAGGGCGGTCCCGTTGCGGCGCGGCGGCGCGCCGTCGACGCCGCACCGGGGGTGCGGGGCCGGGGCTCACGCTCGGTGCTGCCGACCGCGGTCACCGGCGCGCTCGACGATCCCGACCCCCTGGTCGTGGTCGGCGCGGCCTGGTTCCTGGGCGAGCGTCGCCACCGGCCGGCACTGGCGCCTCTCGTCGCCGTCGCGACCGGGCACGAGGACACCCGCTGTCGCGAGGCGGCCGTGGCCGCGCTCGGCGCCATCGGGGACCCGGCGGGGCTGCCCGCCGTGCTCGCCGCGCTCGGTGACAAGCCCACGGTGCGGCGGCGGGCCACGGTCGCCCTGGCGGGCTTCGACGACCCTCGGGTCGAAGCGGGGCTGCGGGCTGCGGCCCAGGACCGGGACTGGCAGGTGCGCCAGGCCGCGCAGGAACTGCTCGACGTCGCGACCACCCCGTGGGTGCCGGACGTCTCGCCGGGCTTCTAGTCGTCCTGGGTGAAGAGCCGCTTCAAGCGGTCGAAGGACTCCAGGCAGACGCCCGCCCCCTGGACCACGCACTCGAGCGGCGTGTCGACCAGATGGACCGGGACCGCGGTGGCGTCCGCCAGCCTCTGGGTCACGCCGCGCAGCAGAGCGCCGCCACCCGTCAGGTGGACCCCCTCGAACATGATGTCCTGGGCCAGCTCCGGCGGGGCCTCGGACAGGCAGTCGGCTGCGGTCTGCACGATCGACGCCACGTTGTCCTCCAGCGCGCCCCGGATCTCCTGCGGGGAGAGGACGACCGTCTTGGGCCGGCCCGTGGCGACCTCGCGCCCTCGGATCTCGGCTTGCTGCTCCCCCGAATAGGGGGAGGCGGAGCCGATGGCGAGCTTGACGGCCTCGGCCGTGCGCTCGCCGATGGCCACGCCGTAGCGGTAGCGGACGTAGGCCTGGATGGACGCGTCGAAGTCGAAGCCGCCGCAGCGCAGCGCCTGGACCGCCACGACGCCGCCCAGCGAGATCACCGCCATCTCGGCCGTGCCGCCCCCGATGTCCACCACCATGTTGCCCACCGGCTCGTGGATCGGCAGCCCGGCCCCGATGGCCGCCGCCATGGGCTGCTCGATCAGGAAGCTGGCCGAGGCGCCCGCCCGCCGCGCCGCCTCCTTCACGGCGCGGCGCTCCACCGCCGTGATGGCCGACGGGACGCAGATCAGCACCTTGGGCCGGTTGAGGCGGCTGACACCGACACGGCGCAGCAGGACGCTGAGCATGCGCTCGGTGACCTCGAAGTCGGTGATGGCGCCGCCCCGCAGCGGCCGCTCGGCCACGATGTAGCCGGGCGTGCGACCGATCATCTGCCAGGCGTCGGTCCCGATCGCGAGCACCTCGCGGCTGCGCGAGTCGAGCGCGACGACGGTGGGCTCGTTGAGCACGAGGCCCTTGCCCTTGGCGTAGACGAGCGTGTTGGCCGTGCCGAGGTCGATGGCCAGGTCGCGCGACATAGGGGCCACATGGTACGGCCGACCCGTCCGGCGACGGCATTTTCCTGGCCATTCTCGGTATCGTCGCCCAGGTGAGCGACGCGCCCGACGAACCGGAGGAGGGGGAACCGGGCCCCGCAGAGGGCGGCGGGTCGGGATCCGACGAGCCGTTGCGCGGGTGGATCGACCCCGAGGACCGCCTCTGGCGCCACCCGAGTGAGGTCACCGGTCACGGCCCCGGCGAGGTCCCCGTCCTCTTGAACGCCCCGGCGAGCCACCCCTACCGGGGGGCCGTGATGGTCCTGGTCGGGGTCGTGGCCGTGATGGCCGTCGTCGCCTGGGTCGCCGTGCTGCTGTCCCCGGCGTCGACGCGGCCGCTCAGCACCACCCATGACACCCTCGCCGCCGCGCCGACCACGCTGGCCGGTCCGGACAACGCCGTGCCGGCGGCGGCCCAGGCGGCGGGGCGCTCCATGGTGGAGCTCCAGGTCACCACCGCGCAGGGAACGGTGGCGCTGATCGGCGTCGCCGTGGCCGAGGGAGGCCTGGTCGTCACGACGGCCGACCTCCTCGTCGGCGCGCACCGCGTCGTCATGGTGGGGCCGGGCGGCAAGCTCGAGCCGGCCACCGTGGTGGCGACCGACAAGGCCTCCGACGTGGCGCTGGTGACCGTGCCCGAGGACCTCCCCGTGGCGCCGTTCGCCGACGACGGCGGCCTGGACGGGGGGACGCCCGACCTGACGCTCAGCTTCGTGCCCGCGGGCGGCGCCTCGGTGGCGCTGCACTGCACCCCCGGCGCGGTGACCGGCGTGGCGACGGCCATCGCCAGCGGGCCCGCCGGCGGCATGCCCACGATCAGCTCCTCCCCCGCCGCGACGAGCGTCGCCGCCGGGGACCCGCTGCTCAATGCCAGCGGGGCCGTCGTGGGCATCCTCTACGACGCCAAACCCGGCGGCACCGGTCCCGCCTCGTTCCTGCCGAGCCAGCTGGTCGTCGGGCGTGGCCGACGACCTCCGCTCGCGCAACCGGGTGGTGCACGGATGGCTCGGCGTCTCGGGGTCCGACGCCCCCAACGGCGGCGGGGCCAGGGTGGAGGTGGTGAGCGCCAGCGGCCCGGCCCAGGGCAAGCTGACCGCGGGCCAGGTGATCGTCGCCGTCAACGCCATGCCGGTGCGCTCCATGGCCGAGCTGCGGGCGCGGCTCTACGTCCTGGCCCCGGGCGCCGCGGTCGCCGTCTCGGTCCAGCAGGCCTCGGGCACCAAGGTCGTGGACCTCACCCTGGGCGGGTCCTCCTAGCATGCAGGGGTGAGCATGTTCGGTTCCAACGACCCCGACAACCCGATGGGGGGTCTCCTCGGGGACCTGCTCAAGGTGATCGGGTCGGGCCCCGGAGCGGCCGACAGCTGGTTCGAGGCCGCCCGCACCCTGGCCTTCGGCGTCGCCACCGACGGCGGCGAGGACGAGAGCCCCGACCCGCTCGTGCGCATCGCCTTCGAGGAGCTGGCCCGGGTGGCCGAGCTCCACGTGGCCGACGCCACCGGGATCACGTCGGCATCGGGCCCCGGTGGGGTGTCCTTCGAGACGGTCGGGCCCGGGCAGTGGTCGTTCCGCGTGCTGGAGGCGTACCGTCCCATCCTGCGTGCCATGGTGGAGGCGCAACAGCAGGGCGCCGCCGCCGTCCCGTCGTCGATGGACCTGAGCGAGCTCGACCCCGAGGCACCGGCCGGGCTCAGCGGCCTGCTCGGGCAGTTCGCGCTGACGCTCGGCCCCGTCTTCCTCGGCATGCAATTCGGCTCGGCCGCCGGGCACCTGGCGCGCCGCGCCTTCGGGCAGTACGCGCTCCCGCTGCCGTGGCCCGAGTCGGCGACCCTCCTGCTCGTGCCGGGCAACGTCGCCCGCTTCGCGGAGGACTGGAGCCTCCCCCTCCAAGAGGTCCAGCTCTGGGTGTGCCTGCGCGAGCTGACGATGCACGCCGTGCTCACCCGTCCCGGCGTCCGGGCGTCGCTCACGACGCTGCTCGGCGACGCGTCGGCGCACGCGGCGGCGGCGCAGCGCTCCATCGTCGAGCGCCTGGGTGACGGCCTCGGTGACCCGACGACGCTCGAGGAGGCCCTCGGTGATCCCGAGGCGCTCCTCTCCGACCTCATCAGCCCCGAGCAGCGCAGCATCTCGAGCGCCCTCACCGCGCAGACGACCGCCATCGGCGCCTACGTGGACCACATCACGGCGGGGATCGCCGAGACGTTGACGTCGTCACCGGCGGCGTTGCGCGAGGCCTGGTACCGCTACCGGATAGAGGAGGGCAAGGGCGAGCAGGCCTTCGCCGGCCTGTTCGGGCTCAACGTGGGCCAGGACGAGGTCGACCGCGGTCGCGCCTTCGTGTCCGGCGTCGTGGAGAGGGTCGGCGAGGACGCGCTGGCCCGGTTGTGGGGTGACGAGGTCGACCTGCCGACGCCGGCCGAGGTCGACGCGCCGGGGCTCTGGCTCGCCCGCATCGGGCTGTTGGACTGAACGGCGCTGCAGACGCCACGGCGTCGCAGGCCCCGTCCGACGACATGCGGGCGCGCCCGTCCCGGCGGTCCGCCCGCGTCGTGACGAGGAGTCAGCCGACGCGCTCGGGCACGCGGTGCTCGAGCGAGTAGCGAGCGAGCTCCGTGGTGACCCGGCCGCCCAGGATCAACATGCCGATGCTGCCGTCCCAGTCCGGTGCGATGGCGTAGACGTAGTCAGCCAGGGCCTCGTCGTAGCGGATGGTCGACAGCAGGTCGACGAGGTCGAACAGGTGCTCGACCGCCTCCGGTGCCGTCAGGCCGCCCGGCGTCAGCGTACGCACGAGCGCCGCTTCGTCGTCGGTGAGCTCACCGATCAGCCCTCGTACCTTGGAGACGACGCCTGCGCCGTCCGCCGTGTTGGTCTCCCTCATTGATGCCTCCCCCTGATGCCGGGCCACCGGCCCGGAAGAACCGAACGCCACAGGCGCAGAGCTTTCACGAGGGGGGTGTCGGCGCAGTGGCGCGCCGGATGCAAGATGGGTGCAATCAGTGCTGGTCAGCCGGGCGTCGCCGCCGGGCCGTCCTGGCGAGGGCGCGTCAGGCCTCGGCGCCCTCGCCGTAGTCGAGCACCCACTCGAGTGCGAGCTGCTCCCGCTCGGCGTCACGCACGACGCGCTCGCTGTTGCGGCGGAACTGGGGGTCGTGCGGGGGAAGCAGCACCAGTCGGGCCAGGACGCGCTCGCGGAACTGGTCGATCACCTCGGGGGGGCCGTAGTCAGACTGCACTTCCCAGTGCGGCGCGACCGGCCCGAGATACACGACGCGGACGTGCCCGATGGGCTCGACCAGCTCACCCTCTTCGACAACCTCGTCCTCGGTCTCCGGGGACATGGCACCCTCCTGGCATTGGCGATCGTCGCCAGCGTAGCCCCAGGGGGCGAAGAAGCATCCTCCCTGGTAGTGGCCGAATCGGGCCCCAGATTCTTACGAAGTTCCTATCCCAAGACCCTATTTTTGCGAGGGGCCCCTCCCGTAGAATGGTGCGTGAAAAGGGAGCTGAACAATGAATACCGAATGGATGTCCAGGGGGAAGTGCAAGGAAGTTGCTCCCGACGTCTTCTTTCCGAACGACGGGATGGGCGTGCTGGTCGCCCAGCGCATCTGCGCCGAGTGCCCGGTCTCCGAAGCCTGCCTGGAGTACGCGCTCGAGCACCACATCGACCACGGGGTCTGGGGTGGGACGTCCGAGCGCGAGCGTCGCCGCATCCTGCGCCGTCGTCGCCTCTCACACGCCGTCGCCGCCAAGTAGTAGGTCCCGCCCGCCCGTCGGCGGGCCGCTCTTCCGGGCGGGTAACGGCTGGGCCTCGTCAGTGGTCGCCCGAGCACGTGCCACGCTGGCACCGTGATCTTCGGATGCCCCTGATCCTCGGATGCCCGTGATCTTCGAGTGCCCGTGATCTTCGAGTGCCCGTGATCTTCGAGTGCGTCGTCAATGTCAGCGAGGGCCGCGACGAGCGCGTCCTCGATGCCCTGGCCGCCGCCGCCGGGCCGATCCTGCTCGATCTGCACCGCGACCCGGATCACAACCGGTCCGTCCTCACCCTGGCCGGACCCGCCGATGCCGTGGTGCCGGCCGCCAGGACGCTGGCCACGACCACGGTGGCCACGTTGGACCTCAGGCGCCACCAGGGTGCCCACCCCCGCCTCGGCGTGCTCGACGTCGTGCCCTTCGTCCCCTACCAGCCCGGCCGGCCCGCACCCGATGACCTGGAGGACGCGGTCGCCCTGCGCGACGACTTCGCCCGCTGGCTCGGCGCCGAACTGGGTGTGCCGAGCTTCCTCTACGGGCCGCTTCCCGGCGGCCGGACCCGGGACCTGCCGGACATCCGCCGGTCCGCCCTCGGGAAGGAAGGGGCCCTTGCCGAGGGCTGGGCCCCCGACTTCGGGCCGGCGCAGCCGGACCCGCGCACCGGGGCGACGGCCGTGGGCGCCCGCCGGGTCCTGGTCGCCTACAACGTCTGGGTCTCCTCGGCCGAGGTCGCCCGCCGGGTCGCCCCGCTGGTGCGGGGGCCGCACGTGCGGGCCCTGGGACTGGCGGTCGGGCCACGGGCGCAGGTGTCGTGCAACCTGCTCGACCCCGGGTGCCACGGCCCGGCCACGCTCTACGACGAGGTCGCGGCCCTGGTCGCCGAGGCCGGCGGGTCGGTGGAGGGGGCGGAGCTGGTCGGCCTCGTCCCCGAGGCCGTGCTGGCCGCCATCCCACGGGAACGCTGGGACGAGCTCGGCCTGGCCGAGGAGTCGACCGTGGAAGCCCGGTTGGGTCGCGCCTGACGGGGCCCCGACGGGCGCGACGTCAGCGAGAGGCCGCGGCGAATGGAGCTACGAGGCGCTGGCCACGTCGCGGCGGGCCAGGGCACGGGCGCGGCGCAGCCGACGCCGCTCACGCTCGCTCATGCCGCCCCAGATGCCGAACTTCTCGCCGTTGGCCAGGGCGTACTCGAGGCAGTCCTCCCGCACGACGCAGCCGCGGCAGACCTCCTTGGCCTCGCGGGTCGACGCCCCGCGCTCCGGGAAGAACAGGTCAGGGTCGACGCCCATGCAATTCGCCTGCAACTGCCAGCTTCGTTCTTGGCGACCGTAGAGCGTGGTGACTATGTCAACCGGCACGTGGTTCGCCCCCCTTCTTCGCCACAGGTGGCATTGGTGTAGTTACAACGGTGTAGTCATCTTTCACTACCCTCCCCCCGAGCGCAAGGGGGCATTTGCCGATTCCAGGCACGAGGCGTGCCCGCACGGCCCCGATCGGGGGCCGGCGTCTCGGGATAACCCCAGTTGAGGCCCGCTTTTGGCACACGCCGTCCATGGGGAAGGGAAATCGGCCGCCCGAGCCCGGCGCGGGGTCCAAGCGGGCCCGGCGGGGGCCGCCGGAAGGGCCGGGCCCGGACCCGGGCGGTGGGCCGCCCGATCAGAGGGCGGCCGGTGGGCCCGGTCCGCCGGGGCCCCGACCCGTGGGCCCTAACCGGTGGGGCGCAGCACGCGGCGGTGCTGGAGGAAGTCGACCAGCACGTAGCCGCCGAGGGCGTCGGGGGTCGTGTAGAAGGTCCGGCCGCCGTTGACGCGGGCGATCTGCTCCACGAAGGGATAGTGGGTGCGCTGGAGGTCGAGGGCGAAGGTGTTGATCACGATGCCGGCCCGCGTGCAGCGGATCACCTCCGCCATGGTGCGGCGCAGCGTCTCGGGCACCGGCGGGTAGTTGAAGAACACCTCGCCGTAGTCGTCGATGTGCGCCGTCGGCTCGCCGTCGGTCACCACGATGATCTGCTTGGTCCCGTGCTCGTGGGCCAGCATGCGCCGTGACAGCGCGAGCGCGTGCTGGAGGTTGGTGCCGTAGACGTAGTCCCACATGGCCGTGGGGATCTCGTCGGGGCGTATCTCGCGCGCCACCTCGGAGAAGCCCACGATGCCGAGATAGTCGCGGGGGAACTTCGACGAGATGAGCGTCTGCAGCGCCATCGCCATGCGCTTGGCCGGCACGAAGTTGTCGCGCATCGGCATGGACATGGAGAGGTCGATCGCAAGCACCGTGGCCGATCGCGAGAGCGCCTCGACCTCGACCACCTCGAAGTCCTCCGGGGTGAGCCGCACCGGCACGCCCGACCCGCTGCGGCGCACCGCGTTGTGCACGGTGGTGGACAGGTGCAGGTTCAGCGGGTCGCCGTACTCGTACGCCTTCGTGGTCTCCTCGCGGTCGTGGCCCGTCCCGGTGCGCACGGTCGAGTGGTCGCCGATGCGGTCCTTGTTGATCTGGCCGAACAGGTCGGCCAGCGCCTTCTGGCCCAGGCGGCGCACGCCGCGCGGCGTCAGCTCTATCCGCCCGCCCTGCTGCTCGATGAGCCCGGCGTCGGCCAGGGACTTGGTGAGGTTGGCCAGGCGGTCGAGCGCCCGGGCGGCGTCCTCACCCATGTGCTGGCGCACCTGGTCCAGGTCGATCTCGCCCAGCGCGGCCGGGGTGGAGGCCGACTGGAGCACCTCCTCCATGCGGTCCAGCTGGCCGAGCTGCGAGGCCAGGTCGGTGGCGCGGCTCATGCTCATCGGGCCCTCGCCGTTGAAGTCGTACGACTGCTGCCAGCCTGCGTCGGGCACGGCGCGCTGGAGATTCTGGGCCAGGCGCTCCACCTGCCAGCGCAGGTCCATGTCCTCGAGGACCGAGTCCATCAGCGCCCGCAGCTGGGCCTGCTGCTCGGGCGACATCGAGTTCCACACCGCCTGGGCGGCCGCCATGCGCTCGGCCAGTTGCTCGAGGAGCTCGTCGAGGGTCTTGGGGTCCCCCGGGAACATGTCGCCGTACTGCGCCATGAAGTCCTCGAAGCTCGGGTCGAGCTCCTCGCCCCGCTCGCGCTGCTCGAGCATCTTGTTGAGGGCGTCGTACGCATCGCGCATGCGCGCCATCTGCTCGGGGCTCATGTTGGAGAGCGCGTCGGACGCGCCCTCGAAGAACGTGTCGGCCATCTCGCGTCGCAGCTCGTCGACGAGCTCCTCGAAGCGCTCCCGCGCCTCGGAGGACACGAAGTCGTAGTGCTGCAGGGAGCTGATGCGCCCGGCGGGGTCGTCGGGCTGGAGGTCGAGCGCCATGCGCCGCTCGGTGGCGACGTCGTCGGTCACTTCGCTCCGGCGCTGGTCGCCCGAGCCGTGCGCCTCGTCGACGAGCTCGTCGATGGCGGCCCGCTCGTCCTGCTCTATCTCGTCGAGCTGCCGTGTGAGCTCCGCCATGCGGCCGTCGGGGTCGCCCTCGGCCAGCATCTCGGCCCGGCGGCGGCGGAGTTGGTCGAGCAGGTCCCGCAGGCCCGGCACCTGGTCGCCGTCGCCGGTGTGGAAGCCGCTGCGCAGGAGCCGCCGCAGCGCGTCGTCGAGGTCACCACCGGCGAGGAGGTCCTCGGTGAGGCCGGCGAGGAGCTCGTCCGGATCGAGGTCGGCGAATTCCTGGGTGCCGTCCCATTCCGAGTAGTCGTAGCGGACACTCACCGGTGGGCCTCCCGTCTCCGTTCCCGCTGCGCTCTATTTGCGGCCGCGGTAGAGCGCCCGGGCGCCGGAGGCGTCCTTGTTGAGGCGCTTGGTCAGGTGCAGTCCCTCGAGGAGGAACTCCATGGCGCAGGCCATCAGGGCGGGCGACTCGGCGTCGGCGGCCTCGGGTCCGGCCAGCTTGCGGGTCGGCGGCTCGAGCTCGGGGATGTCGGCCAGCACGGCCAGATAGGCCGACGACGGCAGGTCGTCTCCCACGTGCACCACGACCTGCTCGTGGAACGCGGCCACGATCGACTGCGGGTCGTCGAGGGTGACCCGGCGCCGGAAGACCGAGAGCGTGGCCGCGGCAACCAGCTGGGCCACCACCTCGTCCTCGTGCCCCTCCTCCATCGCCTCGACCTCGATCTTGCCCTGGGTCGAGGGCACCAGGGCGGAGAGGTCGCTGATGCGGGGCACCGCCACCGGCTCGCCCGTGCGCAGGGCGCGCCGCACGGCGGAGGCGACGAGGGTCTCGTAGTTGGCGATCGACAAGCGGACCGAGACGCCGCTGCGCTGGTTGAGGTGGGTGCTGCGGCGGGCGAGCTGGCTGATCTCGGCCACCACCTCCTTCATGAACGGCGGCACGCTGACGGGGACGCCCGCCGTCGGCAGGTCGGCCTCGCCCTCCATGATCCGGACCTCGGTCAGGGTCTCGAAGGGGTAGTGCGTGCGGATCTGCGCGCCGAAGCGGTCCTTGAGCGGCGTGATGATGCGACCGCGGTTCGTGTAGTCCTCGGGGTTGGCCGTGGCCACCAGCATGATGTCGAGCGGCAGCCGGATGCGGTGGCCGCGGATCTGGACGTCGCGCTCCTCGAGGATGTTGAGCAGGCCGACCTGGATCCGCTCGGAGAGGTCGGGCAGCTCGTTGATGGCGAAGATGCCTCGGTTGACCCGCGGGATGAGGCCGTAGTGCAGCGCCAGCTCGTCGCTCAGGTAGCGGCCCTCGGCGATCTTGATCGGGTCGACCTCGCCGATGAGGTCGGCGATGGAGGTGTCGGGCGTGGCCAGCTTCTCCCCGTAGCGCTGCGAGCGGTGCACCCAGTCGATCGGCGTGGCATCGGCCAGCTCGTCGACCAGGTCGAGGGCGAAGCGCGAGACGGGGCGGTACGGGTCGTCGTTGATCTCGGAGCCGGCGACGATGGGCGTCCACTCGTCGAGCAGGCCGACGAGGGAGCGGATGACCCGGGTCTTGGCCTGGCCGCGCTCGCCCAGGAGGATGAGGTCGTGGCCGGCCAGGATGGCGTTCTCCAGCTGGGGGACCACGGTCTCCTCGAAGCCCAGGACGCCGGGCACGAGCGAGCGGCCGGCGGCGATGGCCTTGGCCGTGTTGCGCCGCATCTCCTCGGCCACCGGCACCGACTCCCAGCCCGAGGCGCGCAGATCGGCCAGGGCACGGGGCAGGTCGGCCGGGGCCTTGAGGCCGCCGGGGGCCGGGGTCACGGAGGGATCGAAGTGCGAGAGGCCGTCCATGTGCGAAGCCTAAACCGTTCGCTTGTGAACCAGCGCGCCCGCTCGGGGGCGGGAAGGGTGGGTCGCCGGCGCCAATGGGGGTTGTCGAGGTTCTCGCCGGCCCCCCGCCGGGCGGCCGCGACCGGCCCGGTCGCCGACGGTGGCGGCATGGCGCGTCACGAGCTGGTCGGCGAGGGCCCGGGCGGGGCGGGCGAGCGTGCGGTCGCCGCGCTGGGCGAGCGCAACGGTGCGGCTCATCGTCGGCCCGCTGAACGGGACGGCCACCAGCGAGCCGTCGCCCGGCAGCGCGATGGCCGGCACGACCGCCGCGCCCAGGCCGGCGGCCACGAAGGAGAGCACGCCCGCCATCTCGCCGCCCTCGCTGACGAGGTGCGGCTCGACCCCGGCGTCGGCGCAGGCCGCCAGTGTGACGGCGCGCAGGTCGTAGCCCTCGCGGAACATGACCAGGTCGAGGCCGTCGAGGTCGCGCACCCGGACGCGCCGCCGGCGCGCGAAGGGGTGGTCGGGCGCGGTGACCAGCACGAGGGGGTCGTCGAAGAGCGGCGTGGTGAGAACGAGCGGGTCGGTGACCGGCAGCACGACGAGGGCCAGGTCGACCTCGCCCGCGGCGACCTGGGGCACCAGCTGGTGGGAGCCTGCCTCCACCACCGACAGGTCGATGCCGGGGTGGCTGGCGTGGAACGCCACGAGGGCCGGGGCGAGCACGCTCGTGATGAGGCTCGGCGTCGCGCCGACGGCGAGGTGGCCCCGGGCCATGCCCGACAGCGCCCGCGCCTCGGCCCCGGTCGCCTCGACGTCGGCCAGGACGCGCTGCATGAAGGGCACCAGCGCGCTGCCGTCGGGGGTGAGCGTGACCGGTCCCTGGCCCGGGCCGCGGTTGAAGAGGACCACGCCGAGCTCGTGCTCGAGCAGGCGGACCTGGCGGGAGAGCGAGGGCTGGGCCAGGTGCAGCCGGTCGGCGGCCCGGGTGAAGCTCTGCTCCTCGGCCACCGCCAGCGCGTAGGCCAGCTGGTGCAGCTGCATATTCAGAGCTTATCGCTCTGATCTTCATACTCTTTATGTCTTTGACGTGCTGCGGAGGGGGCCTTAGGGTCACCCCGGGAGCGCCGGCATCGGCGCGAGCTGCGGCTTGCGCCGCTGCAGGAGCGGTCTGAGATGATTTGGCGGCCCCGGCCGCCGAGCCTGAGCTGGGCACTGAGGAGGTGCGGGTGACGACGACGGTCGAGAGTGCGACCACGACCCCGGTCGCGATCGGAGCAGCCCGGGGCGGCCCGGACGTGCCGACCCTGCGCAAGGACGGCTGGTGGGTGGAGCCGGCGATCACGGCCGCCGTGCTGCTGGCGTTCGTGGCGTACTCGACGTGGGCCGCCTTCGTCGGCAAGAACTACTACGCCGGGCCCGACCTGCACCGCAACCTGATCTCGCCCTTCTACTCCCCCTGCATCGCCAACAGCTGCGTGCCGGGCAGCCACGCCTTCGGGACGCTGCCCTTCTGGAACTACTCGCCGGCGCTGCTGATCCTGATCTTCCCCCTCGGCTTCCGCCTCACCTGCTACTACTACCGCAAGGCCTACTACCGGTCCTTCTGGCTCTCACCCCCGGCGTGCGGGGTGGCCGACGCCCACAAGAGCTACACCGGTGAGACGCGGTTCCCCCTCATACTCCAGAACGTCCACCGCTACTTCTTCTGGATCCTCCTCCTCTTCAACTGCGTCCTGACCTACGACGCCATCATCGCCTTCCGCCAGCCCGGCTACGGGATCGGCGTCAGCGTCGGCACGGTGGTCCTGTGCGCCAACGCGGTCTTCCTGTGGCTCTACTCGCTGTCGTGCCACGCCTGCCGGCACTTCTGCGGCGGCCAGGTGCGCTCCTTCTCCCAGCACCCGACCCGCTACAAGCTCTGGAAGTTCGTCACCCCGCTGAACGCCCGCCACATGCGCTTCGCCTGGATCAGCCTCTTCGGCGTCGCCCTGTGCGACCTGTACGTGCGGCTGGTGGCGAGCGGGACGATCCACGACCCGGGCTTCCACTTCTAGGACCGGACAGCGAGGACCCGCATGGCCGACACCGACACGCGCGACTACCAGACGCACGACTACGACGTCATCATCATCGGGGCGGGCGGCTCCGGGCTGCGGGCCGCGATCGAGGCCAAGGAGCGAGGCCTGCGGGTGGCGCTGGTCTGCAAGTCCCTGCTCGGCAAGGCGCACACCGTCATGGCCGAGGGCGGCATGGCGGCCGCCATGGGCCACGTCTGGCCCGAGGACAACTGGCAGGTCCACTTCCGCGACACCATGCGCGGCGGCAAGATGCTCAACAACTGGCGCATGGCGCAGATCCACGCCCAGGAGGCACCCGACCGCGTCTACGAGCTCGAACGTTGGGGCGCGCTGTTCGACCGCACCCCCGACGGCCGCATCACCCAGCGTGACTTCGGCGGCCACCGCTACGCCCGCCTGGCCCACGTCGGCGACCGCACCGGCCTGGAGCTGATCCGCACCCTGCAGCAGAAGGTCGTCTCCATGGGGACCGACGTCTTCATGGAGTGCAAGATCCTGCGCCTCCTGCCCGACGCGGAGGGCCGCATCTCGGGCGCCGTGGGCTACATGCGCCCGACCGGCGAGATGGTCCTCTTCACCGCCAAGGCCTTCGTCCTCGCCACGGGCTCGATCGGCAAGTCGTGGAAGTACACCTCCAACTCGTGGGAGTCCGTCGGCGACGGCCACGCGATGGCCATCTGGGCCGGGGCCGACGTCATCGACATGGAGTGCGTGCAGTTCCACCCGACCGGCATGGTGTGGCCGCTGTCGGTGCGCGGCATCCTGGTCACCGAGGGTGTGCGCGGCGACGGCGGCGTGCTGCGCAACTCCGAGGGCACCCGCTTCATGTTCAACTACGTGGCCGACATGTTCCGGGCCGAGACGGCGGAGACCGAAGAGGAAGCCGACGCCTGGTACGAGGACCACAACAACAACCGGCGCACGCCCGACCTCCTGCCGCGTGACGAGGTGGCCCGCGCCATCAACTCCGAGGTGAAGGCGGGCCGGGGCAGCCCGCACGGCGGCGTCTTCCTCGACATCGCGTCGCGCCGCACGCCCGAGTACATCCGGCGCCGGCTGCCGTCCATGTACCACCAGTTCATGGAGCTGGCCGGCGTGGACATCACGGCGGGCCCGATGGAGGTCGGCCCGACGTGTCACTACATGATGGGCGGCGTGCGCGTCGACGCCGAGACCCAGGCCGCCACCGTCCCGGGTCTCTTCGCCATCGGCGAGGTGGCGGGCGGCATGCACGGGGCGAACCGCCTGGGCGGCAACTCGCTCTCGGACCTGATCGTCTTCGGCCGCCGGGCCGGCATGGGCGCGGCCGACTTCGCGGAGGGCCGCGCCGGCTCGCCCAGCGTCGACGCCGCGGAGGTCGCCTCGGTCATCGACGACGCCTTTGCGCCCTTCGGGCGCGAGGACGGGCTCAACCCCTACGACGTGCACCACGAGCTGCAGGAGACCATGCAGTCGCTGGTCGGCATCATCCGCACCGGTCCCGAGCTCGAGGAGGCGCTGGCCAAGCTGGAGGACCTCAAGCAGCAGACGGCCAAGGTGCAGGTGAAGGGGGGCCCGACCTACAACCCGGGCTGGAACCTGGCCACCGACCTGCCCTCCATGATCACCACCTCCATCGCGGTGGCCCAGGGGGCGCTGCAGCGCAAGGAGTCCCGAGGCGGGCACACCAGGGAGGACTACCCGGGGCCGGACCCCGAGTTGGGCAAGGTCAACTTCGTGCAGCACCAGACGGCAGAGCACGGCTACCTGGCGCCGATCGCCATCGCCCCCGAGCCGCTGCCCGAGATGCCGCCCGAGCTGCGCGCCCTGTTCGAGGAAGGACACTGAGCCATGCCCGAGGACGACAGCAGGGCCGAGAAGGTGACGATGCGGGTGTGGCGGGGGGACGACGAGGGCGGTGAGTTCACCGACTACGTGATGCCCGCCGTCGAGGGCGAGGTGGTGCTCGACGTGATCCACCGGATCCAGGCCAGCGACGCGCCCGACCTGGCCTGCCGCTGGAACTGCAAGGCCGGCAAGTGCGGCTCGTGCTCCGCCGAGATCAACGGGCTCCCCCGCCTGATGTGCATGACGCGCATGGACACCCTGCCCGAGGGCGAGCCGGTCACCGTGGCGCCGATGAAGACCTTCCCCATCATCCGCGACCTGGTGACCGACGTCACCTTCAACTACGAGGTGGCCAAGACGATCCCGGCCTTCACCCCGGGACCCGAGCCCGAGGGCGGCTACCGGATGATGCAGGTCGACGTCGAGCGGGGCCAGGAGTTCCGCAAGTGCATCGAGTGCTTCATGTGCCAGGACATCTGCCACGTCATCCGCGACCACGAGGACAACAAGCCCAAGTACGCCGGGCCGCGCTTCTTCATCCGCTTCGCGGAGCTCGAGATGCACCCGCTCGACGTCCTCGACCGCCGCGGGCTGGCGCACGACAAGGGCCTCGGCATGTGCAACATCACGAAGTGCTGCACCGAGGTGTGCCCCGAGCACATCAAGATCACCGACAACGCGATCATCCCGATGAAGGAGCGCGTCGTCGACGCGCGCTACGACCCGGTGGCCTGGCTCGGGCGCAAGATCTCGGGGCGCTCGAAGAAGCCGGCGCAGCCGGCCGACGAGGCGCCGGCCGGGGAGGCAGCAGCGCAGCGCCCGTCGCCGGCACCCTGAGTCTCACCCCGCGCCGCCGCCTCCTCTCGCCGCACCCGCGCCGCCTCGCCTAGCCTCACCTCGCCATGGCCCGCTACCTCTCACCCGAATGGGTCGCCGCCTTCGACGCCGCGCTCGGCACGCTGGACCTCTCCGACGTCATCGCGGCGCGCCGGCGCGAGCTCCCTGGCGGCCGCCGACGGCACGTTCAGCGTGGCGCAGATGGTCACGGGCGTCCCGGGGGCGGACGGGTCCGAGGAGGAGGTGCGCGTGGTCCTGACGGTCTCCGACGGGCGGGCGCACCTGGAGCTGGACCCGGGACACGCGCGGGCCAGCTCGGCGACCATCGTGCTCGGCTACGGCGACGCCCTGGCCATGGCGCGGGGCGAGCTCGACCCGGCCGACGCGCTGGCCGCGGGGCGCGTGCGCGTGCGGGGCGACCTGGCGGCGCTGGTCGCGGGTCAGGACGTGTTGGCCGCGGCCTCGTCCCGGTTGGGCTCGGACCTCGTGGACCTGACGGACGGGGCGGCCGCGGCGCCGGCGACGGACGCGGCCGGCGCCGGCGAGACCACCACGACCTCCCCGGCTGACTGAGCGGCGGCGCGTGAGCCGCTCGCTCCTCCTCGCTTCGGCGCGCCCTCCGGACTTCGGCGGCCGCTACCGCGGCCAGGTCGCCGTCGTCACCGGTGCCTCGGCCGGGCTGGGCGCGCAGCTCTGTCGCGACCTCGCCCGGGCAGGCGCCGCGGTCGTCGGCCTCGCACGCACCACCGAACGCCTCGACGTGCTCGCGGCCGAGTTGCAGGACCTCACGCGGGAGTCGGCGACGCTCACCTGTGACGTCGCCGACACCGGTGCCCTCCGGCGCGCGCTGGACCAGGTGAGCGCGACCCAGGGCCCCATCGACCTGCTCGTCAACAACGCGGCCCAGGATCCGGGCCTCCGCCTCGTCGACATCGGGGAGAGCGACTTCCGCCACACCTTCGACGTGAACTTCTTCGCCCCGGTGGCCGCCACCCTGGCGGTCATGCCGGCCATGGTCGAGCGGGGCCGCGGCACCATCGTCAACATCTCCTCGGACGGCGGACGCCTGCCCTCGCCGGGGCCGGGCGCCTATCCCTCCTCGAAGGCGGCGCTCTCGGCCTTCACCGAGTCGGTCTCGTTCCGCCTGGGCCCGAAGGGGGTCCGCGTCCACGTCGTCTACCCGGCGTTCATGGCCACCGAGCTGGGGCTGGGCGCGCTCGGGCGCGGCCTGCGCCGGCCGCCCCGGTTGACGATCCGCAGTGTGGAGACCGTGTCGCGCCGGATACTGGCGCACGCCGGTGGCCCCTCGCTCGAGATCAGCGTGTCGGGTTTGATCGACGCCGCCATGGTCTTTCGCTCCCTGATGCCGGACACCTACCACCGGCTGCGCCGGAACTGGTAGGAACCACGGTGTCACCGCTCGTGTGCGAACGACTCGTGACGGAACTATCGTTTGGCACCGGCTCGCGACGGTCGGGCCGACGTAGGAGGGACGACGTGCATCAGCCGATCGACGACCACTTCCTTTCGAAGTACCGAGCCCTGCTGGACGCCGAGGACGTGGCGTTCGACGAGCTCGAGCACGCGTGCGAGGAAGGCGACCGCATGCAGTTCAACAAGGACATGGTCGATTGGCAGAACGCCCTCGAGCACAAGCTGGTCTTCCTGGCGAACGCGGGGATCGACCTGCACCTGCCCGTCATGGGCTAGATCGACCCCGTCGCCCGACCCGCACCGCGCTGTCCGCCGGGGCGCGGTCCGTGCGCGGGAAACTCGACCCCTGGCGCACGGCGCCCGGCGCGACCAGGATGGTGAGGTGCCGAAGTCACACGACAAGAGCGTGACGCCGAGCGAGTCCAACGGGCTGCAGGAGTCGCACCGGTCGGGCCACGCCGGGAAGAAGCCCCGCCAGGGCCCCGAGGTGGTCGCACCCTCGAGTCGCGTGAACGTCGCGTTCCCCTTCTCCCAGATCACGCTGCAGGAGCCGAGCCAGGAGCTGGCCGACCTGGCCGGCCTGGTGGTCGATCTCGTCGTGGCCATGTCGCAGTGGGTGCCCGAGGACCAGCTCGAGGAGCTCCGGGCGCGTGCGCACGCACTGCACCAGCGGCTCCGTTGACGGCGCCGGCCTGAGGGACCTCAGACGAGGCCGAGCGTGTCCGCCAGGTTGGCGACGATGGCCTCGAAGAACTCAGCCGTGTCCAAGATGGTGTTGCGCCAGTGCCCGAAGACCTCGAGGCTGATGTCGCCCACGATGGTCGTCCAGGCCGCGATGGCGAGCAGGACCGTGCCCGACGGCAGGCCGGGGAGGAGCGCCTCGGCGACCGGCGCCAGCGCGGCACGCAGCTCGCCGGAAGCCTCCGTCCGTGGCACCTCCCGCAGCCTGCCGGCGGCGGCGGCCTCCACCACCGGGCGCACCATCGCCGCCGCCACGCGGGCATAGGGCTCGACGGTGTCCTCGGGCGCCTCGTACCCCGGAACCGGCGTGCCGAAGATGAGACCCCACTCGTGCGGGTGCTCCAGGGCCCACGTGCGCAGGGAGCGCGGCACCGCCGACCAGCGCTCGCGGTCGCTGCCGCCGCTCCCCCCCGCCGCCTCGTCGGCTGCCCGCTCCGCCTCCTCGGCCAACGACTCGTACGCGCCCAGGATGAGCGCGCTGAGCAGCGCGTCCCGACCGTCGAAGTAGCGGTACAGGGCGGAGGGCGCCATCTCGAGGTCGCGGGCGATGGAGCGCAGCGACAGGGCGGCCGCCCCCTCGCGGGCCACGTGCTGGCGCGCCACGGCCAGGATCTCCGCCGTCATCTCCTCCCGGACCCGCTCGCGGGCCGTGCGTGGCGCCGACATGGCGCCCAGTCTGACTGTTCACACTGGAGAACACAAGTACTTGACATGAACACTGTTCTTCTTTAGGATCATCGTTCATGACAAGCCAGACGAAGGAGGCCTCGATGAGCACGAACCCCACCCCCCGGCCGCCGGCCGGCGTCCACTACAAGCGGCCGGACTGGTTCACCCGCAACGTCATGAACCGCCTGCTGGACGGCCTGACCCGCCTGGGCGTGAGCGTCCGGGGCTCTCGGGTGCTCGAGCACCGGGGCCGCACGAGCGGCAAGCTCCACCACACGCCCGTCAACCTGCTCACCGTCGAGGGGACGCAGTACCTGGTCGCTCCCCGTGGCGAGACCCAGTGGGTGCGCAACGTCCGGCACGCCGGCGGCCATCTGGTGCTGATCCTCGGGCGCCGGCGCCAACTCTGCACGGCGACGGAGATCCCGGTGTCCGACAGCGTGCCCATCCTGCGCGCCTACCTGCGTCGCTGGAAGTTCGAGGTGGGGATGTTCTTCGACGGCGTCACCCCGGACTCCACCGACGACGAATGGGCTGCCGTCGCCGCCCGCCACCCGGTCTTCGCGCTGAGCTGAGGACGCGTGACGCCGCCCAGCAGGGACCTTGTGCCCTTCCGGTGTCGCCGCACCGCCGCCACCATGGAAGAGAGAGCTCGGGAGACCCATGCAGCGCATCGTCATACTCGGAGGGGGAACCGGCGGCACGCTGGCCGCCAACCGGCTCCGCCGAGCCTTCTCACCCTCCGAGGCGTCGATCACCGTCGTCGACCAGGACGACCGACACGTCAACCAACCGGGCCCTCGCGGCACCCGTTCCGGCGCGGCATCATGGCGCATGCCCCGATCCCTCAGCGAGGCGGCACTCGGCCAGCGCAACCTCATCGCATTCAGTCGGGCCATCACCCGCTGGGGCAGCCGGGGGGTGCTCGAGGACGCGGACGGGTTCGTGCTGTGCGCCGGCGGGACCTGGATCCCGGTCGTGGCCAACGGCGCCTTCCGAGCCGACGACGCGATCGCGGCAGACGAGCTGATCGCACGCGCCGACGCCTTCTTCGGGGGCCTGACCCGCGGCTACAGCGTCAAGGTACGTGACAGCGGCGAGGACGACGACCTGCGTGCCGCCTGCGAGACGGCGGGCCTGGAGCCGTTCGGTGAGCCGGTGCCCCAGATGATCCGGCACTCGCCGCTGCCCGCGGCCGAACCCGTCGAAGGCGTCGTGCTGCGCCTCGTCGAGGACCACGAGGGCGTGCACGACTTCATCACCGTGAACGCGCAGGCGTACGGCACCTACGGCATGCCGGCCGAGGTGCTCTCCGATCTCTTCGACCAGACGGCGGCGCTCGTCGAGGATCCGGAGGCGCACATCGTGGTGGCGTCGCGTGCCGGTGAGCCGGTGGCGACCGCCATGGTCTACGAGAGCGACGGCGTGGCCGGCCTGCAGTGGGTGGGCACCGTCCCCGGCGCCCGCACCGGTGGGCTCGGGGCGCTGGTGACCGTCGCGGCGACCAACCTGGCCTTCGAGCACGGCGCGTCGTCGTGCACGCTGCAGGCGTCACCGATGGGGGCGCCGCTCTACCTCCGGCTGGGCTACGAGACGATCTACCACTTCGGCGAGCACGTCCGCTGGCCCAAGCCGCACCAGGCCTGAACCCGTCGCGCCACCACGAGCCGGGGAACTCCGAAGTGCTCCGGTGATCATTCCTCGGCGGTCACTGTCTTGAGCTCCTCGAGTGACGCTCGGATGAGCTGTGCCAGGTCCGGAGGCTTGGGCTCGGTGACCCAGCGCTCGAACGCGATCCGGAAGACCGCGATCGCGACCTCCGCGGTGAGGCTCGCCGCCGGATCCCCGACGCCCCGCCGGCGCAGCGTCCCGGCCAGCGCCGGCGGCGAGTGAGGCGAGCTTGATCAGCTCGCGTTCTTGAAGCTCTGCGTTCGACGCAATGATGGCGTGAGCGCTTGCGGCGAACGGTCGTCGTGCCCCGAGGAGCACAGCGGCTGCTTCGAGCCCGGCGGCTGCCGCATCGAGCGGCCCCAGGTTCGAGGGCGCGTTGGCGACAGTGCGTGACGAGGAGCTCCTCCAGTGACGACGCACCCGCGAACAGACCTCGCGTTTGTCGGCGAAGTGCCGGAAGAACGTGCGCTCCGTGAGCCCCGCCCGCTTGGCATCTCCGCCACCGGTGGTCTGTCTCGAACCTCGCTCGCGTTAGGCTGCAGGGCCGCCCTGTCCAGCCGCCGGTGTGCGGCGGTGCTCCCTCGGCTCGCTCGACGACCTCGAGAGCCTGCGCAGCGGGGCCGCCGGAGCAGATGGTGTGATCCACCTGGCCTACAACCACGACTTCGTGGACATGGCGGCCGCGGCGCGGACCGACCTGCCGCGCCGTCGACGCGATCGGGGCCACGATCGTGGGCTCCGCCAAGCCGTTCGTGGTCACGTCGGGGACGCTCGGGCTGGCGCTGGGAGGGGTCGTGCCGCCGGGAGGCATCGGCACCGAGGAGGACGTGCCCGACCCCGCCCTGCCCCGGGTGGCGTCGGAGGACGCCGCCATCACGCTGGCCCGGCAGGGGGTGCGGTCGTCGGTCGTCCGTCTCGCACCATCGGTGCACGGCGACGGAGACCACGGCTTCGTCCCGCGGCTCATCGACATTGCGCGCGACAAGGGCGTCTCGGCCTACGTCGGCGACGGCGTCAACCGCTGGCCCGCCGTGCACCGCCTCGATGCGGCGCGGCTGTTCCGTTGGCCGTCGAGGCGGCGCCGGCCGGCTCGCGCCTGCACGGGTTCGGCGACGAGGGCGTGCCGTTCCGTGACATCGCCGGCGTCATCGGTCGTCGCCTGGACGTGCCGGTGACGAGCATCTCGAGCGAGGAAGCGGACGCGCACTTCGGCTTCCTCGGCATGCTCGTGTCGGTCGACAACCCCACGTCGAGCGCGCAGACGCAGGAGCTCCTGGGGTGGCGTCCGGAGCACCCCGCTCTGATCCCGGACCTCGAAGAGGGTCGTTACTTCGCGTCAGGGGGGTGACGACCACACACAGGCCGGGACCGCCTCGCGGCCCTCAGTACCCGAGGAGCCCCCGCACGTAGGCGGCCTGGCCGACGTGCTGGAGGCAGTCGTCGGCGATGCTCACCAGGCGCACGCCCATGGTGACCGGCGGGTCCCAGCGCCGGTCGACCACCTTGTCGAGACCGTCGGCCGTCGAGCCCCTCGAGCAGGGCCTTCGTCCGCGTCTCCACCTCGTCGAGGTAGCCCAGGAGGACGTCGGGGCCCTCCGGTCGCACCGCATGGACCTCCTCTGGACCATGGCCGTAGCCGGTGTTGGTCGGGTCGGGCCCGAGCCCGCACCGCCGGGCCCAGTCCCCGCTGACCCAGATCTGCTCGGTCCCGAGGAGCTCGGCCACGTGGTGGTCCTGCACCCGGGTGAGGTGCCAGACCAGCCACCCGATCGAGTTGGCTCGCGGCATTGGCGACTGAGACAGCTGCTCGGCGTCCAGGCCGTCGACCGCCTCGGCCGCCAGCGGGCGGATGCGGCCGAAGAGCTCCAGGAACTGCGACGAGACGTCCATGGCCTGCACCCTAGAGACCGGGCGCCCACGTTGCCACGCCGGCGCGGCCTGCGACCGGGCCCGCACCCGGCCCCGCTCCCCGGCTCCGGCCTACTCTCGCGTCCGACCGGACGCTGGCGGCCGACGGAAGGGAGGGTCCGATGGCGAAGGTCCTGGGCCGGGGGGAGGGCGCGGCGCGCTACGTGGCCCGGGGCAGCGTCATGCTCTTCAAGGCGCTGGCGGCGCAGGACGACGGCGACTTCTCGCTCATGGAGCGCACGCTGCCTCCGGGAGGTCGGCGGCCGCCGACCCACCGCCACGCCGGCTGCTCCGAGGCGTACTTCGTGCTCGAGGGCACGGTGTCGGTCGTCGTCGACGGCGACGAGCTCCTGCTCGGGCCCGAGGACTTCGTCCTGGTCCCCCGTGGCGTCCCCCACACCTTCGGCAACGGCGGCAGCGAGGAGGCGCGCCTCCTGGTGCTGCACGCACCGGGCCTCGACGCCTACTTCGCCGGCCTCCACGAATTGTGGAACCGCGACGAGCCGCCCACCCCCGACGAGGAGCGCGCCCTCATGGCGCAGTTCGGCATGGTGACGGGCGACGACTGAGCGCCCCGCCTCCGGCGACCGATTCAGGTGCCGCCGGCGATCTCGGCCTCGGGGGACTGGATGTCGTAGCGGGCCCGAGCGGTGTAGGCCACCAGGATCACCACGATGGAGGTCATCACGAGCGCCGTCTGCCAGTCGCCGAAGTTGGCGCCGCTCACGTTGTGGCCCTTGCTGAAGTAGTCGGCGAAGGACGCCCCGATGGGGCGGGTGATGACGTAGGCGAACCAGAACGAGAAGATGCTGTTCCAGTGCAGGAGCTTCCACCCGCCCCAAGGGACGAGGATCACGGCGCAGAACAGGAGCGCCGAGGCGAGGTAGCCCAGTCCGAGCGTGGAGGCGACGAAGTCGCCGACCGCCGTCCCGAGGCAGAAGGTGGCGAACACGACGCTCCAGTAGTACTTCTCCCGCCGGTTGGTGGTGATGCTGTGGATGTCCAGCGTGTGCTCGCTCCGGTTCCACACGTAGAAGACCGCCGCCAGGGCGAGCAGCCAGAAAAGAGACGTGAGCGCATACGGCATGCCGAAGACGAGGTGCATGGTGTCGGCGACGCCCGTCCCAGCCGTCGCGATGGCCAGGGCGAGGAACCAGTACGTGACGGCGTTGTAGCGACGCGACGCGAACTGCAGGAAGAGCGCCACGACGAACATGGAGACCTCGACGACGACGCCGAGCTTCTTGTTGGAGACGAACATGTCCGAGATGGCCTCGCCCGCCGCGGTGGTCGAGATCTTGATCACCCAGAAGAGGGCGGTGACCTCGGGCACCTTCGCCGCCAGCGGCTGCTGGTTGAACACTCGGAGCAGTGAGCGCACGCTCGTGGGTCTCCTTCGTTGGGTGGCTCGGGGCGTCTCGGGCAGTATGACGACGGCCGACCTCGGGTTCAACGCCGCCGGGGCAATGGTATCCCGGCCTCTTCGCCGGGCGGCGGAGGCACCGGCACCCCATCACACCTGGTGAACGGCCCTTTCTGCCGGGGTGCTCCGACTTCAGAATGAGGCCGGTGGCAACGATTTCATCCTTGCGGCCGATGGGGTCCGGCGGCGGCGTCGAGCCGCCTACCGCATCGTGATCGGCACCCCCCGCTCCGCCGCGGAGCGGTAGGCCGCGTCCACCAGGCGGTGGGCGGCCAGGGCGACGTCCAGGCCGGGGTCGGGCGCCCACCCGCCGGTCACGGCGTCGACGAAGGCCCGGTCCTCCTCCACGTAGGGGCGCACGGCGAGGCCGACCTCGTCGTCGCCGAGCGGCAGCGCGTCGACCCACGCAGGCGAGGCACACGCACGAACCTCGGTGCCCTCGCTCGTCTCCAGGTGGAGCGGGCCCCGGAAGTCCTCCTCCAGCCACACCATGCCCTCGCGGCAGAACACCTCGACCCGGCGGGTCGAGCCCCGGCTCATGATGTCGTGCCACACGCTCGTGAGCTGCGCCTCCACACCCGAGGTGAAGGACAGGGACACGGTGGCGAGGTCCTCCACACCCTCGTGGCCCGCATGGTTCGCCGTCCGCGCCGCCACGGTGCCCACCTCGCCGAAGCAGTAGCGCAGGATGTCGACGTCGTGGATGGAATGCTCGATCAGGCACCCGCCCCCCGCCTGGGCGACGTCGGCCCGCCACTTCGACGCGTACGTCCCCCGGATCGGGAAGTACTGGTCGTCGCGGAAGACCGCCGCCATCGGGGCGCCGAGCGCCCCGGACTGCGACGAGGTCGCGCAGCGCCCGGAAGACCGGCGCGCTCCGCAGCACGAGCCCGCACTGGCTGGCCACGCCGCTGGCGGCCACGGCGTCGACCAGCGCGCTGGCCCGGGCCAGGTCCCGATCGAGCGGCTTCTCGCAGAACACGGCGCACCCCGCACCCAGCGCCACGTCCACCGCGCCCCGGTGCGCCGCCGTCGGCGTGCAGACCCAGACGGCGTCGGCGCGTGCCGCCACCTCCGCCGCGCTCCCCACGGCCGCCGCGCCCCCGGCGCCGACGCCCTCCGCAAAGCGCTGGGCACGTCGCTCGCGCTCGTCGTGCACGGCCACGATCGACGCGTCGATGACGCCACCGTCGATCATCGCCTTGAGGCTCAGTCCGTGCGCCCACGCGATGTTCCCCGACCCGACGAAGCCGATGCGCAGCATGCCCCGGACACTAGGCGTCCGGGTGCGCGACGGTCAGGTCGTCAGCTGGGTGTGGCCACGCACGCCCAGCGCGTCGATGAAGCGCGCCGCCACCATCACCAGCATGGCGATCTCGCGGCGTTCGCGGCGCCTGATGGGGACGGGGCGCCCGCCGCACACCGTCTGCCCCGTCTCGGGCAGCGGCTCGACGAAGACGCCCGAACCCGTCGTGTCGTTCGCCGGATCGGCCCCGCTGCGCGAGCCCTCGGCGAACGCCGCCACCCACTTGGCCGAGGGCACCTCCCCGTGCACCTCGGTGAAGCCCTCGAGCGCCTCGTCGGCCAGCGCCAGCCAGGACAGGTCGAAGAGCGCCATCAGGTACCCGGCGAGCGCGTGCATCGCCGCCGTGGGCGTCGCCGCCTGCAGGATGCCGGCGGCCGCCGCCAGGACGGTGTCCTCCCGGTCCGGGCGCACCGGTGCGGAGCTCGGTCACCTCCTCGACGCCGACCCCGGGCACGTTGCGCACGCCCCGGCACACGGCGTCGACCGCACCGGGCTCGTTCGGCAGCTCCACCACCAGCTCGTCGATGGCCACGCCCGCCTCGCGCTCGAGCACCTCCAGGCCGATGACGTTGCCGTTCACCGCGCCGATCTCGGCCGCCACCGCGCCCAGGACGCCGGGGGCGTCGGGCAGCCAGATCCGCATGCGGGTCAGCACGGCACGCCCTGCTCAGTGCGTCCTCGTCATCCGCACGGCGACCCGCATCTTGTTCTCGGCGTTGCCGGCGTAGACGCCCTTCACCGGGGGCACGTCCCCGTAGTCGCGGCCGCGGCCGACGGCGACGTGGCGCTCCCCCACCGGGCAGTCGTTCGTCGGGTCGTACCCCCACCACCTCCCCGTCCAGAGCTCCACCCAGGCGTGGCTCTCCCCCGTGATCTCCTCGCCGATGATGGCGTCCTCCTCGGGGTGGAAGTAGCCCGACACGTAGCGCGCCGGCAGCCCGGCGGACTTGGCCAGGGCCAGGGCGAGGTGCGCGAAGTCCTGGCACACGCCGGCCCCGTCGGCGTAGGCCTCGTTGGCCGAGGTGTGCACCGAGGTGACGCCGCGCATGTAGCGCAACGAGTCGTGGCTGGTGGCGATGATGCGTCGGGCCGTCTCGAGCGGACGCGGCGCCCGCAGGCCGGCGGCGATCTCCGACAACTCCGCGCCGGGCGCGGTGTAGAGGTTGTGCGAGACGTGGTCGGCCATGGTCAGCGCCGCGTCGGCCACGTCGTCCCAGGTGCAGTCGTCGGGCTCGTCGGCCTGCTGGGTGTCGACCAGCGAGTTGCCGGTGATGGAGAGCACCTCGTGGCCGCGGTCGACGTTGAACGCCACCACCTGGGTGCCCCAGTAGTCGACGTAGGAGTACTGGGGCGCCGGTGGAAGCGTCACCACCTTCGTCTCGAGCGCCGTCTGGCGGTAGCTCGGTGCGCGGGGTGAGGCGGAGCTCGTTGTACGAGGCCCGCGCCGGGGCGTCGTAGTCGAAGCGGGTCTCGTGGGAGACCCGGAGCCGCCAGCCGTCGCCCCGGCTCATCCGCCCCCACCTCCCTGCCGCCACTGCGTCGGCAGGTCCTGGGCGAAGTAGCGGCGCGTCACGGCGTCGCTCACCGAGGAGATGGAGGACTGCAGCCGCTCGAGCCGCATCTCCAGCCCGCGAGCAGGGTCGCCGGCGCCGAGTACTCGAGCTCGGCCCGGGCCAGGCCGATCAGACCGCGGGCGTCGTCCCACGTCCCCTCGCGCCCGGCGTTGATCTGGTCGAGGCAGTCCTCGGCCAGCGTCAGCGAGGCGAAGGCCGAGCGGGGGAAGAGCCGGTCGCGCAGGAGGAAGTCGAGGACCCGGCCCGGCTCCACGACGCCCTGGGACAGGCGGAGGTAGGGCTCGTAGCCGCCGCACGAGCGCAGCAGCATGACGAGCCCGCTGTCGAACACCTCGTCGAAGGCCACGGTGGCCAGCTGGCGGGCCACGACGTCGGTGCGCTCCAGGCAGCGGCCGAGGGTGAAGAAGAGCCAGGTCTGGTCGCGGCTCATCATGGTGTCGGCCAGGCCCATCATGCCGGCGCACTGCGTCTTGACGAAGGAGAGGTAGAAGGCGGGCCCGGCCCGTCGCCCGGCCTCCCACTGCAGCGGCAGGTCGGCCCAGGTGGCGTTGATGTGCTCCCAGAACTCGACCGGCACGACGTGACGCACGGCCCGGGTGTTCTCGCGCGCCGCTGCCAGCGCCCCGGCGATGGAGGAGCGGCTGTCGGGGTCGATGGCCAGCCGCTCCGTCGCCTGCCACAGGGTCTCGTTCCCCTTCTCGGGCAGGCCCATGACGGCCAGGAGACGGCGGGCGGCGTGGGAGCCCTCGACGTCGCTCTGCTCGAGGGCCTGGTACACCGAGACGTCGAGGATGCGCGCCGTCCCCTCGGCCCGCTCCACGTAGCGGCCCACCCAGAAGATGGACTCGGCGACCCGGCTGAGCAGCGCGCGCGTCATGGAAGGCGCTCTCGCCTGCTGCTTGCTGCTGTTGCTGTTGCTGTTGCTGCTGCTGCACCCCGTTCTCGCTGTCCGCCCGCGGGCCCGACGTCCTGGGGCGGCCCGGCCAGGCGGGGTGAGGACTGGCGCGGCGGGAGCACGGGCATCGACAGCCCGCCCCCGACCACCCAGGTGTCCTTGGAGCCACCACCCTGGCTGGAGTTCACCACCAGGCCGCCCTCCCGCAGCGCGACCCGGGTCAGGCCGCCGGGGAGGACCCAGACGTTCTCGCCGTCGTTCACCGCGAAGGGCCGCAGGTCGACGTGGCGGCGGACCATCGACTGGTCGACCCAGGTGGGGGACGTGGAGAGGGCGACGACCCGCTGGGCGATCCAGTGGCGGGGGTCGGCCTCCACCTCGAGCCCCAGCTCGTCGAGCTCGGCCCCCGAGGCGGCCGGCCCGATCACCAGGCCCTTGCCGCCCGAGCCGTCCACGCGCTTGAACACGAGCTCGCCGCGACGCGCCAGGGCGTCCTTGCGCACACGGTCGTCGACCAGGTGCATCGTCTCGACGTTGCGCAGGATCGGGTCCTCACCCAGGTAGTAGCGGATCATGGCCGGCACGTAGGTGTAGACGAGCTTGTCGTCGGCGACGCCGTTGCCCACGCCGTTGGCGATCGTCACCCGCCCCGCCCGCGCCGCGTTCACGACGCCGGGGCAGCCCACGAGCGACTCGGGCCGGAACTGCAGCGGGTCGAGGTAGTCGTCGTCGATGCGCCGGTAGATCACGTGCACCGGCACCTCGCCCTCGGTCGTGCGCAGGAAGACGTCGGTGCCGTGGCACACGAGGTCCCGGCCCTCGACCAGGTGCACGCCCATCAGGCGGGCCAGCAGCGCGTGCTCGTAGAAGGCGGAGTTGTGCACGCCCGGCGTGAGCACCACGACCGTCGGGTCCTGCACCGAGGCGGGAGCGGCGCGGCGCAGGGCGTTGATGAGGTGCGCCGGGTAGTCGGTCACCATCTGGATCGGCTGGCCCCAGAACAGCTCGGGCAGCACCCGCGCCATGGCGGCCCGGTTGGCGAGGACGTAGCTCACGCCCGACGGGCTGCGCAGGTTGTCCTCGAGCACGCGGAACTCGCCGTCCTCGTCGCGGATGACGTCGATGCCCGCCACGTGGATGCGGACCCCGTTGGGCGGCGTGTAGCCGAAGGCGGCCCGCACGAACCCCGGGCGAGCTCGTGACCACCTCGTGGGGGATGAGGCCGTCGCTGACGATGCGCGCCGCCCCGTAGACGTCGGCGAGGAAGTGCTCGAGGGCGCGCACCCGCTGGGCCACCCCCGTCGGCCACCTTGGACCACTCCGCCGCGGTGAAGATCCGCGGCACGACGTCGAGGGGGAAGGGGCGCTCCTCGCCGTCGAGGTCGAAGGTGACGCCCTGGTCCATGAAGGCGCGGGCCAGCCGGGAGGCGCGGGCCGAGACGTCCTCGGGGCCCATCTGGGCCAGGGAGGAGGCGACGGCGGCGTAGGGCGCACGGGCCGCGCCGTCGTGGCCGACCATCTCGTCGAAGGCGGCCTCGGTCAGCCCACGGGCGGACGCGCCGTACCCGTCGAAGAGGTCTCCCACGGGTCTCAGGGTGCCAGGCATGTGTTTCGCGGTCGTTTCACGACTGAAAACAGCCCGTGACGGCGGGCGGCGAGCGAGGTGGGCGCCTGGCGTGGGGCGAGCGGGGTCAAGGCGCCATCGTACCGGGGGTGTTACCCGATGAGGCCCAGCTCCTGGACGTCGCTCCGCTCGGCGAGCAGCTCGTCGGTGGTGACCTTGATGCGCTCGGTCGCGAACTCGTCGTGGGTGAAGCCCTCGGCGACCGACCAGCCGCCCTTCCCGTCGGCCACGACGGGGAAGCCGAACTGGAGGCCCTCGGGGGCGCCGTACTGGCCGGTGCTGGCGACCGCGACCGAGAAGCTGTCGCCCGCCGGCGTCGCGCGTGCGCAGGCTCGCCACGGTGTCGATGGCGGCCGCGGCGGCCGAGGCGGCCGACGAGGAGCCCCGGGCGTCGATGATGGCGGCGCCCCGCTTCTGCACCGTCGTGATGAAGTCACCCCGCAGCCAGTCGTCGTCGGAGATCACGTCGGCGGCCGGCTTGCCGCCGATGCGGGCGTTGGCGAAGTCGGGGAACTGCGTGGCCGAGTGGTTGCCCCAGATGGCCACGTTGGTGACGTCGGCCACGGGCACGCCCGCCTTGGCGGAGAGCTGGGCCTTGGCCCGGTTCTCGTCCAGGCGGGTCATGGCGAACCAACGGTCGGCCGGCACCTCGGGGGCGTTGGAGCGGGCGATGAGACAGTTCGTGTTGCAGGGGTTGCCGACGACGAGGACGCGCACGTCGGAGGCGGCGTTCTCGGCGATGGCCCGGCCCTGCGGCTTGAAGATGCCCCCGTTGACGCTGAGGAGGTCGCCGCGCTCCATGCCCGCCTTGCGCGGCACCGAGCCGACGAGCAGCGCCCACGACGTGCAGTCGAACGCGGTCTTCAGGTCGGACGTGGGCACGATGTCGTGCACCAGGGGGAAGGCGCAGTCGTCGATCTCCATGACCACGCCCTCGAGCACGCGCATGGCCGGCTCGATCTCGAGCAGGCGCAGCACGATCGGCTGGTCCGCGCCGAGGAGCTGGCCCGAGGCGATGCGGAACAGCAGGGAGTAGCCGATCTGGCCGCCGGCGCCGGTGACCGTGACGTGGACGGGGGGCTTAGCCATGGAGAGGTGTTCCTTTCCGACAGGTTGGTCTGACAGGCGGTTGCCTAGAGGCGGTCGACGATGGCCGAGGCGAACTCGGAGCACTTCACCTCGGTGGCGCCCTCCATGAGGCGGGCGAAGTCGTAGGTGACGATCTTGTCCGCGATGGTGGCCTCGAGCGCGTGCACGATGTCGGAGGCGGCGTCGTTCCAGCCGATGTGCTCGAACATGAGCACGCCCGAGAGCAGCACCGAGCCGGGGTTGACCTTGTCCTGGCCGGCGTACTTGGGCGCGGTGCCGTGCGTCGCCTCGAAGATGCCGTGGCCGGTGACGTAGTTGATGTTCGCCCCCGGGGCGATGCCGATGCCGCCGACCTGGGCGGCCAGGGCGTCGGAGAGGTAGTCGCCGTTGAGGTTGGTCGTCGCGATGACGTCGAAGTCCGACGGCCTGGTCAGCACCTGCTGCAGCGTGATGTCGGCGATGGTGTCCTTGACCAGCAGCTTGTCGCCGGGGTCGCCGCCGCAGTCCTCCCAGCCGACGGCGACGTCGGAGAACTCCTCGCGCACGAGCTCGTAGCCCCAGTCGAGGAAGGCGCCCTCGGTGAACTTCATGATGTTGCCCTTGTGCACGAGCGTGACCGAGCGGCGCTTGCGGTCCAGCGCGTAGTTGATGGCGGCGCGGATGAGGCGCTTGGACCCCATCTCGGAGATCGGCTTGATCCCGATGCCCGAGCCGTCCCGGATGGGCCAGCCCATCTCCGTCGCGGAGGAACTCGGTCAGCCGGTCGGCCTCGGGCGTGCCCGCCTTCACCTCGTAGCCGGCGTAGACGTCCTCGGTGTTCTCCCGGAAGATGACCATGTCGACCAGCTCGGGGTGCAGCACGGGCGAGGGGACGCCGGTGAACCAGCGCACCGGGCGCAGGCACACGTAGAGGTCGAGGATCTGGCGCAGCGCCACGTTGAGGGAGCGGATGCCGCCGCCGATCGGGGTGGTGAGCGGGCCCTTGATCCCGATCAGGTGGGACCGGAACGTCTCGACCGTCTCGTCGGGCAGCCAGTTGCCGGTCTCGTCGAACGCCTTCTGCCCGGCCAGCACCTCCTTCCAGGCGATGGAGTGGCCGTGCTTGGCGGCCGCCGCATCGAGGACCAGCTTGGCGGCGGGCCAGATGTCGACGCCGGTGCCGTCGCCCTCGATGAAGGGGATGATGGGCTCGTCGGGGACGTGGAGCGTGCCGTCGTCGCCCATGCGGATGAGATCTGCCATGGACCGGATGCTACGGGGCCGGTGCCGCGGCGTCCCAATTGACGTGGTCAGGGCGATCCGGGGGGCGGGCCGCCGCCCCGGCGGCCAGCAGGCCGGTGAGGCGGGCGTACTGCTCGGCCTCCGGGCCGAGGATCTCGCCCACCCAGGAGAGCGTCCGCGCGGCGTCCACCTCGGTTCCCCAGCGCAGGATCTCCTCGATGTCGAGCCAGTCCTTGGGGCGGCCGAAGATGGCCTTGCAGACGATCAGGTGCTCGGGGGCGAGGATCGGGATGTCCACCGGGCCGAAGCGGACGACACGGGCGCGCTCGGCCATCTCGAGGTGCAGGTCCATGGTGGCGAAGAAGACGTCGAGGTAGGAGCCGTCCCAGTCCGAGCCTCGCCTGGCCGTCGCGGGCGATGAGCGGCCCGGTCGTCCGGGGTCACCGTCACGCCGAGGCGGGCCAGCATGCCGAGGACGGGCTCGGCGGCCTGCCGGTGGCAGGGTCAGGTTCAGGTCGATGTCGGTCGTCGCCCTGGGGTTGCGGTACCAGGCGAGGGCGATCGCCCCCCCGAACTGGTGGGGCACGCCGGCGGAGTCGAGCATCTCGTGGAGCGAGACGATCTTCGGGACCAAAGAGCCGAGCTCTGCGGTCGCCCCGGCACCGCTCACCGACGTCGACCGCATCGTGCGCCAGGCGCCGCCCGTTCCGCCCGCAGGCGGGCGAGCGGCGGGAACCGCAGCGGCTCCGGCGCCTGGACGGAGGACCGGAACGCCGTGACCTGCGCCACGAGACCGAGGAGATCGATGAGGGCGTCCCCCGGGTCCTGGCGGTCGGCTTCGTCGGGGAACCTGCTCGAGCGAACGGGCCATCCGGCGGGAGGCCTCGACGAACCGTCGCGTCTCGGGGCGCTCGTGGCGGGGGATGGCGTCCGACCGTGCCGCGACGGCCCGGGCGGCGGCGGCGGCGGCGCGTACCGCCTCGGCGTCGAAGGGCCGGCTCGCCCGCCGACGGGCCCGGTCCAGCACCTCGTCGGTGAGCAGGGCGAAGTTGGCCAGCGAGCGGGCCCGGGGGCCCTTGGGGGTGTGGACCGACTCCCGGATCTCGAACCGTCCTTTGGGGCGGGCGACCACGTACGCCATACCCACTATGTTACCCACTATGGCGCCCGACCGGTCACCTCGGCCGTCTCAACGGCGCGATCGCTTCGGCTCGGGCGGCGCCCCGGCAACCGTGGCTGCAGGGTGCCGGTGTCGCCGGGTTACGGCGTCGTACCCGGCCCCAGCCCCAGCGCGGCGTAGATCTCCCGCGTCGCGCTCGAGGTGTTGAACGTGTAGAAGTGCAGCCCCGGCACGCCCAGGTCGAGCAGGCGGGAGCAGAGCTCGGTGGCCAGCTCCACGCCTTCCTTGCGCACCGCGTCGGACCCGCCACGCTCGTCGGCCGCGCGCAGCCGCTCCTCCATCCAGGCCGGCGCAGCCGCGCCCATGCCGCCCAGCCGGCCCATGGTCGACAGGGAGGTGACGGGCAGGATGCCCGGCAGGACCGGCGTCTCGACGCCACGCTCGCGCAGGTCGGCGATCAGGCTCTCGTAGTCGGAGAGCTCGAAGAAGAACTGGGTCACCCCGAAGTCGGCCAGCTCGAGCTTGGCGGCCAGATAGTCGCGGTCACTCGGGATGTCCCGCGAGCGGGGGTGGCCGGCGGGATGCGCCGCCACGCCGACCGAGAAGCCGCCGATGGCGCGGGCGAGCCGCACGAGCTCGGTGGCGTAGGCCAGCTCGCCGGGGCCCGCGGCCGGGTCCTCGGGCGGGTCGCCGCCGAGTGCCATCAGGTTCTCCACCCCGGCCTTGCGCAGGGCCACCAGGATGTCGGCCAGCTCGAGGCGGGTGTGGGCCACGCAGATGAGGTGCGCCATCGGGTTGAGATCGGTCGTGTGCAGCATCCCCGACACGAGGTCGAAGGTGCGCTGGCGCGACTCGGCCCCGCCCCGGTAGGTCACCGAGACGAACGACGGCTCGAGCGGCTGCAGCTCGGCGATGGTGCGGGCGAGCCTGGACAGCTCCTTGTCGTTCTTGGGCGGGAAGAACTCGAAGGAGTAGGTCGGTCCGGCCGCCAGCAGCTCCGCGATGCGTGTCACGTCGACGGTGCCACCGTGTCGGGCTCTCCCTCATCGGCATCGACCCGCCCGTAGTCGTCCTCGAGCCGCACGATGTCGTCCTCGCCGAAGTACGTGCCGTGCTGCACCTCGATCAAGACCACGTCGGTGTCGCCCTCGTTGGCGATGCGGTGCGCGCCCTCCAGGGGGATGTCGATGGACTGTCCCGCCGCCACGGTGATCACTGCGCCGTCCAGCGTGACCGTCGCCGTGCCCGCGACGATGAACCAGTGCTCGGCCCGCTTCGAGTGGCGCTGGTAGCTGAGCCGCTTGCCCGGGTGCACGACCAGGCGCTTGACCTTGTGATCGGGCGCGTCGTCATCGAGGACCGTGTAATTGCCCCACGGGCGCTCCGAGTATTCCTGCTCAGTCACCTGCTCATTGCCTCCCCGGGCGGGCCGCCATCTCCGCGGCCCGCAGGGCGTTGCGCAACAGCATGGCACGGGTCATGGGGCCCACTCCGCCCAGGCGAGGGGTGATCCACCCGGCCACCTCGGCCACGTCCGGATGGGCGTCGGGGATCAGCTTCTTTCCCTCGAAGGTCGTCCCCGCGGACACCACGGCGGCACCGGGCTTGACCATGTCGGGCGTGAGGAGGTGGGGGCGCCCGGCGGCGGCGACGACGATGTCCGCCGTGCGCACCAACGCGGCCATGGCGTCCTCGTCGACGCCGGTGTGCACCACGGTGACCGCGGCGTTGTAGCCGGGGCGCTTCAGTGTGAGCAGATTCGCCAGGGGCCGGCCGATCGTCACGCCCCGGCCGATGATGACCACGTGGCGGCCCTCGACCGGGACGTCGTAGGCGTGGAGGAGCTCGACGATCCCCGACGGGCGTGCACGGCAGCGGGCCCGGCGTGCCCAGCACCAGGCGGCCCAGGTTCACCGGGTGCAGCCCGTCGACGTCCTTGTCGGGGTCGACGGCCAGGAGCGCGCGCTCCTCGTCGAGGCCAGCCGGCAGCGGCAGCTGCACCAGGAACGCGCTCACCCGAGGGTCGGCGTTGAAACGGGCGATGGCGTCCATGACCTGTTCTTGGGTCGCGGTGGCGGGCAGGTGCTGGCCCACCGAGTACATGCCGATGCCGGCACAGTCCTCGTGCTTCAGTGCGACGTAGCGCTCGCTCGGCACGTCGTCACCCACGAGCACCGTGCCGAGGCCGACGTCGATGCCCTCGCCGTGGAGCTGGGCGACGCGCTCGGCGACCTCGGCGCGGATGCGGGCCGCCACCGCCTCGCCGTCGAGCAGGATGGCGCCCATCAGTGCCGGAAGTGCCGCTCGCCGGTCACGACCATGGCCAGGCCCGCCTCGTCGGCCGCGGCGATCACCTCGTCGTCGCGCACCGAGCCGCCCGGCTGCACCACCGCCGTGACGCCGGCGTCGGCGAGCACGAGCAGCCCGTCGGGGAAGGGGAAGAAGGCGTCGCTGGCCCCGGCGCCGCCCTTGGCCCGCTCGCCGGCCTTCTGCACCGCGATCTCGGCGGCCACGACCCGGGACTGCTGGCCGGCGCCGACGCCGACGGCCTGGCCGTTGGTGACCACGGCGATGGCGTTCGAGGTCGTGCGGCCGCAGACCCGCCACGCCAGCACCAGGTCCCGCCATTCGTCGGGGGTGGGCGGGCGCCTGGTGACGGTGCGCCACTCGCTGCGCGGGGTGACGAAGGCGTCGACGTCCTGCACCAGCACGCTGGCGCCGAGGCTGCGCAGCTGGCGGACCGCCTGCTCGGGAGCGGGCCCCGAGAGGAGGCGGGTCGCCCTGCGCCGGCTCGTCAGCTTCTCCAGCGCCTCGGGCGTGAAGGACGACGCGATGATGACGTCGGCCTGCGGACCGGCGGCCACGGCGTCGGCCACCGCGGCGGTGACGGCGCCGCCGATGGCCACCACCCCGCCGAAGGCGCTCTGCACGTCGCACTCGAGGGCGCGCTCGTAGGCCGTCACGAGGTCGTCGGCCACGGCGGCGCCGCAGGGGTTGGCGTGCTTGATGATGGCCACGGCCGCCTGTCCGGCGTCGGCCGCCAGCTCGTGGACGAGCCGCCAGGCGGCGTCGCCGTCGAAGAGATTGAGGTACGACAGCGGGTTCCCGGCGTGCTGGACCATGTCGTCCCACCAGCTCGCGCTGCCCGCCATGCGGTAGCGCGAGCCGCGCTGGTGCGGGTTCTCGCCGTAGCGCAGCACCTCGGTGCGCTCGAGGCTGAGGTGCAGGGTCGGCGGGAGGACGGCGGAGAGCGCGGCCTCCTCGGCGTCGGCCTCCGTGGCGCCCTCGAGGTCCGGGACGGGGGCGGGTCCGCCGGCGTCGAGCCAGGCGACGATGGCGGCGTCGTAGGCCGCCGTGTGGGCGAAGGCCGCCCGGGCCAGGCGGCGGCGGGTGGCCGGCGGAGAGCGAGCCGGACGCCCGCAGCTCCTCGAGCACCGCGGCGTAGTCGTCCGGCGAGGTGACGATCCCGACGTGCTCGTGGTTCTTGGCGGCGGCGCGCACCATGGTCGGGCCGCCGATGTCGATGAGCTCGATGGACGGGTCCGAGGAGAACGGGTACAGGTTCGAGACCACCAGGTCGATGGCGTCGATGCCGTTGGCCTCCAGGTCGGCCAGGTGCTCGGGCTTGGAGCGGTCGGCCAGGATCCCGCCGTGGATCTTGGGGTGGAGGGTCTTGACCCGTCCGCCCAGCATCTCGGGCGAGCCGGTGACCTCGGCCACCTCGATGTGGGCGATGCCGGCCTCGCTCAGCGTCGCCGACGTGTTGCCGCTGGCCACCAGCTCCCACCCCAGGTCCGAGAGGCCCTGGGCCAGCTCGACCAGGCCTTCCTTGTCGTAGACCGACAGCAGCGCCCTCACGATGTCATCTCCTGCACTGCTCCTTCTCTGGTATCGAGTCCTTCTCTCATTGTCCGCGTTCGGCTGGATCCCACGTCCCGCTTCCAGCTCGGCCAGCGCCCAGGCCACGGTGGCCGGGTACAGGGTGCGCTCGACCACCTTGATCCGCTCGTGCAGCGTCTCCTCGGTGTCGCCGGGGAGGACGGGGACCACCTCCTGGGCCAGGATCGGCCCGGCGTCCATCTCCAGGGTGGCCAGGTGCACGGTGCACCCCGTCTCGGGCACGCCGGCGGCCAGGGCGTCACGCACCCCGTGCCAGCCCGGGAACGCCGGGAGCAGGGCCGGGTGCGTGTTCAGGATCCGCCCCGGAAAGGCCCGGTGGACGGCCTCGCTCAGCACGGTCCCGAAGCCGGCCATGGCCACCAGGTCGACCTGGTGCGCCACCAGCGTGGCCGCCACGGTGGCCGTGAAGCCGTCCCGGTCGAATTCCGGGCCGAAGCCGCCATAGAGGCTCCGGTCGACGAGCTCGGCGGCCGCGCCGTTCGCCTCGGCGAGGGCGAGCGCGGCGCAGGGGCGATCCGAGAGGACGGTCGTGACCGGCAGCCCCGCCTCGAACATGGCCTGCAGGATCGTCCCGGAACCCGAGACAAGGACAGCGAGGCGCACGGATGCAATCTAATGCGTGGCCGATTATCCCCGGGATGGCCTCAGCACCGGATTTGTTCTCGATGGGGCTCTGATCTGGCCCCTCCAACGAGTGGGCCGCCGGTAGGGACCGATGGGTCAACCGGGCAGTCCATAGTCATTCCAGCCTCTCGGAGTCGACGGCGAGTCGGCGCCGGACATCGTTGGAGACTGATGCTCTGAGGGAGGGGGGCGTGCAACTTGGTCTAGGCCTCGCGCTCGATCCTGCCTTGAGCCCCTCCGTGCCGAAGCCCGAGCGAAGACTCCCCGGAAAAGAGGCCAACCCACCGGGGCGGCGGGTCGAGCTGGCGGTTCAGCCGGCGGGGTCTGTCTGCTGCACGGCGTCCTATAGCACCGCGTCACCAAGCTTCTTCGCCAGGGTTGCGACGAATAGCTCGACGTGATGGTCACCTTGTTCCAACAACGTGGCACATGCGGTAGACCGGGCCCGTCGCTGATCTCCGGCTACATCAGCCAGACTTCGGAATGCAACCGCGGCGTTCCGGTAGACACCGGCTGCCGCCCCCAGCTCACCTCCCGCTTTTGCGAAGCCCCTCGGTGGGTGCGAGCTGGTGAGCCACCCACTGAGGCTGGCGCAGGCAGAGACCACTTGTGCCGAAACTGCTTCGTCCGTCTCGGGCGGCGTCTCTACTTCCATCTCGAACAGCTTCCGGAGGTGGTCAACCGCTTCAGCAACTGCCGCTAGGTACTCCTGGGCAGTAGAGGCCCATCTGCGCCTGGCGGCCTCAGGCTCAGGGTTCCCAGGCACCTCCGCAATATAGGCAGGTCGAGGGCGAAAGTTTGCCAAACGTTCGCGTGTAATTCACCTGTAGATAACCGCAAGTTTGCCCTTTCGTCACGCTGGCCTGCGAGATTGCAGCGGGAGCATCGGCGCGAGGGAAGGCGAAGATCGAGTGACCGAGCTGAACGTGGCGGGTTCAAGGGCCGAGGAACTCGGAGACCTGCTGCCTCAGACCGGCCTCGCCGCCTCGGGCCCGACGGTCACCCATCTCCTGAACGAGGCACCGACCAGCAAGTTCCACCGTCGGGCCGTTCTCATCTCGGGGGTGGGGTTCTTCACGGACGCCTACGACCTCTTTGTCATTGCCATTGTGGCGACACTCGTCAAGTCCCAATGGCACCTGACGACGACCCAAACGAGTTGGGTGACGGGATCGGCCATCCTGGCCGCCTTCTTCGGCGCACTGTTCTTCGGTCGAGTTGCCGACGTGATCGGACGCAAGACCGTCTACACCGTGGTCGCTCTCATCATGATTGTTGGGGCGATCGCTTCGGCCCTCGCACCTGGGTTTATGTTCCTCGTCGTGGCCCGCTTCGTGCTGGGTCTGGGGATTGGCGGGGACTACCCGGTGTCTGCCGTCCTCATGAGTGAGTACGCCAACCGGAAGGACCGTGGGCGGCTGGTGGGACTCGTGTTCTCGATGCAGGCGTTGGGTCTGATCGTGGGGCCACTCGTGGCCCTGGTCCTGCTCTCCTCTGGCATCAGCAGCAACATCACCTGGCGACTGCTGTTGGGCCTCGGCGCTTGCCCGCAGCCGCTGTTGTCTATCTCCGGGCCAAGATGCCTGAGTCCCCCCGGTTCCAAGCCCGAGTCCAGGGCAAGGCGGACCGTGCCGCCAAGCAGCTCCATGTGTTCGCGGACGGCGCGATCGACGCATCCGACACCCATTCGGAAGGGACCAGGCGCATGACACTTCGCCAGTTCCTCAGTAACCGACGCATGCTGCTGCTCCTCGTCGGGACGGCTGGGACGTGGTTCCTCTTCGACTACGCGTACTACGGCAACACCCTCTCGCTCCCGAGCATTCTGAAGGAAGTTGCGCCGCATGCCAGCCTCGAGGCCAAGTTGGTATGGACCCTTGGCATCTTCGTGGTCTTTGCCTTGCCAGGCTATCTGTTGGCCATTGCAAGGATGGACCGCATAGGTCACCGTCGCTTGCAGTTCATCGGGTTCGGCGTGATGGCGCTGTGCTTCGTGGTTCTGGGGGTGTTCCCCGCCCTGACCACCACTGTTGCGCCATTCCTCGTTATTTTCGGACTCAGCTACTTCTTCACCGAGTTCGGACCGAACACGACGACCTTCGTCATGCCATCCGAGGTCTTTCCCGTGAGCATGCGCACGACGGGGCACGGCATCGCCGCCGGGGTCGGGAAGCTCGGGGCGTTTGTGGGTGTCTTCCTCGTACCGCAGCTGCAGAAGCAGGTGAATCTGAGGGGGATGCTCCTCGTGGCAGGTGCAGCGGCCATCCTCGGATTCCTCCTGACGATGGTGCTTCCCGAACCTGCTCGGCGGAGCCTGGAAGAGGTGTCAGGCGAGGACGCCGACAACATGACCGTTCCGGCTCTGGACCTGCCGCCGGTGGATTTGCTCCCTGGCGCGCAGATTCCGACGGTGGATCTCATCGCTGCGAGGGACCCCGCACCCGCATCTCAAGACTGATGCATGGCTACAGTCTGGGTCGCCGGACGGGCGTGCCGCATATGGGGACTCAGTCGGTTCCCTATCGCCATTGTGATTTGTGCGCACTCCTAGCCGAGTTGCAGAACTTCGTGCGTCCGATGTCCTCTGGCGGTTGCACCCTGACTGAACCGCGGGAGAGCTTCAGCTGACCAAGCCGACGCTCGTCTGAACATCACAAACGATGTGTTCACACGAAGCCCGGGGTGAGCGTTCTGAAGTCACCCAGGTGGTCGTCCGGAGTGCGCCCATGGACAGATGTCCCGATTTCCCGCGTCAAGTCCAGGATGAGTTGCACCGTGAGGGGAACCACGGAAATTTATGTGGAGCCTCGGTCGTGCCACAGGCAGCCCCGAGGCGCGCGGGTGCGCCTTGACCCGCCCGATGCAGACCCGGACACCTCATGCCGCAACGGGCGGTGGCCGCTGACGCTGGTTGCGCAGGCGGTTGTGGAACCCGCACAGCAGTCGCCCGTTCTCCTGGGTGGTCGGTCCCCCCACGGCGTAGGGCTCGATGTGGTCGGCCTCGCAGGTCTCCGCCGGCTCGTAGCAGTAGGGGTGGGTGCAGATCCGGTCCCGCAGCTCGATCGCCCGCCGCGTCCCCCCGGTGAACAGGCGGGCTCGCACGCTGACGTCGACCCGGGTGCCCAGCGAGAAGATCGCCCGCTCGAAGTAGGCGGAGTCCATCCAGGGCTGCAGCGACGAGGGGGCCACGACGGTGCCGTTCTCGAGCTCGCAGATCCGGCCGTGCAGCGCCTCGTAGCCCACCAGCACGCTGAAGAGCGGGGCGGGGCGGATGCCGTCGGCGGGAGCGGTGCTGCTGCGCGTCGCCATCTCGACCAACGCGTCGGCCCGGCGCTGGCCGCCGTCGCGGGCCAGCTCGTCGATCCGGGGCGTCCGGCCCAGGCGCTCCTTGGCCTCGGCGCAGTCGGCCTCGAAGAGCTCGTGCTCGAGGCGGTGCAACTCACCCGAGACGATGGAGCCCGAGATCGGGTCGAGGGTCATCTGGCCGAGCCACATCCCGGTGAAGCTCGCCTCGAGATACACGTTGCGCGCCGCCTTGCGGTCCTCCTCGGCGGCGTCGGCGCCCTCGGGGTCGGCCAGCTGCTTCCAGTAGCTCAGTGCCCGGTAGAAGTCCTCGAAGCCCATCTGCGACGCCTGCGCGACGAGCATCTCCTCGTCGCGGGCCATGGAGGCCTCGGTGCGGTGCCGGCGGGCCGCGGCGATCGCCCGCGCCTGGTCGGCCCCGATCCGGCCCTCACGCCAGGCCTCGGCGCAGCGGGGCAGGTGGCGCAGCGTCCGGCCGAGGCGGGCCCGCTTGCGGGCGGCGCCGCGGGGGACCCGGCATCGAGTGGCGATCCACGCCGACGCCGTCTTGGCCCCGTCGGCCGCCCACTCCCCGCTCGCCTCGAAGGCCGCCGTCGCCTCGGTGACGAAGGCCTCGAAGCGGGCGAGCTCGTGGTGGAGCACCTCGATTGACGCGCCGTCGCCGTAGTTCTCGGCGCCACTCGACACCAGCGCGCTGAGCGCCTCGGCGAAGTCAGTCAACTCCACGGGTCACATGCAAGCACGGGGGTGTGACATCTCGACTTCACGTCGAGGGCGCATGCAGACAAGGACGCTGCGGGTTCGTCCGCCGGAACCGTTCCGGCGGAATGGTGCGGTGGTCCGGAAGAAAAGGCGCTATTCGCCGGCGGACCCTTCGGCCGTCGCCACCCTCGTCTTGGCGACGTTGAGGATCAGGCGGACGCCGGCGCCGATGAGGGCGAGATCGAGGAGCATCTGCGCGGCCACGATGAGGCGGGCCGGGTCCGTCCGGGGCGTGATGTCGCCGAAGCCGACCGTCGAGAAGACGGTGATGGTGAAGTAGAGCGCCCGGGTTTGGTCGAGCCGCTCGGTGAAGTTCGCCGGCCCCTTGATCGACATCGAGAGGTAGATGGCCGAGAAGGCGACGAGGAATACCGCCACGACGATGCCGAGGGCCTCCGCGGCGCGCAGCTCGGGCAGCTCGGCCAGGGAGATGCGCTGGATCTGCCAGGCGATCAGGGCACCGATCAGCGCGACGTCGGCGCCGATGCGAACGACCTCGTGCAGGCCGGACTGGCGACCGATGGGCAGCACGAAGAACGCACCGAGGATGAGGGCCCACGCCAGGATGATGATGGCGGCCGAGCGCGCCATGGCCAGTCGACGCTGGGACTTGTCGAGGTCCGCGAGGCGGATCGGCAGCGGCGGGAGTTCGCTTCCGACGACCCACCCCGGTGCCACGCGAGGGCTCTCCTTCGGTCGAACGTCCGGGCTCCATGCGCCCAGACGCTAAACGAGGTGGCGTCACCCGTGTGAATTCCCGGGTGCGCCGGGGGTGCTAGCCCCCCACCCCGGCATCGGTGCTAGCGCCCTTCCCGTCGGAGCAAGAGGGGTCCACAATCGTCGATGGAGCGTGCGAGCGAGCGTCTCCTGGGGGGTCACGCTGGCCACGCTCCTTGAGGTCCGACGGACGGACAAGGAGGAACGGCAATGAAGGATTCGAGCGTGAACCGGTGGCTGTGGCTGATCGGGTTGGTGGCCGCAGCATTGATCTTCGTCTCGTTCGGACCGCTCTCGGGCAGTTCGCCGGATGAGAACGCGTCCGGTGTCACCGTGGCGCACTGGTACAACACCCACGTCAACCAGCAGTGGCTCACCGTCTGGCTCGTCGGCCTGGCGCTGTTCCTCCTCCTGGTCTACGTGACCCAGCTCCGCGCCGTGCTGGTCCAGACGGGTGGTCAGCGACTGTGGCCCAACATCGTCTTTGCGTCGGGGATCCTGCTCGTCGCGGGGATCATCGTTGCGGGCAGCTTCGAGGTCACCCTCATCTTGGCCTCGCACAACCACCAGTTCGCGGTGGCGCACTTCGTCAACTTCTACAGCTCGAACAACGAGCTGCTCATCCTCGCCGGCATGGACTTCTTGACCCTCGCCACCGGCCTGGCCATCCTGCTCAACCGCGGCGTCGCCCCGTTGCCCCGGCTGCTCGGGTGGTACTCCATCCTGGTGGGGGTGGTGGGCGCCGCCGGCCCGCTCAGTTTCCTGGCCCTGCTCTTCGGGCTGCCGATCTGGCTCCTCGCCACGGGGATCGTCATCGCCGTCAAGCAGTCGCGGGGCACCCTCGGTGGCGACTCGGGCGGCGGAGCCGCCGTGAGCTCGGCGCCCGCGGAGTCGGTCGCCGCCTAGGAGCGGATCGGCGTCGCCATCGTGCGGGGGTTCAGGCGAGCCCCCGCACGATGGCCGACCATCTTCTCGCCGCACTCGGTCGGGTTCTGGGCCACCGCGACGCCGGCGGCCGACAGCGCCTCCATCTTGGCCTGGGCCGTGCCCTGGGAACCCGAGATGATGGCGCCGGCGTGGCCCATCTTGCGGCCCGGGGGGGCGGTGACGCCGGCGATGTAGGCCGCCACCGGCTTGGTCATGCTGGCCGCGATGAACTCGGCCGCCCGCTCCTCCTCGGAGCCGCCGATCTCGCCGATCATCATCACCGCCTTGGTCTCGGGGTCGGCCTCGAAGGCGGCCAGGCAGTCGATGAAGTTGGTGCCGGGGACCGGGTCGCCGCCGATGCCGACGCAGGTCGTCTGCCCGATGCCCTGCTGGGAGAGCTCGTGGAGGGCCTGGTAGGTCAGGGTGCCCGAGCGCGACACGATGCCCACCGGGCCGCCGGCCAGCGCGATGTCGCCCGAGGTGATGCCGATGTTGCACTTCCCGGGGCTGATGATCCCGGGGCAGTTGGGCCCCAGCAGCCGGGTGGCGGGGAACTCCTCGACCAGGCGGTTGTAGGCCACCGCCTCGTCCTGGGCCGGGATGCCCTCGGTGATGCACACGATGAAGGCGATGCCGGCCTCGGCCGCCTCGATGATGGCGTCGGCGGCCGCCCGCGGCGGCACCGAGATGAACGACGCCGTGGCCCCCGTCTCCTTCACCGCCTCGGCCACCGAGGCGAAGACCGGGATGCCCTCGATCTCCTCACCGCCGCGCTTGGGGTTGGTGCCCCCCACGATCTTGGTGCCGTACGCCTTGTTGCGCAGGCCGTGGAAGAGACCCTGGCTCGTCGGGCTGATGCCCTGGATCACGACCTTGGTCGTCTCGTCGACGAAGATGCTCACGTTCTCTTGTCCTCTCGGGTGCTTGGTGTCGATCCGGTGGTATCCGGCGGTCGGCCTAGGCGTTGGCCAGGGCGACGGCGTGGCGGGCGGCCTCGAGCATGGTGGGCTCGGCGATCAGGGTGTCCGACAGGTGGTCGGCCAGCAGGGCGCGGCCCTCCACGGCGTTGGTGCCGTCGAGGCGCATGACCACGGGCGAGCTCAGCTTCACCCGGCCGATGGCCTCGATGATCCCCTTGGCCACCTCGTCGACCCGCGTGATGCCGCCGAAGATGTTGACGAAGATCGCCTTGACCGCCGGGTCGGCGTTGATCACCTCGAGCGCGGCGGCCATGACGTCGGCGTTCGCCCCGCCGCCGATGTCGAGGAAGTTGGCCGCCTGGCCGCCGACCTGGGTGACGACATCGAGCGTGCTCATGGCGAGCCCGGCCCCGTTGGCGATGATGCCCACGCTGCCGGACAGGCCGATGTAATTGAGGCCCTTCTCCTTGGCCATCTTCTCGCGGGGGTCGACGTCGGAGTCGTCCGCGTACTCCTCCCACTCGGGGTGGCGGAAGGAGGCGTTCTCGTCGAGGGTGACCTTGGCGTCGAGCGCGTGCACCTTCCCCTCCGGCGTGAGGATGAGCGGGTTGATCTCGGCCAGGTCGCAGTCGCCCTCCACGTAGCAGTGGTAGAGCCGCACCAGCAGCGTGGCCGCCTGCTCGCGCGCCTCGGGGTCGAGGTTGGCCCGGTCCACCCACTCCCGGGCCTGCTCCTCGCTCAGGCCGGTGACGGGGTCGATGTGGATCTTGGCGATGGCGTCGGGGTTGGTCTGCGCCACCTCCTCGATCTCGACGCCGCCCTCGGCCGACAGCATGCCGAGGTGGAGCTTGGCCGGCCGGTCGAGCGTGAAGCTGGCGTAGTACTCCTTGGCGATGTCCGATGCGTGCTCGACCCAGAGCCGCTTGACGACGTGCCCCTTGATGTCGAGCCCGAGGATGTTGCCGGCGTGGAGGCGCACCTCCTCCGCGTTGTCCGCCAGCTTCACGCCGCCCGCCTTGCCGCGGCCGCCGACCTTCACCTGCGCCTTGACCACGACCGGGTATCCAGCCGCCTCGGCCGCCGCGACGGCCTCGTCCACCGTGTCGGCCACCCCGCCCGGGGAGGTCGGGATGCCGAAGCGGGCGAAGTACTGCTTGCCCTGGTACTCGTAGAGGTCCACTTTGGGTGCTGTCTCCTTTGTCGGTGTGTCCGGTGTGCGTGAGTGTCGCGGTCGGGCTCCGGGCGGGAGCCCTCGCCCCGGCCCGGGGTGGGCGCGGGCGGTGGAGGCCGCCGCGGGTCGGTCAGGCCTCGAGGGCCTCCTCACGGGCGTCGAGGGCCTCGGCCAGCCAGGAGCCGATGGAGTCGAGCGGCGCCCCGGGCGTGAAGACCTGGGCCACGCCCTCGTCCTTGAGCACCGGGATGTCGGCCTCGGGGATGATCCCGCCCACGATCACGAGCACGTCCCCCCGGCCGACGTCGGCCAGCAGCTTGACCACCTTGGGCACCAGCGTGAGGTGGGCGCCCGAGAGCAGGGACAGGCCGACGGCGTCGGCGTCCTCCTGCACCACGGCCTGGACCACCTGCTCGGGCGTCTGGTGCAGGCCCGTGTAGACGACCTCGAAGCCGCTGTCCCGCAGTGCCCGGGCGATGACCTTGGCCCCCCGGTCGTGACCGTCGAGGCCGGGCTTGGCCACGACCACCCTGTAGGGACGTTTCATGCGGCTCCCAGGATACGGACGCCCCTGCGGCGACGCCAGACCGCAACCCCGTCTGCCGGCTGCGGCGATGGGGACGGGCCCCCTCGGAGGCATCCCTGACCACGCCGTCCAGGCCGGTCGCCCGGTTGCCCGCTCAGGCCAGGCGCAGCGGAGTCGCCGAGAACAGCCGGTTGCGCCCTGCTGCCCCCGCCTGGTGTGGAGCGTCCACCGGCCCAGCCAGGCGCCACCGGGCGCCCGGTGCCGATGGCCGTCCGAGAGACTGTCGAACCGTGGTTCCCGGACGCGCAAAGTTCACACTGTGATCGCACTTCGGTCACCTTCGGCGGGACAGCGGCCGTCATACTGTCGGCAGTTGCAAGAGTTGGCGGTGGCAGGACCGTGGCGCGGCCCTCCGCCGCGAAGGAGTAGACCCATGACGAGGCGGCGGCTGGGAGCGTTCGGCGCCGCCCTGGCCGTCACGTGCTCGTCGATCCTGGTTGTGTCCGGACCCGTCGGCGCCACGGGGCCCGGTGGTCTCTCGCTCGGTGACGCGGCCCGTTACGGCGAGTACGCGGCCGGTGCGTCCTCGGTGATCGCCGAAACCGTCGGGGGCGCCGCCGCCTACGGGGGAGATGCCACCATCACGACCTCGAAGTTCGGTGTCTCTCCGTGGTCGTTCTTCGCTCCACGAAGGGTCACCTTGGCCCTGGGCGGCAGCACGAGCTCGGTGACCACGACGGCACTCGCCCACGGCAAGGGTCAATACGTCGGGTCGTTCTCCGGTTCCGCCGACTTCGGCACCTTCACCCACGTCGCCGCGCTGCCGATCGCCTTCTCCGGCGCCGACGCCGACCTCGCCACTGCCTCGGCGGGGATCGCCGGTCTCGGGGCGACCGACACTGCGACAGGCACCTCCGCGCTCGATTTGACCTCGTCGTTGCCGGGGACCGTCGTGTTCGACCTGACCGAATCACAGCTCGGTGCGGCGTCGACGATCTCGATCGATGCCCCGTGGAGAGCGGTGGTGGTCGTCAACGTGCTCGGCGCGGCCGGCCTGTCCCTGTCGGCTCAGACGGTGGGGCTGAGCGGAGGGGTGAGGGCGAGAGACGTGCTCTGGAACTTCCCCTCGGTTCCCTCGGCTTCGTTCTCGCTCGAGAATTGGGTGGGGACGATCCTCCTGCCCTCGGGAACCCTGTCCATGAGCACCAACACCGTGATCGGCAGCGTGCTCTTCGGCGGACAGAGCGCGTCCTTCTCCAAGGACACGGTGTACCCCGCGCTGTTCAGGGGCTGCATCACGTCCGATCCGGGCGTCGAGACACCCGAGGCTCCCGCCGCCATTGCGCTTCCGGGCGCTGCCCTGGTGGTCTTCGGCGGCGTGCTCCTCGCGAGGCGACGCCGCCACCGGAGGACTCCGGGCGCACCGGCCTAGCGGCGAACCTCAGACCCGGCGCAGCGGCGTGGCCGAGAGCAGCAGGTTCTTCTTGCCCACGGTGTCGAAGTCGACCGTGGCCTGGGCCCGCGAGCCCTCCCCCTTGGCGCCGATCACGACGCCGTGGCCCCAGTGGTCGTGCACCACCTCGTCGCCGGGCGCCAGCCCGAGGTCCTCGGCCCCGGTGCTGCCGCGGGGCGCCTTGGCGCCGGCGGCGCGGGCGGCCAGCGGCACGGCGGGGGCGAAGGTGGCGCCGGGCAGGTGCTCCTCCCCCGACAGCGTGTCGTAGCCGGTGCCCCGGCGCGGCGAGCCGAGCCCGACGTCGTCGACGAGGTGCGAGGGCACCTCGGTCACGAAGCGGCTCGGCATGGCCGGCTGGGTGCGGCCCCAGGTCGTGCGCGACCAGGCGTGGGAGATGGCGAGATGGCGCCGGGCCCGCGTGATGCCCACGTAGAACAACCGGCGCTCCTCCTCGAGCTCGCTCGGCTCGGACAGCGAGCGGAAGTGCGGGAAGATCCCCTCCTCCAGCCCCACCACGAAGACGGCCGGGTACTCGAGGCCCTTGGCCGTGTGCAGCGTCATGAGCGAGACCCGGGTGCCGTCGCTGTCGAGCTCGTCGGAGTCCGCCACCAGCGCCACCGTCTCGAGGAAGCCCATGACGTCGTCGAAGTCGGCGGCCTGGGTGGCCAGCTCGGCCAGGTTCTCGATCCGGCCGTCGGCCTCGTGGGTGTGCTCGGCCACCAGCTCGGCCAGGTACCCGGTCCGGTCCGCCACCAGCTGCACGAAGTCGGCCGGGTTGACCGTCTGCACCAGCGGGCGCAGCTCGGCCAGCGTCTTCGACAGGTCCTCGCGCGCCCTTGAGCGCCTTGCCCGAGAGGCCGGCCTCGGCCGCCCGGTCGATGGCCTCGGTGAAGGGCACGTGCTCGGTCTGCGCCCAGGCGGCCAGGCGGGCCACCGAGGTGTCGCCGATGCCGCGCTTGGGGACGTTGACGACGCGGCGGGCCGACACCTCGTCGTCGGGGTTGGCCAGCACCCGCACGAAGGCCAGGATGTCCTTTATCTCCTTGCGGTCGTAGAACTTGGCCCCGCCCACCACCTTGTAGGGGATGCCGCTGAACTTCATGGACGTCTCGAGCGGGAGGCTCTGGGCGTTGGTGCGGTAGAAGACGGCCATGTCGCCCCACGTGAGCCCCTCGGAGGCGTGCAACCGCAGGATCTCGCTCGAGACCCACGACGCCTCGTCGCGCTCGTCCTCGGCGCGGTAGCGCTTGATCGGCCCGCCGGTGTCGCCGACGGTGAACAGCTCCTTGGCCTGGCGGCCGATGTTGTTGGCGATGACGGCGTTGGCCGCATCGAGGATCGTCTGGGTGGAGCGGAAGTTCTGCTCCAACATGATCGTGGTGACGTTGGGGAAGGCCCGCTCGAACTCCAGGATGTTGCGGATGTCGGCCCCCCGCCAGCGGTAGACCGACTGGTCCGAGTCCCCCACCACGCAGACGTTGCCGTGCGCCTCGCCGAGCAGCTTGACGATCTCGTTCTGCGCGTGGTTGGTGTCCTGGAACTCGTCGACCAGTATGTGGCGGAAACGCTCCTGGTAGGCGCCGCGCACGTCGTCGCACGCCTGGAGCAGGTTCGCCGTCACCATCAAGAGGTCGTCGAAGTCGAAGGCGTTCGCGGCCAGCAGGCGCTGCTGGTACTGCGTGTAGACGTCGGCGATGCGCTTGCGGAACGGGTCGGGCCCGCCGCGCGCCTCTTCGCGCGAAGGTCTCGAAGTCGATCAGCTCGGACTTGGCCTGGCTGATCACCCCCTGCACGGCACGGGCGGGGAGCCGCTTCTGGTCGAAGCCGAGCTCGGAGGTGATCATCTCGATCATGCGACGCGAGTCCGTGTCGTCGTAGACCGTGAAGGCCGAGCGGTAGCCCAGCCGGTCGGCGTTGGTGCGCAGGATGCGCAGGCAGGCGGAGTGGAACGTCGAGACCCACATCTTCTCGGCCGGCGGTCCCACCAGCTCGGCCACCCGGGAGCGCATCTCGTCGGCGGCCTTGTTGGTGAACGTGATGGCGAGGATCCCCCACGGCGGCGCGTCCCCGGTGGCCAGGAGGTGGGCGATGCGGCGCGTGAGGACCCGCGTCTTGCCCGAGCCGGCCCCGGCGATGATGAGCAGCGGGCCGCCCCGGTGCTCGACTGCGGCGCGCTGGGGCATGGTCAGGTCGTCGAGCAGCGCGGCGGGCCGGCCCGAGAAGGCACCCGTCGCGGTGGCGGTGCGGCGGCGCCGTCGCCGCCCGTCGTCGGCACCCTCCAGAGGGAACGGAGCCGGCACGGCCTCGGCCTCCACCACCTCCGCTGCGGCGGCTGCACCCACGCCCTCGTCGGAGGTGTCGAACAGCTGGCCGGTCTCGCCGTGTCCCGTGGTTGTGGTCACTCCCACTCGATGGTCCCGGGCGGCTTCGACGTGACGTCGAGCGCCACCCGGTTGACGCCCTCCACCTCGTTGATGATGCGCGAGGCGATGCGCTCGACCAGGTCGTAGGGCAGCCGGGCCCAGTCCGCCGTCATGGCGTCGTCACTGGTGACGGCTCTGATGACGACCGGGTAGGCGTAGGTGCGGCCGTCGCCCATGACCCCGACGGTGCGGACGGCCGGCAGCACGGCGAAGCTCTGCCACAGCTCGCGGTACAGGCCGGCCCGCCGGATCTCCTCGACGACGACGGCGTCGGCGTTGCGCAGGATCTCGGCCCGCTCGGGCGTCACCTCGCCGATGATGCGGACGCCGAGGCCCGGTCCGGGGAAGGGCTGGCGCCACACGATCTCGTGGGGCAGCCCGAGCTCCTCGCCCACGGCGCGCACCTCGTCCTTGAACAGCAGGCGCAGGGGCTCGACGAGCTCGAAGGCGAGGTCGTCGGGCAGCCCGCCCACGTTGTGGTGCGACTTGATGTTGGCCGCCGTGTCGCTCCCCGACTCGATCACGTCGGGGTAGAGCGTCCCCTGCACGAGGAAGCGGGGTCCGTCGCCGTGCGCCGGCCCCCCGGCACCGTCGGCCGCACGGTCACCGTCACCGCCACCCCCCGCGCCCAGGTCCCGTGCCACCTCCTCGAAGATCCGGATGAAGAGCTCGCCGATGATCTTGCGCTTGCGCTCGGGGTCGGTCACGCCCGCCAGCGCGGCGAAGTAGCGGTCGGCGGCCTTCACGTGGACGAGGTCGACCTTGAACTGGCGGCGGAAGGTGTCCTCGACCTGGTCCGCCTCGCCCGAACGCATCAGGCCGGTGTCGACGAAGACGCAGGTGAGCTGGTCGCCCACCGCCTTGTGCACCAGGGCCGCCGCCACGGCGGAGTCCACGCCGCCGCTCAGCGCGCACAGGACGCGGTCGGAGCCGACCTGCGCCCGCACGGCGGCCACCTGCTGCTCGATGATGGACACGTGCGTCCAGCCCGGAAGGCAGCCGCACACGTCGATCAGGAAATGGTCGAACACCTCGCCGCCGCGGTCGGTGTGCACCACCTCGGGGTGGAATTGGAGCCCGAAGAGGCGGCGGTCCGGGTCGTGCATGGCCGCCACCGGCGCACCGGGGCTGGTCGCCGTGGCGACGAACCCCTCGGGGACCGCCGTGATGGCGTCGCCGTGGCTCATCCACACGCTCGAGGTGACCGGCCAGTCCGGGCACAGCGGCGAGGGGCCCGTCAAGGACAGCTCGGTCCGCCCGTACTCGCCCTGGCCCGTGCGCGACACCGTGCCGCCGAGCTGGAGCGCCATCAGCTGCGCGCCGTAGCACAGGCCGAGGATCGGGATCCCCAGCGCATAGATGCCGGGGTCGATGGACGGCGCCGGCGTCTCGTAGACCGACTTGGGGCCGCCGCTGAAGATGATCCCCTTGGGCGCCCGGGCCCGGATCTCCTCGACCGAGATGCTCGCCGGCACGATCTCGGAGTAGACGTGCGCCTCGCGCACCCGGCGGGCGATCAGGCGGGCGTACTGGGCTCCGAAGTCGACGACGAGGACGGTGTCGGTCACCGACGCCGGCTCATCGGGATCGGGCGCGCGCGCACGGGGCTCAGTGGCCCATGCCGACGCCTTGGGACCGCTGGAAGAACTTCCCCTCGGTCTGCAGCGACGGGGCGACCATGACCTCGGCCTTCTGGAACTCCTTGACCGTCTCGTAGCCGCACGTCGCCATCGCCGTCCTCAGCGCGCCGAACAGGTTCATGCGGCCGTCGTTCTCGTGGGCGGGGCCGAGCAGGATCTCGCGCAGGCTCCCCCGCACCGACGTGCGCACCCTCGCGCCCCGCGGCAGGGTCGGGTGGAAGGTGGCCATGCCCCAGTGGAAGCCGCGGGCGGGCGCCTCGACGGCGGAGGACAGCGGCGAGCCCAGCATGACGGCGTCGGCGCCGCAGGCGATGGCCTTGGCGATGTCGCCGCCCTTGGACATCCCGCCGTCGGCGATCACGTGCACGTAGACGCCCGTCTCGTCGAGGTGGCGCATGCGGGCCCCGGCCACGTCGGCGATGGCGGTGGCCTGCGGCACGCCGAGCCCGAGCACGCCCCGGGTGGTGCAGGCGTTGCCGGGGCCGACGCCGACGAGGACGCCGACGGCGCCGGTGCGCATCAGGTGCAGGCCGGCCTGGTAGGAGGCGCAGCCGCCGACGATCACCGGGATGTCGAACTCGCGGATGAAGCGCTTGAGGTTGAGCGGCTCGGAGGTCTTCGAGACGTGCTCGGCCGAGACCACGGTGCCCTGGATCACGAGCAGGTCGAGCTCGGCGGCCAGGATCGCCTGGGCCAGCGACTCGGTGCGCTGGGGGGTCACCGAGGCGGCGGTCGTGATGCCGGCCTCCTTCATCGCTCGGATGCGGGCCGTGACCAGTTCGGGGATGATCGGCTCCTGGTACATCTGCTGCATCCGGGAGGTGGCCTTGTCGTCGTCGAGCTCGCGGATCTCGTCGAAGAGGGCGGTCGGGTCCTCGTAGCGGGTCCAGAGGCCCTCGAGGTTGAGGACGCCCAGGCCGCCCAGCTTCCCCAGCTCGATGGCGGTGGCGGGGCTCATCACCCCGTCCATGGCCGCGCCGAGGAGCGGCAGGTCGAAGCTGTAGGCGTCGATCTCCCAGGAGATGTCGACGTCCTCGGGGTCCCGGGTCCGCCTGCTCGGGACGATGGCGATGTCGTCGAACCCGTAGGCCTGACGCCCCGACTTGAAGATGCCGATCTCGATCTCAGCCAATGTGCTCGCCCTCCGGCATTCGTGGGGCCGGTACGGCTCACGAACCACACCGGCATGTCTCTGCGACTCAATTGCGAACGCCGGGCCGACACGCCGACGATCCTCCATCCTACTCTCTGCGTGCTCCCCCTCAGGCTGCTTCCGGGCACGAATTGCGGGGGACGGACGGCCGCCCGGGGGCGCCGGACCCGTCCCGGCGGCCTGACCTCGGCCGGGGTGCGGCGGCGCGAGACTGCAGCGGTGCCCGACCCCCACTCCGCCGGCGCCGATCCCACCGTCGCCGTGTCCCGCGGCATGCGCGCCCTCCTGGCGCGCCGGCTCGCGGAGCTGGCGGCCGGGGCGTCGCCGGTGGGATGGAAGATCGGCTTCAACGCCCCCGCCATCCAGCAGCACTTCGGCCTGTCCGGCCCCGTCGTCGGCTACCTGACCGACACGGGGGTGTCGCCCGACGGCGCCACGGTGGGGGTGTCCGGCTGGACCGCCCCCGCCGTCGAGGTCGAGGTCGCCCTCCGGGTCGGCGAGCGGGGCGAGGTGGCGGGGCTCGCCCCGGCCCTCGAGCTGGTCGACCTCGATCTGCCCTTCGACGACCTCGAGGCGATCCTCGCCGGCAACGTCTTCCAGCGTGGCGTGGTGTTCGGCCCCGAGGTCCCCGGCGTCGACCCCTGGGCGGTGCGGGTGACGGTGACGAAGAACGGCGACGTCGCGGCCGAGGGCCGGCTCACCGAGGAGCCCGCCGCCACGGCGGCCGTGGTGCGCTCGTTCCTCGACACGCACGGGTCGGCCCTCGCCCCCGGGGACCGGATCATCGCCGGCTCCATGGTGGCTCCGGTGGCGGTGGCGCCCGGCGACCGCCTCGTGGTCGGGTTCGGCCCCCTGGGCGAGCTGCGCGTCGGCTTCGGGGCCTAGAACCCGGTCTTCTGGGTCAGCACGATGCTCGAGGAGCTCGTGGATCATGCGCGCCGTCGCCCCCCAGATGAGCTCGCCCGAGACCTCGAAGAACCACACGGCGAAGGAGTCGTCGTCGCTGCCGGGGATCGTTCGCCCCGCAATCCGCCAGTGCTCCTCGTGGAAGACCTCGGGGTCGGCCAGCTCGGCCAGCGTGACGTCGAAGACGCGCTCCACCTCGTGCGGGTTGGGCACCAGGTGCGGCCGCCCGGGCAGCGTCGCCAGCACCGGCATGATGAGGGAGCCCGACACCATGGTCAGGACGGGGTGCATCCAGCCCGCCACCGTGACCAGGGAGGGATCGAGCGCGACCTCCTCCCGTGCCTCGCGGAGCGCGGCCGCCGGCGGGTCCTCGCCCTCGTCGAGCCGCCCGCCGGGGAAGCTGACCTCGCCCCGATGGGTCCGCATGCCCGACGAGCGCCGGGTGAAGAGGAGCCGGGCCTCGCCGGACTCCTCGAAGAGCGCCGCCAGCACGGCTGCGTTGACGTGGCGCACCGCCGGGGCGTCGGACTCGTTGACCAGGATGGTCGGGCCGAGGAGCCGGTCCGCGCCCACGTCCTCGGGCACCGGCCCTCGCTGGCCGAGCGGGACCAGGGCGTCGAGCACCCGGTCGACCCCGATGCCGGTGCGCTGGGCCACCGGGACCTCCGCCCAGGGTGCCGGCGCACCGGGGCGCCAGGTGGGCGGGCGCGGGATCACCTGGGGCGGGACGGGTCGGGACATCGGCCTCACGCTAACGGGACGCCGTGCGGCTGCCGCCGGCGGGGGCCGCTGCACGGTCGACTTCGACTTCGACCTGGGACCGCCACCGCCTCGCTACGCTCTCGCCCCATGACGTCCCCGGCGGAGTTGCAGGCTCAGGCCGACGCGTTGGCGTGGTACCACACCATCGACCTGGGCCACGGCGTCGTCACCAAGGGCATCGGTGTGCAGCCGACGGGGCCCGAGATCCTCCCCGTCGTCTCGGGGCGCAGCGTGCTCGACATCGGCGCCTGGGACGGGAAGTTCTCCTTCCTGGCCGAGCGGGCCGGGGCCAGCCGGGTGGTGGCGCTCGACCACTACGCCTGGGGCGTCGACTTCGCGGCGCGGGGGGCCTACTGGGCCGAGTGCATCGAGAAGGGGGTCTTCCCGGACCAGTCGCGCGACGAGACCGACTTCTGGCAACCCGACCTCCCTGGGCGGCGGAGCTTCGAGTTCGCCGTCGCCGCGCTCGGCTCCAAGGTGGAGCCGGTCGTGGCCGACTTCCAGACCGTCGACCTCGCCGGGCTCGGGCAGTTCGACGTGGTGCTCTACCTCGGCGTGCTGTACCACATGAAGGAGCCACTCACCTGCCTCGAACGCCTGCGGGCCGTCACCAAGGAGGTGGCGGTGATCGAGACCGAGGCGGTGCACATCGAGGGCCTCGACCACGAGGCCATGGTCCAGTTCCACGCCGGCAGCTCGCTGCGCGTCGACTTCGGGAACTGGTACGTGCCCACGATCGAGGCGCTGCGCAACATGTGCCGGGCGGCCGGCTTCTCCGAGGTGCGCACGATCGTCGGGCCGCCGGCGCCGCCGGCGCCGCCGCCCGCGGGCCGCCGGCTCCGCCTGGCGCGCCGGATCGGGCAGCTCCCACCACCGCCCCCGCCCTCGGCGCCGAGCGAGAACTACCGCGCCATCGTCCACGCCTACGTGTAGGCGCGCCTCACTGCGCTGAGGAAGGCGCGCCGGCGCGACCGGACCGCCGGCGCGCGGCCCGCAGGGCGCGCGGCGCGAACGCCTCGGGGCCCGCCACCCGCCAGCGGGCCCGCTGCGCCAGCGTCGTGAGGGCGGGGCCGGCCGGGCGCCGGCACACGTAGCCCAGCAGGTAGCAGTCCGCGATCTCGTCGAAGACACCGCGCTTGGTGGCGAGCTCCCCGGGGTCGAAGACGCCGCGGGCGACGGACTCCCCCCCGGTAATTGATGCCGACGGCCCGCTCGATCACGAAGCCGGTCCCGCGCAACATGGCGGCCATCTCGGCGTGGGAGTACTCGTACTTGTGGTCGGGATCGATGAAGGCGTCCTGCTGCAGCCGGGTCAGCCGGCGGTTCGGCGTGTCGAGGGCCAGGACCCCACCGGGCCGGAGCACCCGGCGCACCTGCGACAGGACGCTGACCGCCTGGCGCCTCGTGACGTGCTCGATGCTCTGCCCGCTGTACACCAGGTCGAACGACCCCGACGGGTAGGAGCTCAGGTCCGTCATGGAGTGGTAGCGGTAGGTGACGAGGCCCTGCGGCGTCTCGACGGAGGCGGGGCGGGACGCGTCCCGGTAGAGGGCGTGCCGGTCCTCGCTCGGGAGGTCCACGATGGTCAGCTCGTCGAAGGGGTAGGGGTAGCCCATCAGCACGAGCGCCCCGGAGGGGTCGCCGACCGCGGCGCCCCCGATGTCGAGGATCCGCCGGGCGCGCGGCAGGCTGCGGATGAAGACCCCCCTGCCGTAGTGGAGGGACGGGCCGAACTCCGTCATCGGCGCGGCGTGGCTCCACTCGGCGGAGTCCACCAGCCACTCGACCAGCTGGCGCGGGGACAGGGCACCGCTCTCCAGCTCCTTGACGTAGGCACCGTCGTCGCTCAACACGGGCTCGCGGCCGAAGAGGAGGTGGAAGAGCCCCCGGAGGAGCTGTCTGCTCGGGAGGTCCTCGATCAACCCCGATTCGGGCAGCACCGGGTCGTCGCTCACGCGGGCGAGGGTAGCGGCGCCCGACCCCCGGACGCGGCGTGGCCGGGTCCGAGGACCCGGCCACGACACCCGACACGTGCGCCACAGTAGCGCTGCACGGGGCGGGAACGTCCGACCCCGGACGCAACGCGCCCGGGAACCCACGAGGGGCGGAGTTACATCATCCCGCCCATGCCGCCCATGCCGCCCATGCCGCCCGCCATGGCGGCCGCCGCCGCGGCGGCGTCCACCTTCTCGGGCTTGTCGGCCACGAGGGCCTCGGTGGTGAGCAGCAGTGCCGCGATGGAGGCGGCGTTCTGCAGGGCGGAGCGGGTGACCTTGGCCGGGTCGATGATGCCGGCCTTGACCAGGTCCTCCAGCTTGCCGTTGGCGGCATTGAGGCCGATGTCACCCTTGGCCGCCTCGACCTGGGCCACGAGGACCGCGCCCTCCAGGCCGGCGTTGAAGGCGATCCAGCGCAGCGGCGCCTCCAGCGCGTGGGCCACGATGCGCGCACCGGTGGCCTCGTCGCCGTCGAGCGTGTCGGCCAGCTCGTTCACCGGCTTGCGGGCCCGGACCAGCGCCGTGCCGCCACCGGCGACGATGCCCTCCTCGACCGCCGCCCGCGTCGCGGACAGCGCGTCCTCGATGCGGTGCTTCTTCTCCTTGAGCTCCACCTCGGTGGCGGCACCGACCTTGACGACGGCCACGCCGCCGGCCAGCTTGGCCAGGCGCTCCTGGAGCTTCTCGCGGTCCCAGTCCGAGTCGGTGTCGTCAATGGCGCGCTTGATCTGCGCCACGCGGCCCTTCACGTCCTCGGGCGTGCCGGCGCCGTCGACGATCGTCGTGTCGTCCTTGGTCACGATCACCCGGCGGGCGGAGCCGAGCAGGTCGATGGTGGCGCTCTCGAGCTTGAGGCCGATCTCCTCGCTGATGACCTGGGCGCCGGTGAGGACGGCCATGTCCTGGAGCATCTCCTTGCGGCGCTCGCCGAAGCCGGGGGCCTTGACCGCGACGGAGGTGAAGGTGCCGCGGATCTTGTTGACCACCAGGGTCGCCAGGGCCTCGCCCTCGACGTCCTCGGCGATGATCAGCAGCGCCTTGCCCGACTGCATGACCTTCTCGAGCACGGGCACGAGGTCGTGCACGGCGCTGACCTTGCCGTTGTAGAAGAGGATGTAGGGCTCCTCGAGCACGGCTTCCTGGCGCTCGGGGTCGGTCACGAAGTACGGCGAGAGGAAGCCCTTGTCGAACTGCATGCCCTCGGTGAGCTCGAGCTCGATCCCGAAGGTGTTGGACTCCTCGACGGTCACCGTGCCGTCCTTGCCGACCTTGTCGATGGCCTCGGCCAGCACGTCGCCGATGGCGGGGTCGGCCGCCGAGATGGAGGCCACCTGGGCGATCTCCGTCTTGCCGCCGACGTCCTTGGACTGCTTGGCGATGCTGTCGACGGCGGCGCCGACGGCCTTCTCGATGCCCTTCTTCAGCCCGGTCGGGCTGGCGCCGGCGGCCACGTTGCGCAGGCCCTCGGAGATGAGGGACTGGGCCAGCACGGTCGCCGTCGTCGTGCCGTCACCGGCCACGTCGTTGGTCTTGGTCGCGACCTCCTTCACCAGCTGGGCGCCCATGTTCTCGAACGGGTCGTCGAGCTCGACCTCCCGGGCGATGGACACGCCGTCGTTGGTGATGGTGGGGGCGCCGAACTTCTTCTCGATCACGACGTTGCGGCCTTTCGGCCCCAGGGTGACCTTCACGGTGTCGGCCAGCTTGTTGACGCCGGCCTCGAGCCCACGGCGGGCCTGCTCGTCGAATTTCAGGATCTTGGACATGACAGTGTCGAACTCCTCTCGAGTCCCCCCAAACGGTGGATTGGGGTGTGATGGGGAATGTGGGGGGCCGCCGCGCCGGCCCCGGCGGTCACCGGGGCGGCGGGCAGACCCAAATGCGTGTGACCGATCAGGCCAGCTTGGCCAGCACGTCCCGGCCGGAGAGGATCAAGAGGTCCTCGCCCTCGTGGACGATCTCGGTGCCTCCGTACTTGGAGTAGACGACGGTGTCGCCCACCTTGACGTCCATCGGGATCAGCTCGCCGGTGTCCTCGGAGCGGCGCCCCGGGCCGACGGCGATCACCTCGCCCTGCTGGGGCTTTTCCTTGGCAGTGTCGGGGATGACCAGGCCTGACGCCGTCGTCTCCTCGGACTCGCCGGGACGGACGACGATGCGGTCATCGAGCGGGTGCAGCTTCATCTTGAACGGGCCTCCTTGGCGCTCGTTAGCACTCTCGGGTTGCGAGTGCCAAAGATAGCGGGCCGGGCCCGGCCTGGCAAGGGCGAGTGCGGGAAGGCCCTTCCCGGCCCCGCTCGCCGAGCACCCGACCTCGGTCGCCCTCGGCCGCCTCTCGATGCCTTCGGATCGGCCCGGCCCGGGCCGGTGTCGATACGCTCCCGAGCGACCACCCACCCCCGGAGGCACGTCATGGCGTCAGGAGACAGCGACCCGGACCGTTGGTGGCACGGCGGCGTCTTCTACCAGATCTACCCCCGCTCGTTCGCCGACTCCGACGGCGACGGGGTGGGCGATCTCCCCGGGATCATCTCCAGGCTGGACCACCTCAGCCGCCTGGGGATCACCGGCGTGTGGCTGTCACCGGTCACGTGCTCGCCGAACCGGGACTGGGGCTACGACGTCTCGGACTACTGCGACGTCGACCCGGCCTACGGCACGCTCGACGACCTCGACACGCTCGTGCGCGAGGCGGGACGGCGCGGCATCCGCATCCTCATGGACCTGGTGCCGAACCACACCAGCGACCAGCACGCGTGGTTCGTCGACGCGGCGGGCGGGCGCGACTCGGCGCGCCGCGACTACTACGTGTGGGCCGATCCCAAGCCCGACGGGAGCCCGCCCAACAACTGGATGAGCATCTTCGGCGGCCCGGCCTGGCATCTCGACACGGCCAGCGGGCAGTACTACCTCCACAACTTCGAGGCGGCCCAGCCGGACCTGAACTGGTGGAACGAGGACGTGCGCCGGGAGTTCGACGACATCGTCCGCTTCTGGTGGGACCGCGGCGTGGCCGGTTTCCGGATCGACGTGTGCAACATGATGATCAAGGACAAGGAGCTGCGCGACAACCCGCCCGCCACCGAGGACGACCCGCTGGACCAGCGGGCCATGGGCGTACGGTCCGTCTACAACACCGACCGGCCCGAGGCGCACGACATCCTGCGCCGCTGGCGCACCATCGCCGACACCTACGACCCGGAACGGCTGCTGATCGGCGAGACGAACGTCGACCAGCTGACGACCCTGATGCAGTTCTACGGCACGGGCCGCAACGAGCTGCACGGCGGGTTCAACTTCGTCTTCATCAACGCGCCCTTCGAGGCGGCGGCCCTGCGCGCCGTCGTCGAGGGCACCGAGGCGCTGATCCCGGACGGCGGGTGGCCGATCTGGACCGCCTCCAACCACGACGTGTCGCGCCTGTCGACACGCTGGGCGGGCGGCGACCGGTGCAAGGTGAAGATGGCCCTGCTGATCCTCCTCACGCTGCGCGGGACGCCCTTCCTCTACCAGGGCGACGAGATCGGGCTGACCGACGGCCCGATCGAGCGCGCCGACGTGCTCGACGCGGTCGGCACGCGCTTCTGGCCCTACTACAAGGGGCGTGACGCCGAGCGCACGCCGATGCCATGGTCGGGCCGCCCCGGGGGCGGCTTCAGCGAACCGGGCGTGCGCACCTGGCTGCCGATGGCCGACCCGGCCGCCTGCAACGTGGCCGACCAGGAGGGTGACCCGGGCTCGGTGCTCGAATTCTGCCGGCGGGCCATCGCTGCCCGCGCGGCAAGTGACGACCTGGCCGTCGGGCCGTACCGGTCCCTGCCCTCGCCCGAGGGGGCGTGGGCCTTCGAGCGGGGCGGGCGCACCACCGTGCTGCTCAACATGTCCGATGCGCTGGCTGTGTTCGACGGCGTGCGCGGCACGGTGACCGTGGCCACCGATCCTGCGCTCGAGGGATCGCGGATCGACGGCGACCTCGCACTGCCGTCGTGGAGAGGCGTCGTCGTGGCGCGGTGACGGGCGGCGGCGGCGTGGTGGCTGGCGCGGCGGCGGCGCGGGTGCCGCGGCGCTACCTGCTCTGCACGACGCCGGCGCTGGGGCACACGGTGCCGCTGTTGGCGGTGGCCTCCCGGCTGGTCGGCGAGGGGCACGACGTGGTGTTCTTCACCACCGAGCGCTACCGCGACAGGGTGCAGGCGACCGGCGCCGGGTTCGTGCCCTTCGCGGACGAGTACGACGCCCACGACCTGATGACGGCCAACCCCGAGCGCGAGTCGTCGTCCAGGCGGGGCGTGCGGGGCGTCAAGGACGACCTGCGGCGGATCTTCATCGGACCGATTCCCGGGCAGTACCGCGACCTGTGCGCCATCCTCGACGGCTTCGCGGCCGACTGCGTCGTCGTCGACACGATGTTCCTCGGTGCCCTCCCCCTCGCCCTCGGGCCCCGCACGGCGCGTCCGGCGCTGGCCTGCATCGGCGTGATGCCCTACGCCGCGCGCAGCCGTGACACGGCGCCGTTCGGGGTGGCCTTCCAGCCGGGCCGCGGGCCGCTGTCCCGGGTGCGCAACCGGGTGATGAACTGGGCCGCACCGCACGTCGTGCTGGCCGACATCCAGCACTTCGCCCACCGGCGCCTGGCCGAGACCGGCGCACCGCGCTTCCGCGGCTACGTCGTCGACCTGGCGCCCACGGTGGCCGACGCCTACCTGCAGGCGACGGTGGCCGGGTTCGAGTACCCCCGCTCGGACCTCGCTCCCACGGTCCGTTACGTCGGTCCCATCCTGGCGCCAGCTTCCTCTTCCTTCGAGGAGCCGTCGTGGTGGGGCGAGCTCGGGGACGGGCGGCCCGTCGTGCACGTCACCCAGGGCACGCTCGACAACGCGGACCTGGGCCGCCTCCTCCTGCTCACGACGCGGGCGCTGGCGAGCGACGACGTGCTGGTCGTGGCCACCACCGGGGGGCCCGATCCCGCGCCGCTGCGCCCCGGCCTGCCGGCCAACGTGCGCCTCGAGCGCTTCGTCCCCCACGACCGGCTGCTCCCCCACTGCGAGGCGATGGTGACCAACGGCGGCTACGGCGGGGTGCAGCAGGCACTGGCCAACGGGGTGCCCCTGGTGGTGGCCGGCGACAGCGAGGACAAGCCCGAGGTGGCGGCGCGTGTCCAGTGGTCGGGCACCGGCATCAACCTGCGCACCGGCCGGCCCTCGGTGGCCATGGTCGCCCGCGCCGTCCGTCGCGTCCTGTCCCGGCCGACGTACCGGGAGCGGGCGCGGGCGTTGCAGGGGGAGATCGCGGCGAGTGACCCGCTCACCGCCATCAGCGCGACCCTGGCCGAGCTCCGCTGCGCCACGCCCCGGACGGCTCGTCACGCGGCGACCGACTGAGGCCGGCCCTCAGCCTCCCGGCGGGCGGTACAGCGCCTCCTTGCGGGCAGCGGCGTCCATCTCCTCGGGGGTGATCAGCACCACGGTGCGCGAGGTCGCGCCACCGCCGGCGCTCACGGTGAGGCCGGCCGCGGCGGCCGCGACGTTGTCGGGCATGTCGGCGATCACGAACACGTCGGATCCCCCGAAGGCGAAGTAGAAGGACTCCACCTTGCCGCCCAACCCCTCGATCAGCGCCGTCGCCGCCTTGACCCGGGCCGTGCCCCCTTCCGCCTTGACCCCCTTGATGCCGTCCAGGGTGTACTTCACTTCGAGCAGGAATTTGGGCATGGTGGCCTCCTTCGCATCGTGTCGCGGCCACGCTAGGTCCGCGGCGGCGACCACGCTCGGAGAGCCGGGCCGATGACCGCCTAACGGTTGACCGGTGACATGTCGGCGTAGCGGTCGCCCCTGGCGGGGGCCACCGTGTCGAGCACGGCCAGGTCCTCCTCGGTGAGCTCGACGTCGAGGGCGCCGACGTTCTCCTCCAGGTAGTGGCGCCGCTTGGTGCCCGGGATCGGGGCGACGTCCCGCCCCGCAGCGTGCACGAAGGCAAGGGCGATCTGCCCCGGCGTGCAGCCCTTGGCCTCGGCGAGCTGGTCGATCACCTCGACGATGGCGATGTTGTCAGCGAGGTTGTCCCCCTGGAAGCGGGGCTGGTAGCGGCGGAAGTCGGCCTCGTCGAGGTCGTCGAGCGACCGCATGGTGCCGGTGAGGAAGCCGCGCCCGAGCGGGCTGTAGGGGACGAAGCCGACGCCGAGCTCGCGCAGGGTGGGGACGATCTCGCGCTCGGGCTCGCGCGACCAGACGGAGTACTCGGTCTGGAGGGCCGAGATCGGGTGCACCGCATGGGCCCGGCGAATGGTGTCGGGCGCCGCCTCCGACAGGCCCAGGTAGCGAACCTTGCCCTCGGCCACGAGCTCGGCCATGGCACCAACGGTCTCCTCGATCGGCGTGGCGGGGTCCACCCGGTGTTGGTAGTACAGGTCGATGTGGTCGACCCCGAGCCTCGAGAGCGACCCCTCGCACGCCTGGCGTACGTACTCGGGCCGACCGTTGACGGAGCGCTTCTCCGGGTAGCCGGGGTCGCGCACGATGCCGAACTTGGTGGCGACGACCGCCTCGTCGCGGCGATCCGCCAGTGCCTTGCCGACCAGCACCTCGTTGGTATGGGGGCCGTACATGTCGGCGGTGTCGAAGAACGTCACCCCGAGGTCGAGCGCCCGACGGATGGTGGCGACGGACTCGTCGTCGTCGCCCGGCCCGTAGAAGTCCGACATCCCCATGCAGCCGAGCCCCTGGCGCGAGACCGTGAGGCCCTGGGTTCCGAGAGCGATGTATTCCATGGGCGGGTGGCTCCTCCTCGTGGTGTCGGCCGGCCGGACGGGCGGGTCCGGGCCGGGTCCACCCTACGGGTGGAAGGCCGCCGCTGCGTCAGCCGCGGCCGGCGTTGGAGGAGATGGCGTCGGCCCGCACGAAGACGGCGCAGCGGCGCTCGGCCGCCATGACGCGGTCGAACTCGTCCCAGTCCTCGTGGCTCCCGCCCGCCGCGACGAAGACGGACCGGATGGTCCCGGGCACGTCGAGCCCCGGCGTCTGCCCGTCGTCGGGACCGACCAGTCGGACCGGGCCCGAGACGGCGGCCCACTCCCAGCCATCCTTGAACACGAGCGTCGCCCGGCCCGAGGTGCGCGCAGCAGGTCGAGCTTGCGGGCGTCCCCGCCCACGACGGCGGCGACGCCGGGGGACCCGTCGACCGGGTCGTCGATGACGCCGGCGCTCACGACCGAGGCGTGGACGGTCCCGTCCGGCCGAGCGACGGCGAAGACGGCGAGGTGATGGTCGGCCGCCGCCAGCCGCTCGACGTACTCGAGATCTGCCATGCCCCATCCTGTCGCGGCGGCGACCGTGCCCGCTGGGCCGCTCGGCCGTGCGGACCTCGGTGAGGCAGACCCGCGCTAGCGCCGACGGCCCTCCTCGACCGGCACGCCGGCCGCGGCCAGGTCCTCGAGGCGCCGCCCGTACTCGTCGCCGTCGATGTCGTAGACCCACATGACCAGTGCGTCCTGTCCGGTCACGGGGTAGTAGTTCTTGCGCACGCCGACGGGAGCGAACCCGAAGCGACGGTACAGGGCCTGCGCCGGCTCGTTGTTGGCGGCCACCTCGAGCGAGACGTGCTTGACCCCGCCGGAGCGCAACGTGCGGAGTCCGTCGACGATCATGGTCGTGGCAACGCCGGTGCGCTGGTAGGCGGGAGCCGTCGCGATGGTCGTCATGTGCGCCTCGTCGTCGACGATCATGAAGCCGATGTAGCCCGCCATCTTCTCGCCGTCCCAGGTCGCCCGGTACAGCCGGCCCTTGCGCAGCGCCAGCTCCGAGTTGAACACCTCCGGCGACCACGGCTCAGGGAAGACGACGCCCTCGATGCGCAGCAGCTGGCGCAGGTCGCGCCGCCTGAGCTTCTCGATGCGCAACGTCATGGCAGCACCTGCTCAGGCCCGCTCGGCGCGTGCGAAGTTGCTCGTGGCGTCCGCCTCACGCATGTAGAGGGGAACGACGGAACCCGGCCCGACTGGCGCTTCCCCCGCCTCGAGGCGCGCCAGGGCCAGGCCGAGCAGCGCCCGCGGCGGTGGGAACGAGAGGGCCGGTGCCCCGGTGTCCACCCCGGGCAGCGCCTCGAAGACGTTGCGGTAGCGGAGGGCGCCGTCGCCGACCGCACGCACCGGCGCGCCGCGCAGCTCGTCCAGCGCGACCACCAGGTCGGCGGGCGCGAAGAGGCCCGGCGCGATCGGCTCGCCCGCGACGACCCCCTCGGCATCGAGCTGGCGCACGCACGCGAACACCTCGGCCCGCCGGGCGTCGACGCAGGCCAGCACGAGTCCCCGGTGCCCGGCGCGCGCCGCCCCCTCCGTCAGGATGTCCAGGCTGCTGGCCGCAACCACACCGATGCCCAGCGACTGCGCCAGCGCCTTGGCCGTCGCCACCCCGACCCGCAGGCCGGTGAAGAGCCCCGGCCCGATGTCGACCGCCACGGCGCCGAGGTCCGCCGGCACCAGGCCCACCTGGGCCAGCAGGTGGTCCAGAGCGGGGGTCAGCGTCTCGACGTGGCGGCGACGCCCCGTCAGCGCGAACTCGGCCAGGACGCCCGCCGGGGTCTGCACGGCGACGGCGACCGTCTCCGTCGCCGTCTCGATGGCCGCCACCGGGAACGGGGCCGCCGCGTCGGCGGGGCTCACGACGCACCCCGCTGCGCCGGCTCCAGCGCCGCCGCCACCTCGTCCGCCCGGGGCGCCCAGTGTCCCCGACCCTCCATCGTGAGGACTCGCCGTTCCACGGCGCCCGCCGGGTCCGGGGCACCGATCGTCACCACCGAGCGCGCTGTCGCCGAGCGCGGGCGCGGCCAGTTCACCCCACTCGACGAGGGCCACCGCGTCCTCCTCGACGAGCTCGGCCAGGGCGAGCTCGGCGACCTCGGCCAGGGAGCCCGTGCGGTACACGTCGGCGTGGATCAGGCTCCCCACTGCGCAGCCCGCCCCGCAGCGGTAGTGCCGCAGGAGGGCGAACGTCGGGCTCGTCACCGGGCCTTCCACCCCGAGCGCGGCGGCGAAGCCCTGGGCGAACACCGTCTTGCCGGCGCCGAGCTCGCCGACGAGCAGCACGACGTCGCCCGGGCGGCACAGCCGCGCCAGCCGTCCCGCCAGCTCCTTGGTGGCCGCCGGCGAGTCGGTCGCACGCTCGAAGGGCCAGCTCACGCCCGTCCCGCCGCCATGAGGCGCTTGGCCCGGACGAGGTCGGCCCGCATCTCGGCCATGGCCTCCCCGCCGGCCCGCAGCACGTAGGCCGGATGGTACGTCGGGACGAGGCTGGCCCGCCCGCGCTCGAAGACCTGGCCCCGCAGCTGGCGGATGCCGCGCGTGCTCTCGAGGAGCAGCTTGGTGGCGAAGTTCCCCAGGGTCACGATCACGGTGGGGTCGATGAGGGCGACCTGCTCGGTGAGGTAGGGACGGCAGGCCTCGATCTCGTCGGGGGCCGGGTCGCGGTTGTTGGGCGGCCGGCACTTGACCACGTTGGCGATGTAGCACTCGGCCCGTGTGAGGCCGACCTCGTCCCACATGAGGCGGTCGAGGAGCTTCCCCGAGCGGCCGACGAACGGCTCGCCCGCCAGGTCCTCCTCGCGCCCCGGGCCCTCTCCCACGAAGAGCAGGTCGGCTGCGGGGTTGCCGACGCCGAAGACGACCTGGGTGCGCCCCTCGGCGAGCGGGCAGCGCGTGCAGGTCGACGCGGTGAGCCGAAGCCGCTCCAGGACGTCGGTGTCAGGCACTCGGCACGTCGGGCGGGTTGACCAGGAGGCGGGGCATGCGCGGGCCCACACCGCACACCACCTCGTAGCTGATCGTCCCCAGCAGGGCCGCCCAGTCGTCCGCCGTCACGGCCTCGTCCCCCTGCCGGCCGAGCAGCACCACCTCGTCGCCGGGCCGCACCGAGTCGTCGTCGCCGCAGTCGACGACGATCTGGTCCATCGTCACCATGCCCGCCAGGGGCCGCCGCACCCCGCCGATGAGGACCTCGTAGCCGGCGCCGAACAGTGCGCGCGGCACGCCGTCGGCGTAGCCGATCGGCACCGTGGCCACGAGCGAGCGCGCCGGCAGCGGGCGCAGCCGCCCGTAGGAGGGGCGCTCGCCGGCGTCGAGCCGCCGCACGGCGACCACCTGCGCCTTGAGCGACATGGCCGGGCGCAGCTGCGCACCGTCGGCCTGCGCGTCGAAGGCGGACCGTACCCCGCTCCCGGGCAGGTACCCGTAGAGGCCCAGGCCGCAGCGCACCATCTGATGGCGCGCCTGGGGGAAGGCGACGGTCCCCGCCGTGTTGGCGGCGTGCAGGAGCGGCGGGTGGATGCCGTCGGCGGCCAGGGCGGCGACGAGGCGGTCGAACACGCCGAGCTGCCCCTCGGTGTAGGCGCGGTCCTCCTCGGCCTCGCCGTCGGCCACCGGCAAGTGGGTCCACACGCCCTCGAGCTCCAGCTTCGGCTCGCGCCCGACGGCCGCCACCATCGCCGGCAGGTCCTCGGGCGCGGCGCCCACCCGGTGCATCCCCGTGTCGACCTTCACGTGGACCGCGGTGCGGCGGCCGCCCGCTCTCGCTGCCGCGCCGAAGGCGGCGATGCCCTCGGCGGAGTACAGCGTCGGCGTGAGCCCGTAGGCCAACGCGGTCTCGACCGCGTCGGGACCGCACTCGCTCAGCAGCAGCACCGGCGCGGCCACGCCGTGCTGGCGCAGCTCGACGCCCTCGTCGACGAGTGCGACCGCGAGCCGCCGCGCCCCCCCGGCCAGTGCCGCCCGGGCCACCGCCGGCCCGCCGTGCCCGTAGCCGTGCGCCTTGACCACCGCGCACAGCTCGGACGGCGACGCCAGCCGCGCCAGCACCGCCGCGTTGTGCGCCACGGCGGCCAGGTCGATCTCGGCCCACGCCGGGCGCGACCGCCCCTGGGCCATGGTCACCGCGTCGTCGTCGCCGGCCGGGCCCGACGGCACCAACCGCACCGGGGCCGGGCCGCCGTCAGCCACCGGCGTGACCGTGCCCGTCATCGTTGATCGTCCCCGCGGGCTCCGCCAGCGCGGTCAGCAGGCGCGCCAGGAGCCCCGGCAGGTCGCCTGCGACCAGGCCCTGGGAGGGGCCGAGCGCGGCCGCCCGGCCGTGCACGTGGGCCCCCAGCGCCGCCGCCTCGAGGGCGCCGAGGCCGCGCGCGAGAAGGCGCCGATGATGCCCGACAGCACGTCGCCGCTGCCGGCGGTGGCGAGCGCCGGGCCCCCCGCCGTCGAGAGGAGCACGTCGGGCACCGACGAGGCGTCTCCCGGGCCGGCCACTGCGGTGAGCGGGCCCTTCAGGAGGACGACGGCACCCGTCGAGGCGGCCAGCCGGCGCGCCGCGTCCAGGCGGTCCTCCCCGGGGGCGGACCCGGCGATGCGCGCGTACTCGCCGTCGTGGGGCGTGAGGATGCTCGGCGCGTCCCGCTTGTCGAGCACGGTGCGCGCCGCCGCCGCGTCGCCCAGCGCGGTCAGCGCGTCGGCGTCGATGACCAGCGGCACGCGCACCGCGGTCAGCACCGCCCGGATCTCCTCGGCCACGGCGGCGCCGGTGCCGAGCCCGGGGCCGATCACGATCGCCTTGCACTTGGCCGTCGCCTCCAGGAAGGCGCCGGCCCACCCCTGCGCCGGCAGGTGCATGCGCACGGCCTCGGTGGGCCAGGGCGCGGACGGGTCGCCGGGCGAGCCCAGGCGGATCATGCCGGCGCCGGCGGCCATGGCCCCCCGCGTGCACAGGATGGCGGACCCCTCCATGCCGGCCGAGCCGGCGGCCACACCGACGGCGTTCGTCCATTTGTTCACGCCGCGCGGCCGGGGCGGCAGCAGCGCCGCCACGTCGACGTCCTCCATCAGGAGCGCCCGGGGCGTCGGGACGCCGATCCCGATGTCGGCCACCTCCACGACGCCGCTGAGCCTCGGCCCTTCGCCCTGGAGCAGCCCCGGCTTGAGAGCGGCGAAGGTCACCGTGCGGTCGGCCCGCACTGCGGCGGCGGCCGCCTCCCCGGTGTCGGTGTCGACGCCGGAGGGGATGTCGATGGCCAGCACCGCGGCACCGGCCGGCACCTGCGGCGCGTCGTAGGTGCCCCGGAACCCGGTGCCGTAGGCACCGTCCACGACGAGATCGCAGCGCGGGAGCAGGGCGCCACCCGGCACGTCGGCGGCCTCGAGCACGCGGACCCGGGCCCCCCTGCCGCTCAGCACGGACGCGGCCACCCGCCCGTCGGCGCCGTTGCTCCCCTTGCCCGCCACGACGACGACGTGGCGGCCGTAGGCCCCGCCGAGCATGCGCAACGCGGCATGGCCGACCGCCGTGCCGGCACGGGTCACCAGGGTCTCGTGCGAGACGGTGGCCAGGGCCGCGGCATCGGCGGCCCGCATCTCGTCGCGGGTCAGGACGGGGCGCACGAGGCAGCCTGCGCCTGCTCGGCGACGACGAACGCGATGGCCACGCCGTCGGTGTGGGTCAGCGAGAGGTGGAAGTGGCCGGCGCCCTGGGCGCCGGCCAGATCGGCGGCCGTTCCGCGCAGCACGAGGAAGGGCGCGTTCCGGGTGGCCCCCGCGCCGGTGGTCCGGCACACCTCGACGTCGGTCAGCGCGAAGGCGCCGATGCCGGTGCCCAGCGCCTTCATGACCGCCTCCTTGGCTGCGAAGCGCGCCGCCAGGCTCTGGGCCGCGTCGGCCGAGCCGGTGGCGTCGGACTGCTCGGTCTCGGTGAAGCAGCGCGCCGCGAAGCGCGGACGGCGGTCGAGCAGCCGGCGGAAGCGCGCCACGTCGACCGCGTCGACGCCGACGCCGACGATCGGGCTCATTCGACGGTCACCGTCTTGGCCAGGTTGCGCGGGCGGTCGGGATCGTGGCCGTGCAGCCGGGCCAACCGGTAGGCCAGCTGCTGCAAGGGGACCACGCCGACCACCGGGGAGATGAGGGGGTGCGTCGGGGGGACCCAGAGCACGTGGTCGGCCACGGCCGCCGACCGCTCGTCGCCGTCGTCGGCCACCAGCACGACCGTGGCGCCACGGCTGTGCACCTCGGCGATGTTGGAGAGCATCTTCTCCCACAACGGGTTGCGGGTGGCGATGCCGACGACGACGGTGCCGGGCTCGATCAGCGCGATGGGGCCGTGCTTGAGCTCGCCGGCCGGATAGCCCTCGGCGCGCAGGTAGGCCAGCTCCTTGAGCTTGAGGGCGCCCTCCAGCGCCACCGGATAGCCGACGTGACGACCGAGGAAGAAGAAGTCGCGGGCATCGGTCAGCTTGGCCGCCACGTCGTCGACGTCGCCCGCCCGCGCCAGAGCCTCGGTCACCAGGCCGGGCAGCACCTCCATGGCGTTGAGGATCTCGTTGATCTCGGAGGCCGGCTGGGTCCCGAGGATCTGGGCCAGGTACAGGCCCAGGACCTCGAGTGCCACGATCTGGGCCAGGTGGCACTTCGTCGAGGCCACCCCGATCTCGGGTCCGGCCCGGGTGTAGAGCACGCCGTCGGCGGCCCGGGCCATGGAGGAGTCCACGACGTTCGAGACGACCAGCACCTTGGCCCCGAGGCGCGCCGCCTCACGCATGGCCTCTGAGGTGTCGAGCGTCTCGCCCGACTGGGAGACGCCCACGCACAGCGTCCGCTCGCTCAGCACCGGGTCCCGGTAGCGGAACTCGCTGGCGATGTCGACCTCGGTCGGCACCTTCACCCAGTGCTCAATGGCGTACTTGGCCATCAGCGCGGCGTGGTAGCTCGAGCCGCAGGCGACGATGAACACCTTGTCGATGCCGCGGAGGTGCTCGGCGCCCAGGCGCATCTCGTCCAGGATCAGCTCGCCGCCGGGCCCGCGCCGGTCCAGCAGCGTGTCGGCCACGGCTTGGGGCTGCTCGTGCATCTCCTTGGACATGAAGTCCTCGTAGCCGCCCTTCTGCGCCGCCTCGACGTCCCAGGTGATGGTCAGCTGCTCCGGCTCGACAGGGACCCCGTCGAGCGTGGTGACCGCCAGCTCGCCGGGCGTCAGCACGGCCAGCTCGTCGTCGGCCAGCGCGAACACGTGTCGGGTGTGGCCGATGAGGGCGGGGATGTCCGACGCCAGCAACGCCATGCCGTCGTGCAGCCCGAGCACGAGGGGCGTGGAGCGGCGGGCCGCCACGATGGTGTCGGGCTCGTCGGCGGCCACGACGGCGATGGAGAAGGCGCCCCGCACCCGGCGCAGCATCGAGCGGGTGGCCTCCGTCAGGGACGCGCCGTCGGCCATCCCCTGCTCAATCAGGTGGGCCATCACCTCGGTGTCGGTGGCCGACGTCAGGGTGTGCCCGGCCTCCTCCAGCTCCGCCCGCAGCTCGGCATGGTTCTCGATGATCCCGTTGTGGATGATGGCGATGCGCCCGGTGCAGTCGGTGTGCGGATGGGCGTTTTCGGGGGTGGGGCTCCCGTGGGTGGCCCAGCGGGTGTGCCCGATCGCGGCGGCGTGGCCGGTCGGCGCCTGGCGGGTCATCTCGTCCAGCTTGGACACCGAGTTCGTCCCGCCGGCGGCCCTGGCCCGCCAGATGGAGCCGTCGGCGACCATGGCGATCCCCGCCGAGTCGTAGCCCCGGTACTCGAGCTGGTGCAGGGCACCGAGGATCAGGGGAACGGCGTCGGCCTCGCCGGTGACGCCGATGATGCCGCACATGGTGGACCAGGCTACCTGGGGGCTTGCGGCTCGATTTGCCCCAGGGCCGCCTCGACCACGCCGGCCAGCTGGGCCGCCACCGCGTTGGCCTGGGCCTCGACACGCGCCTCGACCATCACGCGCACCAGCGGCTCGGTCCCGCTGGGGCGCAGGAGCACCCGACCTTCGTGTCCGAGCTCGGCCTCGGCCAGCACCACGGCCTCCCACACCTCTGCGCAGTCGGCCAGCCGCTCGGGCTGAGGGATGGGCACGTTGACGAGGCGCTGGGGCACCCGCTCGACCAGCCCTCCGGAGAGGTCGGCCAGCGAGCGGCCACCGCGCAGCATGAGGTCGGCCAGCGCGATGCCGGTCAGGATGCCGTCACCGGTCGTCGACAGCGAGCGGAAGATGATGTGGCCCGACTGCTCGCCGCCGAGACTGAGCCCGTCGGCGTCGAGAGCGGCCAGCACGTGGCGATCCCCGACGTCCGTCTCACGCACCCCGATGCCGCGGCCCTCCATCGCCAGGCGGAAGCCGAGGTTGGTCATGACCGTGACGGCGACCGTGTTGCCGGCCAGGCGCCCCCGTTCCGCCAGGTCGAGAGCGAAGAGGGCCAGGAGCACGTCGCCGTCGACGATGGTGCCGGTGTGGTCGACCGCGATGACGCGGTCGGCGTCGCCGTCGAACGCCAGTCCGAGATCCGCCTGGTGCTCCACCACCGCCAGGGACAGCTGCGTCGGGTCCGTCGACCCGCACCGCTCGTTGATGTTCGCCCCGTCGGGCCTGTCGTGCAGCGCGGTGACCCGCGCCCCGAGGTCGGCCAGCACCCACGGGGCGATCTCGCTGGCGGCGCCGTTGGCGCAGTCGATGACGATGCGCAGGCCGTCGAGACGGCGACCCTCGGTGGTGGCGACCAGGTGCTGCGCGTAGAGCTCGATTGCGCCGGGGTCCGTGATGATCCGCCCCACCCCGTAGCCGGTGGGCCGGCGCCGCGGGCCGTCGGGGTTGGCCCCGATGGCACCGAGCTCGCGCTCGATCTCACCCTCGACGGCAGTGGGCAGCTTCGTCCCCAGCAGGCTGAACAGCTTGATGCCGTTGTCGCTGAAGGGGTTGTGCGACGCCGAGATCATGGCGCCGGGCGCCTTGCGGTGCTCGGCCACGGTGGCCACGCCGGGCGTCGGCAGCACGCCCAGGTCGACGACGTCGGAGCCCTCGGTGGCCAGGCCGGCCGAGAAGGCGGCCTGGAGGAGCGGCCCCGAGCGACGGGTGTCGCGGCCGACGACGAAGGTCGGTGCGGGCAGGATGCGGGCGGTGGCGCGCCCGAGGGCCAGCGCCAGCTCGGCGGTCAGCTCCTCGTTCGCGACCCCGCGCACGCCATCGGTGCCGAAGCGGGCCGGCGCCACTCGCGTACCGACTGCTACCGCTTGGAGTACTGCGGCGCCTTGCGGGCCTTCTTCAGGCCGTACTTCTTCGACTCCTTCTCACGAGCGTCGCGGGTGAGAAGGCCCGACCGCTTGAGCGCGCCGCGCAGCTCGGGGTCGACCTCGCACAGGCTGCGGGCGATGCCGAGGCGCATGGCGCCGGCCTGGCCCGAGATCCCGCCGCCGTCGATGGTCGCGTCGATGTCGTAGGACTCCGCCGTGTTGGTGATGCGCAGCGGCTCGGTCACCAGCATCCGATGGGTCGCCGACGTGAAGTACTTCTCGAAGGGCTGCTTGTTGATCGTGATGGCGCCCTGGCCGGGGCGGAAGCGGACGCGCGCCACCGCCTGCTTGCGGCGGCCGGTGGTCTGGGTCATTGGTGCGGGCATTGCGTGGGTGGTGTCCTTCCTGGAGCGCCTGGTCAGCCGGCCCGGCGGGCGCCGGGCAGTTCGAGCGGCTCGGGCTTCTGGGCGGCATGGGGATGGTCGGGCCCGGCGTAGACCTGCAGCTTGCTCAGCATCTGGCGACCCAGCGTGTTCTTGGGCAGCATGCCCCGCACGGAGCGACGGATGAGCTCGGCAGGCTTGTCCTCGAGCAGCTCGGAGTAGCTGGTGGCGCGCAGGCCGCCCGGGTAGCCGCTGTGGCGGTAGGCCATCTTGGCGTCGGCCTTGCCCGAGGTGAGGACCACCTTGTCGGCGTTCACGACGATCACGTGGTCGCCGGTGTCGACGTGGGGGGCGAAGTAGGGACGGTGCTTGCCGCGCAGGACGGCGGCCACCGACGAGGCCAGGCGTCCGAGCACCAGGCCGTCGGCGTCGACGACGTACCAGGCTCGCTGGATCTCGGTGACCTTCGGTGAAAATGTGCGCACAAGACCGATCTTTCGCATCCGCGTGGTGGGCGAGCCGTCACTCCGAAGAGCTGCCCCGAGGAGCGGGCTCAGGGCTCCCGGGGGTCCCGAGAGCCGAAGTACCAGGATAGGGCCCCTGGGCAGGGGGGGCAAGCCGCGCCCTCAGGCCGGGCCCGTCCCGGCGGCCGGACCCCCTCGGGCACCGGCCTCCTCGGCGTCGTAGGCCACCGAGATGAGGCACAGGCCGTGGGCCGGCGCCGGGTCCGCCATCCGGTGCCGGGAGGCGGCCCGCAGGCGCTCCATCAGGCCCGCTGCGTTCTCCCGGCCCCGGCCCACCTCGACCAGGCTGGCTACCAGGGACCGGACCATCTGGTGGCAGAAGGAGCCGGCGGCGACGTCGAAGCGCAGCAACCGACCCTCCCCGCTGCCGCGGTCGGCGTCGATGGCCTCGGGCCCCTCGTCGACGCTCCAGCGGGCCCTCGTCACCCGACGGACGATCGGCAACGAGCCGTCGGTCCCGGGGGGGCGGCGGCAGAACGACCGGAAGTCGTGGCTGCCGAGGAGCACGTCGGAGGCGGTGCGCATGGAGCCGAGGTCCAAGGGGTCGCTCACGTGCCAGGCCAGCCGGGCCAGGAGCGGGTCGGGCTCGGGGGCGTTCCAGACCAGGTAGCGGTAGGCGCGGCCGGTGGCGGAGCGGCGGGCGTCGAAGTCGGGGGCGACCGGCTCGGCACGGCGCACCACCACCTCGGGAGCGAGTTGGCGGTTGATGGCCCGGGCCAGGCCAGGCCCGTCGTAGGGGATGGCCGGGAGGTCGACGTGGATCACCTGCCCACGGGCGTGCACGCCGGCGTCGGTGCGCCCGGCACAGACGATCGCCGGCGGCTGGCGCAGCCGGGCGGTGCGCTCGAGCGCCAGGCGCAGCACGCCGGCGACGGTCGGCACCTCGGGCTGGACGGCGAAGCCCCGGAAGGCCGCACCGTCGTAGGCGATCAGGAGCCTCCAGCGCTGCGGGGCAGCGCCGGCGGGTTCCTCCACCCCTAGACGAACTCGATCCGCGCCATGGGCGCGTTGTCACCCGGACGCGGGCCCAGCTTGAGGATGCGCGTGTAGCCACCGGGCCGTTCCGCGTAGCGGGGACCGATCTCCTCGAAGAGCTTGTGCGTCATGTCCTTGTCCCGGATGAGGGCGACCACGTGGCGGTGCTGGGCCACGCCGCCCTTGCGCGCCGCGGTCACGCACTTCTCCGCCACCGGGCGCAGTGCCTTCGCCTTGGCCTCGGTGGTCACGATGGACTCGGCCGCGATCAGCGACGCGACCAGGTTGCCCAACATGGCCTTCTGGTGCGCGGCGGAGCCGCCCATCCGGCGCCCGCGCCGTGGGGTTGCCTGCATGGCCGCTCAGTCCCGGGTGCGCAGCGACAGGCCGCGCTCGTCCAGGCGCTGGACGACCTCGTCGGCCGACTTCTGGCCGAAGTTGGTGATGGCGAGGAGGTCCTCCATGGTGCGCTCGACCAGCTCGCCGATGGTGTTGATCTGGGCCCGCTTGAGGCAGTTGCGGGGCCGTTCGGACAGGTCGAGCTCCTCGATGCGCAGGTCCAGGTCGGGCGAGCCGCCGGTCGACACACCGACGTCGCCCGGCTCGAGGCCCTGTGGTGCCTCCTCGAGGTCGGCCACGAGCGAGACCAGGTTGCGCAGTGTGGCGCCGGCCGAGGCGAGGGCCTCACGCGGCGAGATGGTCCCGTCGGTCTCGATGTCGAGCACCAGGCGGTCGTAGTTGGTCGACTGCTCCACCCGCACGGGCTCGATGTCGAAGGTGACCCGGTGCACGGGCGAGAAGATGGAGTCGATCGGAATGACCCCGATGGTCGTTGAGCGCTTGTTCTTGTCGGCCGAGGCGTAGCCCCGCCCTCGCTCCACCGTCACGTCGACGGCCAGTCGTCCCTTGGCGTTGATGGAGGCGATGTGCAGGTCGGGGTTGAGCACCTCGACGTCGGGCGTCAGCTGGAGGTCCGCCGCAGTGGCGTCGGCGGGGCCGCGGACGTCGAGGCGAAGGGTCACCGGCTCGTCCGAGTTGACCCGGACCAGCAGGTCCTTGAGGTTGAGGATGATGTCGGTGACGTCCTCCTTGACCCCGGGGAGGGTCGTGAACTCGTGCAGTGCCTCGTCGAAGCGCAGCTGGGTCACCGCCCCGCCGGGGATGGACGAGAGCAGCGTGCGGCGCAGCGAGTTGCCGAGCGTGGTGCCGAAGCCCGGGTCGAGCGGGCCGACGGCGAAGCGCTGGCGGTTGTTCTGCTCCTCGTCGAGGACTTCGACGGTCGGCCTTTGGAAGATCAACATGGTGGGACTCCTGTTGCTGGGGGCGGGGACTACTTCGAGTAGAGCTCGACGATCAACTGCTCCTGGAGGGGCTCGTCGATGTGCTCTCGCAGCGGCGGGTTGAGGATGGCCACCGAGAAGCCGGCGTCACCGGTCTCGAGCCAGGCCGGGGTCTGGCGCTCCAAGGTGTCCATGTTCCGGCGGACGAGGAAGTTCCCCCGGGTGGCCTCGCGGAGGACCACCTTGTCGCCGGTGCGGACCCGGTAGCTCGGGATGGTGACGCGCTTGCCGTTGACCTGGACGTGGCCGTGGCGCACGAACTGGCGGGCCTGGCGGCGGCTGGCACCCCAGCCGGCCCGGAAGACCACGTTGTCGAGGCGGAGCTCGAGGTTGCGGAGCAGGTTCTCACCGGTGATGCCGGGCTGGCGGTTGGCCTCTTCGTACATGTTCCGGAATTGCTTCTCGAGGATCCCGTAGATGCGGCGCGCCTTCTGCTTCTCACGCAGCTGGGCCAGGTACTCCGAGCCCTGCCGCATGCGGTCGCGGCCGTGCTCGCCGGGCGGGTAGGCGCGGCTGTGGCGGTCGGTGACCGCCTCGGAGACCGGGCATTTGAGCGAGTAGCAGCGCTCGCCCTTCAAGAACAGCTTGGTCCGCTCGCGCCGACAGAGGCGGCAGACGGGACCGGTGTATCGAGCCATGGGGTGGGGTTCCTCTTCCTCTTCGGCCTAGACCCGGCGCCGCTTCTTGGGGCGGCAGCCGTTGTGCGGGATCGGGGTCACGTCCTTGATGCCGACCACCTCGATCCCGACCGCGGCGAGCGAGCGGATGGCGGTCTCCCGGCCGGAGCCGGGCCCGCGGACGAGCACGTCGACCTTGCGGACGCCGTGCTCCATGGCGCGCTTGGCGCACGCCTCCGCGGCCAGCTGGGCGGCGAAGGGCGTCGACTTGCGCGAGCCCTTGAAGCCGACGTTGCCGGCTGAGGCCCAGGCGAGCACGTTGCCCTCGGGGTCGGCGATGGAGACGATGGTGTTGTTGAACGAGCTCTTGATGTGGGCGACGCCGTAGGCGACGTTCTTGCGCTCCTTGCGGCGCGGGCGCCGGGCGCCGGGCTTCGTGGGCTTGGCCACTACTTCTTCACCTTCTTCTTCCCGGCCACCGTCTTCTTGGGGCCCTTGCGGGTGCGGGCGTTCGTATGGGTGCGCTGCCCGTGGACGGGCAGGCCCTTGCGGTGCCGGACGCCCTGGTAGCAGTTGATCTCCATCTTGCGCTTGATGTCCTGGGAGACGTCACGGCGCAGGTCACCCTCGACGCGGAAGTTGGCGTCGATGTAAGTGCGCAGCTTGGCGACCTCCTCGTCGGTGAGGTCGCGAACGCGCGTGGAGGGGTTCACGTCGACGGCCTCGCAGATCTGCGACGACAGCGTCGTGCCGATGCCGTAGATGTAGGTCAACGAGATCTCGAGCCGCTTCTCGCGCGGGATGTCCACCCCGGAAATTCGGGCCATGTGCCGGTTCCTCTCCCTAGCCCTGCCGCTGCTTGTGACGCGGGTTGTCGCAGATCACCCGGACGACGCCGCGCCGCCGGATGACCTTGCACTTCTCACAGATCGGCTTCACGCTCGGCCGAACCTTCACTTGACTCCCCGTCCTACTTGTACCGATAGGTGATCCGACCCCGGTTGAGGTCGTACGGAGTGATCTCCACCTGGACCTTGTCCCCCGGCAGGATGCGGATGCGGTGCATTCGCATCTTTCCCGAGCTGTGCGCCAGCACCTTGTGTCCGTTCTCCAACTCGACGCGGAACATGGCATTGGGCAGCGGCTCGACCACCGTGCCTTCGAGCACGATGGCATCTTCCTTGGGCTTGGGCAGGTGACTCTCTCCTGATTGCGTTCTTGTGCTGCCCCGAGGGCACCGCTGGCGCGAGACCGGAACGGGGCAGAATCGGGTGTGGCCGCCAGGCGGGAGTCCCACAGGGGGAGCCGTCCCAGAGCCAGCTTGAGAGTTTACCGCATCTGGCTGGGAATTCCACCCGGGTGCGGATCCTCGTGCTCCGGGATGATCCAGGTGACCCCCCGGACTCGGGCCCTTCAGTGTAGGCGGGCGGGGTGCCGGGCAGGGCCGGCCTCCCTCCGGGCCCGCCCGGGCCGGCCGTGTCGTCCCGAGGCGGGAGCTCGCCCCTGGTCCCCATCCCGTGCTCCGGGATGTCCCGGTGGACCGGGTTTGCCCGCTCACGCCAAGGCGTGGACGATCCTAGGCAGTAGGCAGATAGGCTCTGGACCCTGAAACCCCTAAACCCGGGAGCCGGGACCCGACCGCCGGCGCTGGCCGGGCGGGGCAGCCAGATCGACGCCGTGGACATCACCCTGCAGCGGCTGATCCGAGGCACTCGTAGGTGCGACACCGGCCCGCCTCGCCGCCACGCCGCCGGGGGCTCAGGCGACGGTGAACACCTCGGGGCCGTCGGCAGTGACCGCGATCGTGTGCTCGAAATGGGCCGACAGGCTGCCGTCGGCGGTCACCACGCTCCAGCCGTCGTCGAGGAGCACGGTCTCGGGCGAGCCGACGTTGACCATGGGCTCGATGGCGAAGACGTTGCCCGTCTTGATGGTGGGGCCCCGGGTGCCGGGCCAGTAGTTCGGCACCTGCGGCTGCTCGTGCATCGCCGTCCCGATGGCGTGGCCCACGTACTCCCGGACGACGCTGAAGCCGGCCGCCTCGGCCACCTGCTGGACCGCCCGGCCCACCTCGTTGAGGGCATTGCCCCTCACCAGCTGCTCGATCCCGGCCCACAGGCTGCGCTCGGTCACCTCGAGGAGGCGCTGGGCCTCCTTGGAGATCGTCCCGATGCCCATGGTGAAGGCGGCGTCGCCGTGGTAGCCCTCGATGATGGCCCCGCAGTCGATGGAGAGGATGTCCCCGTCCTCGAGCACGTAGCCACCGGGGATCCCGTGCACGATCATGGAGTTGGGCGACGTGCAGATCACGGCCGGGAAGCCGTGGTAACCCAGGAAGTTCGACGTGGCGCCCCTGCGCTCCAGCACGTCGCGGGCCGCCTTGTCGAGGTCCAGCGTGGTGACGCCGGGCTTGGCGACGGCCCGGGTCGCCTCGTGCATCTCGGCCACGACCTTGCCGGCGCGACGCATCTTGGCCAGTTCGGCGTCGTTGCGCCTCATAGGGCGCCCTCCGTCCTCTGCTTCTGGCGCAGGGAGTCGATTGCGGCCACCACCCGGCGGGTCACTGCGTCCGGCGAGCCGGTGCCGTTGATCTCGGCCAGGAGGCTGCGCTCCTGGTACCAACTGAGCAGGGGGGCCGTCTCCTCCTCGTAGAGGTTGAGCCGGCGCTCGATGGCCTCCTCGGTGTCGTCCTCGCGCTGGACGACCTCGCCGCCGCACACGTCACAGGTCCAGTTCACCAGAGGCGGGGCCGCCGTCGAGTAGTTGGCGCCGCAGTCGACGCAGACACGGCGAGAGGCCAGTCGCTTCATGACCAGTGGGGTGGGGGCCTGCAGGTTGATCACCAGGTCGAGGCCGAAGGGCTGGACGATCTTCTCGAGCGACTCGGCCTGCCCGGTCGTGCGCGGGCAGCCGTCGAGCACGAAGCCGCGCCCGCTGGTGTCGCGCTCGGACAGCCGGCCGCCGACCATCTCCATGACCAGGTCGTCGGGGATGAGCTCGCCCTTCTCCATGAGCGACGCGGCCCGTTGGCCGATCCCCGAGCGCGACTTCACCTCGCTGCGCAGCATGTCCCCCGTGGAGACGTGCGGCACGACGTAGTGGTGCGACAGGCGGACGCATTGCGTCCCCTTGCCGGCCCCCTGCTTGCCGAGGACCACGAGCCTGACCCCGGGGATCACAGCCGCCTACTTGAGGAAGCCCTCGTAGTTGCGCATCATCAACTGGCTGTCGATCTGGCGCATGGTCTCGAGTGCGACACCCACCGAGATCAGGAGGGTCGTCCCGTAGAAGGGGAAGCGGTTCAGGTGCCAGAGCGCCATGAGGAGCGAGGGAACGACGGCCACCGAGCCCAGGAAGAAGGCGCCGACGACGGTGATGCGGCTGAGGATGTGCGCGAAGTAGCGCTCGGTGGGCGGCCCGGGCCGGATTCCGGGCACGAAGCCACCCTGCTTGCGGATCAGGTCGGCCTGCTGGTGCGGGTCGAAGGCGACGTACACGTAGAAGAACGTGAACATCACGATGAGCAGGAAGTACGCCGCGATGTAGAAGAAGCTCGTCGGCGTGAGGCTGTTGCGCACGAAGTTCTGGAACCAGTTCCACGGGATGACGTTGGAGAGCAACACGGGGATGTAGAGCACGGAGCTGGCGAAGATGATGGGGATCACGCCGGACTGGTTCACCTTCAGCGGGATGTAGGTGGAGCTCCCGCCGTACATCCGCCGGCCCACCACCCGCCGAGCGAACGTCACCGGGATGCGGCGTTGGCCCTGGTCCATGAAGACGATGAACACCAGCAACACCAACGAGACGATGATGATGATCCCGAACTTGGTCTTGCCCCCCTCCTCGTAGATGGCCTTGAACCCGGTGGGGATGGCGGCCACCACGTTGGCGAAGATCAGGATCGACATGCCCTGGCCGATGCCGCGCTGGGTGATGAGCTCGGCCAGCCACATGACGAAGGCGGTGCCGGCCGTGAGTATCAGCACCATGAAGAGGGCGAGGGGCCAGTTGAAGGTGGGGATCAGGTCGACACTCGTCCCGAGCAGGGCCGAGTCGTGGCCGTGGAAGGCGTAGACGAGGCCCGACGACTGCATCACGGCCAGCGCCACGGTGAGGTAGCGGGTGGTCTGGGTGATCTTCTTCTGGCCGACCGCGCCCTGGTCGCGCCATTCCTCGAGCTTGGGGATGACCGTCGAGAGCAGCTGGATGATGATGGAGCTGGTGATGTAGGGCATGACGCCCAGGCCGAAGACGGCCAGGCGCACCAGGGCGCCTCCGCTGAAGAGGTTCAGGAAGCCGAGGACGCCCGACGCCGAGGCCTGGCTCTCGAGTCCCTGCAGGCGCGCCCAGTTCACCCCGGGCACGGGGACGTTGGCACCGATCTGGTACAGGGCGATGATCGCGAGCGTGAACACGACCTTGTTGCGAAGGTCGGGGACCCTGAAGATGTTGGCGAGCCGGGAGAGCATGCCCGTTCCTCTCAGTGGAGTCCCGGTGTGGTCACTATCGGTTCATCAGGGCGTTGCCCGACGCGGGCGGTCGCCCGTGGGCGTAGGGCAGCGGCACGCGCTCGACGCTACCCCCGGCGGCGGTGATTGCCGCCTCGGCCGCCTTGGAGAATGCGTGGGCGGACACCCGCACCGGCCTCGTGAGCGAGCCCTGGCCGAGGATCTTGACGAGCGCCTTGGGCCGTACCAGACCGGCCTCCACCAGGGCCTGGACATCGACCTCTTCGGCCCCGAGCGCGTCGAGCGCGCCGAGGTTGACCGGGGTGTACTCGACCCGGAACGGGTTCTTGAAACCCTTGAGCTTGGGGATGCGCTGCATGAGGGGGAGCTGGCCACCCTCGAAGCCGGCCGGCATGGTGTTGCGGGCCTTTTGCCCCTTGGTCCCGCGGCCGGCCGTCTTGTGGCCCTTGCCCCCGGTGCCACGGCCGACCCGGCGCTTGGCCTTGGTCGCGCCCTTGGGCGGCGCCAGATCGTGGAGCTTCACTTCGAGACCTCCTCGACGCTGATCAGGTGCGGCACGCGGGCCAGCATGCCCCTGATTTCGGGGCGGTCGGGCAGCTCGTTGGACTGACCGATGCCGCGCAGGCCGAGGGCCCGCAGCGTGCCGCGGTGCTTGGGCTTGGTGCCGATGGCCGAACGCGTCTGCGTGACGAGCAGGCGGGTCTCCCCTGCCGCCTTCTTGGTGGTGGCCGCCATCCTCAGCGCGCCTCCGCCGCGTACAGGTCCGTCTCGCGCTTGCGCTCCCGGTAGGCCCGCAGCACACCACCCGGCGTGACCTCGTCGGCCGCCTTGCCGCGCAGCGCGGCCACGTCGTCGGGCCGCCGCAGCTGCTTGAGGCCGGCGATCGTGGCGTGGGCGACGTTGATCCCGTTCGACGAGCCCAGCGACTTGGCCAGGATGTCACGGATGCCGGCCATCTCGAGGATGTGGCGGGCCGCGCCACCGGCGATGACGCCGGTCCCAGGTGCGGCCGGCTTGAGCAGGACCCGGCCGGCCCCGCTCTCGCCGATGACGGGGTGAACGATGGTGCTGCCGGCCAGGGGTACCTCGAAGAGGTTCTTGCGCGCCTCTTCGATCCCCTTCTGGACGGCCAGCCCGGCCTCCTTGGCCTTGCCGTACCCCAGGCCGACCTTGCCGTTGCCGTCGCCGACCACCATGAGCGCGGCGAACGAGAACCGCCGGCCGCCCTTGACGACCTTGGCCACCCGGTTCACCTTGATGGTGCGCTCTTCGTACTGTGTGTCGACCATTCTCAGAACTCCAGTCCCTCGGCACGTGCCGCGTCAGCCAGGACGGCGACGCGTCCGTGATAGACGAAGCCCCCCCGGTCGAAGACCACCTTGGTGATGCCTGCAGCCTTCGCTCTCGATCCGAGCAGGCGCCCGACCGACTCTGCGCCCGTCACGTTACCGCCGCCTGCCTTGCCCAGGGACGCACGCAGGTCCGGCTCCACGGAAGAGGCGGCGGCCAGGGTGCGACCGGTGGTGTCGTCGATGAGCTGGGCCGAGATGTGACGGTTCGACCGGTGGACGGCCAGACGCGGGCATTCCGCCGTCCCGCTCACCTTGGTGCGGACGCGGTCGTGGCGCCGGAGGCGCAGGCGGGTGCGGTCGCTCGTGCGTGCCATTACTTCGCAGCCTTTCCTGCTTTGCGCAGCACTCGTTCGTTGGCGTAGCGCACCCCTTTGCCCTTGTAGGGCTCGGGCTTGCGCAGCTTGCGGATGTCGGCGGCCACCTGGCCCACCTTCTCCTTGTCGATGCCCTTCACGACGATGCGCGTCGGCACCGGGACTTCGAAGGTGATGCCGTCCGGTGCGTCGACGAGCACCGGGTGCGAGAAGCCCAGCGCCAGCTCGAGCGCACTCGGGCCCTTGGCGGTGGCGCGGTAGCCGACTCCCACGATCTCGAGCTCCTTGGAGAAGCCATCGGTGACCCCCGAGACCATGTTGGCCACGAGCGAGCGCGACAGGCCGTGGAGAGCCCGGTGCCGACGCTCGTCGTCGGGCCGGCTGACCACGAGCGTGTCGCCCTCCTGGGCGATGCTGATGCCCTCGGGCAACTCGCGCTCGAGGCTCCCCTGAGGCCCCTTCACGTTGACGGTGGCACCGCTCACGGTGACCGTGACGTTGGAGGGGACGGGAATCGGTGAGCGTCCGACGCGCGACATCAGGCCTCCCCTCGGGTTCTGGTGGAACGGGTCATTGCGTTACCAGACATGGCACAACACCTCGCCGCCCAGGTGCTTGCGCCGCGCCTCGGCGTCGGTGAGGAGCCCCTGGCTGGTGGAGACGACGGCCACACCCATGCCCCCGAGCACGCGCGGCATGCCGTCGGCCCGGGCGTAGATCCGCAAGCCGGGCTTGGAGACGCGCTTGATCCCGGCGATCGTGCGGGTGCGGTCACCCGAGTACTTCAGGGTGATCTCGAGCGTGGTCCCCGGCTTGCCCGCGTTGGGCTCGACCTTGTAGCCCGCGATGAAGCCTTCGCGCTCGAGGACGGAGGCGAGTGACTCCTTCAGCTTCGAACCGGGCATGCGCACCGTGTCGAACATGGCCGAGTTGGCGTTGCGGATCCGCGTCAGCATGTCCGCGATGGGGTCGGTCATCGTCATGGCGGCCTACCAGCTTGCCTTCGTCACGCCGGGGACTTCGCCCGCGTGCACCATGACGCGCAAGCAGATGCGGCACAGCCCGAACTTGCGGTAGACGGCCTTCGGCCTCCCACAGCGCTGGCACCGGGTGTACCCCCGGACCTTGAACTTGGGTGTGCGTCGCTGCTTCTCGATTAAAGCCTTTTTCGCCATGTTGCTACCGGGTCTCCTGTCGGAACGGAAAGCCGAACGCTGCCAGGAACGCCCGTCCTTCCTCGTTGGTGCGTGCGGTCGTGACGATGGTGATGTCCATGCCGCGGGTCGTGTCGATCTTGTCGTAGTCGATCTCGGGGAAGATCAGCTGTTCGGTGACGCCGAACGTGTAGTTGCCGTGGCCGTCGAACGACCGTGGCGAGAGGCCCCGGAAGTCACGGATGCGCGGGATGGCCAGGCTGAGCAGGCGGTCGAAGAACTCCCAGGCCCGGTCGCCGCGCAGGGTGGCCTTGACCCCGATCGCCTGCCCCTCGCGCAGCTTGAAGCCGGCGATCGACTTCTTGGCCCTGGTCACGATCGGCTTCTGGCCGGTGATGACCTCGAGGTCGCGCTGGGCCCCCTCAATCAGGGAGGCCTGCTGGGTGGCGCGGCCCACGCCCATGTTGATGACGATCTTCTCCAGCCGGGGCACCTCCATCACGTTGGCCAGGCCGAGCTCGTCCTTGAGCCGGTCCCGCACGTCGGTGAGGTACCTCTCCTTGAGCCGGGGGCGGGCGGGTGCGGTCGTCGTGGTGCTCACAGCACACCCCCGCACTTCTTGCAGACGCGCACCTTCTCGCCGTCCGCCTCGAACCGGAAGCCGGCCCGCGTGGGCTTGTCGCAGCTCTTGCACACCAGGGCCACCGTCGAGACGTGCACCGGCATGAACTTGTCGATGACGCCGCCCTGCTGGGTGGCGCGGGTCGGCTTGGCGTGGCGCTTGGCCACGTTGACTCCCTCGAGGATGACCCGCTCCCGCGAGGGGATGGCGCGTACGACCTCTGCCTTCTTGCCCTTGTCCTTGCCGGACAGGACGATCACCTGGTCTCCCTTGTGAATTCGCATCAGAGCACCTCCGGGGCCAGCGACACGATGCGCATGAAGCGCTTGTCGCGCAGCTCGCGGCCGACGGGGCCGAAGATGCGCGTCCCGCGCGGCTGCTGCTGGTCGTTGATGAGGACGGCGGCGTTCTCGTCGAATCGGATGTAGCTCCCGTCCGCTCGCCGCTTCTCCTTCTTCGTGCGCACGACGACACACTTGACGACATCGCCCTTCTTGACTGCCGCACCGGGGATGGCGTCCTTGACAGTGGCCACGAAGACGTCGCCGATGCTCGCGTAGCGGCGACGCGAGCCGCCGAGCACGCGGATGCAGAGCACCTCGCGGGCGCCGGAGTTGTCGGCCACCCGCAGTCGGGATTCCTGCTGGATCATCGGGCCCGCTCCACGACTTCGGTCAGGCGCCAGCGCTTGAGCTTCGAGAGCGGGCGGGTCTCCTGCACCCGGACCCGGTCGCCGACCTTGGCGCTGTCCTCGGCATCGTGCACGTAGAGCTTCTTCGTGCGCTGCACCGTCTTGCCGTACTTGGGGTGGCGTACCCGCTCGACGACGGCCACCACGACCGTGGCGTTCATGGCGTCGGAGACCACGATCCCCTCCCGCACCTTGCGGCGGTTGGGGCGCGCGCCCTCCTCGGCCGGCGCCGGCTGGCTGGTGGCGGGCGCGGCAACCGTGGCCGGGGCGTCCGCCGCCGGGAGCTCGGTGGCGGCTTCGGCCTCGACGGCGTCGAGCGCCTTCGCCGCGTCGCGGGCGGCAGCCTTGGCCTCTTCTGTGGCCTCGTCGGTCTCTGGGGTCTCGTCGGCCATCAGGCCTCATCCTCTTCGTCGTCGTCCAGGTGGTCGTGATCGTGCAGGTCGAGCGGTGTCGCCTCGGCCTCGGCGGCCGCGGCCTTGGCCGCAACCTTCTCTTCGCGCTCGGCATCCTCGGCGGCGAGCTTCGCCCGGGCCGCCTCGTGGTCGGCTGCGCTCGGCGCCACGTAGGCGCCCTCGGCCTCGAGGATCTCCCGGCCCCGCAACACCGTCAGCATGCGAGCCACCTCGCGGCGCACCTGCCCGATGCGGGCCGGGTTGTCGAGCTGCCCCGTGGCGAGCTGGAAGCGGAGGTTGAACAGCTCGCGGCGCGACTCGCCCAACCGGGCGGACAGCTCGTCGCCGTCGAGCATGGAGAGGTCGTGCGCGGTGGGCATCAGATCGCCACCTCGGCGTGGCCGTGGGTGCCGGGGCGCACCACGAAGCGGGCCTTGAAGGGCAGCTTCTGGATGGCGCGCTCCATGGCGGCACGCGCCAGCTCCTCGTCGACGCCGGCCAGCTCGAACAGCACGCGTCCGGGGTGGACGACGGCCACCCACAGCTCGGGATTACCCTTGCCCGATCCCATTCGCGTCTCGGCCGGCTTCTGTGTGACCGGCTTGTCGGGGAAGACCCGGATCCAGACCTTGCCGCCACGCTTGACGTGCCGGGTCATCGCGATACGAGCGGCCTCGATCTGGCGCGCCGTGAGCCAGCCCGGCTCGAGCGCCTGGATCCCGAAGTCGCCGAAGGCCACCGACGTCCCGCCCTTGGCGGCGCCGGTCAGGCGCCCCCGCTGCGTCTTGCGGTGCTTGACCTTCTTGGGCATCAACATGTCAATCCGACTCCTTGCGGAAGTGCGGCGCCTCGTGGTGTTGGTGACGGTTCTGGCGCTCCATCTCCTCGTCCTGGGTGAGCTGGCGCTCCAGCTCGTCGGGCTCGGTCGGCGAGGGCAGCAGATCGGCCACCGGCGTCTCCGTCTCCTCCTCGACTTCTTCCTCGGCCTCCACCGCTTCGACTACGGCCTCGGCGGTGCCCTCGGCGAGCAGGTCGTCGACCAGCTCCTCTTCCACCGCCCCGTTGGCGGTGGTGGGCTCCTCCTGCTCCTCGTCCGTCGCGAAGGTCTCGGCGCGGCGGCGACCGCCACCGGCGGTGATGAGGCGGCGGGGCCCGCTCTGGCCCGACGTCTCGCCGACGGCCATGGCGGCCTCGCGGGTGATCTTGTCCTCGATGGAGACCTTGTAGGGGAGGATGTCGCCCTTGTAGATCCAGACCTTGACCCCGACGCGGCCCGACGTGGTGCGCGCCTCGCGGAAGCCGTAGTCGATGTCGGCCCGGAGGGTGTGCAGGGGCACGCGACCCTCGCGGTACTGCTCCTTGCGCGACATCTCCGAGCCACCGAGGCGGCCCGAGCACTGCACCTTGATGCCCTGGGCGCCGGCCTTCTGGACGGTCTGAATGGCGCGCTTCATGGCACGGCGGAAGGCGACCCGCCGCACGAGCTGGTCGCAGATGCCCTGGGCGATCAGCGCAGCATCGAGCTCGGGCTGCTTGATCTCCTGGATGTTGAGCTGGATCCTGTTCTGCAGGCCGGTGATCTCCTCCAGCTTCTTCTTGAGGCGGTCGGCCTCGGCGCCGCGGCGTCCGATGACGATGCCCGGCCGCGCCGTGTGGATGTCCACACGCAGGCGGTCACGGGTGCGCTCCACCTCGATGCGGCTGACGGCGGCCGCCTCGAGCTGTGTCATCAGGTAGTCGCGGATCTTCCAGTCCTCGACCACGAAGTCGCGGTAGTGACGCTCCTCGAACCACCGGGACTTCCAGTCCGTCGTGATCCCGAGCCGGAACCCGTAGGGGTTTACCTTCTGGCCCATCTACTTGTCCTCGCTCTTCTCTTCGTCGCCGGCGCTGGTGTCAGCGCCTTCGCTCGCGTCGTCCTCGGCACTGTCCTCGGCGCTGTCCTCGGCGCTGTCCTCGACCTCTGCCCCGGCCTCCGTCGTCGCTTCCGCCTCCGTCGTCGTGGCCTCCTCGGTCACGTCGTCCTCGGTGACGGTCTCGTCGGTGACGTCGTCCTCGGTGACCGACTCCTCGGCCTCCGCCTGCTCGACCTCCGCCTCCTCCGCGGCCGCCTTCTCCGCCGCGGCGGCGCGCCGGCGCGACAGGCGGCCCGAGAGGTCGGCCCGGCGCCGCGAGGCGTCGACCCGGCGGGACCGGTTGGCGCTGACCGCCTCCATGCGACGGCGGCGCAGCTCGAGCTGGTCGGCGGGGAGCCGGCTCACGATGATCGTGATGTGGCAGGTCCGCTTGCGGATCCTCGTCGCCCGGCCCCGGGCCCGGGGCCGCCAGCGCTTCATGGTCGCACCTTCGTCGGCATAGCAGGCCGAGACGTAGAGCTCCTCGGGGTTCTGCTGGTCGTTGTGCGCCGCGTTGGCCACGGCCGAGGCGAGGACCTTGCCGATGATCTCTGCCGCCTCGCGCTCGACGCCGGTCAGGATCTCGGCGGCGCGCTGCACGTCCACGCCGCGGATCAGGTCGAGCACCTGCCGGGCCTTGGAGGCCGACATCCCGCAGTAGCGGTGCACTGCCCGCGTCCCGGGGCGCTCGTTGGTCTTGGTGGCTGTCATCGCCGCGCTCCCCGCTCCTGCCCGGCGTGGTAGCGGAACGTCCGCGTGGGGGCGAACTCGCCCAGCTTGTGACCGACCATCGACTCGGTCACGTAGACCGGGACGTGGCGGCGCCCGTCGTGCACCGCGATGGTGTGCCCGACCATGTCGGGGATGATCGTGGAGCGACGGGACCAGGTCTTGATGACCTTCTTGTCCCCGCTCGAGTTCAGGACGTCCACCTTCTTCAGCAGGTGGTCGTCGACAAACGGACCCTTCTTCAGGCTACGCGGCATGGCTACCTCAACCCTCGCCTACCGCCGCGCGCCGCGGGTGCGGCGTCGGCGGACGATCATCGAATTGGACTTCTTGTTGCGCGAGCGGGTGCGGCCCTCGGGCTTGCCCCACGGGGACACCGGGTGGCGGCCACCCGAGGACTTGCCCTCGCCGCCTCCCAGCGGGTGGTCGACCGGGTTCATGGCGACGCCACGGGTCTGCGGCCGCTTGCCCTTCCAGCGGTTGCGGCCGGCCTTGCCCACCTTGACGAGCTCGGCCTCGGAGTTGCCGACGACGCCGAGGGTGCCCCGGCAGTCGATGGACACGCGCCGCATCTCGGTCGAGGGCAGGCGCAAGGTGGCGAAGGCACCCTCCTTGGCCACCAGCTGGACGCTCATGCCGGCGCCGCGGGCCATCTTGCCGCCGCCACCGGGTCGCAGCTCGACGTTGTGGATGACCGAGCCCACGGGGATGTAGCGCAGCGGCAGCGCGTTGCCGGGCCGGATGTCGGCGCCCTGGCCGCTCTGGAGCTTGTCGCCCACCTTGACCCCGGCCGGCGCCAGGATGTAGCGCTTCTCGCCGTCCGCGTAGTGCAGAAGGGCGATGCGGGCGTTGCGGTTGGGGTCGTACTCGATGGTCGCCACCTTGGCCGGGATGCCGTCCTTGTTGCGGCGGAAGTCGACGATCCGGTACTGCTGCTTGTGGCCGCCACCGCGGTGGCGCGAGGTCTTGCGCCCGTGGTTGTTGCGTCCCCCGCTCTGCGGGTTGGGGGCGAGCAGCGACTTCTCGGGGCGGTCGCGGGTGATCTCGGAGAAGTCCGAGACGGTCTGGAACCGGCGTCCGGGGCTGGTGGGCTTACGTGAGCGAAGTGGCATGGCCGTTCCTGATCAGCGGTCGAAGAGGTCGATGGAGTCGTCGGGGTGCAACGTGACGATGGCGCGCTTGGTGTCGGGGCGCTTGCCCTTCACGTTGGTGCGCCGGTTGCGCGTCGCCTTCCCCTTGCGGTTGAGCGTGTTCACGTTGGTGACCCGCACGCCGAAGGCCTGCTCGACGGCGTGGCGCACCTCGATCTTGGTGGCGCGGGGATCGACGATGAACACGTAGACGCTGCGGTCCATGAGCGCGTAGCTCTTCTCGGAGACCACCGGGCGGATCAGCACGGCCATGGCATCACGCATCGGCGTCGGCCTCCTCGGTCTCGTTCGCTGCCGCCGCCTCGGCCTCGGGCTCGGCCGCCACGGCCCTGGCCCGCTTGGTCGCTCGGGCCTTCGGCTCGGCGGGCGCCGCTCGGCGTCGGCGCGTCCGCCCTCTCCGCGTGCTCGGCCCCTCGAGCGTCCTCCTCCGCCTCCGGCTCGGCGTCGGCCACCACGTGGGTCCCCGAGAAGTCCGAGACCGCCGTGGGCAGGGTGCGGTCCGAGAAGAGCAGCCAGTCGGCGCGGAGCACGTCGTGCGCCGAGAGCTCACCGAAGGTCGTGGTCTGCGCCTGGGGCAGGTTGGCGAAGGACCGCTCGACGTCGAGCTCGTCCTGGGCCAGGACCACGAGCACCGTGCCAGCGAGCTTGAGCTTGCGCAGGATGGTGACGGCGTCCTTCGTCTTGGGCGCCTCAATCTGCCAGTCGTCGATCAGGGCGATGCGGCCGATCTCAGCGCGGTCACTCAGGGCCGAGAGGAGCGCCAGGCGCACCATCTTCTTGGGCGTGCGCTGCGCGTAGCTGCGCGGCTTGGGGCCGAGGGCAACGCCGCCGCCGCTCATGGAGGGCGAGCGGCTGCTCCCCTGGCGGGCCCGGCCGGTGCCCTTCTGGCGGAACGGCTTGGCGCCGCCGCCGCGCACCTCGGCCCGCGTCTTGGTCGACTGGGTCCCGGCCCGGCTGGCGGCCAGCTGGGCGGTCACCACCTGGTGCAGGACGGCCCGGTTGGGCTCCAGGCCGAAGATCGTCGGCTCCAGGTCCACCGACCCCAGGTCGTGGCCGGCCGCGTTGCGCCGGGTGACGCTCCGGGTGGTCGGGCCCGGGCGGTCCTTCTTGATCGTGTGGCCCACCACGGCGCCGGTCCGCACGTGTTGGGTCTCCGTCGCCGTCATCGCGACCTCCCGGCCTTGGACGGGGCCTTGACCGAGTTGCGCAGCACCACGACGCTGCCCCGGGCCCCCGGGACGGCGCCCTTGACCAGCACCAGCTCGCGCTCGGCGTCGGCCGACACGACCTCGAGGTTCAGCGCGGTCACCTGCTTGCCGCCGAGCTGCCCCGCCATCTTGGTGCCCTTGAAGACACGCGACGGCGTGGCGCAGGCACCGATGGAGCCGGGTACGCGGTGGCTCCGGTGGTTGCCGTGCGAGGCGCCCTGGCCCTTGAAGTTGTGGCGCTTCATGCCGCCGGCGAAGCCCTTGCCCTTGGAGACGGCGATGGCGTCGACCCGTTCCCCGGCCTCCCACAGGTCGGCCCCGAGCTCCTGGCCCACCGTGTAGTCGGCGACGTCGTCGAGCCGCAGCTCCACCAGGGACCGCCCGGGGTTCACGCCGGCCTTGGCGTAGTGCCCCAGCTGGGGCTTGTTCAGGGTGGAGTTGCGCCGGAAACCCCAGGTCACCTGCAGCGCGGCGTAGCCGTCGGTCTCGGGCGTCTTGACCTGGACCACGCGCACGGGCGCGACCTTCAGCACCGTCACCGGTACGGCGCGGTTCTGGTCGTCCCAGACCTGGGTCATGCCGACTTTCTCGCCGACGATCGCCTTGCTTGCCACGTGTCCTCTCCCTGCGCGGGTTGCCCCTGCGCATGCCAACGCTCCGCCCGGGAATCCCGAGCGGAGCGCTCGAATGGTTCGGCGTGAGGTCCCGACCGGAGTCGGCGATCACGCACGTCTGTTGTCGTCCGCAACACCGGAGTGCCGCTGTGTATATCGCCTCTGAGCAGCCGAATTCGGCGGCTCGCGAGGTTACACCATGGGCCGGCCCCCTGCCAGGCGTCCGGCGGGGCGACGGGGCCGTCGGCCGTCAGGCCGTCTGGATCTTGATCTCGATGTCGACGCCGGCGGGCAGGTCGAGCCGCTGGAGCGAGTCGACTGTCTTGGGCGTGTGCTCGACGATGTCGACCAGGCGCTTGTGGACCCGCATCTCGAAGTGCTCGCGCGAGTCCTTGTACTTGTGCGGCGACCGGATCACCGTGTAGCGGTGCTTGTCGGTCGGCAGCGGGACCGGCCCGAGCACCTTGGCCTGGGTCCGGAGCACCGTCTGGACGATCTTCTCCGTCGACTGGTCGAGGATCTCGTGGTCGTAGGCCTTCAGCCTGATGCGGATCTTCTGCTTCGGGCCGTCGGCCATGGTCTCGGTGCCTGCTCTCGTTCGCTTCGGGTCGTGACTACTTGAGGATCTCGTCGACGACGCCGGAGGCGACGGTGCGGCCACCTTCACGGATGGCGAAGCGGAGGCCCTTGTCCATGGCGATGGGCTTGCCCAGCTCGACCGTCATCTGCGTGTTGTCGCCCGGCATCACCATCTCGGTGCCCTCCGGCAGCGAGATGGTGCCCGTCACGTCCGTGGTGCGGAAGTAGAACTGCGGGCGATAGTTGGTGAAGAACGGCTTGTGGCGCCCGCCCTCCTCCTTGTTCAGGACGTAGACCTCGGCGGTGAACTGGGTGTGCGGGGTGATGGAGCCCGGCTTGCACAGCACCTGGCCGCGCTCCACCTCCTCCTTCTTGGTGCCCCGCAGCAGGGCGCCGATGTTGTCGCCGGCGCGGCCCTCGTCGAGCAGCTTGCGGAACATCTCGACGCCGGTCACCGTCGTCTTCTGGGTCGGGGCCAGGCCGACGATCTCGACCTCCTCGCCCACCTTGATGACACCCTGCTCCACCTTGCCGGTCACGACGGTGCCACGGCCGGTGATGGACATGACGTCCTCGACCGGCATCAGGAAGGGCCTGTCGACGTCACGCTCGGGCTCGGGGATGTAGGAGTCGACGGCGTCCATGAGCTCGACGATCTTCTCGCTCCACTCGGGGTCGCCCTCCAGTGCCTTCAGCGCGCTGACCCGCACGATCGGCGTGTCGTCCCCGGGGAAGTCGTAGGCGGTGAGGAGCTCGCGGACCTCCAACTCGACCAGCTCGAGCAGCTCCTCGTCGTCGACCATGTCGGCCTTGTTGAGGGCCACCACGATGTAGGGCACGCCGACCTGGCGGGCGAGCAGCACGTGCTCACGGGTCTGGGGCATCGGGCCGTCGGCGGCCGAGACCACCAGGATGGCGCCGTCGATCTGCGCCGCGCCGGTGATCATGTTCTTGATGTAGTCGGCGTGGCCCGGCATGTCGACGTGCGCGTAGTGGCGCTTGTCGGTCTCGTACTCCACGTGGGCGATGGTGATCGTGATGCCGCGCTGGCGCTCCTCCGGGGCGGCGTCGATCTTGTCGAAGGACGTGAACGAGGTGTTGGGGTTGCGCTCGGACAGCACCTTGGTGATCGCTGCCGTGAGCGTCGTCTTCCCATGGTCGATGTGACCCATGGTCCCGACGTTGACGTGGGGCTTGGTGCGCTCGAACTTCTGCTTGGCCATCGCCTCGCTACTCCCTGCTAGTGGACGGGGCCCCGTGGCCCTGTCGCTCTCTTCTCTCTTGCGAACTGTTTCGACTACTTCGTTGCCGGTTGCTGCGACCTGGTGACCCGGTGCGTGTCCCGCCGCCGGATACGGCCCGGGGCTACTCCCCTTGTGCCCGGGCGATGATCTCCTTGGAGATCGACTCCGGAACCTGGTTGTACGAATGGAACTGCATCGTGTACGTGGCGCGACCCTGGGTGCGCGAACGCAGGTCAGTAGAGTAGCCGAACATGTCGGCCAACGGTACCAGCGCCTTGACAACGTGGCTGGTGCCCTGTTGGTCCATGCCCTCCATCCTGCCGCGCCGCGACGAGAGGTCGCCGGTGACCGCGCCCAAGAAGTCGTCGGGCACCGTGACGGTGACCTCCATGACGGGCTCGAGGAGCACGGGGCTGGCCGCCCGTAGCGCCTTCTTGATGGCCATGGAGCCGGCGATCTTGAAGGCCATCTCAGAAGAGTCCACGTCGTGGTACGAGCCGTACGTGAGGGTCACCCGGACGTCGACGGTGGGGTACCCCGCCAGGACGCCGGCGGTGAGCGCCTCCTGAATCCCGGCGTCGACCGAGGGGATGTACTCCTTGGGGATGACGCCGCCGCTGATCTTGTCGATGAACTCGTAGCCGCCCCCGGGCCCGGTGGGCTCCGCGCTGATGACCACGTGGCCGTACTGGCCCCGGCCACCGGTCTGGCGGATGTAGCGCTCCTCGATCTTCTCGACCGGCTTGCGTATGGTCTCGCGGTAGGCGACCTGGGGCTTGCCCACGTTGGCGTCGACCGAGAACTCGCGCAGCATGCGGTCGACCAGCACCTCGAGGTGCAGCTCGCCCATGCCCGAGATCACGGTCTGGCCGGTCTCCTCGTCCGAGCGCACCCGGAAGGTCGGGTCCTCCTCGCTCAGGGCGTAGAGGGCGCGGGACAGCTTGTCCTGGTCGGCCTTCGTCTTGGGCTCGACAGCCACGTGGATGACGGGCTCGGGGAACTCGAGCGCCTCGAGCACGATCGGGTGGGCCGGGTTGCACAGCGTGTCGCCCGTCGTGGTGTTCTTCAGGCCGACCACCGCCATGATGTCGCCGGCGAAGATGGCGTCCTTGTCCTCGCGGTGGTTGGCGTGCATCTGGAGGATGCGGCCGACCCGCTCCTTCTTGTCCTTGGTGGAGTTGAGGATCGACGCGCCCTTCTGCAAGGTGCCCGAGTAGACGCGGAGGTAGGTGAGCTTGCCCACGAAGGGGTCGGTCATGATCTTGAAGGCCAGCGCCGAGAAGGCGTCGCTGTCGTCGGCCTTGCGCTCCTCGACGTCCTCGGGGTGGTTCGGCTTGTGGCCCTGGGTGGGCGGCAGGTCGAGCGGGCTGGGCAGGTAGTCGACCACGGCGTCGAGCATGGGCTGGACGCCCTTGTTCTTGAAGGCCGACCCGCACAGCACCGGGACCACCGCGGCCTCCAGGGTGGCCGTGCGCAGGGCGCGGCGTAGGTCGGCCGCAGTGATGGGCTCCTCGGCCAGGTACTTCTCCATGATGGTGTCGTCGTAGTTGGAGACGACGTCGATGAGCTGGTGCCGGGCGTCCTCGGCGTCGGCCGCCATGTTCTCGGGGATCTCGAGGGTCTCCCACTCCTCGCCCATGTCAGAGGACCAGACGAGGGCCTTCTCGTCGAGCAGGTCGACGACGCCCTTGAAGTCGGACTCGGCCCCGATCGGCAGCTGGATCACCGCCGGCTGCGCGTCGAGGCGGTCGCGGATCATCGACACCGTGCGCTCGAAGTCGGCGCCGATGCGGTCCATCTTGTTCACGAAGCAGATGCGCGGCACGTTGTACTTGTTGGCCTGGCGCCACACCGTCTCGGTCTGGGGCTCCACGCCGGCCACGGCATCGAAGACGGCAACTGCGCCGTCGAGGACGCGCAGTGAGCGCTCCACCTCGACCGTGAAGTCCACGTGGCCCGGTGTGTCGATGATGTTGATCCAGTTGTCGCGCCAGCTGCAGGTGGTGGCGGCCGAGGTGATCGTGATGCCGCGCTCTTGCTCCTGGACCATCCAGTCCATGGTGGCGGCACCCTCGTGCACCTCGCCGATCTTGTAGTTGCGGCCGGTGTAGTAGAGGATGCGCTCGGTCGTCGTGGTCTTGCCCGCGTCGATGTGCGCCATGATCCCGATGTTGCGGGTCTTGGCAAGCGGGAAGTCGCGGGTGGGGAGGGCGTCAGCCATGGCGCTGCGGTGTCCGATCCACTACCAGCGGTAGTGGGCGAAGGCGCGGTTCGACTCCGCCATCTTGTGCATGTCCTCGCGGCGCTTCACCGAGGCCCCGATGTTGTTGGAGGCGTCGAGGATCTCGTTGGCCAGGCGCTCGGCCATGGTCTTCTCCCGGCGCTGGCGCGAGAACGTGGTGAGCCAGCGGATGGCCAGGGTGGTGGCGCGGCGGGGGCGCACCTCGACGGGCACCTGGTAGGTGGCGCCACCGACGCGACGCGACTTCACCTCGACCTCGGGGCGCGTGTTCTCCACGGCGCGCTTGAGCGCGGCGACGGGATCCCCGCCCGACTTCTCCTGCACCTGCTCGAGTGCGGTGTAGACGATGCGCTCGGCCAGCGTGCGCTTGCCCCGCGAGAGCACCTTGTTGACCACCTGGGTCACGAGGACGGAGCGGTAGACGGGGTCCGGGGCGAGCTCCCGGCGTGTGGCGGGACCGTTACGGGGCATCGGCTATGACTCCTTCTTGGCGCCGTAGCGGCTGCGGGCCTGGCTGCGCTCGCGCACGCCGGAGGTGTCGAGCGCACCGCGCACGACCTTGTAGCGCACGCCCGGCAGGTCCTTCACACGGCCGCCGCGGACCAGGACGATGGAGTGCTCCTGGAGGTTGTGGCCCACGCCGGGGATGTAGGCGGTGATCTCGACGCCCGAGGACAGGCGGACGCGGGCCACCTTGCGCAGGGCGGAGTTCGGCTTCTTGGGCGTCGTCGTGTAGACGCGGGTGCACACCCCCCGCCGCTGGGGCGCGCCCTTCAGGGCGGGGGTCTTGGTCTTGGTCACCTTGGCCTCCCGTCCCTTGCGGACGAGCTGGGCGATTGTGGGCACGCGCTACCTCTCGATACGAAAAATGTGACTCCCCGTGCGTGGCGCTGGCGCGCCGGCCGAAGCCGCACAAGGCAGGAACCAAATGATAGCGGTTACCTGGGGGTGGAACAATCGCGGAGGCCGAGATTCGGGGGCACTGGCGTGCCGCCTTCCGTCTGCGCCCGGGCGGTGGCCGAAGACCCAAACCGAGCCTGTGCAGAGTCTTGCGGGGGCCCGGCCTCGGGTCGGAGGGCCGGGGTTTTCGACGAGGCCTCCCCCGGCGGCCCCGCGTCGGCCGGGGACGCCTCTCCGAACACCAAGAACGAGCTCGTGCAGAGTTGGCGGAGAAGCGCAGCGGCCCGTCCCCGCCTCCGCGAGGACCGGCGGTACCGGCGCGGTCGCCCACCCCGGGGGAGGCAGCCGGCCGCCACCAGCAGGGGTATTCCCCCTGCCCAGACCAGGTTTCTTTCGTCCCGACGACGAGCCGCCTCTACGCAGGAGTCGTGCGCAGTCCCCAATTTCGGGCCCGCTCCGGGAGCGTTAGCCTCGGTGCATGGAACACTCCATGGCCGAGCGCCTGTCCGACCTGGCGGAACGCAAGAACGAGGCCCTCCACGCGGGCAGTCCGAGGGCCGTCGAGCGCCACCACGCCAAGGGGAAGCTGACCGCCCGCGAGCGCATCGAGTACCTGCTGGACGAGGGGTCGTTCCAGGAGCTCGACATGCTGGCCCGGCACCGGGCCCACGGCATGGGCCTCGAGGACAACCGGCCCTACACCGACGGCGTGGTGACCGGCTTCGGGACCATCGACGGCCGGCGGGTGTGCATCTTCAGCCAGGACTTCACCGTGTTCGGCGGTGCGCTGGGCGAGGTCTTCGCGGAGAAGATCCACAAGGTGATGGACCTGGCCGCCTCCACCGGCGTCCCCATGATCGGCCTCAACGACGGGGCGGGGGCTCGGATCCAGGAGGGCGTGGTCTCGCTGCACTCCTACGGGGGGATCTTCCACCGCAACGTGACGTCGTCCGGGGTCATCCCCCAGATCAGCGTGATCCTCGGCCCGTGCGCCGGTGGCGCCGTGTACTCGCCGGCGATGACCGACTTCATCTTCATGGTGCAGGGCACCTCGCACATGTTCATCACCGGTCCTGACGTCGTGAAGACGGTGACGGGCGAGGACGTCACGCTCGAGGAGCTGGGCGGGGCGATGAGCCACGCCACCAAGTCCGGGGTCGCCACCTTCGTGGCACCCGACGAGAAGGCCTGCCTCGACGAGGTGCGCCACCTCCTCTCGTACCTCCCCTCCAACAACCTCGAGGAGCCGCCGCTCGAGCCGACGGGCGACGAGCCGGACCGCCCTGTGACCGAGCTGATCGACTTCCTTCCGACGTCGCCGAACCAGCCCTACGACATGAAGAAGATCATCACGGCGGTGGTCGACGACGGCGAGTACATGGAGGTGCACCGCCACTGGGCCATGTCGATCACGTGCGGCTTCGCCCGCATGAACGGCCGCGTCGTCGGCATCGTGGGCAACCAGCCGGCCGTCCTCGCCGGGGTGCTCGACATCGACTCCTCGGAGAAGGCGTCGCGCTTCGTGCGGACCTGTGACGCCTTCAACATCCCGCTCCTCACGTTCGTCGACGTCCCGGGTTTCATGCCCGGCACCGACCAGGAGTACGGCGGCATCATCCGCCACGGCGCAAAGCTGCTCTACGCCTACTGCGAGTCGACGGTGCCCCGGATCCAGATCATCACCCGCAAGGCGTACGGCGGCGCCTATGTCGTCATGAACTCCAAGTCCATCGGCGCTGACCTCGCCTTCGCCTGGCCGTCGGCTGAGCTCGCCGTCATGGGCCCCAACGGCGCCGTCGAGATCGTGTACCGGCGCGAGCTGGCCGAGGCGGAGGACCCGGTCAGACGGCGGGCCGAGCTGATCGACGAGTACACCGAGCGCTATGCCAACCCCTACATCGCGGCCGAGCGCGGCTACATCGACGACGTGATCTCGCCGGCGGACACCCGCGCCGTGATCTGCCGCAGCCTCGACATCCTCAGCTCCAAGCGCGAGGAGCTGCCGCGGCGCAAGCACGGCAACGTCCCGCTGTGACGCAGGCGATCGATCCCGACCGGTTGTCCCTGCGGGCGCCGCCCGAGCCCGACCCCGCCGTGCTGGCCGCCATCGCCGCCGCCGTCCAGCTGGCCTGGCCCCGGCCCGCCCCGGCCGACGAGCACGACCCGGTGCACGAGCCCTGGCGCTTCAGCGGGCGCTGGTGGCACGAGCCCGTGCCGCTGCGGCGCGGCCGTCCCAGGGCGCGCCGCTGACCGTCTACGTCGACGACTGGCGCCAGGCGGCGACGGTGCGCGACCACGCCGACCGCTGGTCCCACCTGTTGGCCGACGACCCCGACGAGCTCCACGCCATGGCGGCCGCGCTCGGGATCCCGCCGCGGGGCTACCAGCGCCACCGCCGCTCCGAGGCCCTCAACCACTACGACGTGCCCGAGAGCCTCCGGCTGCGCGCCATACAGCTCGGCGCCGTCCCCGTGACGTGGCGCGAGATGGCCCGCCTCACGCGGGAGTGGCGGCGCGCTGGCGCTCGGCCAGCGCGACCAGGTCCTCCATGATGCGGTCGAACGAGTAGTCCTTGGGCGTGTAGACGGACGCCACGCCCTTGCCCAGCAGGAGCTCGGCGTCGTCGGGCGGGATGATGCCGCCCACGACGACGGCCGCCGTGCTGCCGGCGGCGCGCAGGCGGTCGAGCACGTCGGGCACCAGCTCCAGGTGGGAGCCCGACAGGATGGAGAGGCCGACGATGTCGACGTCCTCGTCGCGGGCGGCGGCCACGATCTGCGCCGGGGTCAGCCTGATGCCCTGGTAGATCACCTCGAACCCGGCGTCGCGCGCCGCCACGGCGATCTGCTCGGCGCCGTTCGAGTGCCCGTCGAGCCCGGGCTTGGCCACCAGGAAGCGGGGCGGGCCGCCGGTGCGATCGGCCAGTGCCTTGGTGCGGAGCCGGATGGGGGCGAGGTCGTCGCCACGTCGGCCCACCCCTCCGCTGACGCCGGTCGGGGCCCGGAACTCCCCGAACACGTCGCGCAGGGCGCCCGCCCACTCCCCTGTCGTGCCGCCGGCGTGGGCCAGGGCGATGGTGGCCTCCATGATGTTGCCGTCGGGGCCGTCGTCGGCGGCGACCCGGCGCAGCTCGTCGAGCGCCGCGCGCACGGTGCCCCCGTCGCGCCGCCGCCCGCCAGCGCTCGAGGTCCGCGATCTGCTCGGCCTCGACGCGGTGATCGACGCGGAGGATGTTCTCGATCTCGCCGTCGCCGAGGAGGGGCGAGGGGGCGGTCTCGGTGAAACAGTTGACGCCCACCACCTTCTGCTCGCCCGTCTCGATACGGCGCACGCGCTCGGCCTGGCTGCGCACGAGCCGCCGCTTGAGCTCGTCGATGGCCTCGAAGGCGCCACCGAGCGCCTCCACGTCGGCCAGCTCGGCGGTCGCCGCGTCGGCCAGCTCGGCCGTCTTCTTCTCGATCACCACGGAGCCCTCGAAGATGTCGGCGTACTCGAGCAGATCGGACTCGAAGGCGAGGACCTGCTGCATGCGCAACGACCACTGCTGGTCCCAGGGGCGGGGCAGGCCGAGCGCCTCGTTCCAGGCCGGCAACTGCATGGCGCGGGCCCGGGCGTCCTTGGACAGCGTGACGCCGAGGGTCTCGAGCACGATGCGCTGCACGTTGTTCTCGGGCTGCTGCTCCGTGAGGCCGAGCGAATTGACCTGCACGCCGTAGCGGAAGCGCCGCAGCTTGGGGTCCTCCACGCCGTAGCGCTCGCGGCAGATGCGGTCCCACAGCGCGGTGAAGGCCCGCATCTTGCAGGTTTCCTCGACGAAGCGGACGCTCGAGTTCACGAAGAAGCTGATGCGGCCGACGACCGCCGGCAGCTCGCTGTCGTCGATCTTGCCCGAGGCGCGCACGCCGTCGAGCACGCCGATGGCGGTGGCCAGCGCGTACGCGATCTCCTGGGTGGGGGTGGCGCCCGCTTCCTGCAGGTGGTAGCTGCACACGTTGATCGGGTTCCACTTGGGCACGTGGCGCACCGTGTAGGCGATGGTGTCGACGGTGAGGCGCAAGCTCGGGCCTGGCGGGAAGATGTAGGTCCCGCGGCTCAGGTACTCCTTCACGATGTCGTTCTGGGTGGTGCCGGCCAGCAGCGCCGGGTCGACACCCAGGTCCTGCGCGTGGGCGACGTAGAGGCCGAGGAGCCAGGCGGCCGTGGCGTTGATCGTCATGGACGTGTTCATGTCCTGCACCGGGATGCCCTCGAGCAGCTCCTTCATGTGGCCGAGGTGGGCCACGGGGACTCCGACCTTGCCCACCTCGCCCACCGCCTCGGGGGCGTCGGGGTCGTAGCCCGTCTGGGTCGGCAGGTCGAAGGCGACGGAGAGCCCGGTCTGCCCCTTGGCGAGGTTGGTGCGGTAGAGCTCGTTGGAGGCACGCGCCGTCGAATGGCCCGAGTAGGTGCGCATCACCCATGGCGCGTCACGCTGCGGGTCGGTAGCCATCCCATTCACCTCCAGAGGGTGGGGTGCTCCACCATTCTGCCCGCCCGGGCCGAGGTCACCGCGCGGCTACCGGCTGTAGTCGTAGAAGCCCTTCTTGGTCTTGCGGCCGAGCTGCCCCGAGGTGACGAGGCGGCGCAGCAACGGCACCGCGGCGAAGTTGGGGTCGCGGTACTCGTCGTAGAGCGCATCGAGGATGGCCAGCGACGTGTCGAGCCCGACCAGGTCGAGCAGCGCGAACGGGCCCATCGGGAAGCCGCAGCCGCCCTTCATGGCGCTGTCGATCCCCTCCTTGGTGGCCACTCCCTGCTCGAGCAGACGCACTGCGTTGTTGAGGTACGGGAAGAGGAGTGCATTGACGATGAAGCCGGCCTGGTCCTTCACCTCGACGGCGTCCTTGCCGCAGGAGGTGGCGAAGGAGACAGCGGCCGCGACGGTCTCGTCGCCGGCCGTGATCGGCCGCACCACCTCGACCAGCGCCATGGCCGGGGCGGGGTTGAAGAAGTGGATGCCGCACACGAGTTCGGGCCGGCCCGTCGCCATCGCCATCTCGACCACAGGCAGGGTGGAGGTGTTGGTGGCGAGGATCGTCTCGGGCTTGCAGATGCTGTCGAGCTCGGCGAAGAGGTCCTTCTTGACCGAGAGGTCCTCCACCACCGACTCGATCACGAGGTCGACCTCGACCAGCTCGCCGAGGTGGGTGGTGGCCCGGACGCGGCCCGAGATCTCCGCCGCCTCGGCCTCCGTGCGCTTGCCCTTCTCCACCTGCTTGGCGAGCGACTTGGCGAGCCCGGCCACCATGGCGTCGGCGGCCGCCTGGCTCCGACTGCGCAGGACGACCTCGTGGCCGTTGGCCGCCGCGACCTCGGCGATGCCCGAGCCCATGATCCCCGAACCGACGATTCCCACCCGGTTGATCGACATGGACGCGAAGCTTACCGGCCGGTAACCGCGGCGTCGAAGCCGGAGCGCCTTCGCCGGGCGTGCAAGAGTGGCGCATGGCGACGACCGGCACGCTGGCCCTGGTGGGGGGCGGAGAATGGACCGAGGGTTGTACCTTCGACGCCACACTCCTGGCGTCGTCGGGCGGGAACGACGTGCTCGTGCTGCCGACGGCGGCCGCCTACCAGCATCCCGAGCGGGTCGTGCTGCAGGCGGCCGAGTGGTTCGAGCCGCTGGGGGGCCAGGTGGAGGGGCTGATGGTGGTGGACCGCGCCTCGGCGGAGGACCCCGGCATGGCGGCGACCGTGGCCCGGGCCCGCTTCATCTACCTGGCCGGGGGCTCGCCCCTGCACCTGCGAGCCGCGCTCAAGAAGTCGGCCGTCTTCGGAGCACTGCAACGGGCCTTCGCGGCCGGGGCGGTCGTGGCCGCGGCCGGGGCCGGGGCGATGGTGCTCACCGACCCCATGGTCGACCCCCGGGGCGGCGCGCTCACGCTCGGGCTCGGGCTCGTCGACAACCTCGCCGTCGTCCCCCACTTCGGCGACGAGCACGACGACGCGCACGGGCAGAAGCTCGAGCGGACGGTGGCGATGGCGCCGGCGGCGCTTCCGGTGGTCGCCCTGCCGGCGCGCACCGCGCTGATCAGGGACGGCGGCGGGGCCTGGCGCTCCGAAGGGGCGGGGACCCCGGTCGTGTTCGTGGGAGGCGCCCAGACCGAAGGGCTCGGCGCGCTGAGGGGCTGAGGCCCGGGAGGCTCAGTCCTTCTCCTCGATGGTGACGCTCTCGATCATCACGCGCTCGGTCGGTGACCCCGAGCGGGTGCCGACGGCGTCGATCCGCTCCACGACGTCGAGGCCGCTCACGACCTCCCCGAAGTGCGAGTAGAGCGGGGGCAGGCGGACCCCGTCGGGGCCGCTGATCACGAAGAACTGGCTGCCGTTCGTGTTCGGCCCCGCGTTGGCCATGGCCAGCGAACCCACCTGGTAGCGGCCCGGGGCGGGCAGCTCGTCGTCGAAGCGGTAGCCGGGGCCGCCCGAGCCGGTGCCGGTCGGGTCGCCGCCCTGGAGCACGAAGCCCGGGATGATGCGATGGAAGATGACGCCGTCGTAATAGTGGTAACGGGCCAGGAACACGAAGCTGTTGACCGCCCTCGGCGCGGCGAGGGCGTCGAGCGCGATGACCATCGTGCCGTGCGAGGTGACCATGGTCGCCACGTAGCGCTTGTCCGTGTCGATGATCGTCGGCGGCTCTTCGTCGAACTTGCGCTGCTGGGTGCTCGAGCCGTCGGCGGCGGGTGGGGTGGGGGTGGCCATGGCTGAGCGTCCTTACGATTGGTGGATGGTGATGGAGAGGATGCGCTGCGTGACGTCGGGTGGGACACCAGCCGCGGATCCTTGCTGGTTGATGGTGTTCACCACGTTCATACCCGATGTGACCGATCCGAACAGGGCGTAGGTGTTGGGCAGGCTCTCGCCCTGCGTTCCGGCCACGATGAAGAACTGGCTGCCCCCCGTGTTGGCTGAGCCCGTGTTCGCCATGGCGACCGAGCCCAGCGGGTACTGCTGGGCCGGGTTGGCCGCCTTGGGCGGGTTCTCGTCGGGGATGGTGTAGCCGGGGCCGCCGGTGCCGGTGCCGGTCGGGTCGCCGGTCTGGTCCATGAACCCGGGGATGACCCGGTGGAAGATCACGCAGTGGTAGTAGCCCTTGTCGGCGAGGAAGACGAAGTTGTTGACCGTCTTCGGCGCCGTCGTGGGATCGAGCGTGATGTCGAACGTGCCGGTGGTCGTCACGACCGTTGCCGTGTACGTCTTGGAGGCGTCGATCGTCAGTGGCGGCGCCGCCGAGTACTTCTGTGTGTTCACCGTGGTCTTGGTGCTGGCCGGGCAGCCGGCCTTGACGGCGACCTCGTTGGCCTGGGCCTGCAGCTTCGCGTTGGCGCCCTTCGGGGCGGTCGTCGTGGTGGTCGCGGACTTGGACCCGTTGCTCCCGCTCGAGACGGCGAAGGCGATCCCGACGATGGCCCCGGCGGCCACCACGACCAGGACGACGTTGCGGATCTGCTTGCGGCGCTTCTGCCGCTTCGCCTCCTCGGCCAGGCGGGCCTCCCTCGCGGCGCGCTGGCGGGCTCTCTTGTCGCTGGGCACGGCCCGAGACCCTACCCAATCCCGGGGGTGGTCTCGGTTCGCCCCCGGGCCGCGGAAGGGCACGTCGAGGGCCTCCTGCCTCGAGGCCGCTCCGCAGCGGCCATCGCGCCGGTGCCCAGTCTGTAGCCTCGTCGGATGCCGCTGGTCGTCCAGAAGTTCGGGGGTACCTCGGTCGGCGACGCCGATCGGATCCGCGCCGTGGCCGACCACATCGCGCGCACCCGGCGGCAGGGCTCCGATGTGGTGGCCGTGGTCAGCGCCATGGGCAAGACCACTGACGACCTGATCCACCTGGCCAATTCCGTCAGCACCACGCAACCGCCGCGCGAGTACGACATGCTCGTCAGCACGGGCGAACGGATCTCCATGTCGCTCCTGGTCATGGCGCTGGCCGACCTCGGGGTCGACGCCGCCTCCTTCACCGGGAGCCAGGTCGGCATCATCACGGACAGCGACCACACCCGAGCCAAGATCAAGGAGGTCAGGGGCGACCGCCTGCGCGAGGCGCTGGCCGCCGGGAAGGTGCCCGTCGTCGCCGGGTTCCAGGGCGTCTCGGCGGAGCGCGAGATCACGACTCTCGGCCGCGGCGGGTCCGACGCCACGGCGGTGGCACTGGCGGCCGTCCTCGACGCCGACGCCTGCGAGATCTACACCGACGTCACCGGCGTCTTCACCGCCGACCCACGGATCGTGCCCGAGGCGCACCGCATCAACCGGATCTCGTTCGACGAGATGCTCGAGATGGCGGCGACCGGCGGGCGGGTCCTCATGCTGCGGGCCGTCGAGTTCGCCCGCAACCACAACGTCCCGCTGCACGTGCGCAGCAGCTTCACCTGGGAGCCGGGCACCTGGGTGGTCGAGGAGGATGCAGACATGGAAGAAGCCGTCGTCACCGCCGTGACCCACGACACCTCGGAGGCCAAGGTCACCGTGAGCGGGGTGCCGGACCGGCCCGGGGTGGCGGCGCGCCTGTTCCGCGCCCTGGCCGACAAGTCGATCAACGTGGACATGATCGTGCAGAACACGTCCGCCCACGGGACCACCGACATCTCGTTCACGGTGCCCACTGCCGACCTCGCCGTGGCGGTCGAGACGTCGCAGAGCCACGCCGACGAGCTGGGGGCGTCCGGGGTGACGGCGGACGCCGAGGTGGCGCGCGTCTCGCTCGTCGGGGTCGGCATGAAGTCGCACCCGGGCATCGCCGCCACGATGTTCGAGACGCTGGCGGACGAGAAGATCAACATCGACATGATCTCCACCTCGACGATCCGGACCTCGTGCATCGTGGCCGAGAGCGATGTCGAGCGGGCCGTGCGCAGCCTGCACCGGGCGTTCGCCCTGGACTGATGGCGACCCAGCGCGAAGGGCTCACGCACCCTGTGGCTGCTCCGGCACGCCAAGGCGGTGACCGACCCGCCCCCCGGGGGCGCGGACTTCGACCGTGTGCTCGCACCCCGGGGGCGCCGCGACGCCACGGCGCTCGGCCGGCTCTTCGCCGGGCCTGGCGAGGGGCTCGGTCCCGCCCTGAAGGGTGTCGCCTTCCCGCCGGTGGCGCTGGTCTCGCCGGCCGCCCGCACGGCGCAGACGGCCGAGCTGGTCCTGGCGGGCATGGCGGCGCCGCCCGAGGTCCGGCTCGTCGACGCTCTCTACGGCGCCGACCCCGAGGAGGTGCTCGCCGTCGTGCGCGACCTGTCCGACGACGTCGACCTCGGCCATGGTGGTCGGGCACAACCCGACCGCGCACGCCCTCTCGCAAGGGCTGCTGTCGCCTGGCGACAAGAAGGGCCGCTCGCTGGCGGTGCGGCACGGCTTCCCGACGTGCGCGCTGGGCGTCTACGCCTTCAAGGCCGAGCGGTGGGCGGACGTGGCGAGCGGCACGGCCAGGCTGGTCGCCATGATGATGCCGCCTTACTGACGTTCGACCCTGGTCGAGGTCCGCGTCCCGCCGCGACCACGGACACCATGGAGGCGACCCTGGCCGTGATCGCATCGGTGCTCGTCGCTCTGTGGGGCGTCGCCCACGTGGTCCCCACCGCCAGGGTCCTCGCCGGGTTCGAGCCGATGACCGCGGACAACCGGTGGATCATCACGCAGGAGTAGCTGGCCGAGGCCTTCACGATGTGGGGGCTGGCGGCGGCCGTGCTCACGGTGACCGCGGTGGGCGGCGCGGGCGCGCCCGCCAGCCGGTCGGTCTACTCGGTCGCGGCGGCGCTGCTGGTGGCCCTGGCCGTCCTCACTGCCCTGACCCGGGCCCGCACGGCCGTCCTCTGGTTCAAGGTCTGCACCGTTGTGTACGTGGTGTGCGCCGTGCTCCTGGTCGCGGCCTGCCTGATCTGACACGGCCGCGCCCGGCCGGCGCCGAGGCTGCCGGTCTCTCCTCAGAGGGCGCGCAGGATGGCGGCGTCACCCTGGCCGCCACCACCGCAGAGCGCCACGGCGGCCGTGGAGGCGCCACGGCGGCGCAGCTCGAGCAGCGCCGTCAGCGCGAGCCGGGTGCCCGACATGCCGACGGGGTGGCCCAGCGCGATGGCCCCGCCGTTGACGTTCACCTTGTCCTCGTCGATCCCGAGCTCGTCCGTCGAGGCGAGGCCGACGGCGGCGAAGGCCTCGTTGATCTCGAAGAGGTCGATGGAGCCGACGTCGATGCCCGCCTTCTGCGACGCCTTGAGGATGGCCCGCGAGGGCTGCGTGAGCAGCGAGTTGTCCGGGCCCGCCACCATGCCGTAACCCACGACCTGGCCGAGGGGCGCCATGCCCAGCTCCTTGGCCTTGGCCGCCGACATCACGACGACGGCCGCGCCCCCGTCGGAGATCTGCGACGCGTTGCCGGCCGTGATGGTGCCGTCCTTGGTGAAGGCCGGCTTCAGCGCGCCCAGCGACTCCGCCGTCGTCCCCGGCCGCACGCCTTCGTCCGTGTCGACCAGGAGCGGGTCGCCCTTGCGCTGGGGCACCTGCACCGCGACGATCTCCTCGGCCAGGCGGCCGTCCTTGATCGCCGCCGCGGCCTTCTCGTGGCTGGCCGCCGCGAATGCGTCCTGGCGCTCGCGCGAGATGCCGGTCTTCTCGTTGTGCTGCTCGGTGGAGAGGCCCATGGCGATGTGGTCGAAGGCGTCCGTCAGGCCGTCGAACATCATGGAGTCGATCAGGGCGCCGTCGCCCAGCCGATAACCGGCGCGCGCACCGGGCAGCAGGTAGGGCGCCTGGGTCATCGACTCCATGCCGCCCGCGACGACGATCTCCGCGTCACCGGCGCGGATCATCTGGTCGGCCAGGTAGATGGCGTTGAGCCCGGACAGGCACACCTTGTTGATGGTGTTGGCCGGGACCGACATGGGGATGCCGCCCTTCACGGCTGCCTGGCGAGCCGTGATCTGGCCCTGGCCGGCGAGGATCACCTGCCCCATGAGGACGTAGTCGACCTGATCGGGCGACACCCCGGCACGCGACAGTGCCTCCGCGATGGCGAAGCCCCCGAGGTCCATGGCCGAGAACCCGGCCAGCGCGCCCGACAGCTTCCCGATCGGAGTACGAGCCCCTGCCACGATGACTGCCTCAGCCATTCCCTGCACCTCCGGTTCCCGCCGGTCTGGTTACCAGTCGGAAACCACATCTTAAAGGCCAACTATCGTCGGGTCACATGAGCGACATCCTCAGCGCCGCACTGGCCGGCGCCACGCCCGATGAGCTGGCCGGACTCGACATGCCCGATTCCTACCGGGCCGCCGTGGTGAAGCGGAGCGAGGTCGACATGTTCGAGGGCATGGACTCCCCCGACAAGGACCCGCGGCGCTCGCTCCACGTCGAGGAGGTGCCACTGCCCGAGCTCGCCCCCGACGAGGCCTACGTCGCGGTGATGGCCTCGTCGATCAACTTCAACACGGTGTGGACCTCCATATTCGAGCCTCTGCCCACCTTCGGCTTCCTCGACCGGCTGGGCAAGGAGGGGCCGTGGGCGGCGCGGCACGCGCTCGACTACCACGTGGTCGGCTCGGACGCGGCGGGCATCGTGCTGAGGACGGGCTCGGCGGTGCGCAACTGGAAGGTGGGCGACAAGATCACCGTCCACTGCAACTACGTCGACGACCAGGACCCCTCGGCCCACGACGACTCCATGCTGGCGGCCAACCAGCGCATCTGGGGCTTCGAGTCGAACTTCGGCGGCCTGGCCGACGTCGCGGTGGTCAAGGCGAACCAGCTCATGCCGAAGCCGGCGCACCTGAGCTGGGAGGAGGCCGCCATCAACGCGCTGTGCAACTCCACCGCCTACCGCATGCTCGTCTCACCCAACGGGGCCCGCATGACCCAGGGCGACAAGGTCCTCGTGTGGGGCGCCAGTGGTGGCCTCGGCAGCTACGCCGTGCAGCACGTGCTCAACGGGGGCGGCACGCCGATCGGCGTCGTCTCGTCGCCCGAGAAGGTGAAGCTGCTCAACGACCTGGGTGTCGAGGCCGTCATCGACCGCAAGGTGGCGAACTACCGCTTCTGGGCCGACGAGCACACCCAGGACGAGTCCGAATGGCGGCGCTTCGGCAAGGACATCCGCGCCCTCGTCGGCGGCGAGCCCGAGATCGTCTTCGAGCACCCCGGTCGCCAGACCATGGGCGCGTCGGTGTTCGCCTGCAAGCGGGCGGGGACGATCGTCACCTGCGCGGCGACCTCGGGCTACATGATTGAGTACGACAACCGCCACCTCTGGATGAAGCTCAAGACGATCAAGGGCTCACACTTCGCCAACTACCGCGAGGCATGGGACGCCAACCAGCTGATCTGCGAGGGCAAGGTGCTCCCGCCGCTCTCCGCCGTCTACCCGCTCGAGCAGGTCGGCGAAGCCGCGTACCAGGTCCACCACAACCTGCACGAGGGCAAGATCGGCGTGCTGTGCCTGGCTCCGACCGAGGGACTGGGCATCGACGACCGCGCGCTGCGGGCCAAGGTCGGCGAGGACCGCATCACCCTCTTCCGGCGGCACGGCGCGTGAGCGACCTCCTGCTCACCGAGATCGACCACGTGGCCATCGCCGTCAACGACCTCGACGCCGCCATCGAGTGGTACCGAGAGGTCTTCGGCGCCACGGTGGAGCACCGCGAGCGCGTCGAGTCCGACGGGGTCGAGGAGGCGCTCCTCAAGGTGGCCGACTCCTACGTGCAGCTCCTCACTCCCGTGCGTGACGACTCGCCGGTGGCCAAGTACCTCGCCACGAAGGGTGAGGGGCTCCACCACGTCGGCTACCGGGTCGACGACTGCGCGGTGGCCCTCCAGGCCGTCAAGGACGCCGGCGGCCGGGTGATCGACGACGCGCCGCGCCCGGGCTCCCGGGGCACGACGGTGGCCTTCGTGCACCCCAAGACGTCGTTCGGGACGCTGATCGAATTGGTCCAGGAGTAGGCGCCGGCGCGGCGCCCCGGGTCCCCCTACGGTCCTGGCTCATGGCCGTCGACGGCAACGAGAGAGCGATGGACCTCGACACCGTCGTCGACGAGCTGTACGGCCTGCTCCCAGAAGACTTCGCCGCGACCAGGAAGACCCGGGCCGGCGAGGCCCAGGCCGCGGGGGACCGCGACCTGGCGGCGGCCATCCGACAACTCCGCCGCCCGACCACGAGCGCGTGGTTGGCAAACCTCCTGGTGCGAGAGCGTCCCGTGGAGATCGCAGCGCTGCTCGAGCTCGGCACCGCCCTGCTCAAGGCGCAGTCCGACCTGGCTGGGGCAGAGATGCGACGGCTGTCCCAGCGGCGCCAGGACGTGGTCGCCCCGCTGAGCGACGCGGCGCGACAGCTCGCTCGTGATCTCGGGAGGGAGGTGAGCGAGTCGACCATCAGGGAGCTCGAGGAAACACTCGACGCCGCCGTCGCCGACTCCGAGGCACGTGCAGCCTTGGCCTCCGGGCACCTCGCCTCGGCAGTGCGCTATTCGGGGCTGGGCAGCGCCGAGTTGCGCGGCGTGATGGCCAAGCCGACGGCCAATGTCCCGAGGAGCGGGATCAAGAGGCGCGAAGGCGCGACCTGGCCCGACGCGCCACGGCGCAGCCGGCACGGAGAGCCCGGGTCGGACGCGACGGGAGCCCGACGCCGTCGTGACCAGCGCCGAGCAGGAGGCGACCGAGCACGCCCGCCGGCGACAGCGTGCTCTGGAGGAGATCGACCGGTGTAACGACGCCATCAATGAGGCGGAGGATCTGCTGCGCGCCCTGCGCAAGGAACGCGCACCGTGCGCAGGCGGATCTGCAGAAGGCCGAACGGGCACTGGAGGCGTCGGAGCTCCGGAGGCGTCGCTGAGGGGGGTCGGAAAGTACAGCACGTGGGTCTTTGATCCTGACCGGAAGCAGTTCTGCCGCATCCTGAAGGGCATCGAGGTCGCACGTCGACCCGTCTCGACGGAGTGGAGGCCGTATTGGCAACTCGAGACGGATCCACTGACCGAAGCCTTCTGTGTCTACCTCAATGCATCGCGATCCCGCCTGATCCGATCGTGGCGGCACACCGGCGACTGCGTGCAGTGCGGGGTGGGTGAGACAACCGAGTTGTCGTTGGAGGACATCAAGGTCGCGGTCCAGGTCTGAACCGTCAGGCTGCGTCGGACCTCGATGATCGGCCCGTGTCCCGGCCTCGGCCAGGCGCCCTCACTCAGCCGACACGGCGAGCACCCGGCCCGGATCGGCGCCGGCCACCCACACGGACCCGCCGACCGGGAGCAGGGACCGCGGCGTCGTCCCGATCCCGAGCACCTTGGACGCCGGGGACGGGAACACGGTCCGCAGCGTCTGCGCGGTGCCGTCGCCGACATAGACCGTGCCTCCGACGACGCCGACGCTCGAGGGGTCGCCACCCACGTGGTCGGTGTCCACGACTCTGAGGGAGCCCGGGTCCACCCGAGAGACGGTGCCGTCCCGTGCATTGGCCACCCATACCGAGCCGGCACCGGTGGCCACCCCGTTGGGGCCGTTGCCGACCCTGATGCCCTCGAGCCTCGGCACCCGGTGCCGGGCCGACGGCGGCACGAAGTAGGTCAGCATGTCGGCGGTGCCGCTGATCCACAGCGCACCGAAGCCGGCGGCGACCCGCACGGCCCCGGCCTCCAGATCGACGGGGACCCCGGTCGCTCCCGACCGCGTGTCGATGGACGTGATCTCGTTCGCCACCTGCGACGTGACCCATACGTGGGCGCCGAGCAAGGCCAGACTCGACGGGCCCGCCGGCACGCTGACACTGCGCACGACGTGCAGCGACGGCGCCTCCACCTCCACCACGTCGTTGTCCGTGTCGGCCACCCAGAGGTGGTGCCCGTCGAGCACCATCGCCGTGGGCGTGCCCGCCAGGTGCACCGAGCCCTCCACCCGTCCGCTGCCCGGGTCGAAACGCAGCAGGAGGTCGCGCCGGTCGTCGGTCACGTAGGCGGCGCCGCCGCCCTGCGCCAGGGCCGAGGCGGCCGGGAGGCGGAGCAGCGTGCGCGCCGTGAGGGCCGGCGCGCCGCCCGGGGTGGTCGACGACGTGAACAGGAGCGGGGCCGCCGCCGCCCCCGCCAGCACGACCGTCAGGCCGATGGCGGCCACCCAGGTGATCGTCCGGCGCCGGCGCTCCCGCCGGTTGCGCGGCCGCCTGCCGCCCGCCGCCTTCGTGGCGCGCTGGGCCCGGGCCGCCTTGCTCTGTGCCGCTCGCCGCTGCCGGCGGTCCCTCTGGGCCACGAGCTAGCGGAGGAGACCTTCCAGCAGCTCGAGCACCTGGGAGACCTGCTCGGGGAGGGTGCCCGAACCGGGGCCGAGCACCAGGTCGGGATGGGCGGGCACCTCGTATGCCGAATCGATGCCGGTGAACCCGGGCAGTTGGCCCGAGCGCGCCCGGGCGTAGAGGCCCTTGGGATCGCGGCGTTCGCACTCCTCGAGAGAGGTGTCGACGAAGACCTCCGCGTAGGCGAGCCCCGCCTCGGTGTGCAGGGTCCGGATGAGGCGCCGGTCCTCCTCGAAGGGGCAGATGAGCGCGATCAGCGCCAGCACACCCGACTCGGCGAACATGCGGGCCACCTCGCCGGCCCGTCGCACGTTCTCGGTGCGGTCCTGGTCGGAGAAGCCGAGGTCGCCGTTGAGCCCGTGGCGCAGATTGTCCCCGTCGAGCAGGAAGGCGGGCCGGCCGCTGTTGACGAAGGCCTCCTCGACGGCCGAGGCCAGCGTCGACTTGCCGGCTCCCGACAGGCCGGTGATCAGCAGGGTGCCCCCGGCCGCACCGAGTGCGGCGAAGCGCTCGACCCGGGACAGCCGGCCGCCGTGGCGCACCACGTTCGGACTGGCGTGGGTCGTGGCGATCACCCGGATGACGCCGGCCCCCGCCGTGCCGTTGGTCGTCGGGTCGATGACGATGAAGCTGCCGGTGGCCCGGTTGGTCGCGTAGTCGTCGACCAGCAGCGGCTCGGTGCAGCGGAAGGTGACACGGCCGATCTCGTTGAGCCCGAGCGTGGACGCCTCCTCGTCGCGATGCAGCCCGTTGATGTCGAGCCGGTACTGCAGCGACTCGGTCGTGGCGCGCACCGTCCGGGTGCCGTGCTTGAGCAGGTAGACGCGGCCCTCCGCCAGCGGGGAGCGCTCGTCCATCCAGCACACCGTCGCCTCCAGGTCCGACGTCAGGGTCGGCCGATTGTTGGGCCGGCACAGCATGTCGCCCCGTGACACCGCGATGTCGTCGGTGAGCGTGATCACCACGGCCATGGGCGGGAAGGCCTCGGCCACCGGGCCGTCGGCGGTCAGGATCGATGCGATGCGCGACGTGGTCCCCGAGGGCAGGACGAGCAGCTCGTCGCCGGGACGGAGCACGCCGCTGGCCACCGTCCCCGCGTAGCCCCGGAAGTCGGGGTTCTCGGGCGTCTGGCTCCGGATGACGTACTGCACCGGGAACCGGGGGTCGATGAAGTTCTCGTCGCTGCCGATATAGACGGACTCCAGGTGGTTGAGGAGCGGCGACCCGTCGTACCACCACATGTTCTCCGAGCGCTGGACCACGTTGTCGCCCCGCAGGGCGGAGATGGGGATGAACGTGATGTCGTGGACGTTGAGCCGGGCCGCGAACTCCATGTAGTCCGACTTGATCCGCTCGTAGGTGCCCTGGTCCCAGTCGACCAGGTCCATCTTGTTCACGCACACCACCATGTGCGGGACGCCCAGCATGGAGGACAGGAAGGCGTGCCGGCGCGTCTGCTCGATCACACCCTTGCGGGCGTCGATCAGGATGAGCGACACGTGCGCGTTGGAGGCCCCGGTCACCATGTTGCGCGTGTACTCGGTATGGCCCGGTGTGTCGGCGATGATGAACTTGCGCTTGGGCGTGGCGAAGTACCGGTAGGCCACGTCGATCGTGATGCCCTGCTCGCGCTCCGCCCGCAGCCCGTCGGTCAGGAGTGCGAGGTCCGTCTCGGGGTTCCCGCGCTGCTCGCTGGTGCGGCGGATCGCCTCGAGCTGGTCCTCGAAGATGCCCTTGGCGTCGTAGAGGAGACGGCCGATCAGCGTCGACTTGCCGTCGTCCACCGACCCCGCGGTGGCCAGGCGCAACAGCTCGGTCACTAGAAGTACCCCTCCCGCTTGCGGTCCTCCATGCCGGCCTCCGAGATCCGGTCGTCGGCCCGTGTGGCGCCCCGCTCCGTCAGCCGGGTGCCGGCCACCTCGGCGATGACCAGGTCGATCGTCTCCGCCATGGACTCCACGCACCCGGTGCAGTCGGCGTCGCCCACCGTGCGGAAGCGGACCATGGCCTCGAACTGTGGCTCAGCGTCGGCCGGGGCGAGGTGCGCGGTGACGGCCATGAGCATGCCGTCGCGCTGGAACACCGGGCGCCGGTGGGCGTAGTAGATCGGGGGCACGTCGATCGCCTCGTCCCGGATGTAGTGCCACACGTCGAGCTCCGTCCAGTTGGAGAGCGGGAAGACCCGGATGTGCTCGCCCTTGTTGTGCCGCCCGTTGTAGAGGCTCCACAGCTCGGGGCGCTGGCTCTTCGGGTCCCACTGGCCGAACTCGTCGCGGAAGCTGAAGATCCGCTCCTTGGCCCGGGCCTTCTCCTCGTCCCGGCGCGCCCCGCCGAAGACCGCGTCGTGGCGGCCCTCGGCGATGGCGCGCAGCAGCGTCGGCGTCTGCAGCCGGTTGCGCGTCGCGCCCGGCGAGGTGTCCTCCAACGTCCGGCCGGCGTCGATGTCGTCTTGCACCTTGGCCACCACGACGCGGACGCCCAGCGAGGCGGCGTGGCGGTCCCGGAACTCGAGGACCTCGTCGAAGTTGCGCCCGGTGTCGACGTGCAGCACCGGGAACGGCACGGGTGCCGGCCAGAAGGCCTTCGCCGCCAGGTGCAGCATGACGATGGAGTCCTTGCCGCCCGAGAACATGAGAATGGGCCGCTCGAACTCGGCCGCCACCTCGCGGAAGATGTGGATGGCCTGCGCCTCGAGGGCGCGCAGGTGCGACAACCGGTAGTTGCCCGAGCCGGCCTGCGGCGAGCCGTCGTGGCCGCCGGGATCACCCACCATCCGCGGTCTCGCCAACGGTCGCTCCCTCTGTCTTCCCCCCATGGACCTGGGAGAAGTCTAGGCCCCCGCCTCCGCGGCCCCGCTCCCGGGCTCCTCCGCAGCGGCGCCGCCGTCGACGATCGGGTTCCCGTAGGCATCCTCGGCGGTCGGGGTCGCCCCCAGCCAGCTGGCGTCGATGGAGGAGTCGAAGGGGTCCTCGCTGACCCCCTCACCCATGTCCCGCAGCCAGTTGGCCAGGTCCTCGGTGTCCGACTCGCCCGCACCCACGGCCCAGAAGGGCATCGCCTCGGCGTCAGGCATCTCCAGGCGAATGTTCCGGTAGTGCTGCATGCCGGAACCGGCGGGGATCAGCTTGCCGATGATGATGTTCTCCTTGAGCCCGAAGAGCTGGTCGCTGCGGCCCTCGATGGCCGCCTCGGTGAGCACCCGGGTCGTCTCCTGGAAGGAGGCGGCCGAGAGCCAGCTCTCGGTGGCCAGCGACGCCTTGGTGATGCCCATCAGCTCCGGGCGTCCCTCGGCGGCCTTCTTGCCCTCCTCGACGAGCGTCCGGTTGACCTCGGCGTAGATCTGGTTGTCGACGCGCTCACCCGGCAGGAACGGTGCGTCGCCCGGCTCGGCCACGAGCACCCTGCGCAGCATCTGGCGCACGATCAGCTCGATGTGCTTGTCGTGGATCGACACACCCTGGTCGCGGTACACCTTCTGCACCTCTTCGACGAGGTACTGCTGCGTCTCGCGGATGCCCTTGACCTCGAGCAGCTCCTTGGGGTCCTTGGGACCCTCGACCAGCGCGTCGCCCGCGCTGACCTCCTGGCCGTCGCTCACCTCGAGGTGGGCGCGCGACGCCACCAGCGTCGAGTCCTCGGTGCCGTCGTCGGCCACCACGGTGATGCGCCGGCCCGTCTCGTCGTCCTCAATCCGGACGACGCCCGAGTGGTGGGCCAGCACGGCGGCACCCTTCGGGGTACGGGCCTCGAAGAGCTCGACCACGCGGGGCAGGCCGTGCGTGATGTCCTCGCCGACGACACCGCCGGTGTGGAAGGTCCGCATGGTCAGCTGCGTGCCCGGCTCGCCGATCGACTGGGCGGCGATCACGCCGACTGCCTCGCCGAGCTCGATCATCGAGCCCGTGGCCAGGGACAGCCCGTAGCACGCTGCGCACACGCCCTGGGGTGACTCGCAGGTGAGCACCGAGCGGGTCCGGATCCGCTCCACGGCGTCGTCGTCGCGCATGGCGGCGATGTTCACGTCGTCGAGCAGGGTCCCCGTCGGATAGACGGTGCCGTCCGACAGCTTGACGTCCTCGGTGAGCAGGCGGCCGAAGGCACGCGTTCTCGAGGTAGTTGCGGTGGCCCGGCCCGTCAGGGGCCACGCCGTCGATCCAGATGCCCCTGGTCGAGCCGCAGTCGTCGATCCGGATGATCAGCTCCTGGGCCACGTCGACGAGGCGCCGGGTCAGGTAGCCCGAGTCGGCCGTGCGCAGGGCGGTGTCGGCCAGGCCCTTGCGAGCACCGTGGGTGGAGATGAAGTACTCCAGGACCGACAGCCCCTCCCGGAAGGAGGACTTGATCGGGCGGGGGATCATCTCACCGCGCGGGTTCGACACGAGGCCCTTCATGCCGGCGATCTGACGGATCTGCTGCGAGTTCCCTCGGGCACCCGAGTCCACCATCATGTCGAGCGGGTTGAAGGCGATCGTGGCCAGCTGGGCCTCCATGGCCCGCCCCACCTCGGAGTTGGCCGAGGTCCAGATCTCGATCTCCTTCTGGCGCCGTTCGTCGTCGGTGATGATGCCGCGCTTGAACTGCGTCTCGGCCTTCTCGGCCTCCTTCTCGTAGCGGTCCAGGATCGCCTGCTTGTCCGGCGGCGTCTGGACGTCGTTGATGGAGATGGTCAGGCCGGACTGCGCCGCGAAGCGGAAGCCCAGCGCCTTGATCCGGTCGAGGCTCGAGGCCACCACGTGCTTGGGGTAGTTGGCCGACAGCTCCTCGACGATCACCCCGATCGGGGTGTTGCGCTTGCCCACGACGTCGTTCACGAAGGCGAAGCCCTCCGGCAGCGCCTCGTTGAAGAACACACGGCCAGGCGTCGTCTCGAAGGCCAGCACACCGTCCTCGTCGGGCGTGACGCCCGCCGCGGCCAGGCGCTCGGCCAGGGACGAACCCGGTGACGGCCGCAGCGTGATCGGGACCTGCAGCCCCACGTCGCCGGCGTCGAAGGCCGCCTCCAGCTCGTGGAGGTGGCGGAAGGCCCGGCCGGCGCCCTCGCCCTCCTCGACGCGCAGCGTGAGGTAGTAGGCGCCGAAGACCATGTCCTGGGTGGGCACGGTGATCGGGCGGCCGGTGGCCGGCGACAGGATGTTGTTCGCCGACAGCATCAGCACCCGGGCCTCGGCCTGGGCCTCGGCCGACAGTGGCAGGTGGACGGCCATCTGGTCGCCGTCGAAGTCGGCGTTGAAGGCCGTGCACACGAGCGGGTGGACCTGAATGGCCTTCCCCTCGACGAGCACCGGCTCGAAGGCCTGGATCCCCAGGCGGTGCAGCGTGGGGGCGCGGTTCAGCAGCACCGGGTGCTCCCGGATGACGCCCTCGAGGACGTCCCACACCTGGGGCCGGCGCCGCTCGACCATGCGCTTGGCCGACTTGATGTTCTGGGCCAGCTCGGCGTCGACCAGCCGCTTCATGACGAACGGCTTGAAGAGCTCGAGCGCCATCAGCTTGGGCAGGCCGCACTGGTGCAGCTTCAGGTTGGGCCCGATCACGATGACCGAGCGGCCCGAGTAGTCGACCCGCTTGCCGAGCAGGTTCTGGCGGAACCGGCCCTGCTTGCCCTTGAGCATGTCCGAGAGCGACTTGAGGGGCCGGTTGCCCGGGCCCGTCACGGGACGACCGCGGCGGCCGTTGTCGAACAGTGCGTCGACGGCCTCCTGGAGCATGCGCTTCTCGTTGTTGATGATGATCTCGGGCGCGCCGAGGTCCAGGAGCCTCTTCAGCCGGTTGTTGCGGTTGATGACGCGGCGGTAGAGGTCGTTGAGGTCCGAGGTGGCGAAGCGCCCACCGTCGAGCTGCACCATGGGGCGCAGGTCGGGCGGGATCACCGGCACGGCCTCGAGGATCATCGCCCGGGGGTCGTTGATGCGCCGGCCGTGGTCGTCACGGCGGTTGAAGGCGGTGACGATCTTGAGCCGCTTGATCGTCTTCTGTCGCCGCTGGGCCGACAGGGGGCGCCGGCCGTCCTTGGCGTCGATCATGTCGCGCAGCTTGATCTCCTCGGCGTCGAGGTCGATGCGGTCGATGAGCTTGAGGATGTACTCGGCGCCCATGCCGCCCTCGAAGTACTCGTCGTAGCGCAGGCGGAGCTCGCGCCACAGCATCTCGTCTTCGATGATCTTGCGACCATGCAGGTTGCGGAACTCGTCGAGGGAGCGCTGGGCGATCTCGACGTCCTCCTGGGCCCGCTCGCGGGCGGACTGGATCTCCTTCTCGACGGCGCGCTGACGTGCCTTGATCTCGGCGTCACGGGCGCCCTCGCCCTCGAGCTGCTTGAGCTCGTCCTCGAGCGCCTTGAATCGGCGGTCGATGTCGAGGTCGCGCTTCTTCTCGATGTCCGCGATCTCCTCGGCCATCTCGTTCTCGAGGCTCGGGAGGTCCTGGTGGCGCTTCTCCTCGTCGACCCAGGTGACCAGGTTGGCCGCGAAGTAGATCACCTTCTCCAGCTGCTTGGCCTTGAGCTCCTCGCGCGGCTCGGTGCCCATGAGGAGGTAGGCCAGCCACGACCGGGTGCCGCGCAGGTACCAGATGTGCACCACGGGCGCGGCCAGCTCGATGTGACCCATGCGGTCGCGGCGGACCTTGGAACGGGTGACCTCGACGCCGCAGCGCTCGCAGATGATGCCCTTGAAGCGCACGCGCTTGTACTTGCCGCAGTAGCACTCCCAGTCCTTGGTCGGGCCGAAGATCTTCTCGCAGAAGAGTCCGTCCTTCTCCGGGCGCAGGGTGCGGTAGTTGATCGTCTCGGGCTTCTTGACCTCGCCGTTCGACCAGCCCCGGATGGAGTCGCCGGTGGCCAGGCCGATGCGCAGTTGGTCGAATGTGTTGACGTCGAGAGCCATTAGGAGAAGCTCCTCTCTGCGGCGCGCCGCTCGTCTTCCTCGTCGGAGCCGCGCTCGTTGCGGCTGATGTCGATGCCCAGCTCCTCAGCGGTGCGGAACACGTCCTCGTCCAACTCGTGCATCTCGATCTCCCGGCCGTCGACGGCCAGGACCTCGACGTCGAGGCACAGCGACTGCATCTCCTTGATGAGCACCTTGAAGCTCTCGGGGATGCCGGGCTCGGGGATGTTCTCGCCCTTGACGATGGCCTCGTAGACCTTGACCCGGCCGAGCACGTCGTCGGACTTGATGGTCAGCAGCTCCTGGAGCGCATAGGCGGCACCGAAGGCCTCCAGGGCCCACACTTCCATCTCGCCGAAGCGCTGGCCGCCGAACTGGGCCTTCCCGCCCAGCGGCTGCTGGGTGATCATGGAGTACGGGCCGGTCGAGCGAGCGTGGATCTTGTCGTCGACCAGGTGGGCCAGCTTCAGGATGTAGACGTAGCCGACCGAGATCGGGTTGTCGTAGGCCTCGCCGGTGCGGCCGTTGTAGAGCGTGGCCTTGCCGTCGGTGTGGATCTGCACGTCGCCGTTGGCCGAGTCGGGGTTGAGCGTCCCGAAGACCTGCTGGATCGTCGGGTGCGCCCCGGCGTCCTCGGCCTCGTCCCAGTGGGCGCCGTCGAAGACCGGCGTGGACACCCAGGCCGCGGGCTCGGTCCGCGGACGGGTCTTGCGCTCCGCGCCGTCACCCTTGGCACTCGTCCCCACACCCTCGTTGACGTCCACGCCCTCCCAGCCGTGGCGGGCCGCGTAGCCCAGGTGCGACTCGAGCACCTGGCCCACGTTCATGCGGCTCGGCACGCCCAGCGGGTTCAGGATGATGTCGACCGGGGTCCCGTCGGCCAGGTACGGCATGTCCTCGACCGGGAGGATCTTGGAGATGACGCCCTTGTTGCCGTGGCGGCCGGCCAGCTTGTCGCCCTCGGAGATCTTGCGCTTCTGGGCCACGTAGACGCGGACCAGCTGGTTGACGCCCGGCGGCAGCTCGTGCGACTCCTCACGTGAGAAGACGCGGACGTCGATCACCTTGCCGTACTCGCCGTGGGGGACCTTCAACGAGGTGTCGCGCACCTCGCGGGCCTTCTCGCCGAAGATGGCGCGCAGGAGGCGCTCCTCGGGCGTCTGCTCGGTCTCACCCTTGGGGGTGACCTTGCCCACCAGGACGTCGCCCGGCTCCACCTCGGCGCCGACGCGGATGATGCCGCGGTCGTCGAGGTCGGCCAGGATCTCCTCGGACAGGTTGGGGATGTCCCGCGTGATCTCCTCGGCGCCCAACTTGGTGTCGCGGGCGTCGACCTCGTGCTCCTCGATGTGGATGGACGTCAGCACGTCGTCGCGCACGAGGCGCTCCGAGAGGATGATGGCGTCCTCGTAGTTGTAGCCCTCCCAGGGCATGAAGGCGACGAGCAGGTTCTTGCCCAGCGCCAGCTCCCCGTTGTGGGTCGAGGGCCCGTCGGCGAGCAGGTCGCCGGCTACGACGCTCTGCCCCTCGGTCACCAGCGTGCGGTGGTTGATGCACGTGTTCTGGTTGGAGCGGCGGAACTTGGACAGGCGGTAGACCTTGCGGCCGAGCGCGGTGCCGAGGCGGTCCTTCTGGCCCGGGGCGTACTCGACCGTGATGGAGTCGCCGCTGATCTCGGTGACCGTCCCGTTGCCCTCGGCCAGCAGCACGTCGCCGGCGTCGCGGGCGGCGCGGGCCTCGACGCCGGTGCCGATGTACGGGGCCTCGGGGACGACGAGCGGCACGGCCTGCTTCTGCATGTTGGCGCCCATGAGCGCCCGGTTGGCGTCGTCGTGCTCGACGAAGGGGATGAGCGCCGTGGAGACCGAGACGATCTGCTTCGGCGACACGTCCATCAGGTCGACCTCCGACGGCGGCACGAAGTCGATCTCCGACGTCGTCCCGTAGGAGGTGTTCACGGCACCCATGCGCACGCCGGTCCCTTGCGGGCCGCGGCGCACCAGCACACGCTCCTCGGTGAGGCGGCCGTCGGCGTCGACCGACGCGTTGGCCTGGGCGATGACGTGCTCCTCCTCCTCGTCGGCGGCCAGGTAGCTCACCTCGTCGGTGACCTTCCCGTCGACCACGGTGCGGTAGGGCGTCTCGATGAAGCCGTACTCGTTGACCCGGGCGTAGGTGGCCAGGGCCCCGATGAGGCCGATGTTCGGGCCCTCGGGGGTCTCGATCGGGCACATGCGGCCGTAGTGCGACGTGTGGACGTCACGGACCTCGAACCCGGCGCGCTCACGGGAGAGGCCTCCTGGGCCGAGCGCCGAGAGACGCCGCTTGTGGGCCAGGCCCGACAGCGGGTTGTTCTGGTCCATGAACTGGGACAGCTGCGACGTGCCGAAGAACTCCTTCACCGCGGCCACGACCGGGCGGATGTTGATCAGCGTCTGCGGCGTGATGGCCTCGACGTCCTGGGTGGTCATGCGCTCGCGCACGACCCGCTCCATGCGGCTCAGCCCGACCCGCACCTGGTTCTGGATCAGCTCGCCGACCGAGCGGATGCGACGGTTGGCGAAGTGGTCCTGGTCGTCGATGCGGTAGGTCGACTCACCGTCGGCCATGTGCAGGGCCAGGTGCAGCATGTAGGTGGCGGAGGCCAGGATCTCCGATGGGCTCAGCACCGACTGGTTCGGCGCCGGCTTCTCGATCTCGATCCCGAACAAGTCGCTCAGGCGGTCGATCTCCGGCCCGAGCTTGCGGTTGAGCTTGTAGCGGCCGACGCGGGTCAGGTCGTAGCGCTTCGGGTTGAAGAAGGCGTTCTCGAAGTAGACGCGGGCGGCCTCGGCCGACAGCGGCTCGCCGGGACGGGCGCGCTTGTAGATCTCGAGCAGGGCCTCCTCGCGCGAGGGCGCCAGGTTGCGCTCCTTCTCCCACTGCCCCTCCAGGAAGTCGAAGTGGCGCACGAAGCGGTCCAGGAAGGCCTCGTCGCCGTAGCCCAGGGCGCGCAGCAGCACGAAGAGGGAAAGTCGGCGCTTGCGGGCGACCCGGCAACCTGCGGTGACGTCCTTGCCCGGCTTGGCCTCGATGTCGAGCTCGATCCACTCACCCCGGTACGGGTGGATGGTCCCGGTGAAGACGGTCTTGGCGTCGCGGCCGGGCTGGAAGATGACGCCGGGCGAGCGCACCAGCTGGCTGACCACGACGCGCTCGGTGCCGTTGACGATGAAAGTGCCGCGGTCGGTCATCATCGGGAAGTCCCCCATGAAGACCGTCTGCTCCTTGATCTCACCGGTGGTGGCGTTCAGGAAGCGGGCCCGCACGAAGACGGGCGCCGCGTAGGTCATGTCCTTCTCCTTGCACTCCTCCACCGAGAACTTGGGCGGCGGGCGCAGGTCGGCGTCGGTCGGGTCGAACTCGAGCTCCAGGCTGAGCTGGCCGGTGAAGTCCTCGATCGGGCTGATGTCGTGGTAGGCCTCGGCCAGGCCCTTGTCGAGGAACCATTGGAACGAGTCGCGCTGGATGGCGATCAGGTCGGGTAGCGGCAGAGCTTCGTTGATGTTGGCGAACGACACGCGTTCGGGACTGCGGGACCGTGAGGACAACGGTCAACTCCTCCCAGGAGAAAAGCGGCGGGTGAGGGCGGTACTGCTGGTCAGGGACGGACGGAGGACGGGGATGGGACGGGGGGTCAGGGCTGCCAGGGCGCGCGCCGACCCCGAGGAATTACGGAATCGAGCAGACAGAGACGCACGGCAACCCTGCATCCTATCGTGGGGCGTGCCTGGATACAACCCCTCGGCCGCGAAAGCCTGACGGGCAGCGCCCGGGGTCCGTGACAGGCTACGAAAGCCGTCCCTCGCCGTCAAGGATCCTGGCCCTCGGGTCGGGCGGGACCAGCCCCACCCGACCCGGACCAGGCACTACTTGACCTCGACGGTGGCGCCGGCCCCCTCGAGGGCGGCCTTGGCCTTCTCGGCGTCTTCCTTGTTGGCCTTCTCCAGCACCGGCTTGGGAGCCGCCTCGACCAGGTCCTTGGCCTCCTTGAGGCCCAGGCTGGTGAGGGCGCGCACCTCCTTGATGACCTGGATCTTCTTGTCGCCGGCGTCGGTGAGGATGACGTCGAACTCCGACTTCTCCTCCTCCGCTGCGGCCTCGCCGCCTCCACCGGCCGGGGCGGCCGCTGCGGCCACGGCAACGGGGGCCGCCGCCGTCACGCCGAAGCGCTCCTCGAAGTCCTTCAGCAGCTCGCTCAGCTGGATCACCGAGAGCTCGGCGATCCCGTCGAGGATCTCTTCCTTGGTCAGGGTTGCCATCTGTGTGGCCTTCCTTTCTTTCCTGCGGTCTGTGTTCTGGTTCGGTCTGAAATCGTGGGGTGCTACTCGGCTGACTCTTCTTCGGTGCTGGCCGCCGCCCCGGCATCGCCTTCCGCCGCTGGGGCGGCCTCCACCGGCTCCCCCGCGGCGGGGGCCTCCTGACGACGCTGGCCTCGACCTCTGACGGTCTCGGCGGTCTCGGCGGTCTCGGTCTCCGAGGATGCCTCGGCCTCCGCCGCCGGGGCGGTCTCGGGCTCGGCCGCTGCCTCGGGGACCTCGGCGGTGGACGGCAGGGTCTCGCCGCCGGCCTCGCGCTGCTCGATCAGCGCCGAGATCCCGTAGGCCAGGTTGCGCGGCAGCGCCTGGAGGAGCCCGGCCATCTGCTGCATCGGCGCGGCGAGGGCGCCGGCCAGGCGTGCGAGCAGGACCTCGCGTGGCGGGAGGTCCGCCAGCGCAGCCAGGTCCGACGACGTGAGGAGGGACCCGTCGGCGAGCCCGCCCTTGATCACGAGGTGAGGGTTCCCCCGGGCGAAGTCCCGCAGCGCCTTGGCCACCGCGCTGATGTCGCCCTGCACGAAGGTCGAGCGCGCTCGGCCCGTTCAGGTACTCCGACAGCGGCTGGTACTCACCGCCGTCGATGGCCCGCCGCACGAGGGTGTTCTTGAAGATCTTGTAGTCGCCGCCCACGGCGGCCAGGGCGATGCGGAGATCGGCCATCTCGGCCACGGTCAGGCCGCGGTACTCGCTCACGATGGAGGCGGACGCCCCCTCGATGCGCGTCTTGACCTCGGCGACCACCTCGACCTTGTGGGCCATCTGTGCGTTCTGCGTTGCCATCGTCGTCCTCCACCGGGTTCGACCGGCCGGATCGGCCAGGATCTCCGGGGTGCGACGGTGCAAGCCGGACTGGCCGGCGTGCTCGGTGTCGCCTCGTCAGGCCGGCCCTACGGGCCGCTTCGGCACCCTGGGGTGCACCGGAGGTCTCTGGCGTTCGGATTCTGTGTTCGCGCACCCGGTGGGCGGCGGACTGTTCGGGAGAGCGTAGTACGTCTCGGGGACCCGCTCAGGCCGGTACGGCCAGCTCCTCCTCGCTGAAGCGAGCCTTGACCGGGTCGATGTGCACCCCGGGGCCCATCGTGGTCGACACGGTGATCGACAGGAAGTACCGGCCCTTGGCCCCCGGGGGCTTGGCCCGCTGGAGCTCGTCGAGGACCGCCCGGATGTTGGTCACCAGCTGCTCGCGGGTGAAGGAGGCCTTGCCGACCCGGATGTGGACGTTGCCCACCTTGTCGGTGCGGTACTCGACCCGGCCGCCCTTGAACTCGGTGACCGCCTTGGCCACGTCGGTCGTGACGGTGCCGGTCTTCGGGTTGGGCATGAGGCCCCGGGGGCCGAGGACCCGTCCGAGCGTGCCCACCTGGCCCATGAGGTCCGGCGTGGCGATGGCGATGTCGAAGTCGAGGAAGCCGCCGTTGATCTTGGCCACCAGGTCGTCCGCACCCACGATGTCGGCGCCGGCGGCGCGCGCCTCCGCGGCCGCCTCGCCGGCCGCGAACACGGCCACCCGCACCGTGCGGCCGGTCCCCGCAGGGAGCGAGATCGTGCCCCGAACGATCTGGTCGGCCTTGCGGGGGTCGACGCCGAGGCGGACGGCCAGCTCGGCCGTCTCGTCGAACTTGGCGCTCGCCAGCGACTTCACGAGGTCGATCGCCTCGGCGACGCCGTACAGCGTCTCGCGGTCCACCTGGCTCAGGCTCTCCCTGTACTTCTTCCCGTGCTGGGTCATGTCGTCTCTCCTCTGCGCGTCCGTCGGGCCTAGCCCGCGACCTTGATCCCCATGGACCGCGCCGTGCCTGCGACCTGCTTCTTGGCCGCCTCGAGGTCGTTGGTATTGAGGTCCTTGAGCTTGGTGGTGGCGATCTCGGCCAACTGCGCGTCCGTGATCGTGCCGACCTGCTCACGACCCGTGGCTGCGGCGCCCTTGTCCAGCCCCGCCGCCTGGCGCAGCAACACCGGGGTGGGCGAGGTCTTCAGCACGAAGCTGAACGTGCGGTCCTCGTAGATCGTGATGTCCACGGGCACCACCGTGCCCCGCATGCTCTCGGTGGCAGCGTTGTACTGCTTGCAGAACTCCATGGTCTGGACCCCGTGTGGCCCCAGCGCCGTGCCGACCGGGGGCGCGGGGGTGGCCGACCCGGCTTCGAGCTGGATCTTGACCACGGCGAGCACCTTCTTCTTCGGCGCCATCGTCTCTGTTCTCCTTCTTCGTTCTTCGGTTGTCCCAGACGCCTAGAGCTTGGCGACCTGGCTGAATTCGAGCTCGACCGGAGTCTCGCGGCCGAAGATGTTGACCAGCACCTTGAGCTTGAGCTGGTCCTCGTTGATCTCGGCGATCTGGCCGGAGAAGTCCGCGAAGGGACCCTCCTTGACCCGCACCGTCTCGTCCACTTCGTACTCGAGCCGGGGACGGCTGCGCTTGGGGCTGGCCTCGGTGCCCTCGACCTTCACCTGGAGGATGTTCTCGACCTCGCGGCGCGACAGCGGCGTGGGCTTGGTGCCGGGTCCGACGAAGCCGGTGACACCGGGTGTGTTGCGGATGGCGCCCCAGGTGTCGTCGTCGAGGTCGCAGCGCACGAGGAGGTAGCCCGGGAACACCTTCTTCTGGACCGTGACCTTCTTGCCGCCCTTGAATTCGACGACGTCCTCCATCGGGATGACGACCTCGAAGACACGGTCCTCGATGCCCCGCGAGGCGACGACGTTGCCCATGTTCGAGCGCACCTTGTTCTCGTAGCCCGAGTAGGTGTGCACCACGTACCAGCGACCCGGGCGGTCGTAGGGGCTCTCCACCGGGACGACTTCCTCTTCCTCGTCCTCGCCCCACCCGCCGAGCTCGACCTCGCCCCCAGCCTCCTGGCTGTCGGTGGCGTCGAGCACGAGGGCGGGCTCGCCCGCCTGCCCCGCCGTCTCCTGGGCGATCTCCTCTGCGACCTCTTCGGCGATCTCTTCGACGACCGCCTCCTCAATCGCCTCGAGGACCGCTTCCTCGACGATCTCTTCCACTATCTCTTCCACGATCTCCTCTGCGGCCTCCTCGGCCACGACTTCGGCGACGGCCTCTTCGACCGCCTCGACCACCGCGTCCTCGGCGATGGATTCGAGCTCGGCCTCGTCCTCGGCGGCGATCTCGTCGATCACGTCCTCGGTCGATGCCGTGCTCATGGCCGCCTCTTCCGGGGCGGCCTCGGTCTCTTCGCGCTCGGACGCCAGCGCCTCCGCGACATCTTCCTCGTCGCCGGTCACCAGTGCCTCCTCTGCCTCTGAATGCGTCATGTCGCTCATGTCGCCTACTTCGTGAACATGAGCGTGATGAGCTTGCCGAAGGCGAGGTTCAGCACGAAGATCAGGCTGATCATGATGATCAGGGTGGTCAGCACCACCGACGTGTAGTTGATGAGCTCGGAGCGCGACGGCCAGGCCACCTGACGCATCTCGTCGCGCACCTCGCGGACGAACTGGACCGGCGTGGTGCGCTTGCGACCCGAGGGTCCCTTCTGCGTCCGCTGCGCCTTCGTCTGCGTGCCCGCGGGCGCGCGCCGAGTGGCAGGAGACCCGTCGGCCTCCATCTGCCCTTGGCGCTGCATCATGCGCTTGGTTTCGCGGTTCACAGGACTTGCCTCACATACATGGTTCTCGGGTGACTACGTCCGGGGCAGGGCAGGAGGGACTCGAACCCCCAACCGCCGGTTTTGGAGACCGGTGCTCTACCAGTTGAGCTACTGCCCTCGGTGGGGTGCTTTGGGTTGCCCTCACGCAGGTGGTTCTTCCCCCTGACCTGGGGATCGGCCTGCCAGAGTAGCACCGGCAGGCTCGGAGCGGCTCAGCGGGTCTCTTTGTGCAGGGTGTGCTGGCGGTCCCAGCGGCAGAACTTCTTCATCTCGATCCGCTCGCGGTCGTTCAGCTTGTTCTTGGTCGTGATGTAGTTGCGCCGCTTGCACACCTCGCAGGCCAGGGTGACCTGGACCCTCTTCTCGTTCTTCGCCATGTCCAATCCTTCCTGGTTGCTGCCCGGGTGCTCGTCCCGGGCCTGGTAGCGGCGGCGGGACTCGAACCCGCGACAACACGATTATGAGCCGTGTGCTCTGACCAACTGAGCTACGCCGCCATGGGCGAGCCCCCTGTCGGAATCGAACCGACGACACCAGCCTTACCATGGCTGTGCTCTGCCGACTGAGCTAAGGGGGCGCCGCGGCTACCTTCCGCGAATCGTCAATGATAGCCAGGGCTCGGCACGGACTGCCTCCGCTTCCCCGGTTTCGGCAGCTCAACAGTACCATCGGCGGATGCGGATCCGACTGGCCGAGGTCGCCGACGCCGAGGCCATCCGCACCATCTACAACGTCGAGGTCCTCGGGAGCACCAACACCTTCGACATGGTGCCCCGCACCAGGGCCGAGCAGGAGGCCTGGATCCTCGAGCACAGCGGGGTCCACCCGGCGCTGGTGGCGACCGAGACGCCCGATTCGGGCGGTGGGCGGCCAGATCGGGGCGAACGGCGAGATCGTCCTCGGCTTCGGGTCCCTCTCCCCCTTCCGTGAGCGCTCGGGCTACTCGGCCACGGCCGAGAACTCGGTCTACGTCGACCGCTCCCAGCGTGGCAAGGGGGTGGGTCGTGCCCTCCTCGCCGAGCTGCTCGTCCTGGCGTCGGCCCACGGCTTCCACTCGGTCATCGCCCGCATCGCCGGGCACAACGAGACCTCTATCGGGCTGCACCAGGCGGCCGGCTTCGAGCTGGTGGGGGTGGAACGGGAGGTCGGGCGCAAGCACCGCCAGTGGCTCGACGTGGTCGAGCTCCAGCGCCTGCTGTAGCCGCGGGGCCGTCGGCGGCCCGGGTCAGGCCCTGGGGCTCAGGACTCCAGCACCGCGCTCTGGCCGTGGGGCGCCGACAGCGCAGGCAGGCGGGACCGGTCCAGTCGCCACGACGTCGTCCAATTGCCGAGCGGGAAGATCGCCACGGCCCACAGCACCATCACCGCCAGCACCATGCGTATCGGGTCGGTATGGACCAGCTCGTTCAGCAGCTCGGTGCCACCGGTCAGCCCGATGAAGGGCGCCACCGTCGAGAGGCCCAGGACGAGGTAGAGCATCCGGCCGGTGACCACCGGCGCCACGATGATGATCCCCCACGTCAGGTACCAGGGTTGGACCACGGGGCCGAGGAGCACGAAGGCCATCATGGTGATGCCCAACGCGCTCAGCACCCCGAGGCGTTCGCGGTTGACGAGGCAGTACAGCGCGATGGCGGCGGCGGCCAACAGACCGATGGCCCGGGTCAGCGTGAGCACACCGCCCAGGCCGACCCCGATCCCGAGGACATGGGCCGATCCGCTCACCAACAGACCGAAGCCGGTGGCCGGGGCCATCCACGAGCGCACGGTGCCCGGCGTCCCCAGGTTGGCGAGCCACCCCCACCCAAGCCCGGATACGAGGGAGAGTGCCCCCATGACCGCCACGGTCAGGAGGCCGGAGCGCAGCACCATGCGGGCGCGGCGGCGCCAGTCCGCTGCTGCACCGGCCCAGTCCCACGCCACGTAGACGATGCCGATGGCGGCAGGCACCTTTATGGAGGCTGCCAGCGCGCACAACACCACGCCCCACACCGGATGGCGCGACCTCGCCGCAGTGACGCCGGCGAGCAGTAGTCCGACCATGATGGCGTCGTTGTGCGCCCCGCCGACGAGGGCGAGCAGGGTCAGCGGGTTCAGCACGGCCAGCACGAACGCCGGGCCGGCATCGTGGCCGAACGAGCGGGCCAGCTTGGGGATGCAGTAGGCGATGAGCGCGATGCCGACCACCGACTGCAGCCGCAGCAGGACGACGGTGACGAGCGCGTGGTGCAGGCTCAAGGAGGCCGACCATCCGGCCAGCATGAGGAAGAGCGGCCCGTAGGGGGCGGCGGTGTTCGCCCACAGGGGGTCGACCCCCGAAGTGTAGGGGCCCGCCGAGCCGAGGATCCCCGGGCCGTAGTGGTACGGGTTGATGCCGTGGCTCATCATCTCGCCCTGGGCCGCGTACGAGAACACGTCGCGACTGAAGAGCGGTGCCACCGCCAACAGCGGCAGGAGCCAAAGGACGAGCATGTAGACCAGGGGCCGGATCGACATTCCGGGACGGGCGCGCAGCGTCTGGTACAGACCGAACCAGACGCGCACGAAGAGCACCATTCCTCCGTAGACGGCCACCACCCCGGGCAGCATCAGCGTCGTGGTCGGCCAGTTGGCCTCGCCGAAGAACCAAGTGCCCCCCATCTCGAGTTTGAACGGCGAGCTGGGCAGCGATGCGCCGACGCAGATGGAGACGACCGCGATGAACCCCAAGAGCGCGGGGCGGCGCAGGAACGACCAGTCGCCGGGGTCGCCGGACTCCGCTTCGACCCGCTGGGTCAGCGTGCCGCGGGGCGTCAAGCGGAGCCGGAGGGCCTCGGCTCGCATGGAGAGTCGGTTCAGGCGCGTGCTCACTCGGTCCAGGACCGGTGGTGAAGGGGACATCGCGCTTTCGTCCACGGAGGTTGTCGGTCTCGCTTGTCGTGTCCGGGCGCTACGACCCGGGGGGAGGGTAGGCGCACGCCGGGGGAGCATGCACCCGCAATCGATCTGAAACAGCATTGTAACGGCAGAGCGGGAGGTCGCAAGGGTCAAAGGACCAACGGCCGTCCCCGGGCTGCGTGGGCCGGGAAGGATTCGAACCTCCGTAGGTGTTAACCGGCAGGTTTACAGCCTGCTTCCTTTGGCCACTCGGACACCGACCCGCAGCGGGCGAGACTAGCCGCAGTGGGCGCCCCGCGGCCGCGGATTGCGCCGGTACGCTGAGGCCATGCCCACTTTTGACATCGTCTCGGAAGTCGACATGCAAGAGGTGCGCAACGCGGTCGACCAGGCCAATCGGGAGGCCGCCACCCGCTTCGACTTCAAGAACACCGACTCGGCCATTGAACTAGGAGATTCCGAGCTGGTGCTGCGCTCCTCGACCGAGGATCGGCTGCGTGCCCTGCACCAGGTGCTCGACGAGAAGCTCGTCAGGCGCCAGGTGTCGCTGAAGGCCTTCGAGGACGCCAAGGTCGAGGAGGCCCAGAAAGGCACGGCGCGGCAGAAGGTGGCCATCAGGGCCGGGATCTCCTCGGACCACGCCAAGCGGCTGAACAAGTTCATCAAGGACCTCGGCCTCAAGGGCGTGTCCTCGCAGACGCAGGGGGATCAGCTCAGGGTTACGGGCAAGAAGCGCGACGACCTCCAAGAGGTCATCGCCAAGTGCAAGGCGGAGGACTTCGGGATCCCGCTGCAGTTCAACAACTTCCGGGACTAGACACCGCGCCGCTGCAGCGGCCGGGAGTCAGTGCGGCGTCGTGGGGACGGACTCCTCCTCCTCTTCGTACGTGAGGTGCTCGTCGAACTCCTCGAGCTCGATCTTGAAGAGCTTGTTGAAGAGCACGAGCTTGGCAACCCAGAAGATGGCGAACGACAACACGTTGGCACACAGCACCACGACCGTCGTCTCGAAGTGGTCGAGGTTGTACTTGATGGCGACGTGGCGGGCCAGTGCCGCGCCGACGATGGAGAAGGCGATGCCCACCGCGGCCAGGGTCCAGAACGGCACGACTTCCTTCATGAAGTGCGACCGTCCGTGCTTGCCCCAGGCCCACTTCCGGTTCAGCCAGTAGGAAGGGAACGTGGCGACCACATTGCCGAAGATGGTGCTCGGCACCTCACTCCACAGGTGCAGCACGCCGTAGACGATGGCGATGACGACGAGGGAGACGGCGGTCGAGATGACCGAGACCATGGAGTAGCGGAAGATCTTCCGGCCCTCATGGGTGTGCAGCCAGTCGTAGAGCGCCTGAAGCCGGGAGAGCACTGTGTCACCCTAGCGTGGCGGCCAATTGGCCCCCTGTCAGGCTGCTATGCACCGCTGTGAGCAGTCGGTTGGAGCGGGCGACCTGCCCGAACCAGTGCGCGCTCGGCTTGGGGCGGCGCTCGAAGGTGTCGGGGGACACCGCCACCAACCCGAATTTCGGGCCGTACCCCAGGTGCCACTCGAAGTTGTCCAGCAGGCTCCATACGAAGTAGCCCCGGAGGTCGATGCCCTGCTCCAGGCAGCGGTGGGCGCTCCGGATTGCATCGGAGAGGAACGCGACGCGCTCGGTGTCGTCGGCCGTGGCGATCCCGTTCTCGGTGACCACGACCGGCCTCCCGCTCACCCCCGCCGCCCGCCGCACGGTGTGCTCGACCGCCTGGGGCCAGCGCTCGTCGCCCATCTGGGTGACGGGGACGTCGGGATCGTTGGGAGCCAGCCCGTCCGGACCGAAGTGCATCCGGGTGTAGCACTGCACCCCCACGAAGTCGTCGTCGTCGGTCGCCCGCAGGAAGACGTTCTCGAGCATCTCCTCGGCCGCGTCGCGCAAGGCCTCACCCCCCTCGTCAGCCGTGATCTCGGCCATCGAGAGTGTGAGCCCCACCGGGAAGTCGCCGGGGCCTGAGCGCAGGGCCTCCACCGCCAGACGGTGGGCGCGCACCATGGCCTCGTTGACGGCGCCGTAGCGAAGGAAGTCCTCCTTGACCCCTGGCGGGTACTCGCCCTGGAAGTACCCCATGACCGCCACGACGTTCGGCTCGTTGATGGTGCAGCCCCATCCGATCAGGTCTCCGAGGTACGCCGTGGCCCGGGCCACGAAGCGCGCGAAGCACTCGGGGGCGTCGGGCGCCTCCCAGCCGCCCCGGCGGGCGAGCCACAACGGCGTCGTGAAGTGGTGGAACGTGACCACGGGGACGATCGCGTGCCCGTGGCAGGCCGCGCAGACGCGCCGGTAGTGCTCCAGCGCGGCCGTGGAGAACTCGCCCTCGGCGGGCTCGATGCGGCTCCATTCGAGCGAGAAGCGGTAGGCGCCGAGCCCCATGTCGGCGACGAGCTGGACGTCCTCCCGCCAACGGTGGAAGGAGTCACAGGCGTCCCCGCTCGGCTCGAGGGTGCCCGAATCCGGGTCGTGTTCCCAGGCCCACCAATCGTTGTTGACGTTGCCCCCCTCGATCTGGTGCGCCGCCGTGGCGACGCCCCATGTGAACCCATCCGGGAACGTGAGCTCGCGCTCGTCGCCGGCCGGGGATGCGGGTGTCATGCCGCCGCAGGGTAGCGGGGACCGCGGCAACGTGCCCGCACGCCACACGACCCGCCGCCTGCGAACATGGGCCAATGAGCACGTCCCTGGACTTCCTCGTCGACCTGCTTGACCTCGAGCCCATTGAGGTCAACATCTTCCGCGGCATCCAACCCAACGAGGAGCGCCAGCGCGTGTTCGGCGGGCAGGTGGCGGGGCAGGCGCTGATGGCGGCGGGTCGCACGGTCGAGCACGGCCGGGTCCACTCGCTGCACTCGTACTTCCTGCGCCCCGGCGACCCGACGGTCCCCATCCTCTACGAGGTGGACCGCATCCGGGACGGCAGGTCGTTCACCACCCGGCGCGTCGTCGCCGTGCAGCACGGGCGCGCCATCTTCAACCTCTCGGCCTCGTTTCACGACCCCGAAGAGGGCCTCGAGCACCAGTTCCCCATGCCCGAGGTCCCCGCGCCCGAGAGCCTGCCGCCGCTGTTCGAGCGCCTTGCGCCCTGGAAGGAGGAGCTGGCCGATTGGTTCGAACGGCCCCATCCGATCGACCAGCGCCATATCGGCGACCTCCCCTGGCACCATTCGGGCCCGGGTGAGCCGTACCAGCGCCTGTGGATCAGGGCCGACGGCGACCTGCCCGACGACCCTTTGTTGCACGCCTGCGTGGCCACCTACGCCTCGGACATGTCCCTCTTCGACACGATCCTGGCTCCTCACGACGTACGGTGGGACGACCCGGACTTCATGGGCGCCAGCCTGGACCACTGCATGTGGTTCCACCGGTCGTTCCGGGCCGACGATTGGCTGCTCTACGACATGGACTCGCCGGTGGCGGCCGGGGGTCGCGGCTTCGCCCGCGGCTTCCTCTTCGACCGTCAGGGCAGGCTGTGCGTGTCGCTCGCCCAGGAGGGCCTGGTCCGCGTGCTGAAGCGGGCCGAGAGTTGCTAGCGCGACACGATGGGCACGTAGTCGCGGGGCTCCGGGCCGATGTAGAGCTGGCGCGGGCGTGCGATCTTGGAGTCCTGGTCGAGCATCTCCTGCCAGTGGGCGAGCCAGCCGGCAGTGCGCGGGATCGCGAAGAGGACGGGGAACATCTCGAGCGGGAAGCCCATGGCCTGGTAGATGAGGCCGGAGTAGAAATCGACGTTCGGGTAGAGCCGCCGGGATGTGAAGTACTCGTCGTTCAGCGCGATCTCCTCGAGCTTCAGCGCGATGTCGAGCAGCGGGTTCTTGCCGGTCACCGCGAAGACCTCGTCGGCGGTGCGCTTGATGATCTTGGCCCGCGGGTCGTAGCTCTTGTAGACGCGGTGGCCGAAGCCCTGGAGGCGCTGGCCGCCCGTCCCCGCCTTGACCGTCGCGATGAAGTCCGGCACGTTCTCGATGCTGCCGATGTCGGTCAGCATTCTGATCACGGCCTCGTTGGCCCCACCGTGGCGAGGTCCGTACAGCGCCGCCGCCGCCGCTGCGGTGGCCGAGTAGGGGTCTGAGTGCGAGGAGCCGACGACACGCATGGCCGTGGTCGAGCAGTTCTGCTCGTGGTCGGCGTGGAGGATGAACAGGATGTCGAGGGCCCTGGACAAGACGGGATCGGCCTCGAATCTCGGCTCGGCGACCTTCCAGAGCATGGAGAGGAAGTTGGGGGCGAAGTCGAGCGAGTTGTCGGGGTAGACGAAGGGCATCCCGACGCTGAAGCGGTGTGCGGCGGCGGCCAGCGTCGGCATCTTGGCGATCAGGCGGATGATCTGCTTGTTCCGGGACTCCGGGTCGAAGATGTCCTTGGCGTCGAGATAGAAGGTCGACAGCGCCGCGACGGCCGAGACGAGCATGCCCATGGGGTGGGCGTCGTAGTGGAAGCCCTCGAGGAAGCGCTTGCGGACGTTCTCGTGGATGAACGTGTGGTACGTGATGTCGTGGCGCCATTCGGCGAACTGCTCCTCATTGGGCAGCTCGCCCTTGAGGAGCAGGTAGGCCACCTCCAGGTAGGTCGAGTTCTCGGCCAGTTGCTCGATGGGATAGCCCCGGTAGCGCAAGATGCCGGCGTCCCCGTCGAGATACGTGATGGCGCTCTCGCATGCCGCTGTCGACATGAAGCCGGGGTCGAAGAACCAGACCCCGGGCAGGAGCTTGGCCCACTCCTCCGCCGCGACCCCGCCGTTGACGATCGGAATCTCCATGGACTCGCCATTGCGATTGTCCGTGATCGTGATGCTCTCGGCCACGTGAAGAGCCCTCCAGTTCCTGATTTCGGTGCGTACCGATCCTATGACCACCATGCGAGTGCGGTCGACACGCGGCTGCCCCGCCCCGGCTGCGGGCCCTCAGGTGGCCGGGGCGACCTGCAGAGCCTGCTGGAGCACGGTGTTGGCCGTCGCCGCCTGGCCCGGCGGCAGGATCACGGCGACGGTGAGCGTGTACGAGGTGCCGGGCTTTACGGAGAAGCGGACGGTCGGCAGCGTGACTGAGGCTCCCAGGGTGAGGGCGGCCGACTCGACGCGGGTTGCGGTCGCTCCCGACGCCTGGTTCGCCATGGAGAAGCGGACGGACGCGTGCGGCTCGTTGGCCGAGCCTTCGTTGGCGAGCACAGCGGTGACGCCGATCTGTGTCGTGGGACTGATGGCCGAGACAGTGGCCGGCGCGCCCGGTGGCGTCGGCAGCGCCGGGGGGTCGAGACGCACCGTGCGCAGCAGGAGGTAATGGGTCGCCGCCAGGGTCGGCGAGGTGGCCATCAGGTCCACCTGTGTCGCGACGTTGCCCGCCTGCCACAGCTGCGGGTTCGTCACCCAGACCGACCGGGGGAGCCTGGCGTGTCCGGTGGCCGTGGCGAGGGACCGCTGCACCGACCGGTAGAGGGTGTCCGAACGCGCCAGGAGTGCGCCTGCCGCGGCAATCTGGCTCGTCGCCTGGGCAGCCGAGATCGACGCCGCCGGACTCGTGGTGGGCGCGGAGGCAAGCAAACCGGTTCCCGGGGCGCCGGCCGTCGGGATGGGTTGCATGCCGAGGAACCCGTCGATTGCCGTCCGCAGCTCGGCCACCGATCGGGCCCGCTCGGTGAAGACGGTCGAGAACTCGGCACCGAAGGACGCGGACGGGGACGAGTCGGCGGCGAGTTCCGCCCGCGCCGCCTGGCCGGCGGTCTGCTGCACGGCGCCGTCGAGTCCACCCTGAATCGTTTGCCGCGTCTGATCCTGCAGGTTGTTGACGAGGGTACGCACCTCGGACGCCGTTGCGTTGGACTGGTTGGCGACGACGGCACCTTGGGCGGCAAGCGAACCGTTGGAGGTGGCGTCGTAGCCCTGCGACTGCCGCGACACCTGGGTGAGACCACCCACGAGGACCGCGAGGACCACCACGCCTGCAATGAGCAGGAGGGCCGGCCGGGCCGGTGATCGACGGCGCGCGCGGCGTCGTGGCCTGCGTGGCGACATCGCCACAGGAAACTACAGCTCGTAGTGGTGACTTACACCGCGAGGAAGGAGGAGGCAGGGGTTTCGCCCGCCGTGCTCAGCGTGCTGGCGCTCGCACGCCACTGGACCGTCGGGGCGATCGCCCGCACGTCGACCCTGTCCCTGTAGCGCTCCACCAGGTCGAGGATCCCGCGGATGACCTCGGCGGTGAGGAGGTGTGGCTCGAGCCCGAGGTCCAACAATTTGGTGTTGGCGGCATGGAAGTAGTGCTCTTCGTGCTCTACCCGGGGGTTGGACAGACCCTCCGCGATGTCGACTCTGGTCGGGCACGCGTCCTTGACCATCTGTGCCATGTCGCGCACGGAGAAGGACTCGGTGAACTGGTTGAAGACCCGGAACTCACCGCGCTCGGCGGGGTTCTCGACCGCCAGGGCCACACAGGCCAGCGTGTCGCGGATGTTGAGCATGCCACGGGTTTGGCCGCCCGCCCCGTACACGGTGAGCGGGTGGCCGGTGACCGCCTGGACGCAGAAACGGTTGAGCACAGTGCCGAAGACGCCGTCGTAGTCGAAGCGGGTGGCGAGCACCGGATCGAGATCGGTCTCCTCCGTCGACTGCCCGTAGACGATCCCCTGGTTCAGGTCGGTGGACCGCAGGCCCCAGACCCGGCAGGCGAACATGATGTTGTGGCTGTCGTGCACCTTGGAGAGGTGGTAGAAGGAGCCCGGCTGCTTGGGGTAGGGCAGCACGTCGGTCCGGCCCTTGTGGGTGATCTCGATGAACCCTTCCTCGATGTCGATGTTGGGGTAGCCGTACTCCCCCATGGTGCCGAGCTTGACGAGATGGATCGACGGGTCGATCTCGGCGATGGCGTACATCAAGTTGAGCGTCCCGACGACATTGTTCACCTGGGTGTAGACCGCGTGCTCGCGGTCGATCATGGAGTACGGGGCCGAGCGCTGCTCCCCGAAGTGCACGATGGCATCGGGCTTGGACTCGGCGACCACCCCGTAGATGAACGCGGCGTCGGTGAGGTTGCCGATACGGACGTCGATGGCGTGACCGGAGAGCTGCTCCCAGCGTGTGACACGATCCTCGAGCGAAGCGATCGGCACCAGGCTGTCGACGCCCATCTCACGGTCGTATTCCCGGCGCACCAGGTTGTCGACGACGGTGATCTCGTGTCCGCGGGCCGAGAGATGGAGGGCCGTGGGCCAACCGAGATAGCCGTCTCCTCCGAGAACCAGAATCTTCATCCGCACCCTTTGTGTTCGCTGAGGCTCCGCAATTGTTACGGAGTCATGTCGGATTCATCATGGGGCAGGACCCTGAATGCAACCTGTGTAAAGGCTGTAATTGGATTGAGTCCAGAAGTTTTTCCTGCGGCGGCAGCCTAATTAGGAGGAAATCCTCACTCGGGGATGGTGTTTCGGCGCAGAGTCCGACGTCAGGGCGGCATCTCGACCGCACCAGGCACGGGATCGACCGCACCGCCCCACAGTGCCCGTCGCAATCCCGAGGCACGCGTGATGGGCCGATTGATCGCCGCCCGTATCGGATCCTCGGCGCCCACCAGGACAAGTCGTTCCCGGGCGCGGGTGACGGCGGTGTAGAGCAGTTCGCGCGTCAGGACACGCGAGTCGACGCTCGGCAACAGGAAGGCAACGACGTCGAACTGGGAACCCTGGCTCTTGTGGACCGTCATGGCATACACGGTGTCCACGGCGGCGAGCCGCGTCGGGCTGACCTCAGCGATCGTGTCGCCGCGCGAGAACGTCGCAACCAGCCGGCCGTCACCGGCCGCCACGACCACCCCCGTATCACCGTTGTAGAGCTGGAGGCCGTAGTCGTTCTCCGTCACGATGAGCGGACGGCCGACGTACCACTCGGTGCCCGTCGTGAAGCCCTCGACCTCGGCCCGGAGCCAACTCTCGACATGCGTCATCCAGGTCTCGACCCCCTCGGGCCCGCGACGGTGGGCGCACAGGAGCCGGAACCGGCCGAGGGCCGCGATGGCCTCCCTGGCATCTCCGGCGGCTGCAGCCTCCATGACGGAGCGCCCGCAGTCGACCGCCAGCGAGCGGACCTCACCAAGGCCCCCCGCCGAGGGCTGCTCGGTCGCGTCGGTCGCGATCCACTCGACGTTGGAGCCTCCCGCCTCGAGCACCGCCATCGCCCCGTCGGCGTCACCGCGTTGGATGGCCCCAGCCAGCTCTGCGATCGCACCGCCGTAGCGGTGCACCCGGCGCAGGACCACGATCCCGTCCCCGATGGGGGCGTGGACGTCAGCGTGGTTGCGCGGGACCGCCTGCCCGCAGACCTCTCCCAATTGTGCCCGGGCCGCCGTGCCCATGCAGAAGCCCTGCGCGGCCGGGCCGACGATGTCACCCAGCACGGCGCCCGCCTCGACAGAGGCCAGCTGCTCGGGGTCGCCGACGAGGATCAGGCGGGCGTCGGGCCGGACCGCCTCCATGAGGCGGGCCATCAGCGACAGGGCCACCATGGAGGTCTCGTCGACCACGACCACGTCGTGGGGCAATCGGTTGAGGCGGTGATGGCGGAAGCGAGTTCGGTTGCCGGGGTCGAAGCCCAACAGGCGGTGAAGCGTCCTACCCTCCAGCGTGGCGAGACGCTCCCGCACCTCTGGATCGACCGCCATGGTGGCCGCACCCGAGCGCACGGCCTCTTCCAGACGCGCCGCTGCCTTCCCGGTCGGTGCGGCCAGCGCGATGAGGGGTGGCCTGCCTCCCGCCGCGCCCGCCTGCGCCTCGAGGAGCGCCAGGACACGCGCCACCGTGGTCGTCTTGCCCGTACCAGGACCACCGGCCACCACGGACACCCTGCGCAGGACCGCTGTCGCCGCCGCCATGCGCTGGAGGTCCGGGCCATCGACCTCGTCGAACAACTCCGCCAGGTCGGACGTCAACCGGGCGACGTCGACCCCGAGTGCGGGCGCAGCGGCGCGTTGGAGCAGGTCAGACGCAACCTGGCACTCGTCGGACCAGAGGCGGTCCAAGTACAGGTTCGTCCCTTCGAGATGAAGGGGACGGCTGTCGCCCACCATTGGGCTCTCGCTCATGCGACGTGGCCACTCCGACGGGTCCGGCCATGGAAGAGTGCCAAGGTCAACAGGAACGTCGGTGTCGGCGCTTGCGGTGCGTTCGATCGTCGCCAGGTCCACGCACACGTGGCCCAACCGTGGGGCGCGAGCGGCAAAGGCGACGCCCAGGCGGACGGCGTCGTCGGTCGTGCCGCTCAGCCGTGCCAGCCTCAGGGCGACGTGCACATCGGAGGTCGAGAGGATCCCTCCGTGGTTGAACGTGTGCAGTGAGCCCGCGGCGCCGAGCGCCAACCCGGCGTCGAAGGTGTCGGACCCTTGCGCCTCCTGTGCCTGCGTCACGAGCGCGGTCCCCGGTCGAAGAGCTCGCTCAGCGACTCCACCAGAGGCGCCGGCGGACGCCACGACCAGACGCCGCACGGCTGCTCGCCGGCCCGGGCCGGCTCGACCGCGCTCATGCCCCGCACGAACAGGTACAGGATGCCTCCGAGGTGACGTGCAACGTCGTAGCCCGGGAGCCTCCACCGCAGGTACCGGTGCAATGCCACCGAGTAGAGCAACCCCTGCAGCGGGTAGTGGGCGGCGGCCATCTCGGCCTCGAGGGCCTCGGGTCGGTAGTGCCAGGCCGTGAGCGTCTCGTCGGGCACGCCGAGCTTGTTCGTCTTGTAGTCGGCCAGGAAGTAGCGGTCACCTGGGAGCCGGAACACCAGGTCCAGGCTCCCGGTCAGGTACCCGCGCAGGACACCGCTGAGCGCTGGGTCGCGGAGGCGACTCGCGTAGCGTGCCACGGGGTCGTCTGCGGGGAGGTGCTCCTCGATGAGGTCGGCCACGTGCGCGATGTCCAACGCCGCCGTGGGGACGTCGCCTCCGACGAGCGGCATGTCGAACCCGAGCTCGTCGCGCCGGTCACGGCGCGCGATGTCGCGCAGCGCGATGTCATCGACCAGTGGCCCCAGTGGTGACGCGATGGCGGCGCACAACCCCGAGACGACCGCCTGCTTGCTCCCGAGGTCGACGCTGCGCCACGCCAGCTCGCGGTCGAGTGCGGTCGCGACCCCTGCGGTGAGGTCCGGGACTTCGAACTCGGTGCGCTCCAACACACCGTGCACGATGGTTCCGACCAGCGCGCCCCCGGGCATCGCCGCCAGCTCCAGTGCAACCGATCGCAGCCGGTCCTCGTCCGACTCGCTCCCGGCGGCGTCCTGCGTCACGACTGTCGGCACGTCCTCATCGGATGTGAGCTGCTCCTCGGGCTCGCTCCCGATCTGGGGTTGTTCGTGGAGGGCCCGGGTGATGCCCGAATAGGACACGCGGCGCCATGCGACATCGAGCGAACGGTCGAAGGCGCGCTGCTTCCAGGGGCGGTTGCTCACCCGTGTTGGCCTCCCAGCGGGCGTCGGAGGGGTGGGCGACCCGCTCCAACGACACCTGGGGCCCCAATGCAAGGACGGCCGCCTCGACGGCGGCGTCGGTGCGCACGGCGGACCCGTAGGGGCCAACGACACCCTGGTCGTCGCGGTCGAAGAGGAGTCGGGAGAGGGGCGAGTGCTGGCTGTTCATTGCCCCGGCCCACCACAAGACCGCCTGATGGCGGGCACGGGTGAGGGCGACGTACAGGAGGCGGAGGTCCTCTCCCCGGCTCTCTTCGAGCTCCAATTTCTGGTGGACGGCGAAGCTCTTGCCGTCGTGTCCCACGTCGATCGTGCGCACGTTGCCATTGTCGGGATCGTGGAACACGGGGACCTCGCTCTTGTATGGGCGACCGTCCCACATGTACGGACAGAACACGATCGGGAACTCCAGTCCCTTGCTGCGGTGGATCGTGATCACCTGCACGGCCTCGGCATCAGACTCGAGGCGCCGGGCGCGCTCCTCGTTCTCGGCCTCGCGGGCGGCATCGTGGATACGCCGGCCGAGCCAGGTTGCCATGGCGGTGGGGCCGAGGCCTTCGGACACGCCGGCCTCGTGCAGCAACTGCGCAATGTGCCGCAGGTCCGTCATGAAGCGTTCACCGGACGCGCGGGCCAGCACGCGCTCGGGCACGTCGTGCGAGCTACTGACCGTCTCGTACAGGGAGGCGATGCCTTGGTCGCGTAGGATCGCTGCCCAACGGTGCAAGGACCAGTGCAGGTCCTCCCACTCCTCCTCGCCTGCCGTCGCGACGGCTTCGGGCGTCCAGCCGACGAAGCAGGTGAGGGCGGCCAACGCCGCCCGATCACGCGCCGTCGGCCGCTCGAGCGCCTCGAGCAGCCGGAGCCACTCCTGCGCAGGCCCGGTGGCGAAGACCGACCCGGTGCCTCCGATGACCGCCGGAACGCCCGCGGCGTGGAGCGCATCACGCACGGTCACGGCGTGGCTGTTGGCCCGCACCAGCACGGCCATGTGGCCCGGGTGCAAGGTGGTGCTCTCGAACTCGCTGCCGTCGTGCCGACGTGTGATGACCTGGGGACGGGCCGACAGGAGGCGGACGACCTCGGCGGCGAGGTCCTTCGCGATCAAGCTCCGCGATTCTGGAACCTTCGGCTCGCGCCGAGTCTGGGTCAATGGGACGAGGTGGTCGTCCGCGTGCACGATCCGGACACGGAGTGGTTGTTCGACGGGTGCGCCGACCAGCCTGGGCTGCTGATTGGCATCGGCCGCTCTGATCTCCCGGTACGCGATGCCGGCGTACCCGAGCTGGGCGTCGGAAAAGAGTGCGTCGTAGGCCTCGAGCAACCCCTGGTCACTGCGCCAGTTGACGTCGAGCGTCCACTCCGAGCGCACCACCTCCCGAGCCTGGAGATAGGCATGGACGTCGGCGCCGCGGAATGCGTAGATCGCCTGTTTGGGATCACCGATCAGCACCAGGGTCGCCTCGCCCTGCCCGAATGCCCGGTGCATGATGTCCCACTGCACCGGGTCGGTGTCCTGGAACTCGTCGACGAGGACGACGTCATATCGCTCACGCAAACGGGCACACGCCGCCGGTCCCCGGGTCTCGTCGAGGAGAGTGCGTCGCAGGCGGATGAGCACGTCGTCGTACGTGAGGATCTTCAATGCTCGCTTGCGCTCGTTCATCTCCCTCCGTACCGCGTTGGCGAAGCGGCGACGGATGGATGGCGTGTCCTCCGCCTGCGACAACGGAGGCACGATTTGGGCGTCGGGATGGTTGAGCGACGTACCGTGCGATCTCCATGGCGTCGCTGCGAGTGAAGTCGAGCAAGTTCGGCTTGTGCGCAAAGCGGCGAAGGTAGAGGTCGTCGACCACTTCCTCCATGAGGTCGCTGACGTCCTCGACCAGCGTCACCTCCCTGTCGACATCGCCAGCCGTCCCGAGGCCATAGAGGACCTGGAGGCAAAACCCGTGGGTCGTCTCGATGGTGGCAGCGTCGAAGTTTGCGATCGCCTTTCCCAACCGGTCCCGACGCGCCGCCACCTCGCCGAGCGGTGCGTCCGCCAAAAGCCGGACGATCTCGTCGTCGTCGTGGCCACCTGCGCCCTCGAGAATGTCCACCAACCCCTCGAACGCGCGTACCAGGCGCTCACGCACGCGCTCGCGCAGCTCGCCGGTGGCCATACGGGTGAACGTGATGACCAGCAGACGATCGACGGGCAGCCCCTCCGCCACGTAACGGGTGGTGAGGGCCGCGATCGTGAAGGTCTTGCCCGTCCCGGCGCTGGCCTGCAGCAGGGTCATGCCGGTCGGGAGCTGTCCGCTCACGTCGAAGGGCTGGGGATCGGGTACGGCCAACGCGGTCATCGGTCGACCATCTCCTCGTGTGCCAACAGTCCGTCCCACAACCGGCGCGCGTACAAGCCGAAGCGCCACGATTCCGAAGGGGCCCACGGCGCTTCGTCGTCCCGGGGCACGCCCGAGCGCTCGACCAAGGCCTCGAACGAGAGTGCGTCACCGAGCACCATGACGTGCTCGGCATCCTTGTCCTCCTTCTCGACGTTGTAGTCGGTCGCCCACGCGCCTGCGGCGGCCCTGGACGCCCCGTCGGCATCCTTCCCTGAGGCAACGGCGGCGGCCCACGCGGCCGACGTCTTGCAGTACAGAGGGAGTGGTTCGCTCATCCCACGGCGGAACAGATCCACGAGGTGCGCAAATGTTGCTCTGCTGCTGCCTTCCTGGTCTGCTCGTCCGGCCCCAGCGGACCGACCTTCGCCAGGGAGATGGTGGACCGGTTGCCCCGGCTGCGGCCGATGGTGAGCGCCTGAAACGGGCGTGCCGGCCACGTCGCGGTCAGCGCCAGGAGGCGCGCCCACGCGATCAGGCGGGCAGCGGGACCGAGCCTGGAATAGGTCACTGTGTGCACGACATCTCCGCGCACGCCGGCAACGGTGCCGACAAGGCTGCCCAGGCCGGGCATGTCCACGTGCACGTCGAGCGACGTCGGTGCCACTGCGCACTGGCCCGCCGTCACCAGGTCGTCGATCGGATCGATGATCCGCACGAACACCGGATCGGCCAGCCGGCCGGGCGGGAGTCCCCCCGGGCCCGTTCTGCCTCCAAGCACGCCTCGAGGCTGGCTCCGGCGAGCCGCGCCTGGAGGACGCGGTCGGCGATCTGCCATTCTTCCAGCGCATCGAGGACGATCGGAATCGCGTCCTCGAAGTCCCGGGTCTTGTTCCGCAGCGAGACGTTGAGCCGCTCGCGCAAGAAGGCCCGCACGGGATGGCGCAAGAAGCGCTCGACCTGATCGAGACCGATGGGGTTCGACTCGTACGGATCCAGAGGTTGCTCGAGGAAGGAGGGTGCGCCGTGCCGCGGAGTGAGGGCTGCCCGCGCTCCGGCCAGGTGGAGCGCGTCGAAGCTCCAGGGTGCGCCCTGGACCAGCACGCCCGGCTCGAAGTTCCGGGGGTCGAACGGCTGCAAGGGGTGCGCGATCACGAGGCGGTCGCGCGCTCGTCCGTGCGCGACGCGCACGGTGTGATCCACCACGTCGAGCAGCTCGCCCACCGGCACGGCCGGCGGGCGTGGGAGGTTGGAACGCTCATCGCGCCCGGTGTAGGTGACCACGAGATGGTCGCGGGCCGCCAACAGCGCGTCGAGGAGGAGCTGCCGGTCCTCGCTCCGCACCTCGGGATCCCCGACCCTCTGGTTGCGCGCCGTCAGGTCGTCCCCGTCGCGCTCGATGTGACGCGGGAAGCTCCCGTCGTCCAAGCCGAGCAGGCACACCACCCGGTGCGGGATGGAGCGCATGGGCACCAGCGTGCACACGGTCAGATGACCCGTGCAGAAGTTGGCTCGGGTGGGCTTACCCTTCAAACGGTCGCTCAAGATCGATCGAAGGTCGTCACAACTGAGGGCGACGGGGCTCGTGACTTCCCCGGTCCTCGCCTCGCCCACCACGCCCGTCGAGCAGGCCACTGAGCTCTGCCCGCTGCCAGGAGTCCCGCACCGACGTCGCGGTCAGTGAATCAGAGATCCTCGCCAGGGTCTCGGCCCAGCCATCGACCGTGCGGTGGCCGCCGAGGTCGTCGAGGGCGCCGCGCAGTCGATCGACGAACTCCGCCAGACGACCCGCCAGGTCGATGTCGCCGCTGTCGACGTCGTCCAGCGGGAGCGTCGCCGCCGAACAGTCGCTGCCCCTCGTCCGCCATGGACACCCCGAGGAGGATCCGGTCCAGGCCCGCCTGCCAGGTGTTGGCCCCGATGCCCTCCAGTTGGAAGGAGCCCCGGTGGGCCGCGTCGAAACCCCAACGGACGAACGCCTCGTTGACCCACTCCTCGAGCCGGAAGAGGTCGTCGTCGCTGAAGCGGAACCGCCGGCGCACCGGATCGCGACCGGCCAGATCGAGCACCTCGGTCGCGGTGATCCGCGCCGTCGCGAGCTCGAGCACCTCGGCCAGGACGCCCATCACCGGGTTGGTCTGGCGGAGAGAGCGGTCGGCCAGGCGGATCTCGAGCGTGCGCGGGTCTGCCGCTGCCGGTCGCCGTGGAGGTCGTGCCCGCCGAACGTCGCCTGAATCAGCGGCGCGAAGTTCTCGATGTCGGGGCACATGACGATGATGTCGCGCGGCTCGAGCGTCGGATCATCTTCGAGCAGGTGCAGGATGGCGTCCCGCAGCACCTCGACCTGTCGTCCCCGGCCGTGACAGGAGTGCACCCGGATGCTGTCGTCGTCGGCCTCCAGCAGCGGGCCGGCTGTCGTCGTCGCCGCCGGCTCCCGACGCCGACGGGGCCCGGTCGGCGCGGACGTCGTCTTGGATCCGCCGCAGGAGCGTCCGCGCCCCCGGTCGGGCGCGCGGCGGTCGCGCTCTCGCCGTGCGGGACCGCCGCGCCCAGCACGAGTTGCATCTCCCGGGCGTCGCGCCCCCACGACGGCAGCAGCGGGTTGCGCGGCGCGGCCGCCGTCGGGTCCTGCGCCCGCGGCGAGCGAGGCGCGACGACGGCCCGACCTCGGCCCGCCAGCCGCTCCCACAGCGCCGGCGACGGATGGAGCAGGAAGAGGTGGACGTCCCGGCCCGCGGCCAACGGCATCCAGGACGTCGAGATAGCTGGCGGGCAGGCGGGTCAGCCCGAAGAGCGAGAGGCGGGGTGGCAGGTCCAGGAGCTCGGGCTCCTCCCGCAGGCGCCGGCAGGCGTCGAGCAGCCGCTCGGCCGGGCTCGGCTGCCCGATGCGTTCGCGCAGCAGCCGCCACAGCTCGACCTGCCAGGCGGCCTCGCCCGTCCGCTCGCGGCACCGGCGCCCAGCGCTGCAGCATGTCGGGACGGTGCACGGCGTAGCGGTCGAAGAGGTCGGCCACGTGCCGGATGCTCGAGAAGCGCTTGGACTCCTCCACCGTCTCCGAGTTGCGGATGTGCTGGGCCAGCGGCGCCAGCCACGGCGTCGTCGAAGTGCTCCTGCGACCACCTCCATCAGCGGCCAGACGGCACGCTGCGGGCAGCCAGGGATCGGCGTCGGGATCGGTGCCGACGCGCCAGGGCCAGCGCCCGGTTCACGAGCGTCCCCGGGAACGGGAAATCGACGTTGGCGCACACACCGTCGCTGCCGCCGCGGCTGGCGCCGAGGTGCGCCGACAGGCGCTGGGTCAGCCAGCGCTCGATCCCCCGCGTCGGCACCGAGACGACCTCGGGGGCCATCGGATCCTCGAGCGGATCGGCCACCAGGTCGGCCAGCATCGACGACCAGGGAGTCGGCCCGATCGGACCGGTGGACGTGCAGCACCCCGGCAGAGTACGTCGCCGCTGTTCGCCCGAGACCCGAGGGACGGCGGGCTCAGTCGCGTCCGTGCCCGGACGACGCGTCAGCCGGCGAGTCTAGCCGGTGCCCGCGCACCGCCGCCCTCGGGCAGCGCCACGATGGTCGGCTCGATCCCGACCTCGTCGTCCTCGTCGCTCAGCATCTCGACCGCCTGGAGGTGACGCGGCGCCGCCTCGATCGGGGAGAGCTCGGCGATCTCGGCCGACTCGCTCCCGACGACGCCGAGGCCGGGGAACTTGCGGGCCGACACGAGCACCCGGGACTCGAGCGAGCCGACCGCCTTGTTGTAGGCCTCGACGCTCGAGGTGAGGCTGCGCTGCAGGGACTGCATGTGGCCCGTCATGGTGCGCAGCCGCTCGTAGAGCTCGGCGCCGAGCTGCTGGACCTGCGCGGGCGTTCTCGGCCAGGCGTCTCCTGCTGCCACGACAGCGCGATGGTCCGCAGCGCGGCGACCAGCGTGTTCGGCGTGGCCAGCACGATGCCGCTTGGCCAGTGCGTGGTCCTGCAGCGTCGGGTCGGCCTCGCAGGCCGCCGCCAGCAGCGACTCGCCCGGGATGAAGGCCACCACGAACTCGGGCGAGCGCTCGAACTGCTTCCAGTACTCCTTCTTGGCCAGCTGGTCGACGTGCGTGCGCAGCTGGCGGGCGTGCTTGTCCAGCAGGGCTCGCCGCTGCTCTCGTCCTCGGCCTCGATGAACTGGAGGAAGGCGTCGAGCGGCACCTTGGCGTCGATGACGACCTCGCCCCCGCCCGGCAGGTGGACGACCATGTCGGGACGGACGCGTCCCGTCCTCGGTCGGCGTCGACTGCTGCTCGTCGAAGTCGCAGTGCTCGATCATGCCCGGCGGCCTCGACGGCGCGGCGCAGCGTCATCTCGCCCCAGCGGCCCCGTGTCTGCGGGCGAGCGCAGCGCGGTCACCAGGTTCCGGGTCTCCTTCTGCAGCTGCTCGTGCCCGAGGTGCAGCGCGGCCACCCGCTCGTTGAGGCCGGCGTAGGCGCCCTTGCGCTCGACCTCCATCTCCTGGAGCCCGCGCTCGTAGCGGGCCAGCGTCTCGCTGAGCGGGTCCAGCAGCTCCTCGATCGCCTCCTGGCGCTGGGTCAGGTCGCCCTGGGCCGCCGTGCGCGCCTCGTTGAGCCGGGTGTCCGCCAGGGTCAGGAACTGCTCGTTGTTCTTGGCCAGCGCCTCGGCCGACAGCTCGGCGAACGTCCCCGCCAGCCGGGCGCGCTCCTCCTCGGCCCGCACCGCTGCCTCGGCCTCGACTCTGCCGCAGCAGGTCGAGCTCGGAGAGCGGCGACGGCCCGCGCCGTCTCCGCCGACGGCCGCCGCCTCCGTTGCCGCCTTCAGCTGCGCCGCCTGCTCGGCCACGACGGCCTGCGCGTCGGCCAGCCGGCTCTCGGCCAAGCGTGCCGCGCCGGCCACGCGGGCGCTGCGCACCAGGTGCCAGGCAACGCCGATCGCCAGTCCGACGGCGAGCCCGATGACCACTCCGATGACCATCCGGCCAAGGTAACGGTGGGGTGTGTCAGCGTCGGGGATCCGCTCCCCGCCTGGTCCGCACTCGTCGCGCGGACCAGGTGCGGGCGCTGGCAATCTGGGGGTCGTCACGCTCGGACGGAGCCGGTAGCGTGACCCGGATGCCGTTCAAGCTCGGTGGCAGCACGAAGACGCACTCCGGACCACGAGCACGGGTCGAGGACGCGCCACGGCAGCAGATCGGCCCCCTCGCCATCGAGCAGCCGCTGTGGCCGCGCACGCATGCCCGAGCCCCACGAGATCGACCGGCTCTTCGCGCAGGTGTTCGCGCTCGTGGGCGAGGGCATCGCCGGCGCCACCCACGCGCTGCTGGCCGGCGACCGCGACGCGGCCAAGGAGCTGGTCAAGCGCGACGAGGTCATCGACAAGCTGATCGGCCAGATCTCGACCACCGTGCAGCAGCAGCTCGTCCACGGCGAGACCACGTCCGACGAGCGCCGCGAGTACGTGGCGATCCTGCGCATGCTCCCCGACATGGAGCGCAACGGCGACCTGGCCGAGCACATCGCCCGCCGGGCCGCCCGGGGCCTCGGCGCCGAGATGTCGGCCCGCAGCCGCGGTCTGGTCGAGCGCATGGGCGAGGTGGCCACCACCATCTGGCGCGAGACGGCCGACGCCTTCGCCGAGCGCTCCGCCGAGGCCGCCACCTCCATCGACGACCTCGACGACGAGCTCGACGACCTCCATGTCACGCTGACCGCCGAGCTGGTGGCCGGCACCATGCCGCTGCCGGTGGCGATCGAGCTGGCCATGGTGGCCCGCTTCTACGAGCGCTTCGGCGACCACGCCGTCAACCTGGCCCGCCGCATGGCGACGCTGGTGGTCGGCGGCCCCGAGCCGGTCTCGGCCGGGCCCGACTGAGCCGACAAGCCAGCTCAGCCCCGGAGGGCGACGAGCTCCTCGGCGATCTGCACCACGTTGAGGGCGGCGCCCTTGCGCAGGTTGTCGCCGGAGACGAAGAGGGCCAGCGCGTTGGGTGCACCCTGGGCCCGCCGGATGCGGCCGACGTAGGAGACGTCGCGGCCGGCGGCCATGCAGCGGCGTCGGGATCTCGGCCAGCTCGACGCCCGGCGCGGTGCGCAGCACCTCGGTGGCCCGCTCGGGGCTGAGGGGCCGCTCGAACTCGCACACGATGGCCGCGGAGTGGCCGGTGAAGACCGGCACGCGCACGCAGGTCGCGGTCACGGCAAGGTCGGGGATGCCCAGGATCTTGCGCGCCTCGTTGCTGTACTTCTGCTCCTCGTCGGTCTCGAGCGAGCCGTCGTCGACGATCGTGAACTGCAGCGGGATCACGTTGTGGGCGATCGGCACCGGGTAGACCTGCGCGGCGGGAAGTCGACGGCCGAGCCGTCGAAGGTGAGGTCGGCGGCGCGGTCGACCGTCTTGGCCAGCTGCTCGGCCAGCTCGCGCACGGCCTCGACGCCGCCGCCCGAGACGGCCTGGTACGTCGAGACGATCAGCCGGGTCAGCCCGGCCTCGTCGTGCAGCGGCTTGAGGACCGGGATGGCCACCATGGTGGTGCAGTTCGGGTTGGCCACGATCCCCTTGGGGATGGACGCGCAGCGCCTCGGCGTTGGCCTCGGGCACGACGAGCGGGACGTCGGGGTCCATGCGCCAGGCCGACGAGTTGTCGATGACCGTGGCGCCGGCGGCGGCCAGGCGGGGCGCCAGGGCTCGCGACACCGAGGCGGGGGCCGAGCACAGGGCGAGGTCGATGCCCGAGAGGTCGGCCGTCTCGGCGTCCTCGACGACGACCTCGGCGTCGGCCCAGGGCAGCGTCGTGCCGGCCGAGCGGGCCGAGGCGAGGTAGCGCATGGAGTCCACCGGGAAGCGGCGCTCGGCCAGGATGGAGCGCAGCACGACACCCACCTGGCCCGTCGCTCCGACGATGGCGATCCGCATCGCGCAATTCTACGGGACGGGCACCCGGCGCGATTGCGTGCCGTGCCGACCCAAGGGGCAACGGCGCGACCGCAACGGGTCGTGCGAGCAGCAGGCCAGCCATGGAGCCCAGGCAGGGTGGCCGCCCAGGGGGAACACCCCGCGGTCCGCCCGCCAGATCAGACCTCCAGGGGCCGCCGCCCCTCGAGCGCACGCCCGAGCGTGAGCTCGTCGGCGTACTCGAGGTCGCCCCCGACCGGCAGCCCGCTGGCCAGCCGGGAGACGATGACCCCGCGCGGCGCAGCTCGCGTGGCCACCAGCATGGCGGTGGCCTCGCCCTCGATGGTCGGGTTGGTGCAGACGATCGCCTCGCGGATGACGCCCTGGTTCACCCGGTCGAGCAGCTCGCCCAGGCGGAGCTGCTCACGGCCGATCCCGTCGAGCGGGCTCAGCGCGCCCCCGAGCACGTGGTAGCGGCCCTTGAAGCCGGTGCGCTCCACGGCGACGATGTCGCGCGGGTCCTCGACGACGCAGATGACCTCGGGGTCGCGGCGGTCGTCGCTGCAGACGGCGCACAGCGCCCCGGACTCGGCCACGTTGAAGCAGATCTCGCACAACGTGGTCCGCTCCTTGACGGCGATGATGGCGTCGGCCAGCCGGCGGGCGTCCTCACCGGGCACCTTCAAGATGTGGAAGGCGATGCGCTGGGCCGACTTGGGCCCGATGCCGGGGAGACGGCCGAGCTCGTCGATGAGGGAACGGAGGGGCCCGGTGTACATCTAGCCGGCCACCTCGCTGGCGCCGGGGAAGGCCTCGAGGAGGCGGGCCTCGGCCGCCGACGCCTGGTCGGCGGGCGCGTCGGGCGCGTCATCGAGCAGCTCGGCAGGGTCGATGTCGTCCAGTCGTCGTCGGCCGCTCCGGCACCGCGGGTCGCCGCCGCGGGGCGTGGTGCGTCCGGAAGCCGCCGCGCCGCCGGCGGAGCGGCGTCGTCCATGTCGAGCACGAGCGTCACGGGCGTGCCGAAGTGCTCGGCCAGGGCCGCCTCGACCGTCGGCACCAGCTCGGCGCAGCGGTCACGGTGGGCCGCGTTGGGCAGCGCGAAGTGGGCGCCCTGCTCGTCGACGGCGACGAAGCGGCCGCGCGCTATAGAGCGCCTTGGCCCGGGCCGGCAGGGCCCGCAGGATGCCGTCGCCCCAGGCCTCGGTCAGGCTGTCCCGATCGACTGCGCCGGCGGTGGATGCCGTCGCGTGCGGGTCGGCTTCGGTGCGGGCTCCGACAGCGCCGGCCGGCTCCGGCGGCCGGGCTCGGGGGTCGAGGGAGCAGTCTCGGCCGGCGGGCGCCGCGGCGGGCCGGCGGCCTGCTGGCTCCGCCGCAGCGCGCCGATCGACGGACGCCTCGCGACGTCCCCGGGGGCGGCTCCAGCTGACGCGGCGGGCTCCGGTCGACGGGCGCGCTGGGGCACCGGGCGCGGCAGGTTCGGTCGCGGCACCTGGGCGCGGGAACGCGGCGCCGCCGGAGAGCGAGCGCTCCAGCACGCTCACCCGCTCCGAGAGCGCCTCCATGCCCGAGTCGAGGTCGGGCCGCACGGCGCGCACGACCGCGATCTCGAGCACCACCTGCGCGTCGGGTGCCTCGCGCATGTCGACCAGCGCGTGACCCAGGATCTCCATGCTGCGCACCACCCGGGGCAGCCCCATCGTCTCGGCCACCTCGGTGAAGCGCTCGAGTGACGAACCCGACGCTGCGCACAGCTCGGGAGCCAGCGCGGCGAGGAACACCTGGCGCAGGTCGTCGATGAGCTCGGTGGCCAGCTGCTGGGGTCCCCAGCCGCCGGCCAGGAGCGCGCTGAGGGCGACCAGCACCTGGCTCACGTCGCCATCGGCCAGCGCATGAGCACCTGAGCCAGCTCGGGCCGGGCGGCGTCGGCCGACCCGGCCGCCACCACCTGGTCCAGGGCCGACAATGCGTCGCGGGCCGAGCCGCGCCCACGCCGGACGGCCGCCTCGAGGGCGTCGGCGTCCAGACCCAGCGCCGCCTCCTCGTTGACGGACTCGAGCAGGTCGTGCAGCGTCTCGGCGCCCAGGAGGCGGAACTCGAGGTGCTGCGTCCGGCTACGGATCGTCGGTGGCACCTTCTGCGGGTCGGTGGTGGCGAGGACGAAGACGACGTGGCTCGGTGGCTCCTCGAGCGTCTTCAACAGCGCGTTGGCCGCCGCGGTCGAGAGCATGTGGACCTCGTCGACGATGTAGACCTTCCAGCGCCCCGGGGTGCCCAGGCTGGCGTGGGCGACGAGGTCCCGCATGGCGTCGACGCCGTTGTTGGAGGCTGCATCGAGCTCGTGCACATTGAGCGAGCTCCCCTGGGTGATCTCGATGCACGAGGTGCAGACACCGCACGGCTCGCCGTCGACCGGCTTCTCGCAGTTGAGCGCCTTGGCCAGGATGCGGGCCGACGACGTCTTGCCGGTGCCGCGGGGCCCGCTGAAGAGGTAGGCGTGCGACACCCGTTCGTCGCGCACGGCGCTCCTCAGCGCCCGCACGACGTGGTCCTGGCCCCTGATCTCGTCGAATCGCCCGGGCCGGAATCGGCGGTAGAGCGAGACGAAGGGGGTGTCGGCCATGCCGGCCGAGCCTACCCATGCGTTCCGACACGCCGGCCCGGAGCCGGGGCCCGATGCTCGGTGCGGCGGCCAGGTTGGCTACGGCACCCGGCCATACCCGCTGAGAGCTGCTGCCTTCCGACCCTGACTCGATTCACGAGCGGCCGTTGCGCAGGACCCGGCCACCGCACCCAGCATCGGGACGGCGCGCCGTCCAGGCTAGCGGGTCACCCCGGAGCGGTTCCCCATCCCGACAGGACGGCGCCGGCCGCCCGGTCGGCACGGCTCCTTGGCGCGTCGCACCAGCCGAGTCGTCGCACCGACGACCGCCGCGAAAGTCGCCAGAGAGCAGCACCCTCGGCGCCGGGGTCCGCCAGTCGCTTCGGTCCGTGCCACCGTCGGCGTCGGTCGACTCCCCTTGATCCACGGTTGCACAATTCGAGAAGTTGACTTCAGATGAACTGATGGTAAACGAGAGATGTCCGCTGGGTGGACGGAGCTGGAGGCCGTGCTCTCGCTCCACCGCCCAGTTGGCCCATAGGGGCCTGTCGCGGCCGTTAGCCTGACCAGGCTGCAGTCTCGGAGGAGTGCGAGAGCGGCCGAATCGGCACGACTGGAAATCGTGTGTTGGGCAACCAACCGTGGGTTCAAATCCCACCTCCTCCGCTTCGCAAGAAGGCTCAATTCACCCGGGTTCCCGTCCGATAGGTCATCGTGGATCCAAATCCCGGCCCAGCGGCCGACCAGCCCCCCGCGGGATCCTTGCGGGAAGGCGCCTTCGCGCCGGCGGGCCCGGCCTCGCCCAGGCACAGGATCGGTGCAGGCCGCCGCAGCCCGGGGCGGGCAAGTGCCATCCACCGCACAGTCGCCGTCACGGCCCAGCCAAGCGACTTTCTGAACACGCACCCCGTCAACACCGCATCGTGAGCATCCGACCGTGAGCACAGACCTGTTCGACAACTCCGAACTGGAGACAGACGACTCCGACTTCGCCTGGGACGAGTTCTTGCCCGACCCGGACGACGCCGAGAGCCGATGCCGATGCCGGGACCGGCGCAATGGACGTGGACGAATCCGAAGTGGAGGTCGACGACTCGGACTTCGACTGGGTAGCAGCGCTCGATGACGAGTCCGAATCGGACTCGGAGGATCGCCTGTTCGCCGCAGCGCGGGTCGAGGCTGCCTTCGATCGGATTCAGGACACCGTTCGTCGCTCCTATGAGGGGGACTCGGAGCCAGATCCGGAGCACGATCCCGAACTGGACGCTGAGCTGGCAGCCGAGGCGGAGCTGGCGGTAGAGGTCGAGTCCGAGACCGAACAGGAGCCGGAGGCGGAACTGGAGCCGGAGGCGGAACTGGAGCCGGAGGCGGAACTCGAGCCGGAGGCGGAACTCGAGCCGGAGGCGGAACTCGAGCCGGAGGCGGAACTCGAGCCGGAGGCGGAACTCGAGCCGGAGGCGGAACTCGAGCCGGAGGCGGAACTCGAGCCGGAGGCGGAACTCGAAGCAGAGCCCCTTGTCGCGATTGCGGCCGTGCTCCTGCCAGAGCTCGATCCTGAGACGATGCTCGCGGCCCAGCCAGAGCGGGATCCGGCGCTGGAGTCCGACGTCGAAGCCGCTTTGGAACCAGAGTTGGCGTTGGAGCTGGAGGCGGAGGTCGAGACCAGACCGAGACCGAACAGGAGCCCGAAGCGTGGGCCACGGTCGTTCTCGAACGGTGAGCCCGAGGCGGTCCTCGAGCCCGAGCTGGAGCCCGAGGTCGATGCCGTCGTGGAACCGGGGGCAGAAGCAGAACCCGAGCCCGAATGGGAGACCCGTGCTGCAATCCGCCTCCGAGGCGGAGCTCGAACCCGACCTGGAGCCACATGCCGAGTTCGTCTCGGGGGTTGGACCCGCGCCCGAGGAGAGAATCGAGCGACTCCCCGAGTTCATTGCTGTCGCCCAGCTCGAACCGGAACCGGGATTCGAGCTCGAGACTGGGCTGGAGCGTGTGCACTCACACGGCCCGGTGCACGCCCGCACACGCAAGCCCGACGGGGACAAACACCGGAGTCCGGTCTTCATGGCGACTGTGGCGATTGCCTGCATCTTCCTCTCGGTCGTCAGCGTCGCCGCCATCGTGCACTCTCTTCACCACGCCGCTGCGCCAAACGTGACCACGCCCCCCAACACACCCCCGGCTGCGTCACCGGCAACAGCCCGCGTCCAGTCGGCCACCGACTCGGTTGACTCGGCCACCACCGCGGCGATCGCCAGCTTGAGCTCGCTCCCGAGTTTCCCGACACCCGCCAACGTCGCCAACGTCATCAACCCCTACATCTCGTCGTTGCAGCTCTATGACGCATTCCTGGCGGGGGATGCCGTGCCGCGGTCGGTCCGCTCGGTGGCTGGCGCCACACAGTCCCAGGTGCGACACGACGTGGCCGTCTTCAGCACAATCGACGGGTTGCCCCCCATCCGTCTGGGGGACTACCTCAAGACGTTCGCCACCGAGGTGACCCGACTGCAGGCATCGTTCAGCACACTCGAACAGGACCTGCGGACCCAGGCGAGGCCCTGAGCCTCGCCGGCGTATCTGTCGGCCGACTTCCTCTCCCGCTGCCGACGGCCGCATACTGGGGCATCGCCACCGCCGACACCCCAACGCCGCTGAAGCGACGACGAAGCCATGGAGCTCGCCCTCGCCGAGGCGCGCGCTGCGGGGCGCGAGGGCGAGGTTCCCGTCGGGGCCGTCTCCCTCGTGGACGGGCAGATGATCGCATCGCGTCACAACGAGCGAGAGCGCAGCGGAGACCCGACCGCTCACGCGGAGATGCTTGTTCTGCGGGATACGGCTGCGGCTCTCGGAAATTGGCGGCTGCCGGACGTGACCGTGGTCGTCACCCTCGAGCCGTGCCCAATGTGCGCTGGGGCACTGGTCGCAGCCCGGGTCGGCAGGCTGGTCTTCGGCGCGAGCGACCCTCGCGCAGGAGCCTGCGGCACGCTCTACAACCTCTGCGTCGACCCACGGCTCAACCACGAGCTACCTGTTACCGACGGCGTTCGAGCAGACCAGTGCGGAGCGCTCCTCAGCTCGTTCTTCGCGGCCAAGCGGGGTGAGCGGAGGGTGGCGTCAGAACCCACCGGCTCGGCCGAGCTCGACTGATCCCGGTGCCTTGTGCTGCGCCCGGTCTGTTTGGCCGGCCGCGTAGCGATCCCGGCCCACTCGACGGATCCGTCCTCCGGCCAGACCGGAACGAAGGGCCCCATGGAGGCGACCCGGACCCCACCGGCGCGCGCCGGTGGCGAGGGCGAGCTCCCGGGTCGACTGCGGGCTCCGGGCCTCGAGGGCGCGGACGAGACCGTCGACTTCAGCCGCCAGATACGGATCGTCACTCGGGAAGGTCGAGGTAATCGTGCTGGGCGACCACAATGCGGCGCCGCGTCGACGCGACGGAACCGGAGCGGGACCAGTCTGGCGAGCCAGTGTGTCGATCGGCGCTCTGGCCGAGTCGTCGGTACCTCCATCGACCTCTGAGAGCGGCGTCGCGATCTCTTCGAGCGGCTTTCGTTCCGCATCGACTCCGATGACGGCCTCGACGAGGCCTGCGCCCAGCATCAGTACGGCGCCGATCAGGTAGCCGAACGCCACAGGCCCGGGCCGCTTGGTCGCGATCAGGTTCCCGAAGAGCACCGGTCCGATAATGCCGCCGAGCCCGGTGCCGACTGCGTAGAAGAACGCGATGGCCAGCGCGCGTGTCTCCATCGGGAAGATCTCGCTAACGGTCAGATACGCGGCGCTGGCGCCAGCGGATGCGAAGAAGAAGATCACAACCCACGCGATGGTCTGGGTCGTCGCGGTGAGAACGCCCTGGTCGAAAAGAAGCGCCGTAATCGCCAGCATCACGCCAGACACGAGGTAGGTGCCGGCGATCATGATCCGACGACCGAGCACGTCAAAGAAGCGGCCCAGGAGGAGCGGTCCGAGGAAGTTGCCGACGGCGAATGCGATCAGGTAGTAGCCAACTGCGTTCGAAGAGACGCCGTAGAAGGTGGCCAATACCAGCGAGAACGTGAAGAAGACGGAGTTGTACAGGAAGGCCTGGCCCACGAAAAGCGAGAGGCCGAGCACGGTGCGCCGGGGGTACTGACCGAGCAGCGTGCGGGCGACGGTGAGGATACCGACGGAATTTCTCGTCTCGACCGTGATGCTCTCGTCCGGCTCGTCCAGGTCCTCGCCGGTTGACGCCTGTACCTGTCGTTCGATGTCGTCGACTATCTCGTCCGCCTCGTCCACACGCCCGTGGGTGAAGAGCCACCGAGGGCTCTCGGGCAGGTTGCGGCGAACCAGCAGCACCGCCAGCCCGAGAATCGCTCCCAAGAAGAAGCAGACGCGCCAGCCGACGTCCACCGCCAACAGGTTCGGGTTCAACAAGACGATGGTGGCAGCTGCACCGGCAGCCGTGCCGAGCCAGTAGGAGCCGTTGATCAGCAGGTCGACCGTGCCCCTCACGCGGGCCGGAATGAGTTCGTCGATGGCGGAATTGATGGCGGCGTACTCCCCGCCGATTCCCATGCCGGTCAGGAAGCGGAAGAAGAAGAACATGCCGGCGTCGCGGGACGTTGCCGTGAGCACCGTGGCCAGGAGGTAGAGGCCGAGTGTGACGAGGAACAGACGGCGGCGGCCCAGGCGATCGGTCAGGTGGCCAAAGACGAGGGCGCCGACGCAGGCGCCGGCCACGTAGATCCCCGCTGCGTCACCGATCTGAGCAGTCGTGATGGTGATCCCACTGCCCGCCTTGGTCAGCGTGCTCCCGACCGCACCCACGATGGTGACCTCGAGTCCGTCGAGGATCCAGACCGTTCCCAGTCCGGCGAGCACCATCCAGTGCCAGCGCGACCACGGCAAGCGGTCGATCCGTGCCGGGATGTTGGTCTCGATCTGTGTGCTGGGCGCTTCTGGCGCCGCCGTTCGCTGCATGGTGGCCATGCCCGGAGCGCTACCCCCTTTGACAGCGCGCCAATCGGCGTGTCGACGAATCAGCGCCGAATGTGCGATCGCAACCCGAGTGGGTGCATCACATCGGGGTGTCGGCCTCCCCCATCGAGGCTCAGGACCGAGCCGGGAGCCGGCTCCGTCGAGCGAACCGGGCGCTTCTGATCGTCCTGATGGCCTGGCGTCGGTCCTGCCGGGCAACGCCGGTGCGGACCATCTCGGCTCGGAGTGCCCGCCACGTGGTTAAGGCGGGCGGACGGCCCTGAGCACACCTGCCTGACCTCCCTGTTCGCGCCAGAGCGGGGCCATCTGACACCTTGGCGAGCCTCCGGACCAGGTCAGAGCGACTAACATGCCCTCCGGAGGAGTGCGAGAGCGGCCGAATCGGACGGTCTCGAAAACCGTTGTGCCTCATGGGTACCGTGGGTTCAAATCCCACCTCCTCCGCTCGGGGCCCGCAGGCCCGTCGCATTTGGCGAAGGCGACAGAACAGCGGCAGGGCAGGCGCCTTGCCGGCAACACCTGGTCGTCCCCGGCGGCCGGAAAGGAGTGAACCGTGGCACGCGCACGTTCGACATTTGGAAAACTACAGCGCGACCAGGCCAAGAAGGACAGGGCCAAGGCGAAGATGGACGATCGCCTGTCGCGGCGTGAGGACAAGGCCGCTGCGAGCGGGCATGACGAGACCGGGCCGTCGGCCGACGAGGTCGACCAGACGCAACTGCTCGAACAGTTCGCCGCGCTCCACGAGGACCTTGCCGAGGGCCGGATCTCCCTGGACGACTTCGAGGTACGCCAAGAGGAACTGCGCGCCAAGCTCGTGGTCTGAGAGCGCCCCGGCGGGCGGGACTAGGTGGCCGCTGCGTCGTCGCGTCCTTCGAGCCAACGTCGAAAGCCCGCTGCGTTCGAGTGGACGCCGTTCATGATGTCGAGCTTCTCCTTGTGAGCAGCGTCGATGTCGCCCAGCAACGGGTCGAAGCGGCTTGCCAGCGCCTCCGCGATGTCGGCGCCCTCTCGGTATGCCTTCTCAGCGGTCTCTGCCCACAGGCGCAGCGTTTCCTCGGCCTCGGCCAAGAGCTCCTCGGGCTGCTCGAGAAGTCCGTAGTGGGCCAGCGCAATGGCCGATGGCCGGCGCGCCGCGAACTTGCCGAGCGACGTGATCGCCAGGTCGAGATCGAAATCAGGCGGCGGGGTCGCTGGGCGCAGCACCCCGCCGTCAGGAAGCTTGACCCCCACGGCGTCCCCGGCGAAGAGCACCCCGCTGAGCGAGTCGTGCAGCCCGACGTGGTGCTTGGCGTGGCCGGGTGAATCCACGGCGACCAGGGTCCGACCCGGGCCGACCTCAATCTCCTCCCCGTCGTCGAGCACGTGGAGGCGCTCGGGTGGCGTGGGGTCGATCCGGCCGTAGAGGGAGTCGAGCAGGGGGCCGTAGACGCGAGCTGCCGAGTCGATGAGGCGGGTCGGGTCGGCCAGGTGCCGGGCCCCCTTCTCGTGCACGTAGACCGTGGCCGAGGGAAAGGCTCGGGCCACGTCGCCCACACCGCCCGCGTGGTCGAGGTGGATGTGCGTCACTGCCACGCCGGCCAGCTCGGCGGGGCCGACCCCGATCTGGCCCAGCGCGGCCAGCAACACGGGCACCGAGGTCTGGCTCCCGGTCTCCACCAGCACCGGTGCCGGCCCCTCGATGAGGTAACCCGCCGTCACCCGCTCCCAGCCCCCCAGCATCGTGTCGATCTCGAGCACGCCCGGAGCGATGCGTCGTGGCGGCGGGACGGCCGGGATCGCGTCGCCGCTCTCGGGTTCGTGGACGTGCAGCCCGGCGTCACCGTGGCGGTGGCCACCCAGCCCGTGCGAGTGCGGTCCGCTCACGTCGGTTTGACCCCTGTGAGGACCTTGACGTCGTCGGGCTGGGCCGAGTGCCGTGCCAGAGATGCGGCCAGCGTCTCCACGAGCACGGAGGCATCTGACTCTCGTGGCCCCGGCATGACCGGGAGCGCCGCCCTGCGATCCTGCGGCGGGACGACGGTGAGTGCCTTCATGACGCCATCGTCCTATTTCTACCCGGTCTCTCCGTGCCCCGTTCCATTGCGGCGTGGTCAGCGGGCCGCTCCAGACCGCCTTCGCACGGCGACTCGGCCGAGCTTCCTGATGCGCTCCAGACTCGGCGGCGTGTGTTCTGCCACCGTACGAGCGCCCTCGTAGACGAGGGCGAGAGGATCGAACCCGCTGAGCCGGAAGGCCGAATTGATCAGGGACACGTGGGAGAAGGCCTGGGGGAAGTTGCCCACCAGCCGACTCGCCAGGGGGTCGTACTCCTCGGAGAGCAGCCCCAGGTCGTTCCGCAGGGCGAGCAGCCGCTCGAAGAGCTCCTGAGCGTCCTCTTTGCGCCCGATCATGTGGAGGCAGTCGACCATCCAGAACGAGCAGGCGAGAAACGCCCCCTCGCGGCCGGTCAGCCCGTCGACCTCGCCGCGGTCGTCGGTGCGATACCGCAGCACGAAGCCGTGGTCCATGAGGTCGCGATCGATGGCTTCGATCGTGCTCACGACCCGAGGATCGCTGGGCGGGAGGAAGCCGACGAGGGGGATCATGAGGACGCTGGCATCGAGCTTGTCGGAGCCGTAGTACTGCGTGAACGCGCCGACGTCCTCGTTGTAGCCCTTCTCGCAGACCTCGTCGAAGATCTCCTTGCGCAACGAACGCCACTTGTCGATCGACCCCTTGAGGTCGGGCCACTCCTCGAGCGTGCGCACGGCGCGGTCGACGGCCACCCAGGCCATGACCTTGGAGTGCGTGAAGTGGCGGCGCGGGCCGCGCACCTCCCAGATGCCGTCGTCGGGCTCTCGCCACCCCTTCTCGAGGAACCCGAGCAGCTGGGTCTGGAGGGCCCAGGCCGCGCGGCTGTGCACGCCCTCTGATTTGGCAGACGCATAGAGGGCCGACATGACCTCGCCGTACACGTCGAGCTGGAACTGCTCAGAGGCTGCGTTCCCGATCCGGACCGGGACCGATGCGTCGTAGCCCGGCAGCCACGAGGCCTCCCACTCTTCGAGCCGTCGCTCACCGGCCAGCCCGTACATGATCTGGAGCTTGGAGACGTCGCCGGCCACGGCACGCAGCAGCCAGTCCCTCCACGCCATCGCCTCGTTGTAGTAGCCCCCCCGCATCAGTGACTCGAGGGTCAGCGTGGCGTCGCGCAACCAGCAGTAGCGGTAGTCCCAGTTCCGGTTGCCGCCCAGGGCCTCGGGCAGCGAGGTGGTGGCCGCCGCCACGATGCCGCCCGTCGGCTCGTAGGTCAGCGCCTTGAGCGTGATCAAGGAGCGCACCACCGCTTCCTTGTAGGGCCCCTCGTAGCAGCACTGTGTGGCCCATTCGGTCCAAAAGGCCTCGGTGAGGTGTACCGCGTAGTAGCTGTCGAGCGGCGGCGGAGGCTGCTCGTGCGACGGGTACCACACCAGCGTGAAGGGGAAGCGCTGCTTCTCGGAGACGGTGAAGTCCGCCACCGTGTGCAGGTCCTTGCCGACCGTGTCGACCCGGTGCCAGAGGGCGACCGAGTCGGGACCGGCCGTGAGGCGGGTCAGGCCCTCGTTCGAAGTGACCCAGGGGACGATCTCGCCGTAGTCGAATCGGACGGCGAGATCCATGTGCATGTCGACAGTGCCGCTGACGCCTTCGACCGAGCGCACCAGGTGAGGATGGTTGTCGCGCACCGGCATGCAGTCGGTGACGCGCACCGTGCCCGTGGCGGTGTCGAACTCGGTCTCGAGGACGAGCGAGTTGGCCCGGTACCACCGCCGAGTCGCAAGGATGACGTCCGTGCCTCCGGCCGGCGCGATCTTCCACAGGCCGTGGGCCTCGTTTCCGAGGAGCCGGGAGAAGGAAGACGGCGAATCGAAGTGCGGGAGGCACATCCAGTCGACAGACCCGTCCAGCCCCACGAGGGCGGCGGTGTGCAGGTCGCCGATGATGGCGTAATCCTCGATCGGCTGGCTCATGGCCTCATTCTTGCCTCAGCCACTGATGCAAGACCCAGTGCCGACAGCCGAATGGTGCTGGCTGGCCGCCTGCACCCGGGTGAGGACCCCCGGCGAGGCCAAGGCGTAGCCGACGTTCGGATAGACGGTGGAGCGGGAGAACACGACACCGATGACCTGGCCACCGGGTCCCATCAAGGGACCGCCCGAGTTGCCAGGCTCGACATTGGCGTCCAGCGCGTAGACGGTCCGGGTGACGGATCCGCTGTTGTAGATGTCCTTGCCGATCGCAGTGATCTCCTGGGTCACGCCGGCCGGGTCGATGACGAGGGGCCCGTTCTCGGGATAGCCGAGCAGTGCGGCCGGCGTGCCCCGCTGCACCAGGTTGGGGTCGATGTGCAGCGCCGGGCCGAGTGGAGCCTCCGTGCGCAGGACGGCCAGGTCGAAGGAGGGGTCGAACAGCACCGGCGTCGCTTCATAGCTGGTGTTCCCGAGCAGCACCTGGGTGTTGCCGCTGGTCTCGCCTGCCACCACGTGGGCGTTGGTCGCCACGAGGCCGGGACCCACCACGAAGCCGGAGCCCTCCTGCTCGTTGCTGCACGCGGTGCCGAGGATCTTGACGGTCGAGAAGACGGCGGGATCGGCCAATGAGCGGGTCTCGGCGCTGCCCGGCGTCGAGACCGAGGGAGTGGACGGCGGCGTGAGCGTCGAGAAGACCTGGGGGAAGCCCTGGTTGTTCAGGAACGTCTGGAGGTCGTTGAAGATGGAGGGGGCCTGGGGCAGCACCCGGTCGATGGAATGGAGGATGTCGGAGCGTGCCACCGCCGCATCGAGGGAGGTAAAGCGGCTGTTGGGGGAGGTGAACACCGCCGCCACCAGCCAGGCAGAGAAGAGGACGGCGAGCACGGCAACCCCGACGCCCAGGACGGCATCGACATGACCCAGGTGATGCCGACGCACGGTGACGTTGCTCCAGGTGCCGAGGACACGGCCGGCCAAGCCGAGCGCACACGCCGTCAGCATCACCAGTGACACGACGAGGACCGAGCGAGTGAGGTCTTGGTGGCCACTGCCGAGCAAGGGCACCCAGACCAGGGTTCCGAGCACGAAGCCGAGAAAGAACCCGCCAAAGGTCAGCAGCTGCACCGAGCGCGCCGAGCCGCAGCCCGTGGACGGCAGCCAGGAGCATCAGCCCGATGATCAGCACGTCCACCCAATCCACCGGTGCGAGGGTAGCCAACGGTGCACCAGGATTTGTCCCCCCCACCACTATTGTCGTGTTGTCGTGCCTTCACGCTCCGTGCCTCGACACCGGCGTGCCCGGCGGCGCGGCGGCCTGTCTCTTCTCCTTGTCGTGGTGGCAGCCGTGGCTTCGGGCTGTTCGTCGGCCGGGCATCCGAGCCTCGTCTCGGAGCCCACGCGTCCTGGGCGAGCCCAGGGCCACACCTCTCGTGACCGGCCAGCCGGCACCCGCCGGCACTGGACAGCTGGGCGCCGTCTCGTGCGCCTCGGCCAGGCGGTGCTGGGCCGTCGGTGTCGCGGGACCGAATCCGCCCGCCACGGGCGCAACCGTCATCGTCGCCACGACCAACGGCGGCTCGTCGTGGAAGGCCCAGCGCGTCGTCGGAGGGAGCACGCCGCAGTTGAGCGGGGTCTCGTGCCCGACCGCGACGGAGTGCATGGCGGTCGGCTCCAACGGGGCGTCGCTGCCGGGGAGCGGCGTCGTCGTGACGACCGGCGACGCCGGCACGACCTGGTCGCCGGCAGCGGCACCCATGAACGCCCTCGCGGTGACAAGCGTGGAGTGCGCGAGCCCGTCGGATTGCACGGTGATCGTCAGCGACGGCACGCTGACGTGGTCCGCCCACAGCGCCGACTTCGGTCAGACCTGGCAACAGGAGGGCAACCTGCCCTCGCTGTTCCTCGCCGGCAACGACCTGCTGTGCGTCGCGGGTGGACTCTGTCTCGTCGCTGGCTACGTGCCGACGAGCAACGGACACGGCCAGGGCGCGATCTCGGTCAGCACCGATGGCGGGCGGACGTGGTCCCTGGCGACCGTCCCCCCGGGTCTCGGCGTGCTCCAGAGCGCCGCCTGCCTCAGTGCCTCGGTATGCCTCGCCGCGGGAACGACCTCCACGACGGTCAGCGACGTCGTCCCGGCCAAGGGCGAGCTCCTGCGCAGCACCGACGGCGGCCACACCTGGGTCCCGTCGACCGGTCCGTTGCCCGTGGACGACGTCTACGGCATTGCCTGCCCGTCGGCCCGGCAGTGCACCGTGGTGGGGACGAAGTGGGTCGGCTTCCCGGCCATCGGGACGGGCGCAGTGGCTCAGAGCCTCACCGGCGGGCTCACGTTCCGTGCGTCCTCGTCCGCCTATGTGCCAATCACCCTGACCGCACTGTCGTGCCCCGACCAGGCGGCCTGCGTCGCCGTCGGCGGGAACACGCTGGCCCGGATCACCCTGGTCGCGCCGCGAAAGGTGCCCGTCCCCTCCACGACGCGCGGCTCGGGAACGGGCTAGGTGGCGAGGCCGGGCGTCACCGAGGCGATGGCCGAGCCGTCGGAAGAAAGGATCCCTCGTCAGAGCGGCCATACCCCCGTAGAATGGGGTTGTCGGACCGAAGCAGCACCGAAGCGCGTGGGGGGTACGCGGACTCCCGCTCGCCCGAACGATGGAGGACCGTCATGCCCCAGACCTGTCCACAGTGTCAGAGCCAGGCTACCGACGATGCCACCGCCTGTCCGAGCTGCGGCGCGACGCTGAGCTCGAGCCCGGGGGGGACCCCGGCCGCCCCCGCCGTGAGCGCCGCCGCACCCGCGGGGCCTGCACCGGCGGGTCCTGCACCCGCCGCGGCGACGCCCAGCGCGTCGTCCGTCCCGGCCTACAAGTTCGACGCCGCCCGATGGACGCTGGCAGACCGGATCGCGGGAGTCGCGTCCATCGTCCTGTTCATCTCGCCTGTTCCTGTCCTGGTTCGGCGTCAGCGTCATGCGGTATCACGGTGGATCGGCGAAGCGGGCTCCAGGCCCACGGGTTTCTCTACATCGTGATGATCCTGTGCATCGTCGATCGTGGCCTACCTCGTCCTTCGTGCCGGATGGGACGAGCTGCCGGTGGCGGCGAAGGTCCCGCATCTCACGGTGATGATGGCGGCGACGATCATCAACTTGGTGATCGTCTTCATCGCCTTCATCGACAAGCCGGGCGGATCGGGCGTCGGGTGGGAGTTCGGTGCCTTCGTCGGTCTCATCGCCGCCGTCGTAGCGGCAGCGCCCTACGCCAGTCCCGCAGCTGCGCGCCAAGACGATGTGAGTAGGCGGGCGGATCACTCCGCCCGCCCTCGCCCGTCGTCAGTGCCGCATGGCGGAGAGCAGCAGGCCCGGGATCCGGGCGGCCGACGGCTCGGCCTCGAAGGCGACGAAGCGACGCATCACGTCGTAGGCCTCCGGCGCCGTCGCGAACCACGGGGGCTTGGGCCGGGAACGGAACGGGCCGCGGACGACGGACTTCTGCGGTCGGTCGAACATGGCGGCGTTGCCCACGACTCCGGTGCCTGACTGGATGTCGGTGCGCGGGTGCCCGGGGTAGGCGCCCCATGTGGTCGAGCCCATGGCGAAGGACAGTCCGTGCCAGAGGTTGACGCCGATGGAGCCGTAACGCAGGTCCGCCACGGCGCGCTCGACCGCGGCCACCACGGCGTGGTCCTTCAGGGACGCCGGGCTCACGATGAGGGTGGCCCCGAGTGTGCCCCACACGACGTCGTTGCAGAACTCGGTGGCGGCGTCGACGAAGGCCGCCGTCGAAGAGGCGGTGAGCGCGGTCTCGGCCACCTGCCCACAGAAGGACTCGACGTTGAAGCAGATGTCGTCGGTGTGCCCGGGCGGCACGCCACGGATGAAGGTCCATGGCAGCGCGTCTTCGGGACCGGTGCCGAGCTCCTCGGCCTCGGGATGGGCGGCAACGAAGGCAGCGCGCCGCTCGCCCGCACCCGGGTAGTAGGCGCGCCGCGGGGTGATCTGCGCCAGGGTCTGGGTCAGCGCACCCAAGAACGCGTCTCGCTGGGGCCACGCCGCGTGCGTCACGACGACCCGGGCCGAGATGCAGTTGAAGCCCGCGTTGTTCACCAACATGGTGGCCACGTGCTCGGCCTGGTAGCGCAGCTCGGCGATCGACCATCGGCCGGGCACGACGATCACCGGTGAGACGTTGCCCAGCTCGGCGGTGACCGGCTTGGTCAGCAGCGGGTCGTCGGCCGCCTTGCGCCGGGCTCCGTCGGGTCCGGTCCCGAACACGACGGCGTCGTAGGTCTTGTCCGACCCGGTGATGTGCACCTCGTCGATCCGCTCGTGGCCAGTGAGGTACTGGCCGACCGCGGTGCCACCCTCGACGATGCCCAGCACGCCCGCGTCGATCAGGGGTGCCAGGGCCCGGCTCCAGTGCGGGACGAGGTAGTCGTTGACCGGGTTGGCCTTCATCACGACGGTCTTGCCCTCGACGAAGAGCTTGGTCAGGACGTCGCGTGGGCCGAGCGACGCCACGTTGCCCGCCGCCAGCACCAGCGCCGTGCCGGCGTGCGCCGTCGGGTCGGCGTAGGCGGGCGCCTGCCCGAGGACGAGCGACTCCCGCGTCACGCCGGGCTGCATCCAGACCTCGGCGGTGGTCTGGGGGAACGTGATCCGGTCGAAGGCACCGTCCGGGAAGACCCTGACCCGCAGCCGTCCGTCGGCGGCCTCGCGCACGGGACCCGCGAAGGAGGGCTTTCCGTCCTTGGCGATGTCGCGCAGGGCCTCGCGCAGCAACCGCGCCATCCGCACGAACGTCCCGACTCCGGCGAAGAGCTCCTCCCCCGCCTCGGTCGAGCCGGGCTCGAGCCCCTTGGCCTCGCAGGCGGCGGCGAGCCATTCGTCCTGGGCCGCCATCGTGTCGGTGATGACGCGCTGGAGGAGATCGGCGCGCGCTGCGGCGTCCGTCGTGGCCCAGGAGGCGGCGTGATCGGCGACGCCACCGACGACGGCATCGAGCGCGGCCATGTCGCCGGGAGCGGATCCCGTTGTCGATTCGACTGCGCCCGTGCCGGCCGGGTCACTCGAGGGACCCACCGCTCCACGGCTCATGATGGTCATCGTCCTTCCCTCTCTGTCGTCGCGTCCCAACCCGCGCTCAGGCCCGCTTACGAGACCCGGGGCAGCACGTCGGCGGCCAGCAGCTCGATGTGATCCAGGTCGTCGAGGTCGAGCACCTGGAGGTAGATCGTCTCGGCTCCGATGCCGGCGAATGCCTGCAGCCGGGCCACGACCTCGTCGGGGGTGCCGGCCGCGCCGTTGGCGCGCAGCTCGTCGGGCTTACGGCCGATGTTGGCGGCACGGCGCTCCACCTCGGCCTCGTCGACGCCGCAGCACACCACCTGGGCGGCGGACAGGCGCAGCGTCGCGGGGTCGCGTCCACGGTCCTCGCAGGCGGCACGCACCCGCCCGTACTGGGCCTCGGTGTCGGCCAGCGAGGAGAAGGGCAGGTTGAACTCGTCGGCGTAGGTGGCGGCGAGGCGAGGCGTCCGCTTCGCTCCCCCGCCCCCGACGATGAGCGGCGGGTGTGGACGCTGGGCGGGCTTGGGCAGTGCGGGGCTGTCCACCAGGTGGTAGTGGCGTCCGTCGAAGCTGTACGTGTCGCCGACCGGCGTGCCCCACAGCCCGGTCAGGATGGCGAACTGCTCCTCGAGGCGCTCGAACCGCTCGCCCAACGGCGGGAACGGAAAGCCGTAGGCCGAGTGCTCGGCGTCGTACCAGCCGGCGCCGAGGCCGAGCTCGACACGCCCGCCGCTCATGGCGTCGACCTGCGCCACCTCGATGGCGAGCAACCCCGGAAGGCGGAACGTGGCGGAGGTGACGAGCGTGCCGAGCCGGATCCGCTTCGTCTCCCGGGCGATGGCGCCGAGGGTGACCCAGGAGTCCGTGGGCCCGGGCAGGCCGTCGCCGCCCATGGTGAGGAAGTGGTCGGAGCGGAAGAAGGCGTCGAAGCCGGCCGCCTCTGCCGCCTGCGCCATCCGCAGCTGCTGATCGTAGGTGGCGCCCATCTGGGGCTCCACGAAGATGCGGACCTTCACGGGGCCCACGCTAACCGGGCCGCCCCGATTCTGGGCCCGGGACGCACGGCGGTCGAGGCGCGGGGCAGACTGCGACAATGGACATCGGCGTCATCTTCCCCCAGACCGAGGTGGGCGGCGACCGGGGCGCAGTCCGTGCCCTGGGACAGGCGGTCGCGGACCTCGGCTACACCCACCTGGCGGCGTACGACCACGTGCTCGGCGCGGACACGGCGGTGCATGGAGATCTCGGAGGCCCCTACACGATCGACGACACCTTCCGCGAGCCGCTGACGATGTTCGCCTACCTGGCCGGCTGCACGAACCTGGCCTTCGCGACCTCCATCCTCATCGGGCCCCAGCGCCAGACGGCGCTGCTCGCCAAGCAAGCGGCGGAGGTCGACCTGCTCTGCGGCGGCCGCTTCCGGCTCGGGCTCGGGATCGGCTGGAACAAGGTGGAGTACGACGCCCTGGGCATGCCGTTCGAGAAGCGGGGTGCCATCCTGGAAGAGCAGATCGTCGTGCTTCGCTCGCTGTGGACCGAGAAGAGCGTGAACGCGCACGGGCGCTTCCACCACATCGAGGCCGCCGGGCTGGCGCCGTTGCCGGTGCAGCGTCCCATCCCGATCTGGATCGGCGCCTTCGCTCCGGCCGCCCTGCGCCGCGTGGGCCGGGTCGCCGACGGTTGGTTCCCCCAAGCCCGTCCGGGCGGCGGATTGGAGCAGGCACTCGAGACCATCCGGGAGGGCGCGGCGGAGGCGGGCCGCGACCTGTCGCACTTCCAGTTCGAGGGCAGGGTGGAGTACAGCACCCGCGACCACGACACGATGGCCGAGCACGCCCGCCGTTGGCGTGCGGCTGGCGCGAGCCACCTCTCCATCAACACCATGCACGCGGGACTACAGGGGGTCGACGCCCACATCGCCGCGCTCGCCGAGCTAGCGCCAGTACTCCTGTAGGCGCGCTTCCGGATCATCTGCGAAGCCTCTCGGGACAGGTGCGGCGTTCATGGCTCGGGATCGGTGACATCGCACGCACGCCCCGATGGCTGTGATGTCGATCGGCACGCGGCCCGCTGTGGCTGCACCCATCGGGGCACATCACGGCGTGACGAGGATCTCACTCAGTAGCGCCTCGACTCGCTCCTTGACCGCCTCCCGGATAGGCCGGATCTCGTCGAGCGGCTTGCCCGTCGGGTCTTCGAGCTCCCAGTCCTCGTACCGCTTGCCTGGCACGATGGGGCAAGAGTCACCACACCCCATCGTGACCACTACGTCGGCCGCACCGAGGAACTCGTCGGTCCACGGCTTGGGGAATTCCTGGGAGATGTCGATCCCGACCTCGGCCATGGCGATGACAACGTCCCGGTTGATCTCCACTCCCGGGCTCCGAACCACCCGACCATGCGATCGCTCGATCTGCCGCGAGCTCGTTGAACCAACCCAGGGCCATCTGGGAACGCCCGGCATTGTGGACACACAGGAACAGCACAGCGGGGACTCTCTTCGGAGAGTGGTCCTGCGTGTGGACGAGGGCCTCGAGTCGCTGCAAGGCGAACTTCTCCGCCCCGACCGTCAGCCACTTCGTGACGGTCGCTTTCTTGGCGAGCTCGTCGTAACTCTCGAACACGAACGCCTCGATGGTCTCTTTGCCGAAGACGCCCCGGAACTTGGAGTGCAGATGCCTGGCAATGTGCTGGAGCTGCACCTTCTGCTCCAGCGTCATGTGTTCGTGCTCACTCATGGCTCTCCTTTCACTGCCCGCGATCCGACATCAGCACCTGACGATCGTCGAAAACGGCACCCCAGGGCCAACGGCTCAGGCATCGCTCCGATCCCCGCGCTCGCGCCCAGGCCTGGGCACCAATCTGCACCGCGTCCCAAGGGGACCCGAGAGGCGGCGTGTACGAGAGGTCGAGGTCGCTCATGGAGTCCACCGTCATCTCGTTGAAGATGGCGGTGGCCGCAATGTCGACGCGCTTTGCCACTTCGGCGTGGCGGTGGCCGAAGAGCTGGACACCCAGGAGCCGGCCGCTCGTGCGATCACCCGTGAATCGCATCCGGATACGGTGGCTGCCCGGATAGTAGGCCTTGTGATCGTCGGCTTCGAACTCGACCGTGACAGGGTCGAAGCCGGCGGCGATCGCCTCGTGGTCGCGTAGCCCGGTGCGGGCCGCCGCCATTTCGAAGACCTTCACCACCTGGGTCCCCAGGCTGCCGGCGAACTCTCGGCTGCCCCCGACGGCGTTCTCACCGGCTACTCGGCCCTGCTTGTGGGCGGTGGTCCCGAGCGGCAGGTAGGTGAGGCCCATGAGACGATGATGGGTGACGACACAGTCGCCGGCGGCGAAGACGTCCTCGAGGTTGGTGCGCATCGCGCGGTCCACGCTGATCGCCCCGGCGATGCCCAAGTTCTGCTCCGGCAGCATCGGCCAGCGCGGTATCGGGACGCACGCCGACGACGATCAGCACCATGTCGGCGAAGGTTGTGAGCCTTGCTCCGGACGACTCGACCGCGTCGATCTGGAAGCGGCCGGACGATCCCCTCGGTGACCGGACGATCCGCTCGACCGTCGTATTGGTCCTGACGTCGACGCCGTGCGCCGTCAGCTCAGCGTTGACGAGCGCACCCAGGCTCGGGTCCACGGTCGGGAGCACCTCGGCGAGCTGCTCGAACTGGGTGACTTCGAGGCCCCTGGCCCGGAGGCCCTCGGCCATCTCGAGGCCGATGTAGCCGGCGCCCACGATCACCGCGCTGGCCGGCTCGGCCTCCTCGAGCGTGCGGACAAGCTCGAACGTGTCGCCCATGGAGTGAAGCAGGTGAACCCCGTCGGCAGGACCGAGCGCCTCGGCGCCGCGCAGGCCTTCGATGGGCGGGCGAGCCGAGACGGCCCCGGTCCCGACGATGAGCTGGTCATAGGCAAGCTGGTCCTCGACTCCTGCCTCGTCAACGATGTGGATCCGGTGGCCCGCGACGTCGATCTTGGTTGCCCGTGTGTTCAGTCGGACCTGCATCCCGGTTGCCTTGAGGTCGTCGAGCGTGCGGTGGGCCAGGCTGCGCCAATGGGTCACCTCGCCCGAGACGTAGTACGGGATGCCGCAGATGGAGAAGTTCGGGTAGGCGTCGGCCACGACGACGGTGACCTCGGTCGTCGGATCGAGTTCGCGGGCCCGCAGGGCGGCGCTGATACCGGCGTCACTTCCACCGATGGCGACGAGGTGCATGGGGGTCCTTTCCGGGAGTGGTCGAGTGGGTCAGTGGGTCAGCGGGTCTCGAGGTCGCTCTCGCCGCGCAGATGCGGCTCGATCACGTCAGCCGCCTCGGCTTTGGTGATGCCCGGGTACAACCCCTTGATCAGCCCGAAGGCCAAGGCACCGCCCACGATCTGGGCCGAAATGAAGTTGGGGACCGAAGAGGGGGCGATTCCTGCGAAGGTGTTCGAGAACATGCGGCCGACCGTGATGGCCGGGTTGGCGAAGCTCGTCGAGCTGGTGAAGAAGTAAGCAGCACCGATGTAGGCCCCGACCGCTGCCGGCGCCAGATGGGAACGTCCGCTGCGGGCCAGGGCGAAGATCACCAGGATCAGGCCGATGGTGGCGACGACCTCGGAGAGCCAGTGGGGTCCGCTCGCCCGGTGCTTGGTCGAGATGGAGATGGCCGCCTCTGAGAACATCACGTTGGCCAGGATCGCCCCGCAGATGCACCCGACGGTCTGGAACGGAAGGTAGGCGGCGGCGTCCTTCCACTTGAGACCCCCGAACCCGGCGTCGACGAACGAGACGATCGGGTTGAAGTGACCGCCCGAGATCGGGCCGAACATCAAGATGATCGCAAAGAGCCCGGTCGCGGTGGCCGCCGCGTTCTCGAAGAGCTGGAGCCCGACGCTGCCCGGGGACAGGTTCTGCGCCGCGATGCCCGAGCCGATGACGATGGCGGCCAGGAAGGCGCTGCCCAAGAACTCGGCGAGCAGGCGGCGCCACAACACGGTGTCCCTCATGGACCTCTCCCCCGACCGCCTCGCAGGCTCAGCAGCAGGATGAGCCGGTCAGGCCCGCACCCACCGTCACAGGAACGCTGTCGGCGGCCTCGGGGACGCAGCAGGACCCGTCGCCGGCGATGCCCGTCTCGGCAGGGGCGTCGGCGAGGACCGTGTAGACCTCCCAGGGCGCACCGTCGGGGTCGCTGACCCAGACCTTGTCCTGGACGGCGTAGCAGCAGGTCGTCTGCTCCTCGACCGCGGTCGGGAGGTCCACGTCGTTAAAACGCGCCGTGGCCGCTGTCACTTCGTCGGTGGTCTCGACCTCGACGCCAAGGTGGTTGAGGGCGCCGGTGACCCCGTTGCCCCGTGCGGTGACGTCTTCCACCAAGACGAGCTTGAGCGGCGGGTCGGCGATCGCGAAGTTGGCATAGCCCGGCTGACGCTTGGCCGGCTCGGTTCCGAAGAGCTTGGAGTAGAACTCGACGGCTTCCTCCATGTCGCTGACGTTCAGTGCGAGTTGGACCCTCGACATGATGACCTCCTGTAATATCGAGCTCAGTCGATGTATCGAGTATGACTAATACATTGATGAATGTCAATATCTGCTTGGAAGAGGTGCACCGTGAGCAAGCCGGCCGCGACAAAGGTCAGATCGACGCAATGCTGCGCATCGGTGCTCTCCGCACCGCTCGACACCACCGATGCCGCCGAGTTGGCCAGCGGGTTCAGCGCACTGGCTGACCCGGTCCGGTTGCGGGTGCTCAGCATCCTGGCCGCCTCACCGGAGGGAGAGGTCTGTGTGTGCGACTTCGTCGAGCCCCTGGCCAAGAGCCAGCCCACCGTGTCACACCATCTGAGGGTCTTGAGCGAGGCGGGCCTCGTCCAGGGGGACCGGCGGGGCAAGTGGGTCTGGTACTCGCTGAACCGTGGCCGACTCGCCGAGCTCCGGGCAGCCATCGACAGCTGAGGGGCGTGCGTCGGGTTCGACGCTGGCAGTCGGCTCCCGTGGTCAGGCAGTGAACTGACGGCGGCGCGGAGTGCCATGCCAACATGAGGCATGCCGGACGAGCCGGACGAGCCCACTCCGGACGCCCGGCCCGACGTCGGCCTGGCCACCATCGCCAAGGAGTGGGGCCGCATCGGCTGCACCGGCTTCGGCGGCCCCCCCACGCACATCGCCATGCTGCGGCGGCTGGCCGTCGAGCGCCAGCGGATGGATCGACGAGTCCGAGTTCGAGGACGCCATCGCGGCGACGAACCTCCTGCCGGGACCGGCGTCGACACAGCTCGCCATCTTCTGCGCCTGGCGCCTGCGCGGCCTGCGGGGCGCCCTGGTGGGCGGCGCCTGCTTCATCTGCCCCGGGCTGGCGATCATCATCGGGCTGGCCGCCCTGTTCCTCGCCGCCAACCCGCCCACCTGGGTCAAGGGTGCCGCGCTGGGCGCCGGTGCGGCGGTGGCGCCCGTCGCCGTCAACGCCGCACTGGGGCTGATCCCGGCCAGCTGGCGCCGGACCGGTGCCGTGCGCGCCCGGCGGGTGCGCTGGGTGGTCTACGCCCTGGCCGGCGGCGTCGCCGCGGCGACGGTCGGCACGTTCCTCGTTGCTCGTGTTGGTCGCATGCGGCCTGGTGGAGGTCGGCGTCGCTGGTGGTGTGCGGCCGCCCAAGAACCTGAATGGGTTCGTGATGACGCCGCTGGCCGTGGCGGCGACGGGGGGCCTGGGCGCGCTGACCTGGGTGGCGCTCAAGGTGGGCGCGCTGTCGTTCGGGGGCGGCTTCGTGATCATCCCGCTCATGCAGGCCGACGCCGTGCACCACTACCACTGGATGACGAACGCCCAGTTCCTCAACGCGGTGGCGCTGGGGCAGATCACCCCGGGGCCGGTGGTGCAGACCGTCGCCGTCGTCGGCTACGCCGCGGCGGGTGTCGGCGGGGCGCTCCTGGCGGCGCTCGTCGCGTTCTCACCCTCGTTCGTGTTCATTCTGGTGGGGGCCCGACACTTCGGCGCGCTCCGTACCAACCGGGCGGCACAGTCGTTTCTCGGCGGCGCCGGTCCCGCGGCCATCGGCGCCATCGCGGGCGCCTCCATCCCCCTCGCTCTCGGCATCTCGCACCTGTGGCAGGTCGCGATCCTCGGCGGCTCTTTCTTGCTGATCGTCGGGCTGCGACGAAGCGCAGTGCTCACCCTGGTGGGGGCCGGTGCCGTCGGCGCGCTCGGTGCCGTGCTGGGGCTGCCTGTCGGAGGGTGAGCGCTCCGGTCCCGGTGACGTCTCGGGCGCCGTCAGGGAGCTCGGAGCTCGGCCGGCAGCCGGTCGTGCCAGTCCGGGTAGCGCGGTGACCAGCCGAGCTCGGTGCGGGCCCGCTGGTTCGAGACGGCCGGCTGATCGCACATGAGATAGGCCAGGAACCTCCCGGCCCCGACCCTGGCCACCGCCTCTGGCACCCGGCGCGGTGGCTTGGCGCCGAGCAGCGCCGCCACGAAGGGCATCCACTCCGACGCCCGGGCCGGCACGTCGTCGACCACGTTGTAGATCCCGGTCGGGCCCTCGAGCGCGGCCACCGTGGCCGCGGCGGCATCGTCGAGATGCACGAGACCGAACAGGCCGCCGCCGTCGCCCGGGACGGGCAGTCGCCGCTTGGCGAGCATGGACGCGTAGAGCCCGTCGCGCCCGAAGTAGGTGCCGGGGCCGTAGAAGGCGCCGTAGCGCAGCACGACACCCTCGACGTCGGGGTCACCGAGCGTGGCCGACTCGAGGGCGGCGACGGAGCCGGTCAGCTGGCCGATCTGCCCCGTCGCGCCGGTCCACAACGGGTCGGACTCGGTGCGCACGCCGGGACCCGGTCGGTAGGCGAACGAGATGCTCTGGGCGACGACGCGGCGCGCCCCTGCGCTGCGGGCCGCGGTGACGAGGGTGCGCGAGACCTCCCGTCGGAGCCGGCTGGTCGTGTCGAAGCCGCGCTTGACCGCCAGGGGGTTGGCGGACCGGGCCAGGTTGGTCAACTGGTTCACGACGACCTCGGGCCTCGCCCCCTCCACGGCACGCACGAGGGAGTCGGCGTCGAAGGCGTCGCCGACCGCCGGCACGACGCCGGGCACACCCAGGGCGGCCACCCGTCCCTCGCTGCGGGAGAAGACCGTGAGCTCGTGCCCCTCGGCGGCGAGTGCGGCAACGAGCGGCCGACCGATGGCACCGGTGCCACCGGCGACGAAGATCCGCATGCAACCGAGGCTAGGCGCACGGATCACGCGTGCGCGAGGCGTCACCGTGCCTTTGGCAGGATGTGGGGGTGAGCGAGCACAGCGGCTACCCCGGGGCACCGCCGGGGTGGTACCCGGACCCGGCCGGCGGCCCCGGACAACGCTGGTGGGACGGCTACGCCTGGACGGAGGCGACGGTGCTGCCCGCGCAGCCGCCCCCGCCGCCGTGGGCGAGCGCCGGGCCGCCGCAGGGTCCCGCCACCCAAGTGGCGCCCTGGGCGGTGGCGTCGGAGAGGCTGAGCACCTTCACCACGAGCAGCCTCATCGACGACGAGATGCGCATGGCCCCCGTCGCGCGTGTCGCCGTCGTCATGCCGGCGGTGTACTACCTCGTCAATCTCATCGTGCAGCGGGTCAACGCCGACCAGTGGCGCTCCTTCGGCCACCAGATCCGGGTGAACTGGGACGACGTCCAGAACGGCGTCACGCCACCGCCCTATCACGCCCCGACGGGGCTCACTCCCGTCAGCCTCCTCGTCGGCGTCGTCACACTGGGGGCGGTCGTCGTGGCGTGCATCTGGCAGCACCGGGCCGCGTCGGCCGCCCGCGGCGCTCGGGATCCCGTCCCGCCGGTCCCCGGCCTGGGGGGTGGGCGCGTGGTTCGTGCCGGTCGTCAACCTCTGGGTGCCCTACTCCGCCGTCCGCGACTGCCTCCCGCCGGACGACCCGCACCGGCCGCAGGTGCTGCGGTGGTGGATCGCCTGGCTCGTGGCGGTCTTCGGCAGCGTCGCGGCGGGCATCTGCGCGCTGTTCTCGACGAGCACGGCGCTCGCCGTGTCCATTCCCGCGGCGCTGGCATGCCTGGCCGTCATCGCCTGGGCGCCCGGGATCGTGGCCGCCATCGCCTGCTGCCCACCGAGAATCGATGGAGCGCCAGACACAGGGATCGGGAGCGCTCCAAGGCTGACTCGGACGGGGATCGACCGGGACGTCGGCTCCCGATTCCGATCCTTCGTGAAGTGTTCACCCAGAGATTGCACTCCTGTTGCCGAGCGTTTACCTGGCCTGACTACGTTCCAGGTAGTGCCAGACGGTGACCCAACGGAGATTCGTGTCGATCCCGTTACGACCGACGTGCGATCGGATATCGACGAGACCCTCAAGTCCCTCGACCCCGACGCCTCGCGACCCCAGTGCGTGATGCAGTCGATCGACTTGAAGCTGGGGTTCTCGGGGCGCATCGTCCTCTCGGACCTGAACGTCGAGCTGAAGCGGGGATCCATCACCGCGCTGATCGGCCCGACGGGCTCGGGGAAGTCCACCTTCCTGCGCACGCTCAACCGGATGAACGACCGGGTGCCGGGGTTCTCACGCTCGGGCGACGTCCTCTTCGACGACCGAGAGCCTCTGGGGTCAGGGCGTCGACCTCCTCACCCTGCGGCGGCGGGTGGGCATGCTCTTCCAGCGCCCCAACCCGTTCCCGATGTCGATCAAGGACAACGTGGTGGCGGGCGTGAAGGCCCACCGCATCGCCAAGGGCAAGCAGCTCGACGTGGTCTGCGAGCGCCGGCTGACCGAGGTCGGCCTGTGGGACGCCGTCAAGGACCGCCTCAACGACTCGCCGTTCCGGCTCTCCGGCGGGCAGCAGCAGCTGCTCTGCCTCGCCCGCGCCCTGGCCGTGGGGCCCGAGGTGCTCCTGCTCGACGAGCCCACCTCGGCACTCGACCCCGTGACGACGGAGTCGATCGAGGCGCTGCTGAGGACGCTGGCGCCGGCGCTCACCCTGATCGTGGTGACGCACAACCTCGGCCAGGCGATGCGCGTCTCGCACAACACGATCTTCTTCTACCAAGGGCAGCTCCTGGAGCACGGTCCGACCGACGAGCTGTTCAACCGGCCCAAGCACCCGGACACGGAGCGCTACGTCACGGGACGGATGGGCTAGGGGTTCCGTCGCAGCCACCGATGGACCCTGCGATGGTTCACCACCACTTGGCGTCAAGTCCCCCAAAGAGCAACACGCGAAGCACACACCAACCACCTCACAAGGAGAGAACCTGTGAAGACACTGATGCGCGCGGCCCGATTCAAGCGGGGCGCGATCGTCGCCGCCGCGGCGGGGCTCACGCTGAGCTCAGTCGTGATCAGCTCGGCCGCCTCGGCGCAGCGTCAAGCTGCCCAGCAGCGGCGTGGAGACGCCCTCGGGCGGAACGGTCACCGAGACCGGGAGCACCCTGCTGTACCCGCTCTTCAACCTCTGGGCCGGTGGGTACAACACGAAGTACCCGAGCGTCACCATCCAGACCGCAGGCACCGGCTCGGGCACCGGGATCTCGGAGGCGGAGAACGGCACGATCGACATCGGCGCCTCCGACGCCTACCTCTCGCCGAGCGTGGTGTCGGCCAACCCGGACCTGAAGAACATCCCCCTGGCGATCTCGGCGCAGATGGTCGCCTACAACGTCCCGGGCGTCACGGCCCACCTGAAGCTGAGCGGGAAGCTGGTCTCGGAGATCTACCAGGGGCAGATCACCAAGTGGAACGACTCGGCGATCGCCAGCGCGAACCCGGGCGTCACGCTGCCCGCCACGCCGATCGTCACCCTGCACCGCTCCGACAGCTAGGGTGACACGTTCATCTTCACCCAGTACCTCTCCAAGGCGGACCCCTCGGGCTGGGGCACCAAGATCGGCTACAACACCACCGTCCCGTGGCCGGCGGCACCGGGCGCGCTGGGTGAGAACGGCAACTCGGGCATGGTGTCGGGCTGCAAGGCGACGCCGGGCTGCATCGCCTACATCGGCATCAGCTACCTGACCCAGACCCTGCAGGCCGGCCTCGACGTACGCCGCGCTGGGCAACGGCCAAGGGCCAGTACGTCGTGCCGACGCAGGCGACCATCGCCGCCGAGGCGGCCGGCTTCGTCAAGAAGACCCCGGCCAACGGGACCATCTCGCTGATCTACGGCAACGATCAACAACGGCTACCCGATCGTCAACTACGAGTACGCCATCGTGTCGGACAAGCAGACCAGCACGAGCACGGCCAAGAACATCCGCTCGGTGCTGGAGTGGGCGATCAACAAGAACTACGGGAACAACTCGTCGTACCTGTCCCAGGTCAACTTCCAGCCCCTGCCGTCCAAGGTGGTGGCGCAGTCGCGTGAAGCAGATCCTGAGCATCCAGTAGTGGCATCCGTCGGCGGCGTGGCGGGGAGCATCCCCGCCACGCCGCACACGGAGTCAATCGGCAGGCCCCCACTCCCGAAGCGGCTGGGGCGCTTCGCCCGCAACAACGAGGAGCGGGTCTGGCGTGGATCGGCGTGGATCGCCGTGGTGCTGCCGCTGGCGGCGCTGGTCTTCGCCGTCACGGTGCTGGCCGTCAAGGCCTGGCCGGCCGTCCGGGTCAACGGTTGGTACTTCCTCTACGGCCGCAACTGGACCTACGGGAACGGCTACGGCGCCGTCGTGCACACCGACGGGGTGGCCCACCCCCAGGGGGCCCAATTCGGCGCCTGGGCCATCCTGTGGGGCACCTTGGCGTCGTCGCTCATCGCCATCGTCATCGCGCTCCCCCTCTCCATCGGGGCCGCCTTCGCGCTGACCGAACGCCTCCCGGGCTGGATCTCGCGGCCGCTCGGGTTCGCCGTCGAGATCCTCGCCGGCATCCCGAGCGTCGTCATCGGCCTGTGGGGCATCCTCACCTTCGGCCCCTGGCTGGCCCATCACGTCTACCCGATCATCGCCGACCACGCACCCAACGTCCCGGTGCTGCGCTACTTCCGGAACCCTGTCGGCTCGGGCGAGGGTCTGCTCTCGGCCGGCATCGTGCTCGCCCTCATGATCGTGCCCATCATCACCTCGACCACCCGCGACCTCTTCATGCAGGTGCCCCCGCTCCCGAAGGAGGGGGCGTCGGCGCTCGGCATGACCGACTGGGAGGTGTCCAACAAGGTCACCCTGCCCTGGGTGCGCTCGGGGATCATCGGCGCCACCGTCCTCGGCCTCGGCCGGGCGCTCGGGGAGACGATCGCTATCGCCATGATCGGCGGGGCCGCCCTGCGCATCCCGATCAACATCTACCAGCCCTTCACCACCGTGGCGGCCACGATCCTCACCCAGCTCGACGGCGCGCTGACGGACGGCACCGGCTTCGCCGTGGCCACCCTGGCCGAGCTGGCCCTCGTGCTGGCGGTGATCTCGGTGGGGGTCAACCTGTCGCCCGCCTCATCATCAGCCCGCACGGGCCGGATCGGCGCGCCGGTCGGAGGGGCCTGATGACGACGACGTCGCTGTCCGCCGGCCCGCCGACGAGGCGTCGCCGCGTCTCGACGATCACCTGGCGGATACTGACCTACGCTGGCGCTCGTCCTGATCATGGCGCCCGCGGCGTGGCTGCTGCTCAGGCGTGCTCGCGCAAGCCGCGCCCGCACTGGCAGTGGAGCGTCCTGTGGACGACGCTGACGCCAACCGGGGGCGGGCTGCGCGACCAGATCCTCGGCACCCTGATCCTCATGCTCGGCGTCTTCATCATCGCCGGGACCATCGGCGTGCTCGCCGGCATCCACCTGGCCGAGCTCGCCCGACCCCGCAGCGCGAGCGGCAAGCTCAGCGGGGCCTCGCTGCGCACGGCGTCGGACATCCTCTCCGGCTTCCCGTCCATCGTGCTCGGCTACGTCGGGTACACGGCGCTCGTGGTGGGGCTGCACTGGGGCTTCTCGCTCCTCTCCGCGCTGATCATCCTGTCCATCATGGTCATCCCCTACATCGCGAAGACGACGGAGAACTCGCTGCGCCAGGTCCCGACGGGCTACCGGGAGGGTGCCGAGGCCCTCGGGATGTCGATGGGCTACGGCCTGCGCAAGGTGATCCTCAAGAGCGCGCTGCCCGGCATCGTCACCGGGCTCCTGCTTGCACTGGCCATCGCGTGCGGCGAGACCGCGCCGCTCATCTACACCGCCGGGTTCGCGCCCACCCTGCCGCACTCGCTGACCCACGCGCAGTTCCCCTACCTGACCTACGTCGTCTTCGCGTACTACAACGCCCCTGAGCCGCAGTACCACTACCTCGCCCACGACGCCGCGCTGATCCTGGTGGTGATCGTCCTGCTCCTGCTCGTGTCGAGCCGCATCATCGTGGCCCGCACCCAGCGGCACGCCGAGAGCGCCCGCGGCACACGGCGCAAGCGGCGCTGGCGGCGCCAGCCCCTGGACCTGACCGACCTGCCGCGCTGAGGCGCAGCAGCACGAGGCGCACGAGGCGGTCGCACGCATCGACGGCAACGCATCGAGGCGATCGCCGAAGCCTGAGGTCAGCCCTGTAGGGTCGGGTCGGCGGGGGCCCGCCGGGGCCGCAGGGAGGCACGTCATGTACGAGTGGTCAGAGGAGCAGCTGGCGATCCGCGACGCCGTGCGGCGCTTCGTGGAAGAAGAGGTCAAGCCGAACGTCGAGGAGCTCGAGCACGGCGACACGCCCCCCTACGAGGTGATCCGCAAGCTGTACCGGACCTTCGGGCTCGACGCCATGGCGAGGGACTCCTTCAAGCGGGCCCTCGAACGCAAGACGTCGGGCGCACCGGCCGCCGAGCGGTCGGAGGGCGGCGGCAACGCCGCCCTGACCATGATCCCCATCATCGAGCTCTGCCACTACTGCCCCGGCATCGTGACGGCGCTCGGCGTGAGCACGGGCCTGGCCGGGGGCACCATCATGAAGAGCGGCACGCCGGCCCAGATGGAGCGCTGGGGCCTCGACCTGCTGACGCTGGACACGATCGGCGCCTGGGCCATCACCGAGCCCGACTCGGGCTCCGACGCCCTGGGCGGCATGAAGTCGACCGCCGTGCGAGACGGTGACGAGTACGTGATCAACGGCACCAAGACGTTCATCACGAACGGCCCCTATGCCGACACCATCGTCTTCTACGCCAAGCTCGACGACGGGAGCGACACACCGCTGCGCCAGCGCCCGGTTCTCACGTTCATCCTCGACCGTGGCATGCCCGGTCTGGAGCAGTCCAAGCCCCTGCGCAAGATGGGCCTGCACTCCTCGCCCACGGGCGAGCTGTTCCTCAGCGACGTGCGGGCAGGGCGGGACCGGCTGCTCGGCGAGACCGAGGGGACGCCGGGAGGGAGCGAGGGTCGCGAGAGCGCCAAGGGGAACTTCGTCACCGAGCGGGCCGGCGTGGCCGCCATGTCGCTCGGCCTGATTGAGGAGTGCCTCAAGCTCTCGGTCCAGTACGCCCGGGACCGCCTGCTGTGGGAACGGCCGATCGGCGAATTCCAGCTCATCCAGCTGAAGCTGGCCCGCATGGAGATCGCCCGGCTCAACGTGGAGAACCTCGTGTTCCGGCATATCGAGATGAGCTCGATGGGCAAGAGCCTGAGCCTGGCCGAGGCCTCCGCCATGAAGCTCTACTCGGCCCAGGCCGCCTCCGAGGTCGCCATGGAGGCCGTGCAGCTCTTCGGCGGCAACGGGTACATGTCCGAGTTCCGGGTGGAGCAGCTGGCGCGCGACGCCAAGGTGTTCCAGATCTACGCCGGCACCGACGAGATCCAGGTGACCCATATCGCCCGCGACCTCCTCGGGCGCTGACATGAGCGACCTCTTCGGGGCGGCGCCCGGTGACGCCGTCTACGACGAGATGGTGGACATCCGACGCGAGGTCCACCGGCGCCCCGAGCTCTCCATGGAGGAACACGCCACCAGCGCGTTGATCACGGGCCACATGCACTCGCTCGGGATCGAGGAGTCGCTCGGGTCCGCTGTGACGGGCGGCGTCTACGTGATGGATGGCGGTCGCCCCGGACACAGCGTCGTGCTGCGCGGCGACATCGACGCACTGCCGGTGCAGGAGGACACTGCACGGGCCTGCCATTCCGAGATCGAGGGCGTCATGCACGCCTGCGGCCACGACGTGCACGTCGCTTCCCTGCTCGGCACCGCATCGCTGCTGGCCTCGCGGCGCGAGGACCTCCCCGGCCGCTACGTGTTCGTGTTCCAGCCCGGGGAGGAGTCGCTCAACGGGGCCCAGGCCATGCTCGAGGCCGGGGCTCTGGACCTCATGGCCGGATCGCGCCTGATCGGCTTCCACGTGACCTCCGAGGCGCCCACGGGCATCGTGGCCCTCCGCAGCGGCACTGCGATGTCGGAGGCCCACTCGCTGCGGATCTCGCTCCACGGCCCGGGCGGGCACGGCGCCACGCCCAAGGCCAAGGGCGACGTGATCCGGGCCGCCGCCGAGCTCGTCGGCCGCCTGGGTCAGGTGGTCGACGGGCTCCGCTACGAGGAGTCCGACTGCGTGTGCAGCGCCGGCACCCTGCACGCGGGCACGGCGGTGAACGTCGTGCCCACCTCGGCCGTTGTCACCGGGACGCTGCGGACCTTCACCGACGCCCAGCGCGAGGAGGCCCTGGCCCGCCTGCGGGCGCTGTGCACATCCGTGGCGGACGAACGCGGGGTCGAGGTCGCCCTGGAGCTCCCGGCTCGCACCTCCGCCGTGGTCAACGACCCGGCCGTCACCGACCTGGTCGAGCGCGAGGCCCGGTCCGTCCTCGGCAGCGATGAGCACGTCGTGCGGATCCCGCCCACCACACCGAGCGACGACGTGAGCGAATTCCTGCGCCACCTGCCCGGCTGCTACTTCTTCGTGGGCGGCGCCGCGACCGACGGGTCGAGCGGCATGCACCACAGCCCCACCTTCTTCGTCGAGGACGAGTCGCTGCGGGTAGGAGCCAACGTGATGGCACGGAGCGCGCTGGCCCTGGCCGCGCCCTGATCGGCCGGAGTCGGTCGCCGTCCCGGTGAGCCATCGGGCCCTTGACCATTGGGTCATTCGAGGCGCGGGACGGCCACTGAGCACGCAGTCGCGTCGCGAGCCCCGGACGCGACGAGCGCTCACTGGCCGGGGCCGTGCTCTGCCTCGCCGTCTCCCTCGCCGCCTGCGCGAGCACGCCGCGTCGGGGCTCACTCCGCGCCACGGCGACCACCCGGTCCACGACCACCACAACGACCCCACCCCAGCCCTCGACCACCACGACGGCTGCGCCGACGACCACGACGACGCAGGCCCCGAAGGCCCCCCCGCCGCTCCCCACCCCGGCTGCGCTCGCCCCTTTCGCCTCGCCCGCTTCGGCCGGCGAGGGCTCCTGGACCCCGGCGGGACGCCCCGTCGGCGGCGTCCCGGCCGTGTACGAGACGGCGCTGGTCCCGCCCGGCGGTGGGCCGGCGGCGGGCATCGCATGGATGGACACCCGGCTCCTCTCGGCCCAGCTGTACTCGGGCTCGAAGAGCCCCGGTGGCGGTCCCTACCAATTCACCGCGCCGGTCCTGCCCGCGCAGGCCGCGACGCTCGTGGCCGCCTTCAACGGGGGCTTCCTGATGAACTCCGCCGGCGGCGGCTACTACACCGAGGGGCGCACCGTGGTCCCGCTGGTCGCCGGGTCCGCCTCCCTCGTGATCTACGCCGACGGATCGGTCACCGTCGGGGCGTGGGGAAGCGACGTTTCGATGGCCCCGAACGTCGTCGCCGTGCGCCAGAACCTCGTCCCTCTCGTCGCCGCCGGTCAGCCCACCGCGCAGGCTTCGAGCCTCGATTGGCAGGCGTGGGGGGCCACCTGCGGGGCGACGTCGTGCGCGTCGACGGTCCCCGGGATCGAGAACCAGTGGCGGTCCGGTGCCGGGGTCACCGCGGACGGCGCCCTGGTGTACGTGGCCGGCCCCGCCCTCACTCCCCTCCAGCTGGCCGAGCTGGAGGCTGCGAGCGGGGATCGTGCGCGGGATGGAGCTCGACATCAACCCCAACTGGCCCGTCTTCGCCACCTACGACCCCTCCCCGGCGAGCGGCCCCGCCGCGCCGACGAACGGGAGCAGCCTGCAGCCGAGCAGCGTGCAGGGGCCGGCGACCTTCTTCGACCCGGCCTGGGCGAGGGACTTCGTGACCATGTCGGCCCGGGTCCCCGGCTGAGCCGCCTCGTCGCAGATGGGCCACAATGTGGCCATGACCGCCTCGGACCTCTTCTCCATCGCCGGCAAGACGGCCCTCGTCACCGGGGGCAGCCGGGGCATCGGCCGGATGATCGCCGAGGGCTTCGTGGACGCCGGGGCGACGGTGTACATCTCGTCGCGCAAGGCGGACGTCTGCGAGCAGGTGGCCGCCGAGCTCTCCAAGAAGGGCACCTGCATCGCCGTCCCGGCCGACCTGTCCAAGGAAGAGGAGTGCCGCCGCCTGGCCGACGAGATGGCAGCGCGGGTCGACAAGCTGGACATCCTGGTGAACAACGCGGGTGCGACGTGGGGCACGCCGCTGGCCGACTTCGACGAAGCGGCTTTCGAGCGCGTCCTCGCCCTCAACGTGAAGGGCGTCTTCCACCTGACCAAGTTCCTGGTCCCACTCCTCGAGAAGGCGGGCACCCAGGACGAGCCGGCGCGGGTGATCAACATCGGGTCCATCGACGGGATCGGCGTGCCGGCCCTCGAGACCTACTCCTACTCGGCGTCCAAGGCGGCGGTGCACCAGATGACCCGCCACCTGGCCAAGCGGCTGGCGCCGACCATCACCGTGAATGCCATCGCACCGGGCCCGTTCGAATCCAAGATGATGGCCGCGACGCTCGAGGCCTTCAGGGAGCAGATCGAGGCGGGTGCCCCACTGAAGCGGATCGGCCGCCCCGACGACATGGCCGGCACCGCCATCTTCCTGGCGTCGCGGGCCGGCGCCTACCTGACCGGCGCCATCATCCCGGTCGACGGAGGCATCGCCACCACCCGATAGCGAGGACACAGGGGGTACACCGTGCTGCTGCTCCACGAAGTGCACCGAGTCGCCGGAGCACGAGAGGAGATGTTCGAGGCCGCCTACCGTGACGAGCTCATCCCGGCGCTGGCCGCGACCGACGGCTGCCGCCTGCTGTGGTTCCTGCGGGTCGCCCACGGGAGTGGCCCGGCCTACACCGTGGTCACGATCATCGGCTGCCGCGACGCGGCGGCGTGGGCCGAGCTGGCCGAACGCATCCGCCAGGGCGACCTGGCGGAGTGGGCCGCCGAGGTCGACGCCATCCGGCACGCCTGCGAGGCCAAGATCCTGACCCCCGTCTCGTGGTCGCCCTTGCAGCAGATCGACCTGGCCACCGTCCCGACCACGGGGGCTTCCCACGAGCTCAGCCTGTTCATGGAGGACACGGCCTGGCCCTACCCCGGCGGGCTCACGGCGTACCTGGGCAAGGCCGGGACGCTCTACGACCAGACGCTGAGCTCCCAGAAGCAGGAGGGGCGGGGCATCATCGAGCTCGAGGCCGCCTTCCAGCCCGTCTACGGGTCGCACCGCACCAACGAAGTGATCCTCTGGCAGCGGGTTGTGAACCACAAGGCGCTCCTGTTCCTGCTGGCCAACGACCTGCCGCCCTCCGCCACCGAACCCGGGACCTGGATGCACGACGCCCTCACGGTGCGCGACCGCTGGGAGAGCCGGATCCTCCGCAGCGCCGCATGGTCACCGCTCTATTGAGCGGGTCCGGGCCGAGCCGGCGTGGGCCCGTCAACACGGTGGGAAGAGGACGCACATGAGCGGTGGGGGGTTCGACCTGGCGCACACGTTCGTCCACCTGGGGCTGGGCGCGGCTGCAACGCCGTTACCGGGTTTCACCTGGTCGCCCGAGTACCTCGAGGCCTACACGGCGCGCTTCGCAAAGGACGGCGACGAGGGGCGCCTGGTCTGCGTGTCGCCGCAGGAGGCGACCTGGGACACCTGGGAGCGTCACCCGGCCGGCGACGAGTCGTGGTCCTGCTCTCGGGGCGGGTCGACGTGATTCAGGAGGTCGAGGGGACGCGGCGCGTCGTGGAGCTCCGGGCGGGGGAGGCGATGGTCAACCCGCGCAACGTGTGGCACACCACCATGGTCCAAGAGCCGGGCGAGGCGCTGTTCATCACGCCGGGCGCGGGCACCGAGCACCGGCCGCTCGGTTGACGGCGCTGGGTCAGCGCGCCGGTGCCAGGTCGTGCGGGCCCTGCGGCGGGTAGCCCCCAGCCTCGCGGACCGCCGCGCCCCACGGGGTCATCAAGTCCATCAGCTCGTCGAACCGGTCGCCGAGCGCGTCCACGATCACCTCGCACTGGGCGTCGGTGGCCACCTCGACCGACTCCCGCACCGCCCGGCCGGCACCGGTCAGCCCACCGTCGGCCACGAGACCGCGCGCCGTCAGGCGAGCCTCGGCCTCGTCGAGCTGGGGCTCGGTCCAGGCGCGGGTGCGGATGTAGCTCGCGCATGGGCAGGCCCCAGTAGAGCTCGGTGAGCAGGCCGACCTCGGTCGCGTCGAGGCCAGCCGACGTCCATGCTGCCGTGTGCGCATCGCCGCGGTACTCGCGCAACAGGTCGGCCCGACGCCACATGTCGCCCATGGGATCGCCCGGCAACCCGAGGCTGAGGAGACCGGCGAACAACGGCTTGCCCGCCGGTCGCAGCGGCGCCACCGCCTCCGCCAGCAACTCCGACGCGCGGCCGAGCCCTTCGGGGTCCTCGCCGAGGACGCGCACGAGCTGGCCCACGGCGCCCCGGGTCCGGGCGGCGCAGATGGTGGGCGCGTCGACCCTCTGCCACCCGAACTCGACGGACGGGACGACGGCATCGGGGTTGAACACCGCGAAGGCGGCCGCAACCACCTGGCCCGGCACCTGGCCCAGCACCGAGCCCCGGCTCGTGAAATAGGCCGGGCCGTCGGGCAGGTGCACGCCGCCCGCGAGCGTCCCGGGGCTGGGCGAGAACCCGAGCTCGGCGTAGGCACGGTGGCACTCCGGCGAGAAGTAGACCTGGCCCGCCACCGGCTCGAGTGCCATGGCGAGCCGCCTCGTCTGGGAGCCACGCAACCCGGGCACAATTGCCACCCTACGCCCGGGGCGCTCCCCGTAGCGTCTTGACCATGACGATGCCGGAGGAACAGGCCTGGCTGCGGCCCTCGGTGGCGCTCTGGCGCATGCGGAGGGCCGAGCTGACCACGGTCACCGTCGTGCTGGCTGCCTTCTTCGGGCTCGTGTTCCTCGCCGCGCTCGGCTCGCTGGCCGGTGGCATCAGCCTGGCCGTCGTGCTGGTGCTCGGGGTCGGGTCCTCGTGGTTCGTGCGCCGCCGCTTCCGGGCCTGGCGCTACCAGGAGCGCCACGAGGACCTCCTCGTGGCCCGGGGCGTCATGGTGCAGCGCCTCTCGGTGGTGCCCTACGGGCGCATGCAATTCGTCGAGGTGACGTCCGGGCCCATCGAGCGCCTCTTCCATCTCTCGACGGTGAAGCTGCACACGGCCGCCGCGGCCAGCGACGCCCGCATCCCCGGCCTCGAGACGGACGAGGCGGCCCGGCTCCGGGACCGGCTCACCGAGCTGGGCGAGTCGATGGCGGCGGGCATGTGACGGCCGACGCTCCCGATCCCCCTCTCCACCACGACGGGTGGCGCCGCCTCCACCCGCTCTCGCCGGTGGCACGCGTCGGCCGCCTCGTGCCGGCCCTCGTGTTCCTGTTCCTCGTCTCGACGGTGCACTCGAAGGCCGAGAACGGCGCCGTGGAGACCGACTACCTGATCGTGATCACGCTCATCTCCGCTGTCTACGGCTACGTGCACTGGATGGTCACCCGCTGGCGCTTCGAGGGGGACACACTGCGCATAGAGACCGGGCTCATCCGGAAGGACTCCCGGCGACTGCCGTTGGCGCGCATCCAGGCGGTCGACATCGTCCGCCCGCTCCTCGCCCGGATGCTCGGTGTGTCCGAGCTCCGCGTCCGCCTGGCCGGGTCCGGATCCACCGACGGCAAGCTGGCCTACCTCGCCGAGGCCGAGGCGGCCGAGCTCCGGCTCGTCCTCCTCGCCGGGCACCACGACAACGACGTGGCCGTCTCGAGCAACACCGGTCTGCCCATGGCCAGCGTGACCACGGGACGCCTGCTCGGCTCGGTCCTGCTCTCGCTGGTCAGCATCGTGCTGATCGGCACGGTGGCCACGCTGGCCGTCCTGGACCAGTTCGAGCCCCGGACGGCCGCCGCCGCCGCCGGCTTCCTGGCCGTCTACCTCCTCAGCTTCGCCGGCGTGGTGTGGCGACGGCTCTCGGGCCAGTACGGCTTCATCGCCGTGGAGGGCCCGGAGGGGGTGCGCATCCGACGAGGGCTCCTCCAGACGATCTCCGAGACGGTGCCCTACGGGCGGATCCAGGCCGTCCGCCAGGTCGAGCCGCTGCTGTGGCGTCCCTTCGGGTGGTGCCGCCTGGAGGTCGACATCGCGGGCGCCACAGCGCGCAACCAGCACGGTGAGGGCACCAGCGTGGTGCGCAAGGCTCTCTTGCCCGTGGGTTCGCAGCAGGACGCCTGGCACCTTCTGGCTCGCCTGCTCGGCGGGCCCGACCCCGTGCGCACGCCGCCGCCGTGGCGGGCCCGCTTCAAGGCGCCGCTGAGCTTTCACTTCCTCTCCGCCGGCCACGACGGGGCGCACGCCGTCTGCGTGACGGGGCGGCTCAACCGGGCCACGACATGGGTGCCGCTCGAGAAGTCACAGAGCATCCGCCGCGTCCAGGGACCGGCGCAGCGGCCGCTGAGGCTCGCCACCGTCCACGTCGACGTGGCCGGGAAGCGGGCCAGGGCCCAATTCAGGGACCGCGAGGTCGAGGAGGCGGACCGTTTGGTGGAAGAGCTCTCGGAGCTGAGCCGGTTGGCCCGGCTGCAACACCGCCCGGCGCCGGCGGCGTCCAACGGGCACGAGGGGATCCCGCCTTCGGGCTGGTACCCGGACCCCTCGGGCCGGCACGAGCAGCGCTACTGGCACGACGGCCAGTGGACCACGCACGTCGCCAACGGCGGCCGGCGCAGTGCGGAGACGGCTATGCCGGCGCCGTGAAGCGCAGCGGGAACTCCTCTATGGAGCGGATGCCGGACGTGTAGACGAGCGTGTGGCCGGACTCGATCTCGTAGTCGGGTATCCGCTTGTGCCATTCCCGTAGCGCGACGCGCAGCTCGAGCCGGGCCAGGTTCGATCCGAGACAGCGGTGGATGCCGCCACCGAAGGCGATATGGCGGTTCACCTCACGGTCGAAACGCACCACGTCGGCGTCGGGAAACTCGGCCTCATCGGTGTTGGCCGACCCGATCATGATCATGACCTGGTCCCCCTTGTGGATGGGGCACCCGGCGAGCTCCGTCTCCTCCACGGCCACCCGGGCCACCCCCATCACCGGCGTCTCCCAGCGCAGGAGCTCCTCGATGGCGTTGGGGATCAGACCGGGGTCCTCGACGAGCTGGCGCCGCTGTTCGGGGTGCTGGGCCAGGAAGGCGAACATGCAGTCGAGGGTGGCGGTGACGGTGTCGAGCCCAGCGATGAGGAACAGGAAGCAGATGTCGAGGATGTCCTCGCGGGTGAGCCGGTCACCCTCGACCTCGGCATCGAGGAACAGGGAGAGCAGGTCGTCGCGGCGCTCCCCCTCACGCTCGTCGAGGACTTCGTTGAAGTAGTCGTAGACCGAGTCGGCGACCTTCTGTTGGTAGTCGCTGGCCTCCCGTGACCCGTACAGCTTGCCGGTGACGTGGTCGGGCCGAATGATGCCGTCCTTCATGGTGAGGAACCGGTCCAGCTCGTCGAGGGGCAGGCCCAGCAAGGTGAGGAACACCTGCGAGGGAAAGGGGATGGAGAACTCCTTGGCGAAGTCCACCTCGCCCCGACCGATGAAGCCGTCGATGAGGTCGTTCACGAGGGCCGACACCTCGTCGTCCAGCAGCGCCATCTTGCGGGGGGCAAAGAGCGGGTCGAGCAGCTTGCGGAACTTCTTGTGCTCCGGCGGGTCTATCTGCAGCGGGATCATGGGCCGCTTGTTCTTCAGGTCCACTGCGTCCATGTTGGAGGAGAAGATCTCGGGGTGGCGCAGGGCCTGGTCGATCTCCTCCTTGCGCGACAGCAGCACACCTCGGCCCGCCGTCAGGTCGATGGGCATGACCGGAACTTCGCGCATCACCTTGAAGATCGGCTGGGGGTTGGCCGCCATCTCCGGATCCATCGCGGCAAGCGGGTTACCGCCGTCGGCGGATGCGTCTGTCTCGGTCTCGGTGTCCATGTGCATCTCCCTGTGTCAGGCGGGTGCGATCTGAAGGATGTGGTTGACGGACTGCACGAGCGAGGCATCGTCTGACTCGGGGATGATCCAGCTCGCGGCAAAGAGGCGGACGATGACGTCGACGAGTTGTCCGCGGTCGAGCGCGCCGGCGGCCACGGCGGGCACCGTGTCGAGTGCGTCCCCGAGTCGCATCACCAGCTCTGAGCGCAGGGAGGGCAGGTGGTCGAGCAGGTAGCCCATCACGAAACCGGACTCGGACTCGAAGAGGGGGCGGCACGGGTGGGAGCGGATGAAGTCGAATGCGTAGGCCATGAACGCACCGATCTGCTCCTCGGGCGCACGAGTCGAAGCCAGCACCTCGTCGAGCCCTACACTGAAACGACGCTCGTCGAAGTCGGCCGCGGCCGTCAGCACCTGCTCCTTGCTGGGGAAGTAGCGATACAGGGTGCCCCGCGACACGCCGGCCGCCTCGGCGATCTCCTGCATCCCGAGCCTCCGGACGCCGCGCCGGCCGATGAGACCGAGGGCGGCGGTGAGGATCCTCTCCTCGGTCGGGCTGAAGTCGCGGAGGGGAACGCTGTCCAGCGCGGCACCGGTGGTGACGTCGGGGAGGGTCGCCGTCATTCCGGTACACATTAGACACTTTCTGTCCTGTTTGTCTCACCGGTGGCGGCTCGATTGCACATCCACCCTGGTCGGAAGACTGCAGGCGGGGAACAGCGGCGCCCGGCGCCTTACCCGTCCCCGCCACGTTCAAGCGGTCTGACGGCGCCTCCAGCGCCGGACGGCGGGCACGACGAACATCACCACGAGCGCGACCAGCCCGAGCAACGTGGCGAGCTGGCCCAGGTCGTCGGCCGACGACCGCCCGTAGGTGAGGGTCACGTCGTGGCTCGTCGGCACGACGACCATCAGGTTGGGCGTCACCCGCCAGGGCCCGTCGGCACCGCTGGCGTGCCAGTTCGGGAAGTAGGAGACCTTGACGAGGACGGGTGTGCCCACCCGTGAGACGTGGAAGCTGATGGAGGAGTCGCCCTGGGACACGGCGGTCACGCGGGTGGTCCCGGCATGCTTCACGGTCGGGCGGATGTCGCTCACGGGCGTCCGGGGCCACGACGCCGGGCCGCCCTGGGCCAGCTCCACGTTCCAGCGACTCGGATGGGTGTACCACGCCAGCGACGGCCCTTCGTCGGTGGCACTGCCGAGCCAGCTCGACGGTGACGGCTTGACCCCCGAGAGCACGACAGGGTCGTTGCGCAGTGGGGTCACAAGAGCGGAGTCGCGCACCACGTAGATGTCCCATGTGGTGTTGGTCACGGCGCCGTTGTAGTTCGACGGCCACGGGCCGGTGGTGGCAACGAGCTTCAGGGCGGGATCGGCGTTGGCCTCCTGCTCCACCTGCGATGTCTCCGCCATGAAGTACTTGACCCCCAGCAGCTGCAGGTGCTGCACCCCGAGGGTCACGTCGAGCGGACCGTAGGGAAGCCCGACCTCGGGGTCGGAGGGTCCCGCCGACAGTTCGGCCTGGTCGAGGAAGTGGTAGGGCGTCGTCGTGGAGGACTCGAACAGCAGGCCTTCCATCGAGCCGATGCACCCGCTCGTCCAGTAGGGCAGGAGCATGAGGGCCTCCGGCGTGCCGAAGCGCTGCTCGGTGTCGCTGTACTCCCACATGGCGCGCCCGCACCCGTAGCGCCGGCTGACCGCCTCCATGGTCTGGATCACCGATCGGTACTCCGGATAGGCCGGCTGTGCCTCGTAACCGGCGTAGTTGAGGACGGACCAGTTCGTGACCTCGTTCGGTCCGACGTGCACCAGCGAGGACGGTTGGACCACGAACGGCGAGGCGACGATGACCATCACTGCGACCAGGCCCAGGACCGCACCGCTGACGGCAGCCGGTGCCCAGCGTGGGGAGGGCGCCCGGCGGGGGGTGAGGACGGAGCCGGCATCGGCGGCGCCCGAGACGGCGGCCGGCGGTTCCTCCCGGCGCCACGGGCCGGCGGGCCCTCGGCCCACGGTGCCGCCTCGACCCGCTCCTCCCACTGGCGGGCACGCAACCGCCGCCACCGCTCCGCGACGGCGATGCACCCGGTCCCGAAGGCCCACGCCGCCATCAGGTACACCGAGATGAACCAGAGCGGCAGGAGCCGGACGTTGTAGAGGCTGCCCTGGGGGTCGAGCGCGGTAGCCAGCGCCGACGAGACCCCGAGCACGGTCAGGGTGATGCCGAAGCGGCTCCGCACGAGGAAGGCGGTGATGGCGCCGATGCCGGCCAGGACGAGCGCCCAGGTGTCGGCCTCACGGAAGTACAGGGCCCACCCCTCGACGTTGGTGTAGCCCATGGAGGTCGTGTAGGCGTGCTCGAGCCCGAAGGGAACCAGCCACCAGCCCGAGAGCAGCAGGCCGATGCCCACGGTCGTGCCGGCCCACCACAGGGTGCGCGTCCGCGGGACGGGCTCGGCTGTCTCGTCGTTGCGCCACCACAAGAGCCGCGAATCGGCGATCCCCCAGCGCAGCGGCAGCAGTTCGATGATGGTCAGGACGAGTGCGCCCCCGAGCGCGTACAGACCCGGGACGATGTGTGACAGCACGCAGCCGGCCAGCACGACCGCGGCCCAGCCGCGATACCTGCCCTCCCGCACCGCACAGGCGAAGAGGCCGAGGAACAGCACGGCCAGCGACAGGCTGAAGGAGAACGAGTACTCCCCCGCCAGCGTGGAGAACAGGTTTCCGCCGTAGATGGTGAACGTGTAGTCGAAGAGGAAGGGCAGCGTGGCCGCGGCCAGGATGGTCGGGATCGGGGGCCGTAACCGGAAGAAGCGGCCGCAGGCCCAGGCGCAGACCGGGAGCATCACCGATCCGAGGATCGTGCCCAGTTTGAACGCGACGTCGTAGGGGATGATCCACCCCGCGATCGCGATCAGGGCGTCGGGGAGGGTGAAGTAGAAGGTGTAGAGCGGCATGCCGTCGTACCAGCCCGGGTACCAGCCGGTCAGATGGCCGTGGCTCAGCAGCGTCTCGAGGTACTTGGGCATCGCGATGTGCGCACCCGTGTCGCCGCCCGTCGTCGTCGTGTCCGTGAACAGCATCCCCGGGTGCAGCTGCGAGATCGTCACGATGATCACGCTGGCGATCGTGACGACCGTGATGGCACCCGGCACCCACCACCAGTCGGATCGGGAGGGGGGGTCCGCAGCCGGAGCGGGCTCCGGCACCTCGGGGTCCTGCACGCTCACCCCGTCGGGCCAGGGATGTTCAGGCACGGACAGCCGAGCGGGAGCCAGGGCGATTCGGGACGTCCCCGCCTCCGGATTCGGTCGGCCACATCCGGTTTACGTTACCGGCGTGACCCCTGATCGAGGGATCAGGTCACCGCCACCGGCCAGCCCGGGGGGCCGCGATTTCAGCGCCCACCTGGAGGTGAGCCACGGCGTCGTCGTTCCAGCGGCGGGCACGGTTCATGCCCATTGCGCAACCCTCATGTCCTTGCGCGCCGCGCACAGTGCCAAGGCACAATTGACGCGCGAATTAAGTCGCACAACCAACCGCGATCGCAATTAGGCAGCCTCACTCGGCGAGCTCTGGCCGACACCTCAACGAAGCCGGGGCGTGATGCTCCCTGCTCAGGACATCTCGGCCAGGATCTTCGCCTTCTGGTCGTTGAACTCCTGCTCGGTCAGGATGCCCTGGTCCTTCAAGTTGGCGAGCTGCTTCAGCTTGTCGATCAGCTCGTCGGAGTCCGGGGCCGCCTCCACCGGCGCCGCCTGGGGGGCGGGGGCCTGCTGCGCCTGCGCCGCTGCGTCCTGGCTGGCGTACTTCTGCTGCTGGTGGCGGTTCACGCCGCCGGCCACCACGGTCGCCGTCCCGGCGATCACGGCCGTCCTTCCTACCGTCCGCATCACCGGACGACGTCGCATCATCGGCATCGTTGTGCTCCTCTCCTCTTCGGTCTCTCTGTTCTCAGCTCTTGAGGGCCTGCGCCAGCTCCTCGAACGCCGCCTCCACGAGGTCGGCCGGGATGCGTGCGCTGTCGACCAGCACCCCACCCGAGCCGCGCAGTGCCTCGGCCAGCGGCCTCGCCCAGAGGTCCTCCCAGACGAGGACGAGGGCCGAATTGCCCTCGGGCAGGTTGGCCGCCACGTGGTCGAGGTCCTCGGTGTTCACCAGGCCCCCGACCTCGCCCTCGATGTCTCCGAAGGCCGCCAGCTCGTCCAACTGGTCGAACTCGAGGCTGATGGTGTCACCCTTCTCGTCCTTCATGACGAACACCAGGTCGAGGATCCTGACCACGTCGTTGGCCACGAGCTTCTCGATCTCGGGGATGATGTTCCCGTTGAACTTGTTGCCCGGGAAGGCGATCACGGTGTAGCTCACTGGTCCTAGCGGCATGGTGTCTCCTCTGGAGTGCTGGTCGTCGACGGTGCTGGTGTCCGTTGCAATCGTAAGCCTGAACCCCGCTCAGCTGGCCAGGATCTTCGACTTCTGCGCGTCGAACTCGGCGTCGGTGATCACGCCCTGCGACTTGAGGTCGGCCAGCTTGGAGAGCTGGTCGGCCGTGTCGGTCCCCGCGGTGCCGGCCGCCTGCTTGACGTAGGCGTCGAACGCCTTCTGCTGCTCCGCCGCCTGCTGCGCCGCCCGCTCGTGCATCTTGGAGCCGCGGGCGATGAGGTACACGAAGACGCCCAGGAAGGGCAGGATGATCACGAAGATGACCCACAGGGCCTTGGCGAAGCCGCCCATGTCGTGGCTGCGGAAGATGTCGACGAACACCATGATCAGCAGCCAGATCCAGATGATGAAGAGGAAGAAGTACAGCATCGTCAGGAAGAAGTCGAGGATCGGGTATTGGTAACTGGCGGCAAGCATGTTGGCTCCTTACGTCGTGGTCGTGTCCGATGGCTTCCCGGCCCGCGGCCAGGCGTCCTGCAACCCCCTTACCCTCGCACAAACGGCCGCTTTCATGCTATTCCCAGGTTCGGATCACGCGGTTTGAGACTCGAGATCCCCGTCCGTCACATGATTCCTGCATGGCGGATCAGGGCCGGCCGCCGCCGTGGGTCCACCCGGGCCGAGGGCGGCGGGCCACCGCCGATCTCCCTCAGATCCCCACCTCGGCGTGGAGCCGGCCGCTCCGGCACGCCGCGGCGAACGCCTCGTAGTCCCGCTCGTTCTGGTCGGCGTACGCCTCGGCGAACTTGGACAGTGCCTTCTCGAAGCTGGGGCCGTTGCCGAGATACGAGGCCATGGCGATCCGGTCACCCGAGCGGGCGTGCGCCCGGGCCAGAGTGTGGGCGCACAGCTCGCCGTAGAGCTTCATGCCCTGGGGGATGGCGGTGTCGGGGTCGACCGACCCCTTCCAGTCCTGGAGCTGGCGGATGTAGTAGTCCCGGCTCACGCCGTCGATGCCGTCGGCGCGCTGCCAGCCCAGGAAGATGTCGCTGCTGGCCTGCATGAGCCGCTGCCCGGCTACCACCCGGGCTCCGTGGTTGGCATAGCTGCTCTTCTTCGTGAAGCGCTCCAGCACGGAGGCCTCGGCCTCCTTCGCCTGCAAGAAGAGGACGTCCTCGTGGCGGGGACCGTGGAGCAGGATGATCCAGGCCCGGGTGCCCACGCTGCCCACGCCGACGACCTTGCGGGCCATCTGGCTGAATTGGTACCCCTCGAGCAGGTGCTTCCGGTCCGTCGGCAGGCTCTGGCGGTACTGGCGGATGACGCCGTGGAACAGGTCCACCATCTCCTCGCTCTCCACCTCGGGGAACAGCTCCTCCACCGGCACGACCAGCGGCGGGTCACTGATGATCCGCCGCTTCCCGTCGACCACCGTGGTCAGCTTGTCGAGCGCCTTCATGGAGTCCTTGGCGTGTGCCTTCTCGGTCAGCCTGGTGGCGGTGGACGCGATGTGGGCCTGGACCTTGGACCCCGTGACGGCGGCCTGCTGCTGGAGGAGGGCCACCATGCCCTCTATCTCCACCCGGCTGTACCAAACCTCCAGGTTGCTCATGGTCGCCATCTGCCGCATGGCAGTGCGGTACACCTGCCCGAGGCCGACCACCGCCTCGGTCCGCACGGCCTTGGAGAACCCGCGCTGGCGGCCGGCGACGACGACGCTCGCCGCCAGGCGCTTGACGTCCCACTCCCAGGGCCCCGGGAGCGTCTCGTCGAAGTCGTTGCAGTCGAAGACCAGATGGCGCTCCGGCGAGCCGAAGACCCCGAAGTTGGACAGGTGGGCGTCGCCGCAGATCTGAGCCGTCAGACCTGACCGCGGGGTGGTCGAGAGGTCGGACGCCATGACCAGCGCCGCCCCCCGGAAGAAGGTGAAGGGCGAGACGAGCATCCGCCCGTAGCGGATGGGGACGAGCTCGGGCACCCGCGTCGTGGCCTGCTCCTCGAGGAGCGAGACCGGGTCGGGGCGGTCGGCCGCGGCCGCGAACACCGAATGGCTGTCCCGGGGCACCCGGGCCCGGGCCTCCTTCCCCTTCGCCTTGCTCTCGGCCTCACTCAGGTGGGAGAGCGCCGGGGGTATGGGTTTGTCCGCCAGCTGGATCCCCTCGTCACTCGCCATCGTCGACCACCTTCCCTGGACGCGCCGTGGTGCACGTCCCGCGGCGAGGCTACGCAGGTTCGGGCAGGCCGCCCCGATGACCTTCGACCCTTTCCCGGTTCCCCGCTCGGGACGACAATGATGGGACACCATGGCCGGCGACGGTGAGGAACGACCAGTGACGCTGGACGACAAGGCTCCGAGCGCCATCGGCGGCAACGAGGCCGCGCCCCCCGGGCCGGAACCAGCTCCCGCTGCCCGGGCAAAGCGGCGGGAGCGCGTGCGGGCGGGCATCGCCGGCTTGATCGAGGCCATCAATCGCAGCGACGACAAGGCCGTCGAGCAGGCCGTGCTCCAGCTGAGCAACCGCAGCCGGTGGCTCGCTCCCCTGGCCCTGATCGTGGGCGCCTTCCTCATGTTGTTCCAGGGCCTGAAGCTCCTCGTGACCAATTGGCGCCTCACCCTGGTGCAGATCGTGCCCGCCATGTGGATCTGGGCCGCCATGCTCGACATCAAGATCCACCTCCTGCACGGCAAGGAGTTCCACATCCTGCGCGGTGCCATCCTGGTTCCCGCCGTGCTGGGCGTGATCGCCATCACGGCGGCCAGCTTCTACCTCAACGGGGTCTTCGCCTTCGCGATCTCCAAGCCCGGCAAGCCAGAGATCCGCCCCGCCTTCGGCCAGGCCAACCGCCATCTCCGGGTGATCCTGCCCTGGGGCTGCCTCATCGGCTTCGCCCTCGCCTTCTCCTCCCTGGTCGTGACCCGCTGGGGCCACTGGCCGTTCGCCATCTGCCAGAGCATCGTCGTCGGGCTCATGATGCTCCTCTACGTTGCCGTTCCGGCCCGCATCGTCGGAATCGAGAAGAGCAAGAACACGCCGCGACGCGCTCGCCGCCACGGCTGTCGGCGGTGCCGTCGGGGCGGTCGTGTGCTCACCGCCCTACATGCTGGGCCGACTGGGGATCCTCATGTTGGGCTGGCACTACCTGTTCTGGCTGGGCATCATCCTGATCGTCATCGGGGCCACGCTGCAGACGGCCGCGACCAGCGCAGTGAAGGCGGTCAAGTTCTCGGCCAAGCTCGTCGGCACGCCGGGCAAGATCCCGGAGCCCTCGGCCTCGCCGACGGCGAACTGACAGGGCATTGAGAGCCGGGCGCGCACCACGGGGCTTCCCGTCGCCTCAGAGAGGGACCTCCGCCCGCACCAACCGATGGGGATCACCCGCTGCTGCTGCGTCGGCCGCCCGCCAGGTCCGGTATCCACCGTCGAGGTTCCGGGCGGCGATCCCCAGCTCGTGCAGCAGCATCGTCGCCGTGTGGCCGCGCTGTCCGACCTCGCAGTAGACGATGAAGGGTCCGGGGCCCAATGCGCCGAGACCTTCTCGCAGTGCGTCGAGCGGGACGTTGCGGCTGTCGGGGATCGCCCCCGCTGCGTGCTCGTCCTCCGACCGCACGTCCAGGAGCGTCCAGCCTGACGCGACGAGACTGGCCAGCTCGTTGGCCTCGACCACGTCGCACTCGCCGGACATCAGGTTCTCGGCCATGTAGCCCAGCATGTTGACGGGGTCCTTGGCAGAGGAGAACGGTGGCGCATAGGCAAGCTCGAGGTCGGCCAACCCGTCGGCCCGAAGGCCCGCCGCCATGGCCGTGGCCAGCACGTCGATCCGCTTGTCGACCCCCGACCCGCCGACTGCCTGCGCACCCAGGATGGCCCCGTCTTCGGGGTCGAACAGCAGCTTGAGCGACATCGGCTCGGCCCCCGGGAAATACGCGGCGTGGCTCATGGGGTGCGAGTGGATGACGCGGTACGTGCGCCCCTCCGCGCGCAACCGGCGCTCGTTCCACCCCGTCATGGCGGCAGTGACGGCGAACACCTTCACGATGGCGGTCCCCTGGGAAGGCGCCGGACGCACGTTTCGGCCGCAGATCGCGTCGGCCACCCGGCGTCCCTGGCGGTTCGCGATGTTGGCCAGGGCGATGAGCGACGACCCCTCTCCGATGGAGTCCGCCTTCTCCACCGCGTCGCCGACGGCGTAGACGTCCGCCGCGCTGGTCCGGCCGTCGGCGTCGACCGCGATGCCTCCGTGAGGCCCGAGCGCCAGTCCGGCCATCTCGGCCAGGCGTGCGTCGGGCCGCACGCCGATGGCGGCGACCACGAGTTCGCCCGGGATCGTCCTGCCGTCGGCGAGCACGACGCCGCTGGCGGTCACCTCGGCCACCCCCACCCCTGTCTCGACCGCCACGCCCTGCGCGACCAGCTCCGCCGCGACGAGCACGGCCAGCTCGGGGTCGAGCGGCGTCAGTACCTGCTCGGCCGCCTCGACGACGGTGGTCCGGATCCCCCAGCCCGCGAGGTTCTCGGCCGTCTCGAGCCCGACGAAACCGGCGCCGATGACGACCGCCGTGCGGGGCGCCCCCCGGGCCCGACCGGCGAGCTGCTCGGCGTCCTCGACGGTACGCAGGACGCGGACACGGTCGAACCCGGGCAGCGGAGGCCGGAGTGGCGCGGCGCCGGGACTGAGCACGAGCGCGTCGTAGGGGAGCTCGGACGTTGCACCGTCCCCGGTGGCGCGCACGGCGACCGTGTGCGTGGCCGGGTCGATGGCGACCACCTCGGAGCCCACCCGGACGTCGAGGCGGAACCGGTCGAAGAGGCGCTCGGGGGTCTGCAGCAGGAGGTCTTCCTCGTCCTCGATCACGCCGCCGACGAAGTACGGGAGTCCGCAGTTGGCGTAGGACACGTGGCCCGAGCGCTCGAGGACGATGATCGAAGCTTCCTCGTCGAGGCGGCGGAGGCGGGTGGCGGCGGACATCCCCCCGGCCACGCCGCCGACGATCACGATCCGACGCGGGCTCACGGTCAGGCCAGCTTCATGAACATGCGCTGGACCTCTTCGAGCGGGTAGCCGTCGGTCTCGGCCTCCTCGGGATTGGCCAGGCAATAGGTCAGGCCGGCAGCCACGAGCCGGAAGCCCGCCTGCTCGAGCGCCTTGGTGGCCGCGGAGATCTGGGTCACCACGTCGCGGCATTCCCTGCCCGCATCGAGCATGCGCTCGATCCCCTCAATCTGACCGGCCACGCGGTGGAGCCGCTTCCGCAGGTCGTCGATCACTTCCTCGGGCAGCTGCACGTCGCCTCCTCGCTTCTGCGGTCTCCGCCTCGTCCGCTGCCGGGAGCATATACCCCTAGGGGTATTTTTTCAATGGCGGGCCCGACGGGTGGGACGCCTCCTACGATCGGTTCCGAGACGAAGGGGGGCGCAGCGTGCCGACGACGTTGGAATGGTTCGGAACGGCCACCTTCCGCGTGTGCGATGCCGGGCTCGACCTGTTCTTCGACGCCTATCTCGATCGCCTCCCCGGCCTGGAACCGGTCGGCCTGTCGACGACCCAGGTCGGCAAGGCGGACTTCATCTTCGTGAGCCACGCGCACTTCGACCATCTCTACGGAGTCGACACCGTGGCGCTCCGCACCGGCGCGACCGTGGTGTCGTCCCCCGAGTCGGCCCGTTGCCTGCGGGCCCGCGGGGTGCCGAACGACCAGCTGCTGGTGGTGACCGGAGGCGAAACGGTGCAGTGCGGCCCGACGACGAAGGTGCGGGTGCTCCCCGCACTCCATTCGTGCCTGTTCGCGCACAACGAGGCGGATACCGCGATCCCCTGCTTGGGCGACCTCGGGCTGAGTGCGCAGCAGCGTGCCGCGGCAGTGCAGGGCCTCTTCGACGTCATGGGAGCGGTGCCCCCGCCGGCCGGGCCGGCGCTGGTGGCCATGAACGCGGCCTGCTCCCAGCACGACGGCGGCCAACTGGCGTATCTGCTGACGACTGCCCGGGGCTCGGTCCTCGTGAGCGGCAGCGCCGGCTACTGGCGCGGGATCTTCGACGGCTTACGTCCCGATGTGGCACTGCTCTCGCTCGGAGGGCGGCCCAACGTCGACGGCGAGCCCTTCCAGGGCTCTTCGGCGCAGTTCATGCTCGAGCAGGTGGAGCGGCTCCGCCCCGGACGTGTCGCCTTCTGCCATCACGACCCGCTCTTCCCGGGCCTCCCGGGTGTGGACATCGGACCGGCCGCCGACGCGCTGCGCGCGGGGAGCGCCGCCGGGTACTTCGAGCTGGCCTACGCGTCGCCCCTGCGGCTCTTTGACTGAGTCTCGGGAACGCAGCGAGGCGGTGGAGCGCGGCCTCGGCCCGGGCGATTCCGCGTGCGGCCCGATGGATCGGACCGATGGACCGACGCAGTCGCTCTAGGCCGGCGACCAGCGACTCGGTCAGACCGTGGATCGCGTGGAGCGGCGCTACGACTTCGTCGCTCAGGTCATGGCGCGCCGCGATGAAGGCCGGGTCGGTGTAGCTCACCCGAGTGACGCCGTCCCCGTCTGCCCACACCAAGATCTTGAGAGGGAGGTCGAGCGCGACCAGTGGCGCGGCGTCCATGACGGCGGTCCCGGCCGTGGGGTTGCCGAAGACCACCAGCGTCGTCTCCCGCAGTTCGAGACCCACTGCACGCGCCTCGGCACGCTGGTCGATCACGACGAACACCTTCTGGCCCTTCGACGCAAGCAGGTCCAGCAGTCGGTCGACGGTGTCACCAACCGTGCGCGGGCTCGTCTTCGTGACCGTGCCGGCACGTGCCGGATCGGGAGCACCCGACGTCGCAGTCACGGCCGCCCCGGCAGACAGCTCATGACGAGCGTCTTCTACGAGGCCACGGCCCGCACGGGCCAACCAGCGTGGTTGTCTCGGAGCCGCTCGGCCGTCTCCTGGTCCTGCAGGGGCATCCCGATCCCTATCGGCACCGCTGACGTCGGGTCGTTCCGGCACTGGGCGCAATCGACGACCCACGTACGGTCGGTGCGTTGAGTGACGCTGGGATGGTGGTTCCGCATCTCCGACTCCTGCGTGCTCCCCTCGGGACGGCGCAACACTAGTGAGGCCGGGCCGGGCTGACAATGCGAACGGCGGGCGGGACACGCCAAACGATTGTTCGTCCCCGGGATCGGCCGCCCGGGCCGGCAGTAGCCTTTCTCCCGGTGCCGCCGCTCACCGCCGTCGAGGCCTACCTGGACCGCATCGGGCTGGCCGGCCGGGCCGATCCCGGGCTGGCGGAGGTGCACCGCGCCCACGCCACCAGCATCGCGTTCGAGAATTTCGACTCGTACTCGGGTTCGCCCGTCTCCCTCGACCCCTTGGATCTCGAGGACAAGATCGTGGCCCGCGGGCGTGGCGGCTATTGCTTCGAGCACAACCTCCTCCTCGCCTCGGCGCTCGAATCCCTCGGCGGTCGGCGGGCCGAACCGATGCTGGCTCGGGTCCGCCTGGACCCGGAGGGCCCACCCAGCCCCCTGAACCACCTCCTGCTGCGGGTGACCGACAGGGACGGCAGCACATGGCTGGCCGATGTCGGGTTCGGCGGAGGCGGCCTGCTCGACCCGCTGCCGTTCGAGACCGGGACCGAGACCGAGCAGTCGGGCTGGCGTTACCGCTTGGTCGAGGAGGGCCCCCAACTCGTCCTCCAGGTGTTCCAGGACGGAAGCTGGAGTGACATGTACGGATTCATTCCCGAGGCTGCGTCCCACGTCGACATCGTCGTGAACAACTGGTACACGTCCACCCATCCCGAGTCGCAGTTCGTGACCGGCATCATGGCGGGGCTGCGCAGCCCCGAGCGCTGCTCGATGCTCTTCGTCAACGAGCAGGCCGTCCTCGTCGAGCGGCCCGTCGGCGGCGAGTCCGCCATCACCGAGGTCGCGCTGGACGAGGTGCCGGCGCTGCTCGCCGACCGTTTCGGTATCGGCCGCGTGGTACTCAGCGAGGACGGGCGGCTCGAACTGGAAGAGCGCAGCGAGTGACCGCCGGGGCGGCAGCACCCTCTCCTTCGGTGGTGCCGCCGCCCGACGATCAGGTCAAGTCGCGAGCAGCGCGTCCGCGGGCCGGGCGATGATGTAGATCAGCGCGCCGAAGAACGGGAGGCACAAGATGAGGATCGTCCATCCCGCCTTGGCCCACCCGCTGTGGTCGCGACGGCGGAAGTTGTCGATGAAGCACCAGATGATGAAGAAGAGGAGCAAGAAGACCCCAGCGAACATCAGGAACGTCCAGAACAGGCTCAGCAGCGGCCAGGTATAGGCGAACATCGGAATCTCCCTCTGTCGTGATCGATGTGGCCCCAGCGTTGCGCCCGCGACGGGCCCCGAGTAGAGCCGAAAGTCCCGAGAAGCCCACCCCTGGACAATCAGCTGAGCGCCCGCGTGCCTAGCCCCCGCTCACCAGGCCGTAGATGCTCTTGGCCACGAGATACAGCCCGAGCCCCAGCGACAGGAACACGATCGCCTGGTCCGTGTGCGTGTTGATCCACTGGAGCATGGCGTCGAGCCGGGCCTTGACCTTCTCGGGGCGCAGCACCGCGTAGATCTCCAGCGCCAAGTAGCTCGCCGTGCACCAGAGGCAGAAGGCGATCAGCCCGAAGTACTCCAGGCCGGATGAGATCTGAGCCTGGGTGATCGTGGCGACGCCCGCCGCCACGAGGACCCACGGCTGGAGCAGGAAGCCGAGGCCGGCGGCGGCCACCGGGTTGATGCGGTCGATGCTGGCCATCCACCTGGGCTGCTTCTTGGGTTCGGTCGAAGCCGGCCGGCGCCGGCGCCGGTAGGCGATGAGGACGAGTGCGACGCCGATGGCCAACTTCACGGCGAGGCTGGCCGTCGAGGGCGCGCTCTGCGGGATCAGCGGTTTGCCTCCGGTGACCAGCACGGTCAGAGCGACGATCCCGACGAGGGTCAGGAGCCAGCCGAGCGTGAAGCCCAGGCCCTTCATGATCCCCCGCTCGGCTGCCAGCAGCAGGATCATGGCCGACAGCGGGATCGGCTCCAGGGTGACCACGAGCCCGATCAGGAACAGGTCAAGAATCATTCGCGCCTCCCCTGGTTCGCCAAGTGGCGTCGAACGTACTCGCTGACGCGATGTGGCGCCGCGACATTTTGACCTTCTGCTCTTGTGGCGCCGCTAGTGGGTGTGGTGGTGAGTCGCGAAGGTGGACGAGCGGTCGCCGGGGGATTGACTCCCCTCTTCCTCAACGAAACGACACTTCCCGGTGAGGGTTCGTGCCACATCTGTCGAAGGCGAACTGCAGTGCCGACAACCGTCGTCCATGGTTTGATCATGCGGCGGGCCGGGGTCAGCCACTAGGGCCAATGGTCCCCCACCTACATGGTGAGCGGCGGGCTACCCCCGACCCAAACGGGCCCGCACCTCGCTGCCGAGGTCCAGCACGATCACGGCCGTCGGTGGTAGCTGCTCGGGTAGGTTCACCGTGAGCTCGCCGTTGTCGGCGGAGAACTCCAGCAACTCGTCGGCCCCGACGAGGCGTACCCGCCGCACGCGGGAGCCGTCGATGGCCGGCATGGTGACCTGCCTCGATGCGGGCATCCCCATGATGAGCACGTAGACGCCCTCGCCGCTCTTGGTGAATCGCAGTGGCGTTCCACCCGTCGTGACCGACTCGGTGATCACCCAGGGACGGCTGCCGTAGATCGCCTCACCGTTGGAGGCAAGCCAGTTCCCGAGCCCGCGCAGCGGGGCCTGCTGGTCCTCGGGGATCGTCCCGTCCGGCCGGGGGCCCACGCCGATCAACAGGTTGCCGTTCTTCGACACCACGTCGGAGAACATCTGGATCAGCTCGGTCGGGGTGATGATGTCCTCTGGTGCCTCGTGGCGGTTTGCTCCGAACGAGTGGCCGACGCCACGAGCCAGCTCCCACTTGCGCTCCGAGACCGTGTGCAGGACGTCGTACTCGGGCGTGCGGAAGTCGCAGTGCTTGGGACTCGAGAAGGTCAATCGTTTGCGGCGCTCGGGGATCAACGGCCACAACGCCTGCATGAGGGCGCCGGCGCCGCGTACCAGCCCGTCGGTGAAGGCGTTGCGAGGCAGGTTTGGTTCGACCCAGCGGTCGTTGATGACCCCTTCCTCGACCGCGTTGTAGTAGTAGGCGAACAGCTCGGCGAGGTTGCCACCACTCGGCCACGAGATGTCGTTCCACAGGACCGACGGCTCATAGCGGTCGATCAACTCACGCCAGTGCGCCGTCACGTACTCCACGTAGCGCCGCCCGTGCGGGACGGCGAGTACCGCATCGGCGGGCTTGGAGAGCACCGCGTCGTTGTACGGCCAGTCGTAGCCACCCGAGTAGTAGAGCCCCATGCGCATCCGTCTGGCGCGCACCGACTCGCTCAGGTCACCGACGAGGTCGCGTTCGGCGTGGTACCTGCCCTTCTTCGGGTGCGGCACGGCCGAGGGCCACAGTGCGAACCCGTCGTGGTGTTTGGTGGTCAGCACGACGTAGCGCGCCCCGGCCGCCTGGCAGACCTCCGCGATGCCATCGAGGTTGGCCGTGGCGGAGGCGTCGTTGAACGTCTTCACGAATTTGTCGTAGGGGTAGTCGTCGCCGTAGACCTCGGCGTGGTGCAATTGCGTCGGGCTGCCCGGGATCTGCATCGAGTTGAGGTACCACTCGGCGTAGGGGTTCTCCCGCAACATCTGCTTCGGACCGCGCTTGACCAGCAGCTCCTGAATGTCGGGCACCCGCGGCGCCCAGCCCGGGACCGAGTAGAGCCCCCAGTGGAGGAAGACCCCCAACTTGGCGTCGTCGTACCAGACCGGCACCTGGTGGGAACCGACGGATTCCCATGTCCCCTCAAACATGGTGGTTGCCTACATGCATGACCTTGCCCGCCTACGCGCCGTCTGGCCTGCAATGTAAGCACGTGGTGCGGGGCTGCCCACAATGCGGGGGCCTGACCCGCCGAGCCGGCGTCCCATGTCCGCCTATCGGCGCGCCCCGAGGGTGGGTTGAGGCGCTCCCGGTTGGCGCCACCGGTTGGCGACTGTCGCCTCCGCCGGTTGATCGGGGTGGTGGTGCCCTGCGTCAGGCCGCCGCCCCCGGCCCCGACTCGACGTACCGGCGGCAGAGCTCACCCCAGGGCCCGAGGACCCGGCGCTGAGGGTTCGCCGTGCCTGACCGGCACTCGATAGGGCCTTCGGCCCTACAGCGTTCAGGCAGTGACCGCCATTGTGGCCTGATGGGCCAGGTCGCGCTCAAGGAGGTCACGAAGCGATTCGGTGACGTGGAGGCGGTGCACGACGTCACGCTCGAGGTCGAGGACCGCGAGTTCCTCGTCTTGCTGGGTCCGTCGGGCTGCGGCAAGTCGACAGTCCTGCGCCTGATCGCCGGCTTGGAGAACCCGACCGAGGGGACCATCGAGATCGGCGAACGAGTCGTCAACGATGTCGAGCCCAAGGAACGCGACGTGGCGATGGTCTTCCAGAGCTACGCGCTGTACCCGCAGATGACGGCCCGACGCAACATTGAGTTCCCACTGAAGAACCAGGGGATGCCGAAGGAGGAGCGTGCCCAAAGGGTGCAAGAGGTGGCCGAAGCTCTCGAGCTGACCGATGTGCTCGACCGGCGGCCGGCACAGATGTCGGGCGGCCAGCGTCAGCGGGTTGCGCTGGCGCGGGCGATCGTCCGACGACCCGAGGCGTTCCTGATGGACGAGCCTCTGTCGAACCTCGACGCCAAGCTGCGCACCCAGACGCGGACCGAACTCATCGAGCTCCAACGGCGGCTGGCCACGACGGTCGTCTACGTGACCCATGACCAGGTCGAGGGGATGACGATGGGCCACCGGGTCGCGGTGATGGACAAGGGAGTGATCCAACAGGTGGCACGGCCAACCGAGATCTACGACCATCCGGCCAACCTCTTCGTGGCGGGCTTCATCGGCAACCCTCCGATGAACACCGTTTCCGGGTCACCATGCAGCCGCGACGGCGATCTGGTCATCGAGACGCCCAGCGGGGACATTCCGCTCACGCAGGGCCAGCAGGACGCCGTGCGCCTCCGCGCTCCAAGCGAAGTCGTGGCCGGCCTCCGTCCCGAGCACGTGCTCCTCGACCCGAACGGTCCGCTCCGTGCGTCGGTGGCGGTGATCGAGGCGCTCGGCTACGAGAACCACGTCGTCTGTCGCCTCGAAGACGGCCAACAGGTGATTGTCCGTGTCGCTGCCGAAAAGGTCGTCCCCCGCGAGGGCGACAGCGTGCACCTCAGCGCCGACCCCGACCGTCTCCACCTGTTCGATGCCGCCACGGGACTCGGGATCAGCTGGTGAGCGTCACCGCGCCGCTCGAGCAGTTCGGGCCCACGCCGCCCGCCGACATCCCACCCGAGGCCAACCGGCGCCCGACACGACCGCGCCGTCATCACCAGAGGATGGAGGTGCTGCTGGCGCTCGGCTTGCTGCTGCCGTCTCTCGTGATCTTCGGCGTCTTCGTCTTCTACCCGCTTCTCCGACAGATCTACCTATCCTTCTTCCTCACGCCCCCTTTCCCTGGAGAGCCCAGGCACTACGTCGGCCTCTCGCAGGTCCAGCAAGTCCTCGGCTCGCACGACTTCCTGAACAGCCTGTGGGTGACCGCCCTCTTCGTCCTCTACACAGTGCCGATCGGCTTGATCCTCGGCCTGCTGCTCGCAGTTTTGGCCCATCAGCAGCTGGCGGGCATCCGGTTCTTCCGGACCGTCTTCTCCTCCACCGTCGCCACGTCCGTCGCGGTCGCGTCGGTGATCTTCTTCACGCTCCTCAACCCCCAGATCGGCCTGTTCAGCTATTGGTTCGGCCGCACGGGCCAGCTGTCGGTGCTCGACGACCCGCGGTTGGCCCTGTTGGCCGTCTCCGCCGTCACCATCTGGCAGAACCTTGGCCTTTCGTTCATCGTGATGTCGGCCGGCTTGCAGGCAGTGCCCGACGACCTCCTCGAGGCTTCCCGGGTCGACGGTGCGGGGGCGTGGACCCGCATGCGCCACGTGATCCTTCCGATGCTCTCCCCCACCCTCTTCTTCGCCATCGTCGTCGGCACCATCCTGTCCCTCGAGGCCTTCGGACAAATCGACATCCTGACGGCCGGTGGACCGTTGCAGCACACGAACGTGCTGGTCTACGCGATCTACGACCAGGTGTTCAACCAGAACAACCAGGGCCGCGCCGCGGTCATGACCGTCGCGCTGTTCGTGATCACCCTGGTCTTCACACTCGTGCAGATACGGCTGCTCGAGCGGAGGGTCACCTATGAGCGCTAAGGCCGATGCCATCACGATGCTGGGGGCGTTGGCCCCGGGCTTCCGGAGCTTCGTGCTGGTTGCCTCCATGGTGGTGGTTGCCGGAGTCGGCCTGCTCATCGCCAGCCGGCATGCCAGCCCGACCCGTCAGCGACACGCCGCGATGGTCGGCCGCTACCTCCTGTTGATCGTGCTCGCCGTGATCGTGCTCTTCCCGATCTACATCACGGTCGTCGACTCGCTGCTGAAGCCAGACCAGGTGGTAGCCAAACCACCCATCCTCTTCCCGGTCCATCCCCAATGGTCGAGCTACTCCACGGCCTGGACACAGGGCCACCTCGGCCGCTACCTCCTGAACAGCCTCATCGTGACGACGGTGATCGTGGTGGCGGAACTGGTCACGTCCATTGCCGCCGCCTACGCCTTCGCCTTCCTCCACTTCCCGTTCAAGCGGACGCTCTTCGTCGTCTTCTTGGCCACCATGATGGTGCCGCTCGAGGTCACGTTCCTCACCAACCTCAACACTGTGGTGAGCCTGGGCTGGTACAACACCTACCTCGGGCTGACCGTGCCGTTCCTGGCGACGGGCTTCGGCGTATTCCTCCTCCGCCAGGCCTTTCTGGGCCTGCCCAACGATCTGCGCGACGCGTCCAAACTCGACGGGGCCGGACACTGGCAGTTCCTCCGCGCTGTCGTGCTCCCCGTCGCGCGGCCTGCCGTCGCCGCCCTGGGCATCTTCAGCTTCTTCGGGGCCTTCGGGCAGTACCTGTGGCCGCTCATCGTCACCAAAGATGACCGGTTGCGCACCGTGCAGATCGGACTCAAGTTCCTCGCCAACAGCCAACTGAACAACTTCAACGTCGTCTTCGCGGGCACCGTGCTCGCAGCCCTCCCGCTGTTCGTGCTGCTAATCCTCTTCGAGAAGCAGCTGGTCCGCGGGCTCACCGCCGGTGCGGTGAAGGGATGAACAGGCAAGGAGCACCGCCATGAGACTGCGTACGCCGACCGCGCTGGCCCTCACCGTCACCTTCGCCCTCGCCCTCGCCCTGGGCGTGGGCGTACCCGGGACGGCGGGTGCCGACAACGCGCCACCCGCGACGAGGGTCGTGCCTTCGGCCTGCGGTCTCTCGGCACTGGCCAAGGCACGTGCCCCGGTGCAGATCACGATGTGGCACACCATGACCCAGACCAACAACACGTGGCTGGTCAACGCGGTGGCACAATTCAACAACGCACAGCGCAAGGTCCATGTCTCGCTGGTGCAGCAACCCGACTACCCGTCCGAGTTCGTCAAGTACAAGGCCGGGCTCTCGAGTGGCGATCTGCCCGACCTGGCCCAGTTCGAGGACACCACGGTCCAGCAGCTCGTCGACAGCCAATCGACCGTCCCCGTCCAAGACTGCATCGCAGCGTCGCACTACCCGTTGAGCGACTACCTGGCACGGGCGCTGGCGTTCTACCGCTATCACGGCGTCCAGCAGTCGATGCCGTGGGCGGTGTCGAACGTGATCATGTACTACAACCCGGTGGCCTTCCAGAAGGCCGGCTTGAACCCCAACGCCCCGCCACAGACCTTCGCACAGGTCACCGCCGCTTCGAAGAAGATCGTCGCCGCCCACGCGGCGACACATGGCGTCGCGCTGCCGGCGAAGCCCTACGTCTTCGAGTTCCTGCTCGCCAAGAGCGGGGGCCAGTACGTCAACAACGGCAATGGGCGCACGGCCCGTGCCACCGCGGCCGACCTGACCAGCTCGACGTCGTTGAAGGTGTGGCGGTGGTGGAACCAGATGCTCACGTCGCACCTGGCCCTGGCGACCGGCTCGGACCCCAACAACATCGACCACCTGATCGCGATCGCGACCGGCAACGCCGCCATCACGTTCGAGGCTTCCGGCATCATCGGGCCCGCCGAGGCCGTGCTCGCCTCGGGCCAGTACCCCGGCGTGCAGATCAAGACCGCGCCGCTTCCGGCCCTCACGACGGGTGGCGGGGTGCCGGTGGGTGACGGCTCCTTGTGGATCTCGGCGCATGCCACGCCGGCGAAGCGAGCCGCGGCCTGGCAGCTCATTCAGTACCTCGACTCCCCGGCGGAACAGGCATCGTTGGCGGCCGAGAGCGGTTACGTGCCCGTCCGGGTGTCGGCCACGAAGTTCCCCGTCCTGGCGACCAAGTGGGCGAACGACCCCAACTACAAGGTCGGCTACACCCAGCTGACCTCGGGCACCTTGAACTTCTCCAACATCGGCTCGCTCATCGGCAACTACCAGGGCGTGCGCAACGCCGTGGCGGACGGGCTCTCACAGATGGTCACCAGTGGGATGTCGGCGCAGGCAGCCGCCGCCTTCGCCGAGAACGAGGCCAACACCGCGATCCAGAACTACAACAGTCGCATCGGCGCCGGTTGACGCCACCTCACCGGTTCCGGAGCACCGGACCAGCCGTCTACCCAGCCGCCAACGCGGGTCCGGCCCCCGAACCGGCCCCGGGTGGGCCGTACCGCAGCCGGAAGGCGAGGTACGCGAACGGTCCGACGGCCATCGGCAGCCAATAGGAGATGATGCGGTATCCCAGCGTGGCGACGACTGCGTCGCCACCCGGCACGCCGGCCAGGATCAAGAGCGCGCTCAACCCGGCTTCCACGATGCCGAGGCCCCCGGGGGTGATCGGGATCATCGCCAGAAGCCCCGCCACCGCGTAGGCCAGCAATACCAGTGAGGGGTTGGGCTTGGCCCCGGTGGCCCGGATCGTCGCCAGTAACGTCCCAAAGTCGAAGGCCAGGCGGCCACTGCTCAGGAGCACGGCCGCCTTCCACTGCCGGCCCAGGACGTCCCGGATCCGGTTGCGCTCGAAGAGCAGCCGGTCCGCCAGGCCCGTCATCGGCTGGGCCTTGCGCTTGAGCCGGTTGCGCGTCCCTTCCACCACACGGCCCGCCCAACGGATCGGGCGGTCCGTCATCAGCACCACGGCGCCGAAGCCGGCGAAGAGCACGAAGGCGACGATGCCGAGCAGTGCCGCGTGTTCCAGGCTGCTGGCAACAGGCGTGCCGGCGAGGATGGCCGGCAACACGAAGATCGGCAAGGCGAGCAACCCGGCGATGCCCAGCAGCGAGAAGGCGGTGAGGCCCCCGACCGCCGTGGCCGCGTCCGTACCCGAGGCGGCGAGCATGCGGAACTGCGTCGCCGCTCCGAAGGCGGCGCCGCCCGGCACCACGAGGCTGATGGCATTCCCCGCCAACTGAGACGTCGCCACCGAGAACCAGGCCTTGGTCCGCAACGCGATCCTCTGCAGCGCAATGGTGCAGGCGAAGTGCGCCACCTGGAGGATGACGGCGAAGGCGAACCAGACGGGGTCGAGTGAGGTCAGCTTCGGAAAGGAGGCGAAGACCTCGGTGAGACTCGGGAAGACGAGGTAGATGGTGATGCCGGCCACCACCACCATGACGGTCTTCTTCGCGATGGACCGCCACGGCAGTGGAGACGCGACATCTTGCTCAATCCGCGTCGCGAGACGCTGCGACATCGCGTCACTGCCCGCACCCGCCGGCGAGTCCAGACGTTGTTCCGGGTCTTGTCGGTTCTCCGTGCCCTCAGACGCCGTCACCGTTGACCTGGTCTCGGTGGCGGAGAAGCGAAGGCCGCCGTCTAGCTGGCCAGGATCTTGGCCTTCTGCGAATCGAACTCGGCATCGGTGATGACGCCCTGCGACTTGAGGTCGGCCAGCTTGGTCAGCTGGTCGGCGGTGGTGTCACCGGCCGCGCCTGCTGTCTGCTTGACATAGGCGTCGAATGCCTTCTGCTGCTGCGCCGCATCACGAGCCGCCCGCTCGTGCATCTTGCCGCCGCGGGCGATCAGGTACACGAAGACACCCAGGAATGGGAGGATGATGATGAAGATCACCCACAGCGCCTTGGCCAAGCCACCCATGTCGTGACTGCGGAAGATGTCCATGAAGACCATGATCAGCAGCCAGATCCAGATGATGAAGAGGAAGAAGTACAGCATCGTCAGGAAGGCATCGAGGATCGGGTAGTTCGTGGCAAGCATCAACAACTCTCCTTGTGGTCCGTGGTCGGCGAGTACCCCGCCCTGCACCTGCAATGTCTAGCCCGCATCCCCGACGGGCGCCGGGATGTCCCCCGGGACCCAAGGTCCCGGTGCCCGCCCCGCCTGCGGACTGGTCCGTGAAAGACCTGCACCCCGTTCGTGACTTTCGGCCCTGACTGGAGTTCAGTGGAGCCGTCGACAATGGCACCGGGCCCATGAACCACGACTTCAACATGACCGCCCTGGCCGTGGCCTCGGCCTGCGTGATCATCTGGGGCCTGGTTTCGGCGCGCCTCGAGCGTTGGGACGTCTCGGCCCCCATGGCGTTCGTCGTGCTCGGCGTCGTCGTGACCCACGGGCCGACGAGCATCATCCACTTCACCCTGCACTCCTCCACGATCCGCGGGCTGGCCGAGGTGACGCTCGCCCTCGTGCTCTTCGCCGACGCATCCCGGGTCAACGTGCGGGCCCTGCGGGCCGACGCCGTCCTACCGGCGCGCCTCCTGGGCATTGGCCTTCCTCTCACCATCGGGGCCGGCGCCGCCACGGCCGCGCTCCTCTTCCATGGCAGCGGGCTCTGGGTGGCCGCCGCCATCGGTGCCATCGTGGCCCCGACCGATGCCGCTCTTGGCGCGTCCATCATGACGGACGAGCGAGTCCCCTCGGGCGTCCGACGGCTGATCAACGTGGAGAGCGGGCTCAACGACGGCATCGCCACGCCTTTCGTCAACCTCTTCATCGCGGGGGCGGTCACCACCGAGGCGGTCAGTGGCACCCACCTCACCAAGGCAGTCGGGCAGCTGGTGGGCGGGGCCGGGATCGGGATCGCGGTCGGTGTGGTCGGCGCCGTGCTCCTGGCCCTGGCTCGGCGGCACGGGTGGAGCTCGCCGAACGTCAGGCCGCTCGCCATCCTCGCCCTGGCGCTGTTCGCCTACTCGAGCTCGGTCGTGGCGGGGACGAACGGGTTCATCGCCGCCTTCGTGGCCGGAATGGCCTTCGGCACCCTGGACCATCACAACGACGAGGCCGCGCTTCGATTCACCGAGGAGGCAGGCACCCTCCTCTCGCTGCTGGTCTGGTTCATCTTCGGGGCGGTCATGATCGTCCCGGGCCTCGAGGACGTGGGCTGGCGTGATGCCGTGTTCGCCCTGCTCGCCCTCACCGTGCTGCGGATGGGGCCGGTGGCCATCGCCCTGGCCGGCAGCGGTTTGGACCGCGCCACCGTGGCCTTCGTGGGTTGGTTCGGCCCGCGCGGGCTCGCCTCGGTCGTCTTCGGCCTGATCGCCGTCGATTCCCTGGCACCGTCCGAGTCGAAGGTGGTCCTCGCCGCGGTGACCCTGACGGTCGCCCTGAGCGTGCTGCTCCACGGCGTGAGCGCGTCCCCACTGGCCGCCCGGTACGGCGCCTTCGCGGCGCGCCTCGGTCCGGAGGGACCGGAACACACCGGGGCTGCGCCCATCTCCACACGCACCCTGCGACCGGCCTCGTCCACGCTCGGTCGCCGCGACCCGGCGCCCTGACCACCGGTAGTGTCGATCGGACCGTCGATGCGTGACCGGCCGGAGCGCGGTCCCGGTCCCGGTCGATCCGTCACGACGGTGTGGAGGAGGCGATGAGGATCGCAGTGGTGGTCGGGAACCCCAAGGCGGGGTCGAGGACCCTCCGGGTGGCCGTCGCCGTGGCGCAGCGGCTACGGGGTACGCCGCCAGTGGGACCGGACCCCCTCGTCATCGACCTCGCCGACCACGCCTCTGAGCTGTTCGACATCGAGTCCTCGACGATCAAGGTCCTCCTCGATTCCGTGGCGAACAGTGACGTGGTGGTGGTCGCCTCCCCGACCTACAAGGCGACCTACACGGGCCTCGTCAAGGCCTTCCTCGATCGCTACCCCAACGACGCATTGGCCCGGACGGTCTGCATCCCTGTCATGACCGGTGCGGCACCGATCCACGCCCTCGCGCCCGAGGTCCACTTGCGACCTCTCCTGGTTGAGCTCGGTGCGTCGACCCCCACGCGCGGGTTGTTCGTGACGGAGCAGCAGTTCGACGCGCTGGATGCGGTCATCGAGGACTGGGCCGCTACCGCCCGGCCCAGAGTGGACGCCGCGCTCGAGGCGCGCCACCTGAATGCTCAGATCAGCTCGGCACCGGGCCTGCACCGAGCGCCAGGGGCGGGATGCTCCGATCAAGCAGCATTTCGATCTCCGATGCCGCCGCGGGTCTCGAGAAGATGAAACCCTGGCCCTGGTCGCACTGCTCGATTCGCAGCCCGTCCAACTGGCTCTGCTCCTCGATGCCCTCTGCCAATGTGACCAGTCCGAGCGTCCGTCCGAGCTCGACGAGCGCGTGAATGAGGGCTGCGGCATCGGGCGACCGGCTCATCTCTGCGACGAACAATCGATCGATCTTCAGGACGTCAACGGGGAACTGGCGCAGATAGGCGAGGGAGGAGTACCCCGTGCCGAAATCGTCGATGGCAATCGAGACGCCCAGCTGCTTCAAGCGATTGAGTCGCGCAATGGTCGCTTCGGCATCTCTCATCAAGACCGATTCCGTGACCTCGAGGATCAGCATGCTGGGATCGAGATCGGCGGCAAGCAGCGCGGCGCGCACGTCGTTGACCAGTTCGTCGGACTCCAGGTGCCGCATCGAGACGTTGACCGAGATGCTCGTCCGATATCCCCGCATGTGCCAGGCACCAGCTTGTCGACAGGCCTCGTTGAGCACCCACCGGCCGACTTCGACGATGAGACCACTCTCCTCCAGCACCGGGATGAAGGCGTCGGGCGTGATCGTCCCTTTCGTCGGGTGCTGCCACCGAAGCAGGGCCTCGACCCCCTGGACCTGTACCCGGTCGAGATCGAAGATGGGGTGATAGAGCAGGAAGAACTCGCTTCGTTCGAGTGCTGATTCCAGATCTGACTTGAGAGCGAGCCGCTCCCTCGCCGCTGACTGCATGGCCCGTTCGAAGAGCACCGATTGGTCCCGTCCTGCCCCCTTGGCCCGGTACAGGGCAATGTCGGCGTCTCGCAGCAGTTCCTCCCCCGATGCGCGATCTCCCGACGCGATGCCGATGCTCGCCGAGATCGAGATGGCCATGCCTTCGATCCCCGGGAGGGCGAAGGGCGGCCTGAGCACCTGGTGGACGCGCTCGGCGATCGCCTCCGGTCCTCTGGACAGGGACACTCCGTCGGCGAGGATGACGAACTCGTCCCCACCGAGGCGTCCGACCGTATCGCTGGCCCGCAGGATCCCGATCAATCGACCAGCGACCATCTGGAGGAGCTGGTCCCCCGCGCCGTGCCCCAGCGAGTCGTTCGAGTCCTTGAAATTGTCCAGGTCGATGAAGAGGGCCGCCACGGGCGCGCCGGTACGCCGGGCTCGCACCAGCATCTGCTCGGCGCGATCGAGGATCAGCTGACGGTTCGCCAGGCCCGTCAGTGGATCGTGGAGCGCTCGATGCGCCAGGAGGGCTTCGAACTTCTTGCGCTCGGTGATATCCCGGATGTTCGACACGTAGCCGGCGACCGAGGGACGATCGGTCTGGTTGCACACGACCGCTTCCACGTCACGGGTCGTCCCGTCCCGGCGCACCATGCGGAACTCGAGCGTGGCAGTCCCCGGTCCGGCCTGGAAGTCGGCACCCAGGGTCCTTTGAACCAGCTCGAGGTCCACTGGGTGGACGTAGTCGGTTGCGCGTCGACCAACGAGCTCGTCGGGGTCGTACTGCAAGAGGTCCCTGATGGCCGGGGACACGTAACGGAAGTCTCCGACTTCGTCGAGGATCATCGTGACGTCGGACGAGTTCTGAATCAGGGATCGGAAGCGGTCTTCGCTCATGCGCAGTGTTGCCTCGGCCGCCGCCTTCTGCTCCATCAATGTTCTCCTTCTGTTCCATGATGGCCCCGGCCATCCGGATCACGAAGAGAAGCATGAACGCGCCCATCACGGTCATGGTCGTGGACTGGGCACGTGTCAGCTCGGACGGGAGCCAACCACGAGTGAGGCCGAATTGTCCGACGGCCATCCCGGCCAGGCTCCAGAGGGCGGTCGTGCGCCACACACGGGACCCGCCGCGTGCGACGTTCTCCAATGCGATGAATGCATACGCCCCCCAGAGGACCGGGCCCCAGCCCGTGAGGTAGATGACCGCGGTGACTGCGGTGACTTGGCAGATGACGCGCAGGTTGAGGGTCACACTGCTCGGATTGGCGTCGTAGAAGCGGTCGGCGACCAGGTTGACCGCGAATATCGCGGCAAAGAGGCCCAGCCACGCCCAGGCCGACTCGCGCGCCGTGTAGCCAATGTGCATGAGCAGCAGGATGACCAAGAACGCCGCTGGACCGATGAGATAGGCCAGCTTCGTCGGATTGAGCCTCCGACCTGTGGGCGTCGCGGTGCGAGTCAGGAGTCTGCTCTTCTCGGTACCGCTGGACTCAATTGCGTCACCCTGAGGCGGCATCGCCTGTCTCTCTCACCTGGCAATTCGAAGCTCTGACCCCTTCACATCGACAGTTCAGGAGGTGAACTTGATACGGGGGCGTCGGCGCCGACACTCCGAGATAGCCGAGAAGGCCGACGGACCTGGGTTTTCTGCCTGGGAGAAGAGCCGCCTGTCTCAGCGCACGTCGAGCACGGTCTTGCCGATGGCGCGGCCGTCGGCGACGTAGCGCAGCGCAATCGCTGCCCCTTCCAATGGGAAGGATGCGCCGATATGCGGTACCGCCCGGCCGGACGCGAAGAGCTCCAGGAGCTCGGTTTCGTTGCGCTGGAGCTCGTCGTGCTGGTGCGTGCCGAAGTCGCGCATCTGGAAACCGGTGAGGGAGATCCCCTTGAGGAGCACCAGGTTGAGCGGAATACGGGGGATCTCGCCCGCAGCAAAGCCGACGGTCACGAACCTGCCCCCGTAGTGCAGCGTCCGCAACGCCGGCTCCGACAGATGGCCGCCCACCGGGTCGATGACGGCATCGGCACCTCCGGGAAGGAGGTCCTTCAACATCGCCCGCAGATCCCCGGCCTTGTGATCAACCAGCCGGCTGGCGCCGTTGACTTTCGCCACCTCGAGCTTCGCTGCCGAAGACGCGACGGCGGTGACGGTCGCGCCCAGGACGGCGCCGAGCTGCACTGCCGCGAGGCCAACTCCTCCGCCGGCACCCAGGACGATCAGCTCGTCCCCGGGTTGCAGGTGCGCGAAGGAGCGGAGCGCGTGGTACGCCGTGCGGTGAGCCACCCCGAACGCTGCGGCGTGCCGAGCCTCGACCTCATCGGGGATCAGGGTCAACGACGTCGCGGCGACGACGACCTCCTCGGCGAAGGCTCCCACCATCGTGCTGCCGAAGACACGGTCGCCCACCGCGACGCTCCTCACGTCTTGGGCGACTTCGAGGACCTCACCGGCGAACTCGCTGCCCGGTGTGAACGGTACGGGAACGGAGAGCTGGTATTCGTCGGCGATCAACAGCACATCTGGGAAATTGACCGCTGCGGCCGATACCCGGACCCGTGCCGCTCCGGGCCCGGTGATCGGTGAAGGCACGTCCTGGATCTCCACGACCTCCGGCGGGCCGTAGGCCGGGCAGACGGCGGCACGCACGCTCAGATCACCGGCCCAAGTCCGACGTCTCGGCCGGCTCGGCGGCCGCCTTCATGGTTTCCCCCGTCAACCAGTGCGCGAGCAGCTGGAGATCGATCACATGTTCCCCACTTCTAACTCGAGGTAGTCGGCGAATTTGGCCTTGGCCGCTTCCAACTTGCCCGGGATCCACTGGGTCGGCCACATGGCGTCCGTTCTCCCGTAGTCGCGCAGCACCTGGCGGGCGACGGTGGCCTTGTGCACCTCGGTAGGACCATCGGCCAGCCCCATGACCGCCGCTCCGTGAATCATCATGAAGAACGGCACCTCATTGGTGGTGCCGAGCGCTCCATGCACCTGCATCGCCCGCCATGCGATGTCGTGCAGCACGCTCGGCATGACCACCTTGGCCGTGGAAATGTCCTTGCGGACTCGTTTGTAATCGTTGTACTTGTCGATCTCCCAGGCTGTGTACAGCACGAAGAGCCGGAACTGCACCAGTTGGGCGTAGGAATCCGCGATGTACCCCTGCACGAACTGCTTCTCGGCCAGGACTCCGTCCGCCGTCTGCCGGCTGAGCGCCCTCTCACACATCATGTCGAGCGCCTTTTGGGCCAGCCCGATCGTCCGCATGGCATGGTGGATCCGGCCCCCGCCCAGGCGGGTCTGTGCGACGGTGAACGCCTGGCCCTCGCCGCCGAGCAACGCCTCCTCCGGCACCCGAGCGTCCTCATAGTGGATCAATGCATGGAAGCCCTCGTTGAGCGGTTCGCCGTACAGGCCCACGTTGCGCACGATGTTGACGCCAGGGGTGTCGGTCGGCACCAGGAACATCGACATCCCCTGGTACGGGCTTATCTCTGGGTTCGTCACCGCCATGACGATCAGGAACGAGGACGTCTTGGCGTTCGAGGAGAAGTACTTCCAACCGTTGATGACCCACTCGTCCCCGTCCTTTACGGCGCTGGTCGTGAACAGCGTCGGATCCGCGCCTGCGTGGGGTTCGGTCATGGAGAAGCTCGAGAACATCTCCCCGTCGAGTAGCGGTTGCAGATACTGCTGCTTCTGCTCCGGCGTGCCGTAGTGGGCAATGATCTCGGCGTTGCCGGTATCCGGCGCCTGCGTGCCGAACACGGTCGAAGCCCACGGTGACCGGCCCAGGATCTCGTTCAGGAGTGCCAGCTTCAACTGGCCGAAGCCCTGACCTCCCAGCTCGGGTCCAAGGTGGGTCGCCCACAGGCCCTGCCGGCGTACCTCGTCCTTGAGGGGGTCGATGATGCTGCGCCGGGTCGCGTCCAACGGCACGAACTGCTCATGCGGGAACAGGTAGTCGAGTGGCTCGACCTCCTCCCGCACGAACGCATCGGCCCAGTCCAGCTTCTTCTGGTACTCGGGGTCAGTCTCGAAGTCCCATCCCATTGCAGCCCCTTCCTCGCTGAGTCAGAATACTATTCTGGCTCATGAGAACACAATTCCTGACGGGAGGGCGCAGCGTCGACGCGGCAGAGTGGGAGGCATCGAACCCGTGAGCTCATACGAGATGACCCCGGGTTGGCATGCCGGACTGGTGCCGGACGCGCCCGCCATCATCATGGGCTCGAGCGGCGAGACCGTCACCTACGCCGAGCTCGACGAGCGGTCGGTGCGCTTCGCCCGGGCCCTGCGCACGCTCGGTGTGGGCGTCGGCGATCACATCGCCATCCTGATGGAGAACAATCGCCCGTACCTGGAGGTCGCATGGGCCGCCCAGCGGTCCGGCCTGTACTACACGGCGATCAACACCCACCTGCACGCAGAAGAGGCGCAGTACATCCTCGATGACTGCGGCGCTGTTGCGCTGGTCACGTCGGAACGCATGGGGGATGTGATAGCCGGACTCGATCTCTCGCGCATCGGCATCCGGATATCCGTGCGGGGTGAGCTGGCCGGGTTCGAGTCCTACGATGACGTCCTGGCCGGCACTGCCCCGGGTCCGCTCGAAGACGAGTGTGAAGGCCGGGAGATGCTGTATTCCTCGGGAACCACGGGGCGTCCGAAAGGCGTCCGAAAGCAACTGCCCGGCACGGCGCTCGGTGACCCGGAGTCGGCACCGGTGCAGATCGCGCAAGGCCTGGTCGCCCGAGGTGGCGGACCGGGGACTGTCTACCTGTCCCCGGCCCCTCTCTATCACGGCGCCCCGCTCGTCTCGTCGATGTCGATGCACCGTGTGGGCGGGTCGGTCGTCGTGATGGACCGCTTCGACGCACGACAGTGCCTCGAGCTGATCGAACGGTACCGGGTGACGCAGGCGCAGTTCGTGCCCACGATGTTCGTGCGGCTGCTACGACTCCCGCAGCACGAGCGAGAACGGCGTGACCTCTCGAGCCTCGAGTATGTGGTCCACGCGGCCGCGCCGTGCCCGATTGCCGTCAAGCGCCAGATGATCGACTGGTGGGGCCCGATCATCCACGAGTACTACTCGGGCACCGAGGACATCGGCACGGCCTACATCACCCCACAGGAGTGGCTGGCCCATCCGGGCTCCGTCGGGCGCCCGTTGAACGAGTGCCACATCGTGGCGGAGTCCGGAGTGGAGCTTCAACCCGGTGAGACCGGCATCGTGTACTTCGCCGGCGGCCGCCCGTTCGAGTACCACAACGATCCGGAGAAGACCGCTGTCCGTCACGAACGAGCTCGGGTGGCGGACGCTGGGTGACATCGGTCACCTGGACGAGGACGGTTATCTGTACCTCACCGACCGTTTGGCGCACATGGTGATCTCAGGCGGAGTCAACATCTACCCGCAGGAGGCGGAGAACGTGCTCGCCGGCCATCCGGCAGTGGCCGACGTCGCGGTGATCGGTGTGCCGGATCCCGAGATGGGTGAGGCGGTCAAGGCGGTCGTGACGCCCACCGATCCGGGCGCCGCCGGGCCCCAGCTGGAAGCCGACCTGTTGACCCATTGCCGCTCCGAGCTGGCCTCCTACAAGTGCCCGCGCAGCATCGACTTCGTCGACGAGCTCCCGCGGGACGACAACGGCAAGCTGTACAAACGCCTCCTCCGGGAGCGCTACTGGGCGGGGCACGACTCACGCGTCATCTAGCCCGGCCAGGAGAGAGGCCGACGCGGGACCGGACCGTGTCGCTGAGCACCCCTGTCCCGTCCGTGCGACGCGGGACGGGTGTGACCGGCTCAAGAGGTGAGCCGGCGACCACGGGCCGTGACATCGGCCCGTCGGACTCCCACCTCGCTCGTCCCCGGCGCCCAGGTCTCGGCCATGTACCCCTCGATCAGGTGGGCCTCGTCGAGCGTCGCTGCGTTGGCGATCTGGCGGTAGTGCTGCAGCAACCGACGCACACCCCGCTGGTCGTTGCTCACGATGTCGGCTGCCAGCCGGCGAGCGAAGGGCAGCAGATCCTCGTGAGGCACCACATGGTTGACCAGACCGACGCGCATGGCCTCCTCGGCGGTCAGGAAGTTCCCCGTGAGGGACAGCTCCATCGCGCGCCTGAGCCCGACCGACTGGGCCATGAGGACGGTGATCCCGCCCCCCGGCATGACTCCGACCCTGGCATGGGTGTCGGCGAACCGCGCTCTCTCCGAAGCCACCAGGAAGCTGCACTGCAGCGCGATCTCGAGCCCGCCGGTCACCGCGACGCCGTTGATCGCGCCGATGATCGGCTTGTCGATGAGAGGAAGGAACCGGTAGAGGCCATTGGTGTCCCGCTCCGGCCCCTGACCCGGAGCTCGGGCGGTCGCGGTCGGGGGCGTCTCCCCCGTGACCTCCTTGAGGTCGATGCCGGCACAAAAGGCCGGATCTGCACCGGTCAAGATCACCGCGGCGACGCCGGGGTCGTCACCAGCGGTCGTGATCGCGTCCCACAGGTCATGGGTGACGGCCCGGCTCAGCGCGTTCCGTGCCTCTGGACGGTTCAGGACGACCGTTGCGATGCCGTCCTCGATGTCGAGGAGGACGAGGGGATCAGTGTCGGCCACGAGGCACCTCCAAGTTCCGGGATGGACATATCCGGCAGTCCACGAACGAGCGGGGACCAGCGAGGCCCATCACTGCTTCACCCGGTGCGTCGTGGCGGCCCGGATGCAGAACTCGGTGATGTGCTCGACTTCGCCCTTGGTGGGCCGCTGGCGGGCCCAGAGGTAGTCCGCCATCTTTCCCAGGGTGCCGTGGGCCACGAGGGAGGCGTCCATCTCGGGGTTGGTGCTTCCGAGTGCAGCGAAGGGCTCGAGCAGCAGTGCCGCGAGGGGGATGCTCGCGTTGTGGCGGCCCGCTGTCACACCGGTCCCGATGCTGCTTCCGTTCCAGAGCACGGCCAGCGTCGTGGAGGCCGCCTCCTCTCGAGTTTGCGACAGCACCCCTTCGACCCAGCGGCGCACCTTGCGCTCCGGCGCCGCTTCTTTGCCCATCTGGTGCGCGATGTAGCTGGCGAGTCTCTCCGTGCCGTCCTCGAGGAGGGCGATCACCAGGGCGTCCTTCGAAGAGAAGTGCCGGTAGAAGGTGTCGTTGGAGACGCCCGCCGCGGCGACGATGTCGGCCACCCGTGCCCGCGCGGTGGTGCCGTGCTTGCTCATGATGGCGAGGGCGGCGTCGAGGATTCGCCGAACCTCGTTCGTGTAGTCGGGGCCCCGCTTGGCCAGCGTGTCAGCGGCGATCCGGGCTGCGACGTCCCGGGAGGGAACAGTATTCTCTGACACCAGAATCATATTCTGGCAGAGCCGACCGGGTGACGCAACGCCCGGACGCGTCGCTGGGAAGGTCGCTAGAAGGCGACGATCCCCTCGCCACCGACCGCGCCAGCCACGGTCACCGATCCCACGGGAGCCAAGGTCCCGTTGGCCCGCCTCGGCGACCACCAGGTGACCAGCGGCATCGAAGGAGACGGCGAAGGGCACGGCCCCCGGCTCGGTGTTCACCACAGGCGAGGGGGACAGGTGACCGAACCAGCCGACCCTGAACACGTCGATATCGTTGCCGTTGGCCTTGGTCGTGACGATCAGCTACGAGCCGTCCGGCGAGAAGGCGATCAGCGAGCTGTATCGCCGTTGGCGGTCCGAGTGACGGGCGACCGTCGCGGCCAGGTCGTCTGCTGGACCCTGGGGTTGGGGCGACTCGACCTGCTTGACCGTCTGGCCGCACAGCTCATCCGGGCACCGAGCGGAAGACGGCTTCGAGGCGAGCGGCGAGTTCGCGAAGAGCGAAGCCACGCGGGTCGATCATCTCCATGTGTCCGGCACCCCGCAGAGGCACGTACTCGGCGTGGTCCCCGAGCGATCGAGCCCGCTCGACATAGTCGCGCGCTGAGCGACGCCGGCACCGTCGAGTCCGCCAAGCCGTGCAGGAGGAATTGGGGCGTGCCCAGAGGCAGCAGCGATGCGGGAGAACCCAGGGCATACCGATCCGGCACGACCTCGGGGCTACCGCCCATGAGTGCGGTGACCGCTCCGCTCCCAAGCATGCTCCGCGCTCCGGCAACGAGATCGACCACACCAGCCAGGGACACGGCCGCGGATACCCGCACGAGAAGTCGGTCGCCGGCGCGGGGTCCCCGTTGCTCGCGGTGACCCCGCCCAGAGGGCCAGGTGACCGCCGGCGGAGTGTCCACACGTCGCCACCCGCCGCTGGTCGATTCCGTCCACCGCATCAAGTGCTTCAATGGCATCGGAGACGTCGTCGAACGTTGCGGGCCAGCCCCCGTGTCCGAAGGTGCCCACCCTCCGGTATTCGATGTTGTAGGCGACCCACCCGTGTGCCACGACGGCTTCCGCCATCCCGTGCATGAGCCGTTTGGAATAGATCTGCCGCCAGAAGCCTCCGTGGATGAGTGCGACGACGGGCAGAGCACGATCCGCGGCCACCTGGTCGCCAGACCTCGGCCACTTGCGCCCGGTCAGGTCCGTACCGCAACATCGTCTTGTTCATGACACCACCAGCAGGTCGCGGGCATACATCGTGACGGTCTGACGGTGCTCCAGCACCGTGTCCAGCACGCCTCCGCGCACCTTGACCGTACGGTATCCCTCGAAGATGCCACCGATACGCCTGACGCGTTCAATGAGCCGCACGGCGACGTAGCCGCACAGCGGTGCGGCGACCGCTGCGATGAGGCCGACCAAAGGGCCATACGCCAGACCGACGACAATGCCGACGACCGCGTAGACGACCACGAACGAGACGAAACAACCGAGCAGCTTCACCGTGGCCTTGATGCCCTCGTTCGTCGGCTTCTTGGCGACCTGCTTCATGATCTGAAACGGAAGGACGTGGACCATGGCTCCGATTGCGGCCAAGGGCAGAGCGACGACGACCTTCAGGATCGACCACGCCAGCGCGAGCTTCAATCGGCCGCCTGGAGTACCCGGCGACAACCTGGGAGTCGGTCAGTCCGAGAAGGCTGAGGTCCTGTTCGTAGGCGTCGAACGATGCGAGCAGGTGCTGCAACGAAGCGCTTCCGAGCGCCTGCTGGACCGCTGTGAGGCTCGAGGCAACGTTCACCTGATCGGACAACTCGACGTCCGAGGGGAGCTGCCCCCCGGGAGTACGGACGACAACTTCCCCGATGCGGAACAGGAGATCGGCCTGTGCCCACGAGGCGTAGGTCGGGCTCACCGTGTTCAGCTGCGCCGCCAGTTCCGCGGTGAACGCGCGGACTGCTTCACGACCGTCCGCCCGGTATCCCTCGGCCCAACGGCCGATCCCGACCGGTTCGGCGACTCGCACCAGAGCGCGGGAACGGAACCGGGCCTTGGCGTCGTAGACCAGCCCGACCGCGATCGACTGGACGCCCTCGACCCCGCCGTCAAAGCGGGCCTCCAGCGCTATCCGGGCGGCACCAGTCTTCAAGGGCTGGAGCGACGGCTCGTCATGGCTGATGCCCTCGGGGAACACAGCCACCAGTCCACCCTTTTCCAAGATGTCGTGGCAGGTGGCAAAGGCCGACACGTTTCGGTCATCGGTCGTCGCATCGACTCGTCCGGACGACCGGGATGACGCCGGCCAGTTTCAGGAGCGGCCACAGCGGGGGGATGGAGAACAGCGTCGACTTGCCGAGAAGCCGGGGATACCGACGAAGGGTCGCCATCAGGAGGAGGCCGTCGACCAATCCGTTGATGTGATTGGCCACCAACACCACGGGCCCGGACTCGGGAAGATGCTCTCCGCCCTCGACTTCGACCCTTCGAAAGAACACACGAATCAGCAAGCGCGCCATCCGGGTCATGATCCAGTCGCCCGGACGCCGCTCTCGATCGCGCGTTCTCAGGTATACGCAATTTCGATGCGCCGCTGAAGAGTCTCGACACCATCACCAACAATTTCGGTGCTGCCGGGCCGTCCGGATTCGAGCCCAGGATCGCATCCTGGCCGTCAGCGATCCCTCATGGTCCGAACCGTCGTGGCAGCGGTGCCCGACGAGTGCTCACGGGCGAGACCGGGGGTTGGGTCGTCACTTCGTCGGATCTAATTTCGATCGTGCCTGAGAGATCCGGCATGAAGAGGCCTGCCGCACAATCCACCCGGCACTCATGAGAGGAGCGACCCGCATGAGCACATTCATCACCGAGGTCCGTGAGACCCTGGCACCGAGCCGATCAGGCCGCTTCGGGCCGTTGCCGCCGCTCCTGATCGCGATGACGGTCGTCACCGGGCTGGTCGACGCGTTCAGCTACCTGGTCCTGGGTCATGTCTTCGTCGCCAACATGACCGGCAACGTTGTCTTCCTGGGGTTTGCAGTCGCCGGAGCCCACGGATTCTCGGTCCCCGCCTCCCTGGTCGCACTGGGGTCCTTCTGGGTTGGATCGGTGATCGGCGGCCGGATCGTCGCCCGGTACGGCCATCACCGAGGTCGGCACCTTGCGACCGCCATGGCCCTCCAGTCGGTCTTCCTTGCCACCGCGGTGGTACTCGCAGCACTCAGCTCCAACCCTCCCCACGAGTCCTTCAGATACGCGCTCATCGTCATCCTCAGTCTGGCGACGGGCGTCCAGAACGCCAGCGTTCGCAAATTGGCAGTACCCGACCTGACCACGACCGTGTTGACCATGACCATGACCGGGCTCGGGGCGGACAGTGCGCTCGGCCAGGGGACCGGCTCCAAATCAGGCCGACGTCTTGTCGCAATAGCCGCCATGTTCATCGGAGCGCTGCTGGGAGCGTTGCTGGTTCTCCACGTGCACATCGTGATCCCGCTGGCCATTGGATTGGCCCTGACAGTGCTCGTCGCACTCGCAAGCCACGCGGCAGGCCGGTCTGATCCACCCTGGACGCGGGCTGAGGACTGAGGGCCCCTTCGGACCGGAGCTATCCCCCCGCGGGTAGATGGTCCTCGAGCGCCTTCACCAACAGCCGCCGGAACGTCGCACGCTCCGATGCACTCAATCCACCGAGGATCTCGTCCTCGATGCTCCCCTGCGCCACTTCCGCCCGTTCCAGCGCATCGAGGCCGCCATCGGTGATGTCCACGATGTGACGCCGGCGGTCCGTCGGGTCCCGACGCCGCTCCACGTACTCGAGGTCCTCCAGGTCGTTGAGCACCAGGACCCCCGTGTTGGAATCCATGGACAGGTCTTCGGTCATCGCTTGCTGCGACGCGCTCGGGTGGTCGCGCAGGTAGGCGAGCACGACCATGTTCTTCAGGTTCATCCCCACGAGGTCGACCGAGCTGCGGAGGAAGACGGCGCGGGCCAGTCTGGTCAGCAGCACGATGGTCCCGGTCGTCGGCGACGCAGCGACCCGAGCCATCACGAACCCGGGCCTGCGGCGACCCGCTCGGCGCCTGCCTGCACGACGAAATCCATCACGCCCTTATGATAGTCACGAAACCATGACTATCCGGTCGACCAGGACGATCCCCACGACGCAACCGAGCGGCGACAGCACCGTCGGCGACCGTCGGCGCTGGATCGCTCTGGTCGTGGTCTGCCTGGCCATGTTCATGAACGCCCTCGACGGCTCCATCGTCAACGTGGCGCTCCCCGACATCCAGCGCAGCCTGCATTTCACCCAGTCCGGCCTGACCTGGGTGGTCGACGCCTACCTCATCAGCTTCGGGAGCTTCCTCCTCATGGCGGGCCGATTGGGCGATCTGATCGGCCGCAAGAAGGTGTTCCTGGCGGGGGTCGCGCTCTTCACGCTCGCGTCCATCGCCTGCGGCTCGGCCGACAGCCAAGCCATGCTGGTGACGGCGCGCTTCGTGCAGGGCATCGGCGGGGCGCTGTCCTCCTCGGTGATCGTCGCCATCATCGTGACCGAGTTCCCCAGCCCGGTGGAGCGGGCGAAGGCAATGAGCGCCTACGTCTTCGTCGCCGTCGGCGGTGGCTCCATAGGGCTCCTTGCCGGTGGGGTGCTCACGCAGGCGCTGAGCTGGCACTGGATCTTCTTCGTGAATGTGCCTATCGGCATCGCCACGCTGATCCTGGGCCGCATCTTGGTGGTGGAGAACATCGGCCTGGGCATCAAACAGGGCGTCGACGTGGTCGGGTCCGTGTTGGTGACGCTGTCCTTGATGGTCGGGATCTACGGCATCGTGACGGCGTCGAGCGACGGCTGGGTCTCGGCGCACACGCTCGGCATCCTCGGCGTCGCCGTCGTCTTGTTCATCTCCTTCATCGTCCTCGAGTCGAGACTCGCCAACCCGATCATGCCGCTGCGGATTCTGAAGTTGCGGACGTTGACTGGGTCGAGCGCGATCCGCGGATTGCTGGCAACTGGCATGTTCTCGACCTTCTTCATCGGCGCGCTCTACCTCGAACATGTGCTCGGGTACAGCCCCATCAAGACCGGCCTGGCCTTCATGCCGGCGACGGCGGGCATGGCGACCATGTCGGCCGGCCTCACGGCGCGCCTCGTGAACCGGTTCGGCATCAAGGTGATGTACCCGGCCATGCTCCTCGCTGCAGGCGGGTTGGTCCTTCTTGCATCTGCGGGCCAGGATGCCGGCTACTTCCCGAAGATCTTCTTCGCCTTCCTGATGCTCGGAGTGGGTGCCGGCGCCTCGTTCATGCCGCTGTTGCAGATCGGCATGTCAGAGATTCCCAATGCCGATGCCGGTCTGGGTTCGGGCATCGTGAACGTGTCCCAACAGATGGCGGCGGCTGTCGGCCTGGCCGTGCTGAGCACGATCGCGACCAACCACACCAAGTCCCTTGTCGCGCAGGGCCACGATGTGATCGGCGCCCTGACCGCCGGCTACCAGTTGGCGTTGCTCATCGCGGCGGCGTGTGTCCTGGCCGGACTGGCCCTGGCGCCCTTCCTGCTGCGGACCACGGAGCCGGCCGAGGTGGAGGCGGCCCGGAGGGCAGAGAACATGCAGAACCCGGAGGCCTACGAGCACCTCGTCCTCTAGGCGGGGGGCGCAAACCAATAGGGTGGTAGCGGTGCCCCGGGTGCTCGGTGATCAGGAGCTGATGCTCCGCGACGGGCGTCGCATCGGATACACGTTGTACGGGGACGCGCACGGCACCCCAGTGCTCAACTGCCACGGCGGGCTCCTCAGTGGCCACGATGTCGGCCCGGCCGATGAGGACGCCCGGGCACTGGGGCTCTGCCTCATCTCGCCGGACCGGCCTGGGGTTGGCCGCACCGACCGCTTGCCCGGTCACAGCCTCCTCCGGTGGGTGGACGCCGACGTGGTACCACTGCTCGAGCACCTCGACGTCGACGAGTTCCGCGTCATGGGATGGTCAGAGGGTGGTCAGTACGCGTTGGCCGTTGCCTTCGCGCTCGAGCTGCGAGTGGCGCGCTGCGCCGTCGTGGCCGGGTGCCTCCCGCTGGACAACTCCACCACTTTGAAGGAGCTCAACCGCCTCGACCGATCCTTGATCGTGCTGTCCAAGCATGCCCCTGTCGCCACCCGGGCTTACTTCGCAGTGATACGTGCTCTGTCCCGACATGCCCCGAAGGTGCTGCTCCGAGCGGCCGTCAAGAAGCTACCGGCGGATGAGGCCACGGAGGTCACCGATCGGGGCCGATGGCTCCCGACACTGCTCGGCGAGGGGGCGACGAATTCTCGCGGCGGGGTCGACGAGTACCTGTCGATGAGCGCGCCGTGGGGATTCGCCCCTGAAGACGTCACGATCCCGGTTCACGTCTTCCAGGGTCGACGCCGACGCGCTCGTGCCCGGCGACTGGGGACGTGAGCTGGCGCGGCGTATCCCGGGATCCGGCATCACCTGCTACCCGGACGGTGGACACTTCATCGCACTCACCCGACGTCGTGAGGTGCTCGAGTACCTGGTCGGCGACCTCTGAGGATGCTGTCGACCTAATCCAGGGCGGACGCGACGATCCTTCCCACCTGATCGATCTCGAGCAGGAACCCGTCATGCCCAAAGTCCGATGCGATGACCGACAGGGTTGGACGACCGGGAAGCAGCCGCGTCAGCTCCTGTTGTTGGCCGAGCGGGTAGAGCCGGTCCGACTGGATCCCTGCCACGGTCACGTCCGCCCGGATCCTCCGCAGTGCTGGCCCGATTCCGCCCCGACCCCGGCCCACGTCATGGTGGTTCATCGCTTCGCTGAGGATCACGTAGGAGTTCGGATCGAACCGCCCCGCCAGCTTCTCTCCCTGGTGCTGCAGGTAGGACTCGATGGCGTAGCGACCGCCCTTGAGGGGCTGCTCCGCACCTTGGCGCTCCCGACCGAAGCGCTGTTCGAACTCGTCGCCTGTCCGGTAGCTGAACTGACCGAGGCCACGGGCGATCGACATCCCCTCGACGGGCCGTCGCGATGTCTCGTAATAGTCGCCGCCTTGATACGCCGGATCCGATCGGATCGCCCGTACCTGCAGCGAGCACAGGGCGATCTGATCGGCCGAGGCCGCCGCGCCTACCGCAAGGACCACCGCTCGAGCGACCCGCTCGGGTTGGCTCACGCTCCACTCGAGGACGCGCATCCCACCCATGGACCCCCCTATGACACAAGCCCACTGCCCTATCCCGAGCTCATCGGCCAGCGCAACCTCGACCGCCACCTGGTCGCGGATGGTGATCAGGGGAAAGCGGGAACCGAGGGGGGTGCCATCGGGCCCGAGCGACGCGGGACCGGTGGATCCCTGGCATCCACCCAGCACGTTCGGGCACACGACGTGGTAGCGGTCGGTGTCGATGGCCGCGCCGGGCCCGATGAGCCCGTCCCACCACCCTGTCATTGGATGGCCGGCACCCGGGGGACCGGCAGCATGGGAGTCGCCGGTGAGCGCATGCAGGACCAGGACGCCGTTGGTACGGGATCGATTGAGCTCGCCCCATGTCTCGTAGGCAACGGTGACCTCGTCGAGGCGACCGCCGGCTTCGAGCGGAAAGCCCGTCCCGCTCTCGCCCGAGAGCACGGCGAACTGGCGCCGCCCCGGTTCGTCCCCGGGCAGCCACACCCCGGGGTACGTCGTCGAGGTCACGCTCCCTTCGCGGCGCGGAACCCGGCGTCCAGGTCCGCCAGGATGTCCTCTATCGACTCGATGCCGACCGAGAGACGCACCAGGTCCGGCGTCACGCCGGTCGTGGTCTGCTCGGCCTCGGTCAGCTGGGAATGGGTTGTCGAGGCCGGGTGGATGGCGAGGCTCCGAACATCGCCCACGTTCGCCAAATGGCTGAAGAGCTCGAGGCCCTCGATGAACCGGCGTCCTGCATCCGCCCCGCCGGCGATCCCGAAGGCGATGATGGCCCCGCCTCCGTTGGGAAGGTACCGCTTCTGCCGCTCGTGCCACGGGCTGGACTCCAGTCCCGGGTAGGCAACCCAGGACACTTCGTCCCGAGCTTCGAGCCAGTTCGCCACCGCCGTGGCGTTCTGGACGTGACGCTCCATCCGCAGACTCAACGTCTCGAGGCCCTGCAGGAACAGGAACGAGTTCAGAGGGGCGATGGCCGGACCCGTGTCGCGCAGGTATTGCAGGCGGGCCTTGAGAACGAACCGGGCGGGGAAGAGTGGAGCCGGGAGGTTGCCGAACACGAGACCGTGATAGCTGGGATCCGGCTCGGTGAAGTTCGGAAAGCGGCCACTCCCCTCGTAGTCGAACTTCCCCCCGTCGACGATCACGCCACCGATGGACGTCCCATGGCCTCCGATGAACTTGGTGGCCGAGTGCACGACGATGTCTGCCCCGTGGCTCAACGGCTGGGCCAGGTACGGGGTCGCCACGGTGCTGTCCACGACGAGCGGGATCTGGTGGTCGTGGGCGACGCCTGAGACACCCTCGAAGTCGAGGACGTCGCCCTTCGGATTGCCCAGGGTCTCGGCGAAGAAGGCCTTGGTGTTCGGGCGGATCGCCGCACGCCAGGCCTCGAGGTCGTCGGGATCGTCGACGAAGGTCACTTCGATCCCCAGCTTGGGCAGGGTGTAGTGGAAGAGGTTGTAGGTCCCGCCGTACAGCGACGCCGAAGAGACGACGTGGCCTCCGTTCTCGGCCAGGTTCAGCAGGGTGATCGTCTCTGCGGCCTGGCCGCTGGCGACGGCGAGTGCGGCCACGCCGCCCTCGAGAGCAGCGATCCGCTCCTCGAAGACGGCCTGCGTCGGATTCATGATCCGGGTGTAGATGTTGCCGAGCTCCTCGAGCCCGAAGAGCGCGGCCGCATGCGACGTGTCGCGGAACGTATAGCTCGTGGTCTGGTAGATCGGCACCGCCCGTGCACCGGTGGTGGGATCAGGTACGGCACCGGCGTGCACCTGGCGAGTCTCGAAACCCCAGTCGGGCATGGCGATGGCCTCCTTCGATTGGACCAGTTCAGGGGTTGTGCGGCAACCCCAGGGAGCAAGATCGTTACAAACCCGACAAGGTTAGTCAACTTTTGGTTCGCCGGCTCCGGCCTGGGACAGGTCGACGGGACTGCCGATGACTCCGCAAAAGGCGAATGGGCCTCCACGGAGTACGCATGCTGCCGAGGTCGACGGACTGCCATGAGGCGATCGACATTGGAGCGACGGGCTCTTCCGATGTCGGCGGCGACGGGCTGCCCCGATGGCGGCGGTGGCGGCTCCCCTTTGAGTCCAAGGCGCAGAGATTTCGGGACGACGGATTGGTAGTGGTGCCCGCAGTCAGGAACCGGTTCTGGTTCCCTGGGGGGTCAGGGACAGAACGCGCGCTGCGGCCGGTTCCGTAGACGGGGGGTTTGCCATGACGAGGATCACCGGCGTACGAACGGTGGGGATCGCGCTGCTGCTCAGCGCGCTGACGGTGAGCGGGGCGGTGGTCGCCCCCGCTGTGTCCGGCGCATCGTCGTCCAGCTCCTCCACCACCTTCGGCACGTTGCCCTCTCCCTGTGGCAAGGGCAACGCAACCGGATCGACCGACCAGGGCGTCACCAACTCCACGATCAACGTCGCCTACGGGGATGATCGGGGCTTCTCCGGTGTCCCCGGCCTCGACCAGGAGATGGGCGACGCCGTCAAGGCGATGATCGCCTGGTGCAACTCGCAAGGGGGCATCAACGGGCGCAAGATCGTCGGCGATTACTACGACGCCGCGGTCACCCAGGTCGGGAGCGTGATGACCCAGGCCTGCAAGACGGACTTCATGCTCGTCGGCGAGGGCTTCGCACTGGACGGTCTGGCGGAGCAGACCCGCCTCGGCTGCAACCTCGTTGCTGTCCCCGGCTTCACCGTCTCTCCCGTGGTGGCCAACGCCTACGAGATGTACCAAGCGACACCAAACCCGGCGAACCACAGCCCTGTCTCGATTGCCTACCAGGGTGAGAAGCTCTTCGGTTCCAAGACCCAGCACGTGGGCGTGTACGACTCCACCCTCTCCACCCAGCAGCAATCCATGGCCAAGGCCGTGCAGGGTTACACCGAGGCGGGCTGGAAGTTCGTCAACTGCCCGTTCTTGGTGAACTACAACGGCGAGGCCAATTACACGCCGTTCGTGCAGAAGCTCCAGAGTTGCGGGGCGCAGATCGTCTTCAACAATGCCACCCCCGGACCGACCCTCTACGGCGCCCTCCAGGCCGAGAGCCAGATCGGCTACAACCCCATCTGGTTGATGGACGCTGCCGAATACACGGAGGCCTTTGCCCAGTGGAACACCGCCGGGTTGGGCAACAACGTCTACGTTCGAATTGCCTATGAGCCGCTCGAGGCGGCCAAGGTCGTCCCCGCCGTCGCCCAGTACGTCTCGATCGTGAAGAAGTACGGCGGCCTCACCTCCGCACTCGGAGAGCAGTCAACGTCCTCCTTCCTCCTCTGGGCCACCGAGGCCAAGGCGTGCGGCTCGACACTCACCCGGCAGTGCATGATCAACCATCTCTCCAAGGTGACGAGCTGGACCGGAGGTGGCCTGAACGCGCCGTCCGATCCGGCCAAGAACCTGCCGCCGTCCTGTGGGATCTTGATGAAGCTCGAAAACACCAAGTGGGTGCAGTACTACCCGAAGACGCTCGGGATGTTCGACTGCTCACCGAAGTACATCGCCCCGAACTCGGGATCCGTCATCGGCACGACGCTCAACGCCCAGGGCTACGCGACCCAGTACGCCACCTCTTCGGTGATCAAACCTCAGGGATGAGAACACCAACTACCTCACCGTCAGGTAGCGGGACAGCGTGCCGTCGTGGTCCCGATGGAACGTCTCGGCCAGGTCGTGGCAGCCCCGAGTGATGCGCTAGAACCCGGTGGCGCCCACGATTGGGGCGTTGAGGTGCGTCCCCAGCATCCCCCCACCAGTGGGTGCGTCGCCGAAGCCGTAGACGCCGCCACTGGACGTCGCCACCCAGTACCCGCCGCCGTCCGAGGTGTCATAGATGGCGGCCGCCGGATCGTCGTACCCGATGACAGCGGCAGTGGCGCTTCCGAACTCTGGGGCGTCTCCGTACGCCGTGACCGTGCCGTCCTTGGCCAGGATCCAATAGCCGTGCCCGTCCGGTGTCCGCACGGCTGACACGACCGGAGAGGCAGACCAATGGGACGGACCCAAATTTGGCGCGTCACCGAAGTCGTAGACGACACCGATCTGCGTGACGAGCCAATAGCCGTGCCCGGTGGTGTCGGGCATCACGGCCACTGCGGCGCCGAAGCATCCTCCGAGTCCGGGACATGAGCCCTCATACGTCGCGTCACCGAACGAGAACACGCCGCCGTCCACGGCCACCATGAAGTAGCCGTTCCCATCGACGAGGGCACGATCCCCACGATCGGAGCGTTCAGACGCTCACCTCTTGCCCCGCCCGCTGGTCTGAAGCCGAGTCCGGGGATGGAGCCGTAGTACCCGGCGTCACCGAACGAGAACACGCCCCCGTCGGACGCCACCAGCCAGTATCCGGACCGGGTGGCCGTCGGGGTGATCCCGACCACTGGCCGCTGCAGGCTCAGCTGAGCCGGTCGAACCGTAGAAGGGAGCGCGGCCGAAGTCGAAGATGCCCCCGTCCGACCCGACGAGCCAGAAGCCGTTTGGCGACGATGCCGGAAACGGCGGCGACGGCGGGGGGATGTCGTGTATGTGGATGAACCCGCTGAAAGTCGAGGGGCTCAGTCCCATGCGTACGTCGTAACCCCCCGCAAACGCGTAGTTGTACTCCTCCACGTCCACCGTGCCGTTCGGCTCGACGTTCGCCACCCACGACACGTGACCTTCGGCGGGAGTTCCTCCGACACCGCCGGCATCCCACGCCACTGAGCCAACCGTCGGCGTGTCGTTCACGACGATCCCGAGCGAGCGCGCCGTCGGACCCCAGTTCTCCGCGTTGCCCCACTGCGGACCGCCGTAGAAGTCGTTGAAGGCAATCCCGTTGGTGTGGTTCAGCCTCCAGGCGACGAACGACGTGCACTCGCGGTTGTAGAAGTTCCACGGATCGACGCGCGAGTCCTTCGGAGCCATCGACAGGTTCGACGGGTAGTCGTTGCCAATCACCGCGCTTGATGCCGCGGGGTGCCCCCAAGGTGTCACAGCGGAACCCAGCATCAGCGCGAAAGCCGTCACGGCAATCAGGCTGATGGTTGTTCCCATTGCGGCGCACGTACGCAACCCCTGACGAAACGTGGGAGCGGACTGTACTGGCGGCCACCGTCAACGCCACGGAAAACAGTCCGATTGACCCCCGTTCATGAGCCGAAGGTACTAGTCAGCGCCCGTAGAACTTCGAGTCTTCGGCACTCTATGTCATCTAAATTGTGGATGCAGTCTGACGCGCCCCACACAGTGATCAGACGGACGCAAGGCCTTCGGTACCAACGGTGAGGGACGTGCCACGAGTACGACGGGACTGTGTGGTTTCATGCACCGCGTGTGACGCCTGTACGCATTGGTTCCCGTCGCCGCTCGATGCACGCTCGTGAAGCGGCTGGAACGATGGTCGATGGGCCAACATCGTTCCCGTTCCGGCGAACAGCCCTTGCCAGGACCACGTTGGGAATACCAGAAAGTAGGGATTGGACACGTTGCTCGGTGCCCGACGATTCCAAAGTCAGCCCCTGTACCCGCCAGAGCGAGGACCAGCCGCGTGGGATCACATTCTCCGTCGAGGCCGGAGGTCCCACGAAAGAACGGATCCGTGTGGGTGACAATCGTCAGAGCGGCCGTCCAAGCGATGGATGAACCTCCGGTCTTGCCGACGAGCCACGTCCAGAAGGACGAGGTCGAGCGTCAGAGCCATGCAGCAAACGCGGACAGTATCTGTTCGGACATCAATCGGAAGGTCAGAGCCGGAGCGAAGATGGACATCGTGATCACAGAGGATTCCAGTGCAACGGTGCCGAGTCGGCGGATGACACACCACGCCAGTCCCGAAGCGAGAACGCGCGGGACCATTCGAGAAATCCGGATGAGCGGGGGGCCCCGTGATGATCCCCACGTCTGTCGCGTTCGCCAGCAGCTCTCGCAACAGCTGCCACAATCTGCAACGCGCATTGTAGGCTCGCGCGCTCGGCACAAGATCTGAAAGGGAGGCCATGTCCATGGCAACCTGTCCCACCGTCCACCCTCACATGTCGAGCGGATCCATGATGACTCTGGCTATCCAGCCGGCCGAGGCCGGCGAGAACTCCCTCGATCCATTGTTCGACCGTCACTCCGATCCAGGTGTGCGGCGATCCACTGCCTTTCCGGGTGCCCATTGGCGCTGACTCGCTGGTGCACCAACTGTTCCGAACAGCTCCCAGGCGATGCTCGGTTCTGTCCAGCCTGCGGCCATTCGGTAGCCGGCGGGGAGGAGTCGACCCTCCTTGACGCGATCGGCATCGAGTTCAGCCGCGAACTTCGCCACATCACCGCTGTCTTTTGCGACCTCGTGGGGTCGACCGAGCTCTCTTCCTCCATGGACACCGAGGAATTCAGCGAGCTCATCGAGCTCTACCAACAGAACGCGGTATCCGTCGTGCGGGAGTTCGGCGGCGACGTCGAGGGGTACAGCGGAGATGGCATGCTCTTCCGCTTCGGGTGGCCACAGGCTCACGACGACGACGCCTACAACGCACTGACCGCTGCACTCGAAGTGGCAGACGTGATCACGAAGCTCGACGACAAGAAGCGCCTTGCCATCCGCGTGGGCGTGCACAGCGGTCAGGCGGTTGTCGGTCTGCTCGGTGGCGTCGACCGTCGGGCCACCATGTCTTTGGGAGAGACGCTCAACCTGGCCGCGCGGCTCCAGGCGGCCGCCGAACCGGGCACGGTGGTGGCCAGCGCGGCGACGATTGCCCTGGTCGAAGGCAGGTTCGAGGTCACGCCACTCGGACCCCTCCGGCTGCGGGGTGTCCCCCAGCCCGTCGCCGCCTTTCGTGTGCTTCGCCAGACCGGCGCGCGGTCCCGGATGGAGGTGTCCGCCAACCGAAGGAGCCCTCTCGTCGGGCGGGACCTCGAGCTCAACTTGCTGAGCCGGCTCTGGGACCGGGCCAGGGCCGGGCAGGGCGCGGGCGCACTCGTCACCGGGGAGCCCGGAGTGGGCAAGTCCAGGCTCGCTCTTCAGCTCCGCGATCTGACCGGCGACGACGCCCCACGTTGGGTGGAAACATCGTGCGCGTCATACACCCGGATGAGCGTGCTCAGACCGGTGGTCGATCTGATCGAAGATGCACTGACTCTGCGATCCATTCTCGACACCGAGGTCCGTCTGACCCGGATAGACGCCAGCCTCAATCAGGCTTCAGTCGAGCTCCCCGACGCAACGGATCTGATCGCCGCACTTCTCGGCACACCGAACGTGACCGTCATGGCACTGAGCAACGAGCTCCGTCTTGACCGGACGATCGAGGTCTTGGTGACCTGGCTGGTCGCCTTGAGCCGCCAGCAACCGCTCGTACTGCTCATCGAGGATCTCCAGTGGTGCGATCCGACAACACTCGACGCGATCGGCCGGCTGCTCGATCGAGTCAGCGGTGCTGCCATTCTGGTGCTGATGACCGCTCGTCCGGAATTCGAAGCGCCATGGGATCGTCCGGATGTCGTGACGTCACTGCCTCTCTCACCATTGCCCGACGACCAGGTGCGCGAACTCGTAGCCACCCTCGGTGATGGCCGACGGCTACCGGATCAGGTGGTGGAGCGGATCGTGGCCTCCGCCGGAGGCATCCCCCTCTACGTGGAGGAGGTGGAGCGCAGCGTGCTCGAGTCCGGGCAGCTCGTGGGCAGAGAGGACTCGTGGGAACTCGTCTCCCCTCTCGTGGAGCTGGAGATCCCGGGGACTCTTCAGGGGTCGCTGCTGGCGCGGCTCGATGGACTCGGTCGAGCGAAACCGGTGGCACAGGTGGCCGCCGTGATCGGTCGGTCGTTCACCTTTGACCTTCTGGCCAGCGTCTCGGGTCTCAGCGCCGAAGACCTGGCCAGGCTCCTTGACCGCGTGGTGATCAGCGGTCTCCTGCTCCACGTCGAGGCGTCGGACGGAGGGGAGTACGTCTTCAAGCACGCTCTCGTCCAGGAAGCGGCATACGAATCGCTCCTGCGCCGGAGTCGGCGCACCATCCACCAGCGGGTGGCAGAGGTCCTCGATTCCCACATCGCCGCCGGGGCCACGACCGCTCACGAGGTCGTGGCCCGTCACTACGAGGCGGCCGGCCTGCTGGCGCAGGCGGCAATGCGTTATCAGCTGGCGGCGAACCTGGCTGCGGAGCGTTCGGGGCATCGCGAAGCCATCGCCTTCCTCCGCCAGGGAATCGACCTGGCCCGTCAGTTGCCTGACGCAATGGAAGGGAGCGAACTCGAGGTCGAAATGCAGCTGGCCCTGGGTTCCTCGATCGCGACGCGCAGCTACTCCGACCCGGAGCTGGCCGCAGCGTACGACAGGGCCCGGGAGCTGTGCGAACACCTCGGAAACGACACCCGGGTGGGCCAAGCCGTGGGTGGGCTCTCTGTCTTCTATATCAACCGAGGGGAGATCGCCTTGGGCGCAGAGCTCGCCGAGCGGGTGCTGACCATCGCCGACTCGTTCAACGACGACCTGCTCGAGGTGTTGGGCGCCGTGCAGCTGAGCCTGGCCCGGAGCTACGAGGGGCGGGCGGCAGAGTCGCTCGACCTTGCGACTCGGGCCCTGGCCGCCTATCGACCCGAGCGCCACCATGTGCTGGGCGATCGTTTCGGTACTGACCAGGGAGTGGCGGCCCATGTGTTCGCCGGGTGGAGCCACCTCATGTTGGGCCACCTCGACCGGGGTCTGGCGCAGCTGGTCAAGGCTGTCGAACTGGCAGAGGCCCTGGGCCGCCCGTTCAACAGGGTCTTCGCCCTGGCATTTCTCGCAACCGGTCACTGGCAGCGCGGGGAGACGGCCGAGACCCTGCACTTCGCCGAGAGGGCTCGCAGCCTCGCCCTGGAGCAGGGATTCTCCTTTTGGGCAGGCATCAGTGGAGTGTGGGAAGAAGCCGAGCGTGTCATCACCCTTGGAGACCGCGACGCCCTCGACGCCGTGTTCACGGCCGGTTCGCTGGCCGGAGAGACCGGCAACCGCGCCGGAATCACGACGGTCCTCGGACGAGTCGCCGAGGCGGCCGCTGCGGCGGGCGGAACTGAGACGGCTCTGGAGATCCTGGACATGGCGCTTTCGTTTTCGACAGAGACCGGTCAGCCGTGGTGGGACTCGTCTCTCCACCGCCAGACGGCGGAGCTCTTCTTCGCACAGGCCACCTCCGCCACTGCGGACGACCTGTCGGATCCGGCTCACCCGTGGTCTCGTGCTGCCGCGGAATGGCTCACCGCCCTCGATCTCGCGGACCGATTCGGATTTCCGGTCCACGGAGTCCGCGCCGCCAATGGCTATGCCGGTCTGCTTGAGCAGGTGGGACAGGTTGAGGAGGGTCGCCGCCTCCTCAACGATTGGTACGCGCGCTGTATCGAGGGCCGCGACACGCCAGTGCTCACCGCGGTGCGGAACACAATGGTGTCAATGGACGCGTGACCCGATGCCGGCCCGAGCAACTCGCGGAGGCCATCATGCGCCATCTGGCGGCGTGCGCACCACCGTGCGGCCGATCGTCTCGCGCCGCTCGAGCGCCTCGAGCTGGGCGGGGACGTCTGCGAAGTCGATCTGCCGGCCGATCACAGGGCGGATGGTCCCGGCGCGGGTGAGGTGCAAGATGCTGTTCCAGATGTCGACACCTTTGGCGGTAGACATGAAATTCATGCCGAACGGCCGAGCCGGCCGCGGCGAGTCGGCGTAAGCAAAGCAGATCCCGACCAGATCAAAGTTCCCGTAGATACTCGGCTGGATTGGCAGGGGGCGCTCCTCCGCTTCGATACCAGAAGCGAACCCGATGATGAGGTGGCGGCCGTTGAATGCCATCACGCGGAACGTCTCCGTCGTCACGGCGCCACCTACGGTGTCGAACGCCACGTCTACTCCCCGTCCGTTCGTGACGTCGTCAACGAATACGACGAAGTCCTCGTTGCGGTAGTTCACGCCGTAGTCGGCGCCCAGCGAGCGACAGAGGTCGACCTTCTCGTCGGTGCCCGCCGTAGCGATCACTGTTGCGCCGAATGCCTTGGCCAGCTGGACGGCGGCTGACCCAGCGCCGCCGGCGGCGGCGTGGATGAGCACGACGTCACCAGGGGCCACCCGTCCCCGGACGCACAGCGCGAGGTAGCTCAGCTGGTAGGGGAAATACATCGCCACCCCGTCGGCCGCGCCGAGCCAGGCGGGGAGCCGTTGGACCATGGCTCCGTCGAGCAACGCCGCTGACGCGTAAGCGCCCTGCACGCCGGCGGTCGTGCCGACGACGTGTTGGCCCATGAGCGCCTCACACCCCGGTCCGGCCGCGTCGACCGTGCCTGCGGCCGCCATCCCGATGACGAAGGGGGGTTCGAACTTCAACAGCCCGTATCGACCGCGGATGGTGTCGACGTCGTTGAAGTCGAGGCAAAACGCCTCCACGGCGATCCGTACCTGGTTGGCGCCCGGTTCGGCGACCTCCACCGTCTGGATCTCGAGTACTTCGGTCGGTGCACCAAGCCGAGTAACCATCCACGCCGCCGCAGTCCTCGTCATCGAGATCCCGCGTAGTCGACGGGAAGGTGTTTGATGCCGTTGAGCCAAGAAGAGCGGAGGCGGACGGGAGGACCCGTCAATGTCGTGTCGGTCAGCTCGTCGGCGATCACGTCGAACATCACCTTCAGCTCGAGCCGGGAGAGGTTGGCCCCGATGCAAAAGTGAGAGCCGCCGCCGCCGAAGGTGACGTGGGGATTCGGTGAGCGACCGATGTCAAAGCGCCGAGGGTCGTCGTACACCTCCTCGTCGAAGTTGGCGGAGGCGTAGTACAGGGCGACCCGTTCCCCCTTGCGCACCAACCGGCCGGCGACTTCGGTGTTTTCGCTTGCCGTGCGCTGGAGGACCACTGCGGGTGAAGCCCAGCGCAGTATCTCGTCCACCGCCGTCACTGGGCGTTCTGACCGCCATCGTTCCCACTGGTCCGGATGCTGCAGGAAAGCCAACATGCCGTGGGTGATCGCCTGCCGGGTGGTCTCGTTGCCCGCGACGGCGAGGATCATGAAGAAGAACGCAAACTCTTCGCTGGTCAGGCGTTGGCCGTCGACGTCGGGTTGGACAAGTTGGCTGGTGACGTCCCCGAGGTTGTTGTCGACCCGAACCTCGGCTGCCGCGTGAGCGTAGGCGAACATCTCGACGACGCCCGAAAGGTCGGTGCCGGCGTACTCCGGGTCCTCGCTGCCTGCCATCTGGTCGCTCCAGTCGAAGAGCTGCTGACGGTCCGCGTCGGGGATGCCCATGAGTCCGGCGATGGCCTGTAGGGGCAAATGACGGGCCACGTCGATGACGAAGTCGCCCGTGCCGTCATGCTTGGCTGACCAGACGATCCGGTGCGCTCGTTCGCGGAGGTCGTCCTCGAGTCCGGCCAAGGCGCGGGGGGCGAAGCACCGGTTTCCCACCCGCCGAACCCGGGTGTGCCGGGGCGGGTCCATGCAAAGCAAGAGGTTCTTCGTGGATTCGCCGGTGGCATCGGACTCATCCAGCCGACGAACGAAGGCGGAGTTGGCCTCCACAGACCACCCGAGACCCCTCGTCACCGCCGTGACGTCGGCATGGCGGGTGAGCGCCCAGAATCCGGCGTCGCCGTATCCCGCCATGGATGCCTGAGGATTCCACCGGATTGGTTGATTTCGGCGCAGCCAGGCGAACTCGTCCAGAGGCAGGTGATCGGCCAACAAATCCGGATCGCTGAGATCGAGATGAGCATCGACAGGCGTCGGGGGCACGACAGCGGACCTCCTTGCTCGACGCCGCTTGATGTCAGCGACCGTAGGCTTTGATACTCATTGGTGTCAACTATGCTGAGTTCGGGATGGAGTACCAGGTGACGATGCCCTTCAAGGGGGTCAGTGCCGCCGATCGGCGCACCGATCGACGGCACCGACTCGTGGGGGCCGCCTTCGAGATCGCCGGGTCCGAAGGCGCGGGCGCGCTCGGCGTGGGTCGCGTGTGCTTGGCCGCCGGACTGACCAAGCGATACTTCTACGAGAGCTTTGCGTCGCTCGACGAGCTCCGGAGCGCCGTCGTCGACCATGCGATCGCGGTGATGTCGGAACGCGTGAATCCGTTCCGGCCCACTGCGCCCGGCGGGCCGCCACAAGCGTGGCTCGAAGCGTTCGTCGGCGCATTGGTGGACGACGAGTGTCTCGCTCGGGTGCTGCTCGCCGAGACCCACGGCGGCGCGCTGAGCTCTTTTCGCCACCAGATCATTGACGTCGCCATCGCCGGGATGGCACCTCCGGGCTCGGACCCGCAGGCGGACCTTCGGGCTCGCCTCATCGCCTACGCACAGATCGGCACCTTGAGCGAGCTCTGCCTGGCATGGCACCAAGGGCAGTTGGCGATGGAGCGCGCGACGCTTGTCGAGGTGCTTGCTGATCTGTTTGTCCGTATCGACGGCGCTCGTTCTGGGGCTCCAGGCGGGCCGAGCTGCTCCATCACCCTCGGCGCCAGGTAGGCACGCGTGCGTTGCGTGGTGCCCGTCCGACCCGTGGCGACACCAACTGGTGAGGACACGACGCAGCTCCGCTGCGCTGCGTTCCGCACCCCGATGCAATGGAGGGCGTTGCACCACGTCGCACACGGCCAGCAGGTACTGAGGGCCGTCGCACTCGGCGTCATCATGTCGTCCCTCCTCCGGCTCGAGGGCAGCGCCTCGACGATCCCTCCTCAGCAACCCTGCCGCGGCGCTACGACCTGTTCGGTGTCATTCAATTCCAGCCGCCGCGGATGAGCCATGACCACGTGGCGGGCGGTGCTCAGCCGCTGATCTCTATGAAGCGTGGCTGGTACGTATGGTCGTTCTGCTGGAGCGCCGACAGCCCGTCCATGGAGTTGACGCTGTATGACGTCACCAGCCCCCCGCCATCCGAGATCTCCGGGTGGAACGTGGCCATGTAGGCGAACTCGTTCGGGTACTCCGTGATCTCGGGAATTGAGTAGATGTTCTGCGGGGTGCTCCAGGGGCCGGTCGGCGAGCATGCGAAGGTCACAGCGACTTGCATCGACTGCCCGTAGGTGCCGCCAATCCCGACCCCCATGAACCCAGTGCCGTTCTGGAGCGGAATGACACCGTTGACCAAAGGGAAGGGCTCGGCAACGGCGTTGGCCTCGCCGGCCACCCAGCCGGATCCGTTCCAATACGTCCACTGAGTGGTGTCCAGAGATTCGCCAACGGGAACCCGTGCCAGCTTTATGCCGTACCACACATCGGTGGCAGTGTTGAAGGACTCGCCATACACGTAGTCATAGCCACCACTCTGGGTCATGGCGGTCCCCCATTGCGTGACGGGATCGGTGGGAAGGGGTGTGACGGAACTGAACACGGGCTTGCCCGACGACAGAGACATCACGGCGATTCCCGCTCTCCCCGTGAACGTGTCGAAGATGCTCCCCGGTACGGGGTCGAACTCGTCGGCGAATATGAGCTGCTGCCCATTCTCCATATAGGTGGCTCCGGCCTGCCACGTAGCTGGCGAGGCGTCCGGTATCAGCGGCTGTGGGGAGTTGTATGTCCCACCGATGTCGGTCGTGAGGTTGGGCATGGTCCCGACCAACTCGCTGCCATGGCCGAATCCAGCGAGCGCCACAGCACCGCTGGGCTGGGCGGTGCCAAGCAACGTGTCGCCGAAGACGAAGGACTCCTGTCCGAGCGGCAGAGCCGTGGAGTAGGCGATGTCGCCGCCGACCCAGCCCGGACCGGTCTGGTTGGCGAAGAGCGAGTCGAGCGACGTGTCGGCTGTCGCCGTCGGGGGCTTGGTCGGTGCGCAGTCGCCTTGAGCGGCCCCCCCCTTAATGGCGACGTCGTAGTAGCCCGTCGTCATGCCCGTCGGGTGCTGTGGCTGGGTGGTCGACGTGGTCGTGGAGGAGTTCCCCGTGGCCGACGTGGCCGGGCTCGAAGCCGAGTTGCTGTTCGGCGCCGCCGGCGCAAACGCCTCGTCGCCGCCGTCTGCGGTCACCAGCGCATACCCGCCGTTCGAGGGTGTGACAACCATGCCAAGCGCGGTCGACCCGGTGCCCCCGAGCGAGCCGTAGAAAGGCGCGTCTCCGAAGGTGAAGACGCCGCCGTCGGAGGCCACCAGCCAGTAGCCGCCACCGTCGGGCGTGGCTGCCATGCCCACGACGGGTTGGTCGAGGCGGATTGAGCCGGTCGAACCGAAGAAGTGCGCGTCGCCGTAGGAAAAGATGCCACCGTCGGAGGCGACCAGCCAGTAGCCGCCGCCGTCGGGGGTCGCTGCCATGGCGACTATGGGCTGATTGAGGCGCAGAGACCCAGTCGAGCCAAAGAAGTGCGCGTCGCCGTAGGAGAAGATGCCACCGTCGGAGGCGACCAGCCAGTAGCCGCCCCCGTCGGGGGTCGCTGCCATGGCGACGATGGGCTGATTGAGGCGCAGTGACCCTGTCGAGCCAAAGAAGTGCGCGTCGCCGTAGGAGAAGATGCCACCGTCGGAGGCGACCAGCCAGTAGCCGCCGCCGTCGGGAGTCGATGCCATGGCGACAATGGGCTGGTTGAGGCGCACGCCGCCTGCGGCAGGCGATCCCCGCTGCGGGGCGCCCCCGTGCGGCACCACGGTTCCAGAACCGGCCGCCGTCCAATATCCGCCGGACGGGTCGGCGGCCATAAGGTGCCCGCCGCCGTAGGACGCCGAGACAGCGGGCGCCGCCCCTGACTCGGTGACGTGCGCCACGGTCTGCGCAAGCCCCACTCCTGCGGTCAGCACCACGAGCGTCAGCACGAGGCGCGGCGCGCGTCGCCCCGGCCGCCCTCGAATCCCCCTCATCTTTCCCCCTTGGCGCAGTCCCGCCAGACCGTGGCGCGACCGCCCTACCTCCGACGCTGACGGGTCTGCAGGGGCAGGTCAAGGAGTTCATGGGCTTCCGCGGCTAGGCCCACCGGCCCGCAACCGGCAGGCAACCTCCCGTTGTGACATCCCGGCAGCGCCAGAGGGTTGCGCCGCCAACACCTCGCGTCGCCGTCGGAACGCCATCGGCACTTGATCAGACCTGGCCTAACGACCGAGGTCTTCGGTCGGCCACGACAAGGTGGACACTTCGGTATCGGAGACGTTGCGATACAAGGGACCCGACGGGTGTCAAGTCCGCCATGACGATGAACGAAGCCATGATGACGCTGGCGATGCAGGCTGCCAAGGGCAGGCGACAACTCCATCTCGGCCATGCAGAACGCCATGCCGATCGACATCCTCGAACCCGAAGACATCTCCGATGCGGTGGCGTTCCTGGTATCGAGCCAGGCAAAGTGGATCACAGGCGTGGCTCTGCCGGTCGACGCCGGGTTCTGTGTGAGGTGACGGTGGCTGTCGGTTGCGCGCGCTCGGAGGGATTCGAAACCCCAAGCTTCTGATCCGAAGAGCGGTTCCGATCGTCCAACCGCTATCACCTTGTCCATGTGGCCGGCTCTGATCGGCAGCGAAGTCCAGCTGTTGTTCCCTCGGTCGCCGCTGCCCGCCGAATTTGGGTAGCAACGTAGAAGCAGACCTTCTTGAAACTGCGCGCTGTGAAAGTCAGCGCCAAGCCAGGGTGAGGTCCTTCACGTGGCGGAGGCCCGGAGGGTACTCGAGGTGCTCGTGGCCTGACTTGAGCCAGTAGTCGGGTATGCGTTTGTGCCACTCGGTCAACGTGACCCGCAGCTCTCTTCGGGCCAGATGTGAGCCCAGGCAACGATGTACTCCGCCGCCGAATGCAATGTGGCGGTTGGAGTCACGGTCGAAAAGAACATCGAACGGCACCGGACACTGGCTCGCATCGACGTTGGCGGCACCGTACATGACTATGACGGCGGTTCCCTGTTTGATCGGGCAGCCATTGGGCAGCTCGGTGTCCTCCGTTGCGACACGCGGGACGCCGAATGGGACCGGCGACTCCCAGCGCAGCAGCTCTTCGACCGCGCTGGCGACGCAACCGGGGTCCTGCGGCGATGTGGCGGCGATGTTCGGGATGGTTGGCCAGGAAGGCGTACATGCAGGTGAGCGAATCACTGACCGTGTCGAGTCCCGCAATGAGCATCAGGTAGCAGATGTCGACGATATCGTCCCGAGATAGTCGCTCGCCGTCAACCTCGGACACGACGAACTTCGACATCACGTCATCAGCCGGTATTCTGGTGCGCTCATCGGCGAGGGCGCCGAAGTACTCGTAGATATCTTGGCCGGTCCTGGCCATGACCGCGGCTCGCTTTTCGGGATCGACGAGCGCGTCCGGGTCGATCTTCTCGGGGTGCAAGATCCCGTCACGCATGCGCAGGAACATGCGGAGTTCTTCCTCGGGCAGACCCATCAATCCGAGGAACACCGAGCTCGGGAAGATCTCGGCAAAGTCCTCCGTGAAGTTGCATTCCCCTGCATCGATGAATCCGTCGATAAGGGCAATGACGCGTCGGGTGATGTCTTCCTCCTGCTCGTCCATGCGCTTGGGAGCGAACAATGGATCGAGCAGTCTGCGGTACTTCGAATGCAGCGGCGGATCAACGTTGAGCGGGATCAGCGGGCGTACGTTGCCCAATCCCATCTCGACCCGAGAAGAAAAGAGCTCGTGGTGGCGGAGCACGTGTTCGGTCAGCCCGCGCTCGAAGGTCAACACGAGACCTTCGGCTGGCTGGACGAAACCGGGGCCCTCAATCACCGCCTGGTAGTTCGCCTGAGGCGACGACAGGTCGAGCATCGCCGCCATGACCTCGGCCCCTGCCGCCTCCGGTCCAGCCGCGACGTCATCAGCCATCAGTGACCCGACGTCTCTTGTCCCCGTGGAACGAACCGGGCATCGTCGGCACGGAACTCTGAGTCATACTCGCAGCCCATTGGTTGGCAGATTCTGCCAATCTAACCCAGGTGGAGATCAGCGGGGGAGCAAGGACGAGACGTCCTCTCCGCCCATCAATCTGCCGGTCAGCCCCATGTCGAAGTAGTCACGCCACTGAACGATTCGACCATCTCTCACCTCGAAGGTGCCCATCACCGGCACCGGGGCCATCACCCCGTTGGCCGTCACCTCGTCGACCCGCTCCGTGAGCACGGTGTCTCCGTCTTCCGCGAGGTTCCGAATTCGAAACGAGATCGGATCGAACATGTCGAACTGGAATTTCACCGCGGCGAGGGAGGCTTCCCGGCCAACGGCAGGTTCAGAGCCGATGTTGTGATACACGACGTTGGGATCGAGGAGGGATTCGACCTTGGCGAGATCCTTCCGGTCGATCGCCGCACAAAACTCTCTCACTACGTCGCCAGCCGTCGCCATTCGAATTTCCTCTCCCTCGAGAACCTACAGCTTGTATGTAACTAACCTACAGTATGTATGTCAAGGTCCGATCGCCCGAGTCTCGAGGCAATTGCCACGAGGTGAAGCCACCAAGGCGGCGCTGATCGCCGCTGCCCGGGATCTATTTGTCACCAAGGGTTACTTCGCCACGGGGACGGAGGAGATCGTCGCAAAGGCCGATGTCGGCACCCGTGGTGCCCTCTACCACCACTTCTCAGACAAGGAGGATCTGTTTCGGGCCGTGTTCCACCAGGTCCAGGCCGACCTCGCTGCCGCAACGATCGTGAACGAACGGGACGACTCGCTCGATATGCTCACCGCTGCCCTTCAGCAGTTTCTCGACGCATCGGCCGACAATGCCGACGTTCAACAGATCCTGCTCATCGACGGCCCCGCAGTGCTCGGGTGGGACCAGTGGCGCAGCCTAGAAGCCGAGTACGGGCTCGGCGTGATCACGGCGATGTTGGACGCAGCAGTTGCACAGAAGGTCATTCACCGCCAACCCACGGTGCCACTGGCGCACATGCTGCTCGCAGCCGTTGATGAAGCCGCTCTCTACATTGCAAATGCGCTCGACCGCCCCCGAGCTCACCGGCAGGCACGCCAATCACTCACTCGGCTCTTGCTGGGACTCCGAGCATCTGCAAGCAAGCGAACTTTGTAGTCACTTGGAATCAGGACGCAGACGCTGCTCATCGCCTCGCCGCGGCCACAGGTTGGGCACTCCCGAGGTCTGCAATGAAGTCGAAGCCAAGGTATTGGCGCTTGTGCGTGCCATTGATCCTCCTGGAACTCGGGGTGAGATGCTTGCCTTGGCGTCCATCTCGCCCGCACCCGCGGGTGCAGTTGTGAACTCGCCGGCAGGTGCGTGGAAGGCGTTCCTGCCATCTGCCCGTGACCTTGGGCCGAGCGACGCCTCGTCGGCAGACGTACTGGTGGATCTCCGCAGCGACCAGCGCCCCACGACCTATATGTTAAGACCGAATCTCCTCGCGGTTCTTCCGGGCCGACACTAACGCCTGATAGTCGAGACGCGTCTGTTCGCCGTACTTGGCGGCGAACGACACCATTGCTTCATCAAACTTCGCGCTGTTGCCCAGATAGCCGCTGATGGTTGCCGCGTGTCCGGAGCGTGCATGGGCTCGGGACAGTGTGTTCCCACACACCTCGCAATAGCTGGCGAAACCTATTGGTTGCATGGCGTCGATCTCAACGGATCCCTTCATGTCACGGAACTGTCGTACGTAATAGTCGTGGCCACGAAAGTTGGTCCAACCAAGGAAGATATCGCTCGCTGCTTGCATCAAGCGTTGACCCACGACCACCCGCTGACCTTGATTTGGATACTCCGATCGCCCCGCGTGCCGGGCCAACGCGCCCTCGTTGGCTTCCTTAAGCTGCAAGAAAATCGGCGCACGACCGTCTGGATCCATCAGCAAGGAAAGAAAGCACCGAGTTCCCACACTTCCGATACCAACGACCTTGCGAGCCGTGTCGATCACGACGTATTGCTCGAGCAATAGGCGGCGGTCCGCGGGAAGGGACTGCGCGTAGCGGGAGATCATGCTCGCGCCCTCCTGTGCTTCTGGATCTTCATGATCGATCAGCGGAGGGTCGTCCACGATGCGCCGACCGCCTTCGTTATAGGCCGTGAGCCTTGGAAGAGCCGTGAGGCTGGTGCGCTGACGAACCTTATCCACTCTCAGCGCCCGCTTGAGATCCTTTGCCTTTCGCTGGCGGGCTATCTCCAGTACCCGTTGCACGTCGATACGGTCGTACCACACTTCGAGTGGTCCAAGTTCTGCCAGATCTCGCATGCGTTCTCGATACGCCCTGACCGTTCCGGCGACGGAATCCGCGGTTTGAGTGACATCCATGCCGAGACTGTCCGCCGCGACCTGCACGCTGACCACCAGGCGTTTGACGTCCCACTCCCAGGGAGCGGGAAGCGTCTCGTCAAAATCGGTAATGTCGAAGTGGAGGTTCCGTTCGGGCGTGGCAAAGATGCCGAAGTTTCCGAGGTGCGCGTCGCCACAAGTCTGGACCCGCACGCCGATGTTCGGAGTGGTAGCAAGATCGTCCGCCATGATGGCTGCCGCGCCCCGCAGAAACGCGAAAGGCGACTGCAGCATCCGCTCGTAACGAACCGGAACGAGTACTGGCACACGAGTTTTGTCATCTTCTTGTAGGCGAGTGACTGGATCCAGCCGTTCCGCCGTCGCCTCCCATTCGCCGTGGGACTCGAGAGGTACGCTGTCGCGCAAGGAGCGCCCCATTCGGCGACGCTGTTCGGATGACTTCTTCTGTGTCACGTACCCGGTCCCGTGGTGGACTCGAGGCTGTCACCAAGGAACAGCTGCCGGCTGAAGGTCCCCTGTGGTCGCTCGCCCACCAGGACCTCCTGGTTTTCACCGGGCTGCCAGTTACGCTCGGCCCGGACCATCACCACGTTCTTCTCGACGGTGAGGTCGATGGAGGAGGGATCGACACCGGGCAGGTCAAAGTGCACCACGTAGTGGTCGCCTTCCCGGTAGGCATCCATCGGCATCACCTCAGGACGAGCGGTGATCCGCTGGTTGACTCTCTCGATATCACGGAAAGGCTCAAAACGGAGCAGCATGGTGGTCTCCTTTCACCAGTCCAACTGATCCAATGTCGCGCTCAGCGGCTAGGGCGAGGACCCCGCAGTCACGTGGTCTTGCGGACCGCCTGGTAGCCCGAGCTCTCAGCCCACCAAGGCTCGGGCCAGGTACTGGTGGATCAGGCGGATGGCCATCGACCCTTCCCCGACGGCGGCGGCAACCCGTTTGGCGGATCCTCGGCGGACGTCTCCGGCGGCAAAGACACCCGGTTGGCTGGTCTCCAGGAGCCCTCGGCTGGGGTATCGGGCATCCGGACCACCCAGGGCCAGCTCGAGGTCGACTCCGGTGCGGACGAATCCCTGCTCGTCGAGGTCCACTCGACCGGCCAGCCAATCGACATGGGGCTCGGCCCCGATGAAGACGAACAATGCCCGGGACTCCACCGATCGGCGCAGCCCACTGCGGTTGTCCCGGACGACGACGGTCTCCAGTGCCCCGCCCTCGCCGGTCACTGACTCGACCTCACTGGACAAGAGCACGTCGATCGTCGGGGTGTTCTCGATCCTGTCCGCCAGGTAGCGGGACATGTCCTGGCCGAGCTCCGAACCCCGCACCACAAGCGTCACCCGCCCCGCATGCTTGGACAGGAACACCGATGCCTGTCCGGCGGAGTTCCCGCCCCCCACCACGGTCACCGGGTCGCCCCCGCAGAGCTGGGCCTCCACCTGGGTTGCGGCGTAGTAGACACTGTTGGCTTCGAACTGAGCCAGCTCCGGAATGTCGAGGCGCCGGTAGCGTGCACCCGTGGCTACCACGACGGTTCGGGTGGACACGGTGCTGCCGTCGCCGATTCGAATGTCGTAGTCGCCGTGCGACCCCTCTAGCCCTGTCGCCTCGGCAGGCACGGCGATCTGCGCACCAAATTTCCGCGCTTGGACCACGGCGCGGTCGGCCAATTCCCACCCGGATACTCCCGACGGAAAGCCCAGATAGTTCTCGATCCTGGCCGAGAGACCAGCTTGACCGCCGGTGGCCGACGAGTCGAGCACGATGGTCGCCAGACCCTCGGAGGCTCCATAGACAGCCGCCGCCAGTCCGGCTGGTCCCGCTCCGACCACCACCACGTCGAACCGGGTTTCACGTTCCAGCGGGGCAGAGAGTCCCATCGCCTTCGCGAGGTCCGTGTTGGCCGGGTTGCGCAGGATCTGGTCACCCCAGAGGACCAGGGGGGTGTCTTCTGGGGCCACCCCGAGCTGGCGCACCAGCGCTTCGGCTGTCCGATCAGTCTCCAGGTCGATGAACTGGTGAGGGAGGCGGTTGCGAATGGCGAACTCCCGCAACCGCTTGGTGTCGCTCGAGAAGCGAGACCCCACGACACGGAAACCCTTGCCAGCCTCGATGAGCATCGATCTGCGGGTCAAGTAGGCACGCAGTACAACGTCAGCGAGCTCGGTGTCGTTGGTCAACAGCCGGGTCAGGACGCTCACCGGGATGGCGATCACCTCGCCCGGTTCGATGACTACCGCGGTGACGAAGAGCGCCTGGCCGGTCAGCAGGCTCAGCTCTCCGAGAAAACGACCGGCTCCATGGACTCCGACGATCTGGTCGTTCTCGGCATCAGAGCCGTCGACGACTGCCACCAATCCGCTGACAATGACATAGAAATCGCAGGTTCGATCCCCTTGGCTGTAGAGGCGCTCGCCACGGGTGGTCTGTCGGCGATGCCCCTTCTCCGCCAGGACCCTTATCTGCCGCTCCGTCAGCCGGGGAAAGGCGTAGTGATGGTCGGCCGTCTCCGTCAGCTGGGCGAGTGGGTCCGCGTCACGAATTCCATCGACAGCAGCCGATCCCGGCCCACTGTCGACCGTCATGATTCGATCACTCGACACGCCATATACGGGATCTCAGAATGGCTGGCCTGGGCCGTCTCGCTCATGGGACCACGAAGGCTTCGTCCACGTAGCACCAGAACCAGTCTTCATTCGGCTCGAATGAGCGGATGATCGGATGGCTCGTCGAGTAGAAGTGCTTCGTGGCGTGGCGTCCGGGTGAATTGTCACAACAGCCGACGTGGCCGCACGACATGCAAATGCGGAGATGGACCCAATCTCGCCGACCGGCAATCAGGCACTCGAGACAACCCTGAGACGAGGGCTCAACCGGTTGAATGAAACCAAGGTGGGTACACGTCTCAGCCACGGATCGACCCTTCTCGCCCCGCCGACAGCTGGGATGACGGCCTTCCCCCAGCATGACAGGACGTCGGCTCAGAGAAACCACGCGAATCCGTAGGCCGCGACGAGCTCACTGCAGAAACAGGGCGAGCCTCAACTAGGGAGACACCCTCAGCCACGAAGAGATGCACACATTCGACCGGGCTGGCCTCATCGGCCATTGGCAGTCCTCGAGGCGGTCGGGTCATGGCTCCGGCGGGAGTGTCACGTCAGTGCGACCACTCAGGCGACGGCGTCGAGCATCCCGTGCAGGTGGGCGATGGCGAGCTCGATGTCGTAGTAGCTGCGCTGGCCGGCGCGGGACTCTGCGGCCAACAGGCCACAACGGTGGACCTTCTTGAAATCGCCGTAGGGGAACTTGTATCGGCCCTTGGTCCCCTCTGTGGCTTCGTCGTCGAACCCCAGGTGCCAGCGGGCGTACTCCTCGAAGCCGTGGTCCTTGATGTAACGGTTCTCCTCCTCGCTCGAGGGCTGGTGCTCGCTCCATGCGTCGCGGTCGTCGGCGACGAACTTCCCCTCCTTGATCAACGTCTTGGCATGGTCGAAGGCCCGGCTGTTCAGCTTCACTGCCATGTCGTTTCTCCTTGGTGCCGTCGTGTTAGTCCCTACAGCAGCAGATTGAATATTTCGAAGGTC
>CAVSSK010000009.1:0-118461 GCA_963730395.1 uncultured Acidimicrobiaceae bacterium | reverse complement strand
GCACCGGGGGGCCTGGCCCCCCGCGCCCTGCGGGACATCGAGGCCGGGCAAGCCGCGGGTCAGTTCAGTGTGGCTGACCCCGAGGTCGCTCTCAGCGCCGTGGCGGGCGGCCTCATCGGGTTGCTGCGCCTACACCAGCAGCAGCCCGAAAGGGTCGAGGAGAGCGCGGTCGACGAGCTCGCCGAAGCCTGCCTCCGCCTCCTTGGCCTCCCAGCCGCCAAGGCCAAACGCCTGGCCCGGCTGCCGCTGCCCGCCACCGAGCCTTGGTGATGCACGCCCCATGAGCCCTCCCGACGCCACGCCGAGGACTCGAGCGGAGATGCTCGAAGCCGGGCGGGCGTTTCGCTCTCGAGTTCCCCGCCGCAGCTCATGGCCGATGGACGGCGCCGCCCCGACCGTCCTGATCCGCTCGAGATCCTGTCCCGGTCCAACGCCAACCGGCTGCCCGAGCTGGTTCCCGTCCGGAACGGCCGGATGATGGCGTCACCGTTCTCCTTCTACCGGGGCTCCCCGGCGGTCATGGCCGCCGATCTGAGCCGGACACCGTCCACGGGCATCCAGTTGCAGATCTGCGGCGACGCGCATCTTCTCAACTTCGGCACCTTCGCCACGCCCGAACGCAATCAGGTCTTCGATCTGAACGACTTCGACGAGACCCAACCCGGACCGTGGGAATGGGACATCAAGCGACTGGCGGCCAGCTTGGTGGTGGCGGCCAGGACGGCCGGGCTCTCCGACGGCGACGGCAGAGCGCAGCGGTCCAGGGCTGTTCGGCGGAGTACCGCAACGAGATGGCGAAGATGGCACAGCTCTCCGCGTTCGAGGTGTGGCACTCCCGCCTCGACGTCGAGTCGATCATCGCCGCCGCTCCCGACAAGCCGGCCCGCTCCCGTGTCGAAAAGACCGCGGCCAAGGCCCGCCAACGCACCAGCCTGAAAGCGCTGTCCAAGCTCACAACCGTGCGCGACGGCCGCCGGGTGATCGTGGAGGATCCGCCGGTGGTGGTTCGCCTCACCGACGCTCAACTCGAACAGGCCCGCAGGCTTCGTCAAGGCCTACCTGGCCACCCTCGATCCCGACCGCGCCTCTTGCTGGATCGCTACGAGTTCGTCGACGCCGCCCTCAAGGTCGTCGGCGTGGGAAGTGTCGGGACCCGCTGCTTCGTCGTGCTGCTGGCCGGCAAGGCGGATCTCGATCCCCTGTTCCTTCAGGTCAAGGAAGCCCAGCCCTCCGTCCTCGCTCCCTACGTCGGCCGCTGCCGGTACGCCAACCAGGGCAAGCGGGTCGTGGTCGGCCAGCGCATCATGCAGGCGGCCAGCGATGTGTTCCTGGGTTGGGCCCGCGCCGGCGAATTCGACACCTATGTCCGCCAGCTGCGTGACATGAAGGGCTCGGTACCACTCGACGACGCCAGCCCCGACGGCCTGACGCTGTATGGGCGTCTCTGCGGCGCCGCACTGGCGCGCGCTCATGCCCGAGCCGGCCAGCCGGCCCTCCTCGCCGGCTACCTGGGAAAGAGGACGGTCTTCGACGACAGCCTGGCCGCGTTCGCAGTGTCATACGCCGACCAGAACGACCGGGACTACGAGGCGTTCCTCGACGCCATCCGATCCGGACGAGTGCCAGCTGAGCCGGCACGTTGATCGCAAGCAGGCGTTCGTCGGGGCACGAGGTCGGTGCGAGGCGGCCGCGACGGCGCTCCGGACCCCTTCTGGCGGCTTCCGATGGTGATGAAGTCCAACCAGGGCATCCAGGCGCGGCCCGGCCGGCTCCGTCCATCGTGTCCACCGGGATCATGGTGGGTGCGTTTCGGGAGGCACGGTGATCGGTGTTTCGCCATTTTCGACGATGCCGTCTGGCGCCGTCGCCCTCCAGATCTCGACGATCACCACCTGGATCGAGGCAGCAATCGGGACCGCGAGGAGTACAGCCACGAAACCGCCGAAAAGGCCGCCCAACCAATTCCCGATATCCGCACCGACAAGAACGGCCGCGAAGACGAGGAGTGGGTTGATCTTGACGGTCCGAGCCATGACGACCGGGTTTAAGAAATGGTTCTCCAAGAACGTATAGGCGAGGAAGACGACGAGCGTGACGACGCCTGCGGTGAACGAATGCGCAAGGGCGAAGAGCACTGTCGGGATGCCCGCCAGCGCCCCACCGATTTGCGGAAGGAAGTCGACGAGGGCAACCCAGAGCCCGAAGAGGAGGGCGTAGGGCACACCGAGGACGGCCAGGGTGACGAAGATCACCGTGCCCGCGATCAGAGAAGTGAGGAAGTCTCCCAAGACGAACCCGGAGATCGATGCGCTCACTTTTCCGCCGATTGCCGCGTATCTGGCAGCCCTTTCGGGGGCCATTATGCCCAGAAGACCGGCACGGAGCTTCGGAGCCTCGACGAGGAGCAAGATGACGAACGCAAACGTCGCCGCCAGCTCAGCCAGGATCGCAAACGCGCCCTTGCCCAGGGCCAAGGCCGGTTTGCCCAGGCTTTCCGCGAAGCTGATGATCTTGGGTGAGTTCTTCTGCACCCAGGCCTCAACGTGGTACTTGCGAACGAGATGACCGATCCAGCCCTTCCCGTGTTGCGCCTTGTCAACATAGGCCGGCAGCGCATTGGCGAAATGGGTGAGGCCGTTGACTAGGGGATAGCCGAACGCGAAGGCCAGACCGATGAAGACGAGGAGCGCCGAAATCGTCACGATGGCCACGGCAGTACCCCGACGACGTATCTTCCATCGCTGCAAGGCCACGACCACAGGGTTCAGGACGAGCGCTACGAACGACCCGACCACCACGAGCAGCACGACGTCGCGGAGGCGGTAGAGGAGTTGGCCCGCCAGGTAGACGAGGACGACGACTCCCACTGACATCAGGATCGTGCGTAAGGGAACCGCTTTGACGTCGGCCCAACGGAGTAATCCTCGCCCATCTGGAAGAGGTGCTTCGAGAAGCCGGGCTCGACTCCTTAGATAGCATTGAGGCCTCGCTCCGGTTGGAGACCAGCCATTGCTTGCGGGGATATTTCGTCCCCACGATTCATGATGTCGGCATGAGCCCGGATGTACCCGTCTGTGCTCCTTGATGGTGCGATCAACTCGGGTCACCTTCTAAGAGAATTGCTCCCAAAAGGTTAACTCTCCCTCTGTCACATCTGTGTGATCCGCGAGCGTGCAGACCAAGCGCGTGGGGACCTCGAACCGCCGCGTGAAGCCTTGCCGAGGAAGAGTTCCAGCATCGGGCTGCATCGCAGGTCAGACTGTTTGCCTCATGAGCCGTCCGGACACCAAGTACGTGGCCGTCGGGGATGCTGACGTTGCCTACCAGGTCCTCGGAGAGGGGCCCTCCGACCTTCTCTTCTTCAACGGGCTCGGTAGCAACGTCGAGATGGCGTGGGAGAACCCCGACATTGCCGACTTCCTCAGACGGCTGGCGTCGTTACGCCGCTTGATCTTTCTCGATCGACGAGGCACCGGGGCATCTGACGGTGTGCCGCGTAACGCCATACCAACATGGGAGGAGTGGACAGAAGACATCGAGAGCGTGCTCAACGCGGTCGGGTCCGAGCAGACATCCATTCTCGCGACGGTCGATGGTGGCCCGATCGCGATCCTCTACGCCGCTGCACATCCCGAACGGGTCGATTCCCTGGTGCTTTGCAATACCACTGCCCGCTATCTGGTCGCTGACGACTATCCGATCGGTTTCACACCTGAGGCGCTCGATTTCGTCGTCGATTCCTCCGAACGCACTGGGGTACGCCGGAGTTCCTCTCGCTTGCTGGTGCCGCCGGTGCGGAAGACCCAGTTCGCCGCGACGCCCTTGCTCGGCTCTTCCGGGCGTCGGTCACCCCGAGAACCGCGGCCGCACAGTACGACTACCTGCTTCGGAACCTCGATGTTCGCCCGGTGCTCCCGCTCATCCGAGCGCCCACGCTGGTCCTGAGCGCCGACAATCCAAGCTTTCTGCCCATTGCTCATGGGCGTTATTTGGCCGAGCACATTGAGGGATCCAAGTTCGTCGCGCTGCCGGGCCACGACATGTTGATCTTCAGCCAGCGGGACCTGATCTTCGACGAAGTGGCCGAGTTCTTGACGGGTACGAGACCGGCAACCGATATCGACCGGGTGCTGGTCTCTGTACTCTTCACCGATATCGTCGGATCAACCGAACGTGCAGCCTCGCTGGGTGATCAACGGTGGCGGTCCCTGTTGGATCGCCATGATCAAATTGTCCGCGAACAACTGCGGATCTTCCGAGGTCGGGAGGTCAACACGACGGGAGACGGCTTCGTCGCTTCCTTCGATGGTCCGGCTCGAGCCATCCGTTGTGGCCAAGCGATCATCGACGCCACCCGAGCCCTCGGTATCGAGCTACGCGTGGGTCTCCACACCGGTGAGTGCGAGGTGAGAGGCAAAGATCTCGGCGGCCTTGCCGTTCACATCGCCGCTCGGGTCGGTTCTTTGGCCTCACCGAGCGAGGTTCTTGTCTCGGGCACCGTCAAGGACCTCGTGGTTGGCTCGGGCATCGAATTTCAGGATCGCGGTAAACACGAGCTGAAGGGTGTGCCAGGAACCTGGAACCTCTTCGCCTCGGTGGATTGACAGATCAGGCGATAAGTGCCGAAACCGAGGGAGGCAGAGGCGTGCCCCCTTTCGCCGGCTGGGGGCGACGCCTGGAGCCGGGGAGAAGGGCCAGAGTCCACTCCGCGATACTTGATTCGTGGGTCTTGCTCTCTTCGATCTCGACAACACTCTCCTCGATCGCGAAGGCTGCTTTCAGTCGCTGGTCCCAAGCCTTCATTCGCAACCATGGACTTCCAGAAGAGGCTTGGCGATTCATGGAATCCGCTGATCAAGATGGCATGACGCCAAAGGAGATCTTCTTCGAGGAGGTCCGAGCAGCGTTCGATATCTCGAGCGACGCCGAAGAGCTCCTGGCCCGCTACTACTTGGACTATCCGGCTTGCTACACGGTGGACACAGAGACCGTTAGAGGACTGCGGCAGCTCCGTAGCCAAGGGTGGCGGATCGGAGTCATCTCAAACGGCGGGCCAGCACAGATGGCGAAGCTGAATGCGACGAATCTCACAGAAGAGTTCGACGCGATATGTGTCTCAGAAGTCGTTGGGGCGAGCGAAACCCGACCCGGCCATATTCGAGATGGCGGCTGAACTCTGCGAGAGACCTCTTGAGGGTTGGATGACTGGAGATTCGGTGGCCGCCGACATTGGCAGGGGGTCGAGGGGTGGGCCTACGCACCATCTGGATCGCGAGGGGTCGCACCTGGGCATCGCCGGATCCTGCTCCCGATGCGGTGGTCACGACGGTCCCTCAAGCTATCAAGATCATTCTCGAATCTGGCCCGAGATAGTGCCCCGTCCGCCGGGACGAGCGCACTCTTCGGCACGAGTGAGGCAGTCGGCGATGACTTCCGGCAGGACGATATCGGGCAATCCCGCTCGGTCTGGTTCGCCGATTCGACGCCAAAGGGACAGCGGAGCAACGATGAGTGACATGGGCGGACCGCCGAGCGCCGAGAAAATCGTGCGTGATTTCATGGCAGCGTTCATGGAGACCTGGCCGACGGGCGACGCCGCCACGCTCAGCCGGTTCTTCAGCGAGGACGCCGAGTATTGCAACGGACCGCTTGAACCGGTCCATGGGCGAGAAGCCATCGTGGCCGATCTCGCCCGGATGATGGGCCTGGGCGGCGAGGTGGACGCCGAAATTTGCCACCTACTGTCTGATGGCGCAGTTGTGATGACCGAAAGGATCGATTACCTGAGATTGGGCGGAAAGACGGCGGCTTTGAAGATTGCGGGCATCTTTGAGGTTCACGACGGAGTCATCACCCGATGGCGTAACTACTTCGATCCCAAGGAGTTCGGGGCACAGTTATCCACTGAATCAACGACCGGAACGTGCCCGTTACCGGGCGGACTCCAGGTGCCGCCGAACGCCGGGAGTGGGTCGCGTTATCTGTTACCGAACGCGACTCGCGGCTCTTTGACTCGGGCGGACGCCCGGCCCAACCGGGTGATGAACTGCAAGAGTCGGTTCCGAGCGGCCTCGGCCGACGGGGTCAGACCCTGCCTGCCGGCCACGTCCCAATGGCCTAGAACCACCGGCCGGAGGATGGCGTCGTGGTGCACGCCCAGGTCGTAGATCCCAGCTCGGGCAATCGCCTTTGCGTGCTGGGCGAAGTCCGGTATGCCGGTACCGGGCATCTCGAACGCTCAGCACCTGACGCTTGATGGCCTCCATCATCCCCGAAGGATCGATCTCCAGTGCGGCCGACACCAGATCTCGGTAGAAGAGATAGTGGAGGTTCTCATCTGCCGCCACTCGTTTCATGACCGCGTAGCCCTCAGCGTCGGGCAACGCCTTCCCGGTGTTGTGGTGGGCGATTCGGGTCGCCAACTCCTGGAGGGCGAGATAGACGAACGCGTCAGCGACGGTCACGGCCTGAGGGGAAACGCCGCCGGTGACCTGGGCCATCCGAGCCCGCTCTAGGTTGACGGGGTCGATGTGCCCGCTCATGATCAAGTAGTCCCGTAGGACGATCGAGTGTCGCCCCTCTTCAGCCGTCCACCGCCGGGTCCAATAGCCCCAGGCGCCGTCCCGGCCGAAGAGATTGTCGATCGAAGCGAAGTAGTACGGCAGATTGTCCTCGGTCAGCACGTTGACGAACACGGCACTGGCCACACCATCGGGCAGGGGTTCGGCGCATGCCACTTCTGGTGGCGGCCGCCACTCGACGAGGTCGTGGGGAAACCACTCTTTGGCCATGCCCAGATGCCGGTCGACCAGGCGCTCTACGGTCGGTTGGAGTTCGGCCAGCATGGTCGCGTCATCCATATCTAGCCCTCCTCCCGTAGTGGTGGCCATCCGCCGGACCTGCACGTATCGGTGCTCCCGGACGCCGTGGGAACGAGGCAGTCGCTAGCGCAGGATATCGCAGCTGTAAGGCACCACTATTTGCATCCTGTTCTAATCCGGCAGAACCCGGCGGATGGCGCCTTGTAGGGGTGTCGCCAATCACCGGGCTTGAGACGGTCGGGAAACTAGTGATGCCTGCGGATTCATTTCAGATGTCCCGCTCGTAGACCAACATAAGGGGCCCATCCCCGCCCTCTCTGTTCGTAAAGCCGAGGCTCTCATACAGGCCACGCGCGGCGACGTCGGGCTCGTCGACCTCGATGTTCATCGTGTCGGAGCCCCGGCCTCGTGCCTCCTTCAGCGATCCGACCATGAGAGCTCGCCCCAGTCCGTGCCCCCGTCGATCAGGCACGACATAGAGCTCCGCGAGGTAACACTCGAGACCAGGGCTCCAGATGGCTGGCCGAAAGCGAAGAACGGCAAGCCCATCGGGTCCTTCCCCAGCCAGCAGAACGGCTGTATCACCCTTATCCAGTAGCTGCCGAAGACGATCGGCCAACGCAGTCGGCGAGGGTGCTGGCTCGCCAAATTCGCGATTGAAGTCGTGGAGCAGCCTTCCAATCGCCGCGACGTCGTCGACACCGGCCAGACGAACGAGGCCCTCTGCCCCAGTTGCCACTCGCTGACGGTAGCAAGGAGCAGAACTCTTGACGCGTCAATGACGATCCGGGTCCCCGTTGGAGGTGCCTAGCCCAGTACGCCGGGTCCCGAAAGTCGTCATGTTGGTGACCCCATCGATCGGCAGTGACTCCTCTCGCACGGGAATTCGCTTTTGCTGGTTTCGCACGGACACGCCTGAACTGCGCTCCCGCTCCGAGCTGCCTGCATGCATTCGATGAACCGCTAGATATCCCCATCATCGGATCCCAAGGTGCCGGGATCGAGACCCGGGCGGCCCACCTCAGGCGGCGAAGGGCACCTTCATGACACTGGCCAGGTTGCCACCCATGACCTTGGCGACGTCTTCGTGGGCCAGGCCATCGAGCTCCTTCACGTAGGCGAGCGGCTCGGCCATGCCCTCGATGTGCGGGTAGTCGGACCCGAAGACGACACGGTCCGCGCCGATCAGGTTGATCAGGCCGATGGGGTCGTCCTCGTGGAAGGGGTGGACCCAGATGTTGCGCTTGAGCACCATCAGCGGGTCCTCGTCGTAGAGGGCGGGCTCGCGCTCGTAGGAGTGGGCGAGCGCCTCGACGATCGGGCGCACCCAGGCGGAGCCGTTCTCGACGGGCAAGACCCGCAGCGTCGGGTGCCGCGTGAGCATGCCGTGCCCGATGAGCGAGGCCACGGTGTCGAAGATGCCACGGCTCTGGGTGTGTGCAATGTCCGCGAAGGCCGTCTTGCCCCCCGAGAACGGGAGAAGTTCGCCGTCGCGCCGCCCTTCCCACTGGTTGTAGTAGCGGATCAGGCCGTCGTCCGACGCGTGCATGCCGACCGCCACGTCGAACTCGGCGACCTTGTCCCAGAAGGGGTCGAATTCGGGGAGCGCGAACGAGCGGTGGCCCTCGTAGCCCGGAACCGGTGCCGGGCGGATCAAGACGATCTTGGCGCCGCGTTGGACAACCCACTCCAGTTCCTTGATCGCCTCGGCGACGATGGGGAGCGTGATGATGGGCGTCGGGAAGATGCGGCCCTCGTAATTGAAGGTCCAGTGCTCGTGCATCCACTGGTTCAGCGCGTGTACGACGGCGTGGGTCGCCTTCGGGTCGTCAGCCAGGCGCTCCTCGAGCAGGCTGGCCAGCGTCGGCCACATCAGAGCGCGGTCGAGGCCGAGCTCGTCCATGATCTTGAGCCGCGGCTCAGGGGAAAAGAAGCCCTCGGGCGAGCGCATCGCCTCGCCGATCAGCTCGCGACGGGACTTGCCCTCCGGGTTACCCTCCTTGAAGTAGGCCTCCTGCGCACCGGGCCGGCCCACCACCTCGAAGGTCGGGTTGGGGATGTAGTCAGAAATCACGTTGCGGACGGCGATCTTGGTGCGACCGTTGAACTGGACGTACTTGATGAGGCCCTCGTACTGCTTAGGGAGGAACTTGGTGAACGCCTCCGTCGTCTCGTACATGTGGTTGTCCGCGTCGAAGATGGGGAAGTCGACAGCGTTGTTGGTCATGGCTACCTCCGGGCAGGCGACGATCGAGGGCCTCTAACTCGACCTCAATACTATGCGATTTCCTGGTATATCCCATGTTGGCCAAAGTTTCGCCACCCCTGTTGCTGAGCTGCCACTGAGATGTTGGACCGGGCGACATCGGGTCGGAGCGAGCGGACTCAGCTCCCGGCTCCAGCACGGCCCCTGGACGTCGGCCGCGCCCCGGACGATCGGAACCCGGCTCTTGATCCCAAGGTGCCGGGGTCGAGACGCGGGCGGCCCTCTTGCATGCTCGACCACTTGCTCGCTTCTGCAGAGCGGAGTGGTGGCAGCGTCAATCGCCGAGGGCCTGTCCGCCGACATGAGCGTAAGCCAGGCCGCCTCGGGCCAGGCTTGCGCCGGCCGGCGATGCAATGCTTTCGTCACGTTCGAGACTCCCGGGGTGTTCGTCATGGCAAAGACCGTGTTCGGTGGAAAGATCGGCGACGACTGGCGCACATCGGAACCGTGGTGGCCCCCCGTCGCCACGCCTTCGGAGGGCGCACCCAACATCGTGCTGGTCGTACTCGACGATGTGGGGTTCGCACAGCTCGGTTGCTACGGGTCCGACATCGACACTCCGGTGATCGACAGCGTGGCTGCCGAGGGAGTCCGGCTCACAAACTTCCACACGACGGCGCTGTGCTCGCCAACTCGCGCGTGTCTCCTCACGGGCCGGAACCACCACCGCAGTGGCATGGGACGCGTCGCCGACCTGGCGATCGGCTTTCCCGGGTACTGGGGCAGGCCGCCCCGGGAGAACGGCTTTCTCTCCGAGATCCTGGGGGCGAACGGGTATGCCACCTATGCAGTCGGGAAATGGCACCTGAGCCCGGAGGACGAGACCAACTTGGCCGCCTCGCGTGCAACGTGGCCCCTCGCACGCGGGTTCGACCGCTGGTACGGCTTCCATGGCGGGGAGACGCACCAGTTCGTGCCTGCGCTCTATCACGACAACCACAGCGTCCGGCCGCCGCGTGCCATGGAGGATGGGTACCACCTCAGCGCCGACCTTGCCGACAGCGCGATCGAATTCCTCGGGGACTTGCGGGCAGTCGACTCCGAGAAGCCCTTCTTCCTCTACTTCGCCACCGGGGCGTGCCATTCGCCCCACCACGCTCCTGCAGAGTGGATTCGGCATTACGGGGGCCGGTTTGCACAGGGGTGGGATCGCTGGCGCGCCCAGACATTCGAGCGGCAGCGCGCGCTCGGAATCGTCCCCGAGGCGACGGAGCTCTCACCACGCCCACCTTGGGTCCCGAGCTGGGACAGCCTCGACGACCGGCAGCGGGCGCTCGCCGAACGGTTCATGGAGTGCTTCGCCGCCTACCTGTCGTACACGGACCAGCAGATCGGCCGCGTGCTCGACTTCATTGCCGACCTAGGTGACGCCGACGACACGGTTGTGATCGTCGTGTCGGACAATGGCGCCAGCTCGGAGGGTGGCAGTGAGGGCACCATCAACGAGGGCCGGCTCTCGAACTTCGAAGGCGCCAGCGTGGGTGAGATGTATCGGCGCATCGACGAGATCGGCGGACCACTGAGCCACAACAACTACCCCTGGGGATGGACCATGGCCGGGAACACGCCTTTCAAGCGCTGGAAGCGCGAGGTCCACGAGGGAGGTGTCGCCGACCCCTGCATCGTCCGGTTGCCCTCTCGGATGCGGTCCGCCACCGGTGCCGTCCGTCGACAGTACGCGCATGCGATCGACGTCCTCCCGACCGTGCTCGAGTTGGCCGGCGTCGACCCACCCACCGAGATCGACGGGATCGTCCAGTCGCATCTCGACGGCATCAGCTTCGGCTACTCGCTCGGGGAGGGAGGGCAGCTCGAGCCCGACCGCCACCGTACCCAGCACTTCGAGATGCTCGGGTCGCGGGCTCTCTACCACGACGGCTGGAAGGCGGTGACCTTCCATCCGGTCGGTCCGCTCTATGACGACGGCCTACGGGCGAGCGCGCCCTTCGACGACGACATCTGGGAGCTGTATCACGTGGCGGAGGACGTGTCGGAGGTGCATGACCGTGCCGCTGAGTTCCCAGACAAGGTTGCCGAGTTGGTCGCGCTGTGGTGGGAGGAGGCGAGGCGCAACGACGTCCTCCCACTCGACAACCGGGTGCTCGAGGCCATGGCCCACAAGCACGACCGACAGCGCCATCAGCAGACGTACCGCTACTTCCAGGGCGGCGCCCCGGTGCCGGAATGGGTGGCGGCGGACGTTCGCAATCGGTCGCACGCGATGTCGGTGACAGTCGAAATCCCACAGGGCGTCGTCCCGTCGGGCACCCTGCTCGCGCTCGGCTGCGCGCTGGGAGGTTGGTCGTTGCACGTGCTCGACGGCCGGTTGCGCTATGTCCACAACCTGCACGGACACCGGCTGTACGAGGTGGCCGCTGCCACCAGGTTCGGACCGGGCGAGCACCACCTCGAGTTCCGGTTCGAGAAGGACGAGGGTGCCGGCGGGGTGGCCACGCTGTACGTGGACGGCCAGGGGGCGGGGGAGGCCGAGGTGCAGCGATTCACCCCCGTCGCGTTCAACGAGGTCGGTATCGGTCTCACGTGTGGCTACGAGTGGGGCCCGTCGGTCGGAGGCGACTACGAGGCGCCCTTCCCCTTCGTCGGCACCATTGTCCGAGCCGAGGTCAGCGTCACCGGTCCGGTGGTGCACGACCCCGTCGCAGAGGTGGCAGCAATTTTGGCCTCGCAATGAGCTCGTCCAGCCCGTCGGCCACGGCGTGCGCTCATCGATTTCGGCACCCGACTCGAATGGCCGGTGGAAGCAGCCGGACGCCCTGGACGAATGGAGACCTCCTCTTGATCCCAGTGCCGGGATCAAGACCCGGGCGGCCCCCGCGAAGTCCCAGATTCGTGCGCTGTGGGGCTCAGGCGCTTCCGAACAAGAGCCGGCTGACGGCGTCGGCGTGCGCTTCGATGACATCTTCGTCGGAGGGATCGAGGGAGCTGAGTCGTCGGCACTCCGGCGCGAGCACGAACATCGTCGGGCCCGCGCCGGTAAGGATGTAGTAGAGGTGCACAGCGGGGACATCGGGCACCGCGCCCTCCTGCGCCAGCGACTCGAACATCTCGATCGTGCGCTCGTAAATCGGACGAACATGTCGGTCGACGAGGTAGTCCATCCGTGAGCTGTCGGACTTGGACTCCTGCATGATGATCCGATGCAGCTGCGGGTTCCGTGCCGAGAAGATGATGAACTCGCGCACGAGGAGCTTCGCGGTGGTGATCTCGTCGACCCCACGCAGCCCGTTGGCACGCTGGACCATGGTCTGATTCAGGAGGTCGAAGAGCGAATCGACCGCGGCCCGCCACAGCTCTTCTTTCGAGTGGAAGTGGTAGGTCAAGAGAGGCTGGGTGACCCCGGCTCGCGCCGCGATGTCGCGTGTCGTCGCACCGTCGAACGAACGCTCCGAGAACAGGTCCGTGGCGGCGGCCACGATCCGGTCGCGTGTGGCGTCCGCCGACGGACGTGTGACCCGCGCGTTGGAGGTCGTGGTGGATTTCGGCATCCCAAGCAGACTAATCAGATGACCAAGCTCTTGACATATTCCTGATCGATCGAACAAAGTAACATGCGATGACCGGATACCGTGGTCCGTACGGCCCCCGCAATGCCGGAGAGACCTACGTCGCCCACCAGATCGCCGAGCACTTGGTCGACCTCGGCGAGATCGAGATGAACTACGCGACCGTCGGCGAAACAGGGTCGCCTGCGCTTCTGCTCATCCCGGGACAGACGGAGTCCTGGTGGGGTTATGAGGCTGCCATGGCTCGGCTCGCCGAGCACTTCGAGGTGTTCGCCGTCGACCTCAGGGGCCAGGGGCGGAGCACCCGGACGCCCGGCCGTTACACGCTCGACAACATGGGCAACGATCTCGTCCGCTTCATCGACGTGGTGATCGGGCGGCCCACGCTCGTGAGCGGCCTCTCCTCCGGGGGCGTCCTCTCGGCGTGGCTGTCGGCGTACGCCAAGCCCGGCCAGATCGCAGCCGCCTGCTACGAGGACCCACCGCTGTTCGCCTCGGAGGTTCAACCGGCGACGGGCCCGGGGATCCGCCAGTGCATCGGCCCGATGTTCGACCTCTGGAGCACCTACCTCGGCGACCAGTGGTCCATCGGGGCGTGGGATGCGATGCGCGCCGCCGCGCCCGACCGGCTGCCGCAGTGGATGCAGGCGTTCCCGATCGGCGCCCAGCCGTCGCAGGACCTGAAGGAGTACGACCCCGAGTGGGGCCGCGCCTTCTCGGCCGGCACGGTCGCAGCGTCGTGCGATCACGAGCGGATGCTTCGGAGCGTCAAGGTGCCGCACGTGCTGCTCACCCATCACTTCCGCGTTGTCGACGAGCCGACCGGGAACCTCCTGGGTGCGCTGGCCGACGTCCAAGCCGCGCGGGTGCTCGAGCTCTTGCGCGATGCCGGCGTCGTGGTCGAGTATCGCTCCTTCCCGACCGTCGGGCACTCGATGCACGGCACCGAACCAGACCTCTATGTCGACACCCTGCTCGAGTGGGTTGCCACCCTCGACGAGTGAAGATCGACGTCCACGCCCACTACGTCCCCGACGGCTACCGTGCCGCGCTGCAGCGGGCGGGACAGGCCCAGCCGGACGGGATGCCCTGGATTCCGGAGTGGTCGGCGGACGAGCACGTGGAGGCGATGGACCGCCTCGGCATTGCCACGTCCCTACTGTCTGTCTCGTCGCCCGGCGTGCACCTCGGCGACGGCGCGAGCACCATCGACCTCGCACGCGAGGTGAACGAGGACGGTCGCCGTGCGGTGCTCGACCACCCCGGACGGTTCGGGCTGCTCGCCTCACTTCCGCTGCCGGACGTCGACGCCGCCATTGCCGAGATCGCATACTGCCACGACCACCTCGACGTCGATGGGTTCGTGCTGCTCTCCAACATAAGTGGCACCTACGTGAGCGACGCGTCGTTCGAGCCCGTCTTCCGCGAGCTCAACCGCCGGGGCGCACGCGTCCTCCTGCACCCGACGTCGCCAGCGTGCTGGGAGCACACATCGTTCGGGCGGCCGCGACCGATGCTCGAGTTCCTGTTCGACACCACGCGCGCGGTGGTGGATCTCGTGCTGAACGGTACCATCGCCCATCATCCCGACCTGGAGCTGATCATTCCGCACGCCGGAGCGACGATCCCGCTCGTTGCCGACCGCGTGAGCGCGTTCTCGAGGCTGCTCGCTCCCGACGTGGACGTGCTCCGCGACCTCGGCCGGCTCCACTTCGACCTGGCCGGCTACGCCGTGCCGCGCCAGTTCGAGGCGCTGCTGACGCTGACGACGCTCGACCACTTGCACTACGGCAGCGACTTCCCCTTTACGCCCGAGCCGGTCGTTGCCGCGGTGTCGGAACGCATCGACGGCGTCGACTCGCTCGTCGACGCACTCGGCTCAAACACGGCGCGGCTCTTCGCCAGACACGGTTGACATCACGAGAGGACGACACAATGGAACACCAGATCGAACTCGGCTACCTCGTCCTCGAGGTGCCCGAACCCGACACCCTCGCGCCGGTGCTCGCCGACGTCGTCGGCCTCGTGCCCGGCCAGCGGACGGCGGCCGGCACCGCCACGTGGCGCAATGACCACTGTGCCAACAGGCTGCTGGTGCAGGCCGGACCGGCGAACGATGCGGTCGCCATCGGTTTCGAGGCGGTGGACGCCGGCGCATTCGACGCCGTCATCTCCCGGCTGCAGGGGATCGGTGCCGCCCTCTCAGACGGTGACGGCAGCGACAGACAAGTGCAACGGCTCGTTCGTACGACGGCACCCTGGGGCGTCGACGTCGAGGTTGTGCTGCAGCTGTCCGACGCACCCAGCGCGTTCTCCTCCGCGCTGGTCCCGGGCGGCTTCCTCACCGACGGCGTCGGCTTCGGGCACGCGGTCTTTGCCACGACCGCCTTCGAGGAGTCCCACGCGTTCCTCACCGACGGCCTCGGCTTCGCCCAATCGGACTGGCTCGAGACCGAGCTCGCGCCCGGCATCCTCCTCGAGGTGCGCTTCTACCACTGCAACCGCCGCCACCACACGATCGCGCTCGCACGGACCCCGTTCGATCTGCCGCAGCGCCTGCACCACATCATGTTCGAGCTCAACGAGCGCGACGATGTCGGTGCCGCATTCGACCGCGCGTGGGCAACTGACCTCGCCATCCCGAACGGGCTCGGCCGCCACGACAATGACGGCATGTTCAGCTTCTACCTGCAGACGCCGGCTGGCTTCCAGATCGAGGTCGGCCACGGTGCCCGGGTGATCACCGACGGGTGGAGCGACAACCGGCGCTACGACCAGATCAGCGTGTGGGGGCACCAGCCCCTGCGGTCAGCATGAGTGCCGACACCGCCACCGACACCGACACCGACGCCGACGTCGCGGTCGTCGGCTACGGCCCCGTCGGCAACGCGCTCTCGATCCTGCTCGCCCAGCTCGGGTGCGCCGTGACGGTGCTGGAGCGATGGACCGAGCCCTACGCGCTCCCGCGAGCGGTCCATTTCGACCATGAGGTGGGCCGGATTCTCCAGTCGTGCGGGGTGGGTGACGAGCTGCGAACGATCAGCGAACCGGCCGACATCTACGAGTGGCGCAACGCCGCGGGCACGACGCTGCTGCGGTTCGGCCAGGCCGGCGACGGCCCTTCCGGGTGGCCGGCGTCGTCGATGTTCAACCAGCCGATCGTCGAGCAGCTGCTGGACCGTCGTGCGCAACAGGTTGGCGTCGACGTCCGCCGCGGAGTCGAGGTCATCGGCATTGAGCAACGAGACGACAGCGTTGTCGTGACCTCTCCTGACGGCAGGAGCTTCTCGGCCCGGTACGTCGTCGGGTGTGACGGCGCCAACAGCTCGGTACGAACGTTGGCCGAGCTGCCCGTGACCGATCTCGGGTACTTCTACGACTGGCTCATCGTCGACGTCATCCTCGACCAGCCGCGTGTGTTCGACCCGATCAACCTACAGATCTGCGATCCCGCGCGACCAACGACCGCAGTGTCAGGCGGGCCCGGTCGACGGCGCTGGGAGTTCATGCGCCTACCCCACGAGTCGCTCGACGAGCTGAACAAGGAGGAGCGTGCGTGGGAGCTGCTCGCGCCGTGGGACGTGCATCCCGGGAACGCCCGGCTCGAGCGCCACGCCGTCTACACCTTCAACGCCCGCTACGCCGAGAAGTGGCGTGCCGAGCGAGTGTTCCTCGCCGGAGATGCCGCCCACCTCATGCCTCCGTTCGCGGGCCAAGGCATGTGCTCGGGGCTGCGAGACGTCGCCAACCTCGCGTGGAAGCTCGACCTCGTGCTCAGGGACTGCGCCGCCGATGAGCTGCTCGACAGCTACCAGTCCGAACGGTTGCCGAGCGCGAGGGCGGCGATCGACTTCTCAATGGAGCTTGGCAAGGTGATCTGCGTGCCCGATCGTGCTGAGGCCGCTGCGCGCGACGAGGCGATGGCCGCCGGCGTCGGCGACGAGCCGGCACCGGCGCCCGGACTCCCTGGCATCACGTCGGGGTTCATCCACCCGACGGCCCCCCACGCTGGCCAGCAGCTCGTGCAGGGCAAGGACTGCGGCAGACCGTTTGACGAAGTGTATGGCAACGGCTGGCGCCTCGTGGTCCTCGGCACCGATGGCGAATGCATCGGTCGCAACGAGCGCGCCTGGTTCGAGTCCATCGGCGGCCGTGTCGTCGCACTGGTTGACCCCGATCCGCACTTTGAGCGCTGGTTCGCGGAGCACGACACGACGTGCGCGTTGCAGCGACCAGATTTCTACCTCTACGGCACGGCGCCGGCGGCGGAGGAAGCGACCGCGCTGCTGGCTGATCTCCGCCATCATGTCGCGCGGGGGACCACCACATGAAGCTCGCCAACCACGGAGGTCGCGCCGCTCTCGTCATTGACGGATGCATCGAAGACGTTCACGCCGCATCCGGCGGGAGGTTCGGCCCCGACCCGATGAGCGTCTACGCGGACTGGCCTGCGTTCGTCGACTTCGCCATGGGCATCACGGTTGGTACTGCGCCGTTGATCGAGGCCGACCTCCGCTTGCCGGTGCCCGCACCCCGGCAGGTCTTTGCGATCGGGCTGAACTACCGGAGCCATGCCGAGGAGTCCGGCATGGCGGTGCCGGGCGTCCCGGCCACCTTCACGAAGTTCCCGTCGTCGTTGTCGGGCCCGTTCGATGATATCGAGATCGTCGGTGGCACGGTCGACTGGGAAGTCGAGTTGGTGGCCGTGATCGGCATCCGCGCCGATCGGGTCGACGAGGCCGACGCCTGGTCGCATGTCGCCGGCCTCACCATTGGCCAGGACGTCAGCGACCGCACGCTCCAGTTCGCGGCAGGCTCGCAGTTCTCACTCGGAAAGTCCCGCCGGGGCTACGGGCCGATGGGGCCCTGGGTCGTCTCGCTCGACGAGGTGCCCGACCCCGACGACCTCGCGCTGGGTTGCTCGGTCGATGGTGAGACGGTGCAGGACGCGCGCACCTCAGACCTGATCTTCGGCGTGCCACGCTTGATCGCCGAGCTCTCCTCGGTCCTGCCGCTGCTCCCCGGCGATGTTCTCTTTACCGGCACCCCCGCCGGCGTCGGCGCCACCCGGCAGCCACCGAGGTTCCTGCAGCCTGGCCAGCTCCTCGAGTCCTGGATCGAGGGGATCGGCTCGATCCGGAACCGGTGCGTGTGAAGGCGGGGACATGGTGATCATCCCTCGGTACGACTTCACCGACGACGCGCTCGACGGTTGCTGACATGACTGACGAATGACGACCGAGGTGATTCTCACCGGGACGGGAGTGCCACATCCCCGTCCCGGCCGTGCCGGTGCCGGCACGCTGGTCCGACACGGCGACGTCGCCCTGCAGTTCGACGCCGGCCGCTCCACGGTCATGCGGCTGATGGAGGCAGGAACCCCTCCGCACGCTCTCTCCGCGGTGTTCCTGACCCACGTGCACAGCGACCATGTCGTGGGACTACCTGACGTCGCCATGACCCGATGGATCCAGCAGCAGCTCGCCCGCACTGGCCCGCTCGTCGTCGTCGCTGCCGAGGGGGTCGCCGCTCGCTTCGTCCGCCGCATGCTCGAGCCCTATGACGACGACCTGGCAATCCGTGCCCTGCACACGGGCGCGACGCCGATCGAGGTGGTGCTCCGTCCGTTCGACGTCCCGATCACTCCCGACGTCGTCTGGACCAGCGAGGACGGCCAGGTCCGAGTGCTCGCGGTCGCCGTGCACCACGAGCCCGTGCCCGAGGCCGTCGCGTACCGGATCGAGACGCCCGACGCCATCGTCGTCATATCCGGCGACACCCGCGTGTGCCCCGAGGTCGAGCAGCTGTCGGTCGGTGCCGACGTGCTCGTGCACGAGGCATGCCGCACGTCGGCGATGGGGCCGCTCATCGCCGGGACCGTCTTCGAGGCGATCTTCAGCTACCACGCCGACACCGTCGAGCTCGGCGGGATGGCCACTCGCGCCGGCGTGCCGCACGTCATGCTCACCCACCTCATCCCCCCGCCGGAGGCGCCCGGCGATGCCGAGACGTTCGTACAGGATCTCCGCGACGGCGGCTACCTGGGCCACGTCACCGTCGGCGAGGACCTGACGACGGTCAGCCTCTGACCGCGTCGGAAGGCTCCGCACTCGAGACGTGGTGTGAAGGGTCGGTCGTGTCATTGGGTTCCGCGGCCGATTCGGAGATCGGGCCCGCCGCACACAACGGGTGATCGGGATGCAGCGGGACGGTGCGTCGGCCGGGTGCGGATCCAGGCCATAGTGGTGCTCGTGAAGGCCGTGCCGACCGCCGAACCCGTGCCCACTCCGTATTCGGCGGCCCAGGCACGCACCATCGCGGTCGCGCTCGAACTGTTCTCGACACACGGTGTGTCCGGGACGTCGCTACAGATGATCGCCGACGAGCTCGGTGTGACGAAGGCGGCCGTCTACCACCAGTTCAACACGAAGGATCAGATAGTCCTCGCTGCGGCCGAGGTCGAGCTGGCGAGACTGGACGCTGTCATCGTCGCCGCCGAGGCCCAGTCCACTTCAAGGCGAGCGCGCAGCGTCCTGATCGAGGGCATCGTCGACCTCACCGTCGAGCGCCGGCGTACGGTCAACACCATCCTGAGCGACCCAGTCGTCGTCGGCTTCTTCGCTGAGCACGCAACCTGGCGTGATGTCATGCATCGCCTCCGCCGTCTCCTGATCGGGGAGGACCCCGGCCCCGAGGCGCGGGTGCGGACAGCGATGTTGGTCGCCGCCATCAGCGGCGCTGCGACGCACCCTTTCGTCGCCGATCTCGACGACGACGTCCTCCGTGCCGAGCTCCTGCGTCTGGCCAGACGCTTCCTCGGCCTGCCCGGCTGAAAGCGGGGCTCACCACCGGACGCACGTCGCAGGAGGTGTGGCGGGGTTGTCAGGGTTCAGCGGGCCTGCTGAAGGAAGACGTCAAGATGGCAAATCTTGCCGTCACTGTTGAACTCGAACACGGTCATGGAGTTGACGACGTGGACGGAGCCGGCGCGGAAGTGCCGCTCCTCGATCTCGAAGTAAACGAGGGGACCCGCCTCAGAGATTCGCCGCACCGTGGTCTCGAACGATTCCGTCGCCGACGCCCACCGGGTGATCATCTCGGTGTACTGCTGCCAATTCTGGACTTCCAGGAAGGTGCCGATCCGCTCGAACTCGTCCACTGCGACGAACTCGGCGAGCGGTGCCCATTCAGCCGGAGCCTTGACGGTCGGAACCAGGCGTTTCATCGTCTGTTCGTACTCGAGGACCTTGCGCGTCAGGGGACCGAGGTCCTCAGTGCTCGGAGTGGAAGCGTCCGCCGAGCTCCGGGCGTCGGTCATGGCTCGTCTCCTTCCATCGTCACGGAATGGCGCGGGGACCGCGGGGAAGGATATGGGGAAGGTCCTCGGTGGTCAGGATGCCCGGCCGCGCCGCGCAGACGTACGGGACGGCGTTGACCGGTCCGTTCGCGTTGTAGGCGGGCACGAATGATCCGAGATCGTCGAGGGGCACGGGGAAGGGCATGCTCATGTCGATCGGCGCGTCACCGTGCACCCGAATACGCCAACCGGTGGGTTGCAAGCCCCAATCGGGCTCAACGTCCCTGGCGACGAAGCCGTATTGGGTGAAGCGGATCCGATCGATGTCGCCACTACGACCGTTGATGATGATCCGCTGCGCCGCGGCGGTCCCTGCTTTGATCTGGCCGGCGACGATCGTCACGTCCTGCCTGGCCGCCGCCACCCCACCCGCCGAGGTCCATTCGTCTATATCGAAGCCCGCGAGGTCCGCCAACACACTGAGAGGAGGTTGATACTCGCCGTAGAGATGGTTCTTCCGGCGCTCGGGGTCGAACTCTGAGAGCGGTTTGCCGAATCGCATCTGCTCCATCACCATGTGCGCCGATGGGCGGCGGGACAGGTCGCCGAACTCCTCGATCTCAATCAGATCGACGCGGCGCTGTATGGACAGCAGCGCGAGGGGAAGCGTCTCCGTGACGAATCCCGGGTCGCTCCCACTTGCCCACACGGACGCGTTGCCGTTCTTGCACGCCTCCGTCACACGGGCGCGATTCGCCTCGCTCAACCTGACCCCCCGGGCGAACAAATCGCTGCAGGTGGTGACGATGTTCGTCCCAGATGAGAGCAGCGCCACGACATCCCCGACGAGCTCGTCTTCCGTGAGGCCGGCTCGAGTCTGGCCCCTGCCTGTCGCGCGCGGCATGTAGACACAACAATCGGCATCGACCTTCAGGACCGCGTCACGATCGGTTGTGGCGACGATGCCGGTCGGGCCCTCACCGCACAGCTCACCCGCATCGATCCCGTTCTTCGACGGGTCGTAGACCAACACCGAGACCAGGTCGAGCAATGGATGGCGGATCACCTCGCGCAGCGCCCGCTGACCGGTGTTCCCCGTCGCCCACTGGATCACTCGACATCGCGAAGACTCCACAATTCCCACCTCCCTCGGGCTGTCGCAGAGGCTAGCCGATCGACTAGCCGACACCAAGTCCCGGGGTCCTGCGCCGGCTCAGGTCGGCGTTGTCCTCGGTCAGCCGGTGACCACTGGAAGCGACTCCCAACCCCGCACCGTCGACGTAGGGGCTCGCCGCGCGTTCTCCCAATCGACGTCCCATTCGGGAAAGCGCGTCAGGACCTCGTCGAGGGCGACACGCCCCTCGAGTCGCGCCAGTGCGGCGCCGAGGCAGAAGTGAATGCCGTAGCCGAAGGTGAGGTGCTGGCGGATGTTGCGGTGGATGTCGAATCGGTCGGGATTCTCGTACTTGTCGTCGTCGCGATTCGCCGACCCGGTGAGGCACACCAGGGCGCTACCTGCTGGAACGGCCCGGTCGCGCACCTCGATGTCCCGCGTCACATAGCGGGCGACATGCGGCGTGGGCGGCTCGAAGCGGAGCAGCTCCTCGATCGCATTGGTGATGAGTGAGCGATCCTCGACCAACTCGCGTCGCTGCGCAGGGTGCTCCGCCAGCACCTTGCCGATCCAACCGATGAGCCGATTGGTCGTCTCGTTGCCTGCGCCGGAGATCACGCTGACGTACATGAGCACCTCGTCACGAGTCAGCCGTCGCCTCGTCCCCGTCTCGTCTTCGAACTCGACGAACAGCAAGTCGCTCATGAGGTCGTCGGACGGATGGGTGGCACGCCAGTCGATGTAATCAGAAAAGAAGTCGACCTGTCCGATGTTCTCGGCCGTCACGTCCATCGGCTTCCCCGGATCGGTGCGCAAGGAAGCGTTGGCGCGGTTGCGCGCCTCTTCCTGGTCGGACTCTGGTACACCGAGGAGCATCCCAATCGTTCGCATAGGGATCTGTTCACCCAGATCGGCGACGAAGTCGAAGCGTCCAGCACCAATCAGTGGATCGAGGACGCGCGCGCAGAACTCACGGACCTTGTCTTCCAGGGCGACCATCGCCTTTGGCGTGAACACTCGGGAGAGCAGTCCCCGGTGGACGTCGTGCAGCGGCGGGTCTTCGAAGATGACGATGCCGGGCGGTATCTCGATGTTCGCCTTGATGAACTCGAGCACTGAGCCCCGCGCCGAGCTGAACGTCTCCCGATCGATGAGGCCCTGTTGGACGTCGTCGAAGCGGCTTACGGCGTAGAAGTCGTACTCCTCGTTGTAGTACAGAGGCGCCGATTCCCGTAGCCGACGGTACACAGGGTAGGGGTCGGCGTCGATCTGGCGATCGTACGGGTCGTAATAGACGTCGGTCGGTCCATTCATCACGCCCTCCGCGCCACCGATCTGGCTCCCACTCCGAAAGGTCGCGACTCCGCGACCGTCGTTCGTTCGAGAGGCTAGCCGATCGGCTTGCCCCGACCTAGCCGATCGACCAGTCTGAGAGCGGCCACGACGCAGAGAGGTCGTGCCCTGGTCGAAGGAATCCTTGGCATGATCACGGGGGTGATCACGATGTCGGTCGAACAGTTCGAAGACCTCGTTGCTGACGCGCTGGACGAGATTCCTGACGGGCTCCGGGGCGCCATGGAGAACGTCGCCGTGCTCGTGGACGACGAGAGTCCACCGGGAGGCCTGTTCGGTCTGTACGAGGGGGTCCCCCTCACGAGCCGGGGCAACTACTCGGCCTCGATGCCGGACCGGATCACGATCTTCATGGCCACCATCTGTAGAGCGTCCCAGAGCGCCGAGGACGTGGTGCAGATCGTGCGCAAGACGGTGATACACGAGGTCGGTCACCATTTCGGCATTGGTGAACAGCGACTGAGGGATCTGGGCTGGGGGTAGGGCTGCACGGGCTCTGTTCGTGGCGAAGATCCCCTGCACCGGGACCGGAGGGCCGGTAGCGTACGCAGCGCACGATTGCGCAGCACCCTGGGAGGCACCGTGGAAACCGAAGCCGCTGTTCTCTGGCAGCGTCCCGCCGACTGGAGTGTCGAGCCCATCGAGCTCGACCCGCCCAAGGAGGGTGAGGTGCTCATCAAATTGGCGGCGTCGGGCATGTGCCACTCCGACGAGCACCTCCTCACCGGCGACATGCCGGTCGCCCTTCCCATCATCGGAGGCCACGAGGGCGCCGGCGTCGTCGAGGAGGTCGGTCCCGGGGTGACCGGCCTGGCCCCGGGCGACCATGTGGTCCTGGGCTTCGTCCCCGCCTGTGGGAAGTGCCCCCCCTGCGCGACCGGGCACTCGAACCTCTGCGATGTCGGCGGCATCTTGATGTCGGGCCGGCAGCTGGACGGCACGCTGCGCCACCACGCCCGCGGCCAGGACATCTCGACCATGGTCTGCTTGGGCACGTTCGCCCCCTACACCGTCGTGAACCAGGCCTCGTGCGTGAAGATCCTCGACGACATCCCCCTCGACAAGGCCTGTCTCGTGGGCTGCGGTGTCACCACCGGTTGGGGCTCCGCCGTGTACGCGGCCGAGGTGAAGCCGGGCGACAACGTCGCGGTGATCGGCATCGGGGGCATCGGTGCCTCGGCGGTGCAGGGAGCCCGGTTGGCCGGCGCCGAGATGATCTTCGCCATCGACCCGGTGGAGCTCAAGCGGACATTGGCCCCCTCCTTCGGAGCGACGCACGTGGCACCCTCGGTCGAGGAGGCGTGTGCGCTCATCCAACAGGAGACGTGGGGCCACATGTGCGACAAGGTGATCTGCGCCATGGGCGTCGGGTCAGGGGCCATGATGGATTCCATCCTCGGGCTCGCGGCCAAGCGCGGCAGGGTCGTCGTCACGAACATCCACCCCTACGCCGAGACGGCGGTGACGATGAACCTCATGATGCTGACCATCTACGAGAAGCAGGTCGTGGGCAGCATCTTCGGCTCGGCCAACATCCACTCGGACATCCCCAAGCTCCTGAAGCTCTACCGCAACGGGCTGCTCGACCTCGACTCCATGATCACCAGCACGTACAAGCTGGGCGACATCAACCAGGGCTACCAGGACATGCGCGACGGCAAGAACATCCGCGGCGTCCTCATCTACGACAGCTGATCAGGAGGTCACGCCGTGACGCGGGGCGGCGTCGCCCAGATGTCGTTGCAGCGCTCACAGACCTCCTCGGGCACGACGCCGACGCGCATCAGCACGGCGAACGCCTTGCAGCCCAGGCACAGGCCCAAGGCGGACTCGAGGAAGGCGGCACTGGCCAGCAGCGCGAGCACGGCCTCGGCCGCGGTCCAGTAGCCGAGGCCGGTCAGCACCAGCGCGGTCAGCGAGAAGGCGACGCCCATGCCCTGGGCGAAGCGCTTGGGCGGGCCGGCCACCGGGCGCTCGGGGATCCCCAGCCGGGGCGTGACCACCCGCGTGACCAGCTGGCCGAGCGGGCTCAGCGTGGGCCCGGTCAGCACCCGGGCCACGAAGCCGTAGGCGATGACGAGGGTGGCCCACCGGAGGCCGAAGGCGATCGTCACGATGCACATGAGGAGGACGCCGCCGGCGACCAGGCGGGCCGAGACCTCGTTCACCGGGTTGGGAAACGAGAACAGCCTCTGCACCCTGCCCCGGGGTGCCCGCGTGGTGACCTCGCTGCCCATGACCTGCTCCTTCTCGCGAACCGGATAACCCTGACCAATTTAGTCGGGTTTTGCCCGGCCGCGACAGTCGGCCGGTCCGAGAGGGCACCGGACGGGTCCCCGGGAGGCCTCAGCCTGTAGCGGGCGGCACTGGCTGGGGCGGTGGTGGGCCGACATAGCGGGCGGCCGGGCGGATCAGCCGGTTGTGCGAGGCCTGTTCCATGACGTGGGTGCTCCATCCGATGGTTCGCCCGGCGGCGAAGGTCGGGGTGAACATCTCGCGCGGGATGCCACAGGTGTGCATGACCACGCCGGCGTAGAACTCGACGTTGGTGTACAGGTGGCGACCCGGCTTCAACTCGGCCAGCACGTCGACCGTGGTCCGTTCGACGGATTGGGAGAACTCCACGAGCGGCCCCCCCAGGCGCTCGGTGACCGAGCGCAACAGCAACGAGCGCGGGTCGTCGGTCTTGTAGACGCGGTGGCCGAAGCCCATGATGCGTTCGCCGTCCTCGACGGCACGGCGGATGTACGCCTCGGCCCGGTCCGGCGTGCCGATGGCGTCGAGCATGTCGAGTGCCCGGCTCGGCGCCCCGCCGTGCAGGGGTCCCGACAGCGCGCCGATGGCCGCCACGATCGCCGCCGCGAGGTCGGCGCCCGTCGACGTCACGACGCGCGCCGTGAAGGTCGACGCGTTGAACCCGTGGTCGATGGTCAGGATCATGTACTGCTCTATGGCCCGGGCGTGCAGCGGGTCCGGTACTTCGCCGGTCAGCATGAAGAGGTAGTTGGCGGCGAAGCCGAGATCCTCCCTCGGCTCGACCGGCTCGTGCCCTTCGCGCAGCCGGTGGGCGGCGGCCAGGATGGTCGGCACGACGGCGCAGAGCCCGACCGCCTGGTCGTACAGCTCGTCGGCGCCGATGTCGTGGGTCGGTTGCCAGCACAGCTCGGCACCGAGCACGGACACGGCGGTGCGCAGCACGTCGAGCGGTGCCCCGATGCGGGCGAGCGACGGCAACAGGGCCCGCAGCCCGGGCGGCATCGTGCGCCGGCGGCGGACCTCGGTTCCGAAGTCCGCCGCCGCGGCCGCGTCGGGCAGCTCGCCCCGGAACAGGAGATGCCACACGTCCTCGAGCGAGCGCGTCTCGGCCAGGTCGACGGCGGAGTACTGCCGGTAGTGGAAGAAGCCCTCCTGGCCGCGCACGTCGCCGACCGTCGTCTCGGCCACCACGACGCCCTCGAGCCCGGCCGGGACGTCCCCGCTGGTCTCGGTGGCCGGACGGATGCGGGCGACGCCCATCAGGTCGCGCAGCGAGACGACGCCCACGCAGCGGTCGCCTTCGACCACCGGCAGGTGGCGGTAGTGGTGCGACGTGAGGCTGGCCCAGGCCGCGTCGGCCCGTTCGTCGGGACCGAGCACGTCGGGCCGGGAGGTCATCCACAGCCGCACCCGTTCGTCGTCGGGGGCGCCGGCGCCGGCCGCCGCCCGCAGGAGGTCACGCTCGGTGAGGATGCCCACGACCTTGCCCTCGTCGGTGACCACGACGGAGCCGGTGCCGGCGTCCTCCATCACCCTGGCCGCCGTGGCCAGGGTGTCGTCGGCGCCGCAGGTCACGGCGGGGGAGGTCATGAGGTCGCGCACGATGGTTTCCATGCGTCCACTATGCCGCCCCGCCGGGGGACTGTAAACGTTGATCAAGTCAATGTAGAGTTGTCCGAGATGGACCGGATGCTGACCACCGAGGAGGCGGCCCGCCGTCTCGGCGTCAAGGTGCCCACGCTGTACGCCTACGTGAGCCGCGGCCTCCTCGAGTCCCACCGGGACCCGAGGAGGCGCGGGAGCCTCTTCGACCTGGCGCAGATCGAGGGACTGGCGGCCCGCAGTCGGGGCGGCCGCCAGACGGCCACCCGGCTCGCCACCATCACCACGGGCGTGACCCAGCTCGACCAGGAGCTCGGCCCCATCTACCGCGGCCGCCTGGCCACCGATCTGGCGGCGACCGCGAGCTTCGAGGAGGTGGCCGAGCTCCTGTGGCGGACCGAGGGTGTCGGTGGCGACTGGTCGGCGCCCGACCTCGGTGCCTGCCGACTCAGCCAGACGCTGGACCGCATGCGCTGGGCCCTCGTGCTGTGCGGGGCCACCGACCCGCTCCGGTCCGACCTGCGACCCGCCGCAGTCGCCCGCGCCGCCCGTCGCGCCGCCGCCGCGCTGACCGACGCGGTGGGGCCGCCCCCGGCCGGCGGCGACGCCGGCGCCACCATCGCGTCCCGGCTCGCGGCGCGCCTCAGCGCGCCCTCCGCCGCGGTGCCCGTCGATGCCGTCAATGCCGCCCTCGTCCTCATGGCCGACCACGAGCTCGCCACCTCGACCATGGCGGTGCGCGTGGCGGCGTCGGTGCGGTCGGATCCCTACGACGCGCTGCTCGCCGGGCTGGCCACCCTGGCCGGGCCGCTGCACGGCGGGGCGAGCCAGCAGGCCTACGAGATGCTGGTGGTCGCCGAGCGCGACGGGGTGCCGCGCGCGCTCAACGACGTGCTGCGCGAGCAGGGGCGACTGCCCGGGTTCGGGCACGCCGTGTACAAGAACGGCGACGCGCGCTTCGGAGCGCTGCTCGCGCTGGCCGAGCCGCTGCTGAGCGACGACCGGCGGGCACTGGTGCACGAGGTGATGGCGCTGGCCGCGGCGCACGACGTCCCGCTGGCCAACTGCGACCTGGCGCTGGCCGCGTTGAGCTGGGGCACCGGCATGCCGCCTGACGCGGGGCGCACGATCTTCGCGATCGCCCGCGTCGCGGGGTGGGCCGCCCACTACATGGAGGAGTTGACCGAGCGCCCGCTGCGTTTCCGCGCCCGGGCGGTCTACAGCGCGTAGGCCCTCCGATCCGAGGACGAACCGGCGGCGCGAAGCCTCATCCGGGGCCGATGACGATGGCGGAGGGGTGCCCGCCGAGACGGATCGGAGGACCTACCGTCCCGGTGGCCAGCGTCACCGGGACCAGCGAGCCCGCCTGCTGGGTCACCCACGCGGTCGTGCCATCGGGGCTGAGCGCGATGCCCTGCGCGACGTCGGGCAGGGCGACGGGGGGACCGGGGACCAATCCGTTCGTCGAGACGGACACGAGGCCCGCCCCTCCGCACACGTACGCCGTGGTACCCGAGGGCGACACCGCGATGCCGGTGGGGTTGACCGGCAGGGCCGCGGTGCCGCCGGCTTTCAGCAGCGCCGGGTTGATCGCCGTCAGCGACCGGTTCCCGAAGTTGCCCACCAACACCTCTCCCGGTGCCACGGCAATCGCCTGCGGGCCCGGCCCGACCGGGATGGCGGCGCCGGCCTGCATCGTGGAGACGTCGATCGGCGTCACGGCGTTGCTCCCGAAGTCGGCCACGAACGCGGTCGCCGCGCCCGACGCCGCGGTGTACACGGCGATGGCCACCGGCTCGCTCCCGACGGGGAGCGCCGGCCCCGCCCGCCACGTGCCGAGGTCGACCGGGGTGACCGAGTTCGAGTCGAGGTTGGCCACGAGCGCGATGCCCTTGCCCCGGGTCCCGCCCGGCGCCACGGCCACCGCATCGGGCTCCACGCCCACGACGGCCGAGCGCACGACCGCATGCGTGGCCGGGTCGACCTGGTGCAGCGTGTCGTCGCCCCGGGTCACGACGAGCAGGCCGCCGTTCCCCGCGGTGTAGGCGAGCGCCGAGGGCAGCCTGCCCACGGGCACCCTGGTCCCCGCGTGGCGGGTGGCCAGCCGGACCGGCGTGACGGCCGTGCCCGGCAGGGTCACCGATCCCCCCGCCGCCACCCAGGCCACCGTGTGCACGGTGGCGCCGCCCACGGGACGCGACGAGCACGCCGCCAGCGCGGGGACCCCGACGACCAGCGCGAGCACCACCGCCCCTCGTCGTCTCACGGCGCGTGTCAGCCCCGTGCGCACGCTGCCCCGGCCGGGCGGTCCGCGGTGCTCCAGCCCGCCGCGTCGCCTTCGGGCCAGTAGTCGCCGGTCACGCCGTCCTGCACGTAGGTCACGGGCGCGGGCTCGCCTGCCACCAGCGTCCGCAGCGCATCGAGGAGCGCGTCGACGTCAGCGTCCGAGGTGCCGAGCCCGCAGCTGGCCCGCACCGCGCCCGGTATGGCACTTCGGTCGCCACGGCGGACGGCCTCCCGCGCCCGGGCCACTCCCTCCTTGCCCACCCCGAGCAACCGGATCAGGTACGGGTGTGCGCAGAAACAGCCGTGTCGCACGCCGATGCCGAACTCCGCGCTCAAGCGAGCCGCCACCAGCGCGTGGTGCATCCCCGCCACGGTGAAGGTCGCCACGGCGAGTCCCGCACCGTCGTCGGGTCCGACCTGGGCGCGTGGCCCCAGCACGTGGATGCCCCCGATGGACCGCAGCCCGTCGTGCAGCCGGGTCGAAAGCGCGGCCTCGTGAGCGACGATCGTGTCCCAGCCGATTTGCTCCAGCTCGTCCATCGCCGTGCCGAAGGCGACGGCCCCGACGACGTTGGGTGAGCCCGCCTCCTCGCGCTCGGGCGGCTCGGTCCAGATCACCTCGTCGAGGTCGACCAGGTCGACCGCGCCCCCGCCGGCCAGGAAGGGATCGCCCGTCTCGAACGTGCGCCTCGGCCCGATCAGCGCGCCGGCCCCGAAGGGCGCGTACATCTTGTGGCCGCTGAAGGCCACGAAGTCCGGTCCCGCCGGGAGCGGACGGTGCGGGGCCAGCTGCGCCGCGTCGAGGAGGACCGGGACGCCGCGCTCGTGCGCCGCAGCGCAGATGTCCTCGATCGGGGGGAGCCAGCCCGTCACGTTCGAGGCGCCCGTGATCGCCAGCAGCGCCGGTGGCCGCCCGTCGTCGAGCACCTTGACGACGTCGTCGGTGCCGAAGGTGCCGTCGGTGCCGCACTCCACCCAGCGCCGGGCCGCCACCCGGGCCCAGGGCAGCAGGTTGGCGTGGTGCTCGACCACGGTGGTGGCCACGACGTCGTCGGGGCCCAAGCCGGAGCCGGTAGGCGAGGTGGTTGATGGCTTCGGTCGTGTTGCGCACGAGCACGACCACGTGGTCCCCGCCCGCAGGCCGGCGGGCGAAGCGGTGCACGCTGTCGCGGGCGGCTTCGTAGGCGGCAGTGGCCTGCCGGGACTTGTAGCCCGCACCTCGGTGCACGCTGGAGTACCACGGCAGGAACTCGCCGACGCGGTCCGCCACCGCCTGGAGGGCGGGCGTGGAGGCCGCGCAGTCGAGGTCGCGATAGGGGCGATCCTCTCCGTCGACACACGGCACCGGCAGGTGGGCGCCGACGAGCGGCGCGACGGCGGTCTCCGTGGTCACGCCGTCACAATACGAAGTGCGGGGGACCAGCGGTATCCGGCACGCCCGGTCGCCCCACCCACCTCCCTCCGGGCGGGTCAGCAGGCTTCGTCGTCGCAGTCCTGCTTGCAGGCCGTGAGCACCACGATGTCGTCGGAGCTCTTCTCGTCGGCCGTCATGGCGTCGATCACGAAGTCGGCCACCGGGCCGGGCACGATGCTGGGCGACGCGCGCAACGACGTCTCGAGCAGCTCGAGTCGCTCGTCGAGCGGGGTGCCCCGCCGTTCCACCAGCCCGTCCGTGAACATCACCAGGCAGCCCTCGTCCAGGCGGAACTCGTGGTCCTTGTAGCTGCAGTGCTGGACGCCCAACGGGGGCCCGGGCGGCACGGGCAGTTCGAAGGCCAGGCCCGACTCGATCCGTACCGGCGACGGGTGCCCGGCCGACGAGAAGGAGATCACCCCGCTGGACGTGTCGAGCACGCCGACGAGCGCCGTGGCCAGCCGTGGGCCCACTTCCGAGAGCGAGACCCGGTTGAGCCGCTCCAGCGCCTTCCCCGGGGCCTGCTCCTCCAGGACGAGCAAGCCGAGGGTGTGGCGGAGCCGGCTCATGATCTTGGCGGCCTCGAGGTCGTGGCCCTCGACGTCGCCGACCACGAGCGCGACCAGCTGGGCGGAGATGGGGATGACGTCGTACCAGTCGCCGCCCACCTCGACGCCGACTGCGGCGGGCCGGTAGCGCGCCGCGATGTCCCACCCATCGATGGTGGGGATGACGTCGGGCAGCATGTTGCGCTGCAGCTCGTGGGAGATGCGCCTCTCCCGGTCGTAGGCGCGGGCCCGGCTGACGACGGAGCTGACCTGCTTGGCCAGCTGCTCGGCCAGGCCGAGGTCCTTCTCGGAGAACCGGCGCCCCGATCCGGCCGAGACCAGCGTGACCGTGCCGAGGACCTGGTGGTCGTGCAGGCGGAGGGGCACCGTCATGTACGAGGTGAAGCCCAGCGTCTTCAAGATGTCGTAGTGCCGGGCGTCACGACTGGTCGACCGCAGGAACCCGTCGTCCATGAACGAGCTCCACATGGAGCGGCCGGTCCGCATGACCTTCATGATCGGGTGTGTGCCCACTGGGTCGGGTTGGTACAGGGTCCGGAGCTCCTCGGTGAGGTTGCGCTTGCTCGGGTCGGCGTGCCACGCGGCCATGCGCCGCATGTGCCCGTCCTCGTCTTGGATGTCGATGAGGCACAGGTCCGCCATCACGGGGACCGAGACCTGGGCCAGGCGCTCGACCATGTCGCGGTAGTCGACGACCTCGGAGAGGACCTGGGTCGCCAGGAGCAGGAACTCGTTCCGGCGCCGCGCCTCGAGGAGCTCGTCCACCAGCTGCTCGCGCTCGGCGGCCTGCGCGGACGCGTGGAGCAGCTCGCCGAGGTGGCCGCCGACGGCGTCCATCAGCTCCACCACCGAGGGGTCGCGCTCGCGCTGCTCGCGGCTCAGCATCTTGATGACCCCGACACACGCGCCCCGGTAGCGAATGGGGAAGGCGTAGGCGCTCTGGAGCCCGTCGCTGGCCAGTGCGTCGGTCATGAAGCGCCGGTCGCGCATCAGGTCGGGGACCCAGATGGGCTCGCTGTGCTCGACGACCCAGCGGGGCAGCCCCTCGCTGCCGCTGGTCGGGTCGAGCGCCTTCTCGTGAGCGAAGGCGGGGGCGATGACCGGCGTGCGGGTCCACACCTGCCGGCAGACCAGGTCCTGGTTGGCCGAGAGGGCCCACAGTGTGGTCACGTCCCAGTCGAGGCGCCGCCCGAGCGTCGAGAGCAGCCGCTCCGCCGGAGGGTCGTCGATGGGCGCGTCGGCCAGGATCTCGAGCAGCTCGCTCGTGAGCTCCGACCACCGCTGCAGCCTCCGGTCGTCACGGGAGCGGAAGATGCCGGCCACGACCCGACCCGCGAGGGGGTGGTCGAACATGCTCAGGACCAGCTCGGTCTGGACCTCCGACCCGTCGGGGCGCTTGATGACCGCCTCCAGGCGCCGTCCCACGAGGTCGTCGGCCTGGGATCGCACGAAGCTCGCGAAGCCTTCCTCGAAGGGCGCCATCATCGCATCGGGTACCAGGTCGAGGGCCGAACGGCCGATGAGGGAGCCACGGGGCCAGCCCATGAGCTCCTCGGCGGTGACGTTGGCGTAGTGGATGATGCCCTGTTCGTCGGTTGCGACGATGGCTTCGCTCAGGCCGTCGAGCACCGCCCGTACGGCGGGCAGCGGCCAGGTCGGCTCGCCCGGCTTCGAGTCGCCGGGCGGCGGGACCGGCAGGCGCAGTGCCGCCACCACCGCCGCCCCGTCCGGGCCCACCGTCCGGGGGCCCGGTTCGTCGCCCGCATCGGGCGGCGGGCCGTCCCCGGTGGGCAACGTCGACGAGAACCACACCGTCTTGCCCGGTCGGTCGCGCTGCATCTCGATGCCCCACGAGTCGGCCAGCGTCCGCACGATGTGGAGCCCCCGCCCGTGTGGCGCGTCCCCGGCCTGGTCCTGGGGGGTCGGGTAGCCGCCGGCGGCGTCGCAGACCTCGACGCGGACGCGGCCTGCGTCGTCGCTGACGCGGACCGTCACCTCGTACTCGGTGGCCGCGTGGCGAACGGCGTTGGTGGCCAGCTCCGAGAGCATGAGCACCAGTGCGTCGGCAGCGTCGGCGGACCCCGCAGGCAGCCGGTCCAGCAGGAAGCGGCGGGCCTGGCCGACCGAGGCCGCGGTCGCCGGGAAGCGGCGCGCGGTCGCCGTGGCGCGAGCGCCCGCGGCGATGGCGGGACGCAGGCCGGTGGTGGGCGGGCGCCCTGGGACCGTGGGGCTTTGCATAGCGGTTGCGGTAGATCTGCCCCCGCGCCGCAATCGCTAAACAGCTTTCGGCCCGGTGCAACCTGGACGCAACCACGCCGAGCCCCGTTTCGGGCGCTACCCTGCCTCCCGTGGAGGAGCGCTACGAGGCCGAGCTCACTCGGTCCGCCGCCGTCCTCGACGGGGTCGACCGGGCCCTGGAGCGCCTGAGCGACGGCACCTACGGATCGTGCGAGGCCTGCGGTGACCCGATCACGGGTGCCGACCTGGAGGCCGACCCGACCCGTCGCATGTGCGAGCAGCACCTCAGCCTTCGCTGACCGCGGCGTTCGCCGACGACGGCACCGGCGTCGATCGCCACTCCTCTCGGCGACGGGACGGCTCGATGTCCCTCGTGCCCGCCGGCGGTCAGCCGGCGATCTTGAGGCCTCGGGCCGCGTCGAGCCGGGCCGCCACGTCGGACCAGTTGACGATGTTCCACAGCGCGGCGAAGAAGTCGGCCTTCACGTTCTTGTACTGCAGGTAGAAGGCGTGCTCCCAGGCGTCGAAGACGAGCAGCGGGACGGAGCCGTTGCCGACGTTGCCCTGGTGGTCGTAGATCTGCTCGACGATGAGCCGGCCCGCGAGGGGCTCGTAGGCCAGCGCCCCCCAGCCCGAGCCCTGGATGGTGAAGGTGGCCTGGGTCAGGTGCGCCTTGAACTTGTCGAAGGAGCCGAAGTTCTCGTCGATGGCGGAGGCCAGAGCGCCGTCGGGCTTGTCGCCGCCGTCGGGGCTCAGGTTCTTCCAGAAGATGGAGTGCAGGACGTGGCCCGAGACGTGGAAGGCCAGCGTCTTCTCGAGGCCGACGATGGGGCCGAAGTCGTCCTTGTCGCGCGCCCCCGCCAGCTTCTCGAGCGTCTGGTTGGCGCCGGTGACGTAGGCGGCGTGGTGCTTGTCATGGTGGAGCTCCATGATCTGGCCCGACACGTGCGGCTCCAGCGCGGCGTAGTCGTAGGGCAGATCGGGAAGGCTGTACTCGGCCATGGCGGTCTCCTCTTCGTGGTCGTCGTGGGGTGTGTGCTGGACCATACCCGAAGGTGGCGGAAACCCAACCGGGATCCAACCACCATGCGAGCAGGGCGGAAGGCCGCCGGGCGAGCCCCGGACCGCCCGGTGCGGCAGTACGCTTGCAAGAGTGAGCACCGACCCGAAGGATCGTTGGCACGACCTCGGGTCCTTCATCCGCGAGCAGCGCGGAACGGCCCGCTTGTCCCTCCGGCGGCTGTCCGAACTGGCCGGGATCTCGAACCCCTATCTGAGCCAGATCGAGCGCGGGCTGCGGCGGCCGTCGGCCGAGATCCTCCAGCAGATCGCCAAGGCGCTGCGGATCTCCGCCGAGACGCTCTACGTCCAGGCCGGCATCCTCGAGGCGCCCGTCGGCTCGCCCGACCTGACCCGGGCCATCCTGGCCGACCAGACGATCAGCGAAGAGCAGAAGCAGGCCCTCGTGCGGATCTATCTCTCCTTCCGGCGCGAGCACGAGGACGAGGAGCGGGAGCACGGGCACGCCGGGTCGCAGGCCACCGCGGCCCCCGCCCGAGCCCCCGCCGGCACGGAACCCGCCGCCTGACGATCCGCCCGTCTTGGGCACGGCTCCATGCCGGAGGCCTTTTCCCGACCACCGGTAGGCTCTGACCGCCATGCGCCGGCTCGCCGTCCTGTCCCTGCACACCTCGCCCCTGGCCCAGCCCGGCACGGGCGACGGTGGCGGCATGAACGTCTACGTGCGCGAGCTGACCGCGGCACTGGCCCGCACCGGCGTCACCTGCGATGTCTTCACCCGGGCCTGGTCGCCCGACCTCCCCGCGGTGGTCGACGTGGAGCCCGGCCTGCGGGTGCACCACGTGCCGGCGGGCCCCCTCGAGTGCCTGGCCAAGGAGTCCCTGCCCGGCGTGGTCGAGGAGTTCACGGCCGGGGTGCTCGGGCGCATGACCGCCGCGTCCGGGTCCGGCGCCGACCCGGGCGGCGGGCTGCCCTACACCTCGGTGCACGCCAATTACTGGCTCTCGGGGCTGTCGGGCCACGTCATCAAGCACGAGCTCGAGCTCCCGCTCGTGTGCACGTTCCACACCCTCGACCGGGTGAAGGCCGAGTCGATGCCCGAGGAGGTCGAGGCGGACATGCCGCACCGCCGGGCCGAGGCCGAGGCATCGGTCATCGACTGCTCCGACGCCGTGCTGGCATCGTGCACGGTCGAGGCCGACCAGATCGCGTCGCTCTACGGTGGCGATCCCGGGCGCATCCGCATCGTGCCCCCCGGCGTCGACCACGCGTTCTTCGGCCCGGGCCACCGGCCCCAGGCCCGCCGCGCCCTCGGCCTGCCCCTCGACGGCCGGTTGCTGCTCTTCGTCGGCCGGATCCAGCCGCTCAAGTGCGCCGACGCGGCGATCGAGACGCTGGCCGAGCTGCTCGATGGCGGCGGCGAGCCCTACCGGCTGGTGGTCGTCGGCGGCCCGAGCGGGCCGCACGGCGAGAAGTCGCTGCAGGGGCTCCACGACGTCGCGGACGCCCGGGGCGTGCGTGAGCACGTCCACTTCATCGAGCCCCAGCCCCACGAGCTGCTGTCGTCGTACTACCGGGCCGCCGACGTCTGCCTCGTCCCCAGCCGCTCCGAGTCCTTCGGCCTGGTCGCGCTGGAGGCGGCCGCCTGCGGGACGCCGGTCGTGGCCTCCGCCGTCGGCGGGCTGACGACGCTGGTCGACCACGGCCACACGGGCTTCCTGGTCGAGGACCCCGACCCGCGCGCCTACGCCGACGCCGTGCGCAGGGTCTTCGACGAGCCGCTGGCGGCCGAGCGCTTCAGCACCGCCTCGGTGCTGCGGGCCCGCCGCTACACCTGGCGTGCCGCCGCCGCCGCGCTGGTGGAGTTGCACGACGAGCTGGCCTCCGGCCGCCTCGTCGAGTGCAGCTGAGCGCGCCCGGCGCGGAGCACGAAGGAAGGGCCTGAGCGGTGCCGATCGTCGATCTCCCCGCCGACGACGAGATGGCGGCCGCCGTGGCGCGCATCGACGCCTGGGCCGAGCGCGAGCTGGCCGCCGGCGGCTTCTTGGTGGCGGCCGAGCGCCAGGAGGTCACCGACCGCACGGCGTCGTACCGCTGGTACCTGCGCTTCGCAGGCGAGGAGAAGGACTTCATCACGGTGTGGCTGACGCTGCGCCAGCGCACGCTGCACCACGAGGCCCAGTTCATGCCGGCGCCCGAGACCAACCACGCCGACGTCTACACCTACCTCCTGCGCCGCAACGCCCACCTCTTCGGCATGTGGTTCGCGCTCGGGCCCGAGGACGCGGTCTACCTGGTGGGCATGGTGCCGGCGCGGCTCGTCGACGACGACGAGCTGGACCGCATCGCCGGCTCGTCGGTGCTCTACACCGACGAGCACTTTCCGACGGCCATGACGATGGCCCACCCCTCGACCTACCGCCGCCGCCCCCGCCGCGCCTAGCGCCGGGCGGCGGCGCTCCGTAGAGCCGGGCACGACTTCCCAGAGCATGAACGAGAGCACTCATCGTTCGACGGGCCGGTGCCGGTGCCGGTGCGGCGACCCCGTTTTGGCGGCAGCCCCGTGCTGCGCTCGGTATCGTCGCGCGCGTGTCGAGCCTGCTCATCGTCGGTGGCGGAAAGATGGGCGGCGCCCTGCTGGGCGGTCTGCTGCGCTCGGGGTGGGCCGGCGTCGGCGACGTGACGGTCGTCGAGCCCGTGGCCGAGCGCCGCGACGAGCTGGCGGCCGAGCACGCCGGGCTGCGTGTGGTGTCCGCGCCCGAGGCGGGTCTGCTCGCCGACGCGGGCGAGCGGCTGTCCGGCGCGGTGCTGGCGGTGAAGCCCGACGTGGCGGAGGGGGCCTGCCGCGCCCTCGGCGTCACGGGGGTGACCCGGGTGCTCTCCATCGTGGCCGGCATGCCGTCGGCGCGGCTGGAGGCCGCGCTGGGCGGGGAGCCCGCCGTCGTGCGGGCCATGCCCAACACGCCGGCCCTGGTCGGGGCGGGGGTGACTGCCATCTCGGGCGGGTCCTTCGCGACATCGCGCGACCTGGCCTGGGCCGAGGATGTGCTGTCCGCCGTGGGCACGGTCGTCCGTCTGCCCGAGCGCCTGCTCGACGCGGTGACCGGGCTCTCGGGGTCGGGCCCGGCCTACCTCTTCCTCGTGGCCGAGGCGCTCGTGGAGGCGGGCGTGCAGATGGGCCTGACCCGCGAGGTCAGCCGGACCCTGGTGGTCGAGACGATGGCCGGCTCGGCCGCCCTCCTCAAGGAGACCGGCAGCGAGCCCGAGGCGCTGCGCGCCATGGTCACGTCGCCGGCGGGCACGACCGCGGCGGGCATCCGGGCGCTCGAGGCGAGGGCGGTGCGCTCGGCCTTCATGGAGGCGGTCGCCGCGGCGGTGGAACGCTCGCGCAACCTGTCGCGCTGAGAGCCCGTGCCCATGCCGGACAAACCCGCCCGCACGGTCTTCTTCCTCTCCGACTTCGGGACGCAGGACGAGTTCGCGGGCGTGGTCCACGCCGTGATCGCCCGACGCGCCCCGGGACGACGGTCATCGACCTGACCCACCACGTGCCGCCCTTCGACGTGCGGGCCGGGAGCCACACCCTGGTGCGCGCGGTGCCGCACCTCGGCCCCGGCGTGGTGCTCGGCGTCGTCGACCCCGGGGTCGGCACGGCTCGGCGCGCCATCTGCCTGACGGTGCCGCTGCCGGCCGGCGGGACGCTGTACTTCGTCGGACCCGACAACGGGCTGCTGGTGGCGGCGGCCGAGGCCGCCGGCGAGGCGCCCGTGACCCGCGTGGTGGAGCTGCACCGGGAGCAGCCGGCGGGGGACCAGGGCAGCACCTTCGACGGGCGCGACCTGTTCGCGCCCGTGGTGGCGGCGCTGTGCACGGGGGCGGCTCCCGAGGAGCTCGGGGAGCCGGTGGACGCCGGATTCGCTGGTCCGCCTCGTCGGGGGCGTGGTCGAGCAGGGACGGCTGCACGACGGCCGCACCTGTCTGCGCGCCGAGGTCACCTGGGTGGACCACTTCGGCAACCTGCAGCTGGCGGCCACTGTGGCGGACGCGCGCATCGCCGGGATCCCGCTCGTGGGCAGCATCGAGCTGGCGGCCCGCATCGAGTCGGGGCGCGAGTACCTCGACGGGCTGCCGCACTCGCTCGTCCCCGACGGGGTCGCGCTGCGCTGCGTGGATGCCTTCGGCGACCTCAAGCAGGGAGAGTTCGGCCTGCTGGTCGACGCCAACGGGCATTTGGCCGTGGTGGCGGGCGAGGCCTCGGCGGCCAGCTGGCTCAACGTGGCCGCCGGCGAGCTCCTCATCCTCGCCTGGTGAGCACGCCGCCAGGCCGCCTGCGGTTTGGTGCCGCCGGGAGTGTCCTCGGTACCATCCGACGTGGTGAGCGACGAGCAGGCCAAGCCAGCGCGGTCTGCCGCGCCGGACACAGCGGGGGCGACGTCGGTGCCGGCGAAGCGGATCCCCGAGGCGACGGTGCTGCGCCTGCCCGTGTACCAGCGCATCCTGGCCGAGCTGGTCCGCGCCGGTGCCACGACGGTGTCCTCGGAGCAGCTGGCCGAGCTGGCGCGCCTCAACGCGGCGAAGGTGCGCAAGGACCTCTCGCTGCTGGGCTCGTTCGGCACCCGGGGCTCGGGCTACGACCCCGAGTTCCTCATCTCGCAGATCGACCGCGCCCTCGGGGTCGACGCGAACTGGTCCGTGGCCATCGTCGGCATCGGGAACCTGGGACGGGCCCTCACCAACTCGGCCGGGTTCGCCTCGCGGGGCTGTGCGGTGACCTCGCTCTTCGACGTCGACCCGGCGGTGGTGGGCGAGGAGATCCGCGGCATCAGGGTGCGCCACATGGACGACCTCGCCACGCTGCGCGCCGCCGAGTGCCCCGACATCGGCGTGATCACCACGCCGGGCTGGGCCGCCCAGGGGGTGGCCGACCTGCTGGTGCGGGCGGGGGTGACCTCGCTGCTCAACTTCGCGCCGCGCGTGCTCGACGTCCCGCCCACGGTGCACCTGCGCTACGTCGACCTGTCGATCGAGCTGCAGGTCCTCGGCTTCTACCGGGCCCGTCAGGACGAGTTCGGGCGCACCGGGGCCAACGGGGGTGAGCGAGGCCCGCTGATCCGCTCGGTGGGCCTCGCCCAGGGTCCAGACCTGGACTGAGCGGGAGCCGGGTGCCCGGCCCCGTCCGCTGACTGGCAGGCTGGGGGGTGGGACCGGCACAATTGTGAGCCGACCCAGGAGGGAACCGAGTGTCCGTCGTCGTCGTAGGGCTCCAGCACACGCAGGCCCCACTGCCATTGCTGGAAGCCGTCGCCGTGGCCGACGGCGACCTGCACAAGGCGCTGAGCGCGCTCAGCCACTGCCGCAACGTCCAGGAGACCGTGGTCCTCTCGACCTGCCTGCGCACCGAGGTCTACGCGGTGGTGGACCGCTTCCACGACGCCGTCGCCGAGATCTACGACGTCCTCTCCGAGCAGTCGGGGATCTCCGTCGAGGAGCTCTCCTCGCACGCCACCATCCGCTTCGACGACGACGTGACCTCGCACCTGTTCTCGGTGACGTCGGGCCTCGAGTCCGTGGTGACCGGGGAGACCGAGGTCGTGGGTCAGGTCCGGCGCGCCTTCGAGCGGTCCCACGAGGAGGGCACGTCGGGGCCGGTTCTCTCGGCGCTCTTCCGGCACGCGCTGCAGACGGGCAAGCGGGTCCGCACCGAGACGGGCATCTCCAAGGGCACCACCTCGTTCGCCTACGCCGCGGTGACGGTCGCCCGCGGCCAGGACGGGGCCGGACTGCGCGGCGCACGTGTGGTCGTGGTCGGCGCCGGCGACATGGGCCTCGGCGTGTGCCGCGCCCTCTCCGACATCGCGCCGGCCGACGCGCCCTCTCGTGTCGTGGTCGCCAACCGCTCCTCCCGCCGCGCCCGCGACCTCGTGCGCGAGTCCGAGGGCGCCGCCTTCGAGATGCGGGCGGTGCCGCTCGAGCGCGTCGCCGCCGAGCTGGCGGACGCCGACGTCGTGCTCTCCGCCGTGGCGGCGGAGTCCCACGTCCTGGCGGCGTCGGCCTTCGCGGCAGTGACCGGGCCGCTGCTCGTCATCGACCTCGGCGTGCCGCGCAACGTCGACCCGGCCGTGGCCGCGCTGGCGGGCATCACGCTGCTCGACATGGACACGCTGAGCGCCTCGGTGGCCCGTGCGCTCGGCGACCGGGCGGAGGAGTCGGTGGCGGCGCGGGGCATCGTCGCCACCGAGGTGGAGCGCTTCCGCACCGCCAGCCGGCAGCGCGGCGCGGCGCCGGTGATCGCGTCGTTGCGGGCGCGCGCCGAGTCGCTGCGCGTGGCCGAGCTGGAGCGGCACCGGGCCCAGCTGGCCGACCTGAGCGAGGAGGAGTGGGAGCACGTGGACGCGGCGACGCGGGCGGCGTTGGCCAAGATGCTCCACGAGCCGACGATGCTCTTGAAGGAGACCGCCGGGACACCCCGCGGCGAGCGGCTCGTCGAGGCGCTGCGCATCCTCTTCGACCTGTAATCGCGGCATGGGATAGTCGCGGCCATGGGAACCGTCCGCCTGGCCACCCGCGGCTCACCGCTGGCCCTGCGCCAGACGGAGATGGTCGCCGAGCTCCTGCGCCGGTCCGACCCCGACCTCGACGTCGAGCCCGTCGTCGTGCGCACGCGCGGTGACCAGGACACGTCGGCGCCGCTCGACCAGATCGGCGGCCAGGGGGTGTTCGTCACCGAGGTCGAGGCTGCGGTGGCCGACGGGCGGGCCGACGCCGCGGTGCACTCGGCCAAGGACATGCCCTCGGTCATGAGCCAGCACTTCGTCCTCGCGGCGGTGCCCCCGCGGGCCGACCCCCGCGACGGCCTCGTCGGCTGCACGCTGGCCGGCCTGCCCGCCGGCGCCCTCGTGGCGACGGGCTCCGCCCGGCGCCGGGCCCAGCTGGCCTACCTGCGGCCCGACCTCGTCTTCACCCAGCTGCGGGGCAACATGGCCCGGCGGGTGGCGCTCGGCGAGGGGGAGGAGGTCTCCGCCGTCGTGGTCGCCGTCGCCGCCATGGAGCGTCTCGGCTGGATGGACCGCCTGCGCGACGTGCTCGACCCGATGGACGTGCTGCCTCAGGCGGGGCAGGGCGCCATCGCCGTGCAGTGCCGGGCCGACGACGGGGCGACCCGCGTGCTGCTGCGCGCCGTCGACCACGGGCCGAGCCACCGTGCCCTCGTGGCCGAGCGGGCGGTGCTGGCCGCGCTGGGGGGAGCTGCACCGTGCCGGTCGGCGCCTTCGCCGAGGAGGCGGGCGACGGCTCGGGCGGTCCCGGTGCCGAGGCCGGCGGTGCGGCGGCCCTGCGGGTGTCGGGGCTGGTGGCCAGCGGCGACGGGCGCACCGTGATCCGCATGACGCGCCTGGGCGTCGACCCCGTCGCCGTGGGCACCGAGCTGGCCCGGGCGCTGCTGGCGGGCGGCGGGGCGGCCATCGACGGCTTCGGCGGCGAGGCCGCCGCCTTCACGGGCGTCGCGCCGTGACCGTCTACCTGGTCGGTGCCGGCCCCGGCGACCCCGGGCTGCTGACCCGCCGCGGCGCCAAGCTGCTGGCGCGAGCCGACGTCGTGCTGCACGACCGGCTCGTCAGCCCGGCCGTCCTCGACCTGGTGCCCCCGAGCGCGACGCTGATCGACGTCGGCAAGGATCCCGACGCGCCCGAGGGCGGCGCCGCCCGCCAGGAGGAGATCGACCGCCTCCTCGTCGAGCACGGCCGCCGGGCCGCGGTGGTCGTCCGGCTCAAGGGCGGCGACCCGTTCCTCTTCGGTCGCGGCGGCGAGGAGATCGAGGTGCTGGCCCGGGCGGGCATCCCCTGGGAGGTGGTCCCGGGAGTCTCCTCCGCCTTCGGCGTCCCGGCCTCGGCCGGCATCCCGGTGACCCAGCGCGGCCTGGCTTCGTCGGTCACGGTGGTGACGGGCCGCGTCGGCGAGCCAGGCCCCGACGGCGGCCCCGACTGGGAGGCGCTGGCCCGGGCCGGGGGGACGCTCGTGATCCTGATGGGCATGACGACTCGGGGCGCCATCGCGGCGGCGCTCGTGCGGGGCGGCCGGTCGCCCGCCACTCCCGTCGCGGTGGTCGAGCGAGGGACGACGCCGGCCGAGCGCGTGGCGCGCACCACGCTGGCGGGGCTGGCGGACGTCGAGCTGGGGGCGCCCGCCGTCATCGTCGTCGGCCCGGTCGCGGCGCTGGGCATGGCGTCGCGCTCGGCGGCCGTCGAGTCGGGACCGCTGGCAGGCCGGACGGTGGTGGTGACCCGCTCGGGCCCCCGCGCCCGGGGCCTGGTCGATGCCCTCGAGCGGGCGGGGGCGTCGGCACTCGAGCTCCCACTGACCCGCCAGGTCGACCCCTCCGACGGCGGGGTCGCGTTGGCGGAAGCCGCCACCGCGGTGCGGGACCACCGCTGGGTCGTGCTGACCTCGGCCAACGCCGTCGGACGGTTCATGGCCGAGCTGCGTGACGCACGCGCGCTCGGGCCCGGTGCTGGTCGCCGCCGTGGGGCCGGCCACCGCCGACGCGCTGCGGATGGCGGGCGTGGAGCCGGACCTGGTGCCCGCCGAGCACAGTGCGCGCGGCCTGGTCGAGGCGTTCCCCGACGCCGAGAACGGGGCAGAGGGCGATGGCGCGGGCCGACGCATCCTGTTCCCTTGCGCCGACATCGCGCCGGACACGATCGCCGAGGGCCTGGCGGACAAGGGCTGGGACGTCCGGCGCGTGGAGGCCTACCGCACCGTGGCCCGGTCCGCCCCCGAGCCCGAGCTGCTGGCCCGCGTGGCGACGGCCGACGCGGTGTCCTTCGCCGCGACCTCGTCGGTGGCGGCCTTCGTGGCCCTGCGCACGGCGACCGGCGAACCGGTGTCGGCGCCACCGCACGTCGTCTGCATCGGCCCGACGACGGCCGCGGCCGCCCGGTCGGCCGGCCTGGCCGGCGTGCACGAGGCCTGGGGCTCGTCCGCCGAGGGCATCGTGGCGGAGCTGATCGACCACTTCGGCGACGGTGCCGGCACCGCCTCGTAGGCTGGGAGGCGATGGCCCCGGCCACCCCCACCACGCCCCCCACGGGTCACGTCCCGGACCGCCGGCTCCGCCGGCTCCGCCGCACCCCGGCCCTCCGGCGCCTCGTCGCAGAGGCCCGCCTCGGGGTGGACGACCTCGTCGCACCCCTCTTCGTGCGGGAGGGGACCGAGGAGCCGACCCCCATCGCGTCCATGCCGGGGCAGGTGCAGCACACCGTCGACTCGCTGGTGCCCGAGGCCAAGCGGCTCGTCTCGCTGGGGATCCCCGGACTGATCCTCTTCGGAGTCCCGGCGCACAAGGACGCCCGGGGGAGCGGGGCCTGGGACCCTGAGGGCGTGGTGCAGCGGGCTCTGCGCGCCGTGCGCCATGCCGTCGGCGACGAGCTCGTCGTGATGGCGGACCTCTGCCTCGACGAGTACACCGACCACGGTCACTGCGGCGTCCTCGGACCCTCCGGGGACGTGCTCAACGACGAGACGCTCGAGCTGTACCAGCGCATCGCCCTGGCGCAGGCCGTGGCGGGGGCGGACGTCGTGGCACCGAGCGGCATGATGGACGGCCAGGTGGCCGCCATCCGGGCCGCCCTCGACGGCGGCGGCCACGAGCAGGTCGCCGTGCTGGCCTACGCCGCCAAGTACGCGTCGGCCCTCTACGGTCCGTTTCGCGACGCCGTCGACGTGACCATCGCCGGGGGCGGGGACCGCCGGGCCTACCAGCAGGACCCGCGCAACGGGCGGGAGGCCCTGGCCGAGATCGAGCAGGACCTCGCCGAGGGCGCCGACATGGTCATGGTCAAGCCCGCCATGACCTCCCTCGACGTGCTGGCCGCCGCCCGCAGCGTCGTGCGCGTCCCGCTCGCCGCCTACCACGTGAGCGGTGAGTACTCGATGGTGAAGGCCGCGGCGGCGGCGGGGTGGATCGACGGGCCCGCCGTGGCCCTCGAGCAGCTCACCGTGCTGAAGCGGGCCGGGGCCGACTTCATCCTGACCTACTTCGCCGCCGAGGTGGCCGAGGCGCTGGGTGGCTGAGCCGGACCTGCCGACGTCGAACGCCGAGTGGTTCGCCCGCGCCCAACGCGTGATCCCGGGCGGCGTGGACTCGCCGGTGCGCTCGTTCGCCTCGGTCGGCGGCACGCCCTACACGGTCGTCTCGGGCGAGGGCCCCTACGTCGTCGACGCCGAGGGGACGCGCTACATCGACCTCGTCCAGTCCTACGGCGCGGTCCTGCTCGGTCATGCGCACCCCGTCGTGACCGAGGCCGTCGCTGCGGCGGCCGCACGGGGCACGACGTTCGGCGCGCCGACCCCGGGCGAGGTCCTCCTGGCCGAGGCCATCTGCGAGCGGGTGCCCGGGTGTGAGCAGGTGCGGCTGGTCTCCTCGGGCACCGAGGCCGCCATGAGCGCGGTGCGGCTCGCCCGCGGCGTGACGCGGACGCGACCGGGTGGTCAAGTTCGACGGGTGCTACCACGGGCACTCCGACGGGCTGCTGGCCGGCGGGGGCAGCGGGGTGGCCATGCTCGGGTTGCCCGGCTCGGTCGGCGTGTCGGCCGGCGCCGTGGCGGACACCGAGGTGGTGCCCTACAACGCCGTGCCCGACCTCGACGAGCGGGTGGCCTGCGTGATCGTCGAGCCGGTGGCGGCGAACATGAACCTGGTGACGCCGGTGCCGGGGTTCCTGGCGGGGTTGCGTGCCGCCTGCGACGCCGCCGGTGCCCTGCTGATCTTCGACGAGGTGATCACCGGCTTCCGCCTCGGGACCGACGGCGCCACCGGCTGGTCCGGCGTGACCCCCGACCTGTGGTGCTTCGGCAAGGTCATCGGTGGCGGGCTGCCCGTGGGCGCCTTCGGCGGACGCCGCGACCTGATGGCGGAGCTGGCCCCGTCGGGCCCCGTGTACCAGGCCGGCACGCTCTCGGGGAACCCGCTGGCGACGGCGGCGGGCCTGGCCGTGCTGGGCCACGTCGGAGCAGCGGACTACGAGGCGCTGGCGGCGCGGGCGGCGTTGTTCGCCAAGGATCTCGAGGCCGCGGTGGCGACGGGCGGCCTGTCCGTCACGGCGCCGGCCGTCGGGCCGCTGGTCGGGCTGTTCGTCGCGCCGGCGGGAGCCGGGCCGATCGGGCCGCCGTCGGACTACGAGAGTGCGCGCGCCCTGGCGGGCAACGGCGCCTACGGCCGCTTCTTCCACGCCATGCTGCGCCGGGGCGTGGCGCTCGCCCCGGGGCCGTACGAGGTGATGTTCCCCGGGATGGCCCACGGCGAGGCGGTGCTGGCCCGGGTCGTCGAGGCGGCCGCCGAGGCGGCGGCCGAGGTGGCCCGCTGAGTCCCGGACAGGTCGGTGCCGCTCGAAGGCAGGCTCAGAACGACCGGATGACGGCGTCGGGCCCCATGACGATGACGGGGCGCTGCGCCGGGTTCAGCCACCGCAGCACGGCGTCGAGGTCCGGGAGGGAGAGGGAGACGCAGCCCTGGGTCGGCGCGCCGGTGTCGGCGTGGAGGAAGATCGCGGACCCGAAGGGACCGGCCGCCGGCGTGTTGTAGTCGATCACGGCGAAGGACGGGTAGGCGTTGCCCTCGGTCCACAGCGCCTCGGAGTCGCCGCCGAACGGAGGGGACGTCCCGCAGGCGACGTGCTGGAAGGTGTTGTAGGTCGGGCTGGACGGGTCCTCGTCCCACCAGTCGCCGCAGACCAGCGGGTGGTATGCGAACTGCGTGCCCGGATCGGGTTGGGTCCCGTACATGGTGGGCCCGATGGAATACATGCCCTCGGGCGTCGTGCCGTCCCCTTCGGTCCGGCTCCCGCCGGGCAGCCAACCGTGCACGCCGTCGACGGCGGGCAGGGGGCCGAAGACGGTGAACCAGCCGCTGCCGTCGTTCTCGTAGGCAGTCAGGGTGGCCGTCGTGCTGGCGGGGTCCGGCGCGTCGACGACGATCACCTGCTGCGCGCCACCAGTCGACGACAGCTGGTCGACCAGGAGCGGGGAGATGTCAGCGGTGGCGGACCCGTCGAAGCTGGCGGCGCCGAACGTGAACACGCCGCCGTCCGCCGCCACCAGCCAGTAGCCCCCCGCCCCGGGCGCAGCTGCCATGCCGACGATGGGTTGATTGAGCCGGATGCTGCCGGTCGAGCCCCAGAAGCGCGCGTCGCCGTAGCTGAAGATGCCGCCGTCGGAGGCGACGAGCCAGTAGCCGTTGCCCGACGGGGTGGCAGCCAGGCCGACCACCGGCTGGTTGAGGCGCATGGAGCCGGTCGAGCCCCGGAACGATGCGTCGCCGTAGCTGAAGACGCCGCCGTCGGAGGCGACGAGCCAGTAGCCGTTGCCCGACGGGGTGGCAGCCAGGCCGACCACCGGCTGGTTGAGGCGCATGGAGCCGGTCGAGCCCCGAAACGATGCGTCGCCGTAGCTGAAGACGCCGCCGTCGGAGGCGACGAGCCAGTAGCCGTGGCCCGAGGGCGTGGCCGCCATGCCGACGATGGGCGCGTTGAGCCGCTGGGCACCGGTGGAGCCGAAGTAGCCGGCGTCCCCGAAGTTGAAGATGCCGCCGTCGGAGGCGACGAGCCAGTAGCCGCTTCCCGTGGGCGTCGCGGCCAGCCCGACGATCGGAGCGTTGAGGGCCCGCCCGCTCATGCTCCCGTAGGAGTGCGCGTCGCCGAACGGGTAGACGGCTCCGGTCGACGACGCGACCCAGTAGCCACCACCGTCCGCGGTGGCGGCCAGCTCGACGGCGCGCGTCCCGGGGACCGGCGAGGCCGCAGCGGCGCGGGTCGGGGCGGGCAGGGCGACAGAGGCGAAGGACAGGAGCGACGCAGCAAGGAGACCGATCGCGACGAGGGGAGTGGCCCGGCGACGGGCGGGCAGGGGCATCCGCAAGAGCCCCAGGTTAGGAGTGCGCGCACCGCGTCACGACCCAAGCAGCGTTGTCGTTGGCAGACTGGAGGCGATGCCCGAGCACCGATGGCCCGCCGAGTTTGCCGCGCGTGCGCGGGGCGAGGGGTGCCCGATGTGCGGCGGCGGTGCAGACGAGACGCCGCATGGCCTGCGGGTGTTCTCGGGCAGGTGGGCCGACGGCTACATCGGGCGCTATCCCGTGCGGCCCGGGTATGCCTTTGTCATCTGGACGGGCCGCCATGTCGCCGAACCCTCTGAGCTGTCGCCCGAGGAGACGGCCGGGTTCTGGTCGGACGTGGCCCGCGTCGCTCGTGCGGTGGAGGAGGAGTACCAGCCGGCCAAGATGAACTGGCTCAGCCTGGGCAACGGTGTGCCGCACCTCCACGTGCACCTGGTGCCGCGCCCGCACGACGACGCCCGGGCCGGTCTCCCCCTCGAGACGGAGGCCTTCCACGTCGAGAGCACCCCCGCAATGGAGCCCACGCAGCTGGAGAAGGAGGCGGCTGCGGTCCGCGCCCGGCTGTCGCCGTGACGATGGAGCGGCTGGCCGAGGGGCGCACCGCCGAGGTCTTCGCCTATGGCGAGGGCCAGGTGCTCAAGCTCGACCGCCCCGAGTGGAACGGCCTCTCGGAGTTCGAGGGCACCGTGCTCTCGGGCTTGGCCGACGCGGGTGTGCCGGTGGCGCGGCCGCACGGGACCGTCACCGTCGAGGGGCGCAGCGGCCTGGTCCTCGACCGCGTCGCGGGGCCCTCGCTCACGCAGGTGCTGCTCGCCTCGGACGTGGGGGCGGCCGAGCCGCTGGCCGAGCGCTTCGCCGCGCTCCAGCTGCGCTTCACCGCCATGGGGGTCGGGGGCCTGCCCGCACTGGTGCCCCGCCTCCGGGGCGAGATCGAGTCCGCCGTGGCCGACGTGGGGCTTCGCCAAGAATTGCTCGGCCTGCTCGCGGCGCTCGACGACGGCTCTCATGGGGTCTGTCACTACGACTTCCACCCCGACAACGTCCTCGTGGGCCCGGGGGGCTGGGTCGTGATCGACTGGCTCACCGTCGCCGCGGGGCCGCCTGCGGCCGACCTGGCCCGCACGCTGCTCCTGCGGGGACTCGGGACGAGCGAGCCCGTGGTCAGCTTCATGTGCGCCGTCCGCCGGGTCGAGGTGGCCGCCCTGGGGCTCGACGACGACACGCTCGACGCGTGGGTCCGCGTTGCTGCGGGCGCCCGGTTGGCCGAGGGTTTCGACGGCGACGAGGCGGCGTGGTTGGCCCGGGTGGCCGGCGGCTCGGTGCGGCTGTTCGCCTGAGCCGGCCGGAGCTGGTCGCCGATCAGGCGGCCGGGCTCTCGACGTCCTCGAGGTCCGGGAGGAGGCGCGACACCAGCTCCATGGCCCGGAAGCCGAGCTCGGCGGGGCCGGCGGCGTCGGGGCGCATCAGGTTGGCCATGATGCGCAGCAGCGTGGTCATGAGCAGCTCCGAGCGCATGCCGAGGCTGACACAGAGCCGCATCGCCTCGGGGTGCGCGATGAGGTGGACGAACGCCCGCGCCACCTTGTAGTACGGCCCGTACGCGGCGGTCAGCTCGCGGTCGTAGTCAGCCAGTGCCTGCGCCCCCTCACCGCTCAACGCATGGCCGAGCGCAGCCGCCGCCAGGCGCCCGGTCTCGTAGGCGTAGGCGATCCCTTCCCCGTTGAACGGGTTGATGGCGCCGCCGGCGTCGCCGGCAATCAGCACGTTGCCGCCGGCGCGCGGCCCGACCGAGAGCCCCATCGGGAGCTTCCCGCCGGTCGGCGGTCCGAGGCACGTCTCCGGGCTCAGGCCCCACGACGCGGGGCGTAGCCGACGAAGGTGTCCATGAGGTTGGACGTGTTGATGCCCTTCCAGCGCTGCTCGGTCGACAGGAGGCCGACGCCGACGTTCACCCGGCCGTCGCCCATCGGGAAGATCCATCCGTAGCCGGGCACGACGTTGCCGTCCGGGTCGCGGATATCGAGGTGGGACTCGATGAAGGGGTCGTCGTGGCGATCCGAGCGGTAGTAGCCCCGCAGGGCCATGCCCATCGGCAGGTCGCGCCGCCTGGCGGTCCCGAGCATCCGGCCCAGCCGGGAGTTCGAGCCGTCGGCCACCACGACGTAGCGGGCCCTGACGGCGCGGGTGCTCGTCCGCGCCCTTCTCCCTGACCGTCACGCCGGCCAGCGTGGGGAGCGGTCCGCTCGGCTCGGCGCCCTCGTCGAAAATCGGGGCCATCACCTCGGTGCCCTGCAGGAGGGTCGCCCCGGACCCGGCCGCCCGGCCGGCCACCAGCCCGTCGAGGTCGTGCCGTGTGATCGTGTAGCCGTAGTCGGGGAAGTTGGGGTGCTCGGGCCACTGCATCTCCATGGAGTGGCCGAAGCCGAAGGCCCGCAGCCCGGTGTAGCGGTGCGAGCCGGCCAGGGCGTCCTCGAGCCCCATGTCGGCCAGCTGGCGCACGGCCCGCGGCGTCAGCCCGTCGCCGCACGTCTTCTCCCGCGGGAACACCTTCTTCTCCACGACCACCACGTCCCAGCCGGCATCGGCCAGCCAGAACCCGCACGACGACCCGGCGGGCCCGGCACCGACGACCACGACGTCGTAGACGTGCTCCGCCGCCCGTGGCCTCGAGGCCGCAGCAGCGGGGGCCTTCGTGGCCGGAGCCGCCGTCTTCTTCGCCGTCGCCGGCGCCCTCTTGGCCGGAGCGGCCGTCTTCTTGGCCGTCGCCGGCGCCCTCTTGGCCGGAGCGCCGTCTTCTTCGGCCGTCGCCCTCTTGGCCGGGGCGGCCTTCTCGGCCGGAGCCGCCGCCTTCTTGGCCGCCGCCTGCTTCTTCGCCGGGGCCTTCGCCGTCCGTTGCGCCTTCTTCGGGGCGCCGGCCGGGGGGGTCTCGTCGGGTGCCGTCACGAGGGCATCGTAGGTCCGCTGCGGGGGCCTCTGACCAGCGCTCCGGATGTGCCTGGCGAAGGGGTCGCATGGTAGAAACGGAAGGCAGTGGACCAGTACCTCCCGATCCTCATCCTGGGGCTGCTCGGCCTCGCCTTCACCGTCTTCTCGCTCATGTCTTCGGCGATGCTCGCGCCGAGGAAGAAGCCGACGGTGGCCAAGCTCGCGCCCTACGAGTGCGGCATCGTGCCCAACCTGGAGCCGCCGCAGCGTTTCCCGGTGCGCTTCTACCTGGTCTCCATGATCTTCATCATCTTCGACATCGAGATCGTGTTCCTGTACCCCTGGGCGGTCGTGTTCAAGCAGATCGCGACGTTCGGCCTCATCGAGGTCATCGTGTTCGCCGCCGTTGTCTTCGTGTCGTTCCTGTACCTGATCTCCAACGGCGCCCTGACCTGGGGCCCGCCCAAGACGCTGCAGCCGGGCATGCCGAGCCGCACCTCGGAGTCGACCATCACGCGCATCAGCGCGGCGCGCCCGACCCCCGGTGAGGCGGCCTGACGGATGGGGTTCGAGGACCTCCAGCACAACTTCCTGACCGGCCGGATCGAGGACCTCGTCAAGTGGGCCCGGCGCAACAGCGTGTGGCCGGCCACCTTCGGGCTCGCCTGCTGCGCCATCGAGATGATGTCGGTCGGCGCCGCCGACTACGACATCAGCCGTCTCGGCATGGAGGTGTTCCGGGCTTCGCCGCGCCAGGCGGACCTGATGATCGTGGCGGGCCGGGTCTCCCAGAAGATGGCGCCGGTCCTGCGCCAGGTCTACGACCAGATGATGGAGCCCAAGTGGGTCATCTCCATGGGCGTGTGCGCCTCGACGGGCGGGATGTTCAACAACTACGCCATCGTGCAGGGGGTCGACCAGATCGTGCCGGTCGACGTGTACGCCCCCGGCTGCCCGCCCTCGCCCGAGACGCTGCTGCACGCCATCCTGACCCTGCACGAGAAGATCCGCACCGGCGAGATCACGCGCCGTCCCGGATCCTCGGTTCCGCCCGGCGAGCAGGCGACCGGCGGCTGGGTGCCCACGGTGCCCGACGCGGTGCGGGTGGCCACGCCGCGGTGAGCGAGACCGTTTCGACCGCCCCGGCGGCGACGCCTGCGGGCGTCCTGCCCGAGGTGCCGCGCCTGCCCGACCACCTGGTCGACCAGCTCGCCTTCCCCCACCGCGACACCTACAAGGCGATGGTGGCGGCCTTCCGCGACGCCGGGTTCGAGACGTGCGCGGACGTCTGCGGGGTCGACTACCTCACCCACCCGGGTCGCTCGCTGCCCGACGGCGTGACGCCGGAGCGCTTCGAGGTGGTCGTCAACCTGCTGTCGCTGTCCATGCGCCAGCGCGTGCGCGTCCGGGTGCAGGTCCCCGAGTCCGATCCGACGGTCGACAGCCTCGTCGACGTCTACCCCGGGACCGACGCCATGGAGCGTGAGGTCTTCGACATGGTGGGCATCGTCTTTTCGGGCCACCCGGACATGACGCGCATCCTCATGCCCGAGGACTGGGAGGGACACCCGCTCCGCAAGGACTACGGCGTGGGGCGGGTGCCGGTGCAGTTCAAGGAAGCTCCCGGGCCACGATGACCGAGCACGAGCAGGGGAGCGAGCAGGACAGCGCCGTCCCGGCCGACGACGCCGACGAGGAGCTCGGGCTCGAGGCGACCGAGGGGGAGCACCGGCGCGCCGAGGAGCAGGGCTTCGTGGCCGAGACCTCGGAGGGCGCGCAAGAGCTGGCGCCCCGCGGCACGACGACCGCCGGCGAGCTGCGCAGCGAGGTGGGTGCCGTGCTGCGCCTGCCCGAAGGCGGCTTCGTGGACCCCGGTGACATCGACATCGAGCGCCGCGACGACCAGACGATGATCATCAACATGGGCCCCCAGCACCCCTCGACGCACGGCGTGCTGCGGCTCATGCTCGAGCTCGACGGGGAGACGGTGCTGCGCACCAAGCCGATCATCGGCTACCTGCACACGGGCATGGAGAAGACGGGGGAGGAGCTCACCTACACCCAGGGATCCACCAACGTGACCCGCATGGACTACCTCTCGCCGCTGCACAACGAACTGGTCTTCTCGCTGGCCACCGAGGCCCTGCTCGGCGTGGACATGCCGCCGCGTGCCACCTGGATCCGCATGCTCATGGCCGAGCTCAACCGCGTGTCGTCGCACCTCATGTGGATGGCCACCAACGGCATGGACCTCGGCTCGACGTCCATGATGATCTACGGCTTCCGCGAGCGTGAGATGGTCCTCACCTTCTTCGAGAAGACGACGGGCCTCCGCATGAACCACAACTTCATCCGACCCGGCGGCGTGGCGGCCGACCTGCCCGACGGCTGGCAGGACGACATCGAGATCATCTGCGAGACCATCCTCGCCCGCACCTACGAGTACGACGAGCTGCTGACGGGGCAGCCCATCTTCCGGGAGCGCACCGAGGCGGTGGGCAACATCTCGGCCGAGGAGGCGCTCGCCCTCTCGGTGACGGGGCCCATCCTGCGCTCGACCGGTGTGCCCTGGGACCTGCGGCGCACCATGCCGTACCTCGCCTACGACAAGCTCGACTTCGACGTCATCGTCGGCAGCTACGGCGACAACTTCGACCGCTACTCCGTGCGCCTGAACGAGATCCGCGAGTCGATCAAGATGATCCGCCAGATCGCAGAGATGATGCCGCCGGGCGACTACCGGGTCCAGGACCGCAAGGTCACGCCGCCGCCGCGCGCCCGCATCGACGAGAGCATGGAGGCCCTCATCCACCACTTCAAGATCTTCACCGAGGGCTTCCGGGTGCCCGAGGGCGAGGTCTACGTGGCGATCGAGTCCCCCCGCGGCGAGCTCGGCTGCTACCTGGTCTCGGACGGGACGTCGAAGCCCTACCGCCTGCACATCCGCGGGCCGAGCTTCGTCAACCTGCAGGCCCTGCCTCTCCTGCTGCGGGGTGGCCTCATGGCCGACGCCGTGGCGGTCATCTCCTCGGTGGACCCCGTCATGGGCGAGGTCGACCGGTGAGCCACCTCGACGCGGACATCCGGGAGCGGGCCAAGGAGCTGGTCGCGCTCTACCCCGAGCCACGCTCCGCCCTGATCCCGTTGTGCCACCTGGCCCAGGAGCAGGACGGCTGGCTGCGCCCCGAGGCGATGGAGGAGATCGCCGAGCTGTGCGGCGTCACGCCCGCCGAGGTGCAGGGCACCGCCACCTTCTACGACATGCTGCACACCGAGCCCGTCGGCACCTACGTGGTGTCGGTCTGCACGAACATCGCCTGCATGCTCGGCGGCGCCCTCGAGCTGCTCGAGCACGCGGAGTCGACGCTCGGCGTCCGCCACGGCGGCACCACGCCCGACGGGATGTTCACCCTCGAGGAGTCCGAGTGCCTCGCCGACTGCGACCGCACCCCCTGCGTACAGGTCAACCACCGCTACGTCGGCGCGCAGTCCCCCGAGAGCTTCGACGCCCTCATGTCCGACCTGCGCTCCGGCGTGTTGTCCGAGACCGTGCCGCACCACGGCACCCTCGTGCGGGTGCGGCGCAGCGTCGGCCTGGTGGCCGACCGGGCCATCATCGTGACCGAGCGGGCGCAGGCCGCCGACGACCGGGCGACCCGGGCCGCGGCAGCCGGGGACGGGGAGAAGCAGGCCTGATGGCCATCACCGACGCCCCCAAGATCATCACCTCGCGCCTGGGCTACGAGGACTCCCACACCCTGGAGCGCTACCTCGCCACGGGCGGGTACACGGGCCTGCGCAAGGCGTTGACCATGACGCCCGAGGCGGTGGCGGCCGAGGTCGACACGGCCAGCCTGCTGGGGCGGGGCGGCGCCGGCTTCCCGGCTGGCCGCAAGTGGTCGATGCTGCGCAAGAACCCGATCACGTACCTCGTGATCAACGGCGACGAGTCCGAGCCCGCCACCTTCAAGGACCACCTCCTGATCGAGCGTGACCCGCATCAGATCCTCGAGGGCGTCGTGATCTCGGCCTACGCGCTGCAGGTCAGCCAGGCCTTCGTCTACCTGCGCGGCGAGTTCGCCCTGGGGCTGGAGCGCATGCAGGCTGCGCTGAACGAGGCCTACGCCCACGGAGCGGTGGGGGCCGACATCTTCGGCTCCGGCTTCTCCGTCGATGTGGTCGTCCACCCCGGGGCCGGCGCCTACATCTGCGGCGAGGAGACGGCGCTGCTCGAGTCGCTCGAGGGCAAGCGTGGCTTCCCGCGCATCAAGCCGCCCTACTTCCCCGCCGCCGTCGGCCTCTACGGCGATCCCACCGTGGTCAACAACGTCGAGACCATGGCCAACATCCCCTGGATCGTGAACAACGGCGGCGCGGCCTTCGCCGCCCTCGGCGGCGGCCGGTCGACGGGGACGCGGCTCTTCGCTCTGGCGGGCCACGTGCGCAAGCCGGGCACCTACGAGCTCGAGATGGTCAAGACGACCTTCCGCGACCTCATCTACGCGCCCGTGCTCGGCGGCGGCATCAGGGGCTCCAACACGCTCAAGGCGTTCATCCCCGGCGGCGTCTCCGCACCGTGGTTCGGGCCGGACAGGGTCGACCTGCCGCTCGGCCAGGACGAGGTCGGCGACGCCGGTTCCATGCTCGGCTCCGGCTCGGTCGTGGTCCTGGACTCGGCCACCTGCGTGGTGCGCGCCGCGTGGCGCATCACGAAGTTCTTCTCCCGTGAGTCCTGCGGACAGTGCACCCCGTGCCGAGAGGGGTCGGGCTGGCTCGAGCGGATCATGTACCGAATTGAGAACGGCGCCGGGCGCGAGGAAGATCTGGACCTTCTCATGGACCTGTGCGACAACATCTCTCCCGGCGTGGCCTGGCCGCCGCAGCAGACGACCATCTGCGTGCTCGGCCCCTCCATCCCGTCGTCGATCGCCTCGGGCATCCGCATGTTCCGCGACGAGTTCCTCGTGCACGTCAAGGAAGGGGGGTGCCCCTTTGACTGACACGGCGAGGACCGACCAGGAGGCCGGTTCGGGAGAATCGGGGGGCTCACCTTCACGCTCGACGGGCGCGAGGTCACGGCGAAGGAGGGCGAGCTGCTCATCGCGGCCGCCGAGCGCGCCGGCACCTACATCCCGCGCTTCTGCTACCACCCGCGCATGGAGCCGGTGGGCATGTGCCGCATGTGCCTCGTCGACGTCGAAGGCCCGCGCGGGGCCACGCTGACGCCGGCCTGCTTCGTCCAGGTCAGCGACGGCATGGTCGTCGACACCGTCAACGACCGGGTCAAGAAGGCCCAGGACGGGGTGCTCGAGTTCCTGCTGGCCAACCACCCGCTCGACTGCCCCGTGTGCGACAAGGGCGGCGAGTGCCCGCTGCAGGACCAGACGCTCGCCTACGGCCCGGGGGAGAGCCGCTTCGTCGAGGAGAAGCGCCACTTCGAGAAGCCCATCGCCATCTCCGACCTCGTGCTGCTCGATCGCGAGCGCTGCATCCAGTGCGCGCGCTGCACCCGCTTCGCCGCCGAGGTGGCGGGCGAGGCACAGATCGACTTCGCCGGCCGGGGCGAGGTGGTCGAGGTCGCGACGTTCCCGACCGAGCCCTTCTCCTCCTACTTCAGCGGCAACACGGTGCAGATCTGCCCGGTCGGCGCGCTCACTGCGACGCCGTACCGCTTCACCGCCCGCCCCTGGGACCTCGATCAGGTGGAGTCCACGTGCACGGCCTGCTCGGTCGGGTGTCGGGTGGCGGTGCAGTCGTCGCAGAACCGGCTGACCCGGTTGCTCGGCATCGACTCGGACCCGGTCAACCACGGCTGGCTGTGCGACAAGGGCCGCTTCACCTACGAGTCGGTCAACGGCGACGAGATCGCCGCCGGCCCGCTGCCGGTCGAGCTGGCCGATGAGGCCGTCGACGTGGCCCCGGCCACCGCCTCGCAGGTGGTCAGCCTGGGCGTGAGCCGGGGCCAGTTCCTCGGCGAGGCGGCCGAGACGGGCCGATTCGAGCACGGGCGCCTGGTCGAGCCGCGCATCCGCAAGGAGGGCGAGCTGGTCCCGGTCAGCTGGGGCGAGGCCCTGGCCGCGGCGGCCGCGGGCATCGCCTCCGCCAAGGACGCCGGCGGCCCCGGGGCGGTGGCCGTGATCGGCGGGGCCCGCCTGACCAACGAGTCGGCCTACGCCTGGGCGAAGCTGGCCAAGGGCGTCGTCGGAACCGACTCGGTCGACGCACAGCTCGGAGACGGGCTCCCCGCCGACCTGGTGCTGGGCCTGCCGCGCGCCACCATCGACGACGCCTGCGCGGCACCGGTGCTCGTGACGCTGGCCGGCGATCTGCGAGAGGAGCTGCCCGTGCTGTTCCTCCGCCTGCGCGAGGCGGTGGCCGGCGGCACCACCGCGCTGGTCGAGATCTCCCCGGCGCCCACCGCGTTGACCCCGCTGGCGGAGGCCAGCCTGCGCATGCGCCCGGGCGACGCGCCGGCGCTGGCGCGGGCGCTCACGGGCGACGACGCCGCGGTCACGGCGCTCGGAACCCATCCCGAGGGCGCCGCCCTGGCGCCGGGCACCCTCGACGCGGCACGCACGCTCCTGACGGCGCACCCCGAGGGGGAGGGCGTGGTCGTCGTGGCCGGCCGCCCGTCCTACGCCGAGTCGGGCGAGGTGGCGGCCGAGGCGCTGCGCATCCTGGCTGGGGCGCTGCCCAAGGCGACCTTCCTGCCGGCGCTGCGCCGCGGCAACGTGTTCGGCGCCCTCGACATGGGCCTGGCCCCCGGCATCCTGCCGGGCCGGGTGAGCCTCGATGCGGGTCGGGCCCGCTTCACCGCCGCCTGGGGCTCGGTGCCGGCGAGCGTCGGGCTGTCGACGGCCGACATCCTCGCCTCCATGGCGGGCGAGCACGACGGCGGCGAGCAGGTGCGGGCGCTCGTGCTGCTCGGTGCCGACCCCCTGAGCGACTTCCCCGACCGCGCCGTGGCCGACAAGGCGCTCTCGGCGGGCCACTTCGTGGTGGCGGTGACGGGCCACCCGTCCGAGTCCGTCGACGCGCACGCCGACGTCGTGCTGCCGTGCGCGGTGTCCCACGAGCGGCCCGGCACGACGACCAACATCGAGGGCCGCGTGAGCCGCCTCGGGCCCAAGATCACGCCCCCGGGGTTCGCCTGGGCGGACTGGATGATCGCGGTCGAGCTGGCCGACGCTCTCGGCGCCGACCTCGGCGTGATGAGCGAGGACGACCTCAGCGAGGAGCTGGCGCTCACCGCGCCGGCGTATGAGGGCTGACGCAGCGGGTCCTGCACTCCGACGTCGCCCACGACGGGATCCTCGTGCCGCTGGCCCGCGAGAAGGGCCATCACCATGACGTGGAGCCGATCGACCCGGTGGCGCTGCCCGGCGTCGAGTCGGTGGAGCGCCAGGGGGCGCCGCCTCGCGTCGGCACCGGCAGCGGCGGTCACGTCGCCGTGCGCACCGCCGAGCTGGGCAACCCGCCGCCCCTGCTCACCTGGAGCGGCTACCGGCGGCCCCGAGCCGCTGCAGATCCCCAAGGTCGACAGCTACTCGCTGCGCCTGGTGGCGGGTCGACGCCTCTACGACGCCGGCAGCTCGGTCACCGGGTCGCCGTCGCTCACCCCGCTCGTGCCCGAACTGGTGGTGCGGGCCAACCCCTACGACCTCGACCGCCTGGGCGCGGTCACCGGCGACCGTGTCAAGGTGCGCTCGGCCCGGGGGGAGCTGATCCTGGCCGCCGAGTCCGACGAGGGCGTGGCCCGGGGCGTCGTCGCCATCGACTTCAACGTGCCCGGTGGCGAGAGCGCACCCGGCAACGCCGTGGCGACGCTCATCGACAGCCGCCAGGTTGTGACCGACGTGCGAGTGGAGTCCGTGTGAGTGGAGTCCGTGTGACGGCGGAGTCGCCGTGATCGCCGCCCTCCTCAGCTCTTCCGCCCCCGTGCAGACGCACGCCGCGAACAGCGGGTACGGCGATCCGCTGTACTACTTCGGGCTCGACTGGCAGGTCGTCGTCATCACGCTGATCAAGGTCCTGGTGGCCTTCGTGGCGCTGTTGGTGGCCACGGCGCTGATGATCTGGTTCGAGCGCAAGGTCATCTCGGACATGCAGAGCCGGGTGGGGCCGAACCGGGCCGGGCCATGGGGGCTGCTGCAGACGCTGGCCGACGGGACCAAGCTCGTCTTCAAGGAGGACCTGCTGCCCGACCGGGCCGACGCCTTCGTCTTCAAGCTGGCGCCCTACCTCTCGGTGATCCCGGCCGTGCTCATCTTCGCCGTCGTGCCCGTGGGCGGCGTCATCACCATCGGCCACTACACCTTCGAGCTCCAGGTGGCCGACCCGCCCATGGGGATCCTGCTCGTGCTGGCCATGTCGGGCATCGCGGTCTACGGCGTCATGCTCGCCGGCTGGTCGTCGGGCTCGAAGTACCCGCTGCTGGGGTCGGTGCGGGCGTCGGCGCAGGTCATCTCCTACGAGGCCGCGCTCGGCATGACGACGGTCATGGTGGTCCTCGTCAGCCACTCGCTCTCCACCCGGGCCATCGTGTTCTCCCAGTCCGACGGCTTCTGGAACTGGAACCTGATCCGGCTCGGCTTCCTGCCCTTCATCTTCTTCATGATCGCCATCACGGCCGAGCTCACGCGGCCCCCCTTCGACCTGACCGAGGCCGAGCAGGAGCTGGTCGGCGGCTTCCACACCGAGTACTCCTCCATCCGCTTCGGCCTGTTCTTCCTGGCCGAGTTCATGAACACGATCACGATGTCGGCCATCGTGGTGACGCTGTTCTTCGGCGGCCCCAACGGCTACATCTTCCACATCCCCGGGGCCACCATCTACATGCCGATCATCTACTTCCTGCTCAAGACGGTGGCCTTCTGCTTCATCTACGTCTGGTTCCGGGCCGCCCTGCCCCGACTCCGCTACGACCAGCTCATGGACCTCGGGTGGAAGCGGCTCATCCCGATGACCCTCGGCTGGCTGCTGCTGGTGGCGGCCGTCATCGCCTGGGGCTGGCGCGGCCTGATCCTGGTGCCGGTGGTGGTGCTGGCCTCGCTGCTCCTGCTGCGCGCCAACCAGCTCGGCGTGGGCCGCAGCGAGGAGGACGTGGTCATCCCGGTCATCGGCCGTCGGGTGACGCGGGCACCCCGGCTGAGCCCGGTGGAGCCGATCCCGGGAGGTGAGGACTGATGGGCGTGGGTGACGAGATGAAGGACCAGCTGTCCTTCCTGGGCGGCTTCAAGCTGACCTTCCAACACCTGACGCGGCCCCGGGTCACCACGCCGTACCCTGACGAGAAGAAGCCCAAGTTCCCGCGCCAGCACGGCCGCCACGTCCTCAACCGCTACGAGGACGGGATGGAGAAGTGCATCGGCTGCGAGCTGTGCGCAGGCGTGTGCCCGGCCGACTGCATCTACGTGCGCGGGCTGGACAACCCACCCGATCACCCCGTGTCGCCGGGCGAGCGCTATGGCTACGTCTACGAGATCAACTACTTGCGCTGCATCCATTGCGACATGTGCGTGGAGGCCTGTCCGACCGAGGCCATCACCGAGTCCAAGTTGTTCGAGTTCTCCTTCACCAACCGCTCCGACGCCATCTACACCAAGAACGAGCTGCTGGTGAACGACGAGGGGACGCCGAAGAAGCTCCCGTGGGAGGACTGGCGCGAGGGCGACGACGCCATGACGTCGGGCTGGATGAGGGCCACATCGCCGTCGGGCAGCGCCGCCTACGAGGGCGAGGTCCAGTGGTCGGGCGAGCTGGGCTACGGCGTGCGCACTCCCGAGGGCGGCCAGTCCGGGCGGCGCGACGACGCGGCCACCGGGAACAAGCCGCTGCGCCAGGTGCTCGAGGCCCACCTGCTCGACGAGGACATCCCGCTGGAGCACCGCGGCATGCAGGGCCGCGTCTGGCGGGCCAAGGAGGGCGCGGCGCGCAACCGCAAGAAGATGGACGCCACCCGGGCCCGCATGAAGGACTTGCGGGCCAAGCGCAAGGCGGCCAAGGCCGAGGCCAAGGCGGAAGCCGAGACGGGCGGGACGGCGCGGATCGGCGCGGTCGACGGCGGGACCGGGTTCGAACCCGAGGGGAGCGACTGACCCATGCCCCACGTCGCCCTGGTCCTGGCTTCGACGCGCCCCACCTGGCCCGACATCCTGGTCTTCGCCGCAGCGGCGGCGGTGATCCTGGTCGGCGCCGTCGGCGTGGTCACGTCCCGCAACCCCGTGCACGCTGCCCTGAGCCTCGTCATGACGCTCTTCGGTGTCGCCGTGCTCTTCATCGAGCAGCAGGCGGACTTCCTCGCCGCGGTCCAGATCATCGTCTACGCGGGCGCCATCGTCGTCCTGTTCCTCTTCGTGATCATGTTCCTCGGCGTGGACCGCGCCGAGGACATCAACGTCGAGCCGCTGATCGGGCAGCGCCCGCTCGCCTTCGTCTTCTCCATCATCACGCTCGGCGGCATCCTGGCCATGGCGGCCACCGCGCACTGGGTCACCGGCGCCCAGCAGGTCGTGGGCCCCATTCAGGGTCGCGTCGCCGGTCCCGGCTCGCCGGCGGGTGAGCCGGCCCAGCTGGGCAAGCAGCTGTTCACCACCTACCTGTTCGCGTTCGAGGCCACCGCCGCGCTCCTCGTGATCGCCGTGGTGGGCGCGGTCGTGCTGGCCCGCCGGCCTCCGACCGTCCACGCCGACCACGAGGACACCACCCAGGGCGAGCTCTCGGCATGAGCCTGTCGGGAGCCTGGTACCTCGGCCTGGCCGCCATCGTCTTCACCATCGGCGCCATCGGCCTGCTGGTGCGGCGCAACGTGCTGATCATGTTCATGTGCATCGAGCTCATGCTCAACGCCGCCAACCTCACCTTCGTCACCTTCGCCCGCATGCTGCACGACATCGGCGGCCAGGCCGTCGTCTTCTTCGTGCTCGTGGTCGCAGCGGCCGAGGTCGTGGTCGGCCTCGGCATCGTGGTGACCAACTTCCGCCGCCGGGCCACCACGGTGGCGGACGACCTGGACTCGCTGAAGGGCTGACCAGTGGTCCACGCCGCGTACCTCATGCTGCTGTTCCCCCTCGCGGGCTTCCTCTTCCTCGTCGCCTTCGGGCGCCGCATCGGCGACCCGGCGGCCGGCTGGGTCGGCACGATCGCGGTGGGCGGGGCGTTCGTCGTGGCCTGCATCGTGCTGGCGGGCCTCATCGGCCTGCCCGCCGACCACCGCGTCGTCGTCCACAACTACTTCACGTGGTTCCAGTCCGGCGGGCTGTCGGTCCCCGTCGGGACCCTGGTCGACCCGCTGTCGATGACGATGTGCATGTTCGTCACCGGCGTCAGCGCGCTCATCCACCTGTACTCCATCGGGTACATGAAGGGAGACCGGGACTACTCGAAGTTCTTCATCTACCTGAATCTCTTCGTGTTCTCCATGCTCCTGCTGGTGCTGGGGGACAACCTGTTGCTCACGTTCGTGGGCTGGGAGGGCGTCGGCGTCTGCTCCTACTGGCTGGTCGCCTTCTGGTTCCAGCGCGAGTCGGCCGCCTCGGCCGGCAAGAAGGCGTTCATCTACAACCGCATCGGTGACGCCGGGTTCCTGCTCGCCATCTTCCTGATATTCGAGAAGACCGGGACGATCCAGTACGAGAGCGGCCCCGGCGGCGGCATCTTCGGGCAGCTGTCGCACCTGGGCGGCGGGACGGCGACGGCGGCGGTGCTGCTGCTGTTCCTGGCCGCCACGGGCAAGTCGGCCCAGATCCCGTTGTTCAACTGGCTGCCCGACGCCATGGAGGGCCCGACGCCGGTCTCGGCCCTCATCCACGCCGCCACGATGGTCACGGCCGGGGTCTACCTGCTGTGCCGGATGAACCCGCTGCTGCACCTGACCACACCGGGGATGGAGGTGATCGCCTCCATCGGGGCCGTGACCGCCTTCGTCGCGGCGACCATCGCCTGCGCCCAGCAGGACATCAAGAAGGTGCTCGCCTTCTCGACGGTGTCGCAGATCGGCTACATGGTGCTGGCCGTCGGCACCGGTGCCTACATCGCGGCCATCTTCCTCATGGTCATGCACGCGTTCTTCAAGGGCCTGCTGTTCCTCGGGGCGGGCTCGGTCATCCACGGGCTCGAGGACGAGCAGGACCTCAAGCGCATGGGTGCGCTGCGCCGCTACATGAAGTGGACGACCGTCACCTTCACGATCGGCTTCCTCGCCATCGCCGGCATCCCGCCGCTGTCGGGCTTCTGGGCCAAGGGCGACGTGCTCGACAACGTGTTCGCCCACTACAAGGTGCTCTGGGTCATCGGGCTCGTCACCGCCGTGCTCACGGCGTACTACATGAGCCGGTTGGAGGTGCTCGCCTTCGGGGGCGAGCCCCGCTTCGACAAGCCGGGACCGCACGGCGAGCCGCCGTTGCACACCCCGCACGAGTCGCCTTGGATCATGCGCGTCCCGCTCGTGATCCTCGCCTTCTTCGCCTTCTTCGGCGGCGTGCTCGACCTGCCCTGGGTCCACACGCACAACCTCGAGAGCTGGCTGACCCCCGTGTTCAGCGGCACGCTCTACAACGACAACCTGGGCGCCGGGTCCCTGTGGGCGCTGGCCCTGACCGACATCGCGGCGGCGGTGATCGGCGTGATCGTGGCCGTCTGGCTGTGGCGGGGCGCGGAGGTGGACAAGCCGGCTCTGGAGCCGCAGTTCCTGCAGCGGGTCTGGTACTGGGACGACTTCTACGACACCGTCATCGGGCGGCCGGGCCAGCGCCTGGCCACGTTCTGCGCCTGGGTGGTCGACGCCCGCGTGATCGACGGCGCCGTCAACGGCACCGCGCACCTGGCCAAGGCCACCGGCACCGCGGCGCGCCGGCTGCAGACGGGGTACGCCCGCAACTACGCGCTGGGGATCGCCCTGGGCATGGCCCTCATCATCGCCTTCATGCTGAGTCGGACGTGGTGGGGATGACCCACACCGTCCCGTTCCTCACGCTGCTGATCCTGCTGCCCGGCGCGGGCGCGCTGGCACTCGGGCTGCTCGGCCTGTACAAGGACGAGCGCCAGCGGGAGGGCGCCTACGTGCTGGCGCTGGTCGTGTCGCTCGTGACCCTGGTCCTGGCGGTCGCAGCCATGGTGGCCATGAAGGTGCACGACGGGGGTTTCCAGCTCGTCTCGAACCATGACTACACCGGCCAGAGCCTCGGGGTGCACTGGTACCTCGGGGTGGACGGGATCTCCATCTTCCTGGTGCTGCTCACGGCGCTGCTGTTCCCGCTCGCCATCGTGCTCGGGCGCAACCGTGAGAACGCCCGGGTCTACTTCGCCTGGATCCTCCTGCTCGAGGCGTCGGTCATGGGGAGCTTCCTCTCCCTCGACCTGCTCGTGTTCTTCTTCATGTTCGAGCTGACGCTCGTGCCCGCCTACTTCATCATCGCCGGGTGGGGACACCAGCGCCGGGCCTACGCCGCCATCAAGTTCTTCCTCTACACCTTCCTCGGCTCCGCCTTCCTGCTCGTCGGGATCCTGGCCCTCGCCTTCATCCACCAGTCGCAGTACCACTACCTGACCTTCTCGCTGGGCCCGCTCATGCAGACCCACCTGTCGTCGTCGACCGAGATCCTCCTCTTCTTGGCCTTCACGGCCGCCTTCGCGGTCAAGGCGCCGCTCTTCCCACTGCACACCTGGTCCCCCGACGCCTACACCGAGGCGCCCGAGGAGGGCTCGGTCCTGCTCTCGGGCGTGCTGGCCAAGCTGGGCACCTACGGGATCATCCGCTTCGACCTGAGCCTCTTCCCCCACGCCACGCGCACGCTCGCCCCGCTGCTGCTCACCCTCGCCGTCATCGGCATCGTCTACGGCGCCATCGTGGCCTGCGCCCAGCGCGACCTGAAGCGGCTGGTGACCTATTCCTCGCTGGCGCAGATCGGGTTCATCGCGCTCGGCGCCATCGCGCTGAGCACGCAGGGACTGGCCGGCGGCGTGCTCCTGATGCTCAACCACGGCCTGATCGTCGCCGCGCTCTTCATCCTCATCGGCTTCATCTACCAGCGGCGCGGCACCTGGCAGGCGGGCGAGTTGCGCGGGCTGCAGAAGGCGGCGCCCGTCCTGGCCGGCGTGTTCACCGTGGTGATGATGGCCTCCATCGGGGTACCCGGCCTCAACGGCTTCGTGAGCGAGTTCCTGGTGCTCTCGGGCACCTTCATCACCCACCGCTGGTGGGCCGTGGTGGCGGTGCTCGGGGTCATCGTGGCCGCCATCTACCTGCTGTGGGCCTACCAGCAGGTCTTCCATGGCGAGCCGCGGGAGGCAGACGAGAAGACGCGTGACCTGGCCCTGCTGGAACGCCTCGTGATGGCGCCCCTGATCATCCTGATCGTCTTCCTGGGCGTGTACCCCAAGCCGGTGCTCGACCGCATCAACCCCTCGGTGAACCAGCTCATCGCGCACGTGGAGACCAGTACCGGCCACTACCAACCGCCGGTGGCCGCCAAGGGCGTGGAGGGACTGAAGTGATCGCCCCCCTCCTTGCGGCGGCCCACACGGCGTCCAATTCCATCACCGTCCCGCCCATACGCTGGCTGTCGATCCTCCCTCCCATCATCATGATCGGTGGCGCGGTCGTCCTCCTGGGCCTGGCCTCGCTCGTACGCACGCCCATGCGAGTTCGGGTGAGCACGATCGCCACCGTCGTCATCTCCGGCGGCGCCCTCGGCGTCGCGCTCTGGCAGTGGTCCGACGTGCAGGAGCACGGGGCCCACACCTACATCGCCCAAGCGGTGGTCATGGACGGCTTCAGCGTCCTGGTGACCATGCTGGTCGCCATCGCCATGCTGCTCAGCGCACTGGTGGCCGACGGCTACCTCCGCCGGGAGGGGATGCAGGGGGCGGAGTTCCACGTCCTGGCGATGGTCTCCGCCTCGGGCGCCATGTTGATGGCGATGGCCAACGATCTGATCATCGTCTTCCTGGGCCTCGAGATCCTCTCCATCGCGCTCTACGTGCTCACCGCCTTCAACTACCGCCGGGCGGCGTCGGGGGAGGCGGCCCTCAAGTACTTCATCCTGGGCGGTTTCTCCTCGGCCATCTTCGTGTACGGCATCGCGCTGACCTACGGCGCGACAGGTTCGACGAACCTGACCCAGATCGCCGACTTCCTCTCCAAGAACGTGGTCCTGAGCAACGGCCTCCTCCTGGCCGGCCTCTCGCTCATGCTGGTCGGCTTCGCCTTCAAGGTGGCGGCCGTGCCATTCCACATGTGGACGCCCGACGTGTACCAGGGGGCGCCGTCGCCCGTGACCGGCTTCATGGCCGCCGTGGCCAAGGCGGGAGCGTTCGCCGCCATGCTCCGGGTGCTCTTCTCGTCCTTCGGCGTGGTGTCGAGCGACTGGCGGCCGATCGTCTACGGGCTGGCGGTGCTCTCCCTCGTCCTCGGTGCCTTCGTGGCACTGCGCCAGCGCGACGTGAAACGGATGCTCGCCTACTCGTCCATCAACCACGCTGGGTTCATCCTCCTCGGCGTGGTGGCGGGCACGGCCCGGGGCGCCAGCGCATCCCTCTACTACCTCTTCGTGTACATGTTCATGGTCATCGGCAGCTTCGCCATCGTGACCGTGCTGGGCCGGCTGGGCGACGGCGACCACGACCTGGCCCGCTACCGCGGCCTGGCCGGGCGCCAGCCGGTTCTCGCCTTGGCGCTGGCCGTGCTGCTGCTGGCCCAGGCCGGCGCGCCGTTCACGACCGGGCTGTGGGCCAAGGTGCAGGTCGTCTTCGCCGCCGTCGAGGCGGGCGACGTGCCCCTCGGCGTCATCGCCATGGTGACGGCGGCCGTGGCCGCCTACTTCTACCTGCGGGTCGCCGTGCTGATGTACGCCGGCGGCGGGCTGGGCGAGGCCGAGGGCGGGAGCTCCGGCTCCGCGGAGGAGAGCGTCGAGGGCGGCATGGTCGGCGGCGGCACGATCGAGGCGGCCACCGGAGCGACGGTGCCGGGAGGGGCGGCGCCGGAGTGGGCCACGCCGGCCGCCGTGTCGGTCGCCGTGACCACGCTCAACGACCAGATCCTGCTGGCCGACGAGGACGTCGAGGGCGCGCCCGCCATCGCAGAGCCCGAGCCGGTGCCGGTGCTCGCCGGAGTGGCCATCGCGTTGTGCACGGGGGTGACGGTCCTCTTCGGTGTGTGGCCACAGCCGCTCATCGACTTCGCCAACCACGCCACGCTGCTGTTCCTGCCCAAGTAGGGCATGACTGGAGCGCCGCTGTGCTTGCCGGGCGGGTAGAAGCCGACGATCTGCCCCACTCCGGAGCGTGGCCGTACTGGTGGCTTGGGCCACAACGAGGTCACCGGGTTGTTCGAGCGGACGCATGGAGCCGCTGAGAACCGGCTGCAGCTGCCAGTGCTCGGCGTACATCACCACGCCGAGAACGCCGACGCCGAGCGCCATGAGCATCACGACGACCATGGCGACGCCCCCCGCCACCCGGGACAGCCTTCGCGCGCGTACGCCGGGTTCGGTTATGTCACCAGCGGGTGGTCCGGGCGGATGCGCAGAAGCTGCTGCGTCGTCTTGCACCTCGCCAGGCTGAGGATCATCCGGTGCGGCTGCATCGTCCTGGCCCACGGGGCATGGGATGTGTTCTACCGACGAAGGGCCGAACGGTGCTCCACCTGTCAAGGGTGTCGCCGATCTCATAACCACCTACGCCTGAATCGCTGAACGGTCGCCAAGCCATTCGGTTAGTCGATGCGGCTACTCGGGCACCCCCTCCACCTTGCCGCGCCGGATGGCGGCGACCAGCTGGGCGTGGTCCCGGTCGTTCTGGTCGGCGTAGCGGCGGGCGAACCTCCGCATGGCCTTGGTGAACGTGTCGTCCTTGCCCATGTAGGCATCGATGGCCACCGGGTCGCCGGAGCGGGCGTGCGCCCGGGCCAGCGCGTTGCCGCAGGCGGTGGCGAATTGGGCAGGACCGGCGCGATGAGGTCGGTGGTCGGGATGATCTTCATGTCGCGGTACTGGCGCACGTAGAAGTCGCGGCCGGCCAGCGATCCCCAGCCGACGAAGATGTCCGTCGCGCTCTGCACCATCCGCTTGCCCGCGATGACGCGGGCGCCGTGGTTGTCGTGCTTGCTCGAGTAGGTGCTCTGCTCGTAGACCGAAGGCCCGGCCTGCTTGCACTGCAAGAAGAGGGGGTCGGCGCCCGAGCGGCCCGTCAGGAGCACGAGATAGACGACCATGCCGACGCTGCCCACCCCCACCACCTGGCGGACCACGTCCACCGGCGTGAAGCGGTCGAACAGCGTCCGGCGGTCCTCCTGGAGCGTGAGGCGGTACCCCGAGAGGAGGTGGTCGACGATGTCCTGCTGCTCGCTGTCGTCGATGGTGACGCGTAGCGGCGGCTCGGCGGTGATGCGTGGCCGCCCGCGCGCCATCGTGGTCAGCTTGGCGAACGCCCCCCGGCTGGTCCGCTTCTCCTTGCCCTTCTCGATCCGCACCTTGACCTGGCCGCGGTCGGCCGGCTCGAAGTAGTCGACGAAGTGTTCGGCCAGGGTGGCGTCGTACCAGATGTCGATCTCGGGCATGGCGGCGTAGCGGCGCATGCGGCCCCGGTAGGCGGTGAGGGCCGCCGTCACCGCGGCGTCGGCCCTGGCCGGCTTCACCCCGTTCTCCCGGGCGGCCACCACGAGGCTGGCCGCCAGGCGCGCGACGTCCCATTCGAACGGGCCGGGCAGCGTCTCGTCGAAGTCGCGCAGGTCGAAGTTGAGCTGGCGCTCCGGTGTGGCCCACAAGCCGTAGTTCAGGACGTGGGCGTCTCCGCAGAGCTGGACCTCTATCCGGCTGTGCGGCCGTGAGGCCAGGTCCGCCGCCATGACCGCGGCGGCACCCCGGTAGTAATTCCACGGGGAGAGTGCCATGCGCTGGTGCCGCAGCGGGACCAGCTCGGGGAGCCGGATGTCGTTCTGGGCGGTGATCGTCTCGATCGCGTCGTGACCCCGGTCGCGCTCGTCCCAGTCACCGATCTCCTCCCGGGGCGCGAGGACCCTCGACTGCCGGCCCACCTCCCGGCGCTCGGCGGCCGTGGCCGCCAGGTCGTGCCGCGCCGCGACGGGTGTGGGTGTCGCCAGGGCCTTGTTCACTGTGCTCGTCCTGTCTCGGGACCGTGGGGCGCTCTAGCCGAACTGTTTCGAGAAGTCGGTCGTGAGCCAACGCTCGGGCGACAGGCGGAACACGATGCTCTGCGCAGCGTCCTCGGCGGTGGCGGCGAGGTAGAGGTCGCCGAGCTCGGGCCCGAGGTAGCGGTAGGCCATGGCCCGGCGCTCGTCGGGGCTCACCGTGCTCTCCTCGGCGGAGACCGGCCCCTCCACACTGACGTAGCTGTACGGCGGCTCCTCGGTCTGCGCGCACACGGAGCAGCGGCCCGCGGCCCGGAGGCGGCGCGCCTTGGCGCTCTGAGCGCCGGTGATGATGTCCACGGTGCCGCCCGGCCTGTAGGCATACCAGACGGGGACCGTGAGCGGCCCGCGGCCAGGCTCGTCGACGCTCAGGATGCCGACGTGCACGCCGGCGAGGAACGTCTCGCGTTCTGTGGACGTCATGGTCAGGCTCATGTCGGCTCATCCTCCTTTCGAATGGTGCGGGGGGCGTTCGCGCTGCTGCTGCTCGGCCCAGCACCGGTCGCAGCCCTCGCAGGGCCCGGCGTCAGCGCGCGGCTCGTGATCGCCGGGATGCCCGCAGCGCGGACAGCGGGACCCGGTCACGGCCGTGGACCGGTCGCCTCGGCTTGGCGCTCGCCGGCGGTCCCCTTCTCCTGGTCCTCCATGGCGGCGAGGACCTCTTCGGGCACCGCCGGGCCGGAGCGCTTGGCGACGCCGGTGGTGAGCAGTCGGCCGATGACGGGGACCTCGGTCAGGGACTCGGCCCGCATGATCTGCACGGCGACCGGCACGAACTGCTCGGCCGAGTCGAAGACGATGTAGCGGGGGAGCCACCGGGGCTCGTACTTGGCATTGAAGCGCCACAGCGTCTCGATCTGCAGTACGCCCGAGAGGCGGCGCAGGGCCCACCGCTCCACTCTCTGGGTGACACCGTCGCCGGTCTCACCCTCGAGGATGGAACGCATGGCGGCGAAGTTCAGGCTGAGCCCCTTCATCCCCATCTCCTTGAGATGGGTGATGGTGGAGCACAGCGCGAAGTCCAGCAGGCCGTTGGGATGCTCCCCCGGGTCACGGCGCATCAGGTCGAGCGAGTACCCGCCGATGGCCGGCGACGGGACGAACTGGCACATGGCGACCGGTGCGCCGTCCGGGCCCTCGACGAGAGTGAGCAGGAGGCCGGTGTCCCGGGGATCGAACAGCCGCCCCAACATCATGGAGAAGCCCCGCTCCTGCTCTCCCCGCCGGCTCTTGGCCATCAACTCCGCCATGCAGGCGGCGTCCTCGGGGTTCAGATGGGCCGGGTCCAAGAAGCGCACGGTGTAGCCGTAGCGCGCCACACGGTTGACCGCCTGGCGCAACCCCTTCATCTTCCCACCCTCCAGCGAGAACTCGCGTGGGTCCACCACCGCCTCGTCGCCGATGTACAAGAACCGCATGCCCGACGCCTGGTACGTGGGGAGCCATTCCTCACCGGCGCCCATGACGCCGAGACCCCACCCGTTGCGGTCCACGTAGCGCCGGAAGGAGTCCCACACGTGGGCGCGCTCGGAGAAGGGGCCGATGGGGTCGGGGGAGACCAGACAGACGCCGCCGAACACGGCGTAGGCGACGAGCGAGTCGCGGTGGAAGAACCATTGTTTGTCGTCACGCAGCGCGAAGTAGTCGAGGGTCCCGGTGCCGTGCCGGCGCACGATGTCACGGGCCCGCAGCTCGGCGGCCCGGCGGGCGACCGAGGCCCGTCCCGAGGACAGCCGCCTGTCGACGACCGGACGGGTGAGGAGGTACAGGGCCACCACGATCAGGCTGATGCCGACCGCCAGAAGGCTGATGGAGACGTAACGGTCGATGGTGGGCGGGAACGCCACCCAGTTCACCCCGACCAGCCGCTCGGCGGAACCGAGCAGCACGTCGGGCCAGCCGGGGAGCGGGTGGTGGTGCACGCGGCCCGCGACCTCCACCGCGATGAACCCCCCGAGGGTGGCGAGCAACCCTCCGACGGCGAGGATGACGAAGGCGGTGACGAGGGTGGCCGGCTCGGTCTGGGCCCGGAACAGCTCGCGCTGGACGATCAGCAGCGTGAGCACGCCGGCGCAGACGAGCAGCGTGACGACATCGGCCGCGTGGACGAGGTGCAGCGCGAGAGTGGCGACGAGCAGCGCCACGGCCACCAGCCACGAGCGTCGCTGGCCCTTCAGGATGCCGCGGGAGAGCATGATCATGCCGATGCCGGCGATAGCGGTCAGCGCTCCGGCGGCCTGGACGACGGAGATGGGCAGGTACTGCGCGATCAGGTGCAGGTGCGTGCGCAACGGTGCCGTGACCGAGGAGAGCAGGTCGATGGCGCCGGCCACGAACAGCGAGACGGCGGCGACGCGACGGATGCGGCGCACCCGGATGCGGTCCGCGGCCACCTCGGGAGCGGGCGGCCACGAGGCACCACTCGGCCACCCGGCCGCGAGTTCGGCGTGCACCTCGGCCGCCTTCGAGCGGCCCTTGATCACGATGTCGGAGGTCACCAGACGCTCGCCCATGGTGGCCATGGGCAGGTCGGCCTCGGCCAGGAGGAGACGGACGTGCAGGTCGGCCCCTGTCTCTATCTCGAGCGTGGACTCCTGGCGGTGATGGAGGAACGTCGGCGGGAGCCCCAACCGCCCGCGGTGCTCGTGGACCACCTCGGAGGTGGCGCCCGGGCAGGCGAAGAAGCCGGTGTCGAGGTGGGTGAGCTCGGGCACGAGTGCCCCTCCGACGATGACGCCCGACGCACCGGCATCGACGGCGGCTCGCGTGGCGTCGAGGGCGTCCTCGCCGTCGACCACGAGCTGTGCGTGTGCGATGGGCCGTCCCCCCGTGGCGCCGCCCGCCCAGGGTGCCGGCAGACCGTCACCCCCGAGGGCCCGCCAGATGCCGCGCGAGGTGATCGCCACCACCAGGGCGAGCACGGCCAGCAGCACGACGGCGACGACGACGGTGACGACGAAGCGCGAGAACCATGTCGCCGCATAGGCGCGCTGCAGCGCGCTCTGCTGGCGCGGCGAGCGGAAGATCCGGCCGAGGCCGTCGATCACGAAGTCGACACGCAGCAACAGCGCGATGGCGGCCAGGGCGAGGGGCGGCGCCCACAGGTAGCGCCGCAGCCGGCGGTACAGCAGCCGCGACGTGACGAAGCGCCGCGCCGACCGTGGGTCGTCGAGCCGCTCCATGCCGATCAGCCAGGGACGGTCGTCGGCGGGCGCGGCGTCGATCGGAGGGTTGGCGTCGGGTCGCATCGAGCCGGGGCGCACGAGCACGGTGCGTGTCCCGGCGCCGGTCTCGCACGCCAGGTCCACTGCGTCGCGTACCTCGAGGCCGCAGCCCTCGAGGGCGCGGACCAGCGCGGGGTCCCGCTCCGCCTCGGAGATCACGACGACCACCAGCGAGTCGGCCCGCCCCGCGAAGGCACGCAGGGCATCGGTCAGCTCGGGGTGGGCACCCAGCACGTCGGCGGGTTCGGCCATGCTCTGGCAGCCGGGCGCGACGAGGCGGCCGCAGATCACGACGATGCCCGGCCCCTGCCACTCCTCGAGCCGGCGGCCGATGTCACGGCAGGCGGCGTTCGAGCTGTCCGTGGGCTCGGGCGGCAGCAGGAGGTCGCCGATCACCTCGACCCGCCGGCCGAGGGCGACGTGGATGGTTCGCTCGGCAACCGGCTCCGTGTGCGGGATCCCCGCCACCGCGCTGTCCACGTCGATGCTCATGCCAGGTCCATCGTGTCACCTCCGGGGGGGCCGACTCCTCCCCATTTGGGAGGAGTCCCTCATCCAGAGGTTGGAGTTCGCGCCGTTAAGCTGGGCTTTCGTGCCTGGACCGCAGCCCGAGGGCGAACAAGGGAATTGGACGTGGCGTGTCGAGGACGGCGCCGCGCGCCCTCGCGGGCCGGCCGTGGTCTTCGACATCGACGGCGTGCTGTCCGACGCTGCCGGCCGCCAGCACTTCCTCGAACGCGGCCAGCGGGACTGGGCGTCCTTCTTCGAGGCGTGCGGGGACGACCCCGTCATCGAGGAGATCGCCCGGCTGCTCGAGCTCCTCGACCCCTCGCTCGACGTGATCCTCCTGACCGGCCGGCCCCAACGCGTCCAGCCCCAGACGGTGGCCTGGTTGAGGCGGTACGGGCTGCGCTGGGACCTCCTGGTGATGCGCTCTCGAGGGGACTACGCGCAGGTGACCGACTTCAAGCAGTCCGTCGTCGAGGACCTGCGGTCCCATGGGTTCGAGCTGCGGCTCGCCTTCGAGGACGACCCGTCGAACCACGCCATGTACGTGGCAGCCGGCGTGCCCTGTGTGTACATCCATTCGGGGTACTACGACTGACCTCGGAATCGCAGGTGGCGGGCCCAGCCGGCGCCGAGCGCGATCACCGAGAGGACCAGGACGGGGAGGTCGCCCCAGTGGTCGTAGGGCGTCAGGCCGCGGCGGAGCGCCACGGTGGCCAGGAGCACCTGGCGCCGCCCCAGCGTGCTGCGCGCCACGACGACACCGCGGTTGGTGACGACGGCGCTGTAGCCGGTGGGCGCCGCCTGGACGAGGTCGCGACCCGTCTGGACGGCCTGGACCATCGCCGCGGCGATCTCCTGCGACGGCACCTGTGACGTGGCGTACGACGACGTGTTCGTGGGGACGGCGAGCAGCTGCGCGCCCGCTCGCACCGACGAGTGGCTGCGGCCGGCGTAGAAGATCTCGAAGGACACCAGCAGCCCGAGGGACCCGGCCGGCGTGGGCATGAGCCCGGTCCCGTGCCCGGGGACGGCATCGGTCGGCACGCCCGAGAGGTCGGCCAGGTGGGAGAAGAAAGAGCGGCCGGGCACGTACTCGCCGAAGGGCACCCGGTGCACCTTCTCGAACACGCCCACGACACGGCCACCCGGCCCCCAGGCGACGACCTGGTTGCGGAACGTCGCGGCCCGGGCCGGGCTCGGTGACCCCGACGACCAGCGTCGTGCGTAGTTCCTCGGCCAGCCTGCTCAGGAACGCCGACTGCGGTGATCCGGCCAGTGGGCGATCCAGCGCCACCACGTCCTCGGGCCAGAGCACCAGCTGAGGTGGCGGGCGGGCGGACGCGATGCGGGAGGTCGCCGCGACCTGCGCCGCGTAGACCGTGGTGGGCGAGACCTGTTCCTTGCTCAGCCCCCGCGGCCCACCCCCTTGGACCAGCGCCACCCGCACCGAGCGCACCGCGCCGCCGCCATCGGGGGCGACGGTGCCGGCGAGCGTCGAGCGCGACGATCCCCCCGGCGACGATCGCAGCGCCCACCGCCGACGGACGTCCGACGTGGTGCAGGCGGGCCCACAGCCACGCCGCCAGCGTCGCCACGGCGACCCCGCCGGCCCAGAGGCCCGCGGTGATCAGGAGCGGACCGCCCAGACGCGCCAGCTCGACGAGGGGTCCGTCCGCCTGGCCGAGGAACACCCCGCCGAGCGGGAGCCCGCCCAAAGGCCAGGTCATGCGCAACGCCTCGGCCAGCGTGCAGGCGCCCACGAAGGCGAGCGCACGACCCCGCACCGGTGGCGTGAGCGCGGCGGCGGCCGCGAAGAAGAGAGCCTCGACGAGGACGAGCACCGACGCGCGCCGTACCAGTTGAAGGCACGGGCCCACGCCAGCCCGATGCCGTAGCAGCCCAGCCCGGCCAACCAGCCCGACCACACCCGCGCTCGCAGCCCGAGCCCACCGAGGCGCCAGTAGAGCAGCGCGGCTCCGAGCAGGCCGAGCGGCCACCACCCCCAAGGCGGGAGTGAGAGCGCGAGGAGCACACCGGCCACGACCGAGGGGGCGGCCACGCGGCCCCGGCGCGGCGGTCGGTTCACAAGAGCGCGTGTGCCGCCGCCCGGCCGCTCGCGATGCAGGCCGGAATGCCGACGCCGTGGTACGCCGCGCCGGCCACGGCGACGCCGCCGAGGCGGGCCACGGCCGCCTCGGCGCCCGCCGTCCGCAAGAGGTGGTGCACCCGGTACTGCGGGAGGGCGTGGGGGCACCGCACGACGACCGCCTCCCGCGGCCGACCCGTGACGCCCAGGAGCTCTCCGAGCTCGTCCCAGGCCCGGTCCACGGCCTCCTCGTCGCTCCACCCTTCGGGGCGCCGGTCGTCCATGCGTCCGAGCGACGCGCGGAGCAGGACCTCCCCGTCGCGGGCGAGGTGGGGCCACTTGCGGTCCAAGAAGGTGCACGCCGTCACGGCCCAGGCGTCGCGACCCCTGTGGGGGCTGCGGCGGGGCACGAGGAAGCCGGTGCCGTGCAGTGCGGAGGGGACGTCGCCGGCGTCGGCCCGGAACGTCACGAGCACGACCGAGGCGTACTCGATCGCGTGGAGCAGACCGGCCGCCTCGTCGTCGTGGGGTTGGAGCAGGGTGGCCGTCGCCGGGGCGGGGGTGGCGAGCACCGCTGCGTCCGCCGTCGAGTGCCTGCCCGCCCGACCACACGACCCAGCCGTCCCGGGCCCGCTCCAGGCGGTCGGCGGGAGCGGAGAGGCGGATGTCGACGCCCCGCTCGGCCAGGCACGCCGCCAGCGTCCGCACCAGGGAGGCCATGCCACCGTCGAGAGCCCAGAACAGGGGCGGACCGTCCGGGTCGGCGGCCGGGACCTCGGCTCGCAGGGCCCGCATCAGGCCACCCCGGCGCTGGGCGGCCGCCAGGAGGGGAGGGAACACGGCGGCGGCGGACATGTCGTCCACCGATCCGGCGTGGATGCCGCCGATCAGGGGATCGACCAGCGTGTCGACGACCCGCTGCCCGAGCTTGCGCGCCACCAGCGGCCCGACGGAGCGGTCGCCGATGGGGCCCCGCACGTCGGGCCGCGGGAGGACGGCGTCGCGGGCGAGGTCGGCCCGGCCCCGGACGCCGAGGACGCCGGAGCGCACGGTGGGCCAGAAGCGGGTCGGGATGCCGAGGGCGAGCCCGTCGGGCAGCGGCCGCAGGCGTCCCCGGGCCCACACCGATGCGCCCCGCCCCGCGATCGGCACCAGCGCGTCGGCCAGCCCCACCTCATGGCACAGGTCGACGGCCTCGGGGCGCCGGCCGAGGAAACCGTCCGGCCCCATGTCGACCACGCGTCCGCCGAACTCGTCACTGCGCAGCGCGCCCCCGAGACGGGGCGAGGACTCGAGCACGACGATCGCCGGAGCGTCCGAACGGGGTTGGGCACCGCCCGAGAGCTCCCACGCCGCGGTCAGGCCGCTGATGCCACCGCCGACGACGACGACCCGCCCGGGCGCCACGTCAGTTCGCCTCGTCCGCGGCGGTGACCACGTCGGCCAGGACGGCGAGGAAGGCGGGGTCGTCGTTCAGCGAGGCCGTGCGCCGGTAGCCGAGGCCGCAGCCCGCCGCCACGGCCGCCAGCTCCACGTCGAGGTCGTAGAGCACCTCGAGGTGGTCGGACACGAAGCCGATCGGGCACACGACGACGGCGTCGGTGCCGCCCTCGGCGGCCAGGCGGCGCACCTCGTCGCGCACGTCGGGGCCGAGCCAGGGTTCGGGGGTCCGCCCGGCGCTCTGCCAGGCCACGCCCCAGCGCTCGCAGTCCGGCGGCGTCGGCCACCAGCCGCGCCGACTCCGCCACCTGCTCGGGGTAGGTGTCGCCGTCCTCCCGGACGCGCTCGGGGAGCGAGTGCGCCGTGAAGATGACAGTGCTGCGTCCCGGCTGCGCGTCGCAGCGCGGCCCGGACCCGCGCAGCCAGGAGCGGTGACGAAGTCCGGCTCCGCGTACCAGGCGCCGATCGGGACGAACGCGCGTCGAGGCCGACGCGGTGGCGGCGCGGTCGAGGTACTCCTGCGAGCCCATCGACGACGCGTGCGGGGTGAGGACGAGGCCGACGACCCGCTCGAGACCGGCGCCGGCCAGCTCGCCGGCGGCGTCCTCGATGAGGGGGTCGGTGTGCTTGGCGCCGAACTCGACGACGTAGCGGCCGGGCGCGCGGGCCTCGAGCGCGGCGCGCACCGCGTCGACCTGGGCCCGGGTGCGCTCGGCCAGCGGGGACACACCGCCGATGGCGCGCGTACCGGCCCTCGAGCTCGGCCAGCTGCGCCGGCTCGGGCGGGCGGCCCCGCCGGATGCGCGTGTAGAAGGGCGCGATCTCCCCCGCACTGGCCGGAGTGCCGTGCGCCATCAGCAGCACGCCCGACGTCACGCCGGCGCCGTCTCCTGGTGCACCAGGTCGACGACGGCGCCGAGGATGCCCGGGTCGGTCTCGGGCAGGACGCCGTGGCCGAGGTTGAAGACGTGCCCGGTGCCGGTCCCGTCTGCGGCGCGGGCCAGGACCGTCCGCGTCGCGTCCTCCACGACGGGCCAGGGCGCCAGGCACAGCGCGGGGTCGAGGTTGCCCTGCACGGCATGGCCCTCCCCGACGCGGCGACGCGCCTCGTCCAGAGGGACGCGCCAGTCGACACCGACCACGTCGGACCCCGCCGAGCCCATGAGCCCGAGCAGTTCACCGGTGCCGACGCCGAAGAGGATCGTCGGCACGCCCAGGTCGGCGACCCCCTCGAGCACGGCTACGGGTGGCGGGCAGGGCGAAGCGCGCGTACTCGTCGGGTGAGAGCGATCCCGCCCAGCTGTCGAAGAGCTGCACGGCCTGGGCTCCCGCGGCGACCTGGGCCCGGAGCGAGGCCACCGCCATGGCGGCCAGCCGGTCCGTGAGCTGCGCCCACAGCAGCGGGCGCGCCGTGCATCAGCGCCTTCACCTTGGCGAAGGTGCGCGACGGGCCGCCCTTCGACGATGTAGCTGGCCACGGTGAAGGGTGCCCCGGCGAAGCCGATCAGGGCGACGCCCGAGCCGGCGAGCTCCTCGGCCACGAGGCGCACCGTGTCGCCGACGTAGGGGGCGTCGACGTCGGGCTCGAACGGTCGCAGGCGGGCGAGGTCGGCCTCGCCCCGGAACGGCTCGGCCACCACCGGCCCGCGGCCCGGCTCCACCTCGACGCCGAAGCCGATGGCGTGCAGCGGCACGACGATGTCGGAGAACAGGATGGCGGCGTCCACGCCGTAGCGGCGCACCGGCTGGAGGGTCAGCTCGGCGGAGAGGGCGGCGTCGGCGATGGCCGAGAGGATGGAGCCCTCACCCCGCGCCGCCCGGTACTCGGGGAGCGACCGCCCGGCCTGGCGCATGAACCACACCGGCGTGCGGGTCACCGGTTCCCGCAAGCAGGCGCGCACGAGGTCAGTGCGGGCATCTGCCTCCCGGTTCACCCGAGGGGCTCTATGACGACAGCCGTGCCGTAGGCGCAGATCTCGGTCCAGTTCCCGCCCATCTCCGAGGTGTCGAACCGCATGGCCAGCACCGCGTTGCCCCCGCGGGCCTCGGCCTCGGTCACCATCCGGTTCACGACGTCCTCCCGGCTGAGCTGCAGGTTCTTCGTCATCCCCTTGAGCTCGCCCCCGGCGAGGGACTTGAAGGCGGCGCCGAACTGGGAGCCGACGTTGCGCGAGCGGACCGTCAGGCCGAAGACCTCGCCGAGGACCGAGGTCACCTTGTAGCCGGGCACGTCGTTCATGGTCGAGATGAGCATGGCAGTCCTTTCGGTCCGGCTCATCGTAGGCGTCACCACGCCCGCTACCCCGGCGTTCGGGGCTGTGCGGGGCGTCTAGACTGAACCGTTTCCCCGTGGGCAAGGGGGAGAAAGGGGAGAGGTGCCCGAACATCCCGACCTGCAGGATGAGCAGGAGTTCCTCAACCGTGCCTACGACGGGCTGGAGTTCATGCGGGGCGAGGCGCGCCAGATGCTCCAGGGCGTCCTGGACCTCGGGCGGGGCGGCACCTTCCAGTCCCGCACCGAGCGCGACATCGTGGTGCGGACCAGCCTGGCCCGCCTGGAGCAGCTCGACATCGGCGACCAGGCGCTCTACTTCGGCCGCATCGACCGGTTGCCCGACCCCGACGAAGGTGGCGCAGAGGGCACGGCGCTCGGTGAGTCCTTCCACATCGGCCGCCTGGCCGTCTCGGGCCCCGACCACGAGCCGCTCGTCGTCGACTGGCGCGCGCCGGTGGCCGAGCCGTTCTACCGGGCGACCGGTCTCGACCCGCAGGGGCTCGCCCGGCGCCGCCACCTCGCGTGCGCGGCCGGACCGTGCTCGGGCTGGAGGACGAGTACTTCGTCGACCCCGACGGTCGGGGCACCGTGGTGGCCGCCCCGGGGGTCGCGGCCGGCGCCGACGGGCACGGCGAGGGGGAGCGGCTGCTGTCCGACGGCATGGTGCTGGGCGGCCCCGGGGCGCTGCTCTCCGCGCTCGGGCAGGCCCGGACCGGGCACATGGGCGACATCATCGGCACCATCCAGCGCGAGCAGGACGAGATCATCCGCTCCCCCCTGGCCGGGGTCCTGGTCGTCCAGGGCGGCCCGGGGACCGGCAAGACGGCGGTGGCGCTGCACCGCGCCGCCTACCTGCTCTACACCCACCGTTTCCCGCTCGAGCGCCAGGGCGTGCTCGTGGTCGGGCCCAACCCGCTCTTCCTGCGCTACATCGAGCAGGTCCTCCCCTCGCTGGGCGAGACGGGCGTGAGCCTGTCGACGGTGGCGGGGCTGGTGCCCGAGGTGCGGGTACGCGGCGTCGACGACTCCGCTGTCGCCAAGTTGAAGGGCGACGTGCGCATGGTCAAGGTGCTGGCGCGCGCCGTGCGCACCCGCCAGCGCCCGCTGCGCCGCGACGTCGGAGATCCCGTTCGGTGCCGGCGTGCTGCGGCTGCGTGCCAGCGTGACCGAGGACATCGTGGCCATGGCCCGCCGTCGAGCCGGCACGCACAACGCGCGCCGGCGCTTCGTCGAGGCCCAGGTGCTGCGCGCGCTGTCCGACGAGTACCGGCGGCAGGACCGGCCGGGACGAAGCTGACGAGCCGGCCAGCCAGGAGGAACAGAACGACCTGGCGCAGCGGCTACGCCGCGTCCCGGAGGTGGCCGAGGCGCTGGACCGCATGTGGCCGCGGCTGTCGCCGCACGAGTTCCTCCATGACCTCCTCGGCGCCCGGCCGCTGCTGGCGGCCGCCGGCAGGGGGATCCTGACCAGCGCGGAGGTGCAGCGGCTCTACCGGCCCCGCAGCGACTCGCTCGACGCCGTGCACTGGACGGTGGCCGACACCGCGCTCATCGACGAGGCCCGCACGCTGCTCGGCCCCCGCCGCGGGGCAGGGCCAACCGCGTCCGGGCCCACAGGAACGAGGAGGCGGCGGCGCAGGAGGGCGGGTTCTGGCCCCAGGGGCTGGCGACGTCCCCGGTCCCCGTCACCAGCCCGGCCTCGGGGTCCGAGGACGAGATCCGCTCCTTCGGCCACATCGTGGTCGACGAGGTGCAGGACCTCTCGCCCATGCAGCTGCGCATGCTGGCGCGCCGGTCGCTCTCGGGCTCCATGACGGTCGTGGGCGACATCGCGCAGGCGACCGGACCGTGGGCGCCCCAGTCCTGGGACGACGTCACCCGCCACCTCAGCCCGCAGCGCCCACCCCGGCTGGTGGAGCTCACGGTGAGCTACCGCACCCCGTCGGAGGTCGTGGCGCTGGCCGCACGGGTCCTGGCCGTGGCGGCGCCCGCCATCACGCCGCCTCGCCCGGTGCGCCAGTCGGGCCACGAGCCGCGCATCGTGCAGACGTCCCGGGTCGGGCTCGGCCGCCGCCGTGGCCGAGCTCGCCCGCGAGGAGGTGGCGGCGGTCGCGCCCGGGCCGGGTGGCGGTCCTCGGGCCCGCCGTCATGCTCGCCCGAGCTGACCCGCGCCCTCGCCGACGCCGGTCTCGACCCCGTCGATCCGCGTGACCCGGCAGGCGAGCGGGCTCGCCGCGGGCCTGGTGGTGCTGCCGGCCGACGAGACCAACGGGCTCGAGTTCGACTCGGTCATCGTCGTCGAGCCGTCGCTGGTGGCCGCCGTGGGCGACGAGCCGGGCGGCGAGGGCCCGCCGGTGGCGACGACACGGGGCCTGCGGACCCTCTACGTCGCCCTCACCAGACCGACGAAGCGGCTGACGGTGGTGCACGCGGAACCGCTCCCGGTCGAACTGCGCTGACCTGGGCGTTCAGCCCGCTCAGCCAGGCGCGCGACGCCGCTACCTGCTTAGTTGGCGCTTCCCGCACCTCGGTCGACTAGAAATTGCGCTGTGACCCAGGCTGTCTCGGCGGAGGTCCCCGCGCCACAGGGAAAGATCGTCCACGACCGGCCGCCGATGCTCGCCATCGGCGTCATGATCTGGCTCGGGTCCGAGCTGATGTTCTTCAGCGGGCTCTTCGCCGCCTTCTTCACCATCCGGGCCAACACGGTCGGGACCTGGCCGCCGGCCGGCACCCAGCTCGACGCCCTCCGGGCGGGGATCTTCACCCTGGTGCTGGTGTCGTCCAGCTTCACCATGCAGTACGCCGTCTACCAGTCCGAGTGGCGGCGGCGGAAGTCGGCCCGGATCTGGATCGTCTGCACGATCATCCTCGGCGTGGCCTTCCTGGGGAACCAGGTCTTCGAGTGGCTGTTCAGCCCCACCCGCTGGTACACGAACGCCTACGGCTCGCTCTTCTACATCATGTCGGGCCTGCACGGCCTCCACGTCTTCATCGGCCTGCTCGCCATGGTCTTCCTCCTCGGCCGCATGCGCGGCGACGTGGGGGGTGACCCCGGCGAGCTCTCCGCCGTCCAGGGGGTCTCGTACTACTGGCACTTCGTCGACATCGTCTGGGTCGGGCTCTACAGTTGCCTGTTCCTCCTCAAGTAGGCATGCGAGGCGTGCGCGCACCACAGAAGGGGACATTCCGCACCAAGTTCCTGTTGCCGGGCGGCCTCCTGGCCGTGGCCACCCTGGCGTCGCTGGCCATGTTCTTCCCGGGCACGGACGCCGGCGCCAGCGGGCACGCGGACACGGCCCAGGTGCCGCCGATCCCCACCAAGCACGTCACGACGCGCTCGTGCGGCACGGTCAACATCAAGGGCGTCACCGGCTCGACGCCCAACGCGGGCAACCCGTTCAACTCGAGCTCTCGCTTCTGCCTGAACGGCCACCTCATCTCCTACGGCAGCCGCTACATCACCTACGCCAACCCGCCCCAGTCGTTCATCTCCGCCGGGCACCTGCTCTTCGCCGCAGACGTGCTCGAGCTGCCACGGCAACGACGCCAACGGCGTCGATCCGCAGGGGCAGGCCACCATCGGGCCCGAACCTGCAGGGCGTCGGCGCGGCCACCGTCGACTTCTGGGTGAGCACGGGCCGCATGCCCGCCGCCGACGTCAAGGCGGTCGAGGCGGAGCGCCGCCAGACCCGCCTGACGCCCCTGCAGGCGCTGGAGCTGGCCGCCTGGGTGAACTCGCTGGACCCGGCGGTACCCGCCGTGCCCAACCCGCACCTGGCCGGGGCCAACCAGTCGGCGGGACAGGACCTCTTCTCGCTCAACTGCGCGGCGTGCCACACCATCGAAGGCTCGGGTGACGCATTGGCCTTCGGCACCAACGCCCCCTCGCTGCAGGTCCGCTCCATCACGGCCCAACAGGTGGCCGAGGCGATCCGGACCGGGCCGGCCAACATGCCCCGCTTCTCGGGCAACCTGACCGACCAGCAGGTGAGCGACATCGTCTCCTACGTGACCGGGCGGCTGCAGCACCCGACCAACCCCGGCGGGTTCGGTCTGGGCGGCGTGGGACCGGTCGCCGAGGGCTTCGTCGCCCTGCTGATCGGCGTGGGTGGCCTCGTCCTCATCTGCTTCTGGATCGGAGAGCGCTCGTGAGCGACGGGGACCACCAGCCCTCCCGCACCCGGGTGCCCATGCCGGTCGCCGCCCTGAGCGACCCGCACATGGGCGACGCCGCCAAGCACCCGGCACGGGTCGAGAAGATCATCGCCGTCATCTTCGTGCTGGCGATCGGCTTCCTCGCGTTGTTCGGCGCCGCCTACTGGCAGAACTGGAGCCCCTGGGAGCTCGGCGGGGCCATCGGCGCGGGGCTGTTCCTGCTCGGCTTCGGACTGACCGCCTGGGGCAAGTACCTCATGCCACAGGGCCCCTTCGTCGAGGAGCGGCACCCCCTGGCCTCGAGCCCGGAGGAGCGGGACGCCTTCTCGGCCGCCCTCGTCGAGCGCTCCGCCGTCGTCGTCAAGCGACGCAAGATGCTCGGTGGCCTCTTCGCCGTCGGCGCCGGCATCTTCGGCATCGTCGCCGCCTTCCCCCTGATCCGCTCCCTCGGACCCCTGCCCGAGAACTCGCTCGAGGTGACCGATTGGCGTGACGGGACGGTGCTGGTCGACTCGAACGGAAGGCCCGTGCGCAAGGACACGCTCGTCATCGGCGGCATCATGACCGTCTACCCGCAAGGGGACGCGTCGACCCCCAGACGGGGCAGATCACCGAGAACGGCCAGGCCATCGACCAGACCGTGCTCATCAGGCTGTCGGACCAGCCGTTCACCACCATGCCGGGGCGCGAGAACTGGACCCCCGACGGCTACGTCGCCTACTCCAAGCTGTGCACCCACCTCGGGTGTCCCGTCGGCCTCTACGAGCAGGAGCTCGAGCTGCTGGTGTGCCCGTGCCACCAGTCGATGTTCAACGTGCGCAACGGCGCCGTGCCCCAGTTCGGTCCGGCACCCCGCCCGCTGCCCCAGATGCAGCTCGGCTACAACGACCAGGGCTATCTCATCTCGATGGCGCCGTATGATCAGGCGGTCGGGCCCGGCTTCTGGGAGCGGACCACATGAGCGACGCCGCGATCAACACCAAGCGCAGCACCAAGGCGGCCATGGGGCCCTTCGGCCAGGTCGGCAAGGTCGTCGGGGAGCTCGACGACCGTCTCGGGGTGGCCAAGGGCGGCCGCGTCTTCCTCGACAAGATCTTCCCCGACCACTGGTCCTTCATGCTGGGGGAGATCTCGCTCTACTCGTTCGTGGTCCTGCTGGCGACCGGGGTCTTCCTGTCCCTGTTCTTCGTCCCCTCGACCAACCAGGTCCTCTACCCCTCACGGCACCTACGTGCCGCTGCGGGGCCAGTGGGTGTCGGCGGCCTACAAGTCGACCGTCGACATCTCCTTCGACGTGCGGGGCGGCCTGCTCATGCGCCAGATGCACCACTGGGCGGCCGACATCTTCACCGGGTCGATCGTGGTCCACATGGGTCGCATCTTCTTCACCGGCGCCTTCCGCAAGCCGCGCGAGCTCAACTGGACCATCGGCCTCACGATGCTGATCCTCGCCATCTTCGAGGGCTTCATCGGCTACTCGCTGCCCGACGACCTGATCTCGGGCACCGGTCTTCGCATCGGCTACTCCATCGCCGAGTCGATCCCGCTGGTCGGCAGCTACCTGGTCTCGTTCCTCTGGGGCGGCCGCTTCCCGGGCGACATCATCATCCCCCGCTTCTTCATCATCCACGTGCTGATCATCCCGCTGGTCCTGATCGGGCTCCTCTCCGCACACCTGGGCCTGCTGGTCCGTCAGAAGCACACGCAGTTCGCCGGCGAGGGGCGCACCGAGGACAACGTGGTCGGCTCGCCCATGTTCCCGACCTTCATGGCCAAGACCACCGGGTTCCTCTTCATGGTGACGGCGGTGACGGCGCTGCTCGGGGCGTTCGCCCAGATCAACCCGATCTGGCAGTTCGGCTCGTACGACGCCTCGAAGATCTCCTATGCCGTCCAGCCCGACTGGTACATGGGCTGGCTCGACGGCGCCCTGCGCATCTTGCCGTCCTGGGAGTTCGCCGGCTTCGGGCACACGATCCCGCTCGAGGTGTTCCTGCCCGCGGTGGTCCTCCCCGGCATCATCTTCACCATCTGCTTCATGTGGCCGGGGATCGAGCGACGGGTGACCGGCGACGTCGCGATGCACAACCTGCTCGACCGGCCACGCGACCGGCCCAAGCGCACGGCGGCCGGGGTGGCCATGTTCGCCCTCCTGTTCACGCTCTTCGGGGCGAGCTCGACCGACGTCCTGGCCAACTTCTTCCACGTCTCGCTCAACGCGGTGCTGTGGTTCTTCCGTATCGCCGTCTTCGTGGTCCCCATCGTCTCGGGCCTCGTCGCCTACCAGCTGTGCAAGGAGATGCAGGGGGTGCACGGCATCGGCAAGCGCAAGCGGGCGGTGATCGTGCAGCGTTCCGCCGCAGGGTGAGTACGTCACCGTCCCGACACCGCCCCGCCCCGACGACGAGCGCATCGAGCTCGACCCCGAGCCGGTGCCGGTGCGCATCGACATCGAGCCGCTGAGCAACGGCGGCACCCGTGAGCCCGAGAGCTCGCCCACGGGTGTGCGCCAGGTCACCCGCTGAGCCGACAGCGAGACCGGGTCACCGCCCGCGACCTGTGGGTCGCTTTCGAGTCCGTCCACGCCGTCACCTACTTCGCCCCCGAGGCACGCACCGCGCTGCGTGAGGCCGGGCTGCGCGGCTTCTGGTCCGGCTACTTCGCCGACTCGCGCCGCGCCGCTCGGGCGGGTCGGGCCGGGCCCGGTCACCGCCGCGTTCTACAACTTCCACCCGCGACATGGTGGCGAGGGCGCTCCCGGCGTGCTGGGACGTGGTGGCGCCGGAGACGTTGTGCCGCGTGCGGGCGATCGCCGCCGCTGACGCGCTCAGCGAGGTGTGCCGCACCGAGGCCCGATCCGAGCTCGTGGCCGCCCTGCCGCTGCTGCGGCGTGCCGTGGCGGCCTGCGGCGGCGACGGGCGGGTCATGGCGGGGGCCAACCGGTCTCTGTGGCCGATCATCGCTCCCGCTCTCGGCACCGCGGGACTCGGTGAGGCCTGGCAGGCCTGCACGACACTGCGCGAGCACCGCGGTGACGGGCACACCGCCGCGCTCGTGGCCAACGGGCTCAGTGGCCTCGAGTCGCACCTGCTCGCTGCGGCGACCAAGGCGATCCCCGCCGCACGTGCTGCGGGAGAACCGCGGCTGGAGCGAGGAGGAGTGGGAGGCCGCCCTCGAGGCGCTCAGGGCCCGTGGCCTCGTCCACGGCGACGGGCGGGCCAGCGACACCGGGCGCACCCTGCACGGGGCGGTGGAGGATCTCACCGACCGCCTGGCCGAGCCCGCCTACGCCGCGCTCAGCGACGGGGCACGCGTGCACCTCCACGGTGCCCTGTCGGCCTGCGCGACCGACATCGCCGGCGTCCGGCCTGCTGCCCTTCCCCAACCCGATGGGGCTGCCGCGCGCCCGGGCGGGCTAGCAGCTAGCGCCGCCTTGGTGGCGGCCAGCCGGGCACGAGGCCGAGCTCCTTGCACAGCGAGCGGGAGGAGACCATCTGGCCGGCGTGGCGCCCCGCGTCGGGTTCGTCGGCGAGCCAGGCGGCGACCTCGCCCGCCACTTCGGGCGGCGCGGGCACGTGACCGGCGCCCACGAGCACCTTGTCCATGCCCGACGCCCGCATGGACTCGGTGAGGGTGAGACCGGGCGCGATGGAGAAGGCCCAGATGCCCTGTGCGGCGAACTCGACGTGGCAGATGTCCGTCACGCGGTGGAACGCCGCCTTGGCGGCGGCATAGGCGACCCCCCACCCACCGGCGCCCGCCGGCGCGGGCGGCGTGGTGAACGCCGCCTCCGAGAGCATGTTCACGAGTCGGCCCTCGCCGCGCTCGAGCATCTGGGGAAGCAGCAGCTGGGTCAGGAGGAGCGGATGGAGGTAGTCGCCCACCAGGCACCGCTCGGCCAGCTCGAGGGGCAGGTCCAACAGCCGGTCCATCGTCCCGGGCCCCTGGTAGATGGCGTTGTTGACCAGGACGTCGATCCGGCCCATCTCGGCCAGGGCCGCCTCGGCCGTCCGCTCGACTGACGCCCGGTCCATCAGGTCCATCGGCACGGCCAGGCAGGCGCGACCGAGCCCCGTGATCTCGGCCGCGGTCGAGTCGAGGCTGCCGGCGATGGGCAAGGGCTCGTCGCGCGCGAGGACGCTCGAGGGAGAGGCGCGGCCGTCGCCCTCGTGCACCGTGCGGGCCGTGATGACCACGTCGAAGCCGCGCCGGGCCAGGGCCACCGCGGCGCAGCGCCCGATGCCGCGGCTGGCGCCCGTGACGAGCGCCACCCTCTGCGTGTCGGCGCCGGCCACTACATCATCCCGGCGATCTGGTGGCCGCCGTCGACGTGGAGCACCTGGCCGTTCACGTAGGCGGAGGCGTCGCTGCACAGGAACACCACGACGCGGGCGATGTCGTCGGGGGTGCCGAGGCGGCGGGTGGGGTTGGCCGCGGCCAGGCGGTGCTGCACGTCGACCGGCACGTTGGCCGCCGCGGTGGCGGTGAGGATGAACCCGGGGGCGATGGCGTTGGCCCGGATGCCGTCCCGGCCGTAGCGGGTGGCCAGGTGGCGTGTCAACTGGTTCAGGGCGGCCTTCGAGACGCCGTAGGCCACGCGGGTCGACTCGCCGATGGTGCTGGTCCCCGAGGAGATCGTGACGATCGACCCGCCCCCGCGCGCCGCCATGACCGGGATGGCGCTGCGCGCCAGGAGCAGCGCGCCGCGCGTCGTCGTCTCCATCACCCGGTCCCACACGCCGAGGTCGACGCCGACCGCGTCGGTGTCGAGGCGGGGGTGGCTCCAGGCGGCATTGTGGTCGACGCAGTCGACGCCGCCGAATTCGACGACGGCGCGTTCGACGAGCGCCGCCACGGAGGCCTCACTGCGCACGTCGCAGCGCACGCCGAGGGCCCGCCCGCCCGCGGCCGACGACCTCGTCGGCGACCGACTCGGCCCCCTCGGCGGCCACGTCGCCGACCACCACTGCGGCGCCCTCGGCGCCGAGCCGCAGTGCCGTGGCGCGACCGATGTCGGAGGCCCCGCCGCTGAGGAGCACGACCTTGCCGTCGAGCTGCCCCACGTCAACGGCTCCGGCCCGGACGAGCACGCGCGCCGCCCGTCTCGAGCTCGTCGGTCATCGGCTCATCGTAGGGGCAGGGTGACCCCTCCCACCAGGGACTCTGATCCCGGGGAGGGGCGCTCGATTGGGCCACGGGGCAGGCCTCATGGCAGCATCGCACTGTGCGCGTCCACCGCAGTTTCGCCTTTGTCGACGTGTCGGGATTCACCGCGCTGACGGAGCTCGAGGGGGACGAGCGGGCCGTCGACGTGCTGACGGCGTTCCGCTCGCTGCTGCGCGACATCTGCGCCCGTCGAGGGGTGCGGATCGCCAAGTGGCTGGGTGACGGCGTCATGCTGGTGTGCGTCGAGACCCGTCCCCTGCTCGAGACGATCCTGGAGCTGCACTTCGTGGTCGGCGTGGTCTCCGGCCCGGTCAAGACGGTCTCCATCCGCTCCGGCGTCAACGCGGGCGAGGTGATCCTGATGGAGGGCGACGACTACGTGGGGCACTGCGTGAACGTGGCGGCGCGGCTCTGCGACCTGGCACCGGCGGGTCAGGCGCTCGCCGGCCCGTCGGTCATGACCCACCTGCCGAGCTGGGGGGTGGCCGTGTCCGAGACCCATGTCACGCTGCGCGGCGTCGAGAAGCCGGTGCCCGCGTCGAGCATCCAGATGGCCCACGGCGGGCCGGACGCCTCGCTCGACCCCATCTGCGGCCTGCCGCTGACGCACGACACGGCCGAGGAGATCGCCCATGACGTGCGGGGCTCCGTCGTGCTGTTCTGCTCGCCGGGTTGTGTCGACACCTGGCGCCGCCGCCCGGCGCGCAGCGGGAGGCCCTGAGCCCGCGGGGTCGGCACCCACCCCCCACCCCCCGACCCGGAGTCATCCTCAACCGAGGGTCCGATCATGCCGATACCCGGTGGGGCGAGGAGGGGAGAGCCGGGCCCGGGATGCGTCAACCCCCAGCAGACGACACGTCGACGAACCTGGCCACCTTCTGGCGGAGCTACGTCCACATCGGCGTCCTCACGTACACCATGGGGGCGCTCGCCGTCGTGGTCTACGCGCTGTCCACCTCGGTGCCCCACCGGCAGGCGTTGGTCGTCCTCGGATGCCTGAGCCTCGCCACCTCGGTCGGACCCTTCCGATGGGTCGGCCTGCGCCTGGTGTCGACCCGGTGGTCGGGTGCGTTCTTCACGTCGTGGGCCGCCTGCACCTTCGCCTTCATCGCGGCCGGCGCCGTCGTCGACGGCGGTGTCCGCAGCCCCATCTCCTACTTCCTCCTCCTCCCGATGCTGTTCGTCGGCCTGGCCTACTCGGCGGGGACGGTGCTGGTCCTCGCCGCCTTCGGTGTCGCGACGACCCTGGTGGTCGGCGTCCTCACCCCGCACGGCAGCTGGTCCACCACGGCGTTCCTGGCCCTGGCCGTGGTCATCGCCGGGGTCATCACGGCGGCGGCTGCGCTCTATCGGGACCGCCTGATGGGCCAGCTGATGGACGCCGCCACCCTCGATGCGCTCACGGGCTGCCTCAGCCGAGGAGCGTTCCAGGAGCGGCTCGACCACGAGGCAGCGCTGGCCCGACGCCATCACGCGACGTTCAGCCTCATCGTGGCCGACGTGGACAACCTCAAGACGCTCAACGACTCCGGTGGCCACCACTCCGGGGACCGTGCGCTGCGTTCGCTCGCCACCGTCCTGAGCCGGGCCGCTCGCGAGACCGACGTCGTGGGCCGGCTCGGCGGTGACGAGTTCGCGATGCTCCTGCACGAGACCGACCAGGACGCCGCGCTGAGGGTGGCCAAGCGGCTGAGCGGGGCGATGCACAGCGGCGACGGGCTCGGACCAGGTCACCGCGAGCCTCGGTGTGAGCACGTGGTTGGGCCCCGACGACCGTCCCGACGAGCTGCTCCACCGAGCCGACGTCGCCCTCTACGCGGCGAAGCGGACGGGGCGCGATCGCTGCGCCATCTGGGAGCCCTCGTTGTCGGAGGCCCAAGCCGGGCTCCAATGGCTGGGGCGACGCCCCCGGCGCGCCACGTCGGCGAGCGGGGCCTGACCAACACCCGGCGTCGAGCGCCGAGCGATGGTACGTCCCAGGGCTCAGCCCCGGAAGTGCCTGCCGTCCGGCGCGACGATCTCGATGCGCACGCGGCCCTCGGCCTCGGTCATGTTGTGGCTGATTGGCGTGCCGGCGACCACCTCCGACCACGTGAGCTCGACGGGTGAGCCACGGTCGAACGCGGCCCGGAGCGACTCGAGGATTTGTCGGTCGACGTCGGAGGGGAGCGCGTCGAGCTCTGCCCTCGCGTCGGCCCGGACGTCCTCGGGCAGCTCGTCGAGAACCCCGGCGGCCTCGACGGCCTCCCGGACCGACCCGGCGCCGCCGGCGGCCGCCCGGGCGAGCCCGTAGTCCTCCGCATCGGGGCTCCCGAGCATGCGGTTCAGGGGCTGGAGGATCAATGCAGCTGCCATGGCGCGAACGATAACGCAACGGCCATGCGATCGGGCAGGAGAAAATTCCGTCGGCCGGGAATCCCCGTTTCCACCACGCGGTCCCGGGTGCCAGACTTCACGGATGGAGTGCATGGGGGCCGTACCGAGGTAAGGGATGCTGGAGCCACCCCCGATCGAGTTCGTCGTACGCGATGGGCTTCACGTGGCCTACCAGACTGCGGGCTGCGGGCCACCGTCGATTGGTCTACGTGGGCGGGTCCATGGCCATGTCGGTGCAGTGGGAGCAGCCCGCCACTGCGCAAGGGCCTGCGGAGACTGGCCAGCTTCTCCCGATTGGTCACCTACGACCAGCAGGGCATGGGCTACTCGGACCGCATGGACCTCTCGTCGCCCCCGACGCTCTATGACCTCGTGTCGGACCTCGAGGCGGTGATCGGGGCGACCGGGGTCTCCGACCCGATCCTGTTCGGGACGCACAACGGTGGGGCCGTCGCTGCCGTGTACGCCGCACGCCACCCCGTGCGCCAGCTGATCCTGTGCAACACATGGGCCCGTCTGGAGGAGGCAGACGACTTCACCATCGGTTTCGGCGACAGCGTCCTCGACCGCATGGAGGAGCGCTACGAGACGGAATGGGGCGCAGGACGGATCTCCGAGATGTACGCCTCCCGCCGTGGCGACGCAGCACCGGCTCAGTACGAGTTGGCCTCGACCAGCCACAACCAGCTCGCCCATCTCTTCCGGATGAACCGCAAGTACGACATTCGCGACGTCCTCCCCTCCATCGCTGCTCCCACGCTCGTCATCCACTTGGAGGAGAACCGGACGATCCCGGCCGCCCACGCCGAGTACATCGCGGGAGCGATCCCGGGCTCCCGACTGGCTCTCGTACCCGGGACGGACCACCTCTTCATGCGCAATTACGGCGGCCCGGTCATCGACGTCGTCGAAGAGTTCGTCACCGGTCACGTCACGCGCTTCTCGGATCGCGTCCGGACCACCATGTTGTTCACGGACATCGTCGACTCCACGCCGTTGGCCGCCTCGATGGGCGACGAAAAGTGGAGCGCGCTGATCGATGAGCACAACGACCGGGTGCATCGCCAGGTCGTTGCCCACGGAGGACACGAGGTGAAGAGCACCGGAGACGGATTCCTCGTCGCGTTCGACGACTCCGAGGAGGCGGTCCGCTGCGCCCTGTCCGCAATGGCGGCCGTGACGGATCTCGGGCTGGAGCTGCGCGCCGGTGTGCACGTGGGTGAGGTGGCTCACATGGGCAAGAACGACATGTCCGGGCTGGCCGTGCACTTCGCCCAACGTCTGTGCGCCAGGGCGGAGGGCGACCAAGCTGCTCACGTCGGCCGCCGTGCGTGATGCCTGTGAGGGCTCGGACATCGTCTTCGAGGACAGGGGCAAGGCGACCCTGAAAGGGATCCCGGGCAAGTGGGAGGTGTTCGAGGCCCGCCGATAGCGCCGGGGATTGACATGTGACTAAAAGGTCACATAAAGTGGAGGGGTGGAGGAGTTGGGCGAGGTGTTCAAGGCCCTGGCCGACCCGACCCGCCGGAGCTTGCTCGACGAGCTCTTCCGGGAGGACGGCCAGACCCTGGGCATGCTCGAGGAGCGTTTCGACATGACTCGCTTCGGGGTCATGAAGCACCTCAAGCAGCTCGAAGAGGCCGGACTGGTGGTGACGAGGCGACGGGGCCGAGAGAAGCTCCATTTCCTCAATCCGGTTCCCATCCGGCTCATCCACGACCGCTGGGTCAGCAAGTACTCCGAGCCCTGGGTCGCAGGGCTGAGCGAGATCAAGGACAGATTGGAGAGGCAGATGGAAAAGGTGTACGAGATCTTCATCAAGACCACACCCGAGCGTCTTTGGGAGGCGATCGTCGACCCCGAGACCCGGGCCAAGTACAACTTCGGTGCTGCAGTCAACTCGGACTGGAAGGTGGGCGCGCCGATCAGCGTCGACGTCGCCAAGCACGACGTCCATCTCGGAGAAGGCGAGGTGCTCGAGATCGACCCGCCGCGCCGGCTCGTCCACACCATGGCCGCCCTGTGGGACGACGAGGTGCGGGCGGAAGGCTTCTCCCGGGTCACCTGGGACATCGAGCAGGTGGGCGACTCGTGCCACCTCACGCTCACGCACGACCAACTGCGTGAAGGCGCCAACGCCCAAATCTACGGCGGCTGGCCGATGATCCTCTCGGGCCTCAAGACCTGGCTCGAGACCGGTGAGCTGCTCACCACGCCCGGCTCGCTCATGTACGCCTGAGCGATGGCGCCGGACGAAGCGAGAGGAGAGCACAGATGCCACAGATGGCGCAGACGCAGGCCACGGTGACCATCACCGGCGTGCGAACAGTCGGCGTCCCGGTCACCGACCAGGACCGGGCCCTCGCGTTCTACGTCGGCATACTCGGCTTCGAGGCCCGGCTCGACGTCCCCCTGGGTAACGGAGGCCGCTGGGTGGAGGTGGTGCCGCCGGGCACGAGCGTGTCGATCGCGCTCGAGCCTGCGCACGAGGGGCACCCTGCCGGCGTGGAGACGGGCCTCCGGTTGACGACGCACGACGCCGACGAGGCCCACACCGCGCTGCAGTCACGCGGGGTCGACACGGACGACGTGCTGCGCTGGCCCGGCGTCCCGCCGATGTTCGCGTTCCGCGATCAGGACGGCAACGGGCTCGAGATCGTCGAGGCCTGAGCGCCCACGGCCGGGCGCATCCGGTCGTAGACGGACATGGCGAGCGTGAGCGCGCCGAAGCCGGCGCCGAGCAGGCAGACGCCGGCCCACCCGTGGGTGCCGTAGAGCGCGCCGGCGCTCACGGAGCCGGCGGCGCCGCCCAGGAAGTAGCAGACCATGTACGCGCTGTTGATCCGGCTCCGGGCGTCGGGGCGCAGTGCGTAGATCACCGCCTGATTGGTGATCTGCATGCCCTGGGTGCCCATGTCGAGCACGACGATGCCGACGATGAGCGCGGCCAGTGAGGTCCGGCCGGCCCAGAGCAGTGCGAAGGAGCCGGCGAGGAGCACGCCGGCCCCCACCGTGGTGGCGGTGGCCCGAGCGGAGTCGGCCAGCTTTCCCGCCATGTTGGCGGCCACGATGCCGCCCGCGCCGACGAGGCCGAACAGCCCGATGACGGCGTTGGAGTAGCGATAGGGGCTTCCCGAGAGCAAGAAGGCGATCGTGGTCCACAGCGCGCTGAACGCAGCGAAGGCGCAGGCGCCGTGCCAGGCCCGCCGGCGCAGCACGGGCTCGGTGACGAGGAGGCGCAGCGACGACGACGACCAGGCTCGGGTAGCTGCGCTGCGGTCGCGGGCGTTCGGTGGGCAGCGCCCGCCACAAGATGAGCGCGAAGCAGACCATGAGGCCGGCCGAGAGCCAGTAGATGGCCCTCCACCCCGCCGCCTGGGCCACCAGGCCCGACACCGTGCGCGCCAGGAGGATGCCCATGAGCAGCCCCGTCATGATGCGGGCCACCACCCGTCCCCGCCGTTCCTCGGGCGCCAGGTCGGCGGCGAAGGGGATCATCACCTGGCCCGCCACCGATGCCCCGCCGACGGCGACGGAGGCCAGGCCGAAGAACCAGAGGCTCGGTGCCAGCGCGCAGGCGACCAGTGCGACGGCAGAGACGCAGAAGAGTCGGGTGACGAGCGCACGGCGGGGGTGGAGGTCGCCCAGCGGGACGACGAGGAGGAGACCGGCGGCGTAGCCGATCTGGGTGGCGGTGATGATGGACGAGGTCGGGCCGGGGCCGCTGTCGAAGCTCCGCGCCACCTGGTGCAGGACGGGCTGGGCGTAGTAGAGGTTGGCCACCACTGCGCCGGTGGCCACGGCGATGAGCGCGACCAGCGCCCGTGAGAGCGTCTGCGCCTGGTCCGACCCGCTGCCCGTCGCTGCCACCGGGTCAGGCTACCGGCGGCCCGCTTGGTTCAGACGTTGCCGCCGCGCCGGCTCTCGGCGGTGACGCCGGTCAGCGCGGTGAGGATCAGCGGGACGCCGAGGAAGATGAGCCAGACGCCGAAGACGAGCGCCAGCACGGTCATGAAGGCGCCCATGCCCATGACGAAGGGCCAGATGGAGGAGCCGGGGAACGAGTCGACGTTGCCGGCCCCGTCGGCCATCTCTGCGTCCTCGCGGTCCGACGGGCGGTCACCCGACCGCGGGGATCTTGCCCCAGAAGAAGTACTTGCGGCCGTGGAAGCGCTGGTGCCAGAAGAAGTAGTAGAGGCCGGGCAGGAAGCCGAGCAGCGTGGCGCCGAGCAGCATCACGCCGCCGCCGTCCTCGTAGCTCCAGAACCAGTAGACGAGGCCGACGATCCCGAAGAAGAGCCCGAGGAACAACAGGAAGACCGCTCGATACCTTCATACCGTCTCGGCGACCTTCCCGTTCGTCTTCCCGTTGGCGTGCGCCCCCTTGCCGTGGGGCACCGTCAACGCGTCGGGGTGGTTGTAGTCCCACGTCGGACGCTCCGAGCGGATGGGCGGCAGGTGGGTGTAGTTGTGGTGCGGCGGCGGCGAGGTGGTGAACCACTCGAGCGTGTGGGCGTCCCAGGGGTTGTCCCCGGCCGGGATCGGGTTGCGCCACGACACGAAGAAGTTGACCAGCAGGAAGACGAACGAGATGCCGATGATGAACGCGCCCACGGTCGAGACGATGTTGTAGCTCTGCCAGCCGAGGTTGGACGGGTAGCTGGCCACCCGGCGCGGCATGCCCAGCAGGCCGACCACGTACTGGGGCATGAAGGTGATCCAGAAGCCGATGAACATCAGCCAGAAGTGCCACTTGCCCAGGCTCTCGCGCAGCATGCGGCCGAACATCTTGGGATACCAGTAGTAGAGGCCGGCGAAGCCGGCGAACACGGCCGTCCCGAAGAGCACCTGGTGGAAGTGGGCCACGACGAAGTAGGTGTCGTGGACGGCGAAGTCGATCGGCGGCGACGCCAGCATGATGCCGGTCACGCCGCCCATGAGGAAGGCGAAGAGGAAGCCGATGCTGAACAGCATGGGCGTCGTGAAGGTGAGCTGCCCGTGCCACATGGTGCCGATCCAGTTGAAGAACTTGATGCCGGTCGGCACGGCGATGAGCAGGCTCAGGAAGGAGAAGAAGGGCAGCAGCACGGCGCCCGTGGTGAACATGTGGTGCGCCCACACGCCGGTCGACAGGGCGGCGATGGCCATGGTGGCGAAGACCATGCCCTTGTACCCGAAGACCGGCTTCTTGGAGAACACCGGGAGGATCTCGGTCACGATGCCGAAGAAGGGCAGGGCGAGGATGTAGACCTCGGGATGGCCGAAGAACCAGAAGAGGTTCTGCCAGAGCAGCGGCGAGCCGCACGATCGCATGGGCGAGGCCGTTGACGAGGTGGCAGCCGACCGCCGTGTAGATGTGGGTGCCGAAGTGGCGGTCGCAGAACAGCATCACCACCGCCGCGGTGAGCACCGGGAACGCGATCAGGATCAGGATCCCGGTCACCAGCATGTTCCAGGTGAAGATCGGCATGCGGAACATCGTCATGCCGGGCGCGCGCAGGTAGAAGATGGTCCCGCACAGGTTGACGCCGGTGAAGATGGCGGAGAACCCGGTGAGCGGCGATCCCCATGAGCCACAGGTCGGGCCCGGCCCCGGGCGAGCTGGTGGCGCTCGACAGCGGCGCGTAGGCCACCCAGCCGAACTGCGCGGCGCCGCCGGCCACGAAGAAGCCCATCATCATGGTGATGGACCCGCTGAGGTAGAGCCAGTAGCTGAGGGCGTTCAGGCGGGGGAAGGCCATGTCGGGCGCGCCGACCTGCAGCGGCACGATGTAGTTGGCCAGGCCGCCGAAGGCGAAGGGGCCGGCGAAGAGGTACAGCATCAGGCTGCCGTGCATGGTGAACAGCGCGTTGAACTGCGAGAAGCTGAGCAGCGACGAGTGCGGCGAGGCCAGCTGCAGCCGCATGAACAGCGCCATGATCCCCGAGATGTAGAAGATGACGATCGCCGTGATCATGTAGCTGAGCCCGATGACCTTGTGGTCGGTCGAGGTCAGCCACTTGAGGATGCCGGTGGGGCCGTGGTCCTCGTGGCCGCCGTGGGGCTCGTGCCCGTCGCCGGGCACCTGGGGCGGGAGGTGGACCTCTGCGGGCTCGTGTGTCCCGGGTGGGGCGATGACGTCAGTCACCGTAGAGCGCACCTCCTGTATTTCCGGTGTTCCCGCTGCCCGAGTTGCCGGAGTTGCCCGAGTTGCCAGAGTAGCTGGGCACCGTCCCGTTCTGGTTGGCGTGCAGGCCGGCCGGGAGCTGCCCGATGGAGTTCGGGTGGGCCCGCTGGAACGCGCCGGTGACCCGCAACCAGGTCTGGTAGGCGGACGGCGACACGGAACGGACGTTGAAGAACATCAAGGAGTGGTAGAGGCCGCAGAGCTGGGTGCACTGGCCCCGGTAGACGCCGTCGTGCAGGACGTTGAAGTCGAACTGGGTCGAGTACCCCGGGCTGGCGTAGCGGCTGAAGTTGAACTCGGGCACGTAGAAGCCGTGCAGCACGTCGTAGGAGTCGAGCGTGATGCGCACCGTCTTGCCGGTCGGGACCACCATGGTCGGCGCGTCGGTGGTCTGGCCGATGATCTTGACGCCGTTGGGGTACTCGAACTCCCAGCCCCACTGGAAGGCGTACACGTGGACCCGTGCGTAGGGGTTGGGCTCGACCGCAGTGACCTTGTTCTCCACCACGACGGTGGCCACGAAGAGCCCGAGGACGATCAGGATCGGCAGCACGGTGTAGATGATCTCGGTCAGCGTGTGGTACTGGGTCTGGACCGGCATCGTGTCGGCGTCCCGCTTGCGCCGCCGGTAGCGGAAGACGGCCCAGGTGATGAGCAGGAGGGTGAAGCCGCCCACGATGATCCCGGCGATGAAGAAGCCCTGCCAGAGGTGGAAGGTGGAGCGGGCCTGGGTGGTGGCGCCCTTGTAGGCGCCGAAGGTCGGGAGCTGGCACCCGGTGAGCAGCAGGGCCCCGACGGCCACCGCGGCCGCGGCCAGCCGGCGGCGTGGGCTCTTGCGGCTGGGAGCTGGGCTTTCAGGCGTGTCGGGGGGAGGGCCGGTCAGCGACGAGTCCACGGCGCTGACACTATCGAACCCCGCAAAAAAACTGGAATTGGCAGCACAGCGGGCTGCGCTCCCACCGTCAGTGCGAAGGCGGGTGCGGTGGCGCCACCGACTCGTTGGAGGCCCAGGTGAAGACGCCCCGCGCCATGGTGGAGGTGGCCCGGGCGGCCCGGGCCGCGAACACCTCTCGGCGCGTCCGCTGGATCGCCTCGTCGCCCGGGTCGGCCAGCCACGCGTGCTCGGCCAGATGGCCGGCGACACGCAGGGCCCCGTCGGCTTGCCCGGGCTCGCTCTCGGCGATCGCCAGCAGCTGCAGGGCACGGTCGGCCAGGGCGCCGGCCCCGCCGGCCAGCGCCGCCAGCTCGGAGGCCAGGGCGCGTTCGGGCGCCGGCTTGAGGGTGGCGGGGTTGCCGTCCCACCAACCGCCGTACTGGCGCCACACCGTGTGGACGATGAACTCGGGCTCGTCGTAGACCGGGCGCAGGTAGGGGCGGGCCTCGAGCTCGGTCGGGGCGCGGACGCTGTGGATGGCGTCGTCGAGCCGGCCGCCGGCGTTCATCACCTCCAGCGTCTGGTCGACCAGGGAGTCGAGCAGGTCCGCCGTGTCGGTGAGGGCCTGGCGGACCCGGTCGGCCCCCACGACGGGGAAGCCGTGGCCGGGCAGGAGGAATTCGGCGCCGAGCCCGAGCATGCGGCGCAGCGCGGCCGCCCACTCCCTCGGGTAGCGCTGGACCTTCTGGGGGTTGCCGGCGTTGGGCGAGGCCCAGATGAAGAGGTCACCGCAGCAGAGGACACGCTTCTCCGCCTGCCAGGTGATGGTGTGGTCGTCGGTCTCGCCCTTCTCGTGGCGGAGCGAGAAGTCGACGCCGCCGACCGAGAGGTCGAGGGTGTCGTGGTAGGTGCGGTCCGGATAGCGGTACTGGGTCGGCCAGTTCAGGTCCGTGAAGCCGAACTGCCGACGGTTGATGATCGTGTTGTAGCCGGCCGTGAAGATGTAGCGGTCGAAGCGGGCGGGCAGGGCGTGGTGCGCGACGACCTCGGGGGCGGCCCAGCCCTCGCTGGCCGCCTCCTCCTCCCAGACCGGCACGCCGAACACGTGGTCGATGTGGCCGTGGGAGTAGACGGCCGTGTTGAGGCGCGCCGGGCTCCAGGTCCGGATGTCGTCGTGGACCACCCGCGCCAGGGGCGCGCTCCCGGTGTCGACGAGCAGGAGGCCGTCCTCGGTGGCGAAGGCCGAGACGTTGGCGAACGAGGGGCAGAAGCCGACCCCGTCGGTGATCTCGACGAACCCGCCGATGTGGTCGACGGGGTGGAACGTCGACGTCGAGATCTCGCCGTTCCACAGGCGCTCGGCGACGGACAAGACGTCAGATGGCATGGACCCCCCAGGGTGGCTTCCGGTGGCGTGGTCACGTCGCCACCGCGTGAGGGACAAGGTAGACGCACGGCGCACCGGGCCGACGGGCCCGGACGGGGTCAGGCGCCCGGTGCCTTCTCCTCCGCCGAAGGGGCGGGGGTGGGCGCCGGCGGAGGTGCGGCGGTCGCGGCCGAGGTGCCGTTGGACGGCGCGGCGCCCTCGGCCTTGCCCTCTTCCATGCCCTTCTCGAACTGGTTCTTGGCGGAGCCGAGGTTGCGGGCCAGCTTGGGGATGGCCGCCCCGCCGAAGAGGAGCACGACGAGAATGATGGCCACGATGAGCAGGTCGGGACCGAAAAGGTCAGCAAGCATGTGGTTCTCCTTCACCCGGGTCCACGTGGCGGTGAACTGGGTCCCCAGGTTAGACCCATTCACGCCCCGAGGTTCCCGCAGGGGGCGGGGCGTGCCTCAGGTGTTCGGAGTCACCCCGCCAGGAGGATGCCCATCACCAGGGCGGCCACGCTGGTCACGCCCCCCACCGACCCCCACAGCGCCAGCTGGCCCTTGGTCGTCGCCCGCTGGTGCAGCCCGACGGCCACTCCGGCCAGGATCACGACGGCGATCTTGGCCATCAGCACCGCCTTCCAGGCGGAGTCCTGGGATGAGTAGTGGACCGCCGTGACGTTCCAGATGCCGGTGACGAGCAGGAGCAGATAGGCGGGCCAGGCCATGCGGGCGAAGGCCCGGGCCAGGGCCTTTGGGGCATCGCCGCCCAGCTGGCGGGCCGGGCCCACCAGGCCCACCATCACGATCTGCCCGCCCACCCATACGGTCGCCGCCAGGACGTGGAGGGTCAGGCGGATGGTATCGAGTGCCGGCGCGAGCACGGCGCTACTTGCCCTGCCAGTTCGGCGGGCGCTTCTCGGCGAAGGCGACGGGGCCCTCCATGGCGTCGGCCGAGGTGAAGACGACGCCCACCGCCTCGCGCGTTGATCGCCCAGCCCTCCGCCTCGGGGACCTCGGCGGCGCGCTTCATCACGCTCTTCGAGTAGCGGACGGCCAGCGGTGCATTGGCGGCGATGCGCTCGGCCAGCGCGACGGCCTCGGCCAGGAGGGCGTCGGCCGGCACCACCTGGTTGACGAGTCCGAGGGCGTAGGCGCGCTGGGCGTCGATGGGGTCGCCCGTCATGGCGAGCTCGAGCGCCACGGCGATGGGGAGGCGCTTGGGCATCCTGATGAGGCCACCGGCGCCGGCGATCAGTCCCCGTTTGGCCTCGGGGATGCCGAACGTTGCGTGGTCGGCGGCCACCACGAGGTCGCACGAGAGCATGATCTCGAAGCCGCCGGCCAGAGCGGATCCGTTGACGGCGGCGATGAGCGGCTTGGGGAAGTCGCGCTGGGTGATGCCACCGAAGCCCCCGCGTGCTCCCATGATGTCGCCGCCCTCGCCGCTGCTGAACGCTTTGAGGTCCATGCCGGCACTGAATGCCTTGTCGCCGCTTCCGGTGATGACGACCACCCAGCAGTCGGGGTCCTCGGCCAGCTCGTCCAAGTGAGCGGCCATCGCCTTGCTGACCGCTCCGTTGATGGCGTTGCGCGCCTCGGGCCGGTTGATGGTGAGGATCTCCACGTTGCCGCGGCGTTCCCGCAGCACTTCGTCTGCCATGGTGCTCCCTTCGCTGCTGCCCCGCCGTCGGCCGGCGCTCGGTGCGCCGCCGAGGCTACCGGCGGGCGTCAGGGGAGGGGAATCTGGGGATAGCCCTCGCCGTTGGAGGCCGGTTCGGGCGCCATGGTGGCGACGAGCGTGGCGGCCTCGGCCTGGATGCGCCGCGTGTACAACATGGTGAAAGCCAAGAGGCTGCCGATGACGCTGGCGGTGATGAAGGGCGACACGGCGAGGAAGGTCCCCGTCGGCAGGACGTCGGCCAGCGTCAATCGGAACGAGGCCTCGACGACGAGCCCGATGCCCCAGACCACCGACAGGACGCGGAACGTGCGCCGGCCGACGGGCAGCTCGTGCAGCCGGTCGAAGGCGGACACCTTCTCTGGATCGTTCCCCGCCGAGAAGTACCGGCTCACGTAGAAGAAGGCGGGGCGGTCGTGGGTGAAGACGGTGACGACGCAGGCGACGCCGAAGAGCGCGGTGAAGAAGGCGTCCCGGACCTTGAGCACGTAGGCGTTGCCGCCGAGCAGCGTCGAGCTGACCACGCCGACCGCGAAGCCGAACAGGACGATGGCACCCACGACGTCGACCCTTCGCTGCCGCACGAACTGCAGGACGACCCAGCCGGCGGAGAAGCAGCCGGCGACGATGAGGGCAGCGACGTCGGTGCGCACGTGGGCTCGGACCAGGAAGTAGATGCCGATCGGCAGGGCGGCGCCCCAGACCAGGCTGGGCAGGTGCTCGCGGACCGACGGGATCCCGGGCTGCCAGTCCCGGCCCGCCTCCGGTGTGCCTTCGGTGCCGCCCGTAGCCTCCGCCTCCATGTTCCAAAGGGTACCGCCGTGAATCCCGGCCACGGCCGCGTAGGATCGGGGGGTGACCTTCGTGGCCCACGTGGTGGAGTTCCTGGTGATCGCCGGTCTCCTGGCGGTCGGCGCGCTCGCCGTCGCCTTCCTGATCGCGCGCAGCTACGTGCGCCGACACTGGCGCCTGGTGCGAGGCCACATCGCCACCCGCGGCCTTCTCGCCACCGTGTCCCTCGCCGCCGCGGGCAGGGAGCGCTACGCGTCTCGGGCCACGCCCGAGGAGCTGAGCCGGGGCGCGGCGGCCCGGGTGCGGCGCCGCATGTGGGTCGCCATCGAGGACGCCGAGGTCGCCGTCGCCCACGCCGACGCGCACGACGCCCCGGTGGCCGAGCTGCCGGCGGTCTGCCGCTCGCTGCGCGGCGTCGCCGGCGAGCTCGATGCGCTGCTCAAGCTGGAGCGCCGCCTGCCGCGCGGCACGGGACGGCCCGACACGGTACGGGCCGGGGTCGCCGAGGTCATCGGCGCCGCTCGGGACGTGCAGGCAGCTGCCCTCCGGGCCGGGGGCGATGCCACGGAGCCGCAGGTGCGCGCGCTGGTGCGCCAGGCCCGCGACGAGATCGACATCGTGTCGACCGCCCTGGCGCGCATGCGCTCGCTCGCGCAGCCCCGCTGAGCCGGCGACGAGGCCGGCCCGGCCGTCCGCTGCGCCTGCCAAGCTGAACGGATGACGGCCGCCCCACCGCCCCGCAAGGCAGCGCCGGCGCCGGCGCGGGCCCGCTCCCGGCGCACCGAGCGGCACAGCCTGCTCGGCGACGGCTTCCTCGCCGGCGTGGCCACGTCGGGCTTCCAGATAGAGGGCGGGTTCAACGGCGACGGCGAGCCGCACAACAACTGGTCCGGCTGGGAGGCCACCGGCCGGGTCGAGCGTTCGGGGCTGGCGTGCGACTTCTGGCGGCATCCCGCCGACGCGCTCGACCGGGCCGCCGCCATCGGGTGCAACGCCTTCCGGCTCTCGGTGGAATGGGCCCGCCTGGAGCCGCGACCCGGTGCATTCGACGAGGGCGCCCTGGAGCGCTACGTGGAGATCCTCGCCTTGTGCGCGGAGCGCGGCCTGGAGCCGATGGTGACGCTGCACCACTTCACCCACCCGTGGTGGCTCGGCGAGGAGTTCTGGCTGCGCCCGGGCTCGCCCGACGTCTTCGCCCGCCACGTGGCCCGCATCGTTCCCGCGCTCAGCCCGCACTGCCGGCGCTGGATCACGGTCAACGAGCCCAACATCGTGATGCTCATGGGCTGGATCGAGGGGGCCTGCCCGCCCGGGCGCCGCATGGCCGTCTCCGACGCCTTCTGCGTGCTCGACAACCTCCTGACCGCGCACGTGCTGGCCGCCGAGGTCGTGACTGCGGTCCAGAGCGAGGCCGAGGTGACGATCAACACGAGCTCGTCGTCGGTCTACGAGCTCGACCGGATGCTGCTGGACCTGCTCGGCCTGCGCCAGGCCGGCATCCCTCCGAGCGACGTCGACCGCTACGTGGACGAGCGCCGGGCGGTCCACGACGCCGCCTTCCCACCGCGCCACGCCGGGGAGGCGGCCGTGCGCCGGTACTTCGCCGCCATGTCGCCCTACGGGGCGGACCACGAGCCCGGCCGTGGTCACGCCTGGGCCCGGCTGCGCGGTCTGGCGCGGCGGCCGGCCCCGCGGCGCGTGGTCGCCGCCGTGCACGCGTCGCCCCGGGCCCGTGGCCTCGATGCCGTGGGCTTCGACTGGTACGACCCCGTGGCCAGCCACGCCATGCGCATCCCGGGCCGCCGGACGGCCGCCGGCGGGCGTGACTGGTCCTTCGGGCGCGCGCTGTGGGACGTCGAGCCCCACCCGGCGGGGCTGCGGTCCTGGTGCGCCACCGAGGCGGCCCTGCGACCGGGCCTGCCCCTGTGGGTGGTCGAGAACGGGATGGCGACGCGGGTGCGCGCCGGGCGACCCGTGCCCCGGGAGGACGGCATGGACCGCCGCCGCTACGTGCGCGCAGCATCTGGGAGCGGTGGCCGACGCGGTGGCCGACGGAGTCCCCGTGCGCGCCTACCTGCACTGGTCGCTGGTCGACAACTACGAGTGGGGCACCTACGAGCCGCGCTTCGGCCTCTACGGCATGGACCGCAGCGACCCCACCAGCGTGCGCTGGATGGACACCGACGCCCAGGGCGACGACGCCGCGGGGGAGTTCGCCCGGGTGCTCGGTGGCCCTGCGCGCCGGCGATCGCTCGGTCCTCGACGAGCCCGCCTGAGCCGGGTGATGGGTCAGCCGGCGGGGTCGTTCTCGGGCGTCGCCGCCTCGGACGGGCCCTCGACCTCGCGCTTCTCCTTGCGACGGTGCAGGACGAAGAGGACGACGACCACGACGACGATGAGGCCGAGCAGGATGTCGGACGCGATCCCGCTGGCCTTCTCGACCCGCTGGCCGACGAAGTAGCCGAGGAGGACGAAGAGGACCCCCCAGCAGATGCCGCCGGCCGCATTGGCGGGCAGGAAGATGCGGTAGTGCATCTTGGACATGCCGGCCAACCCCGGGATGACGGCGCGCAGGAAGGCGGAGAAGCGGCCCACGAACACCGCGATCGCGCCGCGCCGGCCCAGGAAGTCGAGCGCGGAGTCGATGCCCTTCTGGCGCTTGCGCAGGGGGCCGAGCCCGAGGAGCTGGCGGCCCCAGCGGTCTCCGATGGCGTAGCCGACAGAGTCGCCCACGATGGCGCACACCACGACGACGGCGACGATGCCGCCCAGGCTGACACCGCCCTTGGAGGCCAGGACGCCGCCCAGGATGGCGGCGGTCTCGCCGGGGAACACGAACCCGAGCATCACGGCGTCCTCCGCGAAGACGAGCAGGCCGACCAGCGCGTAGGCCTCCCACCCGTGCAAGGAGAGCAGGGGTTGGAGCAGGCGACTGATCACGGGGCGCCCTCACCGCGGGGCGTGCGGGCGGAGAGGCGGGCCCGCGGCACGGGTGTCGTCAGTTGACGGCGCGCAACGGGTATTCGCGCGGGGTGAGCTGGCGCCATCGGCTCTCCAGCTGAGCGACGAACTCGCGGCCCCGAACGAGATGCGTGAGGATGTCCGCCTGGCCCTGAGGGCGGGCCAGCATCCAGCTGTGGCCGCCGGGCACCCACAGCACCGGCGAGCGCGCGATGGCGGCGAACTCCAGCGCCGTGTGGCCGGGCGTGATGCGGTCGAAGCAGCCCCACTCGTTGAGGATGGGGATCTGCTGGGCGACGAGGTGGCGCACCTCGCTGCGCTGGTCGACGGACATCAGCATGCTCCCGACCGGCATGGTCTGCGCCACCGTGCGGATGTTCTGGCGCATGTCGGGCAGCACGGCGCGCACCGTCGAGTACATGCGCCCCATGGCAAGGTCGGGCAGGTCGAAGACGACGGCGGCCATCATGTCGACCATCGGCGCGATGTCGGGCAGGAAGGGGGAGAGGAAGGTCGGGAGGATGCCCCTGCGCTCCTTCCATGCCGGCGTGCTCACACCGTCGCGGTAGATCACCCCGATGGTGCGCCGTGGGTGGTCGTGGGCGAACTGCACCGCCACGGCGCCGCCCATGGAGTGGCCGAGCAGGACGGCCGGCCCGGCGTCGACCTTGTGCGCGATGGCCATCACCTGGTTGGCCAGGCTCTCCATGGAGACGTCCTGCCACTCGAGGGGGTCGCTCCCGCCGAACCCCGGCAGGCTGGGGTTGATGACGCGCCAGCCCAGCTGCTCGGCCAGCCGCGCGCTCTCCCGCCAGTACATGCCCCCGCCCGCGAAATAGCCGTGGATGTTGATGGCCCAGACGGGGGGGGAGCCGGGCCCGTCGGGCCCGTGGGCGTCCACGTTGTCGGAGACGGCGAAGCGCAGGCGCCGCCCCTCCGCCATCATGGAGCTGGGGACCATCCGGATGGTGGGGGTCTTGCGGACCTTCCGGACGTACTGGTCGCGCACGACGCCGAGGCCGTGGGCGGCGTGGCCCGAGTCGACGAGCTGGACGGGGGAGGGGCCGTCGGAGGGGGCGACGATGGCGCCGGAGATCTGCAGGGCGTCCTCGGGTTGGGGCGCTTCCTTCGCCTTGAAAAACCGAACCGCCATCCGACACTCCAGTCCCGCGCCGACCTGGCGCGTGGTCACCCCTACCCGCAAACGACCCGGGCCCTCGAGACCCACGGTATCCGACCGCCGCCGCAGGCAGGCAACTCGCGCGTGCAGCCGGCCGTCAGGGCTGCGACGATAGGTGCGTGCGCGCCGACATCGTGATCCGGGGAGGCACCGTGGTGGACGGGACGGGGTCGGCGGGCGGGCCGGCGGACGTCTGCGTCACCGACGGGCGGATCTCGGACATCGGAGAGGGCCTCGACGGCGCTCGGGTGCTCGAGGCGGAGGGCCAGGTGGTGTGCCCCGGCTTCATCGACATTCACACCCACTACGACGCGCAGGTGTTCTGGGATCCCGACCTGACGCCGTCCTCGTTTCACGGCGTGACGACGGTGATCGCCGGCAATTGCGGGTTCTCCATCGCGCCCATCCGGCCCGACGGCGTCGAGCTCCTGGCGCGCACGCTGCAGCACGTCGAGGACATGAGCTTCGACACCCTGGCCGTCGGGGTGCCCTGGGGCGAGTTCGAGACGTTCCCTCAATACCTCGACGCGGTCGCGGCGCGGGGAACGGCCCTGAACTACGGGTGCTACGTGGGCCACACCGCGGTGCGCCTCTACGTGATGGGCGAAGATGCCTACGAGCGCGCCGCAACCCCCGACGAGATCGCCCTCATGCAGGCGGTGGTGGCAGACGCCATGGCGGGTGGCGCGGCCGGATTCGCATCGAGCGCGTCACCGACGCACAACGGGGACCAGCGGCCGGCCGGTGCCCTCGCGGGTGGCCGACCTGGCCGAGCTGCGGGCCCTGCTCGAGCCCGTCAAGCAATGCGGGCGCGGGGTCGTGGCGCTGCTCCCGGGCGGGGTCTTCCCCAATGCGGAGGTGTTCCGGCTCCAACGCGAGGTGGGGCGGCCCTTCACCTGGACGGCCTTGCTCACGGTGAAGGGCTACCCGTACCACGAGAAGGTGATCGCCGAGCACGACGCCGCCTGGTCCGAGGGGGTCGAGGTGTGGCCGCAGGTGTCGTGCCGGCCCCTGGTGTTCCAGATGAACCTCTCCGAACCCTTCACCCTCAACATGCGGCCGACCTTCGCCGCGTTGATGGGAAAGTCGAAGGCGGAGCGGGTCGCCGCCTACCGCGACCCCGCCTGGCGCGCCTCCGCCTGGGACGACGTGAGCGGGAAGGCCGGCGGGTTCCCGCTCAATTGGGCCTCCATCTCGGTCGCCGAGTCGCGCTCGCACCCCGATCTCGCCGATCGCCCGGTGGCGGTGCTGGCCGAGGAGCGGGGTTGCACGCCGCTGGACGTGATGCTCGACGTGTCGCTCGACGACGACCTCGAGTCGCGCTTCTGGTCGGTGCTGGCCAACGACGACCCCGACGGCATCGCCTGGTTGCTGCCGAGGGACAACGTGCTCCTCGGGCTGGCGGACTCGGGTGCACACGTCTCGCAGCTCTGCGACGCGTGCTTCTCGACCGACCTGCTGGGCAACTGGGTACGCGGGCGCGGCGTCATGCCGCTGGAGCGGGCCATCCACAAGCTGACCGGTGAGCCGGCCGGCGTCTACGGCCTGGCCGACCGCGGGACGATCGAGGTGGGCAAGGCGGCGGACCTCTGCGTCTTCGACCCCCAGACGGTGGACCCGGGCCCGCTGCGGCGCGTGCGCGACTTCCCGGCCGACGGCGAGCGCCTCACGGCTGACGCGCCGGTCGGCATGACCCACACGCTGGTGAACGGGGTGCCGATCCGGATCGACGGCGCGCCGGCACAGGAGGGCCTCGCGGCGCGCCCGGGGGTCGTGCTGCGAGGCTGACCGGGAGCCGGCGGGCAGGCTCTACGTGACGTCGCGGCGGAACGTCGTGAAGTAGCCGACGGCGAGGGGCACCAGGCCCCACAGCAGCATGACGAGGCCACCCTGCCACCACGTGAGGAGGCGCAACCCTTCACGACCCCCTCCGCCGAAGCCGCGGGCGATGTCGCCGGCGAGCGCGGCCCCCGCCGCGTTGGGCAGCCAGTTCAGGTCGTAGTGGAAGATCGCCCGGGCCAGGGCGATGAGGATGCTCTCCAGGATCAGCGTGCCGCCGATGGTGAGCAGGATGGCCGCCACCTGGTTCTTGACCAGGGTGCCGAAGCCGAGCCCGAAGAGCCCCAGCAGGACGGCGGAAAGCAGCAGGCCCGGGACGACGGCCCCCACCTGGTCCGTGACGTTCGAGGTCACGCCACCGAGCGCAGCATTCCAGGGCAGGCCCACGGCGGCCACGGCGACGAGCGAGACCAGGGCGATGAAGATCGACCATGCCGCGACCACGATCACCTTGGCCCCGAGGACGCGGGCCCGCACCGGGGTCAACACGAGCGTCGTGGTGATCGTCTTGTGCCGGTACTCGCCGGTGACGCAGAGCACCCCCATGATCGGGGCCAGGATCTCGATCCCGAAGTAGCCGGCACCGAGCAGCGCACGCCGCTGGCGCAGGGTCTGCACGTAGTAGAAGGTGTGACCAGGGAAACCGCCCGCACCCGCAAGGACGCCGACGCAGATGAGGACCGTCAGCGGGAAGGCGAGACCGAAGGTCACCCACACCCCGGGCATCGACCGCATCTTGATCAGCTCCGCCCGTACGGCGTTGATCATGCGTGTGCCGCCAGCTCGCCGAACCCGAGGCCGGTGGTCAGTGAGAGGAAGACCGACTCGAGGTCGGCTCCCTCGTGGGTGAGCTCGTACAGGATGATCTGGTTCGATGCCAGAAGCGGCCCCACCTGCTCGGGCGTGACGCCGTCCATGGCCACCTCGTCGTTGGTGAGCCGGCGGAACGCGACGTGCGCCCCCGTCAGCACGGCGCAGAGCCGATCCGCCTCGGGCGTGCGGGCCTTCATGACCATGCCGGTCATGCCCGACGTGATCTGCTCCAGCGTGCCCTGCGCCTTGAGCTGGCCGAACGACACGATCACCGCGTCATCGATGGTCTGGGCCATCTCGGCCAGGAGGTGCGACGACACGAGCACCGTGCGGCCCTCCCCGGCGAAGAAACGCATGAAGTCGCGCAGCCACGCGATGCCCTGCGGGTCGAGACCGTTGGACGGCTCGTCGAGGATGAGCACGTCGGGATCGCCGATGAGCGCGGTGGCCAGCTCGAGTCGCTGGCGCATCCCCATGGAGAATCCGCCCACCTTGCGCTTGGCGTCGGCCGTGAGGCCGACCAGCTCGAGCACCTCGTCGGCGCGCTTGTCGTCGTGACCCCCGGCGCGCGCCGCCATGCGGAGATGCGTCCTCGCCCGGCGCGCCGGGTGGAAGCTGGACGCCTCGAGGACGGCGCCGACGATGCCGGATGGGTCCTCGAGGTCCTGGTAGTGGCGACCCCCGATGGTGGCGGACCCGGCGGAGGGGTGAACCAGGCCGAGCAGCATGCGCAGGGTGGTCGTCTTGCCCGACCCGTTGGGCCCGAGGAAGCCCGTGACCCGGCCGGGCTCGACCGTGAACGACAGGTCGTCGACGGCGACGACGGGCCCGAAGTGCTTCGTGAGGCCGCTGAACTCGATCGGGAGACCGCGGGTGGGGGCGCCGACGGTCATCGGGTCGACGTTAGCGCGGACACCCGGAGCCTTCGGGGAGCGCCGATGGCGCCCCGACCGCGGAGACTCGGGCGGTTCAGACGGTGGTGCGGTGCTCGACCAGCTCGTCGGGGAGCAGGAGCCGTACCGACACGGCGAGCTCGTCGTAGACGCGCGTCATGGTGGCCCAGCCGTTGATCCAGCCGACGAGGGCGGAGTACCACACGTGACCGATCATGCGGGCCCGGTCCGACATGTCCGGGATGTCGGACCGGCCCATTGCCCGCGAGATGATCCCCTCCATCAGCAGCGTGATCTGCTGTTGGCAGCCGACGGCGCCCGGGTCGGGTGAGGAGAGCGACGTGAACACCGCCGCGACCAGCTTGGGCTGGCGGCCCATGGCCCGCAGTGCGCGGTCGAGGACCTCGAGGACGCGATCGGCGGGATGCTCGCCGCGGGGCGGGTGCTGCCCGATGCGGGCGTCGAGCATCTCGACCCAGTGCACCAGGGTCGCCGCCAGGAGGTGGTCCTTGCTCGTGAAGTAGCGGTAGACCGTGCCCATCGCGACGTCCGCCTTGGCGGCGACGTCCCGCATCTGCACCGCCTCGTAGCCGCCCTCGAGCCCGAGGGCCATGGCGGCGTCGATGACGCGTTGGCGCCGGGCCTGCTGCGCGCGGGTGAGCGGGCGGGCGACCGTCTGCTGCATCCCGACAGAGTATCCGCACCGTCACCTGGGTCTTCGGGGATGCTGCCACTACGCTGCGGGGGCATGCCAGGACGGAGTCCCGGGCGAGACGCCGCCATCGTCGCTCTGGGGGACTATCCCGAGGATGTGGCGACCACGGACGGCAGGGTCCCCGGCGAGCGTGGAAGGCAGACCCGCCAGCGTCTGCTCGACGCCACGGTCGAGCTCCTCACGACCACCTCGTGGCGGTCCGTGAAGGTCACCGACATCGCGCGGCAGGCACGGACGTCGCCGGCGACCTTCTACCAGTACTTCGGCAACGTGGAGCAGGCCATCCGGATCCTCGCTGAGGGCATGGTGGACGAGGCCGGGCAGCTGGCCGAGCTGGTCGGGGGGGACTGGTCGGAGGAAGTCAGCTGGGAGACCGCGCTGGCGGTCACCGAGGGCTTCCTCGCCTACTGGGAGGACAACCGCGCCGTCTTCCGTGTCGTCGACCTGGCGACCGAGGAGGGGGACGCGCAGTTGCGCGGCATCCGCGTGCGGGCGCTCAACGCCGTCACGGTCGCCCTGGCCCAGGTGATCGCCGCCGCCTCACCCTCGCCCGAGCGAGGTCCCGGCGTGGCGACGTCCTCGCCGGCGGGCGCCGACCCGATGGCGGTCGCGGGGACGCTCGTCGCGATGTTCGCCAGCGTGTCGGCCCACCGCTACGGCTTCGAGTTCTGGGGCATCCGCACCGCCAACCTCATCGACACCCAGGCCCGCATGCTGCACTGGGCGGTCACCGGGCGGGCGGCGCCTCCCGCCGAAGTCCCGCCACGCGAGAGGACACGGCCGCGCACCGGTCCGGTGCTGGGCGGTGCGACGGCGCGCCGCCTCGGGACTACTTGAGCGCGACGGGGTTGAGCGGCGAGCCGAGCCCGTGGGTCAGAGGGAGCGGCGTGGCGTCGAGCAGGAAGGTGTAACGGCCGTCCGCCGCGCAGTCCTCGGCCAGGGGATCGAGCACCCAGTTCTGCCCCTGCGTCATGCCCATCTCCACCAGGTGCAGCAGGTGGACGGGGAGGTAGGCATCCTCGCGCTGGCAGGGGATGACCTCGAAGGGAAGCGTGTCCGTGGCGACCGCGGCCACGTCGCGGGCGTGGAACCAGTCGGCGGTCTCGATGGTGAGCCCCGGTGACGGGAACGTGTAGGCGAGCAGGTCGCGACGCTCCGGAGCGAGATGCACCATCTGACCGGTGCGCACCAGCAGGATGTCGCCCGGTTCGACACCGACCTGGGCCAGCTCGCACGCCGCGTCGAGGTCGCCGGGCATGATGGGGTATCCCGGCTCGAGCACCTCCCGCCCGAGGGCCCGGGCCACGTCGAGCAGGATCCCGCGGCTGACGACCGTGGACAGGTGGTGGATGCCGCACCGCGCGGCGCCGTCGGCCGTGACGGTCGACGCCGGGTAGCCGTTGTAGATCACGCCGCCGTAGCTGCTGTGGGCCAGAGCGTCCCAGTGGGTGGCGCACTGGGTGGCCAGGGTGAGGACGTCCTCGCTGAAGCACACCCAGTCCGGTTGGTCGGCGTTGACCGGGAGGTTCACCTGGACCATGGCGCGGGTCGGGTTGACGCGGCCTTCGATGAAGCCGAGCTGGATCCCTTCCGCCGCCGAGAGGGGCAGCCCGAGAGCGAAGGCCTTGCCCGAGGTGACCGACGCAGCGGCACGCCGCCTCGCCTCGGCGTCGATGAGGTTCAGCGTGCCGATCTCGTCGTCGGGCCCCCATCGCCCCCAATTGCGGACCCGGGCGGCCACCTCGGCGAACGCGTGGGGGACGGGCACGCGCGCACCTTACCGCCGGACCGGGGCCGGGCCCGTGGTCGCGTGGGGGTTGGTTCCGTTTGTCGGCGCCCGGTCGGGGGGCGATACTGAGAGCGCGAACAGGTTTGCCGACGCCTCAGGGAGGGGCCGAAGCCTCAGGGAGGGATTGCCATGACGACGACGCGTGCGGCGGTGTGCACCGGGCTCAACGAGCCGTGGAAGACCGAAGAGGTCGAGATCGACCCCCCGGGCAACCGCGAGGTCAAGGTGAAGATGGTCTACGCCGGCATGTGCCACTCCGACGAGCACCTGCGCACGGGTGACATCAGCGCACCGCCCGAGGTGCTCGAGATGATCGGGGTCAAGTCCATGTTCCCGGTCGTCGGAGGACACGAGGGTTCGGGCATCGTGACCGAGGTGGGCACGAACGTCACCCAGGTCGCGCAGGGCGACCACGTGGCTGTCTCCTTCATCCCCTCCTGCGGCACCTGCCACTGGTGCGCCTCGGGGCGCCAGAACCTCTGTGACCTCGGGATGGCGACACTGGCGGGCGGCATGATCAGCGACGGCACCTTCCGCTACCACCTCGGGGGCGAGAACCTCAACCGCATGGCCCAACTCGGCACGTTCGCCGACGAGATGGTGTGCCACGAGAACTCGCTGGTGCGCATCAACCCGTGGGACAACATGAAGGCGGCCGCCCTGATCAGCTGCGGCATCTCCACCGGCTTCGGCTCGGCCGTCGACCGGGCCAAGGTGAGGCCGGGCGAGACGGTCGTGGTCGCCGGCTGCGGCGGTGTGGGCTCGGGCGCCATCCAGGGCGCCCGTCTGGCCGGGGCGCGCCACATCGTCGCGGTGGACCCGGTGCCCTACAAGCTCGAGCGGGCCAAGGAGATCGGCGCCACCCACACCGCGGCCTCGCTCCTCGACGCGCAGTTCATGCTCCCGGAGCTCACCATGGGCCGCAACGCCGACGTCGTGATCCTGACCCCGGGTGTGCTGCGGGGAGACATGATCGCGGCCGCATGCGCCTGCGGCTCCAAGGACGCCCGCATCGTGGCCACGGCCATCGCGCCCTTCCACCAGATGGACGTCCAGCTCAACCTGTTCAACCTGGCCATGTACAACCAGTCGCTGCTGGGCACCGTGTTCGGCTCGCAGAGCCCGCGGGTGCAGGTGCCGAACCTGCTGAACCTCTTCGAAGCGGGCCAGCTGAAGATCGACGAGCTGATCACCCAGGAGTACACGCTCGACCAGGTGCAGCAGGGCTACGACGACCAGGCCGCCGGCACGATCATCCGCGGCGTCGTCACGTTCGACGAGGTCACTTGACAGCGAAATGACAGCGACGTTGAGTGGTGGCGCCGTGACGCTGAATATCCAAACGGATCGACCTCTCCGCAGTCCGGCATAGCTGCTCGCTCTCGTTCAGGCGGTCCAGAGCGCAGCTACCGAAGATGAGAAGCACTGGCTTGAGTGGAAGCGTGGGCCTCAGCTGGCCAACAGGGAGGGTCAAGCCATCGCGGCGAGGTTCATTCGGGCGGCAGCCAACCGACCGGATCGGGTCGCAGCTTCCGCCGTCGGTGGATGCGCCTACTTGGTGCTTGGAGTTGAGCCGGGCAGTGCACCACCTGCAAAAACACTCCTCCCCGACCCCGCAGACTTGGACGCAGGGTTGCGTAGGTTCTTGGGAAGCGATGGCCCGATTTGGGCTGCTCAGGACATCGCGGTCGGTGGCACTTCGATTGCCGTCCTGACGGTTGATCCCACAACGGCGGCTGAGCGGCCATTTCTCGCCCGCGGCACATTCGGGAACGCTCAGAAGATGATCGTTCGGGACGGTGCGATCTACATTCGTCGTCTGGGATCTTCCCAGGAAGCCGACGCCACCGAAGTATCGGAGATGCTCACCGCCAGGACGCAAAGTGTTGTTGACGCGGGTCCTCCGTGGCAGTTGCGGATCGAAGCCAATGGTGGACTGGCGGCGATTGCGTACGATCAACAAGCCGTTGAGTCTTGGCTTGAAGCGGAGCGCGCGACCCTTATGAGTCCTGGGTCGCTCGATCTTCCAACTGCGCTGTAGTTTCTGTCGGATTCCGGCCGGGAGTGGCAGGCAAAGGTTGATCAGTACATTGAGTCCGCGAGACCTCGGGTCGTAGCAACCTTGCTCCATCGCCTGTCGTCGGCTGGGGTCTCGGTCGTCGGCCCCATGGCCATCAACGATGGTGACGACAACCTCGACAGCTTGATCGTGGAGTTCGATTTGCCAGCGGGCGCATGGGCGATCGGGCGTTGGTCTGACATTGACCGAGCCGACCTGGTTCTCCCGAGCCGTAGATCTATGGCAGGATCTGCCGGCGCAAGGGTTGCTCGATCTGCATCTGGCGGTCAGTGGTCGACCTCCGGTATGTGTCACGTCAGGAGGTGGGACTTGTGGAACTCAAAGTCGTTGGTGCTGGCGTCGGACGAACGGGGACGCATTCACTCAAGCTGGCGCTCGAGCAGCTCCTCGATGCCCCGTGTCACCACATGCTCGAGATACTCGGGGGGGACCCCGACCAAATACCATCCTGGATCGACGCCATTGAAGGTCGCCCGGTCGACTGGTCGGCGATGCTGGCGCGCTATGGAGCGATCGTGGATTGGCCGGGTGCGGCGTTCTGGAGAGAGTTGTCTCAGACCAACCCGGATGCGCTTGTGCTGCTGTCGGTTCGCGATCCCGAGGAGTGGTACCGCAGCGCCTCGAACACGATCTTCTTGACCTTCGACAACATGCCATCAGAGGTTGCACCCTGGATGGACGCGGTGCGCAAGCTCCTGCGGGACCGATTCAGCGACCGCTTTGACGACCCGACGGCCATGATCGACGCCTATGTCCGCCACAACGATGCCGTGCGTGCCGAAGTGCCGGCGAGCCGACTGCTCGAATGGAATCTCGGCGACGGCTGGGATCCAATCTGTGAACGACTCGGGCTGCCAGTTCCCACAGAACCATTCCCCGTCACGAACTCGACGAACGAGTTCCGCGAGATGGTCGGTATTTCACCTCTGAGCTGACGTCAACGGTCGAGCACACCCCCTGCGGAGCCCATCCGCCGCCGAGACCGGCGACGGGCTCGGGACCTTGCTAAAGGAGGCCGCCAGCCGTGGCATCGCTCCTTCCTACGTCGATGAGCTATTGGCCGCCGCAGGTTGCTTCGCAGGCCCTGCTCCGAAGAAGCAGGGCCTGATCGACCCGCTCAGCGAGCGTGAACTGGACCTGCTTCGACTTCTTGGTTCGGAGCTGAGCGGACCCGACATCTCTCGCGAGCTCATGGTGTCCCTCAACACTCTGCGGACCCACACGAAGAACATCTACATGAAGCTCGACGTGAACAACCGTCGGGCAGCCGTTCGTCGTGCGCGGGAACTGGACCCCTTGTCGAGGAACACCAACACCTGACGTTGCTATTGGGAAAGCGCTCACGCTTGCTCTGGCTCGTGTCCGGAGATCTCGGGGTGCGGGCCCCGTCCGGATGCGACGGACTGCCGGCAGAGGCCAAAGGGGCCTTCAAGAGACTTGCTGGTGGAGAATCCGTGCAGCGCGGACATAGCCAGAAAGGGCCGCTCCCCGGCAGGCAACAGTCGCGAGCACCGGGCTCTGGACGGCCGGGCTCCTCCAGAAATACCTACTAGATCCCGAAATGACCATGTCGGCTACGAATAGCTGCGGGCCGAAGAGCGGAGGGGAGGGTGGACCGGAAGGCTGATCTGGCTGCTTCGGTCACTCCACGACCGCCAGCGCAGATCGCGAGAGCGGTCCCCGCTCTCCAGCGGCCGACAGCAGAGCAGCCGCGGTCGCCACGGTTCCCAAGAACCACGCGGTGACCGAAAATGCGTGATCCACCGTGAGGCGCGTCACTGACGTGCCGCCTGCGAGATCGAAGACCAGGCCCGTCAGGGCAAGCCCGAGAGCCGTGCCCATGCCGCGCGTCATGTTCAGCACGCCCGATGCCAAGCCGGACTGCTGCTCAGGGACCGACCCCATGATCGCCGGTTGTTGGGCGGAGTGAAGCTGCCCAGTCCTATGCCGATGAGCGCGAGCAGAGTGAGGAAGCCAGGCGTCGTCGGCCGCAGGGTGCCCAGGGCGAACAGGCCGGTCGCCACCAGGCACATTCCCCCGACGGTGAGTGGCCGCGCTCCGAGGCGATCAGCCAAGCGACCAGCAAACGGCGCGGCCAGTCCAAGTGTCAGCGGCATCATCATGAGCTCGAGGCCAGCCTGGGCGACGCCAATCCCCAGCCCTCGCTCGAAGTAGAAGGGCACGAGAAAGAGAACGCCAAACATGACCAGGTACGACAGGAACCCACTCGTGATGCCCCGCCGAAACCGGCCGCGTCGGAAGAGCGTGAGATCAAGCATCGGATCGGAGGTGCGCCGCTCCCAGATCACGAAGGCCGCCGCGAGGCAGAGCCCGAGGGCGAAGACCCCCACGATCAGTGGCGAGGTCCAGCCGTATGAGTTCCCGAAAGAGATGGCTGACAGCACGGCGACCACGGCGGGGAAGAACAATGACAGCCCTGTCCAGTCAAAGGGGACCCGTTCGTTCAGATGGAGGCTGCGCGGGATGAGCAGCAGGCCGGCGATCACACCGAGAACCCCGAAGGGCACATTGACCATGAAGAGGAGGCGCCAACCGCCCGCCGCGAGGAGCAGCCCGCCGACCGACGGACCAAGGGCGAGCCCGACGGCCTGGGCGGCTCCCTGAATCCCGATCGCCTTGCCCAGCGACGCCCGAGGTACCGCGATCACGATGATGGCGACGCTGTTGGCCTGCAGCATGGCGGCACCGACTGCCTGAAGGACTCGGAACACGATGAGCGCACCCAGGGTCGGAGCGAGGCCGCACAGTGCCGAGCCGATCACGAACACGGCGAAGCCGTAGACATAGAGGAGCTTGCGTCCCCACATGTCGGCGAAGCGGCCCACGGCGGTCACGGAGGCCACTAGCACCAGCAAGTAGCTCAGACCCACCCAGGTGACCGCCCCTACACTGGCGTGGAAGGTCCGCTGCAGTGTGGGCAGAGCCACTGTGACGATGCTGGCGTCCAGCTGACCCATGAACGCCCCGACGCACACGGCCCCTACAGCAAGCCAGTACGCGTTCTCCCGGTTGCGGATCGATGCCGGCCGACGTGGCTCGATCAGAAGCCGGTGCCAACCGGCCGGCCTCAGGTCTTCGACAACGTCCACTCCGTTGATCCTGCATGGGCCATGACCAGAAGTCACATAGAGAATTCTGAGTCAATCGATAAGCTGAGCAAATGGACAGCCGCAAACTCGGCTACTTCGTGGCTGTGGTCGATCATGAAGGATTCACGGCCGCCGCCAAGGCCGTCTTCGTCTCCCAACCCGCCTTGTCGCTGGCGGTCAAGGACCTCGAAGCCGAGGGCGGTGCCCAGCTCTTCACTCGGATCGGCCACCGGGTCCGGCTGACCGCAGCTGGGTCAGCCCTGCTCGAGCCGGCACGGCAGGTCCTCCGCGACCTTGAGACCGGACGCGCCGCAGTGGCCGCGGTCACGGGACTGTTGTCGGGGTCGCTCTCCTTGGCCAGCCTGCCGACGCTGGCCGCTGATCCAATGGCCAGCATGGTGGGCGAGTTCCGGTGTCACCACCAGGGAGTTCGAGTCGACCTTGCAGCGCCTGAGGACAGCGACGACCTGTTCAGTCTGGTCGAGTCCGGCGCCAGTGAGCTCGGCCTCACCGACGCCGCTGATGTGCCCCAGACCCTGGCGGCGGTCACCTTGAGCACCAAGCGCTCGTGTTCATCCTTCCCCCAGGCTTTGCAACCACAGAAGGAGATCCCTTCGAGGCTTTGGATCTCGGGGAAATCCCGCTCGTGGTGGCTCCATTGGGCACATCAACCCGTCGGTTGCTGGACCAGCAGCTTGGCGCACTCGGCCGCCAACCGACTCTTGCCGTCGTCTCCGCCCAGCGTGAGGCCATCCTTCCCCTTGTGGTGGCCGGTGCCGGCGCCGCTCTCGTCCCGGAAGCAATGGCGCTGATTGCGGAGAGGCTTGGGGCAGTCGTGGCGCGACGACACCGCCCGTGGTCCGGGATCTGGTCCTGGTGCACCGACTTGGCCCGCTCTCCCCGGCCGCATCCCGCTTCGTCGAGCTGGCAGCGGAAACGACGCGATGAACCGTTGCTCCTCAGTTGCCGTCGTCAGACCTTCGAGCCGTGGCGGTCCATCTGGCCTTCATCACGTTGACCCCTGCTCGAGTGGGCCGGCTCCGCCCAGCAAAGCTTCGAGCCGACACTTGGATTCGACATTTCGAAGGCAGCGGATATGCCGACTCCTGAGCCTCTCGCGGTTCCGTCAAGTCGCCACGGTCACGTGAAGATGATCTGGCCGCCGGCGGCCTTCTCGTAGAACTCGCCGACGGTGATGATGTCCTGCACCTGGTCGATGAAGTCGTTCTTCTCCAGTCCGAACAGGTCGACCGACGCCTTGCAGGCGTACAGGCCGGCGCCGGTGTCGGCGATCATCTCGATGAACTCGGGGATGGAGGGGATGTCGAGCTTCTCCATCTTGTGGTTCATGTAGTGCGTCATCGCGGTGGACACGCCGGGCAGCCCGCCGGCCATCGTGGCGAAGTGAAGGCCGGGATTGCCGACGGTCGCCAGCTTGATGTGCTCGTTGCGGGCCTTGTGGATGGCGTCGAGACCGAAGAAGGTGAAGAACAGGTTGGCCTCGATCCCCTCGGCCCGGGCGCCGTTGGCCATGATCAGCCCCGGGTAGACCCCCTCGAGGGAGCCCTTGGAGATGATGATCGAGACCTTCTCGATGGTGTCGCTCATGGTCACTCCTTTCAGATGCAGCCGCGTGGCTTGGGGATGCCGGCGATCTTGGCGGCGATCTTCGCCGGCCCTTGGGGAACAGCTGGTAGAGCTCCTTGATCGACACGCCCGAGGTCTTGCCGAGGACCCGCACGGTCGGCCCGGTCCCCTTCTCCACGTACTCGGCGCGCATGAAGCGGATGACCTGCCAGTGGGCTCGGTGAGCTCCTCGATGCCCTCGCGGCCGGCGATCTCCGGGACCATGTCCTCGGTCCACTGGTCGGGTCGACGAAGAACCCCTCGTCGTTGAGCTCGACGTCGTGTTGCGGCGATGGTCGTGGTGGACATGGTCAGTCCTTTCTCGAGTCGCTCGATTGGAGCGGGGACCTTGCCGGCGGTGGGCATGGCCGAGCTGATCCCGGGACGTCGCGGCCGGGCAGCAGGCCGTGCCAGTAGAACCACTGGAACATGAGCTTGCCGAGATGGTTGAGGCGGGATTCCGCCAGCAGCGGCAGCCCGACGCGGGTCGGGTAGTGGCCGGGCAGCGGCTCGGTGTCGTAGTTGAAGTCGATGAGCAGCGCCTTGTGGAAGCCGGTCTCGATGAAGCAGTTGGTGTGGCCGTCGAAGCTGGCGTCGAGTGCCTCGCCGGCCAGGAACCGCCGGATGTTCTCGACCAGCACCTCGCCTTCGAAGTGGGTGACCGATCCGGCCTTCGAGGCCGGGACGTTGGCGGCGTCGCCGATGACGAAGACGTTGGGTGCAGCCTTGGACTGCAGGGTGTGCTCGTCGGTGGGCACGAAGTTGAGTTCGTCACCGAGGCCCGGCGATCTTCCGACGTAGGCGGCGCCACCATGGAGCGGGACGACGACGGCCAGGTCGAAGCCCACCTCGCGGCCGTCGTAGGCGATGAGGCGGCCGCCCTCCCCGTCCACCTCGCCGGTGTTGAACTCGGTCACCAGCTCGATGTCCTTCTCGGCCAGCATCCCGGCCAGTCGCTTCGACGCCACCGGCTTGGTGAAGGCGCCGTCGAGCGGGGTCACGTAGGTCAGCTCCACCCGGTCGCGGATCCCCCGCTCGTGGAAGTACCAGTCGGCCAGGAAGCAGAACTCCAGCGGCGCCACCGGGCACTTGATCGGCATGTCGACCACGTTGACGACCAACCGCCCGCCGTCGAATGTTGCCAGCGCCGCTTCCAGCGCGGCGGCACCTTCGGGCGAGTAGAAGGTGAACACCTTCTCCATCCACCCGGGGCCGCGAGCCCCTCGGTCTCCTCGGGCACGAGGACGGCGCCGGTGGCGACGACGAGCACGTCGTAGCCGAGCACCGACCCGTCCTCGAGGTGGACCTGGTTGGCCTCGAGTCGACGTGGTCGATCGCGCTCTTCACGTACCCGATCCCGTCGTGGAGCTGGCGACCCCTCGGTCGCACGATGTCCTCAGGATGGGCCAACCCGAACGGCACGAAGAGCAGCCCGGGCTGGTAGACGTGACGGTCGTCCTGGTCGACGACGGTGATCTCTACCTCGGCGTCGGATAGAGCGCGGCGAAGCCGGTTGGCGGTCAACGTTCCGCCCGTTCCGCCACCGAGGATCACCACGCGATTCGCCATACCGTCAGTTAACGCCCCCGCGAAGCTCAACGTCAGGGTCAAAGGTCCCTCCC
>CAVSSK010000008.1:0-17400 GCA_963730395.1 uncultured Acidimicrobiaceae bacterium | reverse complement strand
CTGTGGTGTTGCTGCTCCTGGCCGCGGCGCCGATCATCGGGATGCGGACGAACATGCCCTCAATCACCATCGTGCCGGCCAGCGCCAACGCCCGCGTCGGCTATTACCAGGTGACGAGTGCCTTCGGCCCCGGTGCTCCGGGCACCCTCCAGGTGGTGGTCCCCAAGGGCGAGCAGACCCGCGCCCTTTCCACCCTCGCTCACACAACGGGAGTGGCCCGCGTGGTCCCCGGGCCGACCAAGGCCGGATGGACCTTCGACCAGGTGGTCCCGACCACCGGTCCTTCGACGACCACCACCGGTGCCACCATCGACCACCTCCGCCAGACGCTGCCGGTCGGGACGCTGATCGGCGGGGCGGCGGCCGAGAACCATGACCTCCAGCAGTCGCTGGCGTCGTACACGCCGATCGTCCTCGCCATCCTGGGCATCCTCGGGTTCCTGCTGCTCCTGATCGCCCTCGGTGCGCCGCTCATCGCCGCGCTCGGTGTGCTGATCACGGCCCTGTCCGTTGCCGGCGCGTTCGGCATCGGTCGGCTCATCTTCCAGAACGGTGACCTGTCCGGCCTGCTCGGCTTCCAGCCCCAGGGCTTCATCGACGCCTGGGCCCCGTTGTTCTTCGGAGCCATGGTCTTCGGGGTCGCCATGGACTACACGCTGTTCATGCTGTCGGCGGCCAAGGAGCGCTACGAGACGCACCCGGATCCCGAGCACGCCATGGTCGGGTCGATGCGCACGTCGGGGCGGGTCGTGCTGTCGGCGGCCGCGGTCATGATCGCCGTGTTCTTGACCTTCGCCCTCTCGGGACCCCTTGCCCCCAAGGAGATGGGTGTCATCCTGGCCATCGCCGTCGCGCTCGACGCCCTGGTGGTGCGCCTGGTCGTGCTGCCGGTCGTGCTGCGGTTGGGTGGGCACGGGGCCTGGCACCAGCCAAAGTGGCTCGGGCGGATCCTGCCCAAGGTGAAGTTCTCCCACTGATCCGGGGGTTCTACGAGCGGACGAAGTGACGGACAACGACGACGAAGGAGGAGGAGTGGCATGCAACTACCCGACGAGGTGGTCGATGATCTTCGCCTGCGGCTCAAGCGTGCGGGGGGGCAGGTGCAGGCCGTTGAGACGATGCTGGCCGAAGGCCGTGAGTGTCGCGACATCGTGACGCAGCTGAGTGCGGCCACCAAGGCACTCGAGCAGGTCGGCTTTCGACTGATCGCCAGCGGGCTGACCTATTGCCTCGAGCATCCCGAGGAGGCCGCGGAGTCCGGTTATCCCCTCGACGAGGTCCAACGGATGTTCACGAAGCTGGCGTGAGCAGCAAAGTGCCGACAGCAACGAAATGATCGAGAGAGAAGGAGCACGAATCATGGGATTCTCCAAGTTCATGGCATCAACGGCAGGCCGGGCCGTCAGGGTCATCGCCGGTGTGGCGCTGATCGTCGTCGGTGGGATCCTCGGTGGAGGCTGGTGGGCCCTCGCCGTGGTCGGCCTTGTCCCACTCGCCGCCGGCGCACTCGACATCTGCCTGTTCAACGTTCTCTTCCGGCAGCCACTCAGCGGCAAGGCTGTTCGGGCGGCCTGACCTGACCAGCAAAGGGCGCGACGGTGCCGGATCGCCGGACCCGTCGTCGCTCACCGATTCGAGAGGCGGCACGATGAACACAACACCGGGTCCGACCATCGAGGTCTTCGCCGACATCTGGTGTCCCTTCACCCACGTCGGACTGCGGACGATCGAAGCGCAGCGGGCCCGGACCGGTCGCACCGACGTGGCGATCTGGGTCCGAGCGTGGCCGCTCGAGCTGGTGAACGGCGCGCCGCTCGATCCGGCGGTCACCTGGGAACACGCCGACGACCTGCGAGAGCAGGTCGCCCCAAACCTCTTCCGGCACCTCGACGTCGATCGGTTCCCGAGCTCCACCCTCGATGCCCTCGCCCTGGCCAACCGGGCCTATCGGACCGACCTCCAGATTGGCGAGCGGATGAGCTTCGCGCTGAGAGACGCCCTCTTCGAAGATGGCCGAGACATCTCGCGCCTTGCCACGCTCGAGTCCCTGGCGAGCGATCTGGGGGTCGTCATGCCCGACGAGTCCGATCGCGCCGGCGTGCTGGCGGACTGGCGCGATGGAATGCGGCGCGGTGTCCTCGGCTCGCCACACTTCTTCTGTGGTGACACCGACGTGTTCTGCCCTTCGCTCGACATCACGAAGGACCCCGTGCAGGGCGTGTCGATCGTCAGGGACGCCTCGCGTCTGACGGAGTTCCTGGCGCGCTGCTTGGCCCAGCCCGGACCGGCATGAGTCGTGGCCCGACTGGGCAGATCGTTGTCGGGCTTGATACCCCCAGGGGTATCTGGTAACCTGGGGTCAGAGAGACGGATGGAGGTCTGACAATGGCACGAGTCGTCGTCCTGGGCGGAGGCATCGCCGGCCATACGGCCGCACTCCATCTCACCCGGATGCTCAAGCGCTCCGACGAGGTCGTGGTGGTCACTCCGAACTCCAACTGGAACTGGATTCCGTCGAACATCTGGGTCGGGGTGGGCAAGATGAAGACCGACCAGGTGACCTTCAAGCTCGGACCGATCTACAAGCGCAAGGGGATCGAGTTCCATCAGGCGCTGGCGACGACGATCCACCCGGAGGGCGGGCCAGGGCGGCCACGGCCCTACGTCGAGGTCACCTATACCGACCCGGCCCGTGCCAGCGAACATGGCGAGCTGGACTACGACTACCTGGTCAACGCGACCGGCCCGAAGCTCAACTTCGGTGCCACTCCCGGACTCGGACCCGACGGCCACTCCTACTCGGTGTGCACCGCGGGCCATGCGGTCGACGCGTCGGCGGCCCTCCAGGGATCGATCCAGAGGATGAAGAAGGGTGAACGCCAGGTCCTCGTCGTCGGGATGGGGCATGGGACCTGTACCTGCGAGGGAGCGGCCTTCGAGTACGCGTTCAACGTGGAGCACGAGGTGCGCCAGGCCGGTGTCCGTGACCTGGCCGACATCGTCTACCTGACCAACGAGTACGAGCTCGGGGACTTCGGCGTCGGCGGGCTGACCTTCACCCAACGGGGATTCCAGACGACGTCCAAGCTGTGGACCGAGTCGCTCTTCCGAGAGCGCGGGATCCGTGCGATCACCGGGGCCCACGTGACGGGCGTCGAGAAGGGCGTCGTCCACTACGAGCAGGTGGATGGTTCGGCGAACTCGCTGTTCTTCGACTTCGCCATGCTGCTGCCGCCGTTCCGCGGCGTTGATCTCCACGCCTACGACGCCGACGGGGCGGACATCACCGACGAGCTCTTCGCCCCCAATGGGTTCATGAAGGTCGACGCGGACTACTCGGGCAAACCGTTCGAGGAATGGCGGGCCGAGGACTGGCCGAGCACCTACCAGGTGCCCCGCTATCCGAACATCTTCGCCGTCGGCATCGCCTTCGCCCCGCCCCACCAGATCTCACGACCGAGGAAGTCACCCAGCGGCACCGTCATCGCCCCGTCACCCCCTCGGACCGGAATGCCGTCGGGGATCATGGGGAAGCTGGCCGCAACCAATATCACCGTGATGATCCAACACGGGGACTCGGCGCAGATCCGCACGGCCTCGATGGCGGACATGGGGGCGGCGTGCGTCGCCTCGGCCGGGTCCGGGCTGCGCCAGGGCAGCGCGGCGTCCATGACCATGTACCCGGTCGTGCCGGACCTGGTGAAGTACCCGAACACGGGCCGGAGTCTGAAGGACACGTTCGGCGAGATCGGCCTGAGCGGTCATTGGATCAAGCTGCTTCTCCACTACATGTTCATCTACAAGGCCAAGGCCCGCCCGGGCTGGCACCTGATCCCCGAATAGAAGGAGATCTCGATGGACGACACCGAAGCCAACATCGCGAGTGCACCGCTCCCGACGGACAAGACTTTGCGAGCACGCAAGAACCTGTTCATCCAATTCGGACGGTTCCTGGCCATCAACACCAAGATGTTCAAGATCATCCGCAGAGAACATCGCTGAGCGGGTCGTCGCTCAGCCTCAAGGAGGAACGACGTATGTGCGTTGAAGCGACATGCAAGCAATGCGGCCGCCCGTCTTGGAAGGGGTGCGGCAAGCACGTGGATCAGGTGCTGGGCCATGTTGCTCGAGAAGACCGGTGCCAGTGCCCTGCTCGCACGCCGACGAAGCGCCGACGTTGGTTCGGACGACCACTGCCCGCGTGAAGGAGCGGTCGGAGTCAAGGCTGACCGCTCGTACGGATGGAGCCTCGGCCACGCCACCTTGCGCAGCGCGGCTCCCTTCAGCGATCTCTGTCTAAGGGAGGGCGTATCCGTGAGCAGCCAGCAGTGGGACGAGCGCTACAGCGGGGACGAGCTGGTGTGGACGAGCACGCCCAACCAATTCCTCGTCGCGGGGGTCGACGGCCTTCCCGCCGGGCGGGCGGTGGACCTCGCCTGTGGCGAGGGTCGCAACTCGATCTGGCTCGCGGAACACGGTTGGCAGGTGACCGGCGTGGACTTCTCGCCGGTCGGTTTGGCGAAGGCCAAGCGGTTCGCTGACCTCCGGGGCGTCGAGGTCACCTGGGTCGAATCCGCCGTGGAGAACTGGACGCCACCCCCTGACGGATTCGACCTCGTCGCCGTGCTCTATCTCCAGCTTCCTCAGCCCGCTCGCTCAGCGGCCCTCGCGGTGGCCGCGTCCGCGGTGGCCCCTGGCGGCACGCTCCTCGTCATCGCGCACGATCTGGACAACCTGACCCGGGGGTACGGGGGTCCCCCGGTCCCCGACGTGCTCTACCGGGTCGGTGACGTGACGGAGGCGGCGGTCGACGCCGGCCTGACCGTGGAGCAGGCGGCGCAGGCCGTCCGAGTGGTCGACACCGACGACGGCCCGAGAGAGGCGATCGACGCGGTCGTCCGCGCCAACGCGACCCCTGTAGCGCCCTCCGCCTTCTGGAAGGGTGGAACCCTTTCGCGAGCCGGGTAGCGATCATCCATCGGGGTGCCCCGAGTTCGTGGTCGCCGTCAGAGACTGCCCGTCACCGCTTGGAGCCCGAGGCTTGTTCCGGCTACCAGGATCCAGAGCATCGCCCCCAGGGCCAATGGCTTGAAACCGGTCTGCTTGATGTCCTTGACGTTGGTGGAGAGCCCGATCGCTCCAAGGGCCAGGGTGATCATCACCTCCGCGAGCCCGCTCAGGAAGCCGTGCCACGAGCTCGGGACGAGCCCGGCGCTGTTGAGCACCACGGCAAGGAGGAACCAGGCGATGAACATGGGGACGACGCGTCGAACGATGTGCCTGGGGGAGTCAGCCATGCCGGTATCCCGGGACCGGAAATGCCGAGTGCGCCACACCCCGAGCCCCAGGCAGATCGGGATGATCATCAGCGTGCGAGTGAGTTTGACGACCACCGCATAGGAGGTGGCGCCGTGCCCGAAGATGGAGGATGCCGCCACCACCGAGGACATGTCGTTGATGGCGGTGCCAGCCCACAGGCCGAACGAGTGGGGGGAGAGCCCGATCAGGTGACCAAGCGTGGGGAACGTGACGACGGCGATCACGTTGAAGGTGAAGATGGTGGAGATCGCGTACGAGACGTCGGCCTCCGAGGCTGCGATCACGGCATCGGTCGCCGCGATGGCAGATGCACCGCAGATGCCGGTCCCGACCCCGATCAGGGTGCGGAGATCCCGATCGATCGACAGGGCCCGGCCAAGGAGGGCCGCCCCGACAAGAGCGACCGCGAGGGAGCCCAGCAGGACGGGCAACGAGGACACACCGGTGCTGAACACCTCATGCAGTGAGAGCCCCGTCCCGAGGACCACGATCGAGCCCTGAAGGACGAATTTGGAGGAGAAGCGCAGCCCAGGTCGGACCGCCGGCGAAGGAGCCCGCAGGAGCGAGATCCCGATCCCCCCGAGCACGGCCACCACGGGGGCGCCGACCACAGGCACAAGATGGCCGATGACCATGGCGACAGCAGCCAGAACGGCGGCCAGAGTGAGGCCGGGGATGACGGCGCGTGCCTCCAAGGCGAAACCAGAAGGCGTCTCGATGCCGGGTACCTCGGAGGACGTTGGCGTGGTCGCCGGATCTCGCCGATCGGGGACGCGCGGGTCACCCGCCGGTGTCATGGTCCGCCAGTCGCCTCGCGTTGGCGAAGTCGTCATCGATGAGCACAACATCTCGTCCGGCGCGATCCAGGAGGCTGGCCGCGATGCTGGCCCGATAGCCGCTGACGCAATGCACCCATAACGTGTCGCAGGGCAAGGTGTCGATGCGCTCGAGTAAGAGATGCAGCGGCACGTGGACCGAGCCCGCAATGTGGGACTCGCCTCGTTCGTCGTCCCGGCGCACGTCGAGCACCACCGCTTCGGGATGGCGACCGAGGTCCGCGAAGTCGGTCACCCGATACGTCCGCCGCTCGATGTTCGGCGCGACGACACTCGGCGTCCCGACCGCCGCTCCGGCCAGGTCGTCGATGCCGAGGCGGACCAGTTGGCGCCGGGCAGCCGAGATCTGCTTGGGATCCTCGCCGAGCAGGGTCAGCGGCGAGCCCCAGGGCAACAACCACCCGAGATAGAGCGAGAAGTGCTGGGCGAGGCTGATTCCGATGGTGCCCGCCAGGTGTTCGGCGGCATATGCAGTCTGGGAACGAAGGTCCACCACCCACTCACCGGCGCTGATCCGTCGTGCGAGCTCTTCCGGATCTGTGGCGCGCGGCAGGGACAGATCGACCCGCGCCGGGCCAGCCCGGTTCAGCGGAGCCATGTGGGCGTAGTAGCTCGGATAGGCCGTAAGGCCGGCGACAAGTCTGCCGACGAAGTCGTCCTCGTCGTCGATGACGAGCGCGTCGTTGCGCTGGCGCTCCAGGCCGATCGTGCTCGACGAGTCACCGACGGCCGCTCCGGTGGAGCAAAAACTGCCGAATCCGTGGGTGGGGTACAGCGCCGCGTCGTCGGGGACGAGGGCGACCAGGCGTCGGGCCGAGCGGTACTGGGCCCGGGTGAGCTCGTGGACCCGGTCCGGATCGACAAGATCGGTGCGCCCCACGCTCCCAAAGAGCAGCGATCCGCCACTGAAGACGACCGGAGAGCCCTCCTGATCACTGACGATGTAGGAGAGATGGCCGTCGGTGTGGCCCGGGGTGGCGACGACATTCACGGTCATGCGGCCCGCAGCGAGCTCGTCCCCGTCAGAGACCGCCCGGCGGTCAAACGCCACTTCCTCGGTGCCGGCCACCACGTAGGCAGCGCCGGTCCGGACGGCCAACTCGAGGCCACCGCTGACGTAATCATTGTGGATATGGGTCTCTAGGACGAGGGTGCAGCGGAGCCCCAACTCGGTCAGGACCGATTGGACCCGGTCGATGTCACGCTGGGGGTCGATGACCACTGCGGCCTGCCCGTCGTGGGCCACGTAGCTCCGGTCGCCAAGCTCGTCGGTCGCGAGGACCTCTACGTTGACCACGGGGACCTCCGGGACGGGGTCTTAAATGTTGGAATGTTGGTACATTACCCTCAAATGCTGTAGGCTGGAAGCGGTAGATCCATGACCGGTGCCCCGAGCGAGACGATGGACCGCAAGAGTCCCGAGCCGCTCTGGTCCCAGCTCCAACGGGATCTCCTTCGTCGCCTGGAGGCGGGCGAATTCGAGGGCTGGTTTCCCGGTGAGATGTTTCTCGTGGGCGAGTACAAGGTGAGCCGCAATACCGTGCGCGAGGCTCTGCGCCGGCTACGCGACGACGGGGTGGTGGTGGCCGAGCGCGGGCGGAGGCCCCGGGTGGCGACCCCGCCCGAGATCCAACAACCAGTTGGCGCCCTCTACAGCCTCTTTGCCTCGGTGGAGGATTCGGGGCTCGAACAACGGAGCGTGATCAGGGCTCTCGAGATCCGTGCGGATGCAGAGGCCGCCGCTCATCTCGCCAAGGCAACGAATGAGCCGCTCTTCTATCTCGAGCGGCTCCGGCTGGCCGACGGGACCCCGCTGGCTCTCGATCGTGTCTGGATGCCCGCGACGCATCGGGGCACCGTTGCTCAAGGTGGACTTCTCGCACACCGCCTTGTACGACGAGCTGGCCAAACACGTCGATATCTCGTTGACCGGTGGCAGGGAAACGATCCGTGCCATAGTGCCCGACAGGGCGGACCGAGAGGCGCTCGCGATGTCCTCGCGCCACGCCGCATTCTCGATCGAACGGCTGGGGTGCTACAACGATGCAACCTGTCGAGTGGCGCCATACTGTGCTCCGAGCGGATCGATTCAGCATGGTGACCGAGTTCTCCCACCGCGACGGCTTTCGCTTCGCGGCAAACGGGCGTCAGGCCGCCAGAAGCTGATGAAGGTGTCCGGCCGTATCGGGTTGGTGTCACGATCCTCCGGTTGTCACCGGTAGCCGTAGGCCAACGAGAGAAGATTCAGAGGCTCCGCGTTGTGGAGAAAGGGCGCTATGGCTTTGACTGACGAAACGGATCACGGCGTCGTGCAGATCAGCGGCGTCCGGTTGCCCATCTTGGGTACGGGGCGCATCTACGTCTGCGGCATTACCCCGTATGACACCACGCATCTGGGTCACGCCGCCACATTCATCTGGTCCGACATGGCCGCTCGGGTCCTGCACCTGACCGGGAACCCCGTCGAGGTGTGCCGCAACATCACCGACGTCGACGATCATCTGCTCGTCCAGGCCAAGGAGCAGGACGTGCCGTGGAAGTCGTTGGCCACCCAGCAGTCCTACCGCTTCGAGCGCGACATGGAGTTGCTGGGCATCGCCCGTCCGGCGTTCGAGCCCCGTAGCCATGACCACGTCGACGGCGTCATTGCCCTGGCCGTCGAACTTCTGGCGAGGAACGTTGCCTACGAACGCAACGGATCCGTCTATTTCCGCGGTGGGGCGGTCCACGAGGTCGCCGGACTCGGCCGCGAAGAGGCGGTCTCGCTGGCGGGCGAACGCGGGGGTCACCTTGACGACCCGAACAAGGACGATCCGCTCGATGCCGCTCTGTGGGTCCGCTCGATCGGGGACGAGCCGGCATGGCCGAGTCCGTGGGCCCCGGGGCGACCTGGCTGGCACGCGGAGTGCACGGCCATGGCGCTCACGACTTTCGGCGCCACGGTAGACCTGCACGCCGGGGGCGCCGATCTGGTCTTCCCGCACCACGCCTATGAAGCCGCTCAGGCAGAGGCGTTCACAGGCGTGCGGCCCTTCGCCCGATCCTGGATGCATGTCGGGTCCGTGATGGCCGGTGGCCAGAAGATGGCAAAGTCCACCGGCAACCTGGTGTTCGTCCATGACCTTCTCGAACGCTGGTCTGCGGCCGCCATCCGATTCATCATCCTGTCGCGGCCGTGGCACGAATCCTGGGAGTTTGATGAGTCCGAACTCGATCACGCCGAGCACGAGATCGAGGAACTTCGGATCCTCGAGACGAAGCCGAGGAGATCTTCAGCGGCGGCCGAGGAGGTGCAACGGGCTTTGTTCGACAATCTGGACCTCCCGCGGGCCTTGGCCGTCGCCAAGGAGGCGCACGGCGAGTCGTTGCACGAGCTGATGAACCTCTTGGGCCTGCAATACCCCCAGTCGCCCCCGTGGTGATGCGATGGAAGTAGGCCCGGATGAGTGCGGGCGACGTGACGGCGCCACTCCCAGAGGCCGAGTATCAGGCGATCTTCCAGAAGGTTCCCCGCCTCACCGTGGAGGTCATCATCTGCTCGGATCTCGGCGTGCTCTTGGCCCGTCGGATCGGTGGCCCGTGCAATGGCTTATGGGGCCTCCCCGGAGGAACGGTCCGGTTCGCGGAGCCATTGGTCGCTGCTGTCCACCGGGTCGCGCTCGACGAGATCAACGCCGATGTTGTCATCGACGAACTCCAGGGCTACATCGAGTACCCGAGCCACACCAGACAGGGCATCGACTCGCCCGTGGGCCTGGCGTTCCGCACCCACCTACCTCCAGGCGAGACGCTGGCAACCGTGCCGGGTCGCCTCGACTGGTTTCGGCGGCTCCCCGACGAGATGCACGACGAACAGCGAGAGTTCCTGCAAGCGCACCGCCTCGCTGGCTGAACCGCCGATAGCGCCGCTGGATGCGGCGGCCCTGTCGAGCAGATGCCCGGCGATGTGCCACTGGTGGATTGGTGTCATTGCCGCTCGCGTGAGCCTCCTCGAGCAGATGGAGGATCCGCTTCTCTCGCTGAGCGCCGTTCTGAATCTGACCCAAAGTTGGGACATTGGTCACGGGAGGGACCTTTGACCCTGACGATGAGCTTCGCGGGGGCGTTGACTGTCGGTAATGGGATATCGCGTGGTGATCCTGGGCGGCGGAACGGGTGGAACGTTGACCGCGAATCGGCTGCGGCGCCGTCTATTCCGAGGCCGAGGCAGACATCACCGTCGTCGACCAGGACGACCGCCACATCTACCAACCTGGCCTCCTCTTCGTCCCGTTCGGGCTCGCCAGCGCCGACGACATCGTGCGGCCGAGGGGTCGCCAGCTCCATCGCGGCATTGCCTACGTCAAGATGCGATCGACCATGTCGATCTCGGATCCAACCAGGTCACCCTCGAGAACGGAACGACCCTCGGCTATGACGTCCTCGTCGTCGCGACCGGCGCCGTACTCGTACCTGAGGAGACCGAAGGCTTGACGGGCACCGGTTGGATGGACAAGGTCTTCACCTTCTACTCACTCGAGGGAGCCACGGCACTGGAAGGGGCATTGGCCACCTTCGACGGGGGCCGTCTGGTCGTCAACGTCGTGGACATGCCCATCAAGTGCCCTGTTGCCCCGCTCGAGTTCTGCTTCTTGGCCGACTGGTACTTCCACGAGCGCGGCATCCGTGACCAAGTGCAGCTGACGTACGTCACCCCGCTCGATGGGGCCTTTACCAAGCCTGTGGCGTCCACTCGGCTGGCGGGGATGCTGGCGGAGAAGGGTATCGATCTCGTGACCGAGTTCAACACCGGGGAAGTCGACGGGGTGGGTGGACACCTCACCGGCTACGACGGCCGGGAGGTGGATTTCGACCTGGCGGTGGTCGTTCCGCTCCATGGTGGAGCTCCCTATGTCGGCCGATCTCCGGGCCTGGGCGACGAGTTGAACTTCGTCCCGACAGACGAGCACACCCTCCAATCCAAGGCTGCACCGAACGTCTTCGTGATCGGCGACGCAGCCAACGTCCCGGCCTCAAAAGCTGGATCGGTCACGCACTTCGAAGGTGAGGTGCTGGTCGAGAACATTCGCCGCTGCCTGGCCGGAGATCCACTCGATCAGAGCTTCGACGGGCACACCAATTGCTTCATCGAGACCGGATTCCACAAGGCCCTGCTGATCGACTTCAACTACGACACCGAGCCGCTCCCCGGCCACTACCCGACTCGCGTCGGTCTGCCCTTGCTGGCGGAGTCCCGGCTCAACCACCTCGGGAAGCTCATGTTCCAGTGGTTCTACTGGCACGGCCTGCTACCCGGCCGAGATGTCCCCGGGATCAGCTCGGCCATGCCCTCCTCCGGAAAGATCCCCGCCGAACTGAGCGGCTCGAGAAAGGACTGACGCTATGTCGACCGTGACCATTGCCGCAACCGACGTCGAGCTCAACGACGAGGGCTTCTTCGTCCGACCCGAACAGTGGACTGAGGACATGGTCCCCGAGCTCGCCGCTCGCGAGGGAATCGACGAACTCACTGATGCGCACTGGCAGGTCATCCGCTTCATGCGATCTGAGTTCCTCGCCAAGGGGACCGGGCCCACGGTCCGGGTCCTGGGCAAGACCTCTGGTGTCTCGATCAAGGAGCTCTACCAGCTCTTCCCCAAGGGTCCGGCGAAGGTCGCCGCCAAGATCGCCGGCATCCCCAAGCCTCGCGGCTGCATCTGAAAGGAGTGACCATGAGCGACACGATCGAAAAGGTCTCGATCATCATCTCCAAGGGTTCCCTCGAGGGGGTCTATCCGGGACTGATCATGACCAACGGTGCACGCGCGGAGGGTATAGAGGCGAATCTCTTCTTCACCTTCTTCGGGCTCGACGCCATCCACAAGGCCCGCAACGAGCACATCAAGCTGGCAACGGTCGGCAACCCCGGCCTGCATCTCGCCACGATGGCCGGAGGGCTTCCCGGCGTGTCGACGGCCATGACCCATTACATGAACCACAAGATGGAGAAACTCGACATCCCCTCCATTCCCGAGTTCATCGAGATGATCGCCGATACCGGTGCGGGGATGTATGCGTGCAAGGCGTCGGTCGACTTGTTCGGCTTGGAGAAGAACGACTTCATCGACCAGGTGCAGGACATCATCACCGTCGGCGAGTTCTACGAGAAGGCCGCCGGGGGCCACATTATCTTCACCTGACCGTGGCGACTTGACGGAACCGCGAGAGGCTCAGGAGTCGGCATATCCGCTGCCTTCGAAATGTCGAATCCAAGTGTCGGCTCGAAGCTTTGCTGGGCGGAGCCGGCCCACTCGAGCAGGGGTCAACGTGATGAAGGCCAGATGGACCGCCACGGCTCGAAGGTCTGACGACGGCAACTGAGGAGCAACGGTTCATCGCGTAGTTTCCGCTGCCAGTTCGACGAAGCGGGATGCGGCCGGGGAGAGCGGGCCAAGTCGGTGCACCAGGACCAGATCCCGGACCACGGGCGGTGTCGGTCGCGCCACGACTGCCCCAAGCCTCTCCGCAATCAGCGCCATTGCTTCCGGGACGAGAGCGGCGCCGGCACCGGCCACCACAAGGGGAAGGATGGCCTCACGCTGGGCGGAGACGACGGCAAGAGTCGGTTGGCGGCCGAGTGCGCCAAGCTGCTGGTCCAGCAACCGACGGGTTGATGTGCCCAATGGAGCCACCACGAGCGGGATTTCCCCGAGATCCAAAGCCTCGAAGGGATCTCCTTCTGTGGTTGCAAAGCCTGGGGGAAGGATGAACACGAGCGCTTGAGTGCCCAAGGTGACCGCCGCCAGGGTCTGGGGCACATCAGCGGCGTCGGTGAGGCCGAGCTCACTGGCGCCGGACTCGACCAGACTGAACAGGTCGTCGCTGTCCTCAGGCGCTGCAAGGTCGACTCGAACTCCCTGGTGGTGACGCCGGAACTCGCCCACCATGCTGGCCATTGGATCAGCGGCCAGCGTCGGCAGGCTGGCCAAGGACAGCGACCCCGACAACAGTCCCGCGACCGCGGCCACTGCGGCTCGTCCGGTCTCGAGGTCGCGGAGGACCTGCCGTGCCGGCTCGAGCAGGGCTGACCCAGCTGCGGTCAGCCGGACCCGGTGGCCGATCCGAGTGAAGAGCTGGGCACCGACCTCGGCTTCGAGGTCCTTGACCGCCAGCGACAAGGCGGGTTGGGAGACGAAGACGGCCTTGGCGGCGGCCGTGAATCCTTCATGATCGACCACAGCCACGAAGTAGCCGAGTTTGCGGCTGTCCATTTGCTCAGCTTATCGATTGACTCAGAAATCTCTATGTGACTTCTGGTCATGGCCCATGCAGGATCAACGGAGTGGACGTTGTCGAAGACCTGAGGCCGGCCGGTTGGCACCGGCTTCTGATCGAGCCACGTCGGCCGGCATCGATCCGCAACCGGGAGAACGCGTACTGGCTTGCTGTAGGGGCCGTGTGCGTCGGGGCGTTCATGGGTCAGCTCGACGCCAGCATCGTCACAGTGGCTCTGCCCACACTGCAGCGGACCTTCCACGCCAGTGTAGGGGCGGTCACCTGGGTGGGTCTGAGCTACTTGCTGGTGCTAGTGGCCACCGTGACCGCCGTGGGCCGCTTCGCCGACATGTGGGGTCGCAAGCTCCTCTATGTCTACGGCTTCGCCGTGTTCGTGATCGGCTCGGCACTGTGCGGCCTCGCTCCGACCCTGGGTGCGCTCATCGTGTTCCGAGTCCTTCAGGCAGTCGGTGCCGCCATGCTGCAGGCCAACAGCGTCGCCATCATCGTGATCGCGGTACCTCGGGCGTCGCTGGGCAAGGCGATCGGGATTCAGGGAGCCGCCCAGGCCGTCGGGCTCGCCCTTGGCCCGTCGGTCGGCGGGCTGCTCCTCGCGGCGGGCGGTTGGCGCCTCCTCTTCATGGTCAATGTGCCCTTCGGGGTTCTCGGTGTGATCGCCGGCCTGCTGCTCATCCCGCGCAGCCTCCATCTGAACGAACGGGTCCCCTTTGACTGGAAAGGGCTGTCATTGTTCTTCCCCGCCGTGGTCGCCGTGCTGTCAGCCATCTCTTTCGGGAACTCATACGGCTGGACCTCGCCACTGATCGTGGGGGTCTTCGCCCTCGGGCTCTGCCCTCGCGGCGGCCTTCGTGATCTGGGAGCGGCGCACCTCCGATCCGATGCTTGATCTCACGCTCTTCCGACGCGCCCGGTTTCGGCGGGGCATCACGAGTGGGCTCCTGTCGTACCTGGTCATGTTTGGCGTCCTCTTTCTCGTGCCCTTCTACTTCGAGCGAGGGCTGGGGATCGGCGTCGCCCAGGCTGGCCTCGAGCTCATGATGATGCCGCTGACACTTGGACTGGTCGCGCCGTTTGCTGGTCGCCTGGCTGATCGCCTCGGAGCGCGGCCACTCACCGTCGGGGGAATGTCCCTGGTGGCGACCGGCCTGTTCGCCCTGGGCACCCTGCGGCCGACGACGCCTGGCTTCCTCACTCTGCTCGCGCTCATCGGCATAGGACTGGGCAGCTTCACCCCGCCCAACAACGCGGCGATCATGGGGTCGGTCCCTGAGCAGCAGTCCGGCTTGGCATCGGGCGTGCTGAACATGACGCGCGGCATGGGCACGGCTCTCGGGCTTGCCCTGACGGGCCTGGTCTTCGATCTCGCAGGCGGCACGTCAGTGACGCGCCTCACGGTGGATCACGCATTTTCGGTCACCGCGTGGTTCTTGGGAACCGTGGCGACCGCGGCTGCTCTGCTGTCGGCCGCTGGAGAGCGGGGACCGCTCTCGCGATCTGCGCTGGCGGTCGTGGAGTGACCGAAGCAGCCAGATCAGCCTTCCGGTCCACCCTCCCCTCCGCTCTTCGGCCCGCAGCTATTCGTAGCCGACATGGTCATTTCGGGATCTAGTAGGTATTTCTGGAGGAGCCCGGCCGTCCAGAGCCCGGTGCTCGCGACTGTTGCCTGCCGGGGAGCGGCCCTTTCTGGCTATCTCCGCGCTGCACGGATTCTCCACCAGCAAGTCTCTTGAAGGCCCCTTTGGCCTCTGCCGGCAGTCCGTCGCATCCGGACGGGGCCCGCACCCCGAGATCTCCGGACGCGAGCCAGAGCAAGCGTGAGCGCTTTCCCAATAGCAACGTCAGGTGTTGGTGTTCCTCGACAAGGGGTCCAGTTCCCGCGCACGACGAACGGCTGCCCGACGGTTGTTCACGTCGAGCTTCATGTAGATGTTCTTCGTGTGGGTCCGCAGAGTGTTGAGGGACACCATGAGCTCACGAGAGATGTCGGGTCCGCTCAGCTCCGAACCAAGAAGTCGAAGCAGGTCCAGTTCACGCTCGCTGAGCGGGTCGATCAGGCCCTGCTTCTTCGGAGCAGGGCCTGCGAAGCAACCTGCGGCGGCCAATAGCTCATCGACGTAGGAAGGAGCGATGCCACGGCTGGCGGCCTCCTTTAGCAAGGTCCCGAGCCCGTCGCCGGTCTCGGCGGCGGATGGGCTCCGCAGGGGGTGTGCTCGACCGTTGACGTCAGCTCAGAGGTGAAATACCGACCATCTCGCGGAACTCGTTCGTCGAGTTCGTGACGGGGAATGGTTCTGTGGGAACTGGCAGCCCGAGTCGTTCACAGATTGGATCCCAGCCGTCGCCGAGATTCCATTCGAGCAGTCGGCTCGCCGGCACTTTGGCACGCACGGCATCGTTGTGGCGAACATAGGCGTCGATCATGGCCGTCGGGTCGTCAAAGCGGTCGCTGAATCGGTCCCGCAGGAGCTTGCGCACCGCGTCCATCCAGGGTGCAACCTCTGATGGCATGTTGTCGAAGGTCAAGAAGATCGTGTTCGAGGCGCTGCGGTACCACTCCTCGGGATCGCGAACCGACAGCAGCACAAGCGCATCCGGGTTGGTCTGAGACAACTCTCTCCAGAACGCCGCACCCGGCCAATCCACGATCGCTCCATAGCGCGCCAGCATCGCCGACCAGTCGACCGGGCGACCTTCAATGGCGTCGATCCAGGATGGTATTTGGTCGGGGTCCCCCCGAGTATCTCGAGCATGTGGTGACACGGGGCATCGAGGAGCTGCTCGAGCGCCAGCTTGAGTGAATGCGTCCCCGTTCGTCCGACGCCAGCACCAACGACTTTGAGTTCCACAAGTCCCACCTCCTGACGTGACACATACCGGAGGTCGACCACTGACCGCCAGATGCAGATCGAGCAACCCTTGCGCCGGCAGATCCTGCCATAGATCTACGGCTCGGGAGAACCAGGTCGGCTCGGTCAATGTCAGACCAACGCCCGATCGCCCATGCGCCCGCTGGCAAATCGAACTCCACGATCAAGCTGTCGAGGTTGTCGTCACCATCGTTGATGGCCATGGGGCCGACGACCGAGACCCCAGCCGACGACAGGCGATGGAGCAAGGTTGCTACGACCCGAGGTCTCGCGGACTCAATGTACTGATCAACCTTTGCCTGCCACTCCCGGCCGGAATCCGACAGAAACTACAGCGCAGTTGGAAGATCGAGCGACCCAGGACTCATAAGGGTCCGCGCTCCGCTTCAAGCCAAGACTCAACGGCTTGTTGATCGTACGCAATCGCCGCCAGTCCACCATTGGCTTCGATCCGCAACTGCCACGGAGGACCCGCGTCAACAACACTTTGCGTCCTGGCGGTGAGCATCTCCGATACTTCGGTGGCGTCGGCTTCCTGGGAAGATCCCAGACGACGAATGTAGATCGCACCGTCCCGAACGATCATCTTCTGAGCGTTCCCGAATGTGCCGTGGGCGAGAAATGGCCGCTCAGCCGCCGTTGTGGGATCAACCGTCAGGACGGCAATCGAAGTGCCACCGACCGCGATGTCCTGAGCAGCCCAAATCGGGCCATCGCTTCCCAAGAACCTACGCAACCCTGCGTCCAAGTCTGCGGGGTCGGGGGAGGAGTGTTTTTGCAGGTGGTGCACTGCCCGGCTCAACTCCAAGCACCAAGTAGGCGCATCCACCGACGGCGGAAGCTGCGACCCGATCCGGTCGGTTGGCTGCCGCCCGAATGAACCTCGCCGCGATGGCTTGACCCTCCCTGTTGGCCAGCTGAGGCCCACGCTTCCACTCAAGCCAGTGCTTCTCATCTTCGGTAGCTGCGCTCTGGACCGCCTGAACGAGAGCGAGCAGCTATGCCGGACTGCGGAGAGGTCGATCCGTTTGGATGTTCAGCGTCACGGCGCCACCACTCAACGTCGCTGTCATTTCGCTGTCAAGTGACCTCGTCAAACGCCA
>CAVSSK010000007.1:0-303028 GCA_963730395.1 uncultured Acidimicrobiaceae bacterium | reverse complement strand
CTCGATCCTGGTCACCTTGTCCGCCACCACCGTGAAGTCGAAGGCGACCCTTGGCGTGCCGGCCTGCGCCCACACCAGACCAGCGAGCCCGTCGATCAGCGCGATGCGGGCACCTTTGGCTCCAGAGAACCTCGATGCAACATCGTTGGGTCCGAGCAAGCTCGCTGGGGCACCCATGGCGATCGCGGCTGGATCGGCCACCAGCTCCACATCGGGACCGAGGAGCGAGAGCACCGTCTCGAAGTCACCGGTCTTTGCAGCGGCGAGGAACGCGTCGACGATCTCGCGTTGGCGCTGCGGATCAGAGGTTGGATCCTCAGCTATGCGAACCCGCCGACGAGCCCTGCTCGCAAGCTGCCGACAGGCTTCCGGAGACTTGCCGAGGATCCCGGCGATCTCCTCGTAGGAAACGGCGAACGTGTCATGGAGCACGAAGGAGATCCGCTCGGCCGGCGTGAGTCTGTCGAGAACGATGAGGAGCGCCTCGCCAATCGAGTCGGCGAGGATGGCCTGATCCTCAGGCGTGACTGCAACTCCCATGGAGAGCCGCTCGACGGTAGCGGAGTCATCGACAGGTTCAGAGGAACGCCGATGCCGGCTTCGGAGCGTATTGAGGCAGATCCGCGAGACGACGGTTGTCAACCAGCCCGTGAGGTTCTCGATGTCGCCTGCCTCCGTCATCGACAGGCGGAGCCAGGCCTCCTGCACGGCATCGTCGGCGTCCTCCACGTCGCCGAGGATCCGGAACGCCACGGCACGAAGGTGCTGCCGATCGGCTTCGAATTGCTCCGCCAGTGATCTCGTCTGATCCACGGTCACAATCTCCCGAGGTCCGGTGTCATACACATTGACCCACGAGCGTGGTGAAACGTGACAGGAGGAGGCCTCATGCCAATTCAGTGCAAGACCATTCTTTATCCCGTCAGGGATCCCGCCAAGGCCAAGGCACTCTTTGCTGGTCTGTTCGGTGCCGATCCCCACGTCGACTCGCCCTTCTACGTCGGCTTCTCCGTCGACTGTGCCGAGATCGGCCTCCTCCCAAACGGACACGACCAAGACATGACCGGGCCTGTCCCATACTTCGACGTCGATGACATTTCCGCCACCCTCGGTGCCCTCCAGACGGCAGGCGCGGGGTGGTCCAAGAGCCGACCGACGTGGGCCAAGGGCTGCTCGTCGCGAAGGTCCGCGACGCCGACGGCAACGACATCGGGTTGAGGCAGCAGCCGGCCGGCGCATAGGAGTCCCAGCATCCCCGGCCATCCGATCAGGCTGGGTGGACACCCGATCACCTAATGTGCAGTCACGGCCGAGGGCCCAGGCGGCGGAACCGCCGCGCCGTCCGGCAGACATGGCGCACGGGGACGCGGCGTACGGCCGTCCTGAGAGCATGATCACGAGGTGGACGTGAACAGCGAACTTCTCATCCGAGACCTGCCAAGTGGTGGTGGGATCCCGTGCCGGGAGATCCTCGACGCCTTGCCGCACTGGTTCGGCATCCCTGCCGCTGTCGATGACTACGTCGCTGTCGCGGAGCGATCCCCCAGTGTCGTTGCTTCGATAGACGAGAAGGACGTTGGGATCCTGACGATCGTTTCCCATGGCCAATACGCTGCAGAGGTTTACGTCATGGGCGTATTGCCAGACCTCCATCGGCAAGGTATCGGGGGGATGATGCTGTGTCACGCCGAGGTTGGACTTGCTGCGTCTGGCGTTGAGTTTCTCCAAGTGAAGACGTTGAGCGCCTCCAAGCCCGATGTGGGATACGACAAGACGCGGGCGTTCTATCTGGCCTACGGCTTTCGACCATTGGAGGAGCTCCCTTCTCTTTGGGACCCGCAGAACCCAGCCCTTCAGATGGTGAAGGCGGTCGCCGCTCCAGTCGAACGCTGAGGATCGATCCGAGTTATCGGGCTTTGGGTCGGGCTGCGTTCTCAATTCGAATGGGACGAGTTACACCTCACTTCGCTGTAGCCTGAGCCGGCGCGTCCGTGACAGCAGGAAGGAGGTTGGCCGATTGCCTGCGTGTTCCCGCTGCCTGATTGAGGTGCCCTTGGGGACTGCACTTTGCCCAAAATGCGGCGCCGCCATCAGGCCGGCTGTCATGCCACGACCGACGCCCAAGCGTTTCGGGAAGTCGCGACAGCGGCTGAACGCCCTGAACCACACCGATCGGGTCGTCGGCCCGGCCACCATGGTCCTCCTGGTCTCGTTCTGGCTGCCTTGGTACGGCATCGGCCCCTTCTCCGTCGATGGACTGAGTGCCCACGGCTGGCTGTTCGTCGCGGTGCTGGACTCGATCGTGCTTGTGCTCTACGTCGTGATCACCGCGTTCGGCATCGGCGACCTCGCGGTACAAGGCCGAATGTCCAAAGATCAGCTCCTGGCCCTTCATGACCGGAGTCAATCTGGCCCTCGTGGTGCTGGGATTCCTACTCAAGCCGGCCGGCTTCAGCTGGTTGTGGGGCGCCTATGTCGCGATCGTCGCCGCGATCGTGGCTTTTGTGCCCTTTGGCATTCCCCTCGTCAAGGCCCAACGCCGGCGCTGATGCAACGGTGACTCATCTGCCTGAGCGTACGGAGTGACATCGCCGCGAACGGTGGCTCGCGTGTTCTTTCACTACGAGTGACCCCTGCCCCAATACGCCACGAGGGCACGCCCACTGGTCGGCCCGGTCGGGGATGTGGCGGGTCGGGGGTTAACGTCCATTTCGTGGTGCACGTGGAGCTCGAAGAGCGAGTCCGTATGATTTGCCTGGGTCTTCCCCGCGTGACGGAGAAGCTGAGCCACGGAGCGCCGGCGTTCTTCGCAGGGAAGCAGTTCTTGAGCCTTTGGCTCGATGGCCACCACGATCACCGGTTTCCCCATTTGTGGTGCGCGGCGCCGCCGGGCGCCCAGGAAGAGCTCGTCACGACGGAGCCCGACCGATTCTTCCGTCCACCGTATGTCGGGGGGCGGGGCTGGCTCGGAGTCCGACTTGACGGCGTCATCGAGTGGGATGAGATCACGATCATCTGCGAAGAGGCTTTCCGCGCGGGTCGCGCCGAGAAAGTTGATTGCGGCTCTTGACGAAAGTCGGGCCTGAAGGCGAATCTCCACGTCATGTTCGGCACCCCTCGTCGCCTGGACCGTGGTGGTCTCCGGCCTTCCCCGTCGAGCTTCGGGCCCGTGGCGTTGACCAGATAGGCGTCGTCCAGCTCGACGTGGATCCCGCCCCGGGCCGGGTCCGTATAGGTGACCTCGAGATAGGGCCACGGTCGCCCTGGTCCGCCTTCGGGGTGGATCGCCATCGCCAATGCCTGATGGAACTCCATCCCCTTGCGCGTGTAGATGGGTCCGAGTTTGAAGGTCACCTGGTCGGTCTTCATGTTGCCGACCCCAACCCGCCAACAATCTGCGTGTCGGGCCACGACTCATGTCGGTCCGGGCTGGGCAAAGCACCTCGCCAGGAACTCCGTGAGACGCGAGGCGTCCCTGACGATCGACACCCCACGCACAGGGTCCTTCGTGATGTCGAGCGAGGGACAGAACACGTCGGCGCCACCACAGAAGAAGTGAGGGGACCCGAGGACGCCACGCTCCACACCCATGTGCCAGTCCGCCACGACATCAGCGTCATCGGACTCGTCGGGCATGTCGACTCCGTACTCACCCGCCAGTTGCTCGAGCGTGGCCCGCTCCGAAATGTCACGGCCTTCCTCGAAGAGGGCATTGCGCAACGCGAGGCTCATCTGCTCGCCAACCTTGAGATCGGAGCGATAGGCGCGGTTGGCGAGCGCCAGCGCATGGAGAGTCGAGCGCGGGAAGCGGGCGAGGTCGAGGTGACGGAACAGGTTCGGGGCGACCTGGTTTCGCAGGTCCTCGGCGTGCTCCGCGGTGACGGCTGGGTCAAGTGGTGCCCCGTTCACCAATTCGAGCGGCCACGCTCTGACCCAGATCGCCACGCCGGTGCGCCCGGAGCGCCTGCGCTGCTCATCGATCGCCCGCAGCCCGACGTGGGTGAAGGGACACCAGACGTCGGCGAAGACCTCGATGGTCGAAGCGGGCTTCGTTGTCATGGTGTCATCTCCGAGTCGATGATTGACGACGGGTCCGACCGTTCGCCCCATCGCGGCTCCATGGCGTCAGTCAACTCGCCCGAACTGTCTTGCCACTGAGTGGCTGATTGAACAGGACGTTGAAGAGGCAGACGTCGAGTGCTCCGGCGGCGAGTGGGATCAGGCCGGCAATGATCCTGATGATCCGCCCTGCACTCGGTGCCATGAACTTGGAGAATGCCACGATTCGTGCTCCCTTCTCTCGTCGATTCCTTGCTGGTGAACTCGCCGTTCACGCCAACTTCGTGAACAGCCGTTGGACCTCTCCTTCCTCGTGGGTCACCTCGTCACCTCGGAGCACCTCTCAGTGGGAGAACCTGCACCTTGGGCAGGATCCGGCCGAGCCACTTCGGCTGGTGCCAGGCCCCGTGCCCACCCAGCCGCAGCACGACGGGAAGCACCACCAGTCGCACCACCAGGGCGTCGAGGGCCACGGCGATGGCCAGGATCACGCCCATCTCCTTGGGGGCCAGCGGTCCGGACAGGGCGAAGGTCAGGAACACGGCGATCATGACGGCGGCGGCGGAGAGCACCACCCGCCCCGACGTGCGCATCGAGCCGACCATGGCGTGCTCGGGGTCGGGGTGCGTCTCGTAGCGCTCCTTTGCCGCGGACAGCATGAACAGCGTGTAGTCCATGGCCACGCCGAAGACCATGGCGCCGAAGAACAGCGGGGCCCAGGCGTCGATGAAGCCCTGGGGTTGGAAGCCGAGGAGGCCGGAAAGATCGCCGTTCTGGAAGATGAGCCGACCGATGCCGAAGGCGCCGGCCACCGACAGCGCCGTGATCAGCACGCCCAGCGCGGCGATCAGCGGGGCGCCGAGGGCGATCAGGAGCAGCAGGAACCCGAGGATGCCCAGGATGGCGAGGACGATCGGCGTGTGCGACGCCAGCGACTGCTGGAGGTCGTGGTTCTCGGCCGCCGCCCCGCCGACCAGCGTCCCGGCCGGCAGCACCTGGCGGAGGTGGTCGATGGTCGCACCGGTCGTGGTCGTCGAGGGCCCGTGGTCGGGACCACCTGGTCGAGGGTCCACCCGGCCGTGGTCGGGCCCGGCACGACGCCGGCCACCCCGGACGTGTGGGCGAGGATGGCGAGGGCCTGGGCCTGCTCGCCCGCGGGCACCACCACCTGCAGGGTGCCCGGAGCGCCGGGACCGAAGGCGTTGGTCACCTGGTAGTAGCCGACCCGGGCGTTGGCGCTGGCCGGCACGATGGTGATCGAGGGCATGTTGGTCCGCATCCCGATGATCGGCGCGGCGGCCAGCAGCAGCAGGACCAGGGCGGCCGCACCAGCCGGGAACGGATGACGCCACAGGAACTTGCCCCAGGAGTGCAGCGCCCGGTCGAGGGGACCCTCATCGCCTTCGGCCCGAGGCCTGCGCCGCAGCCGGATCTTTCCCTTGTTGATGTTGGTCCCGAGCTTGCCGAGCACGGCGGGCAGGAGGGTCAGGGTGGCCGCCAGCACGGCGACGACCGACAGCATGATGCCGAAGGCCATCGACCGGAAGGCCGGGCTCGGCACGATCAGGATGGCGGCCAGCGAGGCCAGGACCGTCAGCGCGCTGAAGGCCACGGCCTTGCCGGCGGTGTCGACCGTCTCGGCCACCGAGGCGACGATCGCCTCGTGGTCGCCCGGTTCGGCCCCACGGCGTTCGAGGGCGGAGCGGAAGCGCATGACCAGGAAGAGGGCGTAGTCGATGCCCAGGGCCAGGGCGAACATCAGGGCGAAGTTGAGCGCCCAGATGGAGACGGGCGTGAACTTGGTGGTGATGACCAGGGCGCCGGCGGCCACCAGGAGTCCGGCCATGGTCAAGAGCAGCGGCAGGCCGGCGGCCACCAGGCTCCCGAAGGCGATGATCAAGATGATGATCGTCACCGGCCACGACAGCATCTCGGAGCGCAGCATGGCCGAGCGGTTGGCGGTGTTGAAGTTGGCCCACAGGGCGCTGTCCCCGGTCAGCGTCACGAGACGCCGCGAGGTGGACAGTGCCGCCAGCTTGGGCTGGCGACGGCGTCGGCTGCCTGCACCATCTTGTTGGAGTCGGCGGCGGATCCCGCGGTGATGACCGCCGTCCGGCCGTCGCGTGAGATCGAGACCCCGGCCTGCGGGGGGACGACGGTGGACACCCGGGGATCGCTGCGGAGCACCTCGGTCGCCTTGGCCACGACGGCCTGGGCCTGCGGGTCCGATGCGATGGGACCGTGGTGGTCGACGATCACGACCTGCAGGCCGGTGGCACCGAGGCCGGAGAAGTCCTTCTCGATGACGGCCCGGGCCGCGACGGACTGGCTGTTCGAGGCCTGCCACCCGGCACCGGCGAGTGCGTTCTCCACGTGGACGGCGAAGAACCCGAACCCGAGGAGGACCAGGAGCCACGCGACGAGCACGCGCCGGAAATGGGTGGCAGCCCAACGACCGAGTCGGGCGAAGGGGCCTGCACCGGCCCCATGGGTGGCGGCGTCGTCTGCGTGCTCGACCTTCGGGGTCCCGGTCGGCGGGTCGGCCGCGCCGGTTCCCTCCGCCTCGTCGAGCGCTTTGAGACCGGCACCTCGGGTCGTCGTCATGAGAAACGTCCTTTGTCAGACCGGCATCGGCGCCCGGGAAAGCGACGCATGCCAGATACCTAGGGGGGTATTGAGTACTCTAGCAGTGTACCCCCGGGGGTATCAAGCCTGGCCAGTTGTTCGAGGGGATCGGATTCCATCGGCGTTCTGGGCCCACAACCGTTGCCGGCGTCGGATCCGTAGCCGTCGGAATATACCCACGGGGGGTATTGGTTTGAACTGGACAGGCGCAGAAGCGACCCGAGGCCTGCAGCGAGGTGAGTCATGGAAGGTGGGAAGCGCGATCGCCAACGACACGAACTTGCGGCGCCACTTCGGCTCTGCTCTTCGACTACCCCGACGCCGCATTGGACCACGAGCCGATCGACCAGCTGGCGAAACACGTCCGTCAAGTGGCTGCCCGAGTCCGACCGACCTCCTGCTGGTCTTCGACGAAGGGGGCATCGCCGGGCATCTCGACCATGGCCGAGCGACCGAGGCTGCACTGGACTTTGCCCGGACGCTCGGTTGCCCGTGCTGGCATGGGCGGTCGCCGAGCGCGTGGCCACCACCTTGAACGAGGAGCTCGGCACGACGTTCGTCGGTAGGACGGCCCGAGGACCTCGACTCCGTAGTGCACGGCGACCGGGGACGCCAGCGCAGGGCCATCATCCGTCATGCAAGCCAGGCCAGCGACAACCCGGTCCTGCTGCGGCGCCTCGAAGTCCAAGGCGACCGCGAGGTGCTCCGATGGCTGGTGGCCCACGAGCTGCGCGAGAAATGGACTATCGCCTCTGTCTGACCAGGACAACGATCAGGAAGGTTGATGCATGGGACACGCACACGATGTCATCGAGGACCTCCGGGGTCCCGACCCGGTCGCTCCGCCAAGCGGCCCCTGCGGCGTGGGAGGGATTCACCAAACTGCACGGTGCGGCCGTGGCCGATGGCGTGCTCCCCGGACGAGTGAAAGAGCTCATGGCGCTCGCCATCGCTGTGGTCAAGGCGTGCGACGGTTGCATCGCCTATCACGCCAAGGCCGCCGCACGGCAGGGGGCGACTCCCGAGGAGGTCGCCGAGGCGCTCTCGGTGGCCCTGTTGATGGACGGGGGGACCGCCACCGTCTACGGCCCCCGGGCTTGGGCCGCCTTTGAGGAGTTTGCAGCGCCGGTGGCATCTGCCGCGCCACGATCGGCTGCTGATTAGCAAGCCTGATCACGCGAACGGTTGCTCGGAATGATCAAGATAGCTTGACGCCCATGGAGAAAGGCTCTCGGAACACCATGGCATGGGACGACAAGGAAGCGCAGGGCGTCGTGCAGATCGGCGGCGCCCGGTTGCCCCTCATGGGCACGGGACGGATCTACGTCTGCGGCATCACCCCGTACGACACCACACACCTGGGCCATGCCGCCACATTCGTGTGGGCCGACATGGCCGCCCGGGTCCTCCGCCTGACCGGGCACCCGGTCGAGGTGTGCCGCAACATCACCGACGTCGACGACCATCTGCTCGTCCAGGCCAAGGAGCGAGGGCGTGCCGTGGAAGTCGTTGGCGACCCAACAGTCCTACCGCTTCGAGCACGACATGGATCTCCTGGGCATCGCCCATCCGGCGTTCGAGCCCCGCAGCCATGACCACGTCGACGGCGTCATCGCCCTGGCCGTCGAGCTCCTGGCCCGAGGCGTCGCCTACGAGCGCAACGGATCGGTCTACTTCCGCGGCGGTGCGGTCCACGAGACGGCGGGGCTGAGCCGCGAGGAGGCGACGTCGCTGGCCGCCGAACGCGGCGGCCACCCCGACGACCCGAACAAGGACGATCCGCTCGATGCCGCGCTGTGGGTGCGCTCGATCGGCGACGAGCCGGCCTGGCCGAGCCCGTGGGGTCCGGGGCGCCCCGGCTGGCACGCGGAGTGCACGGCCATGGCCCTCACGACCTTCGGGGCCACGGTGGACCTGCACGCCGGGGGTGCCGATCTGGCCTTCCCGCACCACGCCTATGAAGCCGCCCAGGCCGAGGCCTTTACCGGGGTGCGGCCCTTCGCCCGGTCCTGGATGCACGTCGGCACCGTGATGGCCGGCGGCCAGAAGATGGCCAAGTCGACCGGCAACCTGGTGTTCGTCCATGACCTGCTCGAACGCTGGCCCGCAGCCGCGATCCGCTTCCTCATCTTGTCGCGGCCATGGCACGAATCCTGGGAGTTCACGGAGTCCGAACTCGACCGGGCCGAGCACGAGCTCGAGGAACTTCGGGTCCTCGAGACGAAGCCGGGAGGATCCTCCGCGGCGCTCGAGGAAGTGCAACGGGCCATGTTCGAGAACCTGGACCTCCCACGGGCCCTGGCCGTCGCCAGGGAGGCGCACGGACAAGTACTACGCGACCTCACGCGTCTCTTGGGACTGCAATACGTCGAGCACCCCCCATGGTGACCGACCACGAGAATGTGCCGGGTGCCTGAGTCGCCTGACCACGAATTGACGGGACCGCTCCCGGAGGCCGAGTACCGGGCGATCTTCCAGAAGGTGCCCCGGCTCACCGTCGAGGTCGTCGTCTGCTCGGAACGGGGCGTGCTGCTGGCCCGTCGGATCGGCGGCCCGTGCGACGGCCTATGGAACCTGCCCGGCGGGACCGTCCGGTTCGCCGAGCCACTGACCCATGCCGTCCACCGGGTCGCGCTCGACGAGATCGGCGCGGAGGTCGCCATCGACGACTTCCTCGGCTACATCGAATACCCGAGTCACGCCCGACGGGGTCTCGACTGGCCCGTCGGCCTAGCGTTCCGCACCCACCTGGCCCCTCCAGTGGGCGATGCGCTGGCAACCGCGCCGGATCGACTCGACTGGTTCTCCCAACTCCCCGACGAGATGCACGCCGAGCAACGGACCTTCCTGCGGGCGCACGGCCTCGCCGGTTGAGGCGCCGGGATTGGCCCTTACCGGGTGACGTCGTCGTCCAACGACCCGAGGGCCGTCTCCAGGCGACGCGCGGCTTCGGCGGCCAGTTCGGCAAAGGCCGGTTCGTCCATGAGCTCACGTGGATCAGCGATGGAGATGGAGGTGCGAGCACCGTCCCCGCGAAGCACGACGTTGCAGGGCAGCACCGAGCGCGACCGTCGGATCGAGCTCCAGGGCCCGATGGGCCAAGGCCGGGTTTCACGCGCCGAGGATCTTGAGGGGCGGACCGATGACCCCGAGCTTCGCCTCGAAGGTGGCGGCCACGTCGATCTCGGTGAGAACGCCGAAACCCTGGGCGGCCAGCGCCACGCGCAGCGCGCCCTCGGCGCGCTCGATGGGTTGGTTGACGACGGCGTCGAGAGAACGCATCAGTGCTCGCCTGAGCTCGACGCGAGGCCCCGGTCGGCGTCGACCTGGCGCAAGGGTTTGGCGCCGATGCGGGCGGCCACCGCCTCACCGTCACGGAACCAGGCGATGGTCCTGAGAACCTGGATGTCGTCGGGCCGGGTGACCGGCCCCGTGTCCTCGGTGATCGTGGCGGTGGACATAGCGATGCTGACTCTCAGGCGAGCTTCATGAACATCTTTTGGACTTCGTCGATCGGGTAGCCGTCGGCCTCGGCTTCGTCGGGGTTCTCGAGGCAATAGGTGAGGCCGGCTGCGACCAAGCGGAACCCGGCCTGCTCGAGCGCCTTGGTGGCGGCCGACAACTGGGTCACGACGTCGCGGCACTCGCGACCCTCGTCGAGCATCCGCTCGACGCCCTGGACTTGCCCGACTACACGATGCAGCCGCTTGCGGACATCCTCGATGACATCCTCGGGAAGTTCCATCGTTTCTCCTGTCCTTGCGTGTGTGGCCACATTGCGGCCGGACCATTTTCCCTCATCACTCAGGCCGAAACCGAGCAGCGGTTGGGACCCAGCTCGAGTTGGCGCAACGCAGCGAGCGGCGCGTCCGAGCGGCCCATGTTGGCCTGGATGATCTCCACGTAGTTCGGTGGACGCGGCGCGGATCGGGCCGTTGCCCAGGAGACGAACCCCTCCTCGTCGTATGACAGAGGAGCGAGGGCTTGGCGCAGCTCGCCCAGGGTCGCGCCCACCGGCCGGTCCGGCCGGACGACGACGTCGTCGCCGTAGTGGCCGGGGAGGACGAGGGCATCGTCGGGCAGGGCCAGGACCTTCTCGTGGAGCGAGCGGTACAGGTTGTGAGCAAACTCCTCGGCCCGTTCGGCGAGATCCGGCCGACCGACACTGTCGACGAACAGGGTGTCACCCGACAGCACGAAACGGTCGGCGACGACGTAGACCGACGAACCACGGGTGTGGCCCGGGGTGTGGATGGCCGCCACTTGGAACGTGACACCGCCAGGGAGCTCGAAGCGGTCCTCTTCGCCGAGCGGCTCGTAGGGGAACTCGAACGGGTCGGCCGGGTTCAGGTGCAAGTACGCATCCGCGGCCTCGGCCAGCAGGCGGGCGCCACTCAGGTGATCGGCATGGAGGTGGGTGTCGAACACACGGGTGATCCGCCACCCGTGCTCGTCGGCCAGTCGGAAGTACACCTCCGTGTCGAGGGACGGATCGACGACGAACGCCTGGTCCCCCGCCCCGACCAGATAGGACAGGCATCCCTTGCCGCGCCGACGCACCTGGACGACCCGCACGTCGTCGAACTCGAGGGTCACTGCGTCGTAGGTCGTGGCCCACCCAGCCATGCCGCCGGCCAGGTTGGCCACCTTCCTCCCGGTGCGGCTGAGTATCTCCGCCGCTGACGACGAACGGCTCCCCGTGGCGCACACGGTGACCACCTCACGATCGGCCGGTACCTCCGAGACGCGCTCGGCGAGCTCGCCCAGTGGGATGTTGACGGCGGATGGGATCGACCAGGCGGCGAACTCGACCGGCTCGCGCACGTCCACAACGAAGGGCTCGTCCGACGTGCCCAGTCGGGCGGCCAACTCGGCCGGTTCGGCGTCTCGGTACATCGCCTGGCTCCTCCGTGGCCTCGGGACCGGCCACACTTCGTCTCTCACGCAGTATAAACAATACCCAAGGGGGTATATTCCGCATACGGACAATCCCGGGCATCCGAAAGGGATGCTTGGACGTCGGGAGGTCGTGTGGGCTGGCTGCAAGGGAAACATGGGGGCGGTGACCGGGGCGACGTCGGCCCGCCGGAGGCCGACGCTCTCGTGCGTGGAGGGGCGATGCTCCTCGATGTCCGTGAACCCGCCGAGTGGCAGGCCGGTCACGTCCCCGGTGCCACCCATGTCCCCCTTGGACAGCTCGAAGGCCGGCTCGCAGCGCTCCCCCGGGACAGGCGAGTGGTGGTCATCTGCCGGTCGGGGAACCGCTCGGCCACGGCGACGTCCCTCCTGGTCCGCTCGGGCTTCGATGCCGTAAATCTCCGTGGTGGAATGCAGGCCTGGTCCTCTGCCGGACTGCCCGTGGAGACCGGCGACGCGCGGCCCGGCACGGTGGTGTGAGGCTCCTCCTCACTCTGCCCTTGGGGCTGCTCGTCGGGCTCGCGCTCGGCGCCCTCGGCGGGGGCGGTTCGATCCTGGCCGTGCCCGCTCTCGTCTATGTCGTCGGTCTCGGGGCAAAAGAAGCGGTCACGACGTCGCTCGTCATCGTCGGCGTTGCCGCCCTCGGAGGCATGGTCGGTCACTGGCGCGCCGGACACGTTCGGGTGGCCGCCGGCCTGTGGTTCAGCCTGGCCGGTGTGGCCGGATCTCTGCTCGGCTACACGCCTGAACCGGTCGGTTAAACCCGAAGTCCTGCTCGCCGCGTTTGCCGTTGTCATGATGATCGCCGCATGGCGCATGTGGGCGACACGCGCGATCGCAGGACCGCTTGGCAGCCATGGCGGCGGGTGCGATGAGTCCGTCCTCCGGCCCAACGACTCCAGCTGACCAGACCAGCCGGGATCCGGGCCCCGCGAGCCGTTCCGACACCACTGCGGTCGACGATCACCCGCCCACCACCCCGGTGCTCCCACCCGGGGCTGGCCTCCGGATGTCGACGGTGGCCAAGGTGGTGGTGGCTGGAACGGCGGTCGGTTTCATGACCGGGTTCTTCGGCGTCGGCGGCGGCTTCATCATCGTCCCCGCCCTCGTGCTCGCCTTGGGCTTCGAGATGCCGATCGCCGTCGGCACGTCGCTCCTGGTCATCGCCGTGAACTGCGGTGTTTCCCTGACCTCGAGATTGGCGACCACCGGCGTCGACTGGCGCGTCGCGCTGCCGTTCACCGCCGCCGGGTTGGTAGGCGCGGTCGCCGGCAACCACCTGGCCAGCCGGACGCGGGCACCGACCCTGCTGCGCTGGTTCGCCGTGCTCCTCGTTGCCGTCGCCACCTACACGCTCGCCCGCTCAGCCGCATCGCTTTGAGCCACGTGGGCTTGAGGGGAGATCGCTCCCGGTGCTGCTCGCATTGGCCATCACCACAGCTGGCACCTCCCTCTGGCGGGCGCAGATCCTGCCAAAGACCCGCTTCTCCCACTGGGCTCCGGCAGGAGCCCTCGAAATCACGACGCTTCAGAAAGCCAGCCACCGCCCTGAATCGATAGGCGATGAGTCTGCGCGACGTGGGCTTCTACCGTGAACAGGTCCTACCCCGCCTGGTCGACCGGGCCTGCGGCACCAGCGGCTTGCGTCGCTGGCGCGCCACGGTGACCGAGGGTCTGGCGGGACGGATCGTCGAGATCGGGTTCGGCTCCGGCTTGAACGTCGACTTCTACCCGCCGGATGTCGAAGTGGTCCTGGCCGTCGAGCCCGCGGCCGTCGCCCGCAAGCTGGCCGACAAGCGAGTGTTGCGGTCAGGGGTGACGGTCGAGCACATCGGCCTCGACGGACAGTCCATCCCTCTTGACGACGGCAGCTGCGACGCCGCCCTGTCGACCTTCACGTTGTGCACCATCCCCAACGCCCCCCAGGCACTGGCCGAGCTACGCCGGGTGATGCGCCCAGGCGCCCGGTTCCATTTCCTCGAACACGGCCTGGCCCCCGAACCGAGCGTGGCCGCCTGGCAACGGCGACTTGAGCCATGGCAGCGGCGCCTCGCCGACGGTTGTCATCTGACACGCGAGCCGGAAGTCCTCGTTCGTGAGGCGGGCTTCACGATCGAGCGGGTCGAGCAGCGCTATGCCAAGGGACCCAAACCCTGGAGCTGGTTCAGCGCCGGGATCGCCACGAACCCCCACTAGGTGGGCGGCGGCTTCGGTCCGGCGTCAGGTCGACGCTGCGGCCTGTTCGGCGATCTTGCGATGGACATCGTCCATGTCGAGCGGCGCCCACCTGCCCGATGAGATCCTCCAACGAGCTGGCAGGCAGCGCCCCGGGCTGTGAATACACCACGACCTGGTCGCGAAACACCATCAGTGTTGGGATGGACATGATCCCGAACGCTCGGGCCAGCTCCTGCTCGGTTTCGGTGTCGACCTTGGCGAAGACCACGTCTTGGTGCTGTTCCGAGGCGCGCTCAAACACGGGGGTGAACATCTGGCACGGGCCACACCACGACGCCCAGAAGTCCACCAGCACCGTGTCGTTGATCGACACAACTTGCTCGAAGTTTTCCCTGGTCAGATTAACGGTCGCCATATTCGGATCCTCCTGGCTCACAGACGGTCTTCTAGGGAGAACGCCTATACCCCATGGGGTATTCCTCGGAGTCTCGGCCGGACTGGACCGGAGTGTTCACACGCCCGGCGCCAACCGATCAGCCGACCCGAAGTGCTTTAGGTGCACGTGGGCGCGGTGCCCAGGAGAAGATCCTGACCCCAACTCTTGAGCGTTGTAGGACTGGCACCGCTGAAGCCCAGGTTCGAGCCGGTTTTCGGCCAGAACTCGATCGAGTTGGCATGCTCTGCCACTGCAAGTGCGACGGACTGGCATGCCGCGGTTCCCGTGGTGGCCGGGGAGTTCATCTGGAAGGCCACGGCGGTGTTGCTCGGGTTCGAGGCATAGAGGCTATTGATCTCGCTGTAGACGAAGGTGCCGCCTTGGCTCGAGTCCAAGGCGTTGTTCCCCAGAATGCACCAGGTGCCGCCCAAGGACGAGAGAGCCGGCGCAGCGCCGCATTACCTCTGCGGTCACGCTAGTCGTCGATCCCCTCTGCCCGGAGGCGAGATGGTGGTGAACGGGCTGAACGGATAGTAGATCGCGGTGTGGTGCCATGGCGCGTAGTCACTGAGTGCACCGTCGAGGCAGGACTGCTGTCCCGCATTGGTCCACCCGTCGCCCAACAGGGTCGGGGCCACCAGGGGCCCGGCCGCCATGATCATCGGTTCGTCGGTGAGGGACGCACATGATGCCACCACGACCTCGTTGACAAGGGAGTTGCCGTCGTAGCGCTGGGCGAGCGCCGACTGCAGGCCGGCCCAAGCGGCGTGGTAGTCGGGTTTCCACCACTGGCCCACCGTGGCGGGCTGGTTGTTCACATCGGTCGAGATCGGCGTGCCGTCCATGGTCTTGGCCCAGTTCGGGGCATCGTTGGCGGCCCAGACGCGGAGCTTGACCCCGATCGTCGCTCCCGGGTGCCCGCTGTTGTAGGCGGACACCGCGGCCAGATCCGCGTCGAGGGTCGAGAAATCGAAGGTTCCCGGGCTCGGCTCGAGCTGGGACCACGACACATCGACCACCGTCCCTGTCAACCCGGGCGAACTCGCAGCGACCTCAGAGAGGTCGATCACGGGATAGGGCTGGGCCAGGTGGAAGTAGGTCTCGCTGCCCTTGTTCACGATCCCCGAGAGCAGGGGCTTGAACCCGGTCTCTGTGGGGGTGCAAGCGGCGATGAAGACTCCGGTCAACACCAAGAGACCGGCGAATGCGAGTCGGCGCATGGAGACGCTTCCTTTCGTGGCGGTGCCGGGCGGCACGTCGGCACCGGCGACGCTACGAAACGGATGTCAAGGTTCCATGAGGTGGCGGGACAGCATCCAAAGACACCGGTAAGAATCCGGCTTTGAATTGGACGCCCGCTCTAGTGTTGCCTTGAGTTCTCTGAGGTCAGCATTGTTCTGGGCAAGGTCGAGGTCGTCTGTTGGAACCTCAGCAGGCACGCTCCCAAGAGACGGAACTGCCTTGCTCTCGACTGTCCTCCCTCGGGTAATCGCCAGAAAGATGGCTCATTAGGCCGCTGTGTCGCGCTCCGTCCCGGCAAACGGGATCTTCGAGCGTTGCCGTTGAATACCGACTCGTTCGACTCCGTCTGGGCAAGCGCTTCGTTGGATCCACCTTCCTTACAAAGACGCCGCGGTGGCGCTCCAGGAACTTGCGAGGGTTGCAAAGAGCGCGTGCCCTTGTCAGCGTGTCGATCAAGGTCGACGGCGTCACAGCATGGGCCGACGACATGCCCATGGGACGACGCTGGTTCTGCATCTGGAACCCTGCCGATTTCGCGGGAGCCGTCGAGCGGCCGGACGGTCCGTCTGAGGTTGCCCAGAAATAGTGGACACGGTTTATGCGGCTTGTTGCTCGCTATTGCCCAACGTTAACTCGTAGCGGACGGGACTGAGATTGCCAGCCTTGGCGCAACGACGCTGGTGGTTGTAGAAGTTGATGTATCGGGTGATCCCTGCCCGGAGCTCGTCGATGGTGGCGAAGGTGTGCCGGTAGAAGTACTCGTGTTTGAAGATCGACCAGAAGCTCTCGGCACTGGCGTGGTCGAAGCAACTGCCCGTCGCTCCCATGGAGCGGACCAGTCCGACGTTCTGGCAGAAGTCCACGACCTTGCCATCTGAGAATTGGCTGCCTCGGTCCGTGTGGAACACCGTCCCCTTGACTCGTCCGTACCGGGTCGCGGTCGATTGGGCCAATGCGTCGAGGACGATCTCGGTCCGCATGTGGTCAGCGACAGAGAATCCGAGCACCCGAGACGATCCTTCGTCGCGGATGGCACACAGGTAGGCCTCACCCTCACCGACGCTGAGATACGTGATGTCTGACGTCCACACCTGGTCGATTCCCTCGGGGGCGAACCCCCGGTTCACCAGGTCCGGCGGGTACGTGGCAGAGGGATCGGGATTGGTGGTGACCTTGAAGAGCCGTGGGCTGACGCCCGACAATCCCGAGACTGGCCATGCGGGCCGCCACGGTGTTGCGCGCTGACCCGTTCCCCGGCCTCGTGGAGGTCCAAGGTGATCCGAGGCGCACCGTAGGTGCCGCTCGAGCTCTTGTGGAAGCTGACGATCTTGGCGTCGAGATCAGCCCGTCGCACCTCACTCGGCAGCGGCGGGCGATCCTTGGCAGCCCGCCAGCGGTAATAGCCGGCGGTCGAGACCTCCAAGAGGCGGGCCATGCGGGTGATCTCGAAGTTCGCGCACTCGGCGGCCATCAACGCAAATCTTTCTGCTTTGGTGGATTCGAAGCGAAGTACGCGGCAGCTTTTCCCAAGAAGGCCAGGTCTTTGTCCTGCTCGGCGACCTGGCGGCGCAGCCGCAACAGCTCGGTCCGCTCCGCCGCGCTCAACGGCTCGTCGGACGTTCCGGCCACAGTTTCCATCCGCCGGCGCTCATCGCGCACCCACCGGGCCAACACGCTGTCGACGACCGACAGCTCGGCGGCCACTTCGGCCACCGTCCTGCCCGTATCGATCACACGGTGGGCCGCCTCGGTCTTGAACTCCAACGTGAACTTCCGCCTCGTAGCACCCATATCGGACATCCTTCCAGCCGACCGAAGGCCAGCCTGTCGGGTGTCCACTAATTCTGGGGAATCTCAGTCCAAGAGATCTTGGACAACGGCAAATGAATGGAAGTCAGAGCCGGCAAGTAACACCGAAAGTTTGTCGGACACGATCGCCGGTGCGCTCAGACCGAACTCGAACCCGAGCCTACCGTGATCGACGAGATCCTTTGCTGGGCAGTCGAGGAGAACGTACCCGTGTTCAACCGTGCAGCGCTTGTGACGGAGAGATCAAGTACTGCTGACGCCAGAGAGAGGGCGGCTGGCCTGAGTGGCCCCGGAGGCGCCAGACAGTTGCGGAGGTTCTCCGGAGTATGCCGACAGCGGTGCTGGCAAGGAACGCTGCGAACGGAAGTTCCAGAAACGTGGCAGTGAGGATCGCTCCCAATTGCTCGTGCGTCCCGTACGAGAGGGTCACATCGAACCATGCATCGGTGACGAGCATCGTCGCCGCCACGAGCAGTCCGAGGATTGCCAGCCTGTCGTCGATGAAGTCCCAGCCACGCAGTGGTCAAGAGGACCAAGGCGAGCACCACGTCGAAACCGACCCACGCCACGCGCCGCTCCACCTGATTCAGCCAGTGGAAGGGAGGACGCGAGATACCCGATCCACGGAACCATGACGATTGCGCCAGCGGCCGCAGCAACGATGGACAGACGGCGTCGCCTGATCACTCCAGAGCTCAGTAGTAGGCCGTTCGACAAGCTCATCGAGCAGTCGGGCTACCTGTCCGCGCTCCTCTGGCGTCCAGGCTCTGACTTCCTCGGCGGATGGAGTGGACATGCGGACCCTCTCGTGTCAATCCAAGCATCGACAGGGGACCCCGAGACCCAGAGCGCATCTACACGGAGATGCCTCCAACCAATCTGGCGGCGTGTCGCCTGTCACGACATGTGCTGTGCGACTACCACCTACACGTAGCAGACGCTCCCAACCGATGGAGCACCAGGGACGCTGGGCAGGCGCCGAACATGACGAACAGCCACTGATTCACTCCCACGAATGCAGTCAGCAGCAGAAACCAAGGGCTCACCACAGCGGCAAGAACAGCGCTGAGCAGCACCATCGTTCCTGCCAAGGCGAACAAGATCCTCTCCATCGGCCAGTGAACCTCCGGGTGCACCGAGACCACTGATTCGCTCGTCGTCATCCACGCTCTCCCTCGCTAGTTGGCTGCATCCAGCATATACCCCCAGGGGTATTTATGGAACCGCCTGCCTGAAGACCGCGTACTTGACCGCTCCCGAACCCATCCACTGCCGCGCCCAGTCGCGAAGGCCGGGCCGTCACGGCGGTTGTACCGCCCATCGTGACGTTCGCCCCTAGTTGATGCGGACGACGACCAACGAATGCTTGATCGTGAACAGCCAAGTCGGCGAGAGGAGCGCTTCCGATGACGCACTACCCCCACGACGACAGCGGCAGCACCCACTGGGGACTGTGGATCGTGATGGTCGTGGCCATGCTGGTGTTCTTCGGCATTCTCGCCTGGGCAGTCGTGAGGAGTCATTCGCCAGAGGCCGCTCACGCTGTTGGGGGGACCACGCCGCCCTCCAATGCCAGTTCAGATCCCGTTCGCATCCTCGATCAGCGCCTCGCCCGTGGCGAGATCGACGTAGACGAGTACGCCCGGCGACCGGACATCCTTAAGGGGAATGGCCCAGCCACGGGATCGCAGTGACACACCGCTCCATGATCGTCGCATTGGTCATCGCTGTTGTGGCCCTGGCCGTCGCGTCCGGTGCTCTTCTCGTCCTACTGACCAGCAACAGTGACCGCAGCGGTCCCACCGTAAATGGCGTGTACGGCTCGGCGACATGTTCGATCCCGCACCTTGCCGGATCAACGGTGAACGTGTCACTCTCCGATGCTGGCGACGGAATGATGAGCCAAGAACCGATGATGGCGACGATCACCACTGACCCAGCTGCCGCTCATGCGGGCAAGGTGTCGTTCGTCACGTCGAATGGTGGGGCTCTCGTCCACGAGTTGGTTGTGCTCCCACTTCCGTCGGACGGTCCGGGTACGAGGCCGACGGGAGCTGACGGCAAGATCAATGAGTCCCAGAGCCTGGGAGAGGCATCACGCTCGTGCGCATCGGGTACCGGTGATGGCATCGCCCCGGGCAGCGTCGGGTGGACGACGCTGACACTTAAGCCGGGGCGTTACGAACTGGTCTGTGACGAACCGTGGCACTACGCCGCGGGGATGTTTGTCGTATGCGGTGCAGTAGGGCCTGCAATATTGTGCGATTGCATGGCTGATCTACGGGACTTGGGCTCAAGACATCGAGGACTCGACTCATCGATTGATCCTTCACGCTCAGATCAGTCGTTCGGGCGAGTTGACCGCCCTGGCATCTCAATACCGTCACACATGTAGCGTTTGTGTTTCGGCAATCGTCGCAAGGACTCATGTGGTTGAGCGCTCCAACCTTGCTGAAAGCCGGTGCCTCGCTGGGAAACTACTTCAGCCCGCTGGCCTCGTAGCAGGCCTGCAGAGCGGCAACCAGCGAAGGACCGCCCGCTGACAAGGATGCAGACCATGGATGAGAAGAAGCTCCGGATGTTCTCGTTTCTCGTGTTCACCAAGCTGGAGGGCGCGGTGACCGCGGGGATGATCCACCTCGGCGACAAGCTCGGTCTCTACGCGGCACTCCGAGATGCCGGAAAGCCACTGCATTCGGACGAGCTCGCCCAACGAGCGGGTCTCCATGAGCGCTGGGTCCACGATTGGGCCTACAACCAGGCGGCTGCGCGGATCATCGACTGCGACGACGAAGAGCGCTTTTCACTGTCGGACGAGGCCGCCGCGGTCCTCGCGACTCCCGACCATCCGGCATATGGGATGGGAATGTTCCATCGTTTTCCCAACACGATGGACAGCGCTTCGAGCGATGCCCGAGAGCTTCCGTACCGGGCTCGGTAACGACTACGACAGCCATGGTCCCGAAGCCGCGGTCGGCATCGAGCGGTCGTTCGAACCGTGGAACCGCACGAACCTGCTGCCGGTCGTGCTGCCTGCGCTCGACGGAGTCACCGAGCGGCTCGCCGAGGGCACGACCGCCGCGGACGTTGGATGTGGTGCGGGGGGAGCACTGCTGCTCATGGCGGGCGCCTTCCCGAAGAGTCGGTTCCTGGGGTTCGACATCGGCCGGTTCGGCTCGCACGGCGAGGAGAAGCACGTGGAGGCCGAGGTGTCGAACGTGTCGTTCCACGACCCACGAGACGAACCGCTGCCCGATGACGGATCAATTGGGTTCATCACGACGTTTGATTGTGTCCATGACATGACGCATCCGTTCGAGATGATGCAGGCGTTGCGTCGGGCGATCGCTCCCGATGGCACATGGCTACTCGTCGACATTAAGGCGCATGACACCTTCGCGCTGAACGCGTCGGAGAACCCGATGGCATCGTTGATGTACGGCATTAGCGTCCTGTCTTGTATGTCGTCGGCGATGTCGGCGCCTGACGGTGCGGGCCTTGGCACTCTCGGCCTGTCCCCGGCCAGAGCAGAAGCGATGGCGCGCTCGCAGGGTTCAACCGGTTCCGTCGGCTCGATGTCGACCATCCGGTGAACGCGCTCTACGAGATCCGTCCTTGACCTGTATTTCGGTTGATCACTGAGCCCAGCCGGACGCATGCTCCTCAGGGAGGGCCGGCACCGTACCCCTCCCGTCCGACTTCATGAGCCACATCGCCGGGACCATGAACCAGAAGGTGAGGAGGAAGAAGGCCAGCTCGAAAGCAACGTTGCTCTCCGGCGCTGGTCTCCCCTTGAACCGGCTCGGACTGCGTCCCAGGTGTTTCCCAGCAAGTTGCCGAAAGAGATCGTTCGGATTACCAGCATGATGTGGGTTCGCGGTTCGCTGGCCGTAGGTATCGAACAACCGGGCGGTCATGTGCGTCTCGGGCTGTCGATTGGTCTCGGCGTAGTGCTGGGCGTACAGCAATGCCATGATCTCGAAGTCGGAGGCGGTGGCCTGAAACTGGAGGTCCAACAGACTCTTGACCTCCTCTGCGTCGATGCCGCTGGCCACGGCGGCCTTGGCGTGATACCAGGCGCAGTAGGTGCACTCGTTGACGGCGGTGGTCACGGTCATGATCTTCTCGACGAACGTCCGAGTGATGTTATTCGTCGCGTGCTGCGCCGACTGTCGAAGGGCCATGGGTCAGGAGGAATCCGACGTCGTTCAGAAACATCCCGGGTGTGAAGATCCTCTTCTCGAGCTGATCCGTCATGCTCGCCCTCTCGGTGGTTCGGCTCGCGCCATCGTCCCCGGCGGCGGCGTTGTGGTCGATTGGCCGGCGTCATGCGCTGGGTGCACCTGTCGAACCTAGCCTGGTCCAGGGCCGAAGGCCCCGACCGCTTGCCGAGGCGGCGGCGAAGCCGCCGCCGACGGCACTGAGCGGCTTGATGATGTAAGGAAAACATCTGACATCTGGGCCTGGAATCCTGGGGAATCGCCTGGGATCGATGCGAGAGATGCTCGAGCTGGTTGTCGCTCTCGTCGTCCAGTCCGGTGTCGGCAGTCGTCGTCGTTTGGTTCTCACGTTTGCGTTCGTCCACGTCCGGTGCTCTCGGTGCTGTCCGGAACTGCCTGCTGGGTTCGTCGTATCCGCCTCCCTGGCGTTGGTGGGCGGCTGCGTGTGGCCCCGGGGATTTCGAGGCGTCGCTCAGTTGTCCGCGCCGCGGTCGACACATGGGGGTGACTGAGAGTCGTGTCGATTTCGGCCCGATTCGGCAAGGTCCTTGTAGCGCCCAACCTCCATGTTGTCCAAGATGGACTCGCGATTTGCCCCTCTATAGGTAGGGAGTGGTGTTCGCTCCCTCGAACAGGAGGGGTTTCTTCGTGAACACAACGCACCGTGATGCCGCTGCATCGTCGCAACGTCTCGTCTACAGCGTCGGCGAAGCAGCCGAGCTGCTCGGGATCTCCCGGGCCTTCGCCTTCGAGCTCGTCGCCCGCGGCGAGCTGCCCGGTCATCCGACTCGGGAGGCGCCGGCTCGTTCCCAAGATGGCCCTCCTCGCTCTGGCCGGATCCGGGCAGCCGGGCCCAGCGAGCGGTCTCGAGGACATGAACTCCCATGAAGGCTTGCTCTCCGATGTCCACTCGAACGTCCACAACAACGTCCACACCCCAGGTCAGAGCGCTGTTATTGCGAGGGTGCCAGGGCTCGCCAACCTGCACCCAGGCCGGTCAAGGCCGGCGCAGCCGAGGAGGCCACAGTGGTCCCCATGCCTTGAGGGGCCGGGAACACATGGAGACACAATGGACTCGGCCGGCCCCCTTGGGCCGGCGTGGATGCGCCTCGTCGGATCGCCACGAGCGCTTCATCCCCGGCACAGTCCTGGGGCGGAGCGACGGGGCCGCCTCGCACTGCTAGTGCAAGTGTGTGCATAGGTCAACAGGTGCCTTGCCTCGGAGCCGCCGACGGTGTGTGAAACCGCCAATCCAGCAATCGCCTGACGAGCCAGAACCCGCGCCTGCTGGCTCAGAGTGGCCAACGATTAGCGCTTGGCCTTTCGGACGCGCCGGCGAGGGGGTGGAGGTTGAAGAATGGAACCCATCGTGGTGGCAGCGGCTCGATCGGACTCCTCCACGAAGTGCGCATAGACGCCCAGCGTCGTCGCGGCATTGGAATGGCCCAGGCGACCGCTGACCGTCCTCACCGGGACACCTTCAGCGAGCAGACGCGTGGCGGTGAAGTGCCGAAGGTCGTGGAGCCGGACCGCGTCCAGACCCACGGCCTGACGGACCCTGATGAAGCGCTTCGTGACCTCGTTGGGCACCAGCGGCCTCGTGCCGTCTGGCTCCGATGAGAAGACGAAGGCTGAGTCGCTCAAGGACGTACCGCAGGATTCGGCCCGCTGGCGGCATCGGTCTCGGTGGCGCTCGAGTTCTAGGATCGACCCTTGATCGAGGGCGATGCGACGAGAGGCATGGGTCTTGGTGTCCTTTTCGATGAGCTCCGATCCCGGCCCCTCGACCAGGGATCGAGCGATGAGGACCGTTCCCGAGTCGAAATCGAGGTCCGACCATCGGAGCGCGCACAGCTCTCCTCGGCGTGCGCCCGTGGTCGCGGCGAGCAGGAGAAAGCAGCCCAGGTCGGGATCGGAAGCCTCGGCCTCGGCCACGAGCGCCAGGACCCCATGAGGTTCGGGGGGACTGGCTGGACGTGACCGCACGCTGGGTGGAGACGCCAAAGCTGCCGGGTTGGCCGCGATCCATCCCCAACGATGAGCTTGGTTGAGGGCGCGCCGGATGATCGCATGCGTCTGGCGCACCGTCGCGGGCGAGAGCGGGCCTCCCCGTTCACCCCCGCTCTCCCGAAGCTGCACATAGAAGCGGTCCAGCTGGTCCGTCCGCAGCTTGTTCAACGGGACCTTGCCGATCGTCGGGTGGATGTAGCTCCGGATGATTCGCTCGTAGCCACGAAGCGTCGACGGCGACAGGTCGTCACGTGCGAGGTCGAGCCAACGCTGGATCAGATCTGCCAGCGTCGTGTCGCCGGCGCCGTGTCCCCCTCCCGATACCTGTGTCACGAACCGGGCCAGCTCTGCCTCGGCCGCCCGCTTGCCACCTCGGAAGGTCCGGGTCGTGTACTTGTGTCTGCCCGTCACGGGATCCACGCCGACGTAGGCGCGCAACTCCCAGGCATCTCCACGTTGGCGCATGTGACCCCTCACACGAACCTCCTGACCACGCCCAGAACAGATGAGTCGAACTCGGGTTTACAGTAGCATTCAGTAGCAACAACGCAGATGTGAACGCTTCTCCGCTGGGCATGAAGAGCCCTCTGAACTGGATATTTCTAGTGGGCCGCCCGGGTCTCGATCCCGGCACCTTGGGATTAAAAGCGGCCGCAACGATGTGTCGACCGGGCGCAATATGTCGCAGCGTGTTCCGTTATCGCAGGTCGAAGCTCCCACATGAGGGCGGCGAGAGACACGCTGCTCCACCTTGAAGCGAGCTGCAACCAAATTGTTGGGATGGAAGTTGGGAATTTTGGGTTGGCTCGGGAGCCTCGAATTGCCTGGCCGTTCGGATTGAGTCGCTAGTTCGCCGTGCGTCTAGTGAACCAACTCGATAGTTCGAACGGTGTGACGCCAAGGTTGCAACGCGTCGCTGACCGCCGTTCGCAGATTGGATAAATCAGTTGGTGCGATGGACGCACCCGTACGGGGCTCCGGTCGGTGGACGATGTCGACATGAACGACGTCACTGGTCCCCTGGGAGATGTCCACACTGGTAATGGCTCCGGACTTCTCATGTGGATAGGACTCCACAACGGCCTGCAAGACGCGCCTGCTGACTTCGTGGGACACCACACCGCACAGTCTGACGCGGTCAGCAGAATCGTGGACGTAAAGGACATCAGCAGATAGACGACAGACCATGGCCACAGTGCAAAAGGCGGGCGCGCTGAATGTGGAAGGTTCGAGGGCGGCGCTCTCCGCGATGACAGATGGCTCGCCCTGGGCCCTGGTGGGCAGAGATGCTCATACTTTGGGGCCGTTGACCTGAGATCGGCGGGTGGTGCTGCTCGATATGAGAGGTAGTGCACGGCCCATGACTCGGGGGAGGGGAACAGAAGAGCCATGGTCCGTGCACTTCGCGAGGAGGCTTTGACGATTGGGGGAGTCGATCGTCGTTTCCTCGTCACCTGGTAGTGCCGACTAGGACGAGCTTGCGGATGAAGTACCCGGCAGATCAGTACCGCAGAACGTTTGCGGTGATACCAATTTGAACCCGGCGGGCTCAGCCTGCATGACCCATGAGCACTGCTTTGCAGGATCGTGGCCAAACTGGGTCGAATAGTTGAAACTTTCTGGGAGCAACCCGTTGGCGTTATACGACTTGATTCCTCGTAGGTCCTTGATGACCGCTGCTCGCGTTGGGTTCTTTCCCGCAAGCTGCACTCCCTTGATCATGAGATCGGCACCGGCCCACGCGCTGTATTGACTGAAACTCGGAAAATCCGTCTTGCTAAAGCCTGCGTACTTCTCCATCGCTGCTTGCATCTGTTGGGTGCCTGCGTCAGGCAGGACCCATGGGCGAAACCCCGCAAGGAAGTAGCCGCCCTGGAGTGCCTTCCACGCCGGCGAGTGGACCACACTGGGTTCGTATCCCGTGGCGTACAAAGCAGCCTTGAGCTTCACGCCAGCCTGTTCGAGTGCTTCCGCCAGGGCATAGCTCGAGTTGTTGTCGATCTCGGGAGCTATTGCATTCACCCCCTTCTGCTTCGCTACCAAGGCAGCTGCGGTGAAGTCCACGCTGCCGAATGGAATCGAGGTGTCGAGAACCCCCACCTTGCCACCGGCATGCTGGAAGGAGTCGGCCGTTCCGATGGCTTCGCGAGCGGACACCGGTGAGATCCCGTAGCCGTACGCACCCAGGACCGTGCCGCCGAAGTGCTTGATGATTGCCCCCTGCTCCGTATTGACGGGGTACTTCGGATCAACACTTCCGAAATCCGAGCTGAACATGTTCGTGTACGGCTGTTCGCCCCATTCGGGTCCGTCAGTGAACGACCCCGTCACCGGCACGCCTTGTTCCTGGGGATATTTCGCGGCCAAGAAGAACAGCGGACTCTGCGAGACAATTCCAAGCGCCTTCGAATCGGCCTCTTGGACGGCCGTGGCGATGCTCGTAGGACTTGTCTGATCGTCGATGACGAGTGCAACCAGCTTATGCCCGTTGACCCCACCTTCAGCATTCTGAAGATCGATGCGGGCCCTAAAGGCCGCAACCGAAGGCGCGTCTTCAGCGGCACCCTGCCCTGTCACCGATGTGATGTACGCGATGGTGATTGGAGCCGACGAAGCCCCAGCACCAGTGGAGTCGGTCGTGATGTACAGACTCGGCAGCACAGCGGTTATGGCCAATAGGCCAGACGCAAGAGCGCCGTACCTCGTTCTGCTACTTGATGCTTTCTTCATCGACATTTGTCTCCCCCCCCGACCCTTCGGTCAGGTTGATAATGGACTGGGTTCTTTGACACGCTGCGCACCGGCTTGCTCTGCGGTGTGAAAATACGCTCAGTGGTGTCGGAGCGGCACGCGCCTGCCGTCCTGTCAGGACTCTCGCAGCGCCACGCTGGCCCGTGCGCTTGCGCATTCCTTCTGCCGTTCCACATCAGGACTAGACCTTCGACCCTCTCCCCAACGACTGCTCGCTTCCCCACATATTCCCGCACCGGTCATCATATGTTCCCGCAGAAGCATAGGATATTCTCGCACGTCACGCCAACTTTTCGTCGCCAAACGAGCAGGAGCTGGGTGCCAGTTCTTTCCCGTGCTGGCGCTCCTGTGGACGGCCCGTCAAAAGCGCCGATCGAGAGTAATCGGCTGCGAACGGGCGGGGTCGAGCCGACGTGAAGCCCTCGGTTTCATGGTCAGCCCAGAGGAATCCACTCAGTATGGCGAGGTCTTTGCCGCTCAGTGGTCCCCTTCAGGGGACCACTGAGCGAAGCCGCCTCCCCTGCCGCGCCACCTTGGCGAGAAAAAGCGTCTCCTTCTTCTCAGTGGCGTCCTTCGCCTTCCGCCAACGCTGGATCATGTCGAAAAAGCGTTGGGGATTGTAGATATCTTCTTGCCGGGGACCACAGATTGTTTCCGGCGTACGTGAGGATAGAGACGTTCGGTTCCTGGTATATCTGACCATCTCCGGGATCGCTCATTTGGTTCTGGAAGTAGTCAATAATTCGCCCACCGTCTTCATCTACCGCGTACCAATCGGCCGGAAACCCAATGAATTCGTTACCAGGAGACCCTCCAATGGCGTTACTGATCCAGTTGTAAATCGCCTCGCGTCCTTCGAACACTCCCCGCTGATGTTCGAAATACGCGGCATCCTCCGTGAACAGCTCCGCCCACGGCCGCTTCTCGCTGCCCTTCGGGTTCGTCGCTTCGACGACTTGGCAATAGTGCGCCCAGGCTTCTTCCAGTTCCTGTCGGCTAAAGCGTCCCATCGGTTCTCTTTTTCGAGATGGACGCGAGCGCCCGATCTCGGGTGGAGGACTATCAAGGTTTGATCAAACCCCTCTTCGCCCTTGCTCTACGGAAACCGCGTCGGAGGGGTGGTCACCCATCTGCAGCAGTGGGTATTCATGAAGTCAATGCGGCGCGGCAGAACTCCCACACCTTCTCGGCAATGACCTCCGTGGGCTCGTCAAGCCCGGCACAGTCGTAGTGGTGGTACACCGCCATTGTCAGCTGCGTCATGAGCCATGCGGTGTAGTCAGGGTCAGCTGGATTCAATCGGCCCTCAGCCACGGCGACACGAATCTCCTCAGCCAAGAGGTCCGTGTAGGGCTGCGTTGCTCGAGATACGTCATCCGGATAGAGGGTCTGCAGTCTGAAATGTTCGGACGTAATGAAGTTTGGACTGCTTCGCGGAGTGCCGAGGACGTATACCGTTGCCGTCACGTAGTACTTGATCCTCTCGACGGGATCAGCGAATTTACGCGCCTGCTTCCGGAATCTGGCACATGTCTCGCCAATCAGATCTTCGATAACAGCGAGCATGAGGAAGTCCTTGCTCGGAAAGTATCGATAAAAGGTCTGGAGTGCGATTCCGGCTTCCTTAATGAGTTCCTGGGTGGTGAAGCTTGTGCCCTTGGTCACGGTCAGCCTGCGCGCAGCAGCGACAATGGATCGCGCCTGCTCTGCGCTCTTCGTGCGTGAACGCTTTACCATCGGCGAGCGATCGGCGGCGCGCTCGACCCAGGTCATTTGATTCTCGGCACCGTTCATTTCGCTGACTTCCGATCCATCTTCCATGTCTTCGACATCAAAATTCCTTCGAGCTGTAGACCACTGCGCCGCCGTAGTGCGGGGAGGAATGGCAGGCCAGCCCGATCGAAACGTCGGGACGTTGACGATCACCAGCTCTCCCTGACAGCTGCAGGTAACACTCCAGCATCTGCGGAACACCGTGCATTCGACCGTTTCCGAGGGCGCCACCTCCGGACAACACCGGGAGTGAGCCCTCCTGGTCGGCGTTGATCAACCCGTCGAGCGCCATTTGATGAGCTTCCCCCGCCGCGCAGAGTCCCAGTGTCTCCATCCAGAAATACACGAAGGGAGAGAATCCGTCATAGACCTGTGGCAGGTCCACTTCCGTCGGACCCACTCCAGACCTTTCCCAAAGACGGCGCGCTCGTCTCTACCCCAACGTCCATGATGTCCTCAAGGGGCCAATGCATCGGGAGCCGATGCCGAACGGGTGCACCGGTCGCATAACCCGATACATAGACGGGTTGATTGGGAAGATCCTGAGCCCGTTCCGCTGACGTGAAGACAAAGCAAGCGACACCATCCACCGGAATATCGCAGTCCAACCGACAAATCGGATCGCTAATCATTGGCTCCGAGAGATAATCCCCCGGAGACAACGGCTTGCCATGCCAGTAGGACCACGGGATCCTGGCTCCGTTCTTGCGCGCTTCCACTACGACTGCGGCCATTGCTTCACGCGTTGCGCCGTAGCGCTCAATGTACTCGTTGTAGGCCAAAGCAATCATAGCGATGGGCCCGAAGTAACCCTGCGGAACGATCCACTGCTGACTCCCCTTCGCCGTCTTCATGGGGTTCTCGTGATACTTGCCGGGCGGATTATGCAGAGCGCGATGCACGAGTACGTAGTCGGCCGCTCCGCTCACAACGGCATTGACCGCCATTGCAACCGCACCAGGCAGCTGTCCGAACCCCTGGAACCCGGCGGCGTAGGAAGGGTTCACGCCCAGATGGGCGGCAAGCCAATTCGCTGACACGACACTCGTTCCGTCGACCGAGGCGTGGGCGCCGGCGCTCGGGAACAGGCTGGCGGTCACGAACCCGTCAATGTCCGCATCAGAGAGTCCCGCATCGAGAATGGCGCGTCGAGCCGTCTCGGCGGTTTGCACTCCAAGGCTGACGTTGGAATGACGGACAGCTCGACTCTGCGCGTAGCCAACGATGGCCACCCGATTACTTGACGGCATTCGACGGGTCACGAATCGATCTCGAGTGCAAAGGCAGCAACCGAGACCCCCGGAGCGACGTCCTCAAAGGCGAGCCTGACAGGAAGACCCAGCCGAAGACGAGCGCTGGGGCCGTCGACGAGACGTCCGATGAGACGGAGCCCCGGCTGTACCGTAAGTTCAACGTCGACCAGAACGAAGGGTTGCTCAAAGCCCGGAAGGAAGGACTGTCGCATCACCGTCCACGACCGTATCTCGCCGCAACCGTCTACGGGAATGAATTCGAATTTCGGATCGGTCGCTCCACAGTGAGGACAGACGCAGTCGGGCGGATGGCACAAACACCCACAGACAGCACATCGGGCGAGTACAAGGGAATGATCAGCCGCTGCGCTCCAGAACTGTCGTGATACATCATCGGGCGCGGGCAATGGCCGACTCGAGGTCACAAGATAATACCGGCCTCTTTGAATGCTGAGATTTCGTCCCACCCATAACCCAGCTCGAGGAGTAACGTCTCGGTGTCTTCACCATGTTCAGGCGCTCGTCGTAGCTCCGGAGATTCACCGTCGAACTGAACGGGCACCGCTGGAAGGCGGTAGGCGAGCGTCCCATCGATGACGACGTCCTTGATGTAGCCGTTCTCTTGCACTTGTGGATCATCGAGCAACTCGGGAACTGATTGAACGGGTGCCCATGGTGCATCGAGCTTGTTCAGCACGGACTTCCACTCAGCGAAGGTACGTTTGGCAAACTCGCGGTCGAGTTCCTCCACACATTTCGCCCCGTGCACTCGTCGGGTGGCATGGTCGGAGAAGCGTTGATCTTCTGCGAGGTCCGGTCGGTTGATCACGCGGCAAAAGTCATCCCAATATCTGTCGGGTTGCAGAAATACCAGTTGAATGTGGCGATCGTCCTTCGTGCGATACGCCCCGATGAGTGGATTGACCACCGGCCCGCGTCCACTCGCTGCCCTTGGCTCCTCGCCTCCAAGTGCAGCCAAGAGATCAGACGAGAGAGTCCACATTGCAGTTGCCAAGAGCGAAACGTCCACAACAGACCCTTGGCCTGTCCTGGATCTCTTCAGCAAGGCTGCAGCTATACCAAAGGCAAGAGCCAGCGCTCCATTGCGGTCACCCATTGCGCCGCGCTGTCCAATCGGATACTCACGCTCCGGTGGAGTCAACATGTGGGCCATTCCACCTCTTGCCCAAAAAGCAGTTGCGTCGTAGCCGGCCTTGTCAGCATCCGGACCCTTCGCCCCATAGCCAAGGCCTCGGGCGTACACCAGCTCGGGGTATCTCGCCGTCAGTCCTTCAGGACCCAGTCCCGCTCGGGCAAGTGCTCCGGGGCGCATATTGGTGAGGAATACGTCCGAAGAGTCCAGAAGCCGATGCACGATTTCAAGACCATCGGCGTTCCGGACATCGAGAGCAATCGATCGCTTGCCGCGGTTGGCGAGGGCCAGCGAGAGATTGACACCGCCGCGCTCTGCACCGATGCCCTGACTCACCAGGCCGCGATAAGGGTCACCTTCCGTCGGCTCTATGTGCACGACCTCGGCGCCCCAGTCGGCAAGAAGTGCCCCCGCAACCGGAACGAACACCCACTGTGCCAACTCCAGGACGCGGACGCCATCGAAAGGCTTCTCACTCACTTCGGCCCTCAGCTCTGGGAAAGAGGGGACAACACAACTACAGGGATGACGCGGTCGGTGCGTGACTGATAGACGTCATAATTCGACCACTGATCGCTCACGATTTTCCAGAGCCGAGGCTTTTCGTCCTGATCGGCCGTCCGCGCAGAGACCGCAATGTGCTCAGCTTGAACCTGGATCTGAGCGGTGGGGTCCGCCAACAGGTTGCGGTACCACTGGGGGTGCTGCGGTGCTCCGCCCATCGAAGCAACCACCAGGTAATCGTCGCCCTCCCGCGCGTGGATCAGAGCCGTGGTCCGGGCCGAGCCGGACTTCCGTCCCGTCGTCGTGAGGAGAAGGATCGGAACCCCATTCCAGATGTATCCAACCTCGCCGTCGGTCTCTTGATACCGCCGCACATGTTCGGGCCCGAGCAGGTTTAGGTCGGGCTTCTCGTACGCTTCTTCGCTCACGTGACGATCCTTTCGCAGTGTCAGTTGCCGGCAAGGGCGGGCGGTTGGGCCGCACTGAAGCGGTAGAGTCGCTCGGCATTTCCGCGAAGCAGCTTGTACTGAGTTTCCGGCGGGAGATGTCCAACAACCTTCTTTACCGCCGTGATGCAGTTGGGCCACGTAGAGTCGGAATGTGGGTAGTCCGTCTCGCACATGACGTTATCCTCGCCAATCTCGTCGAGGCTTGCGATGCCGTGATAGTCCTCGATGAAGCAACCGAAGATGTGGTCTCGAAACAGCTCCCGAATGTTCAAGGTGTCGAGATCGACATCAGTCGTCGCGTGGTCGGAGAATTTTTGGCCTCGCATCACCCAGTAGCGCTGCTTGTCGAGGACCTGCTCGGCACGTTCTAGAAAATAGGGCATCCAGCCGATCTCGCCCTCGGAGAGAGCCATCTTGAGGTTCGGAAATCGTTGGAAGAGCCCGCTGAACAGCCAAGACAGCATGGAACCCGACGTGCGGATTGCTCCCCAGGCGAGATTTGCCATAAAGGGTGAGTCCGGAGCGATTTGTGGTACCTGCGAGGAAGATCCGACATGGATTGACGCCACGAGTCCAAGCTCGTTTGCTGTTGCCATAACGGGATCCCAGTAGCGGTTGACGTCGTGGATAGTAGGGAGACCCAGCGGAGCGGGGTTCTCAGAGAAGGCAAAGGCCGTCACACCTTTCGCCGCCATCCGTTCCATCTCCTTGGCAGCCAGCGCGGGATCCCACAAGGGAATCAACATGAGCGGGATGTACCGCCCGGGAGCGGCACCGCACCACTCTTCCACCAACCAATTGTTGTAGTGCTGCAGACACTCGAATCCAAACTCGCGATCACTCGCTTCCATGAAGAGCTGGCCGCAGAAGCGAGGCAGGGTAGGAAAACACAGCGAGGCCAGCACACCCGAACGGTCCATATCCCCCAAGCGAGCGACCGGGTCGTAACATCCGGGTCGCATCTCCGAGTATGCGAGGGGTTCAGGACTGAACTCTTCCTTCGATTTTCCGGCAACAGCGCTCAGGCCCGAACTTGGAAACCGCTTACCGTCGTATATCCAGTAGTCCATCCCGTCAATAACCTCAAGGTGAGGAGCCCGATCGCGGTTCTTGGCCGCCACCCTGTCCACCCAGAGATTCGGGGGTTCGAGGATGTGGTCGTCCACAGAAACCAGCCAGTCCAAGTTCAAGTCAGCTGAAGTCATGCTCAGTTCCTCCGTCAGATTCAGGTCGGCAGCTCACCGACACACAGATGCTTGATTTCTTGGAAGGCTCGGATGCCTTCGACACCGCGCTCTCGACCGAGGCCGCTCTGCTTGTAGCCGCCGCTCGGGGCATATGCACTGAACAGGGTCGCATTCACGTTGACTGCACCGCTGCGGATGCGACGAGCGACAGCGGTTGCGGCGGCGAGATCCGCGCCGTAAACCTGCCCCGAAAGCCCGTACATGCTGTCATTTGCCATCTCAATCGCGTGCTCGAGATCGCGATAGCCGATCACCGAGAGAACGGGTCCGAATATTTCGTCCTGTGCTGCGGGATTTGTATTGTCAGGGAGATCGAGCACGGTCGGTTCGAAGTAGTACCCCTTGTCCAGGTGACTGAGCCTCGTTCCGCCGACAACGACCTTCCCTCCACCCTCCTCAGCCAAGGCCACAAAGCGCTCGCACCGTTCGCGTTGAGCACTACTGATGACCGGTCCCATCGTTGCCGTTTTGTCACTTGGTGGGCCGACCTTGATTCCGCCGTATGCCGCGCTGACAACCTCAAGGATTTCGTCCTTGCGCTCTAGCGGCACAAACATCCTCGTCGCGGCCACGCAGGCCTGGCCGGCGGTCATCGCCACGACCTGGGCAGCGCCGGCCGCGGCCCTATGGAGCGCATCGGGAAGATAGATCTGTGCTGACTTGCCACCAAGCTCAAGCGCCACCCGCTTCACGGTCGGAGCTGCCTGCGCCAGAATCTGCCTGCCGACCGCGGTTGAACCCGTGAATGACACCATGTCGACGGCGGGATCGGTCGTGAGAAGCAGGGCACCGTGTGCGCCTTGTTCGACAACCACGCTAAAGACTCCCGCGGGCAGCTCAACAGCTTCAGCCGCCATTGCGAAAGCCAATGATGAGAGCGGTGTGAGAGGGCTCGGGCGGAGGATGACTGAGTTCCCGGCCATGAGAGCAGCGAAGATCTTCTGGAACGCCATGATGATGGCGCCGTTGTAAGGCGTGATCGCCACGACGACGCCGACGGGTTCGTAGCGGCGGAGACTGAGTGCGACGCGCCCACGCAAAAGCTCGTCTGCCGGGACGGGATTCGCCTCCTCGGATGGTAGTGACCGGTAGAGCTCAATGGTGTTTCGAGCGAGCGATAGGCCAGCTGAATACTGAGCCATCTCGGCGAAGATCACGGGTTGGCCCGCTTCGGCCACCATCGATGCGACGAGCGGCTCGTGGAGCGATTCAATGTGATCGACAAGCGCGTGCAGAATGAGCGCCCGGTCATCGACGGAGAGATCGGCCCAGGTGCCGTCGTCGAAGCTTCGGCGAGCCTCGGCAATCGCCCGACGTACCTCGACAAGCGGAGTCGTCGACAGCTCGACCACGCAGGACTCATCAGCCGGATTTTCAACTGTGAAGACTTCTTCTCCCTCGACCCAAAGCCCGGCGACGTACGAACGGTGTTCGTTCAGGATCCCCCCCTCAGTCATGGAAACGACCTACCTTCATTGCGTAGAGCATCATTCTACTTTTCCAGAGTGGCACATACTCGTCAAGTGGCGTCGCCCGAACCGAAGGACACGAGGTAAAGGGGCTCTTCCGTTCTCGGTTTTCCATACCAAAGAGGGCACTCCCTCCAGAAAATGGCGTCGGTAAAAGGTTCGGGCGATCGCCGCACGTGCACGCCGCGATCAGTTCGAGACTTGAGCGGCTTCGTGGCTGTCACGGAGCCGCGATTCGAGAAAATCCATGAGGAGCTGAAGTGCGCTGGCCGGGTTCAGTTCAAGCACCTCACTCGTCTCCTCGTAGATCAAGACATGGCCAGCCCGAAAGAAGTACACGTCGCCGGCTTCGGCCACCTCGTCGGGCCAGTCGCACTCGGGATAATGGCAACGAAGTCGACCCTTGAACATGTATCCGTAGTGTGGACAAGGGCACACCCGACCCGGAAGCCCGTCGTAGAGCTGCGAATGATCCGCAGGACCGGTGGTCGTGTAACCCACCTCCAGATCTCCCCACTGAACGGACTTGAAGCCGACTGAACACAAGGGCCAACGCCCGCCATTGTCTGCAGGCAGGTCTTGCGGCTTACTCACTGGCATGTTCATCTCCTTGGTCCATCAAACAAGGCTGTCTTTGCCTTGCTCGTGTTTGCCTTGTTTGCGAGCCCCGCTTGAAGCACCGAGGCGAACAACGGCCGACCGCCGCCCACGCTGCGCCACGCTCGCAACTCACGTGGTGCGAACGTGCCCAGCGACGAGAACGACTCTTGTCATGGATATCTTGTAGTCCCTAGTGAGCATACGCTATTCTCGCACCCCAAAGGCGAGATCTGCCCGCACGAATTGGGCTCGGTGGTTCCGAACCGCCGGAAAATGAGAGGTTCGGTAACCGTGAGCGCCGGAATCACCACTGTTCGTAACCACATCGGGGGGGACTGGAACCTCCCAAGTGGCAATGCGTCGTACCCGGTTTGGAATCCGTCCAATGGTGCGACCATCGCGAATGTACGCGCCAGTTCGGGTCTGGACATTGAACAGGCGGTTCGGGCGGCAACTCGAGCACTGCCGGAGTGGCGGCGATGCCCTCCAAATGAGCGATCACAATTTCTGTTTCGGCTGAAGAACTCCCTCGAGGATCGGATGGAGGAGCTCGCCCGTTCGATCACGCTGGAACACGGCAAGCTCATCGCCGAGGCACGCGGAGAAGTTCGCCGCGCCATCGAGAACGTCGATATGGCTTGCTGCACCCCCGTGCTCCTGCAGGGACGGACGGCGGAAGACATATCCGCCGGTGTCGACGAGGCGCTGATTCGACAACCGGTCGGAGTCTGCGCAGCCATCGTGCCGTTCAACTTTCCCTTAATGATTCCCTGCTGGTTCCTCCCCTATGCCATTGGATGCGGCAATACGTTTATTCTCAAGGCGTCGGAGCGCACCCCCTGTACGGCAGAGTTCCTGTTCAGCCTCCTCGATGAGATTGGGCTTCCCCCAGGAGTCGTCAACCTGATCCACGGCGGTTTGGCAACCGCAGAGATGCTGATCGAGCACCCGAAGGTTCGGGCTATCAGCTTTGTTGGTTCCACACCGGCTGCCCGCTCCGTCTACGCGGCAGGCTCGACTGCTGGAAAGCGAGTGCAAGCTCAAGGAGGTGCGAAGAACTCCTTGGTCATCATGCCTGACTCTCCGATGGAAAAGGTTGCGACCGTTGTCGCTGAGAGCGCGTTCGGGAATGCAGGGCAACGCTGCCTGGCCGGTGGCTCCGCCATCGTCGTAGGCGGTGCTCCTGATGAGTTTGTGGAAGTCGTGACCGACCTGGCGCTCGCACGCACCCTCGGTGATGGTCTGGACGAGTCAGCAGCGCTGGGTCCAGTCATCACTGCTGAGAGTGTCACACGCATCGGCGCCTTGGTTACCGCCGGGGCTCTCTCGGGCGGCCGCCTTCTTGTTGACGGCCGCAACCCGAAACTTGCCAACGACAGTGGCGGGTTCTACTTCGGCGCAACCGTCGTGGACCAGGTGGAACCCGAGAACCTCCTCGCGCGTACCGAGGTGTTTGGGCCTGTGCTGACGATCACTCGGGCGGCGGACCTTTCCGAAGCCATTCGTCTCATCAACCAGAGCCGATACGGAAATATGGCGTGTTTGTTCACCAATAGCGGGAGCGACGCTCGCACCTTTCGCTACGAGGTGCAGGCCGGCAACATCGGAATCAATATAGGCGTCGCGCAACCAATGGCCTCCTTCCCGTTCAGCGGGTGGGGCGACAGCTTCTTCGGCGACCTCCATGCCCATGGGACACACGCGATCGAGTTCTTTACTCAGACAAAGGTGGTCATCGAACGCTGGCCGTGAACAGAGTTTAAGTTGCTCCGATTGACATCCCGGCCAGAGTGAGACTTCCTGTGAATTCTACGGTGTGAGGGATCGATAGGCGTCGTGGTCGAGGACAGCCGTGCCGAGTCGTTCCAGCATGACAGTAGTGATCGGTGGCGCGACCTTCAGCGTGATGCCCCACAGGTAGAACCCGTAAACCATTCCGAGCGCTATCTGGGACCAGGCATCCTTCTTCGACGGAGGCTCCACCCCTTCGCGCCGCAGGCACCCGAGATAATGCGCAAGCAGGTCTGTTTCATGTTCCCGACGGTCATCGGGACTCAGTGTGCAGCCGATGTGGTATCCGACGTCGAGATACCACGGTGCGCGCTGGACCATCTGCCAGTCCACGAGATACGGATGCCCCGTTCGATCGAGGTACAGGTTCCCGACATGGGCGTCCCCGTGGATGAGGCATTCAGGTTCACGAGATTCAGCCACGCGTTGTGCCAGCGCTCTGTACGACACGAACAATCTCTCGGCGTCGCGGACTTCTTCTGGAACACCAGAACCAATAGGACCCTCGAAGTTCCCACCGATCTCGGGGATGCCGCGTCCGATCATGACAATACCCAACCTCGGTGTCAGCCAGGACCCCATGGCGGTAGCCCGGTTCCACGACCTGCCGTGCAAGATGGCGAGCTGCTCGAGACTTTCGGCGACCTGATCAATCCCGTAAGGGCTGAGCGAATCGAGGAACGTGGCTCCTTGAACCACCACGTCCTCGGTGATGACGACACCTCGTCGGAATTCGGAGTCCACGTCCGCGTAAATGGAATTGAGTGTGCGTACACCTGACTCCAGCGCCAAGTCTCGGTAAAAGAGTGCTTCTGGCACGCCGACTCTCTGTGCCGTGTCTCCTGATGGGCAATCTGCAAAGTAGCCCTTGACGCACAGATCGGCTGGCAGCGAGTCCGGTACGGAGCCGACGAACTCGAGGTGAAATCGTGCATTCGTCGATACACGAGACACAATGGGCCCCGGCTGAACCGATGCCACCTTCACCCCTGGATAGCGCCGACCGAGCACAGCACTTAGCCATTGAGGTTCTAGCGCTTGCTTGAGCGTGTTTGGAACCAACATGGGTTCTGTAGAGGTCAAAGGTCGGTCGAGTACATCAGACCCCACCTCGTAATCAGGTTCAGCGACAGAGCGATCACCATCACCTGGCGACGTATCCCCCATCGATGGGCAATAGGATTCCCGTCACGTTCGAAGCTCCGTCCGAACAGAGATAGACCGCAGCTTCTGCGCAGTCTTCTGCAGTGATGGGCCGGCCCAGTGGATGCATCGATCCGGTGCGATCAGCCAGCGTATCGAGCTTCGAGCCAGAAACGTCCACTCCCCCGGCTGCCATGAATCCAGTGAATGGCATCCCGGCAGGGCAAATGGCGTTCACCCGGATACCGAATGGTGCGACCTCAACCGCCACTGCCCTTGTAAGTTGATGTACCGCCCCTTTGGTGGCTCCGTAGACGGTGCCTCCCCAACCAACCAGTCCGGCCACCGATCCCGTATTGAGAATGACTCCGCCGCCTCGCTGCTCTTTGAACCTGATGACCGCCTGACGACATCCAAGAAACACGCCTTTAAAGTTCACTGAGGTCAGATGCTCGAAGTCTTCAACGGAGTGGTCCTCGAACACCATTCCGAGGCGCGGGGTGGGGACGCCAACATTGTTGAACATGATGTCCAAGCGACCGAAGCTTGCGACGGCGCTGGTGATCGCAGCGGCCACGTCCTCCTCCACCGCAACGTCGCAGGGTTCCGCGAGTGCCGTGCCTCCCGCAGACTCAATGTCGGCAACTGTCGCCTTTGCTCGGTCGAGGTCCACATCGACGCAGACAACAGTCGCGCCCTCCTGAGAAAATCTGATTGCGGACGCCCGCCCAACGCCCGACCCCGCACCGGTAATCACGGCCACCTTGTCCTTGAGTAGCACTGTTAATCAGCCTCTTTCCTGATCGACAATCACGATCGCCCCCGTTGGACACGCCTCTGCTGCAACTCGGATGTCGTCCACGCCATTGCCCCACGGATCGAGAACCACCGCTTTGGTCTCGTTGTCGTGGGCAAATGTGACAGGAGCGTAGGCAATGCAGACGCCGCTGCCCATGCACAATTCGCGGTCGACGGAGATCGAGATCGAGATCCGCCCGTGCTTGCTCACGTCAGGTCCCACTGAGGAGTTGAACTGAACAGGACGCCGCGCCTCGGAGGCAATCCGGTCGCGGAACGCTTCACCCTTGTCATGTAGAGCATAGTTCTACTTTTTCAGAGTGTGGCATATTCGTCAAGTGCAGATCTCCAGGTCACGGGCGCTGCCAGACCAGTCGATCAATGCACAACTCAGAGAGAGGTGAAGCCAAGTGAGATTTGATAATCAAGTGGCCGTCATCGTCGGCGCGGGCCGCGGTTTGGGGGCGTGCGTCGCCGGGAGCATCACTGCGCAAGGTGGCCAAGTCGCCCTCGCGGCGCGATCGCGGCAGTCGCTGGAATCTTCGTCGGCGGCCGCCCGAGACGCCGGCGGTGACCCGATGTTGCTCGAGACCGACGTTCTCTCGGTTGACAGCGTCCGTCGCATGGCTGACAGCGTCATGGAGCGATACGGCAAGGTCGACGTTCTGATCAACAACGCCTTTGGTGCGCCCCAGCGACGGTTGCTCTTAGAAATGGACGACGACGACATTGAAGCGTGGCGAAACACGTCTGAAGTTGGCGGGCTGGGAACGCTTCTCCCGTGCCGATTCATTGCTCCTTTCATGGCCGATGCCGGACAAGGGTCGATCGTGACCATCACCTCGCTCTCGAGCCGTGCTGGCATGCCTGGGCGCAGCGACTACGCCGCCGGGAAAGGCCAGGCTCACAAGGTCGCTCAGTCTTTGGCCGGCGAGCTGGGACCGCTAGGCATAAGGGTCAACTGTGTGGCGCCAGGTGCGATTCGACCCGGATACTTGGACAGCAAATCTCCTCGGGCGAGCAAAGTCTCCGTACGCTATGGGGAACTCTTGGCTCATTACGCCGCTGAAGCTGCACTGCGTCGGGTGCCGAGCGAGCAAGAGGTCGCAAATGCCGTCCTCTTTCTGGCCTCGGATCTCGCCTCTGGTATCACGGGAGCGGTCATTGACGTCAACGGGGGGACGTACTTGACACCGTAGGACCTAGCCCCCACCGGAGGCACTGCTGATCAGCGAGGAGACCGCCCCTCAGCCAAAGAGGACTGGAATGGCGGTAGCTCCCCGCTCATAGAAGCCGATGAACTCCGGGGGATCCACCGCTGGATCCAACCTCATGTCTGGCAAACGATCGAGAAGTGCGTTGATGGCGATCGTCATCTCGGCTCGGGCGACGTGTTGGCCCAGGCAGACGTGAGGGCCTCCCCCAAAGGCGAGGGTGGCCTTCGGCGGACGATCAATCCGATATTCGTCAGGATGTTCCCATCGAACAGGGTCACGATTCGCCGATCCCAGGCAGATATGGACAGCCGCACCCTTCGGCAAACTGACACCGAAGAACTCGGTGTCGTCAGCAACCCAACGAGTAAACATTGGATCCGTTGCTTCCCACCTCAGCGACTCTTCGATCGCGGTTCGCACCAACGTCCTGTCATTGCGAACAGCACCCAGCATCTCAGGCCTCAGCAGCAGGGCAGCGAGCGTAATACCCATCTGCTTCCATGTGGTTCCAGAACCTGCAGCCAGCAACAGGGCAGAGAACGAGTAGATCTCGGCGTCCGACATTCGATGAGTCGTTCCGTCCTCGCCCGTGACTTCTGATCCCACAAGAACACTAATGAGGTCATCGCGGGGATTCGTTCGTCGGTCAGCAATAATCGGCGCCAGGATTTCGATCATTTGCGCCGGATTGGACATTGACTCGCGAATGTCCAGTGCGCGTTGAACAGAAACACCAAAGCTTCCAGTGATGGTCAACAATGGAATGGCGGCGCAGAGCTCAACGTTGAGCTCCGCTCGTCCTCGTGACTCAAAAACGTCGATGAGCGCATGGACCGTACTTTCGATCCAGTTCTCGATCCACCAACGGGCTTTGGCGGGTGAGAAAGATGGCTGAACCAAAGCTCGATAACGACGGTGTTGGGCACCGCCCATCGTGAGCATGCTGTTCATGGGTGATGCCTCGCCGCTGAGATCTACTGCCACTGGCGAAGATGCGAAGATTTCTGGATTGCGATAGACGGCGTCACATGCCTCCCACCCGAACACAGAAAACCGAGGTCGGTCACTGGAGGGAAGGCCGTGAAACATCAGATCCTCCTTGATCCCGGTGAGTTCGTGGACTGTTCCCTCATGAATCGGCGCCTGCTCTCGGAGTCGGTGCCATGCGGGATATGGACTCGTTCGGTACATGCCTCCTTGGGCAGCTCTATAGCTGCTCGAGAGGTCGAACAGTTGCCGGACTCGTTCCGGATCGAGTTGCTCAGTCTGACTCATCGGACCCCGCCACCTCGCTCGGTCATCGCGAATCGCCGGAAAGCCGCACCGCGTCTTGTCATCGAAAGCTCCGCCTCAGTGCACTCAGACCTGACCAGACCATCTCTCAGAAGGTAGAGCATCGCTCTACTTTTTCAGAGTAGCCCATATTCGTCAAGTGCTCTATGGGGTTCCCTGCTGACCATGATCAACGAGGTGTGCGGCACGCCCAGTTCAGCCGGGCTTTGTTGTCTGGGCGACGAAGTCCCGATGCCATGACGAAACGCTGCGACAATTTGCTCCTCCGGTGACTGGAGGGAGATGCCGGGCTCGACCTAGTCCAACACCTTTACCTAGTCCAACACCTTTTTCGAGATGACTACACGTTGGATCTGGTTGGTGCCCTCGTAGATCTGGGTGATCTTGGCATCGCGCATAAACCTCTCCACGGGAAACTCGGTCGTGTACCCATTTCCGCCGAGAAGCTGCACCGAGTCGGTCGTTACTTCCATCGCCACGTCTGATGCAAAACACTTCGCCATGGCACCGAACTCCGCCAGCTGCCCAGTCGGGTCCTCGTCAACCATGCCGCAGGATCGATAGACGAGGGCGCGAGCGGCCTCCGTCCGCATCACCATATCTGCCATTATGAAGCGCAGACCCTGCATCTCAGATAGCGGTACACCGAATGCCCTCCTGCTCTTCATGTAGGCCGCCGCGCAATCAATGGCCCCCTGCGCGATACCTACTGCCTGTGCGCCAATGATTGGACGATTGCGATCGAGCGAATGCATGGCAATCTGAAATCCGTCGCCCTCACCGCCCACACGATTGCTCATGGGTACACGGACATCTTCGAGGTGGACCTCCCCCGTAGGACTCCCTCGTAGTCCCATTTTGGACTCGAGCCGAGCGATTTTGACCCCCCAGTCGGCTTCGACCAGGAAACAAGATATGCCTCGATGTCCAGCATCAGGATCGGTCTTAGCAAAGACGGTGTACGTATCCGATATCCCGGCGTTGGTAATCCAATGCTTTGCTCCATTGAGAACGTAATGATCACCGTCCCTGACGGCTCGGCATCGAATGGCCGCAACGTCACTACCTGCGTCAACCTCTGAGAGGCAATAGCTTCCCTGCGCGCGCTGGCTTGTCACGCGCGGAATGTACCGCTGCTTCAAGTAGTCAGATCCGAAATGCACCAGCGGCATCATGCTGAGTTTTGAGATGGCGACCGTTCCGGACGTCGTCGTGCACACCCGCGACAACTCCTCGATAGCAATTGCTTGGGTAATGGTGTCCGCGCCACTGCCGCCATATTCGACCGGGAGGCCGAGCCCCATCAGATCCATCTCGCAGCATGCCTCGTATGAGGCCCACGGGAAGGTGGCCGTCAGGTCGGCCCCGGCAGCGTGCGGAGCTACCTTCTCCTCTGCGAATCGCCTCATGGTCGCTTGAAACTCACGCTGAGCCGACGTCAGCGAAAAACTGCGGCCAGTATCATCGAACTCGGGAGCCGCCGAATCAGCGATAGCGCTCACTCTTCCCCCGAAACCAAGCCCGCTGTGACATACGCCGCGTGCACCGCTGACCGCTGTTCATCAGAGAGTTGCGGTTGGGGTGGCCGCGAGCGAGGGTAGTTGCCCACAGGCAAGCCAAGCTCTGCCGCTGCCGCCTTGAATGCCGAACCCCAGTGCGTGTAAGCGGCGTCGACATTGGAGGCTCCGAAAGCGCGATGCAGGTTCGTCACCAAGTCATCAAGCCCAGAGTCGTACCAATGATCAATCGCCTCCGAAAGTTTGTCGGACACCAATAGCTCCCACTGCTGCCGATAGGTCGGCATGTCGGGACGCTCGTAGAGGTATCCCGTTCCACCAAGAATCCCAGGCGCGCTGATCCCCCGACGTAGGAAGCCTCCTCGATAAGCGAGCATGTCGCACTCCCAAATCACAAGCTCGGGTGCGAGTCGGTGGAGCTCAGCCGAATGCGCTGGACGAAACATCCCATTCTTGACCGCGCAGATAGCTGGAAACTCGTCCGCCAACTCCACGCATTGCGCTGGGCTGAGGATCCAGCCGGCAGCATGCGTGTTGAAGAGTCCAAGCGCAATATCGGTTCGTGCCGTCACATAGCGAAGCATTTCGCGAACCGCTTCGAACGTCTTGGCCTCGAAGTAAGGCGGAATCAAGAAGCAGATATCGGCGCCGGCGCGAGCAGCATGCTGAGCGAGTTCCACCGTCTCTAACACGTTGGTACTGGCCGGGCAGGCTTCGACCAATGCCTCCTTCTTCAGCGCTCTCGTCTCTTGGACGGCAATTTCGAGCAACCGCTTCCGTTCCTCAGTGTGAAGAGCCCAGCATTCGCCGACCAATCCGCCAACCCACACGCCGTCGTGATCCAGAGCACCGACACAATGCGTAATGAGAGTACGGAACGCCTGCTCGTCGACGATCTCTCCACCTTCGCCGCTAAAGGGCGTGTACAGCGAGTCGATAATGCCGCGCAGCGCGCCCGGTGCCCACTCACGGGCTTCCCCTGCTGTTGCCATGACAACCTCCTCCTCTCCGCCTAACGAACTTCGACCCTTATGACTTAGGACGGCTCCGAGGCAGTTCGAGAAGTTGCTCTGCGATAAGACTGCGAAGCACTTCGCTCGAACCGCCGTAGATCGTGCTGGCCACGGCGCAACGGTAGTGGTACTCGAAGGTCCCGCCCTCGACTGCCGCGGTGTCCGTCCAGTCGGCCGCACCAAGCGGACCAACCATGTCGAGCACCTCCCTCGACCACCTCACATAGGTCTCCGGCCCGAACAAAGCAGCATGCGGACCTGGTTTCGCGCCCAACTGCTCCAAGAAACCCACGCGAACCCCAAGCAGGTCGGACACCTCGGCGTCGATTGAGAGTCGGGCAATGCGTTCGCGCACGGACGGATCGTCGGCCACGGGGTGACCGATCGCATCAGTGGCTGACTTCGCCCATCTGAGAGCCGATCGGTAAAGCTGGCCCGTGCGAGATGATGGGGCTACGTTCTGTTCTGCCTCCAACGCGGCGCGGATCACGCTCAGACCTTGTTCCGGCTCTCCAACAACGAGACCATGAGAAACACGGACGTCGTTGTAGAACACGATGTTCGTTCGCTCATACCCCATCGTACGGACCGGTTGGATCTCGATCCCCGCCGAATCCATGGGGACCAAGAACATCGTCAACCCTTTTGGTCCCGTTGAGCCGGGAAGGCTCCTGGTCAAGAGGAAGCAATAATCGGCTCGGTGGGCGAACGTCGTGAACATCTTTTGGCCGTTGATCACCCACTCGTCCCCGTCACGCATTGAGCGTGTCTTGCATGCGAAGACATCTGACCCCCCCTCGGGCTCCGTGTAGCCGAGACAGATAAGAATGCGACCCGCCGCCACACCAGGCAGGATCTCTGACTTCAATCGCTCCGAGCCCAATGCGCGGATGGCGTTTGCGGCAAGCATGGTGGTCCCCGGACCGATCGTCGGCCCTCCAAGCGCCCGGATCGCATTCAAGACCGCCGCCGCCTCGAATGGATCGAGGCCGGCACCGCCCTCTTCGCGAGGCCAGGTAGGCGCGACCCAACCCCGCTGGCCCATCGCCTCAATGAGAGTTCGACTCACCCCGTCTCCGGTACGCAGCTCTTCTTCCACGAGTTCGGGCGTGACGTACTGCGCCGCAAACGCCTCTGCTTCAGCTCTCGCCCGAGCAACCTGGGCCGGTTCGTCAAAGTCCACCGCGCACTCCATCGAGCCCATGGCGCGCCTCAGAGCCTCGGAGGAGATCACATCCAAGCGTCTGCAACTCACGCCGAGGATCTGCCACCGCGGCGGCCCACGCTTGGGCCCGCCGGTAATACAACTGAATGTCACACTCTTGCGTAAATCCATATCCACCATGGATGTGCAGACTGTGTTGGGCGGCGGCGTATGCGACCTCCGCGGCAAAAATGAAGGCCTGGCGGGTCAGGAGGTCGGCGTCAGGGTGATCAGTATCGAGAGCCCAACTGGCCTTCCATGTCAAGAGTTGTGCCCCATCTCTCGCAACGAGAGCATCTGCCAATGGGTGGGCGACAGCTTGGTATGTCCCAATCGGGACTCCGAAGGCGTAACGCTCACGAGCATATGCGGCCCCCATCTCGATCACCCGGCTCGCAATCCCCACAAGAGCGGCGGCCCGAAGCACTCTGACCTCGGCGAGGGCGCGATGAAATGCCTGTTCAGCGGAAGGGTGGGCCGTAAGAGAGCGCACGGAGGTGGCGTCCGGCCACCGGGCCAGCGGCAGGCAGCCCATGTTTGAAAGCGGCTGGATCGTTTCAGGCCGACTAACCAACACGAGCTCGCCGTCTATGAGGCCCAACACAACGTCTGCGATCGCCCCGTCTGCCAACACCTGCGCTCCTACCGCTCCCGGTGCGGGTGGCAGAGAGACGAGGCGCTCACTGTTTAATGCCACCTCAATGAGATCGACCAACTCGAACTTGGCCAGAAGTCTCGTCGCCGCGCTCGTCTCGGCGATCGGAATAGGGGCCAGGCACCGTCCGGCCTCTTCGGCGATGAGCGTCAGCTCAAACGCACCCGCCCCCGCTCCACCTAGGTCGATCGGGATCCCTACCTCGAGGAGACCAACCTGACCCATGCATGCCCATAACGACGCATCGTGTCCCGATGGTTCGGCAGCTCGCACGACCGCAGACGTGGCTTCCTTGGCAAAGAGTGCGGCGAAGGTCTGGCGGAGCGCCTGCTGCTCTTCTGTCAGGCCGAGATTCACTGAACTTCTTGTCTGCTGGAGTTCGAGCGAATTGCCGTTGGGAGCGTAGCCATTGTCATCGTGCAAGTGGAAACTCTGGACATCCTCTGATCCCCTACGACTTGGGCTTTGACCCGCACCAAAATAGGAGAATACGCTTCTACTAATCGGACAGTCAAGACTGCACTTTCCGCATTATGATTCCAGACCGAAGTGACGAGGAGTTACGTGCCGTGAGAGAAGTGACCACGCTCCCCCCGCAAGCCATCACCCCCCCACCTTCCCAATGACCACTTTTCGTCCCACGCCTAACCGAATAGCCGTCGAATCCGTGCCGGACCAATTGAGATCGCTTCCTGCGACCGTTCCGGATCTTCTCGCTCTCCGACACTTCCGGCCTTACGACGATTTCATCGTTTCTCCGACAGAACGTCTGACTTTCGGTGAGGCGGATCAGCGGAGCGCTGCTCTCGCAGCCCGCCTCCTTGCGGCAGGCGTTGGAAAAGGGACGAGGCTCGGCTTGCTGTACCCAAACGGATCGCCCTGGGTAGTCACATGGTTGGCGGCCAGCCGCATCGGCGCTCTCACCGTCCCGCTCTCAACGTTCGCTCCCGGGCGTGAGCTCGCCCGTGCTCTCGCACATGCCGACGTGCAGTGCCTCATGATGGGTTCGCCATCCTTCGGAGAGGAGTCACCGGCCGCCCGCCTTGAGGACGGCATCCCTGGACTGGCCGAATCGAAGCCCGATTTGGCGTTCAGTGCGCTGCCCTTCTTGAGGTGGATTTGCCTGGAAGGCGATGACCATCGTCTCTGGTCACGCGAGCTGCCACCACCCGTCCCCGCTTCACTGGTCAAGTCTGCCGAGCGCCAGGTCTTTCCCGCCGATCAACTGGTCATCGTGACTACCTCTGGAACCACGGCGGCGCCAAAGGCTGTTGTTCACACCCAGGGTTCCCTCATCAGACACGCTGCGATCCTGTCAGTGATTCGGTGCTACGACGAACAGGACTGCATCTACTCCCCAATGCCATTCTTCTGGGTGGGCGGTCTCACAATGCTTGTCTTGGCAGCATTGACTTCAGGGGCAACGGCTGTCACGCAACACCGCTTCAACGCCGAAGAGGCCCTCGTCCTCATCGAGAATGAGCGCGTGACCCAGATTTCGTGTTGGCCCAACGCCGCACGGCAGTTAGCCGAGCATGCGAGTTTTCCTCATCGCGACCTCAGCGCCGTTCGAGGAGGCACGCTGGTCGAGGCCCTCCCTCCCGAGCGTCGACCGGCAGCGCCGGACCTCGCCCCCAACCTCCTTGGTATGTCGGAAACAGGAGGTCCCCATACAAGTGCAGACGATCCATTTCGTCCATTGCCCGAGAGCCTTCGCGGCACCTTTGGACGGGCTCTACCAGGCATGGAGCACCTCGTCGTCGCAACCGACTCCGGGGCGCCCCTGACGCAAGGAGAAGCTGGCGAGCTATTCGTTCGAGGTCCCTTTCTGATGGACGGCATCTATAAGCGGGAGCGCCACGACGTCTTCACCCCCGATGGTTGGTACGGCACGGGTGATCTTGGTTGGTTCGGAGCGGAAGGACACCTCCGCTTTACTGGTCGTGGTGGTGGAATGATCAAAACCGGTGGCTCCAACGTTTCCCCGGCTGAGGTCGAGGCGGCCCTTATCGACATTCCCGGGGTCCGCGCAGCATTCGTGTTTGGCATACCAGCTGGGGACCGAGGAGAGGACGTCGCCGCCGTCATTGTTACGGCTTCTCCCAACGAAATTGATGTCGATAAAGCGTGGACAGAAGCAAGGGTCCGTCTATCCGGGTTCAAAGTGCCCCGACGGATCGAGGTTCTCGATGAGGCAGGCGTTCCCATGCTTCCGACGGGCAAGGTCGATATGGCCGAACTCCGCTCCCGCTTCGCCTAGCTCTATTGCCTAAAGACCCATTCCCATGCCGCCGTCGACCGGTATCACAGCACCCGTTATGTACGAAGCATCGGGGTGCGTGAGACATCTCACAATATGGGCCAACTCATGGGGTCTCCCGTAGCGACCAACGGGTACATTGCTGGCCAGCAACTCCTTGTTCGTCAAGGTTAGTTCACCTAACATGTCAGTCTCAAAACCGCCCGGAATGATGCAGTTCACCGTGATGCCGTGGCGAGCGACTCCACGAGCCAGCGATCTGGTGAGCCCAATCAGTCCAGCCTTGGCCGTCCCATAGTCGATCTGAAAAGGACTTCCCATCAGAGCAGTCAGCGATCCCACATTCACAATGCGCCCGTAGCCTGCTTCCCGCATTGAGGGAATGACGGCCTGAGCCAAGTAGAACGACGAGGAGAGATTGATCCGTAGCGACCGCTCCCACATCTCGCCGTCAATTTCGGCCAAACGTCTCTCGGTGAGTGATCCAGCGTTATTCACGAGTATGTCGATGCGCCCCGGCTGCTCGAGCACCTCTCCAACGAACGCTCGAGCCAGATCCGGATCGGCCACATCAACGTCTCGGGTCAGGACGGCTGCCGAGGCTCCGAGCTCGGACTCCAGTTGAGCCGCCCTGGTGCGATCGCTTCGATAGAGCGCAATGACTTGATTTCCGGCTTCCACTAGGGAACGACTAATTGCCGCACCAAGTCCACGCGTCCCGCCCGTCACAATGGCAACCGGCGCGTCGCCAGAAAGGATTGCCGTCACCGACCTTCTGCCCGCCCGAACAGTCGATCGATCGCATTCTGATGATCGGCCGAATCCATCAAGGAAGCCTCTGTCTCCATGGCAGTTGCGAGCAAATCCTCAGCGCCCGTCATGAAACGATTCATCAAACGCTTCATTGCCCGCGCTGATTCCTTCGGAAGGTTGGAGAGGGATTCTGCCAGCTTGTGAGCTTGAGGCAGGAGGTCTGAAGGCGCCACGACCTGGTGCGCTATCCCGATTCGCCGCGCGTCGAGGGCGGGGAGCCGCTCTCCAGTCAATACGTATGCTCGGGCCGGACCCATTCCTGCCCGCAAAGGCCACAAGAGTGACCCTCCATCCCCAGGCACTAGTCCCAGTGCCACGCGGGGCTCGCTCAGGTAGGCATCTTCTGCCATCACTATCACGTCACCGCAGAGAGCCAAAGTGCATCCGGCGCCAACTGCGGGCCCGTTGACGGCGCACACCAGTGGAATGTCACCGAAGGCGAGCTTCCGGAATAGTGCATTGCTTCTCTCGAGCACGCTCCGCCGGACTTCGACATCCGCCTGCATTTGTCGAATCAACTTGACATCGCCGCCGGCGCTGAAGGCCGGACCGACACCAGTCAGAACCGCTGCGCGCACCTGCTCATCTCCGAAAAGCTGCTCCGTTGCCTCCAACAGAGCGATCTGCATCTCCTCATCGACTGCATTTCGGGAGTGAGGTCGATTCATTTTGAGCGTCCACAGGCGAGTCCCTCGACCCTCAATTATCACCGCCGGGGAAGCAGAATCAGCAGTCACAACTCGACAAGTCTCGGCGCGATGCCGTCTTCCAACAACCGGCGTCCGACCAGAATCGCCATCTCCTCACCGCTGCCAAGCAGTCCGTCGAGAACAACGACTCGCTTCAGATAGTGGTGAAAGGGATGTTCTGCAGTGAATCCAATGCCGGCCAGGATCTGTTGGGCTCTGGTCATGACAGTGATCGCGCTTCGGCTTGTCACCAGCTTCGAAGCCGCCGCGGCGAAGGTGAAATCACTCGAATGCCATGCGGCAGTGACTGCACTCTCGGCAGAAGATATTGCGACAAGACACTCGGCAAGCTTGTGCCGAATGGCCTGAAAAGACCCCACTGGGGATCCGAATTGCTGCCGGCCACAGGCGTGATCTCTGGCCAGATCAAGGACGACCCGAAGAGCTCCGACGATGTAGTGGGACAGTGCAAGGCGTCCGACAGCTTCGGCCCGCAACCACGGATCTGGGTTGTCGCCACCATTGTGAACGAAGCCATATCGGTCAGTTGCTCCATTCACGGCCACCAACGGCAGGGACCTGTCCAGTCCTTGCAGTGGACGAACAGTCAGATCGCTCGCCCCTACCAAAAGAGTGACGAGCCCATCGTCGCAGACGGACGGGACGAGCCAACCGTGAACGGAATCACCAAAAGCAACCCCGTTGACCGAAATTCGCTTCCCTTCTAGTCGTGCCGGGATAGAAGCACCCGGCCGCGCCAACACGACACCCGGCGGGCGATTCAAGAATCCATCGCCAAGGCACTGGGCCCTTATCGCGTCTTCGAACGCATTCGACCAATAGCAGTGCCGCCCCAGTTGATTCAAGAGAACGGGAACGGCGACATCCGGGGCAGCCAACAACAGCTCATGCCACCCGATCTCATCGAGGCCGGTCGCCACCGTTGATTCATCTCCGTTCTCGGTCAAGCGGACAATCGTCGACTCAAAGAGCTCTTTCTCGGCACGTTCCATTGCGCTCATCGTGTCCGAGGAAGACCAAGGAGGCCCCATCCCACGATGTCACGCTGGATCTCCGACGTCCCTCCGTAGATTGTCGCCGCCCGCGAGTAGCACCACTCTTTACGGAATCGATCGGCCACGTCCGAGTCCTCGAGTTCGATCAACCCGCCCAACACCTTTCTTGATGCATCAAAAACGGCTTGATCAGCGGACGCGATGAGGATCTTGTCGATCGAGGACTCGGCTCCCAACTGCTCTCCCGCCGTAAGCCTGTGCTGCGTGAGCCGCGATCGGGCTCGAAAGGCGAACAGGTCGGAATATGCCTCTCCGAGTGTTCGCGCACACATGTCGTCTCCGCTATCCGCAAACCGCGCTGCCTGACCCAGGTGATAGAGCAGCCAAGCTCCGCGTTGCCAGAAGATAGGCCCTCGCTCACACGAGAGTATGTGTTGAGCGACGGCCCACCCCTCCCCACGCGATCCCAGGATGCGCTCACCGGGAACCTTCACCTCGTCAAAATAGACCTCACAAAACTCATCGACGTCGGCCAAGGTATTGAGGGGCCGCGTCGATACGCCCGGGGAGTTCATGTCCACGAAGAACGCAGATATCCCACGGGACCCCGAGACTCCCCCCTCCGAGCGAGCGAGCACAATGCACCGTGAGGCGTGATGCGCCCAACTCGTCCACAACTTCTGCCCTGTAATGAGCCAGGAATCACCTTGCGGTGTGGCCTTCGTACGCAGTGCCCCAAGGTCACTCCCGGCCTCTGGCTCCGAGAATCCCTGGCACCACCATTCATCGCCTCGGAGGAGAGCCGGCACAACCTGAGCTCCAAGAGCCGGTGCAAACCGGACGACTGCGGGTCCCAGAACCTCAGTCATCGAGAAGGCCGCACTGTGGACTATTCCGCGCCAGGTGAGCTCCTCGCCTAGGACGGCACGAAGAAGGGGCGATCCGCCCGAGCCTCCGACCTCCACCGGCCATCCGCAACCCATGAATCCGTCGTCGAAGAGTCGAGCCTGCACGGCCCGTTGATGTGAAAGCAGCTCGGCGGTCGACCCATGACCCGCGTAGGGCGGCCGAACGACGTCGGCATTCGTTTCAAGCCAATCAACGAGTCGGGCTCGAAAATACTCCGGAGCCAATGCTGCAAGTTCGGAGGGCTTGCTCATTTGGGTCATGATACTCTGTGACACGGATCATTTTATTCTCGCTGGAGGACCGACATATGGACCGTCAGTCGCTACGCGGACGCGTCTTCGACGCAGACAATCATCTCTATGAAACCCACGACGCCCTGACGAAGTTCTTGCCAGAGCGATTCCGCGAAGCCATCAAGTACGTTGAGATCGAAGGGCGTACGAAGATCGTCGTTCGCGGTCAGATAAGCGAGTTCATTCCCAATCCGACCTTCGAACGAGTTGCCGCGCCGGGAGCTCAAGAGAACTACTTCCGGTATGGCAACCCCGAGGGCAGGCCTCACCGTGAAATCATGGGGAGACCGATCGAGTGCCTCCCAGCGTTCCGTAATCCGGAAGCGCGGCTTGCGCTGATGGATGAGCAAGGTCTCGATCGCACACTTCTTTTTCCCACACTTGCGAGCTTGGTCGAAGAACGTTTCAGCGACGACCCCGACGCCACTCACGCGATCATTCATGCTCTCAACGAGTGGCTCTATGAGACCTGGTCGTATAGCTACGCGGGACGGATCTTCGCCACACCGATCATCACGCTGCCCATCGTCGAGGAGTCCGTGCGCGAACTGGAGTGGGTCCTCGAACGAGGTGCTCGCGCCATCCTCGTGCGACCGGCTCCGGTACCTGGCCTGCGAGGTCCTCGATCTTTTGGACGTGCTGAGTTTGACCCGTTTTGGCGACTTGCTGAGGCCGAGCAGATTCTCGTAACGATGCACGCCTCCGATAGCGGATACAGCCGGCAGGTGGGTGACTGGGAGGGTGCGAGCGAGTACAGGCCGTTTCAGATGGCGCCCCTGCGGTCCTACTGGAACATCATGCACCAGCCAATGGCCGACGCCGTCGCTGCACTGGCATGCCACGGAGCGCTGAGTCGTTTCCCGAAGCTGCACGTCATGTCGGTCGAGAACGGTAGCGACTGGGTGCCGTGGCTACTGCAAACCTTGGCTGGGGTCTACAAGAAGATGCCTCAGCTTTTTGCCGAAGATCCACTCGAGTCCATTAGACGGAACATTTTTATCAGCCCGTTCTGGGAGGATGACATCCTTGCTCTGGGGACTCACTTGCCTGACGATCACATTGTGTTTGGCTCCGACTTCCCTCACCCTGAGGGCCTGGCTGATCCGCTGTCTTATCTCGACAACCTTGGCGAGCTCAGCGACCAGCAGATCCGGGACTTCATGGGCGACACCCTCGGCCGCCTGGTCAGCTGAAACGCAACCACGGCCGGTGCCCCGAACTTCGGCATTCGTTCTTCTTTCGAACCCTGAGGCGCCGACTTCAGTGACTGCACCCGATGCCGAAACTTAAGCTCCCTCGAGATGTCGGTGAGGCACTCGAGCCAGCGCTCGCCGCCAATTCGGATCACGAAGCATTAGTGGCTTCGAACGGTCGTCTCACCTATGCGGATCTCGATACCGAGGTCGAGAAGGCCGCGGCCGCCCTCGCTGCAGAAGGTCTCGGAAGGGGCGACGTCGTCGCGACCAGCTTGCCCAACGCCACTGACGTCGTCGTGACGTTCCACGCCATAGCAAGGTTGGGCGCCGTTTGGCTCGGACTGAACCGCAACCTTGCTCCACCCGAGAAGCGGTACATCCTTGCCGATGCCGGGGCGAAGGTCTTTCTTGCTGATCCTGAAGTCGCAGACCAGCAGAGCAGATGGCCCGAGATCGATGATCCCCTGACCATTGTCGTTGACGGCCATAGTTGGGCCGATCGCCTCGCCAGCACGCCCAGCCGTCAGTACCAGCGGATCCGCTCGGATCCCTTCGACGTCGCTGCGATTGCCTATACGAGCGGCACCACAGGGCGACCAAAAGGCGTGATCCAGACCCACCACAACATCTTGTTACCGGGAGCGGTTGTTTCCATGACTCGCGGCTTTGGCCCGGAGTTGCGCAAGGGCGACTGCGCTGCGCTCACGATTTTGAACATGCAGGTCACCAGCACCTTGCTCGTCGCACAGGCAGGGGGCACCCAGGTCCTAATCGATCAAACTGATCCGCTCACGATCGCACGATGGATCCGATCCGAGAAGGTCAACGTGTGGTTCGGTGTTCCTACCTTGCTGCAGGGACTGGCCAAGTCCCGCGACGTTCAGCCTGATGATCTCGACACCATCACCGAGGTATGGACCGGAGGTACTCATTTGCCAGCGCCGACGCGCGATGAGTTCACGTCCCGCTTCGGGCACAGACCGCTTGAAACGTATGGCCTTACGGAAGTCCCAACCATGGTCACCATGGAAACCCTCGAGGGGCCAGTGGCGGAGGGAACAAGCGGGTCAGTGCTCCCACATCTCGTCGTGGAGATACGAGGCGATGACGGTGGGACGCTGCCAGTTGGAGAACAGGGGTTGATTACGATCCGAGCTCAGAAGATCGGGGAATGGGCGAATCTCTACCGGCCCATGTTGGGGTACCTTAACAATCCCGAAGCCACTGCAGCGACAGTCGTCGATGGCACGCTGCTTACCGGGGACATCGGCTACCTCGATGAATCCGGTCACCTCTTCGTCACCGATCGGAAGAGCGCGCTTATTTTGCGCGGCGGTGCCAACATCTATCCCGCGGAGGTTGAGCGAGTGCTCTTAGGCGCAACCGGCGTCAAAGGGGTCGCCGTCGTTGGTTTTCCGGATGAGCGACTCGGGCATCGGGTTGCCGCGGCGATCGAGATGGATTCTGGTGCAGACCTGGATGTTGCCAAACTCACCGAACTCTGTTCGCGCGAACTCGCCTACTACAAGGTTCCCGAACGGTGGCGGTTCGCTATCCTCCCGAGAAACGCAATGGGGAAGGTGGTCCGAAAGGACATCGAAAACTGGTTTTCCTCAACCTAGCTCGGGATCGTCGTGCGCAACTCCGATCCCGGCAGCAGAGAATTGCCACAGATCCGCTGCACTGGGCGCTGTTCCTCCAAGCACCCGGGCGTGCACGGCCGCCAATACCGTGTGATGGAGTAGCAGGCCGGCGGCATCTGGCGTCAAGCTGGTTTGAAGGCGACCGGAGTCAATCGCGGAACGAACGAGATCGACAACCATGTCGAGCTGTGGTCGCATCGAATGCTCGAGGTCGGCTGGCCGCGTCTCGGCCAGCCGGCTGCGAAAGGTGCTCAGTGCACGCGAAGCGGGGCGGGGGTTCGCAGTCAGCTCGTAGATCCCCTCGATGTATGCCCTGATTCGGCCAAGTGGGTCTGATTCTTTTTCGCACTGTCGGTGAAGCCTGGGCACAACTTCTGTTGTCATGATGGTCTCGTGGACAGCGACCAGAAGGTCGTCCTTGCTTGCAAAGAACTTGTAGAAAGTCCTGATCGACATTCTGGCCCGGTCGATAATCTCCTGGACGGTGAATTCGGTCGTACCGCGCTCGTTCATGAGTTCCATTGCGGCGTTCACGAACCGGTCAGTCCGCTCCTGTGCGCGCTGTCGAGCCGTCGTCAAAGATCGGTCGACGCTGTTCGTCTTCCAGGTCGGCATCGCCTCCCGGTCGAGGGAGCGCCCCTTCGTCTTTGACCCAGTCACCATTTCGTCGCCTTTCATCTGCGCCGCTCGTGCCGCGTCTTGTTCGACACGACCGAAACAACAGAATCGGATTCCTTCCAAGCTATGCCGAGCGGCAGTACTAATTGGCGACCCCTCGGGCCACTAGGACGCCCCCTGGATGCGTACCCTGTATATGAGCGAGAAGTTGTCATTGTTCTCGGAGAAATTGACCGACGATTTGCGCAACTTCGGTGGGCCTACGCTTGTGTAGAGCGTGCGCCGCCTCTGCCACAATCCGGAACGTGGTTAAGTCATGGAGCCTCGCCATGACCTCAGCCTGACGAATGCGACGAGGATCGTCTTCGCTGCCAGCCAACAAGAGCACGGGGCATCCAATAGCGGCAATTTGATCGAGGTCCGCCTTGGGTCGCACCGCGGCGCGTTCGCAGAGCTCCAACATGACATCAAGCCAATGTTGCTCTCCGTGCTTCGCAGCATGAAGCTGTCGGAGTGAATCAGGCCACGTCGCCTCAAGGCGTTGACGCGACGGCACGCTGGACTTCGGATCACCCAGTCCCGGACTCAAGAGCACCAGGCTACGACAGCTGCCAGGATGTGCCAGCCCTAGTTCGAGCGCGACCTCCGACCCGAAAGAGAAGCCCACCATGTGCGGGCGATCCAGGTTCAGTCGCTCGATGAGCGAGAGGAGATCTTCGACGACAAACTCGATTCCGACGGCGCCCGGACGATGATCGGACTTGCCATGGCCTCGGAGGTCAGGAACGACGAATCGCCATTCGGCTGAGAGCAGATCGGTGATTCCCGTCCACTCATAGCCGCCGGCACCCGTCGCCCCGTGAACGCACAGCACCGGGTCTCCCGTCCCTACTACCTCGAAATAGAGCGTCAGGTCATCGGTGACAAAGGTAGGCATAATTCCGGGCAGTCGCCATTCTCGATGGAGGCAAACCCGATTCTAGCTGGTCGTAACCGCCATCCTCGCCAATCGAAGCGGCCTAGCTGCTCGAGTTCCGCTTCATATCTGCCAAATCCGCCAAGACAGAGGTCTGCCCCGCCGTCTTGGCGATCGCCCGCGCATGGCCGAGATGGTGGATGTCAAAGTTTGTCTGTATCGAGTGAGAGAAACCCATCGTGTCCATGGCTGCATTGACGGACCGCTTGGCTAGCCTCACGGCCCAGGGATCCATTCGAGCGATCTGTCGAGCTATCTCCATAACGCGTGAGTTGAGGTTTTCAAGCGGAACGACTTCATTGACCATGCCGCATTCTCTGGCATCTTGCGCCGAGAGCGTCGACGCTGTGAAGAGAATCTGCTTGGCTCGACGGGGGCCGAATTCCCAAGGATGGGCAAAGAATTCAATTCCTGGCATACCCATCAAACCAACGGGATCCGAGAATTGCCGCGTTCTCGCTGGCCACAATGAGGTCACAAGGCCAGCAAAGCATCAACCCTGCCGCAATGCACTTTCCCTGAACTGCGGCAATCGAGGGTTTCACGAGCTTGCGCCACCGTTCTGCGTAGTGCAGATAGCCCCGCTCCTCCCAGTCGAAGTACGTGTCAACCGTCAGGGCTCCGTCCACGCGACGCGGGCCAAGCGATGGATCTCCCCCACCCTGCATGTCGTGACCAGCCGAGAAATGCTTTCCCTCCGTTCTGAACACCACCACGCGCACATCAGCATCCTCGTCGGCGCGCGTCCACGCAGCGTCGAGCTCCTGGAGCACTTGGGGGTTCTGAGCATTGGCAGCCTGTGGCCGGTCAAGAAGGATCACCGCGATCCCCTCGCCCGCCTCATACCTCACAAACTCTGGGTCCACCGATCCTCCTCTCCGACCGAGCGTTCCGCATCGGGTCTTTGCGATACACCTTCAACTGACTTGCACCGATGAGACGACGTCGGGTCCCTTGTCCCACTAAGGGGTCTTGCAATCCGACATTCCGATTGGCCGCTGCTCGATAGTAGAGGGAGATTCTCCTTTTCGGCAACTGACCCTGTACTGCCTTGCATCGTGCCAGCTCTCTCATCGGTCGCGCTCAGACGAAAGATCAAATACACCATTGAACGGTCTCCACTGCATTTCGGAAGGCGCTCAGCCTCGGGGTCGGCGACCAGACCACGGGCATCCTGGCGAACTCCGAGCAGATGGAACGAAGGCAAATACACAACCGCGTCCCTCCGCCCTCTCGACCCAATGCGTAGCTGTAGTAGATCGCTCTCTCCAAAAGTCGGAAGGTCGGCCGGCGAGGCGCTGCAACTTCGGCGGGGCGGTGAGCAGACCATCGCGCCGATCACAGCAGAGAGGTGAACGTGACTTAGTCAATCGGCCAGCCCTGGGGAATATGCTGCCCTGGTGCATCCCACGAGTGCCGCAACAGTTGAGAAGAGCCGATCGACCCCTCTGAGCGCGGCACAAACCCGGGTCATCACAGCTGCCATGGACCTGTTTGCCCGTTACGGAGTTGGCGGAACGTCGCTGCAGATGATCGCCGACGAAATCGGTGTGACCAAGGCGGCCGTTTACCACCAGTACAAGTCAAAAGACGAGATTATCCTGGCCGCCGCTGAATCCGAGCTGGGGAGGTTAGAGGCGGTCATCGAGGTCGCCGAAATGGAATCCTCCTCAAAGCGGGCACGTGATTCGCTCATCGTCGGCATCGTCGATCTCGCCGTCGACCGGGGACGTAGTGCCAGCACCATTCTCAGCGATCCAGTGATCGTTGGGTTCTTCGCTGATCACGACACATTTCGTGACGTGATGCATCGCCTGCGTCAGATACTGGTCGGAGATGATTCGGGACCAGAAGCCCGCGTACGGACCGTCATGCTCATCGCCGCAATCAGCGGTGCGGTAATGCACCCCTTCGTCGCCGACCTCGACGATGAGCTGGTGCGAACCGAACTCCTGCGTCTGGCGCGGCGTTTTCTCTCTTTACCTGTCTGAGACGGGCGAGGCGGCAGCCAGTCGTCGCGGGGGTATTCGCTAACGCGCCTGCTGCAAGTAGACGTTCAGACGGCGGATTTTGTCGTGCGCATCGAATTCGAAGACGGTCAGCGAGTTGATGACGTTGACGTTGTCGCCTCGAAAGTGGCGCTCTTCGATCTCGTAATAGACCAACACCCCCGTCTCGGAGATCCGCCTCACCGTGGTCTCGAATGACTCCGTGACCGAGGCCCACCGCGTCAGCATCTCCGTGTACTGGTCCCAGTTCTGCACCTCGAGAAACGTGCCGACCCGTTCGAAGTCGTCTACGGCGACGTATTCAACCAAAGGGGACCAATTTGTGGGGTTTTCGAACTCAGCCACCAGGCTCTTCATGGTCTCGTCATATTCGAGGACCTTGCGCGTCAGTGGTCCCGCACCTTCAGCAGTTCCGACAGTTGGGCTATGTGTCTCGCTCATTGCGTTGCCGTCCCTCAGTCAGTCGGACGGGAACCGCGCGGCAAGATGTGCGGAAGGTCTTCGGCTGTGAGCATTCCGGGCCGGGCGGCGCACACGTAGGGGACTGCGTTCACCAGGCCGTTGGCGTTGTAGGCAGGCACGAATGACGCCAGGTCATCGAGTGGCACCGGGAACGGCATGCTCATGTCGATCGGCGCATCACCGTGGATCCGGATCCGCCAACCAGTCGGCTGCAGACCCCAATCGGGTTCGACATCCATGGCCACGAAGCCGTACTGCGTGAAACGGATCCGATCGATGCCCTTGCTGCGGCCCGTGACGACAACCCGCTGCGCCGCTGCAGTCCCGGCTTTGATCTCACCGGCCACAATCATCATGTCTTTCTTGGCCGCGGCGACGCCACCCTCGCCGATCCATTCGTCGATTTCGAAGCCGGCCAAGTCGGCCAACACGCTGAGCGGCGGCTGGTATTCGCCGAACAGGTGGTTCTTGCGGCGCTCGGGATCAAAATCCTCCAGCGGCTTCCCGAATCGCATCTGCTCCATGACCATGTGCGCCGAAGGTCGGTGCGAGAGGTCCCCAAACTCCTCGATCTCGATCAGGTCGACCTTTCGCTGGATCGACAACAGCGCCATGGGGAGGGTCTCGGTCACGAAGCCGGGATCACTCCCGCTTGCCCATACCGACGCGCCGCCACTCTCGCAGGCCGCAAGGACTCGGGCCAAGTTGGAACTGCTCAGACGGACTCCGCGGGCGAACAGATCGCTGCAGGTAGAAACGACGTTTGTACCAGCAACGAGTAACGCAACTACGTCTTCGACAAGCTCGTCTTCGCTGAGCCCAGCTCGAGTCTGGCCTCTGCCTGTCGCTCGAGGCATGTAAATGCAGCAGTCCGCTTCGAGCTTGAGAACAACCTCGCGGTCTGTCGTGGCGTGGACGCCAGTTGCACTTTCCCCACACAACTCCCCCGCATCGACGGCGTTCTTCGAGTCGTCATAGACCCGCACCCCGACGAGCTCAAGGGCCGGATAGCGGATCACCTCGCGGAGGGCCCGCTGGCCGGTGTTACCCGTCGCCCACTGGATGACGCGGTATCTCGATGTGTCCACGTACCCTCTCCCTCCCTCGATTCGGCGTACGCAGGGTAGCCGATCGGCTATTCACCCGACAACCTCTGCCGGTACTTTGAGGGATACCAACGAGTGCTCTGTCAGGCGGTGATGACCGGCAGCGATTCCCATCCCCGCACGGTCGACGTGGGAGCTCGTCGGATGTTGTCCCAATCGACCTCCCATTGTGGGAACCGCTTCAAGACTTCGTCCAGAGTGACGCGACCTTCCATCCGCGCCAGGGCAGCGCCCAGACAGAAGTGGATGCCGTAGCCGAATGTGAGGTGTTGACCGATGTCACGATGGATGTCGAACCGATCGGGGTCCACGTATTTGTCTCCGTCGCGGTTGGCGGAACCCGTGAGGCAGATCATGGCGCTGCCGGCCGGCACGGTCCGGTCGTGCAGTTCGACGTCGTGTGCGACGTAGCGGGCGACGTGTGGCGTGGGCGGCTCGAAGCGCAGAAGCTCCTCGATGGCATCGGGGATGAGGGAGCGATCCTCGGTCAGCTGGCGACGCTGATCAGGGTGCTCTGCGAGCACTTTGCCCATCCAACCGATGAGACGATTCGTCGTCTCGTTGCCGGCGCCGGACACAACGCTCACATACATGAGAACCTCGTCACGGGTGAGCTTTCGCGTTGTGCCGTGCTCGTCTTCAAATTCGACGAACAACAATTCGGACATCAGGTCGTCGGATGGATGGGTCGCTCGCCAGTCGATGTAGTCGGAGAAGAAATCCGCCTGTCCGATGTTGTCTGCCGATACCTCCATTGGTTTGCCCGGATCGGTTCGCAGCGAAGCGTTGGCGCGGTCGCGGGCTTCCTCTTGATCGGATTCGGGGACACCAAGAAGCATTCCGATCGTGCGCATCGGGATCTGCTCCCCGAGGTCAGCGACGAAGTCGAGACCACCGGCGCCGACAAGGGGATCGAGAACGCTTCCACAGAACTCTCGGACCTTCTCCTCGAGGGCAAGCATCTTCTTCGGCGTGAACACTCGGGAGAGCAGACCGCGATGCACATCGTGCAGCGGAGGGTCCTCGAAGATCACTATCCCTGGTGGTATCTCAATGTTTGCCTTGATGAACTCGAGTACCGAGCCACGAGCGGAACTGAAGATCTGCCGGTCGAGGAGCCCGCGCTGGACGTCCTCGAAGCGACTGACGGCATAGAAGTTGTGCTCTTCGTTGTAATACAACGGCGCTTCTTCTCTGAGCCGGGCATAGACGGGATAGGGATCCGCGTCGATCTCACGGTCGTAGGGGTCGTAGTAGACGTCGGTCATTGTCATCGCTTTTCTCCCTGCTGGAGCGAGCGTTCGCGCTTTCGCACAGCCCTCTGTGGCTTCGTCAACCAGGCTTGCGATAGTAGCCGATCGGCTAGTCTCGGCGTCGGACGGGTGAACAGGGAGGGAGCGGAATGACTGAGTTAGAAGGCAAGTTCGTCATCATCACCGGCGCAGGGTCCGGTATGGCGAGGGCGTCGACGAAAGTTTTCGTACGCGAGGGTGCTCGAGTACTCGCCGCCGACATCAGTGGTCGCCAGGAGGAGACGGCCGCCGAACTTGGCGAGGCGGTCGTGCCGTTTCAGTGCGATGTCACCAAGGAGGATCAGGTCGAAGCGATGTTCGCGGCAGCCCTTGACGCCTTCGGACGCATCGACGCCGTCCTGAATGTGGCCGGCATCGGCAGTGCGGGAGAGTTGGCCGAGGTCTCCATGGACGAGTACGACCGCATCATGGATGCCGACTTGAGAAGCGTCATGCTCGGAACCAAACACGGCATCAGAGCCATGCTCCCCACAGGTGGTGGCGTGATCCTCAACTGGTCATCGACCGGGGGGATGAACGCCACGCCCTTTCCTGTGAGCGTGTACTCCGCCGCCAAGGCCGGTGCCATCGCGCTCACGAAGGCCGCAGCCGTCGAATACGGCTCCAAGGGCATTCGGGCCATTGCCATCTGCCCAGGCTTCATCGAGACCGAGATGTCTGGAGGTCCGGGTGCCGCGGCCCGGCATCCCCAGCTCGTACAGGGCACAGCGCTTAAGCGAGGTGGCCAGCCGGAGGAAGTGGCCGAGTTGGCGGCATTTCTCTGCTCCGATCGAGCGAGCTACATCACCGGAGCAGTCATCCCGGTTGATGGCGGGATGACTGCAACACTTGCATAAAAACGCTGAGCCATCAGTCCGGCTCCGGCGCCGGCTATCCCCGAAGGTCCAGGACGAGCTTGCCCAGCACGTTGCGCTCGGCCAGAAGCCCGAGTGCGTCATTCACTTGACCCAGTGCCATGATCCGTTCGACGACCACCTTGAGGCGGCCGTCCCGCGCCGCTTCGAGAGCCTCGGTGGTGTGTCGGGTCCTGGTCTCGTCATTGTCGAGCAAACCGCCGTAGCCGTAGACGGTGAGGCCCTTGCGATACAGCGCCTGAAGCGGCACCTCACCTCGGTCTCCCGCTGACGTTCCGAAGATGACGAGCCGACCTCTCTCAGCCAGTGACTCCACAGCTGCGCCGAAGAAGCCGTCGCCAAGAGGATCGATGACCACGGTGGGCCGGAGCTCACGCACAGCGTCGACGAGGCCGTCGGGGCCGGCTGATACGACCCGGTCAGCTCCCCGGTCGAGTACCCAACTGGCTTTGCCCGAGGTCTCGGTCTGGCCCCATACGGTGGCCCCGAGAGCTCGGGCCACCGAGACCGCGATGGACCCGACCCCACCACTGGCGCCCAGAATCAGGACCCTGTCTTCCGAGGTCACCTTCGCCACCTCGGTAACGGTGCACCATGCCGTCGCTCCGGCCACGCCCATTGCCGCCGCATGTTCGAGACGGACGCCCTCAGGGATGTCGATGAGGGACTCCTCCGGAACGATCGCTTGAGTGGCCCACAGTCCGTCACGGCGGGTCCCCACCCCGTGACCCCCCACCATCACTGCGTGCCCGTTCACCCAACCGGATGCCTCGGTCCCCAGCGTGCGGGGCACTGGTCCGTCGGCCGCCACCCGCCCAAGGGCGCCGTAACGGTCGACTGGGTTCACACCGGCGAAGGCCAGATCCACAATCACCTCACCTTCGCCCGGTTCGGGGAGGTCGACCACCTCCACCTGCACGGGCTTGCCGTGCTCAACCAGCCGGGCGGCGGTCACCTTCATCTGCTGCGCCTCGTGCTCTCCGCTCCAATCCGCTCCATCACAATTCTCGCCCTCCTATCTGGTCGCGATCGTGCTTAGGAGTTGACACCGCGCTCCTCAAGGTGCGCGCCGAACTCCGCAGTCATAGAAGCGAGCTTCTCTGGAATCCCAGAGAGACCGGGAAGCGCAGGTTCGCGGGCGAGTGCGCTGCAGGTCTCTGTCAGAACGTCGAGGCGTTCTTTGAGGATCCTCCAGGCGGGCTCGCGATGGGGAAGAACGAAATACGCGGGACGGACGACTTCCAGAGTAGGACCAGCGGTGTGACCAGGCTGCGAAGGACCGATCGGCAGCTTTGTGAGTTCCGATGCGACAATTCGCAAGACCCAGTTCATCAAATGCTTAGCCGTTCTGGCCAATGTGTCGAGTTCAGCCGCAGTTTCGTCAAAATGGGCGTAATACCGGCACAACACTTGGAGCGTGACCTCGTACAGAGCGTTGCAGAAGTCTGCAACCTGCGCCGTGAGCGCTTCCTCGATAAGTGCTCCCGAATCGACATCGGGCGGCAGCCGGACATAGGCGGGTTCGACGGGCCGCACAGGATTGAAGTTTGGATTGGCGGCCTTGACGGACAGAAAGTCCTCAAGAATCCCCACGAATTTTCCAAAGTGTGCATCGACCCAATCCCCGCTCACTCCCTCACCTTGTGTGACGATGAGATCAATCGCTCGGAGAGCGGAGGCGAGGTCGGTAACTGCGGTCAACTCCTCCCACTCGAAGATCTCGGTAGTGGCCTGCGCGGCCGGTGGGCCGATGAAGACCGCGCTTTCGCCGTAGCGCTCTGACAGATGGGAGAGACCAGCAGCAATGCCCCGATAGAGGTGGCCGACCGTCTGCCACGGTTGGGGAACCGCGAGGAGCGATTCGACATCGATGCGTCGGACTTCGGCTTCCTGGGTCGGGACTAGGGACTCAGCGTCCGACAACGCCATGCCCTCGGGACGCTCGAGATACATGAAATGTCGAAGCGCCTGTTCACCGAAAGGCAGGAGCGTTATCTGCACCCCCGACGGATACCAGCGGGACGAGATCGGAAAGTTAGGCCGCTCGAGGTGAGGAGCTGCCCCGACGGCGGTCAGGATGTTCGTGGCCAGAGCCAGGTGCAGCATCTCCTGCTTGATGATGTCGATCAGGGAGGTCTCCCAGGCCTGAACCCGAGTCAGCTGTTCGGGAGTGAGGCCCTCCTCTACCCCGCGTTTCAATGTGAACTGCGCATAGAGGTACTCACACATCAGGCCATGCTCAATTTCGCAGGCCTCGCCGAGGAGAAACACAAGTTCTTCGCGGCTCTCAACCATCAGTGGGGACTCAGGGGTCAAGACAGCCTCCTCATTCGGACACGATTTGAAGTCGTGGCTCAGTCATCTACTTATCTCCTAAGGAGGACGCGCTGGGCGTTGGCCCTCCCTCTACTGGAGGCGTTGACGCCGTCGCTCTCCAGATCTCGACGATCACAACCTGGAGCGAAGCGGCAATCGGAACGGCAAGAAGCACGGCGACGAAGCCGCCAAAGAGGCCGCCAAGCCAGTTACCGATATCAGCTCCGACGAGGACCGCTACGAAGACAAGGAGTGGGTTGATCTTGACGGTCCGAGCCATGACGACCGGGTTCAAGAAGTGGTTCTCCAAGAACGTATAGGCAAGGAAGACGACCAGGGTGATCACGCCTGCGGTCAACGAATGAGCAAGGGCGAACAGCACCGTCGGGATGCCTGCCAGCGCCCCACCGATCTGCGGAAGGAAGTCGACGAGGGCGACCCAGAGCCCAAAGAGGAGGGCGTAAGGCACGCCGAGGATAGCGAGGGTCACAAAAATCACAGTGCCTGCTATCAGCGAGGTCAGGAAGTCCCCCAAAACGAATCCCGAGATTGAGCTGCTGACTTTTGAGCCGATCTCCGCGTACCTCGTCGCCCGCTGCGGAGACAACGTATTCAAAAGACTGGTACGGATCTTCGGAGCCTCGACGAGGAGCATAATGACGAACGCGAACGTCGCCGCCAACTCAGCCAGGATCGCAAACGCGCCCTTACCTAGCGACAAGGCCGGTTTCCCTAAGGTTTCCGCGAAACTCGTGATCTTGGGTGAATTCTTCTGCACCCATGCTTCGACGTGGTACTTGCGGACGAGATGACCGACCCAGCCCTTTCCGTGTTGAGCCTTGTTCACATAGGAGGGCAGCGCATTCGCGAAATGGGTAAGGCTGTTGACCAGGGGGTAGCCGAACGCAAAGGCCAGACCCACGAAGATGACTAGCGCCGAGAACGTGACAACGGCAACAGCAAGACCCCGACGACCTATCTTCCACCGCTGGAGTGCCACAACGGCAGGGTTTAGAACGAGCGCCACGAACGACCCGACTACCACGAGTAGCACGACGTCACGCAGGCGGTAGAGGAGTTGGCCCGTCAAGTAAACGAGGACGACGATTCCCACGGAGATCAGGATCGTGCGTAAGGGAACCGCTTTGATGTCGGCCCACCGGAGAACCCGCGTCCGTCTGGAGCCGGTTCCGCTAGAAGCTGGACCCTGCTCGTCGGCGCCCATCGTTAGATCAGCCCGGTACGAGAGCGGCACCCCGCCTGCGCGTGGGGGTCACGTCCTGACAAATCAAGGCTTGGCCACAAATCCGGAACCCTGCCTGATCTCTCCTCGGTGGTGTCATCACCTCGGGTCGCCTCCATCGGAAATCCGCTTTCTAGGATGCTAACTCTGACTTCCTCGTGACCCAAGGACCACCTGGCCCTAACGCCTCCCCCCTGAATTCCTCGCCAGATGGAGGGCACAGGGATCACCGCACCGACGATGCCACGGCGCGAAAACAGCGAACTGTTCGGGGTGATGATCATCAGGACCAAGGGTGAAAGATCAGCAGCAGTATGGCCGTGACGATGACCGAGACAGCGATGGAACCCAGGCACCCCAGACGACTTGAGAAAAAGAAGAACATCATTTCCCGCTTGAGGCGAGGTGAGCGGCTACGTCGGGCCGATCCGAGAGCATTACGACCGTCTGCTTCAGACTGAACCGCCTGGCATCACGTGAAGTCGTGTTCCCAGACACGTTCAGCTCCGCCTGTCGAAGATATTGAGGAAGAACAGAAACACGTTGAGCGCATCGAGAAAGATCGAGGCGGCCATGAGCGGAGCGGTATCAGAGCTGCCCCCACTCCGTAGCCGTTGGAAGTCGAACAGGGTCAGCCCCGTGAAGATCACCAGTCCGGCGATGGCGTAGATCAAGGATCCGTTAGGAACCGAGGCAAAGATTGTGATGATGCCGAATCCGATGAGGACGACGAGCGCCCAAAAGCCAACGCGTGCCAGCGCTGACAAATCCCGCCGGCTGCCGTAGCCCGCCGCGCCGAGCCCGGCCATGAACAGGGCGGTTGCCCCACCTGCCTGCCACAGCACCTGGGGGTTCGTGCTGGCGTAGTAGGCGACGGTCGGTGCCGTCGCCAGACCGATGAGAAACCCAAAACTGAGGAGCAGGCCTATCGCCGAGGAACCGCCTTGTCGAACGGCGAACCGCATGGCAATCAAGCAGCCGAATGAGGCCAGGAAGAACACCCAACCCCAGCCGTCAGGCAAGGACCGGCCGAGGTACGTTCCCAGTGCGAAAAGACCCACCGTGGCCGCGACGTATTCCATCGTCTGCCCGAACAAGGTCCGAGTGTCGTCGGAGCCGCCAAGTCCGACAACTCCTCCGGTGGTTACGGTCTCGGTCATTCGCTTTTCCTCTCGATCAGAAGAGTTGGAATCCCTCGCGACTCCTCACCCGGGTTCGGCTTCGAAGGCAGACGGATTTTCACACTGCTGCGGGTTCGCCTCCGTATGCCGCGAGCGCGTACACGACGAGCACGCCCAAGATGAGATAGACGATCCCCCAGACAGGGAAAAAGGGCATCAGCCAAATAGCGCTTATGCTTGCGAGAGCTCCCGCCACGATGCCAACCCATCGACCGACCTGCGAGCCCACCAAAACCGCTGCCGCGCAGAGGATCAAGAGGATGGCTTCGACGAGGTATATCCAGCCATACGTCGTGAGGCTCTGGCCGAAGACCGCGCCCTGGAGGCCATCGGGCAGGCGCCCGCTGTAGTTGAAGGCCCAGATGGCATCGAAGATCCGCATTACTCCTGCGATGCCCAGCGTGATTCCAGCGAAAAGCACCCAACCGCTACCTCGATCGTCCACAGTCCTCTCCTTCACGACGTGTCGGGTGACGACACCAACACTCTTACGAGCGCTGATTACGACCCCGAGTTTCACCAATCAGCCTGTCTGGGTCTGGCTCCATGGGCATCACGCAAGTCCGCCAATTCTGTGTTGTCGTTTGTCACCGCGCCCGAGGCGTCTGGGGCGACGCAGCGCTACTTCCCGGACGACCGTGCCAACGGCAAGGCCCAGGACCGCACCGCCCTCGACGTCACTGAGGTAGTGCACGCCGTTGTGGACCCTGCTATAGCCCACGGCGGTGGCCACGCCGTAGAGAGGGAGCGCAAGCATGGGAAAATCTGCAGTCACAGCCGTGGCGAAAGCGAAGGCAGAAGCCGTGTGGCCTGAGGGGAACGACCCTGATGTCGGCATTCGAGCGTGGCGCGTCACAGGGACGCCCAAGTGGTCGGGCCGGCTCCGGGGAAGCAGGTTCTTCGCTGCCAGGTTGGCCGCGGCAGAGGCGATACCGATCGCCGCAAGTCCTCGAGCTGCTGCATCTCGGCCGGTCCGACCACCTGCCAGCGTCATGACGCCGGCAATCGCGAACCACAGACCCGAGTAGTTGGCGGCCTCCGAGAGCCGGGCCATGAGCACGTCCATCGTTGGCGTCGGTGTCCAGGCTACGGCGGTAGAGACCGCGTGGTCGAGAGCGTCGACCTCCTCAGGCAGGCGCCGAAAGGCGCCGCCGGGAGGGGTGCGCCAGAGCCGCTCGGATCGGTCGGGCGTCGTCACTGTGCATCCGTCCCAGGGCGGACCACAATCCCGCTCGACCGGCCACGTGCCACCCGGAACAGACCCGTCAGCGTGGACACCCCGACGGGGGCCTGTCGGAACGCCGGGGAGGCCCCCGGCTGCCCATCGGCGATCCGTACCCGCAGCGAGCGCGGCCGAATCGCAAAGGCCAACGGAGGCTTCAGCGTCCGTGCCTCGCCGTCGATGGCGGCGACCAGCTCGCCCCCTCCTCGAACTTGGAGCTGGTCGGCCGACCACTGACGCCAGCCTTCGAACCGCTCGGGATGACCGCCGATCTCCAAGGCAACAAGACGGTTTACGTCCGACGGATGCCTGATTGTCAGCGACGCCACCCCGAGAGCGCCAGAGTCCAACCAGGGACGCGAACCGAACCCGATCACGCTGCACAGGGTGTACGGATTGTTGGAGACTTCGACGACTTGCGCATCCATGATTGGTCCCTCTGGGCCTTCAAGCGTCAGACCAGACGGTGTGGCGCCCGGGCCTAGTACCTCGGGCAGCATCTTCGCGACGGTTCGGCGCTTAGCCTGGCGGTACTGATCGGATGACACGAACTCCGCGTAGAGGCCGAGCGACACGTTGTTGACAAAGACCACACCGTTCACTTCCGCCAGGTCGACGCTGGCTTCGCGAGCCGGCCCATAGGCATCCAGCGCTTTGATGGGGTTGTTGCGGTCGATCCCGAGATCGAGCGCGAAGTGGTTGCGAGTTCCGGCGGGAACGCACACGAAGGGCACTCGATGCCGGGCCGCGACCGCCGCCACAACAGCCTGCGATCCATCGCCACCGGCCATGCCCAACACGTCCGCTCCCTGGTTCACCGCGGTCTCGGCGAGCTCTTCCAGATCATCGCCGGACTGGAGCAACACGGGCGAGATCCCACGCCGTTGCGCTTCCTCGAACAGATGGAACCTCGCGACCTTGGCGTCACCCGACACCGGGTTCAGAAGGACGACGCCGTGTCGAGCGGCAGTTACCGGGTGCCAGCGCTCGGTGAGGGCGTGATTCACCTCCCATCGCAAGGCCAGGGTTCCGAGCATTGACGCAGCCAGGATGCCGACTAAGGCGACAACCACCGCGATAAGACCACGTCCTACCTGCGTCAAACTGGCGACGGTGCCAGCCAGAAACAGGACGGCCGCAGCAGTGGCCAACCATCGGAATCGTTTGTTGGTGGCCGCTATCCATATCGCCGAAATGGAGATTCCACCTCCCAATAGCGCAGCCACCACATACAGAAGGTTTCGAGCCGTGAAGATGATGAGGACAACCATCGTGGCCAGGGAGACCAGCAGCGCTCCGATCGCGGCGATCCTCGACGACACGGGCGGCCGCTTCAACGGTGCATTGGTGGCATCCGACGTCGCCGCACTCTGCGTCCCATGATCGTTCGCCACGGGGAATCAACCTGTCCTCATTCTCGGCTGGACCGGAACCCAGCGGGCCACTGCGAACCACCGGCGAGGCGGACAGACGCCAGATATCCCGAGTCGTCCCTGTGCGACCTTGCTCATGAAGCGCTACTACCCGACAACGGCGGAGCTGGGAAGGTGATCGTCTTGATTCGTTCGGCCATCTCCGGCCGTTGGGCAACGACACGCTGGCCTCGCCGAGAGAAGGGCAGGTGACCAGGCGCTCCCACTTCCGGGCTCCATGGAATCCTTGGTGATTGGTCGGCTCGCTCGACATGGTCCCGCAACGAAGGAGCTCGGGCCCGAGCGGAGACCCGACAAAGAATGGACTCAAGCGACATCAGCGGCACAGACCAGTGAGCGATCGGCCACGCTCCGAGTCGTCACGATGCGGACCAGTTCTACCCGGGAATTGATGTCGAGCTTCCGAAAGATGTGGCGCAGGTGGGAGTCGATCGTGTGGGGCGAAAGGAACAGTCTGGCGGCTACCTCACGGTTGGTGAGGCCATCCGCGACCAGCTCGGTGACGGCGCGCTCTGCTTCGGTGACGCTGTCCCAGCCGAAAGTTGGACGGAGAGACTTTGATGAATGGGTCCGACGAGGCAACGGACCTTGGTATGGAGTGACGTCGAAGCGGACGAGAACTCCAGCAACCTCCCGCCCGTCAAGTATCGCCTCCAGAGAGGCGCCGACCGCACGGCCATCAGCGAGGGTGAATCGTAGTGTTGTCTCTTTGGTTTCGCACAGGTTGGCGGATACGAAATCCCAGAGTCGGGAGCGGTCTGAGGCGGGCAGAAGGCGAGCTGCTGCCGCATTCGTCAGGAGAGTGGCCCGACTCACGGCGACCAGAGGGCCGCGCGTGCGTCGACGAGCGTCCAGGAACTTCTCTTGAATGAGGTGATCGAGCCCCGAGGAACGGTTCAGGAGCCGTTGCTCGATCTCCCGCACCGCCCGGCTGACCATAGGCAGCAGCAAGGAGTTGGCGACTCCGGCCGAGCAGACGAGGGCGAGCACGCCCAGCACTTGCGAGGTGCGGAGATCACGTATCGGCGCACCTGCGGTCGTCTGTCCTGTGAGAGCATCGGCGAAATGCTCCTCTCCGTGGACCAGGAATGGCGCTCCGGTGGCGAACGCGATGCCAAGACCGTTCGCCCCCGCATGCCTTCGATCCCACACGTAGCCCGGCAAAAGGAGGAGCTCGTTGAGCTCTGCCTCCTGGAACGGCCCAGGCGCTCTCCGGGCGGCCACTCGGCAACGATCCCCCACCAGGACGACACTGATTTCGGTGAAAGCAAGGTCGCTACCCAACCGGTCGACAACCGGCATCGCTGCCTGAGCCAGCCGGGCGTCCTTTTCGCTGGGGCTCACGAAAGGGAGGTCGAAACGGTCGGGGCTCAGGCCGAGCGCGGCTGAATGCCGCCAGGAGTCGATGATCTCCTGCCGCACGGCATGGCTAGGAGATTCACCGGCAATAATCCGTGCGACGTCTCGCCGCATGTCGCCTTCCCCCTGATATGCAGGCGCCGTGTGCCGATCGGCTCTCAATAGCTCTTTTGTGACCATAAATCGACTCTCGCGCCCAGGAACGGCGGTGTCTTCGCCGTCAGCCGCCAATTCCAGGTCGGGTAAGCAGGCAAACCCCCATTCCAGGTAGCTTCAATAGGCAGCTATTGCCTATGGGCCCTCCGGGGGGGGGGGGGGCTCTCACGCCGTTTATTACCCGGGTCGGAAGTTTGTGCCACCTCCCGTAGGCGACCTCCCGGGTGAGACCCTTCGTCACGCGCCCGTAGATCTCACAAAGACATCTGCCTCTGAGCGACGGAAACCACATTCTGTGGACGGGAAATCGACAGCTCCCTGGTGGCTGGAATCGTAACCAGCCCTCGAGGACTTCATCCCGCGGCGGGGCCTCCCCCATTATCGGCGTCATTTACGCGGACACGGGATGCCGTTCAGCGGACATTGGTAGACGATCGACACCAAATTGACGACAGAGAACACAACTCAGAAAGGGGAAATCACATGTCATCAGGTGAGTTCGACGTTCGTATGAAGGTACTGGAGGGTCGAGTCGAAAAGGCCGAGAGTGTCCTCGACTCCGTGGGCCGCGTACTGGGAAGCATTGAACGGGCACACGACAGTGCCGAAGGAGGGAGATTGGTACCGCTTGTCCTCTTGGGCGCGACTGCGATCGCAGCCGCGTCGGTTGTGTTCGTGACGCGACGCCAGCAATCCGCCTAAGCCATTCCAATGCCGACAGGCACCAAAAGATCTCAGTGGGGCAAGACCACGGAAAGGTTTTTCCGACAATGCGTCAGGGAGTGAATGAGCAATTGCTGACTTTGGACCCCGGCAAGCAGGTGGCCGAGCCGCTCGGCCCTGACTCTGGGACTAGCTCAGCCAATGAATACGTTATGGGACTCGGTACGCCGATGGCCCACGAATCTCAGGTCGCGGATGCCGTGTGCCACTTGGTCTCCGGCTTTCACATTCTGGAGGGAATCGTCGAAGATCTGGGTGATTCGTCTCGACAGCGCGGCCCAGTGGCCACCTTGGCGGTCACAGCCCAGGTCATCTCCACTGCCCTCGAAGAGCTGAACTACTGCAGCCTCGAATTCTGGCGGCTCTTACCGCAAGCTCGGATCCAGGCATCAGAGTGCCTACCCGAGTACTGCCGGCCCTTGAGATGCGGGCGTGACTCTCCAGGAGTTCCCATGGAGTCGAAGCCCCGAGAGCAATCCGAGCCCGAAACCCTGACGCAGGGATCCCATGTTGAGCTCGGTGGCTCAATCCGGCGAGATCAAGTGGCGACCCATCAAGAGGATGGTGCGTCCACAACCCACTCAGAATGGGAAGGGTCGCTGGCGTCGGCAGTCCTGCACCTTGTGGGTGCCTACAGAGCCATGGAGACTCTGTCAGCTTCTGCATTTCCAGCAGGCGCCCCTCGTTCTTTTGAGTCCGCATCCCACTGTGTCTGCACCGCTCTCGTGACTCTCGACACGTGCCTGGCGGGGCGAGTTGAGCGAAACCTCCTTACATTGGTCCAGTCGGAAGTGAACTGAGGAGGAGTTGATGAACCAGTCTGGGTCCGATGCGCTGGCCCAGGTTCGTCGTTTCCTGATGGCATTGGCGGATCGAGAAACAAAGTCAGCCTCGGTGGAACTCGCGGTCGACGCGACCTACCACGTACCTGGTCGGAGCTCCGTAGCTGGTACCTTCACGGGACGTCGGGAAATCGTCAAGTACTTCCAGCGAATCTTTGGCTTTGCTTCGGATTCCGAGGCGCTGAAATGGGTCGACTGGATGGTGGGAACCGACCTCGTGTCAACCCTCGTCGACACTCATCTCCAGAGCGGGCTGTCTGAATACGAGGGCCAACTGCTCTTTGTGTTCTCCCCCGGTCCCTCGGGCGGGATAGCTGCAATCCGGCTGTTCCTCGAGGACCAGGCGAGATTCGATCGCTTCTTCAACGACAGCCCTGATTGACCCGATCACACTCGTGCCTGACAGCATCGTCGGACCGACCGTAGTGACATAGGTCGATCAGAGTGGAGTTCAGCACGCAGTGTCTGCCCACCTTGAAGACGATGAACGGCGATCGGATCGAGGGTCTTTATGGTTGCTGAGTCGGCTTGCCGCCGTGGCTCAACTCACGCCAACTGCCTTCCGAGATCGTCACGCCGTACTTCTTGCTTGCGACTTGAATGCGTCTCCATGCCTGGTCACGCTCCTCGTCAGTCACGCTCTTGACTTGATCGAATCGTGCCACGGCATTTCGGACGTGATTGGCGTCGATCAAAGGTTCCTTGCGTTGTGACGCAAAGGCGAATTCATCGGCACTCATTTCGTCCTTGTCAGCCCCGGTCAGTCGGTGGTGGCTCTTCACGAGTCGGTTACCTCCTCCCTAGACACCCTTGCTCGCTCATACGGTCCAGCACGTCACGCGATCTCGTCTCTTGTGAAAGGCACCCTCCGTGCATCACCTGGCGGGGATGGCTGATGGGCTCGACCCAACGGATATCGGAACCTCTTGAGTTGCGGAATCAGCTGATCGCGTGATGTCAGTCAGGACACGACGTCGGAGACTTGGATCCAACCTCACATCCATGTGAAAGGAAAACAATGCACAAGCCAAACAACCTGTTGGAGTCCGACGTTCAGGAAGAACTCGACTGGGATCCTCGTTTTGACAACAGCCGAGTGATTGTCAAGGCGAACGACGGAGACGTCACACTCACCGGAACGGTGGACACCTTCTACGACACCCTTCTGGCGACACAGGATGCCCGGAGCGTCGGCGGCGTGACGTCCGTCGAGAATGAACTACTGGTCGGGTTGGTCGGCGCCGCGATAGCGGATGCGGACATCGCTTCCAAGTGCCGCGAAGCTCTGGACCGGGACCGATTCGTCCCCAAGGGAGCGGTCAGCGTGGCCGTCGTCGACGGCTGGGTCACTCTCGGCGGCGAGGTTCGCCGCCACTACCAGCGGCGGGCTGCCCACCACGCGGTGAGCCGGGTCGATGGTGTCTTGGGTGTGACCAACGACATCACGCTCACCAAGGACGTCATGCCTGGTGACGTGGCCAACCGCATCAACAAAGCCTTCGGACGAGACGCCATCATTGACGACTCCCGCATCAAGGTCACCGCCAGCAACAACACCGTCTACCTCGACGGTATGGTCGGCTCCTGGTACGCGATGGATGTAGCGGTGGACACCGCTTGGGACGCACCAGGGGTCAACGACGTCGTGAATCGGCTCGTCGTCTTTCCGTAGGACATCTCATCGTTCCCAAGAGGCACCAGTCCCCCCCTGAGTGCCTGACGACCTCCGGTGAGCGTCGGCCCGTGCGGCGCCATGGGTCGCGCTCCCGGAGAATCGTCACGTCCGAATTGACGTTCTCAACGTCGCTTCGGGACATTCAACCATTGCGAGTCGACACATCCATTCGCTTGCGGGCGATCCGAGGTGGTGCGTCGAAACCATTCGGGAGGCCCACAATGCATAAGCCGAACAATCTGCTGGAGATCGATGTCAGAGGTGAGTTCGGCTGGGATCCCCTTTTGGACGCAACCCGCATCGTCGTGCACGCCGATGATGGCAAGGTGACCCTCAGCGGAGTCGTCCCCACCTTCTACGAAACCGTGCTGGCAGATGAGGATGCGTCGCGCGTGGGAGGAGTGACCACGGTGGACAATCAGCTATTTGTGGGCGGCCTCGGCGAAGCCACGTTCGATGAGACTGTTGCCACTGATTGCACGACCGCCCTGGACAGAGACAGGTTCGTCCCCCACGGTTCGGTGAGTGTGGCTGTCCGTGCCGGCTGGGTCACGCTGAGGGGGGAGGTCCGCCACCACGTTCAGCGGAGAGCCGCCGAACACGCCGTCCGGCAGGTGGATGGGGTCCTCGGATTGACGGATCGCATCACCCTCACTTCCGGACCGATCCCGAGCGATGTGGTCAACCGGATCAGAATGGCGTTTAAGCGCAATGCCATCGTTGATGAGTCCCTGATCGAGGTCACGAAATGCGGTCATACCATCTGTCTGGACGGCACCGTCCCCGACCGGTTTGCCATGGACGAGGCCGTGGGGACGGCTTACCTGGCACCGGGCGTTCGTAAGGTGACAAGCCGGCTGATCATCGTTCCTTGACACCCGCTGTCGCTTGCATATCAACCCTGAGTCGTATCCCAGTTGGAAACCGTCGACGCACCCATTGGCTGTTGTAGCGGATAACAGCCTCCGTTCCCCGACTCAGAACAGGCCACCGGAGCTCCCCTTCCGAGCGGTGAGTTCGGGAAGCGCAGCGAAGGCCCAGGACGAGTTACTGACCGGCCGATCGGCCAACACGCCACTCCCGGTCCGAGGACACCGATGCTTGCGGGCTTGACGATGTTTGCTTCGTGCGCACTCAAGTGAATAACCCGTTCGCGTGATGTTGACCAGGCCCCAAAAATCGGAGGATAGGGGTACACCTGCAAGCGAAAGGGAGACAATGCACAAACCAAACAACATTTTGGAGTCCGACGTACAGGAAGAGCTTGACTGGGATCCTCTCTTTGACAACAGTCGAGTCATCGTCAAGGCACACGACGGCGACGTCACGCTCACTGGTGCGGTGGACACGTACTACGACACCATCCTGGCTACAGATGACGCCTGGAGCGTCAGCGGCGTGAAGTCCGTCGACAATGAGCTGCTGGTCGGTCTCGTCGGCGATGCAATCGCTGACGCTGATGTCGCCGCCAACTGCGTCGATGCGCTGGATCGGGACCGATTCGTCCCGAAGGGGACGGTCAGTGTGACCGTTGTTGACGGCTGGGTCACACTGAGCGGAGAGGTCCGCCGTCATTACCAGCGGCAAGCTGCGCACCATGCAGTGAGCCGGGTCGATGGTGTCTTGGGCGTGACGAACGAAATTACGCTCACGAAGGGCGCCATGCCGAGTGACGTCGCTGACCGCATCAACAAAGCGTTCCGACGCCACGCCATCATCGACGACTCTCACATTGTGGTCACCAGTGGTGTCGACAACACGATCTACCTCGACGGAACGGTCGGCTCTTGGTACGCCATGACGGAGGCAGTGGACACCGCCTGGCGTGCGCCGGGCGTTACTGACGTCGAGAATCGGCTCGTCGTCGTTCTTTAGAGCGACGCCCATTCCCTGGGTGTTGTCTGGCGGTCTCAGGGCCTGCCCCGCTCCGTACGGCAAACACGGAGCGGGGCTCCCGGGACTTCCCCCATGCAGGGTCCCAGCGGATGGCCGATGGATCGCCCCGTGTTGTCCGATGGGGCGACGAAGCAACAACAAAGTGTGAGACAGACTTTGAGACCGGAGCGTCGATGTCCCTAGAAATGAACCCTCAGGAGCCTGCTCCGTGCCGGTGGTCCCAATCCCCGCACCCGCAGAGTTGGAACGCCGAGCTGATCTCCCCCGTTCTGTACGACGTCGTCCTGTGGGGGTTCTCCGAGCGAAACTGCTTCGGTCAACGCGTCCTGCGCAGTGACATTCAGGCGCGGTTCGACGGGAGGCCCATGACGGAGCAAGAATTGAACCAGGTCGAGGGCACTCCGCTGTATGTGGGGTTCCGGTGCCAGGCCTGCTGGGAGGCTGCGGTGACTTTGGTGACGTACGGTCAGCATCTGTGCGCAGGGGGCGCTCAACCAGTTGGGGCTCTCCCGCATCAACGCCTCCCATGAGACTCCCGGGCCGGAAGCGGACCCAGGGCCCCTCAGCACGGCAATGGAAGAAGCCCGCAGAGAATGTGCGTGACCACCTCGCCGTTCGTCGAGCGCTCTCGGGTCAGCTGATCTCACTTGCTCAGCTGGTCGGACGTCCGATCCGGGACCCCCAGGGCACGACCGTGAGCCGGATGAACGACGTCGTGGTCCGGTGGGACACCGGTGCCACCCATCCCCTCGTCACCGGCATACTGGCCGACGCCCGAAAGGGCTACGCCTTCATCGCTGTGCGCGACATCGTCTTGGAACAGACAGGCGCCCGCCTGCGGTCGTCGGAGCTCGTCGTAGGAACCCCGGTTCGGGGCGATGGGGACGTCGCACTGGCACGCGATGTCCTCGACCGTCAACTCGTGGACGTGACCGGAGTCCAGGTGGTCCGCGCCGCTGACGTCTATCTCGTCAACTGGGTCAAGGGATGGGAGCTCGCCGGGATCGACGTCGGTCAATGGGGGCTTTTTCGTCGGCTACTCCCGCAGCGTTGGGCGAGACCGACACCTGACCGCTTCATCGATTGGGCCGATCTCCAGGCGTTCGTGCCGCGCTTCGACGAGACGTCCAGCGTGGACCCGAATCGCCCAGCCGCGTCGGCCGGCGTGACCGGAAGCAGCGTTCAACTGGCGTCACCGGCTGCGGACCTCCACAGGCTCCGCGCAAAGGAGGTCGCAGCGCTCCTGGGGGACCTCAACCGCACCCAGCAGGCGCAACTCGCAGCACTTGCCGAGCCGTCGGAGGTGGCCCAGGCGCTACGCGAGCTCGAGCCCGTCAAGCTCGAGGCCCTATTGAGCGAACTCGACGACAACGACCGGGCCCGACTCTTGGCGCTGTTGCCCCCTGAGAGGCCGCAATGAGCAGCACGGTGGCGCAGAGGAATCGCTCGGTGAGCAAGTCATGGAAGCGCCACCGTTGGCTGGTTCGCATTGTAGCCATCCTGGCGATCTTCGGCCCGGGCCTGATCGCCGCCAACGCGGGGAACGACGCCGGCGGCGTCCTCACCTACGCCAGTGCAGGTGCTCAGTTCGGGTACCGCACGCTCTTCGTCATGCTCTTGATCACGGTTGCTCTGGTTGTCGTCCAAGAGATGTGTTCACGGCTCGGTGCCTACACAGGCGAAGGCCTGGGCGCGCTGATTCGCGAGCAGTTCTCGATTCGGAGCACGACCCTCGCAATGGTGCTCCTTCTCATCGCGAATGCCGGGCTCACGGTCAGCGAGTTCGCCGGCGTTGGAGCGGCAATGCAAATCCTCGGAGTCTCGGTCTACATCTCCGTCCCGATAGCGGCGGTCGTCGTGTGGGGGCTGACAGTTCTCGGCTCGTATTCGAAGGCAGAGCGGTTGTTCCTGATCTTGGGATTGGCGTTTCTTGCCTACCCCATTGCTGCGTTCTTGGCCCATCCTGGGATTAAGCAGGTGGCGAGCAATCTCTTTCTCCCGCATTTTCTCGCAACGCACGCATTTCTGTTTCTCGTCGTTGCTCTAATCGGCACGACTATCACGCCCTACATGCAGTTCTACGTCGCGTCCGCAGTGGTGGACAAGGGCGTCAGGCCAGCCACCTACAGGTCGGAGCGGATCGACACGGTGAGCGGAGCCATTTGGAGCGACCTCGTCAGCATCTTCATCATCATCGCCACGGCGGCGGCTGTCGGTGGTACCGGGCCCCTGCAGTCCGCCAGAGAGGCGGCTCAGGCCCTCGTGCCGGCGGTTGGACGGTTTGCTCCGCAGCTCTTCGCGGCTGGATTGCTCGGAGCGTCGCTGCTGGCCGCCTCCGTGGTGCCGCTGTCCACGTCGTACGCCGTCGCCGAGGCAACCGGGACAACACGTTCGGTATCGGCAAGCTTCAGAGAAGCCCCGCTCTTTTACGGGCTCTTCACCCTTCAAATTGTCGTGGGTGCCGGCATCGCCCTAGCGCCGGGCAATCTGGTCTCTCTCGTCGTCAACGCACAGGTTCTCAATGGGATCATCACCCCCCTGCTCTTGACTTACGTGTTGATCCTGGCCAACCGCAAGTCGGTGCTCGGAGCCGCAGCAAACGGAACGATCTTTCGAGTCGTTGCCACCGCATGCGTTTCCGTGGTTGGGATCCTGTCATTCATTGTGCTCCTGCAGACCGTGACCGGTCTCGGATAAATCAACCGCTTGATCATCGAGAACCCCGACAGAGTGTCAACCGGACTCTGAACGGTAGGTCTGCCCGGGATCTGCCGGGAGGGCCAACAGATCGGCGAAATCCAGGCAGTCGAACCGAACGATGAAGCGACGCACGCTCGCTGGAGTCGCGACTACCACGTCGGGAACCCACCAATGAGTGCACATGATGCTGACATCGTGACTGCTCACAAGGACGGCTGCAACCCGGTGGTCGAAGGCCACGACAGCGTTCAGATAGCGCGCAATGGCGCTCCCGCGGTTGCTGGATGGATATCCCTTCACCCCGGAAGCGGCCAACGTGGCGGCAACGTCGGTATCGGTGGGACCCAAGCTGGCGAGAAGTTCTTCGAGCTGATCTCTCAACTGTGCTCGCTGGGTCAACCACTTGTTCATGCCTTCAACCGTCCGTCTCTGTCACGTCACGGGCAGCTCGTGAACTCTGCTCTCGGAAAGTTGTACTGCTCGGGCGAGCTGGGGACAAGCACGCGGACGCGTGATTCTGCAAGAGGCGGACCGGTTCACAGTGGAATCGGTGAGTCGCCCGTTGGGTCAACGAGCCAAGTATCGAATCCCCAAGCAAAGAGAAAAGAAAGGCCTCCAATGTTCAATTCACTGTCGTCCTCGTTCCTCTGGCGTGGTCTCTTGGCTCTGGCGGTCGGCATTACGGCCATCATCTGGCCAGGTGTGACGATCCTCGCCGTCGTGATCATCTTCGCCATATTGGCGTTCGGCGATGCGTTCATACAAGGAGCGCGCGCCTTCTCGAGCGACTCAGCAGGACCGGTGGCAGGCCACCTCTTCCTGGCATTGATTGACGTCGCGGCTGGTGTGGTGGCCCTCGCCTGGCCAGGCATTACCGCCTGGGTCTTGACGATATGGATCGGCGCCTGGGCCATCGTTTCAGGCGTCATCGAATTGGCCATGGCGTTCCAGTCAGGCGAGGATGCCGGCGAGCGCGCCCTCTACGGGTTGGGTGGGCTTCTCTCGATTCTCCTAGGCGTGGTGCTGTTCGCCCGACCCCACATTGGTGCCGTCGCACTGGCCGAGGTCTTCGGTTTGTTCAGCCTTGCCTATGGCGTGACAAGCCTGGTCCTCGCCGCCAGAACGCACGACGCGGGAGACGCGCTTTCCCAAGCGTTGAGCTGAGTCACAGAGCATTCCACCCCGCAGGACTCCGAGGTACCCGATTCGACCGTAGGGCCTTCCCATGAGTGACGGCAACGCCAAGGAGTCCACAGAGCCAGCGGTGAAGACGCCGCCTCCTGAGCCGGGCTCGCGTCGCCCAGCGATCAGCCTGGCAACGCGAGTGATCGGCCTGTTGATCACAGGGGTCGCTCTTTACGTTGTGTTCCCGAGCCTCAGCCGGGTCATCGGGGCGTGGCCCGAGTTGTCGACGTTGGGGCCTGGTTGGCTCGTGGGAGCCTTTGCCGCCGAGGTGGCCGCGTTCACCTGCAACTTTGGCCTGCAGCGGCTGGTCCTGCGAACTCGCGGATGGTTCGCGGTGGTAGCAGCGGGACTCGTGGGCAACGCCGTCACCGCCGTGCTGCCCGGCGGCGATGCCGCCGGCGCCGGAGTCCAATTCAAGATGTTGGCCCGCGCCGGGATCAATGCCGACACCGCTGCCGGTGGCTTGACGGCCGCCTCGCTGCTTGGGATCGGCGGACTCCTCGCCCTTCCGATCTTCGCCCTGCCTGCCATCGCCGGCGGGGCGGCTGTGCGGCCCGGACTGCTGCATGCAGCGCTCCTCGGATTGGCAGGCTTCGCTCTGTTCGTGGTCGGGGGCGTGGTGGTCTTGGCAACAGACCCTCCTCTGGCGATCGTCGGGCGGGCCCTGCAATGGCTCTGGAATGAGTCCTGGGGACGTCATAAGAAGATCACTGGCCTGGACCAACGACTCCTGAGCCAGCGGGACCAGATCCGGTCGGTGCTGGGAAGGGATTGGCGTCGGGCCGTGCTGCTCGTCGGGGGCCGCATCGGGTTCGATTTTCTGTGCCTTCTCTGCGCGCTCCGCGCCACGGGCAGCGATCCCAATCCGTCGCTAGTGCTCCTGGCCTACGCCGCCGCTCAGATCATCGCGCTGGTGCCCATCACCCCGGGAGGTCTCGGCATCGTCGAGGCAAGCTTGAGCGGCCTGTTAGTGCTGGCGGGCATCAGTGGCGGGCGAGCAGTCGTGGCAACCCTTGCCTACCGGTTGGCCTCTTACTGGTTCCCGCTTCTCGCAGGAGGTGTTGCCTATCTGCTGTACCGGCGACGCTTCGGATCGGTCCCAATTGGCGACTCCGAGCATGATGCGCCGGTGGAGGGTACTCCGGCACCGTGAGAGACGTAACGGGGCTGGCACTACCGAGCGCGAGCATTGGGTCCGGGTTGCCCCTGGCTCGGCCGCGCTGGAGTGGCCTCAGCGCGCGTCGAGAAAGGCGAGCACGGCGAGCACTCGTCGGTGGTCGTCCCCGGTCTCGGGGAGATCGAGCTTGAGCAAAACACTACGAACGTGCTTCTCGACAGTTCCCTCTGACACGAAAAGCTGGTGTGCGATGCCGGCGTTCGACCGTCCCTGTGCCATGTGTGCAAGCACCTCACGCTCACGGGGCGACAAGAGGTCGAGCGGCTCATGTACGTGGCGCGCTGCAACGAGTTCCTGCACGAGTGCCGCGTCAACGACGGTTCCGCCACGGACGATGCGCCCCAACGTATCGACGAATTCGTCGACGTCTGTAATACGTGATTTCAACAGGTACCCGCTCCGCTGGCCACTGCTGATCAAATCGGTGGCTTGATCGACCTCGACGTGGGCCGAGAGGACCAGAATCGCAATCTCGGGCAGTTCCGCGCGGATGATCCGGGCCGCGCTGAGGCCCTCGGTTGTGAAGGTGGGCGGCATCCGAATATCGACGATCACAAGGTCGGGTTTCAGGTCGCGCACCTGATCGATCAGCTCCGTCGGATCGCCCGCCTGGCCCACGACCTCGAAGCCTCGGCTCGTGAGGAGGCTGGCAATCCCCTCGCGGAGGAGCACATCGTCGTCGGACACCACCACGCGCGTCGTCGCAGACACTCTGAAATGTTAGCAAGGCATGACTTCCAAATCCCTGGCCAAATCGGGTTTGCATTTGGCGTCTCCCGCCGACCGCCACGTTTCGTTGTCGCCTCCGTTCCGATCGCGTTCGTGGTCGGCGTTTCAGGGTTCCAGCTAGCTTCAATGCGGCAGTTCCCGGTAGCTTCAATGCGGCAGCTTCCCGGTAGCTTCAATGCGGCAGCTTCCCGGTAGCTTCAATGCGGCAGGCGGCCTCGACTGCCATGCTTGGTGGGTGGAGACGCTCCGCTGCTTACTCGTCGACGACAATCCTGAATTCCTCGAGACGGCTCGCCGTTTGCTCGAGCAGCAGGGGATCAGCGTCGTCGGAATGGCCGCCAACAGCGCGGAGGCGGTAGAACGAGCGGCGGAGCTGCATCCTGACGTGGTCTTGATCGACGTGCACCTCGGCGAGGAGAACGGGTTGAACCTGGCCCGTAAAATCGCAGGGCTGGAACGCGAAGACCTCCCACGTGTAATCCTAATTTCGAGCTACCCGGAGGGCGACCTGGGAGAGGCGTTGCCCACCGCGCGCTCGATCGAGTTCGTGTCGAAAACCGACCTCTCCGCAGACACGATCCGAAACGTGTTAGGTCTGTCGCCAGACGACCAGAGTGCGCGCTAAGAGCGATTACGCACAATGCTCGAACTGATGGTCGCGAATGAGTCGGTGATCATGAGTTGGAATCAACCAGGCGACGTACTGGAACGTCGTGCGAGCCCCGTTCCAATCCACCGCCATTTGACCTGTAGTTCGGGTCGGGGAGGAATGGCCCCTACGGGAGAGCACGACCTGTAAGGGATGGGATCCGCCCCACTACAAGGAGGTTCGCTTCAGTGTCCGGGTTGAAGTCTGCAGTGGCCATGTGCGCAGTGCTGACCGCGACCATGTCTTGTCTCGCGTCCTTCTCACTCGGGAGCGCCCCGGCCTCGGCCGCCGCCGAACCTCCCCTCCACGCCCCACGGCCAACTGTCGTGGCGTCGGGCCTCACCGCCCCGGTGACCATCGCCTTCGACCAGCACGGAAGCCTGTGGTTCACATCGCAAACGGGCAGCACGAGCCCGACGAACGGGGTTTGGTACATACCGCCTGGCGGGAAGCCGCTCCACGTAGTGAGCGGGGTAGCGGCGACTGGTCTGGCTTGGGTCGGGAACAGCCTCTACGTGGCATCAGTCACCACCCCGGGTAGCGCCAGGATCACTGTCTTCCAAGGCTTTAACGGAACTGCTTTCACGAGCCAGAGCATCAGGCTCGACGGTTTGCAGCTGGGACAACACTCAATTGGTTCGATCGCGCAGGGCCCCGATGGTCAGCTCTACATTGGCGTCGGAGCCACGAGCAACAGCGGCCCGCCAGGGAATGTCCTGGCCTTCGCGCCGAATGGCGGCTCTCCTGTGGTCAAGGCGACCGGCCTGCAGAGTGCTTTCGGGCTCGCCTTCTACGGTCGGCTCCTGCTCGTGACCGATAGCGGGCGCGACGACCTCGGCCCTTTCCGGCCGCGGGAGAAGCTCAACGAGTTCAACCCAGCCGGACCGGTGGTGAATTTCGGCTCGCCCACATGCTATGGCCAGGGTGGCCCCGCTTGCAGAGGCACCCGCCCGCCGTTCGTGAAGTTTGCCGCGCATGCGACCCCGACGACCGTTGTCGTCAAGGGCGACGTTGCCTTCGTCGTCGAGAACGGCTCCTCGTTCGTAAAGAACCCGTCCGGAAGCGACGTCCAGCGAGTCGACCTGCGAACGGGCCGGCACACGGTTTTCTGGCGCTCGCCGGTCAAACACGATCCGGTCGGGGCCGCGATCGGCCCGGACGGGAGCCTCTACGTGTCGCTCTACGCCAGCGGCAAGATCATCCGGTTCCACCTGTGATCATCTCGGGGTCAGAGGAAGCTGAACCTTGAGATGGGTGCCCTGGCTGGGGGCGCTCTGCAACGTGAGCGTTCCGCCGGCCGCCTCGACGCGGTCTTTGAGTCCAATGAGGCCCGTGCCGCCCGCTGGATCGGCGCCGCCGACGCCGTCGTCACTGATGGTCAGCCGCAGATCACCGTCGGTCACGGCAACGGCGATGTGCGAGGCGGAAGCCTTCGAATGCTTAGCCGCGTTCGTCAGTGCCTCCGAGACGACGTAATACACGGTCACCTCGATGCGCTCGGGCAGCCGGTCATGTGTCTGAAGGTCGAGCACTACGGGGATCGAGGAACGACGAGCGAGTCCTTTCAGCGCGGGCGAAAGGCCGCCAGTGGAGAGAGCGACCGGGTGGATGCCGCGCGCGAGCTCGCGCAACTCCTCGTTGGCGCTCTCAGTGCTCACGACCGCCTCTTCGATAAGCCGAGCGACGTCTTCGGAACCAGCGTCTACCGAGTGCCGGGCACGCTTGAGCGTGAGGATCGTCTGCACGAGCCGGTGCTGGGCGCCGTCGTGAAGATCGCGTTCGACGCGCCGGCGCGTTTCGTCGGCCGTGGCGACAATCCGCCGACGCGATGCCGCGAGCTCCTGCATGAGCACTCGGGCATCAGTGACGTCGCTGGCCGCGGCGTAGATCAGACCTCTGTCACTCATCAGACGTGCGCTCCACTCAAGCCAGCGAACCTCACCGTCGGGCCGGACGTAGCGATTCTCGAACCGCTCCGACCCACCTCCCGTTTGCAGCCGCACAAGCGTTGCCTCCATGCCCTCGCGGTCAGCTGGATGGATGAACTCCAAAAGGGGACGCGACAGCAGTTCGGCTTCAGGAAATCCCAGGGTTCGCTCGAACGCGGGGTTGACGCGCTTCAAGTAGCCGTCGACACCCAAGATACAGAGGAGCTCGAGCGAGAGGTCGTAGATATCGTCGATCTCCCGCTCGGCGCGGCGGCGCCTCAGCATCCCACGACCTACCAGGAACACGATGAGCGCCGTCACGAGCGGCCACGCGAGGATGAGCGGGGGCAGCACTGCCTCCAGCCCGGTGGATTGTTGTGGAGCAACGTTGACACGCCAGACCTGAGTGAGTGCAGTGAAGCTCGTGCTTGCGGCGGGAGTCCCGTCAAACGTGCCGTTAAGATGGCGACCATCGAGGCTGATGGCGATTCCGTTCACATCGCCGCCCAGCAACGAGTTCATCCAACCCGTAGGAACGAACACGACGAGAAAGCCATTGCTTCCCTCGCCTTGTCCGAACTTCGCCCCCTGCACGACAAAAAATCCTCGCTGCCCGGCGACAGTCTCCAGAGGTGTTGCGGTCCCGGCAAAGACCGACGTCGGGTTGCGCAGCGTTGCAGCCAAGACCGGCAGACCGGATACATCGACGCCGGGGTGGAACGGCAGCCCTGTGACGAAAGTCGCCGGCAAGTAGTTCAACGCAGGCCGAGCGGGCCGTGTCCCAGGCAGCTGGGTGATGGGCGCCCCTATACGCCGCTCGTACGCGCTGCGTTCACTACTGGTCACCTGTTCAACCCACATGGACTGCGTCAGGCCCACAGTCGTGGCGGCGCTTCCCTCCAACGCAGCGAAGCGATCCCCGTTCGGAACGGGCTCGCCGGCGAGCGCGCTCGCGAACCCGACATCGAAGGTGGCGGCCTGCTGGAGCAGCCCCCGGACTCTCGACGCATCCGTCCTGGCCAATTGGTGCGCCGCCGCACTGCGATCGGAGTCCACCACGTGGTTGATCAGGACGAATCCGCCAACGCTCAACAGGATGACGAAGAGCGGTACCGCGACCCGGGTCGGGGCTACGGTTTGAGGCCATCGCCCCCTTGCCGGTCTCACACGGTGGACTATTCGCAAATATGATCATTCGGTATCGCTCACGTCAAGGTTCAACGACTCCCCTGGGGCGGGGGCTGAGTCGTTCGGAATCCGCGGCACGCGTGTCGCACCACGGGGCTCGACACAAGGTCCGGGTGGTGGTGGGCGTTCTCCTTGCGGCCGTGGTGGTCACCGAGTTCGGATACGGAAGCCAACCCGCTGCATCGGATGCTTCGGGTTCGGCCCTTGGGCGGGCGCGGGCCGTGGTCGCCCACGCGCAGGACGCGACTGGGGCCTATCGCGGTCCGTTGCGCGGACCACCGGCTCAGCCCCCAGGCCTGGTCGTGTTCGTCGCCGCCGATCTGACGAACGGCGGCGTCGCCGGCGTGGCACGAGGCGCCCAGGAGGCGGTGCGGGCTATCGGTTGGAAGCTTCGGGTCCTCGACGGTCAAGGAACCGACGCTGGACAGGGGACAGCACTCGCCACTGCGCTGAGCTTGAAGCCTGCAGGCATCATCCTGGGCGGATTCGACGCCGCCGGCCAGCAGGCGGAGCTGCAACAGGCAGAGGCGCACAAAATTCCGGTTGTTGGCTGGCATTCCGGGATCCAACCAGGCCCGGCTCCGCAGATGGGCCTGTTTACCAACGTGACAACGGACCCCCGCCAGGTCGCACTCCTTGCCGCCAGCTATGTAATCGCGGATTCCAACGGCAGGGCCGGCGTGGTCATCTTCACGGACTCACAATACGCAATCGCCACCTACAAGTCCGACGTGATGGCTTCGACGCTTGAGGCGTGCCGGCGATGTTCGGTACTCCAGGTTGTCGACTATCCGCTGGCTGGCGCGCAGATCAACGTGGCAGCACCGGTCACGGCACTGTTGAACACCTACGGCAAGCGCTTCACCTATCTCCTGGCAATCAACGGCGCCTACATCGCTGGCGCAAGCGTCGCTCTCCTGGGTGCCGGACGGCAACCTAATCAACCACCGTACGGGGTCGCGGCCGGCGACGGCGATGCGTCAGAATTCGCACGGATCCGAGCAGGGGACTACCAGAAGGCGACCGTAGCAGACCCCTTGAACCTGCAAGGTTGGCAGCTCATCGACGAACTCAACCGCGCCCGCGCTGGGCAACCGCCTTCAGGTTACGTGGCTCCTCCCCACCTCGTGACGCGCGCCAACGTGCCGAGGGGCGGGGTGTTCGATCCGCAGGGGGGCTACCGCAACAACTATCTCCGCATCTGGCATCGCTGAATGGATGCCTGACGCCGCATCATGGCGGCGGGCATCGGACCTGCCCCTTGGGCGTCACCCGCAGCACCAGAACAACCTGCGCCCGGATGGAAACTTCAAACGATCACCTAGTCAGGTTGGGGGCCAGTGCGCCGAGGCGCCGGCACGGGGAACGTCGCAACAACCGACATCACCGCCTTGGGGCCGTCGTTTGTCTTGGAAGCTGTTGGGGAGCTACAAAGTGACATCGGCAGCGGCCTGCCACTCCCGACGTCACACCTCATGGCCCTTGGCCTCCAGCTCGTCCACCACAACTCCGTACCCGGCCATGGACAACAAATGACGAAGGTCGATGACTTGTTGGACGCCGATATCCTTCTGCTTCGGTCGGTTGAGGACCTCGGTCTCCGCCCCAACAGTGACAACGCATTTGCCATTTTGCTGCTGTTGAACCGTTCCTAAGGCTTCCAGCAAGGAAACCACGGCCGACCACTCGATATTGTGGCTCGTAGGGTGCTGAAATATTTGCAGAAGAGTGTCGCGGTGGTGGTTGTTCAGATGCTGCGGTTCTTGAACTGACATCTAGGGCTCCTCAGATCGGATCGACCATGGTCAGAGTTGACGGTTGCCGTCGACCAGTCGTGCTGCGGTGTTACGTCCAGCGATCCCCCTCCGGACAGTGGATTGGGATTCAGCGAGTGGATTGGGATTCGGCGGGGCGACAGGCGCGAGGGTGTTGCTGTCAGTGTGGCGGATAAGGGACTGACGACCCTCCACCTCCATGACGGCCTCTTCCTCATACGACCATGAGCCGTCTTCGTTGACCGTCACGACCTGGCGGTAACTGAGCGTCCGAAAAGCGCGGTCGAGAAACGGATTAGAAGTGATGCCAAACGTGTTCGACCCACGGAAGGCACGAACTTCAAACCGGCGGGCGTCGGCGCTGGACCGGCCACCCGCCAAGAGGGTTTGGCCTCTGGGAATCCCGAGCGTGAGCATCACAACTCCAGCTGACGGCTCCCAGAGCCAGTACCCCACCTGATCGTGAAACGTCTCGACCTCGCCGGGCTTAATCAAATGGGTGTGGTAGCGAAGTCCGTAGAGAAGCTGCGGTCCATTCGTTTGAGGATCGATTGGCTCCAACCGGTAGGTTTCTTCGTAACGATTGGAGCCCGTCACGTCGACGCTCGGATGCACGTCGTCGCCAGTCCCTTTCCATACGCCTGCTAGATGGCGCAGCGGGCCGAGGTTTGCCAGCGTGTGAATGTCTGCATCCGGCTCGGTATAGATATCGGCAAAGTAGACATCGTTGTGGCTGATGTGGGCATTTGTCACACGTGCCTCGCTCTCTCCCAACGGGAATCTACATTTCACTCATTCCACGGACATCACGTAGTCGCGTTATGTCACATGACCTAGAGCCCGGAGCAGGAGCCGGCGTCCTTGAGCAAACGGGGAACCCTGGGACCTGATCCCTCATTGAGCCGGACAGATTCGCTCTTCCCGATTGAGTCCAGCTGAAGGCGCAGCTCTAGCTGCGGTTTCGTTCCTATTCTTTTCGAGGTCTTGACAAGCCCGTACTCCTTCTGCTTCCCACGGGCTCGAGCATTTGGCTCTGTTTCGCTGCGGCTCTAGTCCGGATCACGGGGGCGCGGGAGCCACCCCAGGAATGTTTCATTGCTGACGATCACGTGGATGAGGGATGACATGCCGCTCTGCGATTCCATAAGGTCACGTGTCGTGAGAGCAAAGGAGCTCGCCCGGACGCAGCAAGGAAGCGATCCTCGTCACGAGGTACTTGCTGAGTACATGGTCCTGACATTCCCCGAGGGTCACATGAGTGAAGAGGTCGGAGACGAGCTCTTGTGGTTGTCTCTCATGCAATTCATACGTGTTCTCGATTTCGTCCTTCTGATACGGGATGACGCCGGCCTGGTTTCGGTTGTTGAGCTGAACAATCTGAGCGAAATGGGCGGCTTCTCCGATATTGGTGGACCCATAGGGGGTCTTATCGGCGACCAAGACATTGAGCGAGTCGGCACAGGGCTTGATGCGGGGTCGGCGGCCGCCCTCGTGCTCTTCGAGGATCTCTGGGCCAAATCCCTGTCCGAGGTGATCAACCGGAGCGGAGCGCTTCTCTTTGAGATGGCCCGTGTCGCCGTGCCCACGGCCTCGTGGACAAATCGTGAACGCTCACGGGCTCCTCTCGACTGAGATCAGCAGCCTGGGAGGATGCCCAGCGCCGCCCGTTTGACATTCACCGCAGACGAAGTCAGTTCGCAGATGGTCGCCGCTGTCTCGAAGCCTTCGATGCGGACGAAGCGCCCCGCCTTCACGGTGATTTACTTCAGCGGGGGACGTAGTCACGAGTCGACGCTGGTCCTCGTCACTGTCGCCAACCATCCAATGGGGTACTCGGCTTTCTGCCGCTGAATGTGACCTTGTGATCTCCGTCGACGACCGCCAACCATTCTCCGCTTACGGTCGCTGTGATTCGGTCGCTGGGAATGTGCTCATTTCGGGCAGCAGCGAGGCTCCACATCTGAGCCACAACTGCGTCGTCGATGATCTCACCTTCACGCTCAACAAAGACCTGTCGATTGGCGATCCGATGCGCTCCAACGAGATCCCAGACATCCCTGTCAGATCTCCTCAGCTGTGAATATGCCCACAGAGCTCCATCGATGGTGATCACGCCGCGCTGCGGACTTACTGGGATTTCGCGCCCTTCGAGCGCGATTCCACAGGAAATTGCGCCAGCGATGTCGTGTATCACAACTTTGCCGTTCTTGTTCACGGTAGTCCTCCATTGCTCGCACCACAGAAGCGGATGGGCCGTAGCTTCGTGCCTACGGAGTCGCCTGCAACAACTATGTGCGGGATTGACAGATGCGGACGTCCCGCGGTCGCGTGTGACGCGCAGTGATACTTCTGAGGGAGTGTCACTGGAGGACCTCGGCGAAGGATGGCGCCCGGATGTTCTGTTCGGCGAGATGTCTCGGATGAGCGACCGGCATGGCCGAGGCGGCCGGCGCCCATTAGCAACTCAGGTGCGACCCCCATTTCCGTGGCGGTGCAGCGCCGAGCGGCTCACCCCTCCATTGCCGGTCGCACGGGAGAGTGAGCGTCGTAACCGTCCGCACGATCCAGAGAATCACCAGACAAAGTTCCAGAACTCAGCGGGAGGTGATGCTGTCCGTCGGGGCTGAGATGGGGAGCTCTGCGCGCAGAGCTGTGCCCTTGCCCGTTTTGCTCTCGAGGAGGATCTTTCCACCGAGGGCTTCAACACGGTCTTTGAGTCCGACAAGTCCGGTGCCGTGAGTGAAGTCAGCGCCCCCCTTGCCGTCGTCGCAGACTGCGATGCGCAAGACGTCGGCGTCGGCGTTGGCGTCGACCGAAATGGCCGAGGCGTGCGCATGCTTGGTCGCGTTCGTGAGCGCTTCGGAGACGACAAAGTAGGCGGCGACCTCGATCCTTTCAGGCAGCCGGCCCGCTATCCGCACCGTAACTTCGACCGGCACGGCGGAACGGTGAGCCAGGGCGTTCAGCGCAGGCCCTAGTCCGCCTTTAGTGAGGATCGTCGGGTGGATTCCACGAGCAAGCTCGAGAAGCTCATTGAGGGTGCCGTCCAATCCGGCTGCGAAGGTGTCCAACTGAGCGGCCACTTGTTGCGGCATGGTCGCCCGCGCCTCGCGGAGTTGAAGCACGAGTGACACCAGCCGCTGTTGGGCGCCGTCATGTAGGTCACGCTCGATCTGTCGGCGCGCACCATCGGCGGCAGCCACGATCCGCGCTCTTGACGCAATAATTTCAGCCCGGCTCTCCGCATTCGCGATCGCAGTCGCAACGAGGTCAGTAAATGCCGCCAGCCGCTCCTCGGTATCGGGCGGAGCGCGGTTGGGGCCGCGCAACGCAACGCCTACCACTCCCCAGATCCGGCCTTCTACCGTTATCGGCGCGGCGACGGCGGACTCGACTCCCAGCTCGGCGTAGTAGCGAGATTGTGAATCGATGCGGGCTGACCGACCGGTTTCACGGACGAGCGGGGTGACACCATCACCGGGTTTGACGTGCCGGCGATGGCCGACCGGGAGGGGCTCGCCCATGGCCGTCCAAGAAGCCACAATCGTGACGCTGTCATCGGACTCGAACCGGGCCACCAGGGCATCATCGGTGTTGAGCAGGCGGCCGACCTGTTCAGCAACCGCCGCAAACACGACTGCCGGTGCTTCGCCCTCCGCGACAAGGGTGGCGACTCGACCGAGAGCGGCCTTCTCTTCTGCAATCGTGTGCAACTGCTGGCGAGTCTTTGCGTTCATGATTGCTGTGGCTACCATTTCCGTGAAGCCGGTTAGCCGCGCTTCGGTATTTTCCGGCAGGATCTCGGTACCCAAGCTCGCAACGCTCACTACCCCCCACGGCTGACCCTCGACAATGATTGGTGCGCCGACGCAAGAGCCAAAACCCCAGATTCGAGCCGCGTCAGCCCACGTACCTGAAGGTGCGTCGTCATAGTCGTCGACCCGCGCCGGCAGACCCGTGAGAGCGACGAGTGTCGTGACATTCTCACCGCCAAGATCGAAGTGTTCGCCGATTTCCATTGGGGGGGGAGAGTCGGTATTCGTCCATTCGCCGAGCACTGTGGCGGTTCCATCCCCGTTGTAGCGACTCATTCCGGTGAGGTCCGCACCCAGCGCTCTTCCAACCTCCTCGGTGACCGCAGCGAACACGTCCTCCGGTGGCCTTCCCTGAGCGACAAGTGTCGCCACGCGCCGCAATGCAGCCTGTTCATCAGCATGCCTCCGGAGCTCGATGCGTGCCTGGGCGTTGGCGACCGCAGTGGCCACCAACTGGGTGAAGCCAGCCATTCGAATCTCTGTCTCCGGTGGCAGCGGCTCCTCTCGCGTGGACGAACTGATGATGACCCCCCACAGCTGCCCCTCGACCTCGATCGGCACACCGACCGCCGCACGGATCCCGGCGGCGAGAGCCGGTGCCAATGCAGGCCCGAGATTGTCGACAATGACATCCAACCGTGCTGGTTTCAGGGTGCGGAATACCTGTGTGTGTAGGTTCCTGCCGTCGGCGGGCAACCGGGTGCCGATTGGAAAGTGAGGGGGAGCGCCACTTCGGGACCAGGCGCCGACGATCGTCTCTCCGCCATCTGGGTGGTATCGACCGATGCTGATGAAATCGACACCGGCCACCCGCCCGACCTCCTCGGCTACTGCCGTGAACACCACCTCAGACGTCGCTCCCTGGGCAACCAGAATCGCCACACGACGAAGAGCGGCCTGTTCATCCGCCATCGTGCGCAGTTCGTCACGAGCCTGTGTATTCGCGATCGCGGTGGCCACGAGCTCGGTGAACCCAGCGAGACGATTCTCGGTTCCGGCTGGGGGTGGCTCCTCACTTGCCGATACGATGGCAATGAGACCCCAAATCTCACCTTCGACGGTGATCGGCACGCCCAAACTGGAACGGATGCCCATTTCACGGGCAGTCACGCCAGCCTCTTCGGTGTACTTATCCACCCGACCAGGGCGACCTGTTTCCCGGACTATTGCGGTCAAGGTGCCCGGTGCGGGCTGAGCCCGGAGCCTGACCGGTATGAATTTGGCTCCCGGGCTCCACGAGGCGACGATTTCGGCGGTGCCATCCGCGAGATACCGCCGCACCGCGGCGGCGTCGACGCTGAGAAGTTGACCGACCTCCTCCGCTACGGCTGCGAACACGGCCGACGCAGTTGCACCCTTCGCAACCAGTGTCGCGACTCGACGAAGTGCGGCCTGCTCCTCGGCTACTCGCCGCAGCTCCTCGCGTGCGTCTGCATTGGCAAGCGCGGTCGCGATCAATTCGCTGAACTGCTGCAAACGATCCTCGCTGCTCACCGACACCGATCGTTCTTTGGACCAAGCCACGCGGAGGACTCCCCACAAGCGGCCCTCCACAAAAACCGGCGCTGCTGCAGCACCGCCATAACCGAACGAGTTCAGCTCGTCACCCGGCGAGCCCGGGTCCCCTTCGAACCCGTCAACCCGAGCGGGGAGTCCGGTGCGTACTACACAGTCCACTACGCCCCCGGCAAGCGGGGCTCTGCGGTCTCCGACGGCTGTCAGGACCGGCAGTGTGGCGACCGACCCGACGACCGTGAGCATGCCGTCCGCTTCCAGGCGCAAGAGCGTGGCGGTGTCGAAGTCGAGGATCCGCTTGGTCTCCCTGGCCACCGCCGAGAACACCTCAACGGCAGCCACGCCCTGCGCGACCAGGGTCGCTACCCGGCGCAGCGAGGCCTGCTCCTCAGCAACCTGACGGTACCGAGCGTCGCTTGCCCGCAGGCCCTGTTCAGTTCGAGCGCGCGCAGCTATCTCGTGGCGCAGCTCGCCGTACCCCCGCAGAATGACGAGGACGAGCGCAGCGGCCGCAAGCGCAGAAGCTGCATGGTCGATCCGGCTGACCGTGGCAGCGAGCAGTACCGCCAATGCGGCAGCGCACGCCGCCGCGGGGATCCAGATGACTGTCCCCTTGCTGACCGGCACTGGTTCGGTTGCGCCCGGATCGAGCCACATCGAGGCCGCCAGAATCAGGATTGCTGTCGGCCAGGCAACCAAGTTCAGAATGGAGAACCCGACTGGGCTCGACGGGGCAGTCGTCGCGCTCACCGCGGATGGGACGGCCACCAACGCGAACGCAGCCGCAAGTGCTACCCACGCTCCCCTGGACCGCCGACCGCTGATGGTGGCTGCACCGACCACGATGATTACGAGGACAACAAAGCCAATCGGATAGGCAAGCACGACGGCTGAGCCCAAGGTCGACTGTCCCTGCCTATGTGGCAGTTGCGCAAGGACGAAAGCGGCTCCCACCGCGCCGGCACCGAGTGCCGCTATGCCGCCATCGAGCAAATCGCGCGGATTCAGCCGCTCCCGGTCCTCCCGCGCCATAAGGCCGATCCCGATAAAGCACAGCACGATGAAACCCAGGCCGAAGACGTCAGCAATGGTCGGTGGCGGAGGAGGAATACCATGAAGCGCGTACACCGTCAGAGTCGTGTTGCCGAGCATGGTGAACAGCAGAGCCAAACCGAAAACGAGCGGGACATATGACCCAGGTCGCCGACGCAGCCCACCCGTCACGCAGAGGACAACAGCCACCAAGTAGAAGACATCGAGCGCCCAGCCGTTGATCCAGCCCGACTGCGGAGGCGGCGGGCCATGCAGGACCAACCACACGAGATACGCGCCTACCAAGCCGCCCATGACCCCGAAAGCGATCGCGCCGGTCCGATCCTGAACTCGCCCAAGGAACAACGGACTTCCCCCGACGGGGCCCACGGCGTCGCTGACTCGCGGTTCTAATGCAACCCTCCCACTCTTCTGGGAGTCATCAGGCGTCTCCCTGGGCGACGTCACCGGAGCCTCCAATCAAGGATCAACCGACGGGCAACGCAATTCTACGACGGAGGACGATCGCCGTAAATATGTTTATCTGGCCCTGAACAGGGCGGTTACATCACGAGCGCTTGAGAAACTGGAGGCCTCGGCCCCGTCATTTGCGGCCTACAAACACCAAAGCAGAGGGAAACACCTCACCGGGCGTTTTCGATTCTTTGCGCCCGAGCGACTCAGCGTGGCCGATCGTCGTCGATGTCTTCGCCTTTGAGCCGGCGCTCAGCTTCATCCTCGAGCCCTTGCTGATGAACCTTGAGGTCGTCCAGTTGCCGGGACAGCTGCTCGATCGCTGATGCCAGCTCCTTGACCACGATCCCAACCTCCTGGATAGCTCGATCGCTGCCCCTGAGGCCTGAAAGCGCGGTGCTCGCCTTGGACTCGAGTCCAGTGATTGCCATTGGATGACTCCTTTCGCATTCCCCCTCAGCTAGGCAGGCACGCTACGCCCATGCTGTTCGCCTCTGTCGACTAAGTGAGGTCGTCATTCGTGACTGCGATGGGAAGCTCTGCTTGCAGCCTTGTGCCAGCTCCCGGAGGGCTCACAAGGTGGAGCCGGCCCCCGAGAGCTTGAATGCGGTCCTTGAGGCCGATGAGGCCGGTGCCGTCGGCGAAATCAGCGCCCCCGACCCCATCGTCGCTCACCGCGATGTGCAAATCCTGGTCTTGTGCATTGCCCTCAACGGTGACTTGGACGAACGTGGCATGGGCGTGCTTGGTAGCGTTCGTGAGCGCTTCGGAGACATAGTAGGCCGCGACCTCGATCCGTTCAGGCAGCCGGCCCGCTATCCGCAGTGCAATTTCGACCGGCACGGCGGAGCGTTGAGCCAGAGCGTTCAGTGCAGGCCCTAGTCCGCCTTTAGTCAGAATCGTCGGGTGGATACCACGGGCGAGCTCGAGCAGCTCATCGAGGGCGCCGTCCAATCCGGCTGCGAAGGTGTCCAACTGAGCGGCCACTTGTTGCGGCATGGTCGCCCGCGCCTCGCGGAGTTGAAGCACGAGTGACACCAGCCGCTGTTGGGCGCCGTCGTGTAGATCCCGCTCGATACGTTGGCGCGCGCCATCAGCAGCAGCCACGATACGCGCTCGTGAGGACACAAGTTGCCTCCTGCTCTCAGCATTCGCGATCGCCGTCGCTGCGAGATCAGTAAATGCAACCAGTCGCTCCTCAGTTTCGAACGGAATTGGATCGCTGCTCCGCAACGCCACGGCGACTAAGCCCCAGAGTCGACCTTCGATTGTGATGGGCGCACCAACAGCGGAATAGATCCCCAATTCCTCGTAGTAGGGCGTTTGCGTATCAACGCGCGCCGACGTGCCCGTCCCTTGGATAAGCGGAGTAATACCTTGACCGGGCTCGACATTCCGTCGAAAACCAACTGGAAGAGGCTCCCGATGGAAGCCCACGAGGCGGCGATCGTGACGCTTTCATCGGGTTCGAATCGCGCCACTGGTGCGTCATCTGTGTTGAGCAGAAGGCCGACTTGCTCGGCCATTGCCGCGAACACCACCTCCGGTGCTTCACCCTGCGCCACCAGAGTGGCCACTCGCCGGAGTGCCGCCTGCTCATCCCGCGCCTGGTTCGTCAACAGCGACTTTGCCGAAGGCGCCCGTTGGTCAGCCAATGCGCTGGGCGCCGCAGGAAAACGCCGTGCTGAGCTGCACGCCACCGCCTCGGTCTGGCACGGCTACTGCATTGGGATGTCGCTCAGCCCGGCGTCGGGCGCGATCGAGTGCGAGGAGGCGATTGACGTCTTGAGGCCGCGAGACGACCCTGCTCGCCTGGCGGAAGCGCTCCTGCTTGAAGCGTCCGTACTGATACGCGCCCACCGATTCGACCGTTCGTTGGCTGCTTTGGCGGAGGCTGAGCTGCTGCTCGGCCCTGATGACCAACGGTGGCTGCTCGGTACACGCGACACGATGGAGACGCAGATGTTCCTCGGGCCTCATGAGCACGGGTGGCTGCTCGGTACGCACGACATGTTGGTCAGCTGGAACATGGCATCGTTTGGGCGTCTCGACGAGGCTGAGGCGGCGGCCCTTTCGAGCATTGAGCGCTTCGACGCAGCAGGTGAAGCGTTGCTCGTCGTCAACGCATTGAACGCTCTCGCCGGAATTGCCGTGGCAAAGGGTGACTTCGACGGCGCGTCCGTAGCGTATGAAGCGCTATTGGAACGGTGCCGGGCGACCGGACAGCACCCCTACCTGCCCTTTTGTCTCGTCTCCTTGGCGGGTGTGCGGGCGAGACAGGGTGACGCCTCCGCCGCGGACGATCTCTACCAAGAGGCGATCGAGTGTTGCTACAACCCGTGGCTCTCAGCCGACGCGATGGTGGGTCAAGCGGCGGTGGCCCGTCGCCTCGGTGACCTGTCACGGGCCAGAGGTTTGCTCGACAATGCCGCAGAGCGTTACCGGGACGCCGACCTTCCCGCCGGCCGGGCCCGGGTGTTTGCGGGACTGGCCTGGTGGGCGATCGGTGCAGATCAACCCGCCGATGCAGTCATCTTCGCGGCAGATGCTGTCAGAACCGCAAAGACGGTCGCGGATCCCGAATCCCAACTGCTCGCCGATTCCGCCCTGGCCGCAGCCAACGCGATCGCAGACCCCACTCGGTGCAACACCGACGACTTCGTCGCGTTGGCTCAACAGCGAGCCTCAGGCCTCTCTCATCGCTCCCTCACCGACGAGCCAGATCTGGTGGCACTCGCGACTCGGCTCAGTTGACGTCCCCCCGAGTGGTGTAGTTCCCGGGGTCCACCACCATGAGGTGGCCACCGGGTGATCTTCGGTTGAACCGACAAGCTCAACCAAGGAGGACCACCCAGTGGCCATCACCGATACTGACCTCAACGAACTGCTGACTGCCATCCGCGCCGGCGGCGACATCGACGTCGTGCGCCAGGGCGTGGCCCTGATGCTCCAGGCCCTGATCGATGCGGAGGCGACCGCCCGGATTGGGGCGGAGCGCTTCGAGCGGAGCGACACCCGGACCACTCAGCGCAACGGCACCCGGGACCGGCTTCTTTCGACCAAGGCCGGGGACGTGGAGCTCAAGATCCCCAAGCTCCGCCAGGGCAGCTTCTTCCCGTCCATCCTCGAGCGTCGGCGCCGCATTGACCGGGCCCTGTTTGCCGTGGTCATGGAGGCCTACGTCCACGGCGTGTCGACGAGGAAGGTCGACGATCTGGTGGCCGCCCTCGGCCTCGAGTCGGGGATCTCCAAGTCTGAGGTCAGCCGCATCTGCTCCGAGCTCGACGAGCAGCTCGGGTCCTTCCGGGCCCGGAGCCTCGCCCACATCGAGTTCCCCTACGTGTTCTTGGACGCCACGTATCTGAAGGGCCGGGTCAACCACCAGGTGGTGTCCCGGGCCGTGGTGGTCGCCACCGGGGTGTCCATGGACGGGCACCGAGAAGTGCTGGGCTGTGCCGTCGGTGACTCAGAAGACGGGGCGTTCTGGACCGAGTTCTTGCGCTCGCTGCGGGCCCGGGGCCTCGGCGGGGTCCGCCTGGTCATCTCCGACCAGCACCTGGGCCTCAAAGCGGCCGTCGAGGCGGTGATGGTGGGATCGGCCTGGCAGCGGTGTCGGGTGCACTTCATGCGCAACGTGCTGACCCGGGTGAAGCGGAACAACACCCACATGGTGATCGCCGCCATCCAGACGATCTTCGCCCAGCCCGACGCTCGGGCCGTGCGCGAGCAGTTCGAGCGGATCGTGACCACCCTCGCCGAGCGGTTCCCCGATGTCGCCACCATGCTGAGCGACGCCAAGGAGGACCTCCTGGCCTTTTGTGCCTTCCCCGAGGGCCACTGGCGCAAGGTCTGGTCGACCAACCCGCTCGAGCGTCTCCATCGCGAGATCAAGCGACGCACCGACGTGGTCGGGGTGTTCCCCAACGATGCCTCGGTCGAGAGGTTGGTCACCGCTGTGGTGGTCGAGGCCCACGACGAATGGCAGGTGGCCGAGCGCCGCTACCTGTCGGAGACCTCGATGGCCCTGCTCCGACGCATGGAGGCAGCAGCTCTGATTGAAGCAGCCGACGAGACTCTCGAAACCAGGTCGCTCGCTGGCTGAGGTCACTACCCTCGGGGTGTGGCCAGCGTCCTCCCCGAGATCGATGTCGAGAAGGTCAAGCGCTACTGCCGGGGCAAGGTTCCCGAGCGACTGCACAACGAAGTCCGCATCGAGGCATCGACTCGGGGCAAGAGTGTTTCAATCCATGAATGCCGGCCCATCTGGCGAGGCGCGCCCGGGGAATGGACCAAGACATCCGTCGCCCAACTCCGCTACGAGGGCGACGGCGCCTGGACGCTCTACTGCGCCGACCGCAACAGCAAGTGGTTCTTGTACTTCGACCTCGATCCCCACCAGCCTGTCGACGTGATCCTCGAGGAGATCGAAGCCGACCCGACAGGGATCTTCTGGGGCTGATCCACCGCGGGCTGACGCACCGGAACGACTCGCCTACGATCACCTCAGACCGAGGATCGCTTCTCCACCACTCGGCGGGACGTCATCCTCGGCTCACGCCTACCGAGATCTGAACCAGCAAAGCCGCAGCTCGAGCTCTGTCCAAGCAGGCCATCTCGAGCCGTGGCGCTGCACCTCAGCACCACCTCAGGGCGGCCTCAGGTCCAAAGCGCAACCTGATAGTCATGCATCACGACCGACAACGGCCCAACACCCGCCGTGACCAGTCGGCCTCTGCCGGTCCTGCGGTCGAGGACCACGGTCGGGTGGTCACGGCCAACATCCAGGCCGCCGCCTTCTATCGCCGAGCGCAACAGGCCGCGGACACGTCCGTCACCGTGAAGGCGCTCCGTCACGCGGTCACGGCCGATCCGACCTTCGAGCTCGCCATCGCCGATCTCGGCGCCTTCACCGAAACATCCTCGGGTGCCACCAGCGGTCGGCAGATGAACTGGGAACGCCATCACATCGAAGTAGTCCGCACGGCGGCCGCCGGCAACTTCGGCCGAGCCGCTGACCTTCTACGTGAGCATCTGGCCAGTGTTGGGTGCGACCCAGTCGCTCTGCGCATCGTCGCAGAACTCCGACAGCGCGCAGGACAACGGGATGGGCTCGATGATCTGACCGGCCATCTTCCCGCATGTCATCCTGTCTAAAGGGAGACCCATCCGATGCTGCTGCCCCAAGCGTGAACGAATCTTGCAACCACTCGTTGGCGGCTTCATTATCGGGTCCCGAGATTGCATAGGGCAAGCAACCATCGATGCCTGCCCGTGCACCGGGCTGGACCAGCATCTTGTCAACGATGCCCATGGGCGAGCGCCCGACCTGCCCTACGCTTCATGCGCAACGCGGTGATCGGTCGCGATTTGTCTTGATCAACCTCGAACCAGTGCAGCGCCTATGCGAGCTGCTGACCAGCGGTTCCGTAGTGTTCGTAACTGAACGGTTCCCCGTTCATACACCGTGGCGGGGGCGCTCACTGAACTCGCGACTTCTGAGTTATGAGCGTACCGATTCGCCCGCTTGAGACACCGCCTCACTGGGTGGAAGGTGACGTTCGAGGTTGCGTCACCCTTCCTGGTCGGAAAGAACTCCTTTCGAGGTGACGCCGAGGGTTACGCCGATCTGGACCATTGGGTGATGTCCGGGGCACACGGTCCCGGTTCGGAGCCCTGGAGGTCCCGTGATCCCTCAACTCGTTGGAACGAGACCCGCCGTCATCGCGGGCGGAGCCAGTTTCAACATCTCACCGAACAGCTCGTTGCCGGGTTCGTCCCAGGTGTCGTCGTTCCTCGGTGGCATCGAGCAGTGGGCCATCTACGCCTGCTTGCTTGGCCTGATCATTGGTGGGGCCAGCCTGTGGTGGGGGGTGCAGAACGGGTCGATCAACCGCACGTCGGTCTCTCAGCACAAGATCCTCGCCGCATTCGCCGGGGCGATCATCATCGGCGCGGCGGTCTTCCTCATCACGTGGGCCTTCAACTTCGGCTCGACGGTGAGCTAAGACGATGATCGGGTTCTCCATTTTCAGCCCCGTTGAGGGTCTGGGCCAAGACGTGGTCGGCTGGTTCGGGCATTCCATCTCCCAAGGGATCGGCGGTTTCTCCTCCTGGGCAATCGGTGGCGTCATCGGCGCCATGCAGTCGACGACAACTCCAGATTTCACTACGTGGTTCGCCGGCCCCTGGCGGGCGATGCTGAGTGTGGTTGCCTGGTTGTCCATCCCGATCCTCTTCGTGGGGGTCGGCACGGCGGCGTTGCGCGGCGACTTGACGTCGGTACTCAAGCGGGGACTCGGTGCTCCGGTGATCATGGCCGTGGGCACCGCTGTGGCCGTGCCGGTAACTGCCGGGGTCCTGACCCTGGTGAACGGTTGCTGCGGCCTCCTCGTCGACGTGGCCATTGGCGGCAACCAGGGGTTTGGACAGGGGCTCTCCCATCTGTCGGCCTTCGCCCTCTCGGCAACAGTTGCCTCGGGTGGGAGCGGGCTGCCCGGTCTGGCCGCCGCGCTGATCGTTGCCTTGGCCGGATTGGCGGCACTGGTCATCTGGTTCGTCCTCGCGCTACGAGGAGCCCTCCTCTACCTCGAGGTGCTCGCCATCCCCTTAGCGCTTTGTGGCTTCTATTGGGGCGGGACGGCGCACTGGTTCAAGAAATTGGTGGACCTGATCATCGCCACGATCCTCTCCCAGCTGGTGATCACCATGTTGATGGTCCTCGCTGCCGCCGACCTGAACAAGAGCCAGCTGGCGGTGAACGGTTCGGTCAGTGGGGACATGACGACACTGTTCTTGGCCGTGGCGTTCTTGCTGCTCGGATCGTTGGCCCTCCCGATGGCCCTCAAGCACGTACCCGCTGCCACTGAGCACGCGGCCGCCGCGGCCTCACAGATCGCCGCCCCGGGTCGGATGACCTATATGGGGAGCCGGATCGCTGGCACGGCCAAAATGATGGGCCGAACCGGGGGCAGCACCCAGGCGATCGTCCGCCAAGCTGGAGCAGCCGCGGGACCCCTCGGTGTGGCCGCGTCGGTCGGTGTCGGCGCTGCCACCTCTGTCGCTCGCAGCGGCGTCGACGCCGCCGCTGGTGTCGCCAATGCAGGGGGTGGCGGAGACGAAGGGCGCGGTCAGCACAGTGCCGACACCACCGCACCACCGGGATCTGGCCCAAGCGGGGCCGGGTTGTCACACGGTTCGGGTCCGGGCACCCGGAGCGCTGCGACCAGGCAGGCCGCCACCAACCCCCCGCTGGGGCGTGACGGATCCTCGCCGCGGCCGGCATCGCCCGGCGACGGAATTCGGGGTAGAGCGGGCCAGGGATCCGCTGTGCGAGGCGCAGGAGATCCCTCTCGTGGCTGAACCGGAGGTGCTCTACAACTTCGGGGTCCTGACCAAGCGCTACGAACTGGTTAGCCGTACCGCCAGCCAGCTGGCGCCCGGGATCGCCGGCCTGTCCATCGGTTTCGTGATGGTCCTGCTCGGTGCCCCGCTGCCCTTGCCGTTCGGCCCCGTGCTGGCGGGCTTCTGGTTTGCCCTTGGCAAGATCCCCTTGGGGCCACACCGCGGCGCTCCTGTCCGCTCCGTGGTCGGGCCGCTCACCCGCTACTGGGTCCTCCAAGTCGCCGGCAGGACCCATTGGGTGATGCCCGCCATGTGGTTGAGCGTGGCGGTTGACCCAGCAGCCACTGAGACGCGTGTGCGCACTGAAGCGGCCGAGATCACGTCGGTCGTCGAGTCGGGAGATGTCGAAGGGAATCGGCGAGGCCGAGGACCCAAGACACGTAGCGCCCGGGAGCGCCGATCCGATCGCGAACAGCTGCCCCCCGAGTTGGGCCGCCTGCGCTGGATGGAGGTGACGGCTGACGGCGCCAAAGCGGGTCTCCTCTTTGAGCGGGCCCGGCGTCAGAACCTTCTGACCGCAGTCATCTCGGTGTCAGGAGGAGACCGATTCGTGTTCTCCGGACCCGGAGAGCAGGCGGCGCAGATATTCCAGTGGGGTGAGGTGCTCAAAGCGATGGCCTCGGAGGGTTCGGGTCTGCGCCGGCTCCAGTGGGTCGAGCGCGCGCCACCCCCCAACCCTCGACGGCCCAAGAGGACTGGGCCCGAGGCGCCATGCGTGATGTCTCGTCTTCGGAATGGACGGACTACCAGTCGTTGCAAGCGACGATAGGCACTGCTGCCATCCATCACGACGTCTACCTCGGCGCCCAGGTGGAGACCGACACCGGGGCCCAAGCCGACGTGTTGGCCGAGGCGGCGAGCGAGCTGGCCCAGCTCTGCGAACAACTCACTTCCATTGGACTGCGACCGACGGTGCTCTCGCGCCGCGAGATCGCGGCGGTCATGCGCCAATGGGCGGACCCGACTGCGTTCGAGCGCTTGGCGCTGTGGGGTGCGGGGTCGATCCCGGTTTCGGGAGCGGGGCCGGCGGCCCGCCACCTCGGCTATGACACGCTGCAAACCGACGGCTATGTCCACCGGGTCGGCCAGATCGCGGCGTGGCCCCGGATCGACGTAGCCACCGAGTGGATGTATCCACTGCTCTCGACTGCCCTGCCGGGATCGGTGCGCACGGTGTCCATGCACCTCGAAGCGGTCTCGACCGAGGCCGCCCTCGCGGAAGTGCGCGACGCCCGGACCACGGGTGGGATGGCGCAGCGCAAGCGCGACGAGAAGGGCATCATCACCACCGACGCCGAGGAACGCCGGGTCGACGAGGCGCGCTCGCGCGAAACGCGAGCTGACCCGGGGGTTCCGCCAACACAAGATCGCCGGTCTCGTGATGGTGTCGAGCCCCGACGCCGAGACGGCGGGGCGAGCGTGGCGCCAGGCCGAACGCAAGGCGGTCGAATGCCATCTGGACCTGCGCGAGATGCACGCCCGGGGTCATGAGGGGTGGGCGGCAACGTTGCCGCTGTGCCGACTCCGCTTCGCCAAGGGGTTGCTCTGATGCTGCGTCTCGCACCCATGTCGGTCACGACGCGCCATTCGGCGTCGGCCTACCCGTTCCAATGCCAGGCCGGGCTGCCCTTGGTGGGTCCGATCATCGGCCAAGAGGTGCTCGGCCAGGGCATGTTCTGCTACGACCCGTTTTGCCTCTACGACACCGAGACGTTGCTCTCTCCGTGCATGTTGGTCTCTGGGAACAAGGGGTACGGCAAGTCGGCCTTCGTCAAGGCCTACCTGCACCGCCAGTCCATGGCCGGCAAGTGGCTGGCCATCTTGGATCCCAAGGGCGAGTACCTCGACCTGGCGACACGCGATGGGCTCTCGGTTCTCGGTCTGCGCCCGAACGGCCCGATCCGGCTCAATCCACTCGACGCCGGTCCAGCCTTCTCCGCCAACGGGACCGACGATGTCCGGGGTCGGCGTATCGGCGTGGTGGTGGCCCTGGCCGAGTCGGCCGTCGGGCGTGCGGTCTCGAGCGATGAGCGGTCGGTGGTGACCGCGGCGCTCATGGAGCTCGAACGCGGCGGTGGCCGAGCGATACCGACGCTGCGCCATGTGATGGACCTGCTCATGGCCCCGACCGAGGCGATGGCGACCGAGCTGGCAACTGGCGTCCACGAGTTGGCGACGGACGCCAAGTCGGTGGCCCGGGGTCTGCATCGCCTGGTCGAAGGCGACCTGGCCGGCATGTTCGACGGGACGTCGACGACCACGGTCGACTGGTCCGGGCCCGGGATTGCCATCGATCTGTCCGCGGTACTCCAGAGTCCCGCCTTCTCGGCCATCTTGGTCTGCGCCGGGGCCTGGCTGGCCCAGGCGGTCGCCGCCAAGGACCGTCAGCGCATCATCGTGGTGGACGAATGCTGGAAGGCCATCCGCGACGCGGGGTTCGTGGCCTGGGCCGAAGAAACCCAGAAGCTTTCCCGCGCTTTTGGCGTGCAATTCGTCACCATCGTCCAGCGGATCTCGGACCTCGCAGCCCAAGCTGACGACGGAACGACGACGTCCAAACGTGCGCAGGGGTTCGTCACCGAGGCCGAGACCAAGGTGACGTTCAACCTTGGTGGTGGTGAGGCCCGGGCGTCTCGAGGCGTCATGGACTGGACCGAGTCAGAAGCTCTCCTTGTGCCCAAGCTCGCCAGAGGCCGGGCGCTCTGGCGGGTCGGCGAGCACGGGGCGATCGTCCAGACGATCCTCTCGCCGCGCGATATCGCCATGTGTGATTCCAATCAGGCCATGCGGAGCCGATCATGAGCACGGCCACACTGCGTCACCTCACGTGGTCGCGAGTCGGTGTGGCGATCTCCGTTGCGCTGATCGCCTTCGGGGCCATCGTCGCCATCCTCCCCCACCACCGCGATGCGGAACCCTCGCCGATGACCCTTGCGCGAGGAACCGCGGGTGACGGGCCCTCCAACTTGTCTGCCCAGGAGTTGGGGGCCCAGCAAACAGCTGCTCAAGAAGTGGCGGTGCGTTACGTCACCGCGTGCGACACGACCAATCCAGCACAACCGAACGGCGACGTGGCCACCCAGGCGGCCCTGGCGCCGGCACTGGCGGTACCGCACGAGACGGTGCATCCGGCCGCCTGGAGGACCGAGGATCGCACCACGACAGTGGCGCTCGATGCGCCCGGACAACCGGTGGCAAAGCGAGGCGACACGGTGGCAGTGATCGTCACCGGCACCATGACGGTGACCTCGGATTCGGGTCCGGCCCAGCTGGTTCCGCTCGTCGAGACGATCGCGCTGCGCCGGCTCAAAGACGATCACTCTGCCGGCAAGGACTCGATTGGCGATCGTAGAGCTTCTGGCTGGCGCGTGATCGGCGTCGAGGTCGGAGCATGACGCGCACTGTTCTCAAGATCCTGGCGCTTCTCATGGCAGCATGCGCGTTCACTCTGTGTGCTCTGGTGGGCGGAGCCCCAGCGCTCGCCACCAATGATCCCTCACCGCTCGCCACGGGGAACATTCCTGCCAACCTGTTGGTTTTGTTCCAACAGGCTTCTGCCGCCAGTACGTGTTCGGTGCCCTGGACACTGCTCGCCGCCGTGGCCAAGACCGAATCGTCCTTCGATGCGACCGCTGTCTCCGATGCCGGAGCCGAGGGTTTGTTCCAGTTCGAACCGACGACCTTTGCCGCCTACGCCAAGCCGACCCCGCCCGGCGGCGCCGCCCCTCCCACCCCGTTCGATCCGACCGATGCCGCCTATGCCGCGGCGCGGTATCTGTGCTCGCTCGGGGTGGCGAACAACCCGACCTTGGCGCTGGTGGCGTACAACTGCGGCAACCCTGGCCCGGCGTGCCAGGCCGCCTCGGCCGGTTACGCCCAAGAGGTGCTGGCCACGGCCGCCAGCTACACCGCCCCAGGTGGAGTTGGAAGTGGGGGCGCACCGAGCGGTGTCCAAGAGGCCGCCGTCTCCTACGCCGAGTCCCAGATCGGCACGCCTTACGTCTACGGCGGCGACACGCCCCAGAGCGGGTTCGACTGTTCGGGACTGGTCATCTGGGCCTACGGCCTGGCCGGGGTGGTCGTGCCTCGGGTGGCGAACGACCAGTGGCACGACGAGCCTCACGTTTCTTTGGGTGACCTCGTTCCTGGCGATCTCGTGTTCTTCGGCTCCAGTGACTACGCCGATCACGTCGGCATCTACATCGGGAACAGCGCCATGGTCGACGCACCCCATACCGGTGCCGACGTCCGCATTGACACCATTCCCCTAGTCGTCGGGTCCGCCTGGGGCAGCGGCGAGGTCATCCTCGGTGCGGCAGATCCGGTAGACGCGTAATGGGGTCGGCCTGGACGTGTGGCTGCCGGGGCGGAAAGATCATCCCGCTGCGCCCAGATATACGGCGCCCCACTGAAGCGGGTCAACCGCGGGTGGCTCCTCGGGACCCGCCCGTCAAAGCGGCGAAAGAACGCTGCAGTGAACCCCAACAGCTCAGCCTGTTCGACGACCCTCCTGACCGATGAAGCCGCAGCAGCGGACCCCCTTCGACGGCCCTTTCATGGCGCTGCTCTGCACGCTGACGTTCGTGGTCGTCGAAGGGATCACCATCCAGGCGGGTGGCCAAGTGGCGTCGTGGGCTTTCGGCGGACATCACGTGGTCTTCGGACCAATCGGTACCGGAGCAAGCACCTTCGGACACCTCGTGCATCATCTGGCCGATCCCAGACTGGCCTGGGATCCGGCGCCGCGCTCCTCGCTGCCCGGACCCGTTGCCCTGTGGGCCTCGTTGTTGCTGACGCACGTCGTCGTAGTTGGGCTCATCGTCGTGGCTGTGCGCGTAGTCCGGCACCTCTTGGGAACGTCGGGAACTCCACATGGAGGTCAGCCGAAAGCCACCAGAACCCAGGTCGAGCGGCGGATGGGTCGTCGGGCGGTCGAGCGCCATACTGCCGCCCTCTATGGGAAGGACGCGGTCGCCCGGCGCGAGCCGCTAGCGCTGGGCGTCGACGTTGCTACCGGCGTCAGACTCTTCGCCAAGTCCGAGGACTACATTCTCGCCGTCGGTGTGCCCAGAGTCGGCAAGGGCGAGGGGTTCGTGATCCCATCGGTACTACGCCACAAAGGGCCAACGGTAGTCACCGCCACCCGGCATGACACCTACATGGACACGGTCCAAGTCCGCACCGGAGTAGGGCCGGTCTTCGTCTTTGACCCCCAGGGCCTCGTGCCGAGCGCGGAGAAGCTGTGCTGGAACCCGGTCAAGGGCTGCGAGGTTCCCCAGACGGCCATCTTGCGCGCCCGCGGGTTCGCCGGCTTCGCCGGCGTCGGACCGGCGCTCGACGGCGGCGGGGCCTACTGGGAGCAGGTGGCGGCCTCCGTCATTCGTTCCTACCTTCACGCCGCCGCACTCGAGGGCTTGGGTGTCGAAACGCTCCTAGAGTGGTCGCGTCGTCCGGCGGCTCGAGAACCCATCCGCATCCTGGCGCGCCATGCGGACGCCGCGCGCGGGTGGGACGAGGACCTCGCCACCTCTGCCGAGGTGGAACCTCGGCACCGGGACTCGATCTGGGCCACGGTCCGGCGGGCCTTCGACTGCTTCGCTGACCCGATGGTCCTCGACGCCACCCGGGTCGAGTACGACACGTTCGATCCGTCCAGTTTCTTGAACCATAACGGGACGATCTTCTTGATGGGCTCACCAAGTGCACAGCACTCGGTCGCCCCGATCGTTGCTGCACTCATCGAAGAGGTGGTCGACACGGCGCGCCGCCAGGCCGCGGCGTCCCCGACACGCCGACTCGAGTCAGGCCTCATGCTCATGCTCGACGAGTGCGCCAACATCGCCCCCCTAGGGGACCTGCCCCGACTCGCAGCTGAGCTGGGTGGTCTCGGGATTACGACCGCTGTGATCCTCCAGTCGGTGGCCTCGGCGCGCACCATCTGGGGCGAAGCCGGCGAGCGGGCGCTACGTGACCTGGCCAACATCACACTCGTCTGGGGCGGCCAGAAGGACGTGGGGTTCTTAGAAGAGATCAGCCGGCTGGCGGGCGAGCACGACGAGCTGGCCGAGACGACGACCCAGAATGAATCTGGAAGGTCGAGCTCGTGGACGCCCCGCCGGATGCCGGTCTTGCCCATCGGCGACATCGCCAACCTGGCGGCGAATCATGCTGTCGTGGTGTCCCCCCACCTGCGGCCACGCATCACACGCCTGGCGTCGTGGCGCAACGATCCGAGCCTGACCGCACTGGTCGGAACGGACAAACGGGCCTTGACGACCGTTGATGTCCGCGTCTGAGAGCGTCAACGAGGTTGCGTTCGGCGAGCTTCTCGCACTGGTCGAGGAGCTCGTCGGCCGCGTCGAAACGCTCCACGCCGACGTCGCCAGTCTGAAGTCGGGCCGCTCTGCGTCGACCTCTGTTGGCGTCGAGAGACCAACTCTCGGACGGACTCTTCCGACCGACGGCGAGCCGGTCGATCTCGCCGTCCTCGCCGAGTGGATCGACAGCCTCATGGCCCGTTACGCGGCGGCGGGTGACTGGCTGCGACCGTGCTGGTGGCGTCACGGCTACGTCGTCGAGGAGCTCGCAGCGTTGCACACCGCATGGCTCGGCGTCTATGACGCTCGCCAGCCAATCGATTCGACCGCCGCCATAAGGTGGCACGACGAGGCCGAGCGTTGTCGTGATCGCATACGACGGACGATTGCGGCCGGTCCGGCCTGCTCCGCTGTCTCGCACAAGCCCGACGAAGCGGTCACCGATGATTCGAGATGGACCGAAGAACTGGCTGCTCTGGACGAGCAGATCGCACGCGATGCAACTGCGTGACACCTGACCAGTTACCGAACCTCGGTCCTCGCACTAGATCAGCTCGTGTCCGCTGCCCCTGCGCCGGGAACGTCGACCGCCGATCTATTCGGTAGCCTTGGGATGACCCACCGACGCGTAGGTCAGCCACACCAGACGTTTGGCATCATCGGGGCAGTACCAAACACGCCCGGCCCCGGTCACCTCGTATTGCCACTGGGGCAGATCACGATCTCCGATCTGGCGCCGCCCGAGGTTGTCGTGCAGCGGGTGTTGGCGCTTGTCATGACGGAGTGGGTCGCGCCGCAGATCTTCCCAGCATTTCTTCGTCGGCCCAGGAGCTTGGGTGCCGAGCAGTTGCCACCCCTCGACGGCATCATTGGTGGCAAAACGAACGTCCCACTCCGCGCTGGTCGGTGGTGGCGCCACCCGCTCACCGCGCCGCTGGTCCTGGCGGCGGGCGCTCACATCGTGACAGGAGTATCGAGCGGCATCTCGATCGGCTTGGACAAGATCTCGCTCAAGACCGGATCAGCCTGGGCCGCTGCCGTGTCACGCCATTCGGACAAAAAGACATCCAAAGGGGCGAGCGTCTCCATGCTGACGCAGGCATCAAGGACAGACGGCAGCGTGGTCACGAACTCGAGGCGCCCTCCGTCGCTCAGGTACCGGGTCCAGGGCAACGCGTGCACGATGACGTCGGGCACCTCGTCGATGGGTACGTGGGTCAAGAGATTGGCCAGCAGACGAGCAAAGGCGTCGGCTTGGGCGAGTTCGCCCTCACGCCAGTCGGCTCGGGCGAGCTCGAGGTCAGGGGCCCCCCGCCGGTGCAGCACGACGCGCCGGTGGCTATCGGCCGCGTGTGCCACTTCGGTCGGCCGACGGACGAGGTCCGAAAAGGCGAAATCACAGGTCGTCATGGAGTAGAGAATACCATGACTGTTGAACAACATCAACGGTCATGGTATTCTCCCTTGGGCCGGCTCAAGACGCAGGCGCGCGCGGTTGTGGTCCCCGCGCTGCAGAGCAACCTTAGGGACGAAGCATTCCCTGAGCACGCTCAATGCGCTCTTTCAGGCTGCGCTGGAACTCGGAGTCCTGCTTGCGGGACTCGACATGCTCGGCAATCGCCGCCCGAATCACCTCGACGACGGGGACCGCATCCACATCAGCAACTGTCTCCAGCTCGTGGGCCTGGTCTTCGGAGAGGCGGATAGTCATGGCCTTCGTCGGCTTCATGAGCTCAATATTGCCACCAGAGTATCGATGTTGTCAACAACCAACATTGTCTGGTAGTATGGTATCAACCCACCAAGGAGGTGCACATGACCGACGCGGTAAGCCAGGAGGCCCATAGGCCCGAGTTCCACATCCAAATCGATCGGCGCCACTACGAAGTGCGCGAGCGCGAGCTGACAGGCGAGCAGCTCCGGCACCTGCCGACCCCGCCAGTCCCTCAAGACCGCGATCTCTATGAGGTTGTACCCGGCGAAGAAGACCGACTGGTGAGAAATGATCAGCGGGTGACCATGCGCGATGGATTGAGGTTCTTCACGGCTCCACGCCACATCAATCCCGGTCTGCACGCGGCGAGGTAGTCGAGTAATGACGCTGCCAGCCGCTGATCAGCAGTTCCTCGACGAGCGCTCGATTCCTCACAGCGTCCAAGTCGACGCGGGCATGGTCTGTGTCGTGCTGTCCGGGTGGTCACTGCCGGCCGGACTGAACGCTCCACAAGTCGACGTGCTGATCCGTCTCCCGGGCGGCTATCCCGATGTCGCTCCAGACATGTGGTGGGTGGACCCGCCGCTCCGCCGTGCCGATGGCACCGAGATCCCGGCGACCCAGGTAATAGAGCCGCATCTCGGGCGGCAGTGGCAGCGCTGGTCTCGCCACTTCGCGGCTGGGCAGTGGCAGTCAGGCGTCGATGGCCTCGAGAGCTACATCGCTTTGATCCGGACGCAGTTCGCGGCAGCTGCTGGGCTCGTGGCTGCATGACGGCCACCCTGGTGCTGCCCGGATGGATCGCCGAGGAGATCGCCGAGGCAGCTCGGCGACCCGAGGAATCGGGGGCAGTCTTGCTTGTGGGCGTGGCCCAGACTCCCGATGGTCTGCGTCTGCTCGGACGAGAGCTGCGATGGGTCCCCGCTGAGGCCTACGAGATACGGACCGCTAAGTCCCTGAGAATCAGTTCCAGTGGCTATGTCGAGGCCCTGCGCGAAGCGGAACGCATTGGTGCGGTGCCGTTATGGATTCACACTCATCCCGGGGTTGGGAGTGACCCCACTCGCAGTGAGCATGACGACGTCGTCGACCTCGAGCTCGAGACCACATTTCCGAATCGGGCAGGCGTATCACTGTACGGATCAGCGGTCTTTGCCCCTGGCGACGGGTGGTTCCGCTTCTCCGGAAGCGTGTGGACCGAGGGCAGGTCGACAAGCTGGATGATCCATCGGGTGGTCGTGGTTGGGCCTCGTCTCGCCCTCCTGCCAGCAGTTGATGCGCCGGCAGCGGATCAACTGCCCCTCCACTTCGATCGTCAGGTGCGGGCGTTCGGGGGCGACGTGCAGCGGGTGCTCTCGCAACTCCGCGTTGGCGTCGTCGGTTGCGGGGGAACGGGTTCGGCTGTAGCCGAGCAACTCATCCGCCTGGGCATCAAGTCGATTCTGCTTGTGGACCCCGACGTGTTGAGCGACAGCAATGTGACCCGGGTCTATGGCTCGAAACCCGCCGATGTCGGACAACCCAAGGTCGATGTCCTGGCCGAGCATCTCTCTCGCATTGCGCCCGATGCCCGGATCGAAACGTGCGCTGACTCCATTACGCGCGAGCACGTCGCACGACGTCTCCCAAGTTGTGACGTGCTCTACGGCTGCACCGACGACAACGCCGGGCGACTCGTGCTCTCACGGCTGGCATCGCACTACATCATCCCGGTGTTCGACATCGGGGTTTTGCTCAGCTCGTCGGGCGGACGGCTGGAAGGCATCGATGCACGCGTGACCATCCTGGTCCCGGGCAATGCATGCTTGGTGTGTCGCAACCGCATCGATCTTGCCCGTGCGCAAGCTGAATTGCTCGATCCCGAAGAGCGCGCCTCACTCCAAGCGGAGGGATACGCCCCTGAGCTCGGCGGCGTCGAGCCGGCGGTCGTGCCCTACACGTCGCTGGTGGCGAGCTTCGCCGTTGGCGAACTCTTGGAGCGCCTGATCGGCTATGGACCCGACCAAGAACCTGGGGAGCTCCTCGTGCGCTGCCACGACCGCGAAGTCAGCACGAACTCGCGTGCCCCTAACCCCCGCCACTACTGCGACCCTGCCGAGAAGCTCATCGGATGTGGTGATCGCGACCCGTTCCTCGGTCAGACGTGGCGCGCCGCCTAGTACCCCGCTCACAGGTAGTGACGGCCAAAGTGCCATGGCACGGCTGGCTCCCGCGCCGACGCTACTGGATCGCCGGCACGGTCGAAGCAGCCGACGAGGTGCCCGAGCGACTGCCGCGCAAGGCCATCATCGTGGTCGAGAGCGGCGGCCGCCCCTCGTGGCTGGCCTTCGACTGCCCCTGCGATCGCCGGCATCGCCTCCTCATTCCCCTCAGCACTCGTCTGTCGCCACGCTGGCAGCTGACACAGGGGAAAAGGCCCTCACTCTCTCCGAGCGTCGACTCGGCGGATGAAGGGCGGCGATGCCACTTCTGGCTGAAGAACGGCATGATCCAATGGGCTGGCGCACGAACTCGATGAACGGAGACGAGCGATGACTGAGCAAGCCGAGCCGGGCGCGGACCCCGAGGGCGGTGCCGATCCTCTTCCAGAGGAGCACAATGGATTGGGCGTTCCCCGGCAGTCACCATTCTTCCGAGCGGTCAACCTCGCCCGGTACCGCCGACAAGAACTGATCAAAGCGATCGAGGACGACACCGGACGGAAGCTGATTTGCTACGTCTCCGAATCAGCGCCCGTCGTTCGAGAGGACGTCATGTTGTTGATGGACCTTCTGCATGGCGTCGAGGTCGGCACCGACATCGACTTCCTCCTCAACACGCCCGGCGGAGATGTAGCAGCCGCCGACAAGATCGCTCGCATTCTCCGCCGACGGGTCGGTGATCAAGGAACGCTGCGCGTCGTCGTGCCCGACTTCGCCAAGAGTGCCGGCACCCTTCTCGCTCTCGGCGCTGACATTATCGTCATGAGCGACTCATCGGAACTCGGTCCGATCGACCCCCAGATCATCTCCCGCGACGCGGAGGACCGCCCCGTACAGCGTCCGGCCCACACGTACGTCGATGCCTACGACGCGCTCGCAGCAAAGATCAGTGACCCGAGATCGTATGAAGGAGGCAAGAATGCCGACGCCGAGAAGCAACTCCTCAAGTCCTTCGACCCGGCGCATTTGAACCTCTGCCGCCAGCTCATCGTGCGGTCACGCCAACTCGCCGAAGCTCTGCTGAAGCAGGGAATGCTCCAGGACGGTACGTACACGAAGGTCGCCGGAGACCTCACTGACAATGACCGGTGGCACTCGGATCATGGTGCGGTGATCGACAGTCAAGATGCGCAAGCGATGGGACTGCACGTCGAGCCTCTGAACCCTAACTCCGGCCTGTGGCAAGCGTATTGGCGCCTGTATTGCGAACAACGCCTCGCCCTCGTAGACGGAGTTCGAAAGCTCTTCGAGTCCGACTATGCATCACTGCCCTTCAGCTAGAGCAATTATGAGCAGCAGATCTCTTCGGCCCGCCTCCGGCGTCGAATAGGGCGAGCGCGACTGGCCTTCGACTTCGCTGGAGCCATCTCGCTCTTGGTGGCCGCGGTGTCGTCGTTCGGGGCAAGAAGCACATCCACTCCGACGGAGTCGGGGCTGGCCACGTCGAGTAGCCGACAGCGGCCAGGCGACCCGCCTGGAGCAGCGCTCTGTTCGACCCACGAGCAGACTAAGCAGTGCTCATTCGGTGTTGCCACTCCCTTTGATTAACTCTGCGTTGCAATGTCGTTTCAATCTCTACTAATAGAACGCGTTATATGGAGATCGACCTGGGTCGCGTCTAGGATTGGCCTCGCTGAAACGCACCTCGTTGGTTCCCACAGGTTCCTTGCGGGGTGAGTTTTGAACAGATCCCGGCCCGGTTCTCCGGGACCTGTTCGCGAGCGGCTCTGCCCTCCCTCCCCCCGAAGGTCCCAGGGTCGCTCCGCGCCCTCCCGGCCGCGTCCGTCTGAATCAGTCCAATGCCACCGTGTTGAACAGCGCGGTGATGATGCTCCTCCTGCGAACCACGTCGTGACGCACTTGCCCTGGAGTTCTGAAGGGATAATTACAGCCCGAACCCGTCGTCGAAATTCTGCCCGACGTCAACATCACCAATCGAGGCGAATGGCCCTGCCTCTGACATGAACGCCACATCACTGGCCTGGGCTGTCGGTGAAGTGTCCAGGACATGTACTCGATCCCACAGCAAGCGGAGCCAAGCCTCGTCGGGTCCCTCACGTGGACCGCAGGCGGCGCCAAGACCTGCCGACCCGAGGGTAGAGAGAGCCCTCTCCCAATGGGCCCGCCGCTCGGGGTCAAGGGGTTCAGGGCCGAGCGCATCCGTGTCAGTGACATTCCAACGAACCCGGTAGGACTCGATGGCACCGGCGGCAAACTGCCACCGCTCAGCTCCGCTGATGCGCTCGGGAAGCGGTCCCAGGGTAGCCACTGTGTACTCGGGCTGACTGTAGGCAGCGGCCTGGCCGAGTCGGTACTCGTGACGCCTCAGGTCCTGCTCCAACTGGGTCCACTGCCCGATCTCGGCTTGATGACGACCTGCCCAGGCGACATGTCGACGCTGCGTGGCGTCTAGGTTGGTCACTTCGCCATGGGCCCTGAACCCGAAGTGTTCAGGGCCATCAAGGTGCCTGAGCGACGAGTCGGCAAGGCGTCGGTCGAAGTCGGGCGGCGCATGATCGGCGATCCACTTTCCGACGCTGGCGTGCTCTCGGTAGGCGGCGGCAAACTCCTCGACTGACACTGATGGCCAAGTTGGGAGGCGTTCCCGGGCCATGGTCTGCTCCTTGCTCTGGGAGAGGGCGCCGAGCAGCGACTCGAGGGCGTCGCGCTGGGTGAGGTCATCGGCGTGGTGACCGATCTCCCATCTCGGGTTCTCGGGGGTGGCGACGTAGAGACTGTTCGACAGCCGGCCTCGAGAGAGCTGGGTGTAGCCGGCTTCTTGGTAGAGGCTGTCGCCACCGAGTCCGAAAGTGTGGTCGACCGTAATCCCCTGAGAGCGAAACACTGTGAGCGCGTAGCCAAGATTCGTCGAGGCCTCGGCGTAGCTGCGGGGAAGGATGGCGCGCCGCCCGTCGTCGAGCTGGACAACCAGCGACTTTGTCGCTTCTGTCCGGACATCCTCGGCAATATCGCCGGCAACGTCACCTTTGGTTCGGCCGACGTCACCCTCCCTGGTCACGCTGTTGCTAGTGGGGTCGGTCACCGCCACGATGGTGCCGAATGTGCCGTTGCGGAGCCTGACCAGTTCGCCATCGCCGCGCTGGCTGCCACGTTCTGCGGAACGCACCCGCTGGTTCTTCTCGAAGATGACTCGGTCCCCCACGCTGAACGCCTTGGCGCCGATCCGGATCTCGGGACCGAGCTCCCCGGCGTCTTGGCGTCGAGCCCGCACCATGTCATTGAGCGCGGCGACGTCGGAGCGCCGAACGGCCAGGATGGCTGTTGTGTGGGTGCGATGGACGCTCCACCAATCCTCCACGATGCGCTGTCGGGCGTCCTCGATGCTGTCGACCATGATCACCCGGCCGTGGTCGACGTAGGCATCGACGGCCGCGGCGGCGTCGCCGTGGCGGAGGGAGACGAGGGCGTCGCGTTCCCACTGTTGGTTCGAGCCGGCCTGGCGGCGGTTCGTGGTCAAGGTGACGACCTGGTCGCCAAGCTCGCTCGAAAGCGAACGCAGTGCCCCACCGGCGTCGATGGAGGAGAGCTGGCGGTTGTCGCCGAGCAAGACGAGCTTGGCCCCTGTTGCGTCGACGTAGGAACGGAGTCGGTCGAGAGGTCGGCTCCCCACCATCGACGCCTCGTCGAGAACAACGACGTGTCGGTTGGTCAGACCTCCAGATTCGGTGAGATCTGCCAGAAGCTGGGTGAGCGACGAGCTGGCGATCCCGGTACCGCGCTCGAGGTCAGCCGCCGTCCGCGCCGCCACTGCCGTACCGATGACTCGGTATCCGGCCTCCTCCCAGCCGAAGCGTGCGGCCCCAAGCAATGTCGTCTTGCCGGTTCCGGCCTGGCCGATCACCAGGTCGTAGCCGTTGCCCGAGCTGAGCAATGCCCGGACACCGTCGGCCTGTTCGCCGTCAAGGAGGGGGTGGTGCCCGAGCACCTCTTCAACCGTCTCGGGGGCGACCCGACCAGTTCCATCCCCAATGCGTGCGACGGCGGAGGAGATGATGCGCTGCTCGGCAGCGAGCAGCTCGGTCGTCGTGTAGCGCCGGTCGCCGCTCGTAGCGCGCACGACGTGGCCGCTCCGAGTGCGAAGGTGCTCGGGCCCGGCGGCGGGGTCGGCAAGGACCCTCACGACCCCCTCCCTTTGGAGAAATCGGGCCGTCAGTGCGGCGGCCTCGACAGGGGTGAGGTCGAATGCCCTGGCCAGCGCGCTCATGGCGTCGCGTCGACTGAACGTCGATCCGAGCAGGGTGATGGGCATCGCCCTGGTGCCCGGAGTGCCCGAATCCGTAGGGTGCGCTTCGTCGATCTCCCAGTCGTCGAGCGACACGCCACTCTCACCAGCCAGGATCCGAAAGGCCTCCTCGACCTCTGCGGGATCGGGCGCGGTGGTGACCGTCTCGACGCCGAGGCAGCCGCCGAGGTCCTCGACGCTGGCCCCCCTGGTTCCACCTTCGCCGTCAGGGAGCTCGATGGCGCCGAGTTGCTTAAGCCATCTGGCTTGGAGCACGTCGGCTGAGATCCCTTCACCGGGCTTGCGAGCTCGAGTGGCGAGCGCCGCGTTGGCTGCGGCGACGGCCGAGCTACTCCCCCTCTTCTCCATGGCCTGTTCAATGTCGGTTCGGCGCTTGGAGAACGCCCGCAGTACGGCCCTCGGCACGTCTCGCAGCTCACTCAGTCCGTTGCGCCGGATGTCCCAGCCCAGTCCGAGCGGTGCGAGCTCAGCCCGCAGGGCTGAGCGGTAGAGGGTGCCCGCCGTCATCTTCCACGTGAACAGGTGTCGCCCGTCGGGGGCGGACCAGCGACCGTCCGCACCTTGGACCAGGTTGGGGACCACCACGTGGGTGTGGAGCTGGGGGTCACCAGCCCGGCTGGAGCGGTGCCGAAAGGCAGCGCCCATGAAACCGTTTGCTTCGATCAGCTCCGCCCCGCCGTGGCCCCGACGGGCATAGCAGGCCTCTTTGGACAGGTGGTCGAGCACGGCGACGATGGCATGGTCATGGGCGGCGGAGACCGCGTCACGGACCTCTTCGGGTCCGAAGGCCCAGAGCAAGGAAATGCCCTTGGGAGCCGAGAACGTCAGGTCGTAGCCGGGCCGGCGGCCCGGTTGGACCTGGAGGCCCAGGTGCTCACCCTGCGCCGAGGTCCCGGCCAACAGATTGCGCAGCGCGTCGGCTTCGACCTGGCCGACCAGCCCGAGCTGTTCGGCAATTGCCCCGATCCAGCGTCCTGGTGCCTCGCCGCGACCGAGGTAGTAGTCATCGACGTTGTTTGCCACCTTGTCGAGGTAGTACTCAGCACCGCCCGACGCTCCGAGGCGCCCTATCGAGAGCATGGCCGGCCCGACCGGTGGGCTCGATCGGGCCGATCCATGCTCGAATCGTCCGCAGGGACGTCACCTCGAACGTCATCCCTTTCGACGTGGGGCAATCGACCAGGGACACCTCGACTCGGCAATGGCGAGGCATTCCGCCCGCAGGGCGGAGAGCACCCTTGGTGCACAGGTGTGGAAGCGTACGTACAGGCCCGGCGGAGCCGATGGAAGGGACAGAACGAAGCCCCCTTCGAGGAAGGGGGCTTCGTGGCGTGCGGGCGCTGGCCCGGCGGACTCGGGTTTAGCCCTCAGTATTCGCTCGGCAGGAGCAGGGTGGTGGCGTAGCGGGGGCGGACGCCCGTAGGGCCCGCCGGGCCGTCGGTCTCGGCGTCAGTGATGATCCACAGGCGGGTGGACCCGATGTCGTAAGCGCTGAGGATCCGTGCCCCGCTGCGCACGGCCTCGTCGTTGGCGTCGTGATCCTCGGCACAGAGGGAACCCCAGTCGCCGGCACCGTGGCGGGCGAGCAGCCGGGCCGGGTCTGCGCCCTCTGCGGCCAGTGCCCGAAGAGCGCCGGGGGTGGCCACGAGCGGGCCGAAGGCGAACAGGCGAGGGCGGTCCACGATCTCGGTCGGGACGAGGACAGTTCCGAGGTCCGTGGTGAGGCGAAGAATGCCGGCGGTGCCTGCCTCCGGGCTGCCGGACTTGTAGTCGGGGTGGGTGGCGTGCCAGCGGCTGGCGGTGATGACTGCGGTCATGGTGTCTCCTTCATCGTCTCGGCCCGGCTCCTCGGAGCGGAGCAAGGCCCTTCCTTGCTCCGCTGAGTGCGCAAAGGACCGGCCAGTCCGGGCGGGGTCAAGCGGCGGGCACCGAGCGAGGAAGCGAAGCCCGCTGCCAGAGCCGAGGCTCCGAGGCGACGGCGGAGCCGGCTGGCAGCATGGCGGCGCCCCGCAGCGCCCGCTTGAGGCCGATCGGCGCCGGTCCACCTGTCCCAGACAGCGCCGTCGCCCGTCAGGGTGACGTTCCACGGAGTAGTGGATGAACGTCACCCGACACCGTTGCGAAGGGCCGGGGGATCGGTCCCCCGGCCCGCTCGCTTTGGCTAGAAGGTCTCGACCTCGTGGGTCTCGACCTCTGCGCCACGGCGCTCAATCCGATGGACATCGGCAGTGGCGAAGCGCAGGCTCACACCGATCTCGTCGGCCGTCAGTTCGACCTTGGAGCGGTGCTCGCCTTCGTCGGTCTCCCAGCTGCGCTGCTCGAGTCGACCGGTGACGATGACCCGCATGCCCTTGGTGAGACTGAGGGCCACGTTCTCGGCCAGGTCCCGCCAGCAGACGATGTCGAAGAACGACGTCGACTCCTGCCATTCGGCGGTGGTCCGGTCCTGCCAGCGACGGTTGACTGCCACACCGAGCTGGGTCGTAGCTTGACCCTCTTTGGTGTAGCGGATCTCTGGCTCTCGAGTCAGGTTTCCTGTGATGGTGACGGTATTCATGTTGTGGTTTCCTTTCGTGTGTGGTGCTTACGGGCACGACACGCGAACCGGGAAGGCGAGGGGGCAACGGTTGCCCGCAGGGTCGGCTCGAAAGTTGCGGCGGGACCGAAGGTCAGTGAGCGCAGCGAACGCCGACGCCAGTTTCGCTGCCGCCGTTGCGGCCGAGACGACGGGGCGCACGATGGGACCGAAAGCACCGCCATACACGTGAGGGGAAGACAGGACATATCGGCGTCACGACGCAGCGGATGACTCCGAGGGGACTCTGTCGCAACGCCAGGAGTCAGAGGAGATCGCTTTGAAGTCTGTAGACGATCAAGTGGCAGCCCGCGCGGGATCAGCATTGAGTACCGCGATCCAGGTCATCTGTTTCGCCGATCGGGCAACTAACGACTTCGCACAGCACGGGGCAGCAAGGACATGTGGCCGCTCCGATCGATTCGCAGATCGGACACAAATCGCGCATCGGCGTGACCAGGTCACGCACAAGAGACGATACGCTGGTGCGTTGAGTGAGCACTATGACTTCCGAGGTCACAACATCGACCTTGCTTCACTCGCTCGATTCGTCAGCCACGTGAGCACTGCTCGGGCAATCGTAAGGAGACGGTCTTGTCGCATAGCCACATCCGCCAGCAGGTCGTGCAGTACCTCGCCCAACATGGGCCATTAGAAGATCCATCGGGTAAGGCGACGGCCAAACTACGAGAGGCGCTCGGCTATGAAGGTTCTGAGGCAAACTTCACTCAGCTGATCTCGAACATGGATCGGGCTGGCCAGCTGAGACGAGAGGTCAAAGGCAAGCGGACCTATCGCATCGCAGGGGTCGAACAAGCGTCTCAGGCGGGAACCGATCAAGAATCGATCGCGGACAGCATGGATCCAGAGGACACGGCTATGGACTATGACGCGGTGGCGGCCGCTCTTCTCGTCCAAGTCGTCCAGACCGTGACCAAGGGGAACCAGACCAAAGAGAGCGATGGGTCCTGGGCTCGGCGCAGGATCGAACGACTCGAACGACGAATCGATGAGCTCGAACGCGAATTGTCCGCGGCAAATGCTGGGTCGAAGACCATCGGCGCCGAACGAGACCGAATTGCGCCTGCAACTCGAGCACAGCGAGGGCAACCTGGCCCTACTCGCCGAGCGCCTCCCGAGCAGTAAGGCGCGCGACGGACGACTCTCCGAGCTCCTCCACAGCGATGAACGGGCTCTCCTGCAGCAACTTCGCAGCGGCGCCGCGAAGGAACGCCCAACTCGCGCCAGCTGAGGCCTTGAGACGCGAGCAGGTCCCGCTATTGGGTTTGGGCTCGCTCCGATAGCAGGTCGGCGCTGTTGACACCGACTGGCTACGAACGTATGTTCGGTCTGTGGCGATCCGCACCGGCCTGAGGGGAGAGAGCTGTGGTCATCACCGCAGGTCCAGCTGACGACTTTCTCGACCGCCTGGGTGTCAGCGACAACCTCCGGGCGCTCATTCGTCGAACGGCAGCTGAATTTGAGACGGACGCAAAATGGGTGAGCTTCGATACCTTCGCCTACGAAGCCGCCGATGCGGATGCCTCGTTCGACCTGAACGAGGTTTTTCGAATGCCTTCAGTACTGGGCGGGGTGTGGACCGCCGAGGAGTTATCTCTGACGGGTCTCGGCTTATTCGAAGCGCGAACGGCACCAATCACCTGCAAGACCATGTTCGATCTGGTCGTCGTGTGCGTCGATCGGAAGAAGCGACTCCGAGATGACGCAACGATCGACTCTGAAGCACTGGCCGACGAGTATGGCTGGACGAGTAATGCCGTAGAACGGGCGCACGCGACTATCCGGCTCGTCCCAGGACTCATCGGCGGTGGCAACGAACAAGAAGGTAGTTGGCAGTTCGACATTTTCCGGGGTGCGTTACTCGAGTACCGCCTAGTGGAGTCGCCCGATGACCTTTGGGCGGTCCTGCAGCGTCAGGCCCAAGAGAAGTTGGCACTACAGGAAGACGGCCTTCGATCAGCCCTTTCTCTTGGCATAGCGTCCTATACAGGCGACGCCTATGAATACGATGCAGGGCATGATGCATTAGACGCTGGCGACCCAGAGTCCCCCGAGGAGCGACTCTGGCGGGCAAACCATATTCGCGTTTTCCTCTCGCACATACACGAGCACTGCAAGTTCACCGAGGACGTCTGCGGAGTGCTGCGTGAACTCGGTGTCGATGGATTCGTTGCGCATACGATGATTGAGCCGTCCCGTGTGTGGCAAGACGAGATTGAGTATGCCCTCAACACGTCCGATGTCCTTGTCGGACTGCTCCACCCCGGGTTCTCGCAAAGAGTCTGGACACAACAGGAAATTGGTTGGGCCCTAGGTCGAGGCATTCCGACTTTGATGGTTCGTCTCGGGGAAGACCCCACTGGATTCTCCGGTCATTTTCAGGCATCCGCTGGCGATGGTTCGTCGGCGAGGACCACAGCGTCACGGATTCTCGTGTGGCTGTGCACAATCGCCCCGTTTGGTCCAAACCTGACCAAACGGCTGGTTGCGTCTTTGCGAGGCGCGACAAGTTATGTCGCTGCCAAGGAAGCGGCCCTCCGACTGGACGAGATCGGACACTTAACGTCCCCAATCCTCGACGCCATTGCGGAGGCTTGGTCGGTCAACGACCAGCTCGTCGGGCACGTCGCCGAACCAATCGTCATCCGCACCCTGCAGCGCCACGGTCGCACCCTTCCACCCCGAGCGTCTCGATAGCGAGACCCCGAGTCCGCGCTCGCCGAATGACTTTGCACGGCAGATAGGACACTGACTCGATGGATGAGATTGACGAGATCGTTCGAGTATCGTCTGCCGCCAACATTGATCGGGGAACTGGGCTCTTGGCGGTGACGTCCGCTGGATCTCTGATCCCTGCGACGAGCGGTTCGGCTGGTGTGATGCGGTACATGGGAGTCCAGATCACAACCGAGGACTACTTCCCGGCAGCACACGCTGACTCTCGGCAGGACGAACATCGCCGCGCCATCGAGGTGCTGTCGAGCAACAACAACCGGGAGGAGATGCTTCAGGTTCTCGCCGAGCTGGCGTCGACCATCGCTCAACCCGTCCTGATGCAAGAGTTGGTCGAAGGATTCCGGACGTTCCTCAGTCAGCTGGGAGCCCAATACGTAACCAACTTCGACAACGCCATGCACCAGCATGAAGGCCGGCGGTCCTTCCTTGACCGCCAGCTTGTCCTCGCCGCCACGAGACTCGTCTTGTCACAGCCCGAACCAGCCGAACCGCGCCAAAAGGTCCCGCCGCACATGGCCATGGTCATGTTGTCTCACGCCATTGCGGCAGTGAACCAAATTGAAGATGAACGAACGTCCGACGGCCCGACACTGGTTGGTTTCCCCGAGGACTTGGCTCTCGACATGGTGCGCAATCAGACGTTCCACGACCAAGACGACATCTACTCCGTTCTGGATCGCCAACTGCGCTTGTGGCGGGAGTACGCTCCGCTAGTCACCTCGATCCTTGACGGCAACACCCCCGGGGAACTTCTAGAAGCCGCCACCGGCCTGTCGGTCAAAGACGTTTTGGCGCTCGGGATGGCTCTGTACGCTCATTTTCTTGGCTGGAAGCCCGGTCAGCCAGCCAGACTCCTCGATGATTTCAACTCCGATCTGCCCGATCAGACTAAGGAATCATTCCGACAGTTGGTGGCGGCGACGATCGATGAACTCGCAGCCCAATGCCAAACTCCCCCTCGGTCGAAGTGGGACTTTCTGTTTCTCCAGGCACATCCCGTACTCCAGCTCGACAACGCGTTGGTGGTGCTCGATGGGCGGTTCCTGTTCGACAAATTCACGTCGGGCCTCTATTGGCTCGTGCACGACCACCTCAAGGCGCAAGACGAACTGGCCCGACAGCATTGGACCCAAGCTTGGGGCGACATGGTCGAGGCCATGGCCATCGAGGATTTGCGACCTCACGCCCCGACCGACCTGTCGGGTCGGAAGACCTTCTTCGATGAAGACGACGTTGAACGCGCCTATCCGAACGGGAGTAATGCCGACGTGGTTATCGACTTAGGCGACGACATCGGGGTTTTCGAGATCGTCAGTCATCGACTGACCGTGCCGACTCGGATCTCAGGGTTGCGGGCATCCTTCGACAGAGACATGGAGGCATCCGTCTTCAAGAAGGTCCGCCAACTCAACGACACGGTTCAATCATTGACCGCTGATCTCGGAAAGCTGATTCCGACCGGATCGGCGACCAGACCTATTCAGCCGGTTGTAGTGACTGGTGAGGGCTTTCCCGTCTCACCGATCACTTGCAGATATATAGACGAATACTGCGCAAGCAACGGTCTGCTGGTCCAGATCGGGGTTCGGCGGTTGTGTGTCATCGATATCGGGGATCTGGAGTGTCTCGAGGGCTTGGCCCACCACGGTCACTCGATGCTCACAGTTCTCGATGGGTGGAAGCAGTCGGACTTAGCCGAGGTATCTCTGCGCAACTACCTCCTCGAGACGTTTCCGTGGGATCCGAATCTCTACCGGCCGCCACGAATGCGTCCACGGGTTCAGGCCGCCTACGACGAGATCGTCGAGCATTTAAGGATAAGGACTTCAACCGACAAGCAGGCATAAAGGAGGTATTCAACCGAATCAAGCCCTCCCAGGCGATCGGATTCCCAGCCTCAGTGCCCATCTCTCTCTACATCGACCGCCGTGAGACGGACCGCCAGGCGATCTGCTAGGGAAGTGGCGATGCCTGGACCTCAGATGCTGCCCGAGGAGATGTTCGAAGACGACTACACCTTGAGGTTCGAGCAATTGGTCCGACAACGTGGACTGCTGGCACATTTCAAGCGTGACCGGGCTCGAATCGACGTCGGCATCATGCTCAACAAACTCGGGACTCTGGAGCTCAGCGGCGTCAAAGTGTGGTTTCAGCTCAAAGGTATTCACACCAGGACCCTGAGCGCCGAGAAGCTCACCGCGCAGGGCTACGCTGCGCTTTCCATCCGACTGGACGACCTACGTTTCTGGTATGCGTCGCCCGAAGCGACGTATCTCGTCGTCTACATCGAGGCGACCGGTGAGTTCTTAGCTGAGGATGCCCGCGACATCGTCGAACGCCAATGGGGTGTCGACTTCCTCGCGCCCGGCCGCTTTGGGGACCAAGTGGAGATCACAGTACGAATAGCAGCTGACGCAGTCCTCAATGCAGCAAAGCTCGATGCGATGGTGGCGCATCGGTCAATGCGCATTGACGGACCGGCCTTTCGAGGTCGGCCACTTGGCCACCGCCTGGATCCTCTACGATGTGAACTGGCCCAGCTCGACCCTGACGTGTTCGCACGGCTCGTTGACGGACTGCTCGACGCGCACTTATTGCGGGACGTAACCGAGTTTGACCCCTCTCGTGTCCTGGAGAACGTCGGCGATCACGGCCACCGACTGCGTGTCCTTACCGGAACACTGCACACCACATATGAGTACCCGTTCGCCGGTAGTATCGAATATGGTTTTGGCGGCGACGTATCCGAGCCGCGGAGCGAGGGACAATGGTTTTCTGCTCTCGGTCGTGTCGCGGTTTTCATCCACAGCCACATTGCCGACGCGGTTACGCTTTCTGAGGGATTGCCGGATCTGCTCGCGGAATGGGACGCAACCCGCATCAACCGTGTGCTCGTCTTTTCCAACGCCTCAGATATGGAATACCTATTCCCATACCGGCAGGCGTTCGCTACACGTTGCGACGTGCCGCAAGGGCTTTCCAGCATCGCTTACAACGTCCTCGTGGCCACCTTGGTCTACCTTGACTTCCAGGAATACCTGCACTGGAAATCGATCAACTATCAGTACGGGTAATATTGCTGGTGCCCAGCAGCGGATTTGGGTCGCTCGACGACGAGCCATGCGCATTTCCGCAAGCCGCTGCGATCGGGTCGAGACTGTTGCGGCCTCCACCGAGAGGTTGGCGACCAATGCTTGAGCGAATCAACTGGAAGGTGGCGGTCCCCGCAACCGTTATCGGACTTGGCGTGATCGTCGCCGGACTATCCGTTGGAGGATTCCACAAGGCAGCCTTCTCTGACGCGCTCATTGGAGTCGGTACGGCTGTTGGTCTTGTCCTTGTGATCGCGCTTTTGCAGCGGAGGGTCCTCGTCGAGGTGGCCCGCGTCGCTCGCGACACGGCGCAAGAGACGGTGGAACGCGAGACCTCGGGCTTGCGCGAGCGCGTGGTTCGTCTGGAAAATCTCGATGAGGCGCAATTACAGGAGCGAGAACGTCGACGAGAGGCCTCGACCGAACCAGTGCAAAGGCTGATGAACGACGAATTGTCGGCTCCAGTAGTCGGCGGGGTACTCGCCTACGCCTACGAGGAACGTCTCTTGGACATGGAGCGCTTCTGAGTTCGAACCAGTGCCTCTCCCGACTGCCACGTCCTCTATTTCCTTGCTCTCAAGGCCGCAAACGGGGTTCCCGTTTTGTGGCTCGACTTCGAGCCCTTTGAGTGGGGGCATGACGTGTTCGACCTTTCAGAAGGTGGATCGCTTCGAATGCCGCTTCGTCGCGACACGACGGTCATTTGGATCCATGACCAGGACGCGGCAGAGATAGCGAGCGAACTGGAGAAGGGGCTGGAGCGAGTGAATCAGCCGCTGCAAGACTTCAGTCTGGGATACGCACTTCAACAGCTGGCCACGAGTGTGGAAATGGCCACCCAAGCGCGTGCAGCAACGGTCGACGAGCCAGTCAGACTCCGGGGAACGCTGGCGCTATTGATCAACGATGACTGGGCGATTACCAGTTTCGGTTTGGAGTCAGTGAAGCACGACGTCGCGTACCAGGTGAGCTGGGCGAAGTTTCTCGGGACCGGTATTTATCAGAGAACGACGTTGCGGATATCGACCGATCCGCCGGAGGAAGTGCTGCTCGGCTGGGATGAAGCGCTGGCCTGGGTGACCAATCACGAAAACTGGGTACGATCAGGAAGGCCTTGACGGGGGTCGAGCGGCTGATAGCGACCGGCCACGCACCCTAGGCACATGGGGAGAAGCCCGTGCCCTCCGCGGGAGACGCGGAAGTCTAGCCATCGGCACGGGGCAAGACGGTCGCAATGGTTCAGCGAACGCGGCGCGCTTTGCCGTCAGACCGCGTAGGAATGCCCTGAGACGGTTTCTATGGGTGAACATCTCCACGGCCGGAAACCGCCATATTGCCAGAAGGTCGGGAGGCGCTCTCTTGAGCCCATGACGTCGAACACGGTTACTCGAGATGACCGTTCTCTTGAAGAAAGTGGCCTACACGGCCACCTCGCTCCCAGCTTCTGCAGGCTCGAAGGCCTTCAGGATGATTGCCGCGCTCTTCTGGATGCGCTGGGCGGACGCCCTAATCCCGGCGATAGCCTCCTCGCCACCGCTGGCCCAGGTTGCGACGTAACCGAAGGAGTACTCGCCCGAATCGATCCCGAGTGCCTGGCACACGACGTAGGCCGTCGACTCGGCCTCGAGCTCGGCCAGGGCCCGGCTCTCGAAGCTCTCGTGGAGGAGGGCGTGAGCGATCTCATGAGCGAGCGTCTTGACGCGCTGGGCGCCGGTGTTGTGGGTCTCGACCCGGATGCGGTGCTCGCAGTGCGAACAGTCGCCGTTAGTGGCACCGCCGAACTCATGATCCTCGACCGTAAAGCCAAGCGATTCGGCCACCGTCACGAGCTGGGCATAGTGCCCGGCGGTGTCATCACCATCGATACGGGCGCACACCGTCGGGAGCTCCTCCCCATCGGTCTGAGCGACGTCGAAGACCGGCACGAACCTGAAGCCCCGGATGACACGATCGACCTCACCCTCCTCGGCATCGGGGTTCTTGTAGACCATGGGGGCGAGTATCCAGATGGCCTTCTCGCCTTTGCGGACGAAGCGATTCGACTTCTTCCAGGCGTTGAACCCGGCGACCCGAGTGGCGTAGGGACGCTGAAGGGCGATGAGGAGAACGTTCCCGAAGCTGTAACGATGAAAGCGGCTCTGGAAGTTGAGATAGTCCTGCCACTGTGTCGATGACGTGAGGTTGGCGATTCCCTCTGTCAGCTGGTCGATAAGTTCTGAGTGGTTGTCCTTGGCGGTCATTTCTGAATCCCTCCATGTGGTCCGATGCGATGGCACCCGGACGCCAGAGGGAGGCCGAGCGGAATAGCCCCGAGCGCAGCGAGTGCACTTCAGGGCTTGGAGCGCCAAGGACGACGTCTGGCAGGGTGGTCCCACCGCAGAGGCGCCCCATGGTGGGGGTCATGCGAGCGCACCAAACAGCCACCGAAAGGCGTCGATCAGTGGGTGGCGTGGAGAGGCAGCATGCCACCGCAGTCACCTATCGGCAGCCCCCCACTCCAGCGCGAACTGCGGTCCGCCGAGCCCTCTGGTGGGTTAGAGCGTCCTTTGTGGAAGTCGCGACGCCAGGCAGGACGGACGAGAAGAAGCGCCTTTCGGGGCCGCGCACGCGCAGGGTCGCGGAGGACTGCTCAGCTCGCGAAGGTCTCGACCGAACGAAGAGTCGAGGTGAGTCTGCGGCGCGGCGTACCGACCAATGGCCGTGACTGTCCCTCTATGGTGGGGCCGTGGCGCGCACCGTGAGCCCGGGTTCTCGCTCTTGTGGTTGAACCGATCTATGACCGCAGCGGGAGGTGCGTTGGATGGCTTAGCCAAGGCCGCGTGCTCGACCGTTCGAACCAGTGGCGGGCGATCATCCGAGATGACTCGGTGCACACCTTCGGCGGGGTCTACGTCGGTCGATTTCGCGACGGATGGTTTCTCGCTCGGGACGGCTCCCGGGTCGGTTTCATCCCGGGCGCAACCGGAGGACCGGCACAACCCGCACCTATGGCAACTCCTGGCGCCCCTGCGCCGCCAGCGCCACCGATCCCGTCGGCCCCAGTTGCACCACCGGCTCCGCCAGCCGCCTTGCTCGGATGGTCGACGCAGTCGTTTGACGAATACCTGGGCGGGAGGCCGAGGGGCGGGGTGACATGACCGTCACTGGGTTCACGATTCATTGCGACAGCCCCGACTGCCCGTCGATCTTCGTCCTGGCCAGCAACGAGCACATGACGGTCCAGTCCTTTTCGCTCGTCATCGCCGACCGTCTGGACGTCGCTGGGTGGAAAAAGGATCGGCATGGCAATGACGTGTGCCCCGACTGCTCGCCGCGACGAGCTGACAAAGGCTGACACCCGCTCGTTGTCCTCGTTCACAGGCGAGAGCGAACATACCCAGTAGAGAACACTCCTGAGTCAGATTTTCACACCGCCTGGCGTGTGGGGATAACCATTTCGTCGTCATCTTGGAGCACGATGACGTCGGCCGACACCGTCCGGGGTGCGCAAAGGCGGTTGTAGAGATCGACTGTCTCGGCGTCGAGATCTTCGGCCGGCTCACCGTCAATGGCCAACAGGTCATGAAGCTCGCGCCAGATCCGCTGTCGTGTCTGGTCGTCGCCAGCGGCGCGCAAGAGGAGACGCCACAGACCTTGGTCATAACGGTCGACCAGCTGACCTTGGCGAGCGGCCCAGACGGCGAGCCCGCTGTCGCTGACGGAGAGCGCGTGCTCGGCCAAGGAGATCGCGGCATCGACAATCTCAGCCACCATGGCGTAGGAGAGGCCGCCGGCCGAGGTCCAAGGTTCGGGGTTGGCGCCAAAAGGCAAGCTTCGGACCAAAGACAGTGCGGCGCGGAGTCCGTCGGGCGCGCCGTCGGCTGCGAAGGAGCGAAACATGGTCCAGTCGCTGCGGATACGGTCGGCCAAGGTGAAACGTTGGCTGGCGCGCTCATAGGCGAGGAGTTCGCCGTCGCCGGTCAGCGCCTCGAGGGAGCGGCGAGTGAGCAACACCAAGTTGCGCACGTAGCCGTCACTAAGCGTCTTGTCGGGAGAGACATCGGTGAGCCATTGCCCTCGGGTGGCGCTGCCGCCGTGGGCAGCCAGGTAGACGAGAAGTTCGACGACGCGGCGAGACTTGGTGCCCGCGGTCGGAGCGACCGCCTCGAGGAGATCTCTTGTGCTCCTCTGTCCGACCGTGATGCTCGGCTCGCCGAGGAGACCGAGAGTGATCGCTTCCTCTTGTTGGTACGTCTCGGAAGGCAGGGCGTTCTCGAAACTGGCGTAAGGCTCGTCGGCCGGCTCGGCGTTGGCAGGCGCTTCCGCCAAGTCGAAGAGTCCTTCGACGTCGAGCAGGATTTCCTCAGTCACGTGAGTCGGATCAACGGGTTGGACTGGTGGCCCGACGAAGGTCGGTTGGGTCGGATCGATGACCAACCCAGTGCCGCCGGGTGCGACCGGGCCGGCGGTGACGAGGTGCACGTCGGTCCGTTGGCCCAACTCAGTGAGCCCGTTGAACCCCATCGCTCCATCGACCAATACGATGGTTTGTTCTCCCACGTGCAGCTTACGCAGCGCGGCATCGAGGTTCTCGGCGACGGCGCCGTCATCGAAGCGGTCGATCACCCCGTGGCCGAATCCGACGGCCAGAACTCGCGCCCGGGAGCCGCTGGCAGCGGCCAGCTCCGTACCGATGGCAGCCAGGGTGCCGGCTGCCCGCTCGGCCGGGACCTGCACGTGCACAGTCAAATAGTGCTCGAGGTTGATCAGCACGCTGACACCGGCGCGCTGACCAATGCTGAAGAGGATCAGGCGAACGGGCTCTGGGACCATGGCCTCGTCAAGCACTCCGGGATCGGTGCGGAGCGGGAGATGCCAGACGTCGGGCTGTGCACCAGGCTCGAATGGCGCCGGGACTTCACCAATCTCTCCTGCCACGAAGACGTCGAGACCCTGGGGACTGGCTTCGACGCCCAGCACTCTCGGCCGAGGAAGCTGGGCGCGGTCGGCGGCGAAGGCCAACAGGTTGCCCAGACGGGTCAGCCAGAACGCTCCGTCGGCCCGGGCGTACTGGCGCAATGCCAACTCGAGGTCGGCGGCGGCGCTGTGCGGGGCCGGGAGCGGGATCCGCCGGCCCCGGACACGCATCATGCGCTGGCGCTGGCGCCGGCGATCGAGGGCGCCGACGATGCCGATGGCGGCCAGGCCGAAGATGCCCGCCCCGATGGCCACGGGCCCGATGTCGTCGGCACCAGAGCGCACGTGATGGGTGGCGACTTGCTTGTGGACATCGTGTGGACGACGTGGGGCGGCATCCGGATGGGGTGTCGACGGTGCGCCAGGCACGGCGGGCACCGGGGAGGTGGCGTCGGCGTGATCGGCACGAGGGGCAGGGTTAGCCTTCTTGCCGACATGCGGTGTCTTTGCGCTCTGTGGTGACGTCGAGGTGTGGTCGTCATGGGATGTGACGGCATGGGCCGGTTGGGCCACGGTCGATTGGGTCGCAGCGGGTTGAGTGGTGGGGGCCGCGACGGGGGTCGGCGTTGGGTCCGCAGGCGCAGGAGACGGTGAGGGTGTGGGCGCAGCAACCGTGAGGCAAGGGATGATTAAGGTCCAGCCCGGGTAGATCCAGTGGGCGTTGCCGAGGGCTCGGCCATCGGGCTGAAGCACACCGACGTTGGCCTGATAGATGGCCTGCCACTGCTCTCCGTTGCCGTAGTACGTCTCGGCAATGCCCCACAAGGTGTCCCCGGCTACGACGGTGTGCGTCACCTTGGCGATCTGCGCAGCGGGCAATGGCGTGCTGTCCGACACGAGTTGCAGCGCGGGCCTCGCGACGCTCGAGGTGCTGGGTGGAGACGCGACGGCGCTGCGGAAAGGAGCCGTGGCAACCGACGTCGGGGCGGGGATACGCCCCGTCGGAGCACCGCGCAACTGGCTGAGGACGACGGCCGCCGTGATGACCGCAGAGACCAGGCCGGCGGCCGCACTGTGGCGCCCGAGAGGGCGACGACGATGCCCCGACGGAGTGCGGATACGGGAGATCGCAGTGGCGAGGACAGAGAAGACGAAGTAGGCCCAGGCCATCCAGGCCAAGGACGCGAAGAGATGGGGCCAGAACGAGTCCGGGATGGTGCTGCGCAGCGCGTCCGCCACCTGGCCCCCTCCGCTGAGATGGTGTGGAAGCGGCCAGCCGACGGTGGTGGCCAGGACGACCGGGATCCCGACGAGTCCGCACACCAAGACAACGAGAGCGCCGAGCCCTTCGATCAGTGGGCGGACGGTGGGCGCGAGGGTGTTGGATCGAACGGGGCATGGTCATCCTCCTGAGGTGACGCCACTGACATCGGTGGCGGATTCGGTCACGTTGATCTGGAGGCTGCCGACACCGATGATGCCGAGCAGCTGGGTCGGCTGTCGGTAGCTGATCTGGGCGTAGACGGTGTTGCCCTGCACCCAGGCCGTTCCCGGCTGGCCCGAGGCGACCATGTAGCTCTCGGCCTGGGCGACGGCGGTATTGGGATCGAGGGCGACGGTGCCGGCGTGCAGCTGGCTGACGTCGAGGGAACCGGCCCCGGCCCGGGCCGCCTGTTCGGCCTCGGACGCCGCGGCCTGCTTCGCATCGAAGTAGTGGCCGCCGTCGGCCACCAGGCCGGCCAGGGCCAAGAACATGGTCATGAAGACGCACGTCATGGCCAGGATCTGACCATCCTCGGAAGGCCGCCAGCGAGTCCTCCGGCGATGCCGCACGCGCCGAAGCCGGTCGGCGAGGGCCAAGGGTGTTGCGCTGCAGGACCGCATCAGTTGTCCTGTCATGAGGTCGGGTCCCCAGCAACCGCACGGAACGGATCGATGTGGGCCGAGGACGTTGCGCTCAAGGTCTTGGCGCCGGGCACTCCGGGCACCGACACGTCGGCCAGGCTGGTGACACAGGTCACGCTGACCGACACCCACCCGCCGGCCACGAAGTTCGAGGTGTCGACGCTGATCTGCGGCGCGGGACAGGTGAGCCCCGCACCGCTGAGCGACGATTGCGCGGCGGTGCTCGCCTGGGTCTGGGCATCGGAGGCATCGGCCTGGACGACCGCAGCCTGGACGCCGGCCCGCGCTGCGGACTCGACGTCGCCTTGGGCCGAATCGACCCGTCCGAGGGCGACCATGAGGACGATGACGATCAAGAGGACGGGGGCGACGATGACCAGCTCGGCGATGGCCTGAGCCGTCTTCGCTTGCGCCCAGTACCGCCTGCGAGACATCCGGTCAACCACTGGGCCGGTACTCCTGGATCGGGGCATCGCTCGTGGCCGACACGCTGAGATCGAACCACGGGATGAGGGCCTGGGCCCGCCCGGTGACCGTGACCTGGGCGATGTCACCAGAGGTTGTCGTCGTCGAGACCTTGGACCGGTGAGCGTGCCCGGCCCGGTGGTGGCGATGAACTGGTAGGCGGCCTGGGTGCCGGCGTGCGACGACGAGCCGTAGCCGGACGCCACCTGGCTGCCCTGTTCGGCCGCGGCGCGGGCCAAGTGGCTGGCGTGAGACCACAGGGCGAACTGGATGCCGGCGAGGACGAGGAGAAAGAAGACGGGAAGGCAGACGACGAACTCCGCCAACCCCTCTTCTCCCCTTGGTCGACGAATCCACGCACACAGTCGCGTCCGTCGCGCACCATCATGGCGATTGGCGCCGCCGCCGTGGGGCACACCTCGGGTCACGGCGTCTGGATGTTGTTGGCCGTGGTGGTGAGCTTGGTGACGATGATGCCCACGATGACGATCGACGCGGCCACGACAAGGGCGGTGACCACCACCCATGAGGCGATCTCGCCGCGCTCGTCGGCCGAGACCAGATGGTCCGTGTCGCCACGTAGGCGCGGAGAAAGCTGAGCGCGGTCCTGGTCGACTCGAAGGCCGAGCGCGCCAGCGCGCCGACCTTCTCTCTGTAACTGGCGGGTGTGACGTTGGGATGCGCCATGGGGTTCCTTTCGCTGGTGGTGGTTGGATGAGACGGGTATGGATCGGTTGGGTACGGATCACAGGCGGCTGCCCGTGAAGGAGGCCAGGGCGGGATAGAAGACGAGGACGCCGTAGCCGGCCATGAGCAGGACGCCGGGCAGCAGCATCTTCTGGGTCACGGCTTGGGCGGCGTCCTCGAGGGCGGAGGTCTCCTTGAGGCGCAGCGATGCGGCCTTGGCGTCCAGGGAGTCGCGGATGCGCGCCCCGTCACCGGCCTGGGCCATGGCCGGGCCAGGTCGGTGAGGTCGGGCACGTTGAAGCGGACGGCCAGACGCTCGAGACCCTCCCAAGGAGGCTTGCGGTAGGCCTGGGCCCACAAGCAGGGACTGGGCGATCTCGTCCATGGCCCAGTCGGTCGACGACACTCCGGCCGCCACCTCCAGGGCACTCGACCACCCCATGGCACCCGCCATGGCCATCGACACCAGCGAGGCATAGGTGGAGAGCGAGTGGCAGAAGTGTCGGCGCCGGCGTCTCGGCCGCCTTGTGCAGATCGAAGAACGGGCTGACCGCCCCGGCCGCCCCGAGGACCAGGACGCCCAGCAGTGGCACCTCGAGGCTGAGATGGATGCCGACCGCACCTGCGGTCGCCCACAGCACCGGGCCGAGCAAGGCGAGTCCGACGCCATAGCCGACGACCTTGAGGGCGAAGGTCTCGGTGGCGGTGCCGGTGATGGCGAGATCCGGCAGCGACGATGTCGGCCAGTCGGGGGACCTTCTTCACGTTGGTGTCGACGAAGTGCCCGGCCATGCGGCGCGCCCCGCCGGCGCCGCCGAGTACAGCACGTCGAGTCGACGCGGGGCGTGCTCACCGCACAGACGAGCCAGCGCCGCACGCAGGGTCAGCGGCGGCGGGAACAGGCCGCAGACCACGGTGACCAGGCCGACGCCGATGCCGAGTCCGACGACGATCGATCAGCGCTCATCTACCTGACCGTCTTGTGTCCGAACGAGAGACGGCGGCATGGGCACCGGACGCGACAGCCGGTTCATGGCCGCGAAGCCGCCGGCGAAGAGCCCGGCCACCGCCAGAAGGACGATCTGGCCGGCCGGGGTGCCGAACGGCTTGAAGTAGCCGTGGCCGATGATCAAGATGCCGAGCGTGAAGACCAGGGTCACGGCGATGACCAGGCGCATGTCGCGCCGCGGTTTGGCCCGGGCCACCTCGGTGCGTTGCCAGAGCGCGATCTGCTCGCGGGTGTTGGCGGCAGCGGTGGCCAGGAGGCTCCGCAGGTCAGAGCCGCCGAAGCGGGCGGCCAAGATGAGTGGGGCGATCGCCTCGTCGACCGCCGCATCGCCGAGCTCGGCCGCGAAGGCGTAGAGCGCGCCGTCAAGTGCACTGCCGCTTTTGATGCGCACGACCAGGTGCGGCAACGGGCCTTTTGATCGCGGGAGGGGCGGCGCGCTCGGTCGACTCGATGGCGGCCAGAAGGCCCCGGTGGGCGGCGACTGCTGTCCCGCAGCGCCTCGATCCAGGTGGCCAGAGCCTCCAGGCGACCGGTGACCCGTCGCGAGGTGGTGGGCTGGAGTGCCGAACGCAGTGTCCAGCCGACGGCACCTCCGATGGCCGCACCGACCGGCCAGTGGGTGACCAGCCCGACGATGACGGCGCCGATCAGGGCGGCCGCACGGCCGCTTGGCGGTTGGCCGGATCGATGCGCTTGGTCATCGCGTCGCTTTGCCGGACTGGTCGGGCGCTCGACCAGATGCCCGAGACGATCAGCGCCAGGCCCACACCGATCGCCGGCGCCGAAGAGGACGACGACCGGAGTCATCGGCCGAACACCGAGAGCGGGCGCTTCGTAGCCGAAGTCGGAAAGCCGTTCGCGCAGCCCCGGCGGCATGCAGAGGTGGTGGACGGCCGGTCCTCCACCGTCGGGCTCGGCGAAGATCTCGGTCGAGATGACGTGGGGGCCGTCGGAGTCCTCCACCACACGGACCGAGGACACATAGCGCCGGGCCAGACCAGAGGCGTCGGGACGTTTGCGCACGAAGATCACCAGGTCGAGCGCCTGGGCGGTGAGCTGGGCCGCTGCGTTGTCGGTCAGGTGCTTGGGGGACTGGGAGGCGTAGGTCTTGATCTTGCCGAAGGTGCCCTCGGTCGAATCGGCGTGGATGGTGCACATCGAGCCGGCCTTGCCCGCCGTCATGGCGTTGAGCATGGGCACGATCTCGTCGCCCAGTACCTCGCCGACGATGACCCGGTCGGCGTCGTGGCGGTTGGCCCGTTGCACCAGGTAGTCCATGGAGACCGCCCCTTGGCCTTCGGTGTTGGCCTCGCGGGTCTCCCAGGCCACACAGTCGGGATGGCGATGGGCCAGCTCGTGCAGGCCGAGCTCGTAGGACAGCTCGATGGTGACGATGCGGTCGGCTGGGTCCGCCTCGGCGGCCAGGGCTCGCAAGCAGCGTGGTCTTGCCGGCATCGGTGCCGCCCGAGACGATCATGTTGAGCCTGGCCCGCACCGCGGCACGCAAGAAACGGCCCAGCTCGTCGGTGATGCGAGTCGGCCAGGTCGTCGAGGGTGGCGTCGACCAGGCGGTGCCGCCGGATGGACACACACGGTCGGTTGGACACCTCGATCATGGCCGAGAGTCGGTGCCCACCGGCCAGGTGGAGATCGACGATGGGCTTGGCACTGTCGATGCGGCGCTCTCCGCCGGTGTGGTGCGCCCGGGCGGCCCGCTGGACCAGCTCGATCAGGTCCTCGTCGGAGTCCGCGATGGCTTCGACCTGTTCTTTGACGCCGTCGGCCCGCTTGACCCAGACGTGGTCGGCGCCGTTGATGTTGATGTTCTCGATGTCGTCCTCGTCGAGCAGCAACTGCAGGCGACCGAGACCCAGCTGGGTGGCCACCAGCGGCGGACGATCTGGTCCTCTTCCTCGGGACTGGGCGTGGTCACGCCGCGCTGCGACCATGGAGCGGGCCGCTTCGTCGATGGCCTCGCGGGCCAGCTTCTCGACGAAGGAACGGCGATCGCCTTCGCTCATGCCGGCGATCCCGTAGCGGACGATCCCGTCGGCCACGTGCTCGGCGGCGATCGGCTCGAGTTCCCGGCGTTCGGCGTCGTTCACGACTGTGCCTTCCCGTTTGAGCCGGCGCCGACGGCCAGCGCGTCATCGTCGTGGTCCCACGACGCTGAGGCATCCAACAGTTGCCCTTCCAGCGACGGTGCGGGGATGTCGACGTAGTCGGGCAATGTCTCGGCGCTGATCGATGCGGCCATCTGTTCTGCGTCGTCTGCAGGGGAGCGAATCTCCGTTGGGCCAATAGTTGGGTCACCAGGGTCAGTTCGCTCATCGCTTTCGATGGAAGCCAGTTCCTCGGTGTCGGGATCTTCGGTGCCCAGCGCTTCGATACCAAGTGCCTCGATGCCCAGCTCTCGGGCGAGGGCGCTGACCCACTTGAAGAGGCGCGGTGCGCTCGAGCCGCTTGCCACGGTGCGCCTGTTGGCCAGCGCGTCGGCGGCCTTACGATCGTTGGGCATCGGCCGGCCCGACGCTGACGCCGAGGGTGCGTTGCGATCTCGGGCCCGCGAGAACCCCGACGACCAGTGGGGACGATGAAGAGTCGTCGACCGCGCATCTCGGCTACCAGAGCTGGGCAGGGCGGCTCGGAGATGGACGATTCCCTCGAGCGTCGGATCGCACAAGACGACCAGGGCATCGCTGTGCCGAGCACGTCGCGGACGCCACCGGCGAAGTTGGGGAGGAGCCGGCCGGCGTCGACCACCACGTCGGCGTCGAGGGCACCCAGCGCATCGGCGACCACCGGCCAGGCCTTCTCGTTGGCGGTGGCGCCCTGCACGCCCGAGAGACCGAAGAGTACCGGAAGGCCACCGGGCAGATGGTCGACGTGGTCCCAGACGGCCTCGGGTGCGAGCGAGCGCCTCGCCGCGGCGAACAGCGAGGGGAGACCGTGGTGATGGTCGAGCCGTAGCGGGGGGCCAGGTCACCGCCGAAGGGATCGGCTTCGACCAAGAGGACCCGCCGCCCACTCGGCCAGCTGGCGGCGAGGGCGAGTAGCCGCAGTGGTGACACCGGGCGATCCCTTGATGGAGGCGAGGGCGATGACGCTCACTTTTGTCCCTCACCGACGAGGGCCAAACCGATCTGATCGGCGGCGGCATAGGAGGTGACCGTGTGCGGCATCGGAGCCCGGGACTTCGAGCGAGACCGACGCCTCATACTGGGTCTGGTTCGGTCGGGGGCGGGCCCACCGCGAAGACGGTGGCTCTGGCCACGAGCGTCGATCCGATGGTTCCGCCGATCGTCGAGCCCTGACCGGGCTGGGGGACGGCGATGACCTGGACGGTGTCGCCGGCCACCAGGGCCACCGAGGGCATCTGGTCACCCTTCAGCAACATGCCGACGACCTGTTCACCGGCTCCCAACTGGGGCGTGGCCGAGAGCATCTGGCGGACCATGACCTGGCCGGCGTAGACGGGGCTGTCGAGCTGCTGGCCGACGAGGGCCGAAGAACCCGTCGCCGACATGGCTGTGATGTGCCCTGAGGCCGGGATGCTCGCCGCACCGAGGTCGCCCGGAGTCAAGACGGTGCCGGCTGCCAGGCTCTTGGCCGCCACCACGACGTTCACCCGTTTGGCCGAGGACTGGAACAGTGCTCCGGCCACCGCTGCGCAGACCAGCACCAGAGCGATGCCGAGGCCGATCTGCCAGGGGCGGCGCTGATGGTTCCCGGTGATGAGGCGCAGACCGCTTCGGCGGCTCATTGTCCGGCGGCGGACACGAGGGTGGGTCGGGTGGGTGCGGTGGTGACCATCGGACCTCCAGTTCTTCAGTTGTTCACGGATTCGATCTGGGCGACCTTGAGGGAGGACGTGCCCTGGGTGGTCAGGCTGGGAAGCGCACCGGCCGAGCCGTCGGGACCCGCCCAGGCGACGGTCCACGTCACCGTGGCAGTTACCGGGAAGGCGGCGTCGTTGGGATTGCCGTCAGGGCTCGGCTGTCCTGCCGAGGTCTGCGTGTAGGTGTGCGTGCAGGCGCTCGACTGGGAGTCAGCGGGAAGGGCGGTGTTGTAGACGGTGCCCGGGCCGTTGCAGGTGAGGGTCGACCCGTCGCCGGTGTTCCAGGTCACGTACGCCGGGGTGGCAGTAGCCGACGCGATCGTGCATCCTGCTGCATTACAGGCCTGCGCGGTCGTGCTGAGGGAGTGCCAGAGCGTCGGGTCGATCCACAGCCATTCGGCGAGGTTCACGTAGCCGCTGTCCGACGGGCTGAGCACCAATGACGGACTGGAGAGCCGAAGCTCACTGGCCGCCTCCGCACCAACGACCGCGGGATCGGGCGGCGGGACCCCCGGCACGGCGCCGGTAGCAAACCACTCGACTCCCGTCGCCATCCCTTGGACGCCCCCCTGCGCACAGAGGTTCACGTACCAGGCTCCGGGTTGGGGCGCGCCGGCCGGGGGTGGACCCCCGTCGCCGCCACCGGGAATGGCGACTGAGTACGGCACGTAGTCGGGGCACTGAGGGGGCGCGCTCGCTCCGCCCCCACCGCTTGTGAGAACCGCTCCGCCTCCATCCCCACCGCCGGAGCCTGGCTGACCTCCAGCGCCGGCGCCGCAGGTCACGGTTTGGCCGGAGTCGGTGCAGCCGCCGGTATTTCCGCCAGCGAACGCGACGCCTATTGGCAGAGCGGCAGTGCACCCGGCAGTGAGAGCCACGCCGAATGCGAGTCGAAGAACGACGGCCCTCAGCATTTCGGTACCGATGTCGTCTTGAAGTTGACGATCTTCCAGGAGCCGTTGGAGAGGACGAGATTCCAGGTGCCACGCCCCCCGCCGGCACCGCCGTCGAGAGTCGCTGGCCCTGCCTGCCCGTTACCTGTCGTGGTGCCGGAGTCGTAAATGCAGCCGGTAACCGTCGCAGAGCTGGAACCGAGAGCGGAGACGGTCGGATTGCCAAGGTTGTAGGTCGTCGGTCCGTTCAGCTGACCCATCTTCACCCCGACTAGAAATTTGGCCTCTGCCTGAAGCGCTGGATCGGCAAAGTAATCGGCGAGCTTCGGCCAGAGGTCGGCGCTGCTCTCACCCGCCACCAGGTCCGCTCTGTCCTGTTGCCAGGGTCCCTGCAGGTAGGCGTAGAGAGTCTGTTGAGCGGATTGCCACGCATTGAGGACCGCCGTCTGCGTTTCGGAGGCAGGGTTCGAAGTGGCCGTGGTTGCGGTAGTGGAGGTCGTCGATGCCGTGGACCGGGCGACTGAGGTCGATGTGTCTGCGTGAGTCGTGGGACCGGAAGAGCAACTGGCGACGAGGATGGCGAGTGCCGGCACAGACAAGGCGAAGGCTGACCTCCTCAATACCGCCCTCGACGGTCCCACCGATGAGGTCACCCTCTGATTCCTCCTCTCTGCCAGCTCACGTGGTCAGTGCCTGATCGGACGTTGACCGGCCAATGCGGGGTCGATCCACCGGGGGACGTTGCCCGACGGATGTCACCTGGAACGTCACCCTGTGAAAGTGAAAGCAATGAGGGCCGGCATTTGCGCCGGCCCATACCCCGCTGGGGGGCAGTGCAAGCGTCAGGCCTGTCCCTCTAAACCAGGACGAGTCCGGCAGGAGCGGTAGGCGAAAGGTGACGTTGCTGTGAGCGTCACCTTCCCAGCTCAGAAGGGCATTCCGAGCGAGTGGATGCCTTGAGGATTCCGCCGAGTTGATGTGCTCCGATGCTCGAGTCCCTTGCCCAGGGTGACGTTCCGTGGAGGCAAGCTCTCGTAGTCGCACCCTTACGATGGTCGCTTCCTCAAGGGGCACTATTGAGGGTCGTCGACTGCCCGGCGCAGAGCTTGGGCGATGAACTGCGTGATGCTCAGCGCCCGCGCTTTGGCCGCCTCTCTGACTTCCTCGCGCAATGCCCGCTCGAGCCAGAACGTCACTCGAATGTGACGCTGCTCCCATGATTCGCCCTCGACGTCCGAACCGTACCCGCCCTCGGCTCCACGACCGCCGGGCCGACGCCCCGTCGTGTTGGCCATAACCCCTCCTCATTGTGTGACGTGCTGGGCAGTAGTTCGCTCCCGGCTTCGTCAGCTTCACGTTGTCCACCATAGCGAGAACCGCACACGGTGTGCTGCATACCGTGTGCGCACGGGAAAGAGGGCTCCTGAACTGCAGCTTCGTGACTCTGATAAAGGTCGCGACCTGGGTCACAAGGTGACCATCAACGTGCACCCATCCACGAGGTGACGACCCAGAGCGACATTCAGGCGGATCTCCATCGGGACCATGGACATGGGATGAGGATGCAACATCCTGACGACGAATCAGCAAGCTGCGTGCGGATGTAACGGTGGATGGATAATCAAGCCAAACCGGGTTGCCGACAACGCCCAGGGTGTGACGCGACCCTCATCCTCAAACGCATCGTGACGCACTCAGTATCGAAGTTGGAGCGGTATCTCGACGGTCAACGCGAGCTGTGGTTCGTGCTTGCTTGGCTCGTGATGCGTCCGGAGGGCAGTCTCGATCGCCAACACTCTTTGATCGCCCAACGTGAGCGTCCAGGCATGCACTCTCTGCTCTGGGCCCTCGGGCTGAGTTAACGCGGCGACAAGGCACGACTCTGTCTCGGCATTTCCCCGCGCCCACCGGTCGTCTTATCGCGATGAGAGCTATACGAAGCCAGTGCCGTCGGCGCCTAGCGTCTCATCTCTGCGGGATATTCCGACTTGCCCGCCGTGGTTGCGGAAAATGGCCTCGGCCTCAAATCGGTTCGTAATTCGAACACCGATACCGATAGGGAGAGGGTTCAGTGTTTGAGCACTGTTCCGCTCACATTGTGGGCACCGCACTTCATAACGCCCGTCAGTGTGTTTGATGAAGCTCGGACGATGATCCGTCTGCACAGTCCCCGACAGTAGTTGAGGGAATCTGCCACTCTCGCAATGGGCATGTACCTAACGACGGCCCCGAGCTGTGATCGGCGCCGGATTCTCGTCAGAGGAATGAGCGTTTGACCGCATGGCTCGAGGTGACCACACCGCGCCAACAAAGGTCGCACACAGGAGCGGTCAGGGCCGACTCCGCAGACACCGCCGACGAAGGTGACGGCCTCACGCAGGTGGTGCGGTCCGAGGGTTACATCACCCCAATCAGGGAGATGACGTTCGGGGTGATGGCCATTTGGAGGATGAACTGCAACCACGGCGCACCGCCTGGCACGAGACGAGACGGGAGAATCCAAATGGCTAGCAATTCGAAGATCAAATCTCACCGACCCCTTTTGAGCGTGGAGGAGGCGGCCTTGCTTCTCGGTGTGACACGCTCCACGCTTTATAGGGCGATCAAGGCCGGCACGTTCCCTCTGCCCGTTTTCCGAATCGGCCAACGGGTACGCATTCCCCGCCGGTCAGTCGACCGTCTGATAGCCGGGCTACCACTGTCGCCACCGGAAGAGCCTTCCCTAGACGACCCCACATCGAGCCGAGGGACGGACATTCACCCCGCTACCTCCCCAGCGCTGGGCTCATCGTTAACCGGCGAGAGAAGGCTGCCAACGTGATCTGCGGCGCGGCGATCTTCTTCGGGCACCGAGTCCGTGTAATGGCGAGCCATTTTCACAGTCGACCAGCCGAGGCGCGCCTGCTTCTGCGCCTCAGAGATCACCGGATCGAGCGCGGTGGCGTGGAAGTGACGCAGGGAGTGCATATGGACGTCGGGAGCGATCTTCGCCTTGGCACGAATGGAGGCGAAGGTGTGACTCAGGGCATCGGGGTGGGGAGGGGTCATCGCTCCGGGCTCGTTCGAAAAGAGGAATGCTTCGGGTGCAAGCTTCATTCCGCACGCATCCGCAAGCACTGTCTGCTTCGACCTGACGTCTCTGAGCACAGACACTGTGCCGGAATCGATGGCCACGGTCCGGATACTTGCTCGCGTTTTCGGGGCTTTGACGATCGCCCCGCCCAGTGCAGCGACCACACTTTCATTCACCCTCACGACGCCGTTGTCGAAGTCCACATCTCGCCATCGCAGCGCACACACCTCACCGCGCCGCATTCCAGTGGCGGCGACCACTCGCAGCACAGCGGCGAAACTCACGTCGGCTCCTTGGGCAGCAGTCATCAAGGCACGCACTTCCTCCACGGTGGGCGCCCGAACTTCGCCCTGCTCATCGAGAGCCCAGGTGGGCAACTCGGTGTCGGCGATCGGATTGGGCAGCGCGCCGCCACTCCACTTTCGGGCCAGCCGGCAGGCCCGATGCATCAGTGCCCGGATCTGACGAACAGTCGCTTCGGCCAGACCATCGGCTTTCAAGCGCCGGAAGTACTTCTCAACGTCGAACGGGCTGAGCGTGGCAAGCCGCTCCATGCCAATCGATCCGTACACATGCTTCATCCACATGTTTTCGTAGCGCCGAACTGTGGAGGGCGAAAGGTCCTCCCATCCGTTCTCTTTCCAGCCCGCAATCGCCTCATTGATCGTCGTCTGGGCGCCCCAACGCGGGGATCGGTCGATCGGAGGAGGGGGAGGAGGAACCGGCCCGTTCTCCGCCTCGATCACCAGTCGCGACAGTTCCCGACCGGCGGCTCGCTTGGCGCCTCGGAAGGTCACACTGCGATGCCTGGTCTTGCCGGCAGCGTCGCGTCCAAGGAAGACACGAAGCTCCCAAACCCCTGACTGACGCTCCCGCATACTCCCTGGCATTCCATTCCTCCAACTCGCTCCCGATTGTTGGGATAACTGTTGGGATGGACCCTACTGGGAGCTTGTACGAGAAGCATTTATGCCCTCTGACCTGGTGGGCCGCCCGGGTCTCGATCCCGGCACCTTGGGATTAAAAGTCCCCTGCTCTTCCGGATGAGCTAGCGGCCCGGGACAGCAAGATAACTTACGAGACAACACGCGGATTCAACTCCGGCGATCAACCGGCGAGTCAGCCGTCCGGCAGGCGATCTTGTGCGTAAACGCGCCCCGACACGCCCGAGCCAGCAAGACGTGGCCGTGAGGGCCCGACGGATCCGACGCAGGCGCTCCAGCGCACCCAGTCCGCGACAGCCCACTAACGCCGATCGCTGCGCCATCGTGCAGGCCGGACCCTCCACTCCACCGCGATGTGCTCGTGGGCGCACGACCAATCTGTCTATGTAGAGTAGACAGATGCCGGTTGATGAGAGGTTGTTGGCCGAGGCCTCCGCCGCGGCCGGCCGGGTCACTGAGCTCGAGGACCAGCTCGAAGGAGCCAAGGCTGAATATCGTCGAACGGTCCGACGCCTGCACCTGGCAGGCGGATCGATGCGCGAGCTTGCCGAAGCCCTCGGGATCAGCCACCAACGGGTCCACCAGATCATCGAGGACGGCGGCGTTCGCCGGTGGCGACGGCGACGCCGCCAGGAGCCGACGGCCCAGCGGGTCTGTTCATTCTGCGGGCGCGAACAACGACACGTCCGCAAGCTCGTCGCGGGGCCCGGCGTCTACATCTGCGACCCCTGCATCATGGCCGCCGTTGGTGTCAGCGCTTCTGGGCGACCGGCAAAGGATCCGACCTTGCGGCCGGTTCCCGCCCGCAGCCAGCTTCTGTGCTCGTTTTGCGGAAAAGCACGGATCGAGGTGCAAGCCCTCGTATCCGGGCCAGCTGGTGAAGAGCACGAACCGAGAACCATCTGTGATGAATGCCTGGGGCTCTGTGGGGAGATCCTCTCGGAGCAACTCCGCTAACAGCGGTGCCGCGGCGTCGTCGGTCGCTTGTGGCATCACTGGGGTTGCACGACGGATCTGGGCTATCCTCCCCAGCTCAGGAGAGTCTTCGGGAGCGGCGGCCCGACTCATAGGAGGCTGCATGACCAAGGGTGGCGACCTTCTCCATGAGCCGGGCGCATCCAGTTGCGTGGGACGGCGGAAGCGGTGACGTCCGCCGGTGAACGGGAGGTGGCGTCGGCGGAGGACCGCCTCTCGCTGTTGATCGATCGGCTGCTGGCGTCCATGGACGCTGCTGCGTCCGTCGGAGCCTGGGACCGGGCGGTCGAGCTGGCTGACGACGTGCTGGCCGTAGATCCTCCGAACCAGCGCGCCGCTTCGATGATCGAACGGGCGACGCTGGAACGTTCCCTGCCCGGAGGCCAGCGGGCCTTCGTCAGCCTGGTCTTCGCCGACATCGTCCAGTCGACCGACATGGCCGAAGTAGCCGAGCCGGAGGTGATCCAGGATGTGTTCGCCCTCTACCGCCGGGTGGCGGCGGAGACCATTGAGGAGCTGGGCGGTCGCGTGCTCCAATTCCAGGGAGACGGCGTCGTGGCGTGCTTCGGCTACCCAACTGCGCACGAGGACGACGCGCGTCGGGCGGTGTTGGCCGCTCTGCGGCTCCTCGAACGGATGGCAGACGCCTCCATGGAGCTGGTCCGTCGCCACGGCGTCGAGCCGGCCGTCCGGGTCGGCGTCCATTCGGGTACCGTCGTGGTCGCCGGATTGACGTCGGGTGTTCTCGACGGCTCCGCTCTCGCCGGATCAGCGCCGAATGTCGCGGCGCGCCTGCAGGGTGAGGCTGAGCCTGGGACGGTGGTGATCAGCGACACCACGAGGCAGCTCGTCGAACCGCATTTCGAGCTGAAGCCGATGGGGACACGCTCGCTGAAGGGCATAGCTCGCCCCATGGAACTGCACCACGTGGTGCGGCCGAACCAGGCCGTCCCGGCATCGGGTCGCGGTCTGCCCGAGTCGGTAGCTCTGATCGGCCGCGAGGGACAGAGCAGCCAGCTCCGCTCAACCTGGAAGCGTCTCGTCGACGGCGCCGAGGGCGGCACTCGGCCCGAGGAGTCGGTGGTCGTCGTCCGAGGGGTGGCCGGCATCGGAAAGTCGGCGCTGGCCGCTGAGCTCGCTTCGCACGTGCAGCTCGAGGGCTGCGCAGTGCTCGAGGCCAACTGCTCGCCCTACCACGGCAACGTCGCCCTGTGGCCCATCGCGCACATGCTCGAGCAATTGCTCGGCTTCCTGCCGGGTCAGCCACACGAGGACCGGCTGGCTGTGCTGCAATCCCGCCTGGAGGATGTCGGTCTCGAGGGAGATGCCCTGCCCCTGCTGGCCCCCCTGCTCGGCCTCGAGACCGACGAGCGGTGGTCGCGCCCGGAGGTGGACGCTCTCGCACTCCGTCAGGAGACGCTCCTGGCCCTGGTCGCCTGGCTGGCCCACGCAGCGGCGTCGACGCCGACCTTGGTGCTGGTCGAGGACCTCCACTGGGCCGATCCGACCACCGTCGACCTCTTGGGACTCCTGGCGACCGAGAGCGTTCCCGGCACGATGATCCTGATCACCAGCCGGCTCCCGCTCGATGCGCCGTGGGGGGCATCGGTCCTCGACATCGAGCTGGAGCCGTTCGAGGAGAAGGAGGCGGCAGCGTTGGTCGCGGCGCTGACCGAGGGTGTACTGGACGCGGAGCAATGTGGGCTGATCGTCGAGCGCGGCGCCGGTATTCCCCTCTTCCTCCAGGAGCTGACCCGCAGCACCGTCACCGCCGACCGTGATGAGGTGCTCCCTCCCCGAATCCACGAGATCCTCACGGCCCGCCTCCGGGCACCGGGAATCGACTTGCGCGTGGCACAGCTGGCGGCCGCGCTCGGCGCCGAGTTCGAAGAGGAGCAGCTGCGCCAGCTGGCTGGACGTCCGGTGGATGAGGCGTTGGTCCGTCTCGAGGAAGCCGCGATCATCGAACCGGTCGCCGAGGTCCGGCTCGGAAGGTACCGCTTCCGACACGGCCTCCTCCGCGACGCCGTGTACGAGACGCAGGTGCTGCCGACGCGCCAGGCAACCCACCGCAGGATCGCAGAGCTGCTCGGGTCCCGCGCGACCTCGGCGGGCGATCTCGCCGTCGTCGCTCAGCACTACGACCTGGCCGGCGACGCGTCGCAATCCGTCCCGGCCTACATCGCGGCGGCCCAGGCCGCGCAGTCGACGGCCAGCCACACCGAGGCGCGCCGCCTGCTCGACCGTGCGCTGGAGCTGGTGGCCACGATGCCCGAGTCCGACGAGCGCGACCTGACCGAGCTCATCATCAGGATGCAACGCACCGTCAGCACGAGCTCACTGTTCGGATACGGGTATCCCGAGGTGTTCGAAGACTTCAAGGTCGCCGAGGAGATCTGCGGGAGGCTCACCGACCGCCCCGAGATCATGCCGGCCCAAGTCGGGATCTGGAGCTATCTGCTGGTGCGTGGCTCCGTCGACGCCGCCGGCGTCGTGCTCGAGCCCCTCACCGACGTGCTCGACGAGCCCGGGACGGCGTGGTTCGCGCCCGAGATCAAGTCGTGCCTAGGTTACGGCGCGTTCTACCAGGGCCGGCTGGACGACGCGCAGCGTTGGCTCGGCGAAGCGTGGGAGGGGTACCACTCGCGATCGGTCGATGCGGCCTCGTCCCCGTTCTGGTCTCTCCCGCACGACCCCGTGCCGGTCACCGCGGTCGCACTCGCCTGCGTCGCCGCGCTACAGGGCCGCACGGGAGAGAGCACCGCGTGGGAACGGCGCGCGCTCGAGAAGGCCGAGGAGCTCGACTTCCCGAGAGGACCGTTCAGTTCCAACTTCGTCACCGTGTACCTGGCCTGGATCCGCATGGTCTCGGGCAAACTAGAGGAGGCACGCGAGTTGGGACGGCGCACGATCGAGCTCGCGGAGCGGTACCGGTTCGACTACTTCCAGCTGCTGGGCGGACAGTACAAACTGGTGCCCGAAGCCGACCGTACCTGCGACGTGGCCGAGCTCGAGATGTTCGGAGAGGGGATGAACCTCGTCGGGCACGGGGCCTTCCGCCCGACGTACCTCGGCATCGTCGCCCGGAACCACTACTACCTCGGCGACGCCGACGCCGCGCTCCGCGCGGTCCAAGACGCCATCGAGCTGACCGGGACCTCAGGGGAGCTGGTCCATCAGCCGGACCTGCTCCGCCTCCGAGCAGAGATCAACGCGAGCGCCCGCCCCGATCGGATGGACGAGGTGGTCACGGACCTGGTCACCGCCATGGAGATCGGTCTGGCCCAGGGGTCCCTGGTCTTCGCTCTGCGGGCCGCCAACGACCTCGCCCGGCTGCCGCACGACGACCGCCCTCTGGATTGGAGTGACCGGATCCGCGCCGTGCTCGAGCGGTTCCCTCCCGATTCCTCGAGCCCCGAGCTCGCCGAGGCGCTGGACCTTCTCGGAGCCTGACGGGGCCGCCGCTACCAGATGCCCGGGAGCAGCCTCCATCGGACCTGGCGCCGATACGCGTCGTAGCCCCGGTTCGAAGCCAGCACGCGGTCCTCGGCGAGCGCCCGACCCGCGTTGCAACCGGACGCGAACGCCATCACGAGGGCGTTTCGAAGCGAGATGCTCTGCAGCAGGTAACCGAACTGAAGCAGGACATAGGAGGCATAAATGGGATGGCGGACGATGGCATAGGGGCCCCTGCGCACCAGTCCGCGGTCCGCGGCGACGAAGCCGAACGACCGGCCCAGGGCCAGGAAGGACGTCACACAGATCGCCAGGCCGAGCAACTGCACGACGAGCCCGGCGGTCAGCCCCCATTGCGGATGAGCGCCGACGGGCCGGAACAGCACACCCCCGAACGTTCCGCCGAAGGCCAGGAGCCAGTCACCCAACCTGCGGCTCACGGCCCGGGCAGGACGCCGAATCAGGTACGCAACGACGACCCACATCTGCTCGACGAAGAAGGCACCCCCGACGAGGCGATGGGTCTGCAGGTACACCCGCAGGGTTGCCTGGGCGAAGAACGCCGCGCCGATGGCTCCGATGAGGTTCGTCGCGATCCTGACCAGTTGCTCCACCCGGGGAGACGTGAACTCGAAGTCCAGCCAGCCCTGCACGGTCGAGGTCGGTTGTGCAGGATCGACGGCCTGACTGCACGGACGCGTTGGCAAGCCCCGGTCCGGAGGTGTCGCTTTCGTCCGGTGCCCGTTGCATCGCACCCACGCGCGCATTCTCCGACGTTGATGGGGAGATCGGAGCGGGGTGAAGACGCGATCCGATCGGCGCCATGTCGACTACGCGGTGGCCCATGATCCCGGCGCCCCCAGGCGTCGTTCAACGAGAGCGTCGAGGCTGAATCTGCCGGAACCGAGAATGGCAACGACCAGAGCCAGGACACCGAGTGCCAGGTTCAACTGGTACCCCGGCGGGTCCACGGAATTGTTGATCCCAGTTGCCCAGGTCACCGTGATCATGGCCATCACCATGTCCCCGAACAGAGCGACACCGGCGAGGCGTGAGGCAAAGCCGACCGCGAGTGCGATACCACTGCCGAACTCGATCACGCCACCGAGCACCGCGAAGAACCCGCCGGGGTGGAGATGTGCCGTTTGCGAAAAGTAGAGAGCGGTCCGGTGAATGCCGGGACCGTTGAACCACCCGAAGAGCTTCCCCGCCCCGTAGTAGATGAAGATCCACGCAAGAGCGATGCGGGCCGCGATGAGTGCACAGTCCGTCGGGAGCGGCGTGGTCCGCGTGGTGAACACGGCCTCCAGAAGCGCACGGCCCGAATGCCGGCTCTTGGTGTCCTCGAGGGACGCCGTCACCATCAGGCGACCTCCTCCAGGCGCTGTCGCCGTGTCTCGGGACGGTCGCTCGACCTCGCCTGATTCTCAATCCCGACGAATGATGCGGCGCGGACGGACGGACTCGGCGAGAGATCATTCGCCGATCGGAACGGGGCAAGCAGTTGACGGCCAAGCACGGCGAGGTGGTGCGGCCGCTCTCCCGCCTGTTCTACGACCAGTGGCCGGCCCGGCAAGCCGGTATCGGTCCTGATGGTCTCTTCCGTCGGGAACACGGCGTGATGGAAGAGCTGGTCCCAGATCGTGAGGGCGAATCCCAGGTTCACGTCCTGCGGGCCGTCCAATTTGTGGTGAATGCGGTGGTAGTTGGGGCTCACGAAGAGACGCCCGAGAGGGCCGAAGCCCACACGTGTATTCGAGTGCGCGAACGCCACGATGCCGCCGTAGACCACGAGCATTGTTATCGACAACGCACCGTTGGCCAGAAGCACCACTCCCGGTACCAAGGCAATGAGGTACGAGACATGGATCAACGGATGTGTACGGAAGACCGTCAGCACGTTCATGTCCTCTTGCGAATGGTGCAGCTCATGGAAGCGCCACAGCATCTGGTAACGGTGATTGGCGTAATGGGCCGACCAGTTGCAGAAGTCCATCGCGACGAAGATCAGTGCGATCGCGCTCCAGCGCGGCAGCATGCCGATCTTCGGAAGGACGATCCAGGGGAGCGACCTACGGATCACGTCCACGAAGGAAAGGGTCAGCGCGGTCACAAGCGGCGCTACGAGCAGGGCGTTCATCACCGTGAGGAGAAGGTCATGCCGGTACCCGCGGGCGAAGATCGGTCGCTGTTGTGCCGGCCAGAGCCGTTCCGTCACCAAGAAGACAGCAATGACGGCCAGGGTCGCCGGACCGACGATGACGACGCGCAGGCTGGTCAGGGACTGGGTGAAGGCGGCGCCGCCCCAGGCCTGCGACCAACCGATCCCCACGAGGACGGCGGCGATGGCGGCTATGGAGCACGCAGGCAGATAGACGCGCGTTGACATGGCCGCCCAGGCACTCTTCGCACTCCGGCCCGTTCCTCTGATGGTCGGACGAGAGGGCGACCGGGTCGGCGCGGCCAGCACGGAGGTCATGGCCACACCTCTTTGCACGCTGTGCACGTCGGCACTAGAACGACACGCCTCCCGTGCCGGCAGACCCACTCGAGCCCGCGTTGGACCCCGAGCCGGAGCTGGAGCTCGAACCCGCAGACTTCGCCGTCACGACAACGGACCACACACCCCACTTGTCCTTCAGGTTTCCCTTCACCTGGCCGGGACGGGTGTCCAGTGCGAACCAATAGAGCGGCTTGCCGCCATACGTCACCTGGAGGGCCCCGCCCTGCCCCGGGACCGTGCCGAGACTCGCGGCGTTGACGCCCGGCCCGGCCGTGGCGCTCGTCACCCCCTTCGGGAGCAGGAGCTCGGGCCACACCTTCAAGCATTTGGCGCCGCACGCCGTCTTGCTTGCCTTGAGTGTGTAGACCGTCCTTCCACTGACGAGGATCGTGCCGAACTTCGCGTTCTTCGTCGTCGACACGACGCTGCTGGTGGCGGCGCCGGCGCTGCCAGCGGCAATGAGGGCTGCGGCCATCCCGCCTGCGGCCAGTGCCGCGCCAGCCACACGCCCCATCGGGATCCTGTGAGCGGGTCGGTGGGTGATCACCTTCGTCATTTCGGTTGTCTCCTGATAGCGGTAGGTCCTCATGGCTCCTCCGTCTTCCATATTCATCATTCGTCATACGGACGAGAATCACAACGGGATGGCCCCAGCCAGCCGTTTTGCCCGATCGTGGGTTGCTGCGGTCCTCGTCGAGATGAACCGGATGGGTCGATCTACGCGGACGATTCGGCCGTACATCCGGAGTCCACCAGAGAGGAGACGACCGCTATGAGCCTGAAGACGCGACACCAAGATGCGACCCGCAGACTCCTCCCTCGTGCGGTGGCTGTCGCGCTCACCCTCGGCGGGCTCACGTCGATCGTCGTCGCCGACTCCGCTGGTGCGCTGCCGTCGAGAGGGAAGAGCCTGGTCATCTCGACCACGGCGAACCCGAGGTACGGCACGATCCTGGTGAGCAGGACAACGGTGTACACACTCAAGGCCGCGAGCAAGGTGGCCTGTGGCCCCAAGTGCCTGAGGGTCTGGCCGGAGGTCCTGTTGCCCAAGGGCGTGAAGAGGGCCAGGGCGGGGAAGGGCACGGATGCGACGAAGCTTGGCACCGTCAAGCGCAAGGACGGCGCCCTCCAGGTGACCTATGCGGGCAAGGCGCTCTACTGGTTCTACGAGGACAACGGACCCGGGCAGGTCAATGGGAACGTGAGGGACAAGTGGGGCACGTGGGCCGTGGTGGTGACGGCCACGCCGGCGAGTGCCGTTCTCCCGCCTGCAGTGGGAACCACGACGGTTCCCACCACGACACCGACGACGCCGCCGCCTCCGCCCACGACCGTGCCGACGACGACTCCCACCACCTCTCCGGCCACCACCACGACCACGACCCCCGGCGGAGGAGGCGTCGGCTTTTGACCCGACGAACCACGCGTCGCCCTCCCGCCTTGTTACAGGACTGACCGCCGGGCCTCGGGGCCCCGACTGAGCGAGGAGCGGTTCCCTCCAGCGCGGTCAGCCGATGCTGGCGAGGGCCGGCACGACGGGACCCCACGTCTCCTCGAGCCATTGCGACGGCTGGGACCCTGTCGATCGCACGACGATGGTGTGCGCCCCGGCGGCGTCGAGTGCCTCGGCCTCACGCAGGATGGTGTCGGTTTGGACATCGTCGGGCACCCCGATGAGCGCCGTCACCTCGATCTCCGCCGGGTCGCGGCCGACTTCGGCGCAATGACGGCGCAGGACTTCCACCTTGTGGCTGACCGTTGCCGCATCGCCGATGAAATTGCACGCATCGGCATATTTGGCGACGATCCGCAAGGTCTTGCGCTCGCCGCCTCCGCCGATCAGCACCCGTGGCCGCGGTGAGCTGACCGGTGGCGGCGAGCACAGCGTCTCGGCCAGCTGGTAATGGGTCCCCTCGTAGGCCCCGTTGTCCTCGCTCCACATCTGGAAGCAGATCTGGAGCGTCTCCTCCAACCGCTGGTAGCGCTCGCTGAGCGGCGGGAACGGCACCCCGAGTCCTCGGTGCTCCCGCTCGTACCACGCGGCCCCCAACCCGAGCTCCGCCCGCCCGCCCGAGAGGACGTCCAGCGTCGTGACCGTCTTGGCCAGCAACCCCGGATGGCGGTAGGTCACGCCGCCGACCAAGAGCCGGAACCGCAGGCGCTCTGTCTTGGCAGCGGCAAAGGAGAGGGCCGTGTAGCCCTCGAGCATTGGCTCCTGCGCCGGCCACAGCATGTCCATCTGGAACCAATGGTCCATCACCGACAGCGTCCGTACCCCGATGGCTTCCGCCGTGCGGGCCAGCGAAGCGAACGTCGGTCCGATGGCCTCCGGACCGCCGGGCCAGGTGAAGCGCGGCACATGGACATCGAGTTGCATGTCGTCCTCCGGATCGATCCGGGCGAGGGTACCGCGCAGAGGGAGAGGAATTCCTGCCGGTGGCCGAGCCGGTACTCTCAGCCGGGCATGAGCCTCGTCGTCAACGCGCTCGAGACGCCGCTCGCGACACAGGCCCGCGTGCACTGTCTGTCGGACGGATCCAGGCCGCTGACGCTTGCTGAGCTCGGGCACAACGCGCGCGAGGCAGGGGCCTGGCTCGAGCGTCTGGCCGGTCGGTCGGGCACTGTGGCCACTCTGTTGACCGCGTCCCATGACTGCCTGGCCACGCTCTTCGGTGCACTCCGTTGCGGGATGAACCTCGTCTCGCTGCCCCACCCGGCTCGGGGCATGGATGCCGAGGAGTACCGGGCCCAGATCGGGGCCATGTGCGCCGTCACCGGCGCAACCCACCTCCTGTGCGACCCAGGGTTGACGACACTCCTGTCGAACGGAGCGGTTCCCGTCCACCCCTTCAGCGAATGGAGTGCTGCGAAGCGTCCCGGAGGCACCGACGCGCCGGGCACCTTCGTGCAGTTCACCTCGGGCAGCACAGGGACACCCCGAGGCATTGCCCTCTCCCTCGATGCCCTGGACGCCAACCTGACGGCCATGTACGACTGGCTCGAACCCCGGGGGGACGCCGTCGTCTGCAGCTGGCTACCCCTCTCCCACGACATGGGGCTGATCGGCCTGGCCCTCTACGCCATGTGCTCGGTGAACCCGCCATGGTCCACGCCGTCCCAGCTCGTGCTGATGACACCCGAATCGTTCCTGGCCGACCCGGGCAGCTGGATGAGGGCCTGCACCGACTTCCGAGCCACATCCACGACCTCACCACCGTTTGCGCTGCGTCTGGCCGCACGTTCCCTTCGTTCGCCTGGCACATTCGACCTCTCCTCGCTGCGAAGCTTCGTGGTCGGGAGCGAGCCAGTGCCGGCCGACGGCCTCCGCGAGTTCGAAGCCGTCGGGAAGGAGTACGGCCTGTCGCCGCACGCGCTCTGCCCCGGGTATGGCATGGCCGAAGCGGCACTGGCCGTCGCCATCGGGCCTCCGACGGGGCCGTGGTCGTCGGTGCTGCTCAACCCCGACGCCCTGGCGGCGCGGGAGTGGCAGGAGGTCGCCGTGGGGGGAACTGAGCTGGTCTCGTGCGGGCCGCCGGTGCTACGGACGGAGGTGCGGACGAGCGGTGACACCCCTCTTGGCGAGCTCGAGATCCGGAGCCCGTCGCTGCTCCACGGGTACGTCGGCGAGGATTCGTCGCCGCTGACCGAAGATGGCTGGCTCCATACGGCCGACCTCGGCTACGTGCACAACGGAGAGGTCTATGTCGCTGGGCGCACGGATGACGTCCTGATCGTGGCCGGCCGCAACATCGATGCCCGAGAGCTCGATGCAGTGGTGGCCGCTCACCCCATGTGCCGGCCCGGCAACGCCGCCTGCGTCCCCGACGGGTCGGGACGCTACGTCGTCGTCGTCGAGCCCCGAACCGACGAAGTTGGTCCCGCCGACCTCCGCTCCGGAGCGCGGGAGATCCGCGTTTCGCTCGCTCGCCGGTTCGGTGCCAGCCCGTCGGCGGTCGTCTTCATCGCGCGCGGCACGCTGCCGAAGACGCCGAGTGGCAAGGTGCGTCGGAACCACCTCCGTATGCTCTGGGCGGGGGGCGAGCTGCAGGAGGTCGTGTCGGCCTGAATCGATGTCGTCGGGCCTGCCGATGGGTCGACCAACGATCACGTCGCAGATGCAACAAGGGTCAGGCGTCGGACACGCCCTGATACTCTCGGCCGAATCCCGGGTTTGAATGGCCCGGAGCCGACAGCAGGAGAGAGATGCCGACGGGAACCACTCGTACCGACGTGATGTCGCTCGACGAGTTCAAAGCCTGGTTCATTGCCGAGATCGACTGGAGCCCGTCCCAGATCTCGGAGGACGACGACCTCGTCGAGGACCTCGGGATGGACTCGGTTGGTGCGGTCGACCTCATGGCCGCCATTGAAGAGGCCGTTGGCGGTGACGTCATCATGCCCATAGAACTGCTCCTCCAGATCACCACCGTTCGCGACGCCTACTTGCAGTACTGCGCGCTTTCACACCTGCCCTACGAAGGCGACGGTCAGCGGTGAGCGGCCCGATCACCGGTCGCGACGAGTTCCGGCTTTCTCCGAGCCTGCAGACGCGACGCCTCCACCTGAGGATGCTCACGAACGAGGACCACGCGCCCCTGTACAGGCTCTCGAGTGACCCCGATGTCACTTTTCAATGGCGGTTCCGTGGCACGACGCCGAGCTACGACGAGTTTCTGAAGCAGCTCTATCCCGGAGTGCTCTGCCAGTTTGTTGTCAGTCCCCATGGCTCCCAGGAGGTGCTGGGGCTCGTCGTGGCATACAACGCCGACTTTCGGCACCGGTTCTGCCACGCTGCGGTCGTCATGCACCCGAGCTTGCACCGCCGCGGCCTCGGGATCGAGGCCTTCATGGGGCTGGCTCGCTACGTCTATTACGGCTGGGACTTCCGGATGATCATCATGGAGACCGTGGGCATCGCCTTCGAGAATTTCTCCTCAGGCGAGGAGGCCGGCTACTTCACCGTCGAAGGGCGCATTCGTGACCAGTACTATTACGGCGGGCGCTACTGGGACGGCATCTCGGTCACGCACCGCCGCGACCAGTTCGAGAAGGTGATGCAGGGCCCCGTGGGACGCTTGCTGGCACCCGGACGCCGGGTCAGGGTCCCGCCACCGCCCAAATAGCACCTCGTCACTGAGCGCGGACCCCGGGTTGCAACATACGATTCACCCGATGGACATGTCGGTGCAGGACATTGCGGCGATGACGGATCCCGTGCAGCGGAACCTGTGGATCACGCAGCGCTACCACGAGTTCGCCCTACAGCTGCGCGACGCCGGTGCGGGGGAGGACGCCACCTGGTGCGCGTTCGCGGTGTGGGCGTCAAAGACCGCAGGAGCCACCATTCGGGGCGAGGTCCTCCCCGCCCGGGTGAAGCAGCTCTTGACAGACAACGATGCCGTGCAGTCGGTCCTGGAGCGATTCAATCACGGCCTCACGGGGTGGGCCTGGAACCACCTCACCCACGACCACCTCGGGCAAGTTGTCGAAGGTGTCACGAACGACGTGTCCAAACAGATCGCCGACGGCAACGTCCTGGTCTTCGCCGAGCTGGCACCCCTGTTCACCGCATTCATCGATGCACGCCGCTCGTCGAGTACTGCGGGCGACCTGGCAGCAGCCATGGGTCCCGATCTCGCTTCGCTCGCCTCTGACGAGGACGGAGCTGCCGTCGCCGTCGCGTTCGACGCCTACGGGCGAGCCCTCTTCGATCCGGCTGGCCGGGCCGCGCTGATCCTGCAGGCCAACACGACCGCGGTGGCCCACGAGCAACGGCGCCTCCAGCCCGCGATCTCGGCGGCGCTCAACGCCGCCATCAGTGACACCCTGCAGAAGGTGATCGAAGTGGACATCGTCCGCCACCTGCCGACGGCCGAGGCCCGCCGCGTCCTCGACGGCCTCACCGGTGACGTCTGTAAGGCCCTCGACGAGGCCTGGGACACCGCACTCACCGAGGCGATCATGAAGCTGGCCACGGCCTCGGAGACGCTCGACCTCCGCCGAGACGTGCCTCCCCTGTCCGCGGGGATGTTCCCTCCCGAGCTGAGCCGCCTGACCGGGACCGCGGCCGAAGCGGCCGTGGCGGAATGGGACAGGACGGGCGGGACCGGGACACCCTCGGGTGCACGCGACTGGGCGGTGCTGGAGGAGCGGATGAACTTCATCGTGAACCTGTTCCGCTCCCGCCAGCGCGACGCGTCGCTGTTCATCCCCCCGTTCTCGGACGCCCAGCTGGCCGTCCTGGCCCAGGGTCAGCTGCCTCCGGGGCCGCTGTAGGGCGGCAGATTCCAGCGGGCTGCCAACGAGGTCGGTACCTGGAAGGCGGGTCGGCCGCCGTAGCGCTCCGCCTTGACGGCGAGCGACAGCATCCCGAAACCGACCCGGTCGGAGAGGCCCTGGAGCAGACGGCGATGCAGCTTCTCCATGGAGAGCAGCCGGCTCACGTCGGCCAGAGGGCCGAACAGCGCGCGTGTCCAGTCCGCCTTGGGGATGCCCAGGATGTCGGCGGTGTCGTCGCCCACGTAGTAACGCACGGTGGTCGCCGGGAGCCCGCCCAGCCCCGGCGGCGTCAGGCGGCCACCCTGTTCCAGCAAGGCAGCCATGAGCTGGCGGCCCGCGTCGCTCGGGCCGAACTGCCGTCGTCGAACGATGGGCATCAGAACGGACGTCTGTGCACGCGTCAGTGGCAGCAGTTCGGGACGCACGCCGAGGTAGTAGCCGATCAGCGACCACGCGTGGAGATACGCATCAGCGTCCTCCTCGCTGTACACGATCCCCGTGCGATCGAACACCTCGAAGAGGATCTCGGTGAAGGTCAGCAAGGTCTCGAGTAGGTCCTCCTGGTTGATCGGCGTGCCCCATGCGCGATCCCACCGCACCCGCGGGTCGTTCTGGATCAGCCATCGGACCGCGGCGTGCATGAGCCGGACGTGCCGCACGTCGGAATAGCCGCGGGCTCCGAACTCGAGACCGCCGGGTTCCATGACATCGAGGTGGAACTGGGCGGTCTCGTTGAGTCGCCGCTTTGAGTCGGTCTCGAGTCGGGCCGTCAGGCCCAGGACCTGGACGCCTCGCCAGCAGGCGTACGCCGACGGAAGCGCCGCCGCGTACAAGCCGGTGAACACGTGGGAACCCCACCTGGCGAACCGCTCCTGCCCGGCTGCGACCAGCTCCGGGTCGACCCAGTCGGGCGGGTCGTCCTTGGTCTCGAGGAAGGCCGCCAGCGCCGGATCGGCCACTTCGTTGTGCTGGACCACCAGCGCCCGGAAGGCTGACGACGCGTCCGCCGTTCCTTCGAACAATCCGGCAACGACGGCGTCTGCGGCGGGATCGGCCTGTGTACGCAGGCTGTCCAAGAAATCGTCGCTCCATTCGGCCACGCTCACGTTGCATCCACCCTTCTCGCTTCGTCGAGGCTCCGGCTCGGTCCCCCTGCGGCGACATCCTCGATGCACGCCCGCAGGTCGGCGCGCACGCTGTCCGGTGGGCGCTCGAGTCGTGCCCAGTCGGTGAGGGCACGTAGCTCGAGCAGCTTCGCTCCCTGCAACCTCGCCAGCTCCACTGCCGCCCGCAAGTCATCTGCAGCCGACTGACTGCGTCCGGCGTGGTTCAGGCGACCAGCCCGCACGCGGAGGATCTCGGCCTCGCAGAATCGCTCGCCGGTGGCGCGGGAGGTCTCGAGCGCCTCCGTCAGTAGGGCCAACGCGCGTTCCGAGTCCGTCCTCTCGTCGTCGGCCAGGATCATCAGGAAGTAGGGGCGCAGCAACGGGCCAGGAACTTCCGGCTCCTCAATTCCCTCTCCCGCCCACCACTGGAGTGACCGGGCCCATTGCCGCCATTGCCTGGTGCTGACCTCGTCGGCGACATGGAGCGCCTCGCCGGCCAGCTTCACCACGATCTCCCTTTCGCCGTCGAGCTGCGCCATGATGGCCGAAGTCACCGCCGCGACGGCCTGCGCCTGTGGTACCTGACGTTGGGTCGTGCAGCGGAGCACGTCGTCGGCGATCTGCCACGCCTCGATTGTGTATCCGCACAGCCAGCAGGCGAGAGCGGCCGCCGCTCGCGGCGCCGCCAATGCCATGAGCTCGACGGACCGCAACGGGGGAAGATCGCTCAGACTGGCGCCGAGCGGGAGGCCGCTCGCATCGTACGACGTTCGGAGTTGCGCCAGGCCCTCACTCAGCATTCCTTGCCAGATCCGTGTCGTGGCCTCGTAGGTCGTGATCAGCTGGAGCGTCCACGCGTCGTCAAGCGCCTCCGCTTCCTTCCTCGCCTCGACCAGGATGCCGTTGATGGTCGAGTACTCCGCACTGGCCTGCCACCAGGGGACGAGCACCATGTAGTTGCGGAGCAGAATCTCCCGGTCGCCCAGGCGGCGCGCCAGTTCCTCGACCCGTTGGGACACCTCGAGCGCCTCCGGCGCGCTCTGGTCGACAGCGGTGAGGCACATGACGAGGCGGCTGCGCGACTTGAGCTCAACGAGGTCCCGTTCCTCCTCTGGCAGCTGCGACACCAGGACCAGCACCTCCCGCTCGTGGCCCGCAGCCTCCCGAAACCGAGCGTTCTGGCGCGCCGTGTGCGCCGCCTGCTTCCAAAGCGACACGGCCTCGACGGCCTGTCCGGCCGCGCCGAGGTGGTAGGCCGCGATCTCGGGCTGTGCCTCGGCCCGGCCGGAACTGACCAGAAACTCGCCCACGGAGCGATGCACACGAACCCGGTCGGCCCGCAGCACCGACCGGTAGGACGCTTCGTGGAACAGGGCATGGCGAAATTGCAACTCGCCCGGTCGCGATGACGGCTCGATGACGGCGTGCTCGTGCAGGCGCTGGAGCCCGGCGTCCAGTGTCGCCCCCTTGAGCCCCGTCGCCGCCTCGAGCGACGAGCGGTCGAAAGACCGTCCGATGACCGCTGCGGCCTGCGCCACCCGCTTGGCTTCTCCCACCCGGTCCAGTCTCGCCGTGATCACCTCGGAGAGCGTCGTCGGCATGGCGAGACCGACGACCTCCGATCCGTCGGTGAGCCCCCGCGCCAATTCCTCCAGGAAGAGAGGAACACCGTCCGCGCGTTGCACCAGCGCGTCGCGCACCTCGGGCTTCAGCTGCGCCGCTTCGGGTAGTCGCTCGAGCATCTGACTCGCGTCATCACTACTGAGCCTGTCCAGTGTGAGTTGTGCGTCAGGCTGCACATGGGGGTCGTCGGCGATCTCGGGGCGAGCGCTCATCAGCACCAGAACCCGTGCGTTCCCTCGAGCGATGACCTGCACCGCTTCCAGCGTGCTGGGGTCCGCCCAGTCCGCGTCCTCCACGACGAGCAGGACCGGACCCGCGCCCGCCAGGCCCTCCACCCAGGCGGCGGCCTCCTGCGGCGTGGCGGGAACGTCACCCATGACCTCACCGAAGGGCTGGAGCGGGCTCAGCGAGCCGCGACGACTGCAGAAGATGGTCGTGACGGCATACCCCTGCTCAGCCAGGTTGGAGCTGAACTCGAGAAGCAGGCGGGATTTCCCGATCCCGGGCTCGCCGAGCACCAGAGCGAGTCGACCGGACCCCGCCTCGATGTGGGTCCAGTTCTGCTGGAGCCACGCGTCAGCCTCGGCGCGGCGGACGAACGCCGTGAGCGGTCGTGCTTCGAGCCGATGTCGTGCACCGCTCCGCTGCAGGACGCGGAACGCCGGCACGGGGTGCCCAATCCCCTTCAAGGTCAGGGCGCCGAGTGACTCCAGTTCGAAGAATCCTGCAACGAGCTCGGCGGTGTCGCCGCTGACCACGATTTGGCCCGGCTCGCCCGCAGCCTGAAGTCGGGCTGCCATGTTCGGAACCTGGCCCCAGACGTCAGGCAGCCGTTCGTGGCCGCCCGCCGTCACTGCCGCCACCAGCACCTCGCCGGTGTGAATGCCGACACGAGCCTGGAGGTCGCCGATGCCGAGTTCGGGCGCAAGCTCGCTGCCGAGCTGCACGATGTCCTCGACGATGGCGATTCCGGCCGACAGAGCGTCTCGGCTTGCCGACTCCAGGGCCTCGGGGTAGCCGAAGAACGCGACTGCCCCGTCACCCTGGAATTGAGCAATCACTCCGCCGTGCGCGGTGACGATCGCCGCCACGCGATGCTGGTACGCATTCAACACGTCGTGCCAATCCTCGGGATCCAGCGCGGAAGCCAGCTCGGTCGAGCCGACGAGGTCCGTGAACATCACCGTCAACTGGCGCCGCTCCGTGGCGTCGGACGTGCCCGTCACGGCGTCGCTCTCCACGTCGGGCACGGCAGAACAACGCCTGGATTCCCAAGACGCCGTCGCACGCTGCAAATCTACGTCTGTGCAGGCCGGGACGGTAGTCCCGAATGTCGTGGCTGTGGGACAAAAGGCATGGTTCCGTGCCTGGGGAGGCATTGGAGGTGGTGCAACGATCCCTCCCGAGGTCCTGCTGCCTCCCTAGGCTGCCCTCATGCATCCGAAAGCGCGCAAGCTTGCCGCAGCGCTCGTCGTGGTTGTCTCGGCCCCGATCGTGACCGGCCTCACCTCCGGCGGGGCGTGGGCACAGGACACGACGACCACGACGACGGCCCCGGTCTCCACCACGACGGCCGTACCCACCACGTCCACGACCGTGGCCCCCACGACCGTGCCGTCCACGACGACCACAACCGTTCCGGCAACGACCACGACTCGAGCTCGTCCGAGCACGACGACTTCACATCCCGCCACGACGACGACGACCGCAGCCACGACGTCATCGAGCTCGACCGCGTGGGGCTGGGTCCTCTTGGCCATCGTGCTCGTTCTGGCCGTTGGCCTGGTCGCGTTGCTGATCGCCCGCACGCGCCGGCAGGGGCGAACGGCCGACTGGCAGCGCTCGGTGCTCCCTGCGGTGGCCGCCGCTGAGCTCGCGCGTGATCTCGTCCTGTCCCAGACCGAGACCGACGACTCGCAGCGCCGGGCCAACGTCGGCGTGCAGGTGGACGAGGCCGTGGCGGGGCTCGAGCGTGCCGCCACAACGGCGCCCGACGAGGCGAGTCGCGCTTTGTCCACCAGGGCCGCCGAGGGCCTGCGCGGCCTCGCGTTCGCTGTCGAGGCCGACCACCTCATGCGCTCCGGCGGAGAGCACCCGACCGGAGAACAGCTGGCCTCTGCCGACGCCGCGCGCCGGAACCGGTCCGCCGAGCTCGCCGCCGCCCTGGCGGAACTCAAGGCGTCGATCACTCCGCCCCCGCCCCACTAGCGAGTCGCTCGCCGAGGATCGACGCATGCGGCGCCGCGCAGTGGCGGACTCTGCCCGATGGTGAGCCAGCGTCAGGTACGGGGTGCGGGGCTGTCCTTGTCCGTGACCGAGTACGGCGAGCGAGGCCGGCCGACGGTGGTGCTCGTCCACGGTTTCCCCGACACGAGCTCCGTGTGGGTGCCGCTGGCGCATCGGCTGTCCTCCGAACTGCACGTCGTCGCCTACGACGTCCGGGGCGCTGGCCACTCAGATGCTCCGCCCAGCAGAGGCGGCTACTCGCTGCCAAGGCTCGTCGACGACCTCGAGGCCGTGCTGGACCGGACCAGCCCCGATGCACCGGTTCACCTGGTGGCCCACGACTGGGGGTCGGTGCAGGGCTGGGAGGCCGTCACCACGACGGGTCTCGCGAACCGCTTCGCCAGCTTCACCTCCATTTCGGGACCTCCCCTGGAGCACGTCGCCCTGTGGGCGCGCGCCCACCGGAGCCTGCGTCCCGCCGACCTCAGGGAGACCGTCGGACAAGCCCTGCACTCCTGGTACATCGCGTACTTCCAGCTCCCGTGGCTGCCCGAACTGATGACTCGCTGCTTCCGTGCGACCGATCTGTGGGCTGCCGCGTTGCACAGGGTGGAGCAGGCCCCGACAGATGGGGACTGGCCAGCGGTCACCTTCGGGACGGACTTCGCGCACGGCGTCGATCTCTACCGGGCCAACGTCCACAGCCGGCTTCGCCATCCCGTGGCGCGGCACACCGACGTGCCGGTACAACTCGTTGTCCCACTGCACGACCACTACGTGAGGCCAGCACTGCTCGACGGTCTGGAAGCGTGGGCATCCGTGATGTGGCGCCGCCCCGTGGACGCGGGGCACTGGGTCATGCGAACACATCCCGACCAGCTCGCCGAGTGGGTCTGGGAAGTGGTGGCCTACAGCGAAGAGGGCAACGAGTCGGCCGGCCTGCGTCAGTACAGGGTGCCGCTCACTCCGCCCTCAGCATGAGCGCCGTCGGAGTCCGCGCCGCGCTGCGCGCCGGTACGGCCGCAACCACGTTGGCGAGCACCAAGGTGCCGAACGCGACCAGGAGGACCGAGACTACGGAGACCGTCGGGTAGGGCACCGCGTAGATCTGCCGCGCGAAGAGGTCCCACAGCCACCGTCCCGTGACGATGCCGAGCGGGATCCCGACGACAATTCCGACGACGGCGGCCACGGAGGCCTGCCACGCCACCGCCGCAGCCAACTGCCACCTGACGAACCCGACGGTCTTCAGGAGGGCCAGGTCTCGCCGGCGTTGGCGCACCGAGGCGAGGAGCGTCAGCGCGAGCGCCACGACTGCTCCCAGCGCAAGGCCCGACACGAGCAAGGTGGGCGTGAGCCCGATCGTCTTGTAGTTCACGATTTCGGCGGGGCGCTGCACGCCCTGCACGACGAGCTGGTTACCGCCCGAATCGCCTTCTGCTGCGGCGAAGACCTTGTCGGACGCGGACACGATGCGCTGCAGGCTGGCGGTCGCCGCGGCCGGCGGCGCCCCCGGCCGGATCCGCACGAGCGCCAGGTTCGGCCCGTCGAGGGCGGGATCCGAGCCGCCGTTGATGGCGTTCCTGAAGGCCTTGGGGAGCATCTGGAACGAGAACAACGCGCCGGTGCCCATGGACGTGTGGTCGGAGACGGTGCTGGCGAAGCCGATGGCGGGGAACGTCGCCGTCCCGACGATTTGGAGCCGGGTAGGCGGAACCCAGATGGGAGCGTCCGCGGACGAGCCATAGGACAGGGTGACGTACTGACCCAGGTGCTTGTGCAGCGACGCCATCGTGGCCGCCCCGAGGACGACCTCGCGCCGAGCGTCGACGCCATGGCCGCTGAGGATGGGCGGTGCCACTGACGCACCGATGTCCTCGACGAGGAAGGGCACGCCCTGGCCGTCGATCTCGGCGTCGTTGTACGAAGCACCGCTGTAGGCGGCGACGTACCGGTCATGCTTCAACAGCGAGAGGGCCACCTTGGGGACGTTCCCGTTGCCCGCCCCGACGGGTTGGAGGATGTACGTCCAGTTCCATCCGTAGAGAGCCGGTCGGGAGACGAGGGTCTGCAGGCTGTTCCCGAAGGTCAGCGCCGTCACGATCAGCGCGACGGCCAGCACCGACCCGAGCAGGGCCGAGCGCACGGGGACGGCGTTGCGGCCCTCGCCTGGTTCGAGAGCCATGCGCACCCCCACGACACCCGGGGCAGAGAGTCCTGCCCGCGCCGTGGCCCCCACGAGGCGCGCCCCGGCCGTCGACCGGATGCGAGGACGCATTGCTGTGCGGTGCGGTGCCGTCGAATACGCCAACAAGGCCGCCACCGCACTCAACAGGACGAACAGGACCAGGACACCAAAGCCCAGAACGGTCCAATCGAAGGAGATCCCTCGGGCCGGATCGACCGCGCGCACGGGTCCGAGCGGCGCGAGCGGTGACAGGAGGACGGCCGTGACCGCCGCCAGCAACGAGCCGACGAGGATCGACCCCTCCAGGCCCACGAGAGAGTCGAGCACGGTCTCCGCGGGGCTGGCGCCAAGAGCGCGCAGGATTCGGAGGTCGCCACCCTCCACTCGGCACCGCCGCGCCATCAACTGGGCGGCGATCAGCAGTGCCGCGAGGAGGGACACGGCGCCGAAGACCCCGAGCGCGATGGAGACGGGCTTCAGCGAGCGATCCGCCTTGGCGACGACGGGCGTCAACGCGTGGTCCGTGGCGATCACCCCGGGAGGGATGAGGGCGCCGACCTCACGCTCGACGACCGGCACCGTGGCTGCGCCGCCCTTCGTCTGGATCCCGAAGATCAGCGCGCCGGTGAACTGTTCGCCCTTCAGGGCGAGCAGTTTTCGGGTGAACGCCGGCGTCAGGGGGACGAGCGTCGGAAGCGTGTCGACGTCGTCCTCCACGATCGCGGAGTTCACCGACGCCAGCCCGACGAGCTTCAGATGGAGGCGCAGCGCGGGCGGCACTGCTCTCGTGCCGAAGCCGGGCAGGTTCTGCTGAGCGTCCGAGTAGAAGCCGTAGGAGATGACCTGGCCGACATGGAAGCCGAACTGTTTGGCCACCAGCGATGCCATCACGATCTCATCGGGCCGCGCCGGCGACGGCATGCGGCCCTGGGTGAGTGCGAGGCGGTCCTGGGTGAAGAGCAGGCCGTCGACGCTGGCCACGGGGTACGCCTCGCCGGTGACCCCGAGCCTCGGCGAGCCGTCGGAACTCAGCGGCGCGCCCGTCACGTCGATCGCAGACGCCACGTGGCGTACGTCGGGAAGCCGGGCGATCGCTGCGGTCAGGGCGGGGTCGTAGTCAGGGTTGTTCGAGCTCGCCCCCCCGCTGTAGACCGACACCGTGAGGTCTGACGGGTTCGTGGAGTCGATGAACGTGGAGAAGGAGGACTGGGTGCGCCGGGCCGCGGCCAGACTGCCCAAGCCGAGACCGCCGACGAGGCCGATCAGGATGATCAGGGAGAGGTAGTTGCCCCAGCGGTGCCGCAGCGTGGCCCTCACGCGGTATCCCGCGACCCCGAGGGCCCCATTGCTCATCGACCGTCGTCCCCCGGCATCACGCGACCTGCCTCTTCACCGTTTCTCAGTCTGGCCAACAGGCCCCGATGCACCAAGGGTGCCACCCTGACCCGAAGCCCGGGGTGCCACCACCACGGACGCCCAGGTCATAGGCCACCGGCGCGCTACCGTACGCATGGGATGGCGACCATCAAGGTGGTTCTGGCGGAAGACAATGCGCTCCTGCGGGAGGGGATCTCGCGCATCATCGACGGCGAGCCCGACTTCGAGCTCGTCGGCCGCGCGGCCGACCTGCCGGAGCTCTTGGAGCTCATCGAGCAGGCCTCTCCAGGGGTCGTCGTCACCGACATCCGCATGCCTCCGACCGGCACCGACGAGGGGATCAAGGCCGCGTCGTGGCTCCGCGAACACAAGCCCGAAGTCGGCGTGGTCGTCCTGAGCCAGTACACGTCGCCCTCCTATGCCCTGGCGCTCCTCGAGACGGGGTCGGCGGGGCGGGCCTACCTGCTGAAGGAGAAGGTCGCCGGAGCCGACGAGCTGGCCCAGGCGATCCGCACGGTCGCCCAGTCGGGCTCCATGATCGACCCGCAGATCGTGGACGAGCTGATCGAGGCCAAGTCGTCACGCCGGAAGTCCGACCTGTCGTGGCTCACCCCGAGGGAATCCGAGATCCTGGGCGAGATGGCAAAGGGCAAGAGCAACGCCGCCATCGCAGCCTCTCTCCAGGTATCGGAGCGGGCGGTGGAGAAGCACACCAACTCGATCTTCTCCAAGCTCGGCCTGACCGAGGAGCGCGATGTCAACCGGCGTGTCAAGGCCGTGCTGGTCTATCTGAGCGACCCCGGGGGAGGGTGACACCACCACCGCGGCGGACGTGCCACCACCCCGGTCGGCCCGCCCCTCCCCGTGCGAGAATGTGCACATGAGCGAGCGACTCCCCGTCCTCATCGTTGACGACCAGGCGCCGTTTCGAGCCGCGATGAAGGCCGTGCTCAAGCGGGCCACCGAGTTCGAACTGGTGGGCGAGGCCGCCAACGGGAACGAGGCCGTCACCCTCGAGGAGGAGCTCAGCCCGGCCCTGGTGCTGATGGACATCAACATGCCCGAGATGAACGGGATCGAGGCCACCCGAACGATGGTGTCTCGGCACCCGGGTGTCGTGGTGATCCTCTGCTCGACCTATGACGCCGGCGACCTGCCGCCCGAGGTGGCCACCAGCGGGGCACGCGCCTACCTCAACAAGGAAAACCTTGGCGCCGACACCCTTCGCAGGTTGTGGGAGGCACGCGATGCACAGGAGTTCGTGTCGGCCTGATCGGTCTGATCCTCAGACCAGTGGGACCGAGCCTTGCACCTGCGAACCCCGGCCCACCTCGGAGTCCCAACGCACGGTGCCGCCGATGGCGCCCAATCGGTCGGCCATGTTGACGTAGCCGTGGCCCCGCTGGGCCTTTTCGGGGTCGAAACCCGGCCCGTCGTCGGAGACGGTGAAGAGCAGTCCACCGGACTCCTCCCACAGCTTGACCTCGACGTGCGCGTCCGGCGCGTGCTTGGCGGCGTTCTGCAGCGCCTCGAGACAGCAGAAGTAGACCGCGGCCTCCGTCTCGGACGGGTACCGGCCGATCCCGTCGGCCACGATCTCGACGGGAAGGGGGTTGCGATTGGCGGCAGCCCGCAGCGCCTCGATGAGGCCGCTGTCGACCAGCAGTGGCGGGTAGATCCCGTGCGCCAGCTCCCTGAGCTCCTGGATGGTCTCTTGGACCTCGCCGGCCAGCTGATCGAGCATCTCCAGGCCCGCGTCCTGGTCGTCCACGATGATGTCCCTGGCCAGCCGCAGGTTCACCGCCAGCGCGACCAGGTGCTGCTGCGCCCCGTCGTGAAGGTTGCGTTCGACCCGGCGCCGCTCGGCGTCGCCGCTGGCCACGATCCTCGCCCGCGACTCACGGAGCGCGTCGGCCTGCTTGCGAACCTCGTCCAGCGTGGTCTGCAGTGCGGTGTCCAATTGCGAGTTGTGCAGGGCCAGTCCGACCTGGCGCGCCAGGTCGGCGAGCACCCGGTCGTCGTCCTCGGAGAACGCGCTGGCCATCGCCGTCCGCTCCACCACGATGAGCCCCAGCAACTCTCCGGCATGGCTGACCGGCGCGACCCGGATCTGCTCCCTCTCTCGATCCTTCAGCAGCGCCGGGAGCCAGACGGACGCCCATGCCGTCCCCGACACGCCCGCCCGGGTGACGACAGGGCGTTCTCTCGGTGACACGACCAGCGATGCCGGGCCCAGATCGGGCACCGACGCCGAGCGCTCGAGAACCTCGCCCGTTCCGGTGTAGACCTCGGCACTGGTGAGGCCCATCGTCTTGCGGAGCGACTCGGCGAGTTGCAGGAGCAGCTCGTCCATGGGGATGGCCCGGGTCAACCTGCTCCCGAAGGTGCGCAGCACCTCGTCGGGAGCCTCCCGCGACCCATACACCAACCGGGTGGCGGACTCGACAAATCGGGCACGTACCGGGACGAAGATCAGTGCGGCCACCCCTGACGCCACCATTGCGAGCGCCAGCGCCTCCTTGTCACCGGTCGTCTTCGGAGCATGTCCCAACCCCAGGACGACGACGAGATAGATCACCGACACCACCACGACGAATCCGAAGACCGCAAGGACCTGGACCAACCCGCGGCTGCCGTGCGGTCCCAGCCTCGTCTCGCCGGCGAGGAACCCGAGCGGGACCAGCACCGTGGCTCCCGCCGCGACCGCACCGAGTGGGCCGGGCCAGCCCACCAAGAGGTGCAGCACGGTGGCCACCAGGGCGATGGTGGCCGCCAGCGTCACTCCGATCCCGAACCACTCCATGCGGTCCCGGAGGTAGCCGATGGACGCGATGTAGCGCACCCGCAGCGGTGCGATGGCCAACGCGCCCGCGATGGCCCAGCTGATGGCGCTGTCCACCACCGTGAAGGGCTGGTGATTGATGCTCAGGCCGATGCCCACCCCGAGGGCCGCGAGGTAGGCGATCACCACTGTCGTGCGCCGGAACGAGTCGTGCAGCCGACCGTCCGGCAACGCCAGGAGGAAGTGGAACGAGATGGCGGTCACCACCACGGCGGCGATGGTGGCGACGTCGCGTGCGCCCGACGATGCGTGCACCGTCTCCGCCTGGCGGCCCGCCGTGAGCGCGACCATCGCCACGAAGGCGTCCACGCCCACGATGAGGTGGAAGGGTGACACCTTCGAACCGGTGCGGTCGCGAGCGTGGGTGTCGACGAAGCCCACGAGAGCCCACACGACGGTCAACCCGAATGCCACGGCGTTGACCGGTGCGATCCCGCCCGGCACCGAGATCCGCAACCCGAGGACGACGCCGGCGATCGTCACTCCCAGGATGAGGACCTGGAGCAGCCGGAAGGAGCCGAACGCGGTCGTTGCCGGTGCCGGTGCGGTCAGCGGCGGCCTGTCCGCGACCTCGAGCTTCACCTCACCTCTCACCGTCACCGGAGGCGTCTCCTTCAGGACTGCACGGCCACGGGGATGTCGGCGTCCTCTTCGACGGCGATCCTCCCGTCCCGCATGCGGACGATCCGGTCAGCCGCCGACGCGACGCCGGCATCATGGGTCACGAGCACGATCGTCTGCCCACCGGTGTGGAGGCGGCTCAGGAGCTCGATGACCTCCTGCCCGCCCTCGGAGTCGAGGGCACCGGTCGGCTCGTCGGCCAGCAGCAAGGTGGGTTCGTTGGCCAGGGCGCGCGCAATCGCGAGGCGCTGGCGCTGCCCACCCGAGAGCATGCCGGGCACGGTTCCCGCCTTGTCGCCGATCCCCAGGAGGTCGAGCAGATCGCGTGCACGGCTCTCAGCCATCTTCCGCTTCCGCCCGGCGATGACGGCCGGCAGTGCGACGTTCTCGAGCACCGTCATGCCCTCGAGGAGGTTGAAGAACTGGAACACGATGCCGATGTGGCGTCGGCGCAGCTGGGACAGCTCGTCCTCGGTCCTCCCGGTGACCAGCTCGCCCGCCACCGTGATGGTTCCCTCGTCGGCGACGTCGAGTCCGGCGATCAGGTTGAGGAGCGTCGACTTCCCACACCCTGACGGGCCCATGAGCGCAACGAAGTCGCCCGAGGGGACGATGAGATTCGCACCCCGCAGTGCCCGTACGGGCACGTTCTCTGCCTCGAAGGTCTTGCGGACTTTCTCTACGACCAAGGCGTCCATGTCATCCCTCTTTCGTTGCGTGGTCAGAGAACCGGCACGTTCCATCCACCAGTCTGTATGCGATGACGGGGGTCTCGCGTCCCTTCACCAGTTGGGGTGGCAGGGCCACAGTCTCGCGAGGCGAGCGCCATGCGTCGACGGTCCCCTGGGAGACCACCGTCTCGCCCGCCTCGGCCAGCTGCTGGAGTCGTTGGGACATGTTCACCGTGTCCCCGACCAAGGTGTACTCGAGCCGCTCCTCTGAACCCAGGAGCGCCGCCGCCGCCTCGCCGGTCGACAGGCCGAGGCCGAGGCCGAATGGAGGCAGACCCTCCTTTTCCCATCGGCGATTGATCTCGAGCTGCTTCTCGTGCATTGCGAAGGCCGCGACCACGGCCCTGTCCGCGTGGTCCTCCTGCTCGAAAGGGGCGCCGAAGACGGCCATTACTGCGTCGCCCACGAACTGCATCACCGTGCCATTCTCACCCAGGATCGCGTCATTCATGGCGGCCCGGTGCACGTTCAACTGTCCGGCCAGCTGGCTCGGATCCGCGTGCTCGGCGATGGTCGGAGTACGAGCGAATGTCGCTCATGAGCACGGTGCAGACGACGCGCTCGGTCTCACCGATGTGTCGACCATCTCGCCGAAGCTTCTCCGCCAGCCCCCCAGGCAGCAGGCGCGACAACGTCTCTCCCTGCTCCTCGCGGTCGACGATCGCCTTGTGGAGCAGGCGCAATCGTTGGAGCGCCCCATCCGTGCCGGCGGACACCCCTTCGGCGAGCTTCACGAACATCGCCTCGACTTCGGCGTCGACCGCTTCGGGCGGGAGTCGCCTGCTGGCAGCGATGGCCTTGATCGGCTTGCCCTCTGCGACCATGCCCAGCAGCTCCTCCTCGGCCGGCGTCAGGCCACCGTTGGAGGTCACCGGTCGGATCGAGCGCGTCGACGATCGCCGGATCGAGTGCGTTGCCCCCGCTCGCTACGGCACGGATCGCATCCACCAGTTGGTCCCCCTGGGCGATGTGATCCTTCAAGAGGTACCCGTAGCCAGCCGAACCCTCGGCGAGGAGTGAGACCGCATATTCCGGGTCGTCGTACTGCGAGAGGATGACGACGCCCGTCCCTGGGTGTCGCTTGCGTACCTCTTTGGCCGCGTCGATGCCTTCGCGATTGAATTCCGGGGGCATCCGGATGTCGGTGACAAGGACCTGGGGCTCGAGCAATGCCGCGCCCTGGACCACCTCGTCGTAGTCGGCGGCGACCCCGACGATCCGCAGGTCCTTATGGCGCTCTATGAGCGCCCGGACACCCTCGCGGACGATGAGGTTGTCGTCGGCCAGCAGCACCGAGATCGTGCCCGTTCCACCCGTGTCGTCTGCCATTGCATGTAGTTCTGTCACACCCGGGGGCAGGCGAACAGGTGGGGACCTTCCCGGCAACGGTGGTGCTAGGCACACCCTGTGATGCCTGTTGCCACACTCGCCAACATGCGTCCGCCGGTAGAGGCTTGATCCATGACCACACAAACGCTGATCCGCCACGAGGGGCTCGTCACCTCACTGTCGTGGATCCCCACCGAGGCGATCGAGGGCGCACAACGCCTGGCCTTCGACTCGGGGATCACGCACTATGACCCGCCCCCACCCGCCGAGGGCATGGAAATCGGGAAGCTCCAGGAGGAGGACCGGTTCCGCTTCGCCAACGAGCTCCGTGCCTTCGTCAGTGTGGAGGACGGGCGCATCGTCGACTGCGGCTACCTGGGCGGGGGGCACATGGGATCGACCCTCGTCAATTTGCGCGCGGTGAAGCACCGTTTCCAGGCCGTGCAACTCCCCGACATCCAACACGAGCCCGAGCGCGGCGACGGCTGGGTCCGCTTCGTCCAGACGTGCGGCGGCCGCACCGGCGTCCCCGCCCCACGGCGCGTCCGCCGGCGGCCCTTCATCCAGTGGCAGGCGCCACTGGTATGGACCACGCTGTCGTTGACGCTCTTCGCCGACGGGAGATCGGAGCATGCGCTCGTCGGAGCCAGCCGGTTCCCCCGGCACTGGGTCTATGGCGGCGACAACCGCCTGTCCCACAAGTCGGGTCTGACCGACTTCAAGGACTGGTACCGCAAGTCGTTCGGCAAGCACAGTCCGTGGGGGGACGAGGACTCCGATGCTTTGGTGACTGCTGTCGAGACCGCGCTGGAGACGGCGCTGTCGGCGCAGCTGATGCAAGGCGGCGGCAAGCGCCGTATCGAGCGTTTTCCCGCCGACACGATCCTCTTCAAGGAGGGAGAGCCGGGGACCGAGGTCCTTCTCATCCTCGACGGGATCGTGCGGGTCGAGCGCGGCGGGGAGCGACTCGCCGAGTACGGGCCCGGCGCTCTGCTCGGGGAACGGGCCCACCTCGAAGGCGGCGTCCGCACCTCGAGCAACATCGCTGTGACGCCCTGCCGGGTCGCCATGTTCGAGGCCGATCTCATCGACCGCTCGCATCTGGAGGAGCTGTCCTCGGGGCACCGCCGCGAGGATGCGCGAGACTGAATCGGTGCGCGTCAGCTTCTGCGGGGTCAGGGGGTCGACACCCTCACCGGGTCCTGAGTTCGTCCGTTACGGCGGCCACACGTCGTGTGTTGCGCTGTCACACGACGGCGAGCAGCATCGCCCAACGTTGCTGCTCGATGGCGGGACTGGACTGCGGCGACTGCCGGAATTCCTCGGTGATCACCCGTTCCGGGGCACCTTGCTCCTCACGCACCTGCACTGGGACCACGTGCAGGGACTGCCGTTCTTCTCCAGTGGCGACCACGAGGGTGCGCTGGTCACGCTGCTCCTGCCGCCCGAGGACGAGCACACCGATGCCGAGGCGCTGTTGGCCCGGATGATGTCGCCGCCCTTCTTCCCCATCGGCCCGCACCAGCTGCGCGGCGATTGGCGCTTCGGTCTCGTGTCGAGCGGCACCTTCGAGGCCGAGGGTTTCACGGTCGTGGCCAAAGAGGTCCCACACAAGGGCGGCCGTACCTTCGGGTTCCGCGTGAGCGACGGCCGTTCGTCGGTTGCCTACATTCCGGACCACTGCCCAACGGCGCTCGGCGACGGGCCCCAGGGGATCGGCCTGTACCACGAGGCAGTCCTCGAGTTGGCGCGCGACGTGGACCTCCTGATCCACGACTCCCATCTCCGAGCGGAGGAGGTGGCCGAGGAAGGGTCCTTCGGCCACGCCGCTGCCGAATACGCGGTCGGGCTCGGCAACGTCGCCGGCGCCCGGCGCGTGGCGCTTTTCCACCATCGCCCCGAACGCACTGACACGGAGGTGGATCGCACCGTGTGCCGCTTCGCTGAGAGCCCCGTGCCGGCAATCGGAGCCGCCGAGGGAACGACGCTGGCACTGTGACCACTGCATGAGACACGCGGATGCCGTCGTCGTCGGCGCCGGGCCGAACGGCCTCGTCGCGGCGCTGACGCTGGCCCGGGCCGGGCTCGCGGTCGACGTGTACGAGGCGGCCGACGTGCCGGGAGGCGGCTGCCGCACGGCGGAGCTGACCGTCCCCGGCTTCCGGCACGACATCTGCTCCGCGGTGCACCCGCTCCTGGTGGCCTCCCCCGCCTTCGCGGACATCGACCTCGCGGCCCATGGTGTCCGGTTGCTGACCCCGTCGACCGCGTTCGCCCATCCCCTCGACGGCGGGCGTGCCGTGTGCGTCGGACACGACGTCGACGAGGTGGCCGCGTCGCTCGGCGCCGACGGAGCGGCGTACGCGCGCATCTTCTCACCGCTCGTCCGGGACGTCGACAAAATCCTCCCGGCCTTCCTCGGCTCCATGCGCACCGTGCCCGCCCATCCGCTGAAAGCGGCGGCGTTCGGTCTGCACGGCCTCTCGACGGCCCAGGACATGGCCAGGAAGTTCCACACCGAGGAAGGTCGGGCGCTCGTGGCCGGTACGGCCGCGCATTCCATGCTGCCTCTCACGGCGCCGCTTTCGGGCGTGTTCCCGCGGCTGTTCATTGCGCTGGCCCACCGCTTCGGGTGGCCGGTGGTCGAGGGTGGGAGCGCCGCCGTCGTGGACGCGCTGGTGGCGGAGCTCACCACGCTCGGGGGCCGGGTGGAGACCGGCCGCCTGGTGAAGAGGCTGGACGAGCTGCCGCCCTCCCGCGCCGTCGTGCTCGACGTCACGCCGCGCCAGTTGCTCGAGATGGCCGGCGGCACCGTGCCGCGCCGGTACGGCCGGGCCCTGCGCCGGTACCGCTACGGGCCCGGCGTCTGCAAGGTGGACTGGGCCCTCAGCGGCCCGGTGCCGTGGAGCGCCGAGGGTTGCCGGCAGGCGGTCACCGTGCACGTGGGCGGCACCTTCGCCGAGATCGCCCGCGGTGAGGCGGACGTCAACGCCGGCCGGCATCCCGATCACCCCTACTGCCTGGTGACCCAGCCGTGCATCGTCGACCCGACGCGGGCTCCCGCCGGCGGCCACACACTGTGGGCCTACTGCCACGTCCCCAACGGGTCCGACGTGGACATGACCGAGCGGATCGAGGCGCAGATCGAGCGGTTCGCCCCGGGCTTTCGCGACCTGATCCTCGGCCGTCGACCTCCACCGCCGTGGACGAGGAGGAGCACAACCCGAGCTATGTCGGAGGGGACATCAACGCCGGCGCCGCCACGCTCCGTCAGATGGTCTTCCGGCCGACCGTGCAGTGGAACCCGTACCGCACCGCGCTCAAGGGTGTCTACCTGTGCTCCGCCGCCACCCCACCGGGCGGCGGCGTCCACGGCATGTGCGGGCTCGGCGCGGCACGAGCGGCCCTGCACGACCTCCGGCGGGACGGAGCGGGCTCCCGGAGGCCTGATGCGGGCACGGCGTGTCCTTCGCCGGGTACCGGTTCCGCACGACCTTGGCGTCGGAGCGCTCCTATTACGTCTCCGTGATCCTGCTGGTGGGCGCACTCGGCGGCCTCTCCATGGGCGCCGTCGCTGCGGCCCGCAGCACCGAATCCTCCTTCTCCGACCTCGTCGCCAGCTCGCACGTCCCCGATCTCTTCGTGCTGGACGGGGTGATCAACCCGGCCATCGGGCTCGACTCGGCCTACAACCCCGCGCTGTTGCGAAAGCTGTCCCATCTGCCCCACGTCGAACGAGTCGCTGACACGGTGATGCTCAACCTGGGCCCACTCACCCCCCAGGGCCGACCACTGCCGGCGAGCAATGGCAGTGCCGCGGATGCCAGCGTCAACGGGTTGTACTTCACCGAGGATCCCGTCGCCATCACGCAGGGACGGATCGCCGACCCTCACAAGGCCGACGAGTTCGTCCTCGATGCGGCCACGGCGAAGGCATTCGGGTATCACGTGGGGGAGGACGATTCCCATCGGGTGGCTGACCAATGCGGAGGCGAACTCGGGGAATCTGGCGCTGAACTCGACCATCCCCGCCGATCAGCGTGCGAGGGTCAAGCTGGTCGGCATCGCAGGGGCGCAGGCGACCAACTTGTTCGAGGACCAGGACGAGGCACAAGGCCAGTCCATTCATGTTGTTCACGCCGGCTCTGACGAACAAGCTGCTCGCCTGCTGCAGCAACACCATGCTGAGCGCGCTGACGCTGCAGGACGGCAACCGGTATCTCTCCGCGGTGGAAACAGAGATCAAGGGCGTGCTGCCCAAGGGTCTCCCCTTCGTCTACGTCCAGGTCGAGGATCGCGTCGCCATCGCCAATGACACCTTGCGGCCCGAGGCCATCGCGCTCGCCGTCTTCGGCGGCATCGCCGGCGTCGCCGCCCTCCTCATCGCCGGGCAGGTGGTCAGCCGCCGCATCCGCCTGAGAGCCGCCGACCTCGACATCATCCGGGCCCTCGGGGCGAGCCCCTCCATGACCTTCTGCGACGACCTGATCGGCACGCTCGGCGCCGTGGCGGTCGGCTCCGTCCTGGCCGGGCTGGTGGCCCTCGGCCTCTCGCCGTTGGCGCCGCTTGGGCCGGTGCGGCCGTTCCTGCGCGTCGAGGTGCACGCAGACTGGGCGGTGATCGGTCTCGGCGTGGCCGGCCTCCTGCTGTCGCTCGGGGCGATCGCGGCCCTGGCTTCGTGGCGAGCACTGCCGGGCAGAGCACGCGTCCGTGGCCAACGAACCTCCTCGTCGCGGGTGACGACTGCGGCGGCGCGCGCCGGACTCCCGCCGCCGGCGATCACCGGCGTGCGGTTCGCCCTCGAGCCGGGGGTGGGCCGAAGCGCCGTCCCCGTGCGCTCCGCGATCCTGGGCGCCATCCTCGCCGTCACCGTCGTCGTGGCCACGGTCACGTTCGGGTCGAGTCTCAACACCTTGGTCAGCCACCCGGCGCTCTACGGCTGGAACTGGACCTACGACATGGACGGTGGTGGTGGGCTCGGCGATGTCCCCGGACAGGCTGCGGCCAAGCTCCTCAACGCAGACCCCCTCGTCGAGAGCTGGAGTGGGGTCTCCTACTCGACCCTGCAACTTGACGGGATCAACGTCCCGGTGATGGGAGCCACGCCCCGTGCACCGGTGGCACCTCCTCTGCTCAGCGGGCACGGCCTCGAAGCCCGCGATCAGGTGGTGCTCGGCGCCGGCACGCTGCACGAGCTGCACAAGCGGGTCGGGGACACGGTGGAGGAGCGGACGCACAACGGCGCACCGGTCAGACTGACGATCGTCGGCACGGCGACGCTGCCCCCCATCGGAGTCACGGGGTCGTCGCACCTCGAGATGGGATCCGGTGCAATTCTCGCCTACCAGCTCATCCCGCCCGCGGCGAGGAACCTCTTCGAGGTCACGCCGGGTCCCAACGCGATCCTGGTCCGCACGAGAGGGGGAGCGAGCGAGGCGGCACTGCGTTCGCTCCAGGCCATCGGGCGCAAGCTGGACATCGCAATCAACGGCGGCTCGGTGCTGCCTGTCCAGCGGCCGGCACAGATCATCAACTACGGATCGCTGGGCACCACGCCGGTGTTCCTGGGCGCGGCGCTGGCCGCTGGTGCCGTCGAGCGCGCTCGGCATCACGCTAGTCACATCGGTCCGGCGCAGACGGCGCGATCTGGCGATCCTCAAGACGCTCGGTTTCACCGGACGTCAGTTGGCGACCGCCGTGTCCGTGCAGGCGGGCGTCGCCGCCGTCATCGGATGCGCCGTCGGGATCCCGGCTGGGATCGCGTTGGGCCGCGTGCTGTGGGACCTGTTCGCCGGCGAGATCAGTGCCGTCCCCTACCCCACCGTCCCGGTCGGGACCATCGTGGCGATCGGGATCTTGGCCATCGTGCTGGCCGTCCTGGTTGCCACCATTCCCGGCCGCGTCGCAGCGAGGACGGCCACCTCGCAGCTCCTCCGCGCCGAGTAGCGGGCAGGCCGTCGTGGCCCTCAGTCGGCGAACCGCTCGACCAGCACCTCACCGAGACGGCGCACCGTGTCCGGCGTGCCGGTGGGCACGTTGAACACGAAGTACTCCACGCCCGCCGCCCCGAGCTCCTCGACCCGCGCCACGAGCTCGTCGGCCGTCCCCACGTCGGAGCCCGTCGGTTCCTCACCCGTGACCTGGCGCAGGAAGTCCTTCGTCGTCGCCGTCTCCTCCTCGCTCTGCGTGAGGACCAGCGTGCTCAGGCGGCTGACCGTCACCTCCGCTGGGTCCCGCCCGACCGCCGCGCAGTGCCCCCGCAGGACCCCGACCTTGTGGGCGATGGTGGTGGCGTCGCCGGTGATGTTGCACAGGTCGGCGTAGCGCGCCACCAGGCGGAGCGTCCGCTTCTCCCCGCCGCCGCCGACGAGGATCGCCGGACCGCCCGGCTGCACGGGGGCGGCACGTTGCGCGCCTCGTGGATCCGGTAGTAGGTGCCGCTGAAGGACGGCGCCTCCTCGGTGAACATGGCGCGGCAGATCTGCAGGGCCTCCTCCAGGCGGTCGAGCCGCTCCCCGGCCGGCGGGAAGTCGAAGCCCAGACCCTCGTGCTCGACGTCGTACCAGGCCGCACCGATACCGAGGATGGCGCGGCCCGCACTGATCACGTCGAGCGTCGTGACGATCTTGGCCAGGTGCGCCGGGTTGCGGTAGGTGACGCCGGTCACCATGGTGCCGAGCTCGCACCCTCGACGTCCGCGCCGCCAGCGCGCCGAGCAGCGTGTAGGAGTCGAGCATGGGCTGGCTCGGGCCTCCCAGCGGGGGCAGTTGGTAGAAGTGGTCCATCACCCACACCGAGTCGAAGCCCGCCTCCTCCGCGGCGGTCGCAGTGGCCACGACGCCCTCGAAGAGGGCACCGGGTGCCTCGCCGGCGGTGAAATTCGGGATCTGCAGACCGAAGCGCATGGAACGGAACCTACCGGGGCGCGGGGCGCGGCGCGCCCGGTCTCACCAGCCGGTCCGGCGGCGGAGCCAGGCGAGCGCCACCGCGCCCTGGGCGGCCTGGAACGGACGGATGGTCGGCAGGCCCGGGGGTGGCGGGCGGAGCGAGCGCTCGATGAAGAAGCCGCAGACCGCGCCGAGGAGGACGGTGATCACTTCGGGGTCGACGGTCACGGGGGGAAGATGGCGGGCCAGCAGCTCCTCGGGAGGCGGTCCACCCTCCAGAACCACCGAGGGCGCCCACCCGATCACGTCGAAGACCGGGGTCCCGACGGCCGCGTGGGGCCAGTCCACGAAGACGACGCCGTCGGAGGTCAGGAGCACGTTGTCCGCACGCACGTCGCCGTGCACCAGCGTGGGACCCTCGCACGCCGCCGGCCACGCCGACTCCAGCCGGGCCAGTTGGTCCAGGTGCCGGCACGCCCACTCGTCGAGTCCGGCCGGGGGCGCGGCCAGGGCGGCCAACTCCGACCAGCCGCCGAACATGTGGTGGACGTATTCGGCCAGCGGAGTGAGCGAGGGCAGGGGGCTCGGCGTGAGGTCTCGATGCAGGGACGACAATGCGTCGGTGACCGTGGCCAGCTCACTCGCCTCCCACGGATGGCGTGGCGGGTGGCCGTCGACGGCATCGAAGGCCAGCGCCACCCAATCCCCGTCGTCGTAGGACGCGAGGAAGTGCGGGAAGTGCGGTGAGCGCGGCAGCGCGGCGGACACCACCACCTCCCTGCGGTGCATACCGGGGGACTCGGAGTTGAGCGTGCTGCCGACGGCCTTCACGAACACGGCGCGGCCGGACCACTCCAGGATGGTGGTGGCGCCCGGCGAGAACCCGCCGGGAACGTCACGCACGACCTCGGGCCGCGTGCCGCCGCCGACAGCGGCCGCCCACGCCTGGACCTCCACCGGCACCTCGGCCCAGGGCAGGTGGACGCCGGCCGCCGGACCGGTCGGCGTGGTCACGAGGCGGCGGCCCCTGCGGCGGCGAGCGCCGTCGTTGATGCTCTCGACGAGACGGCGCGCCGACTCCGCGCTGAGCTCGACGGCGACGCGGGCGCCGGGCCCGCGCGACGGGTCGCTGAAGTCGATGTTGAGCGTGTGGTCGAACGGCGCATGGAACGGGATGGTCGAAGTAGACCTGGGCCGAGGTGACCCCGAACCAGCCCTGCGGCCCCTTGGCGCTGCCCGCGATGTCGGTGGCGACGGTGAGGTAGGAGCACATGGTCAGTCCCCCGCCAGGTAGCGCCCGTACCACTCGAAGATGCGCTGCCAACCGTCGACCGCGGTCTCGGGCCGGTAGGCCGGGCGATCCACCGCGAAGAAGGCATGGCCGGCACCGTCGTAGCGGTGGAACTCGTACGTCTTGCCGGCCGCTTTCAGTGCGGCCTCGAGCTCGTCGACCTGCTCGGGGCTCGGGAACTGGTCCTCGTTGCCGAACAGACCGAGCAGCGGACAGGCGAGGTCCGAGGTGCGATCGACCAGCGGCGTGACCCTCAGGGGGAAGCCGTCGGGGACGGTGCCGGTCACGAAGGCCCCGTAGCAGTCGACGGCGGCATCGACGGGCAGGCTCACGGCGGTGAGGAAGGAGTGCCGGCCACCCGAGCAGTAGCCGATGACGCCCACCTTCCCGTTGGAGGTCGGGAGGGCGCGCAGGGCCTCGATGGCGGCCCCGGCGTCTCCGACGAACTGCTCGTCGGGGATCCCGCCGGCCTCGCGCGTCGCGGCCGCGGCGTCGTCGGGATCCACATCGAGTCCCTGGCGGGAGTACAGGTTGGGGCAGATCGCGTTGTAGCCGAAGGCGGCGAACCTGCGCGTGATCTCCTTGGTGCCCGAGTCCCAGCCCGGCAGGTGGTGAATGACGAGAACCCCGCCGAAGGGGCCGTCACCTCCGGGGACGGCCTGGTAGGCGTTGATCTGCGCCCCGTCGGCGCCCGTGAACATGACGTTCCGGGCGTTGAGGGCTTCTTCGGGTGCGGGCACGATGGCCTCCTTCCTTTCACGGTCCATGCGTCGGCGCGGTCGGTGCGCCGTCCACTATGGCCCGCCGCCCGAGCCGGCCGCCCCCCCAACCGGCATGATGTGCGCCGTGGGCCGACACCTGTTGCCTCTGGCGGGGCTGGTCGGGCTGGTTGCGCTCGGCACAGCGTCGGCGTCGGAGCCGGCGGACGGCGGCACCGCGGCGGGGAACGCACCGGGCGTCACCACTGTGGTGGGCCGCGGGCAGCTGGACGCGCCCGGTGGCATCGCCCTCGATGCGGCCGGGGACCTCTTCGTCGCCGACACGGGACACTGCCGGGTCCTGATCCTGCCGGCTCGCGCCGGGACGTCCTACGGGCTGCACCTCAGGTCGGGACGCGTCACCACCCTCGTCGGGGGCTCGTGCTCGGGCCCGGGCTCCATCGGCCACCCGAGCGGGGTGGCGGTCGACGCGCAGGGGGACGTGTACATCGCCGAGGCCACCGCACAACGCGTACAGGAGGTGCGCCCTGTCGGGTCGGGCGCGGCGTTCACGGTCGCCGGCACGGGGCGGGCGGGCTTCAACGGCGACGGCCGCACCGCCGCGACCAGCCAGCTGGACCAGCCCACGGGCGTCGCAGTCGACGCGACGGGCGACCTGTTCATCGCCGACACCGCCAACTGCCGGGTTCGGGTGCTGCCGGCCCACAGCGCCACGCTCTTCGAGCGGGCGGTCACCGCGGGGCACCTCACCACCGTGGCGGGCACCGGCGTCTGCGGCACAGCCGGCCAGGGTGGCCCGGTCGCGTCGGCGCAGCTGTGGGACCCGGTGGCCGTCACGGTCGACGGCGCCGGCGACCTGCTCGTGGCCGACAACGGCGACCAGTCCGTGCTGCTCGCCTCCCCGCACGCCGGGACCTACTACGGCACCGCGGTGGGCGCGGGCGACATCGGGGTGGTGGTGGGCGGGACGGGGACCTACGGGCCGTACCTCGCCGACGGCCTCTCCGCCACGGGCCCGACCGCGGAGCTCAACGACCCCCGGGGACTCGCCGTCGGGCCGACGGGGGCGCTGTTCGTCACGGACGGCTTCATGCACGTCATCCGGGTCGTCCCGGCCACCGCCGGGACGCTCTTCGGGCGCCCGATGGCGCCGGGCGACCTCTACACCGTGGCCGGCGCCCTCCCCGTGAAGACCGACGCGGGGCTCGGGGACGGCACGAGCTGGGTCCTGACACCGATGGGCACGCCACTCGGCATCGTGGTCTCCCCGACCGGAGGCGCGTACTACAGCGACGCCACCCTCGACACGGTGCGGATGATCGGGTGAGCAGGTTCGGGCGTCGCACGTTCCTCGGCTCCTCGGCCGGCGTCGCTGCCGGCGTCGCGGTGGCGGGCGCCCTCCCAGCTGGCGGCCCGATGGCCGGAGCGGAGGACGCCGAGTGGCCCGTGGCGGGCACCGCCCTGCCGGCCGGTCCGCCGGGCCCCCTGCGGGCGGGCGGGCTCACGGTCAACGGTGCGGTCGCCCCGGTGGGTGTCGACCCGGACGACTGCTCGTTCGCCTGGACTCTGCAGGCGACAGGACGCGAGGTGCAACAGACGGGCTACCGGGTCGTGGTGACCCGGACCGACCCGGGTCACGGCGGCGTCGCCTGGGACAGCGGTCCGGTTCCGTCGGCACGCCAGGCGTTCGTCGCCTATGCGGGGCCACCCCTGGCGGCGGACGCGGCGTACGAGTGGACCGTGCAGGCGCGCGGCTACGGCGAGAGGTGGGGACCCACGTCGTCTCGGGCGCGCTTCTCGACTGCACTGCGGCCCGGCGACTGGGAGGCTCAGTGGTTGCGCCCTGCTGGAAGCTCCTTGCAGCCCGACCGTGTGACCTATGTCCGCACCGTGGTGACACCGCCGGCGGGCGCCCTGCGGCGCGCCACGGCGTACATCTCGGCGGCGCACACGTACCGGCTGTACGTGGACGGGGCGCCGGTGGACGCCTGGCCCAGCTTCTCGTACCCCGACGAGCAGTACGCGCGAGCGGTCGATCTGACGGGATCGGTCACCGGTGGGAGGCGCATGGCGATCGGCGTGCTCCATCGCTGGTACGGGCCGGGGCAGGGAAGGCCGGCGTCCGCGCCGGGGCTCCTCTTCGAGTTGTCTCTCTGGTACGAGGACGGCCGCCACGTCGTCGTCGGGTCGGACGCGGGCTGGCGCGAGCAGCCCGCCGAGTGGCTGCCCTCACCTCTGCGCAACTCCGACGTCGGGGACTTCGTGGAATGGGTCGACGGGCGGGCCCATCCACGGGGATGGTCGAGTCCCGGCTACGACGACAGCGCCTGGTCGGCCGTCACCGTGGTCGGCCCTGCCGGCACTCCGCCCTTCGCCCGGACATTTGCACAGCGGACGTCGATCCGGGAGTCACCCGTGCTGCCGGTGAGCCTGCAGACGCTGACGGGGGGCACGGTGGTGGCCGACTTCGGCGCCGTCTACGCGGCGCGGCCGAGGGTGGAGCTCTCCGGGGGACAGCCCGGAAGGACGCTGTCGATGCGCGTGGGGTACCTGCTCGATCCCGACGGCCAGGTCTCGACGTTGCACGGCACGCAGCAGACGAACCTCTCGTTCTCCTACATCATGGGTCCCGGCCGCCAGGCCTTCGAGGCCTTCACCTATTTCGGGTTCCGCTATCTACAGATCGACGATCCCGGCCAACCCATCGGCCGGGACCAGGTCACGGCTATCACGAGGCACGCGGCGATGCCCGACGTCCCGATGGCCACCTTCTCGTCCGACAGCCGCATGCTCAACGCGGTCTGGCGGCTCACGGCACACTCCTGCCTGTACTGCAGCCACGAGCAGTTCGTCGACACGCCGACCCGGGAGAAGGGCCAGTTCGTGTGGGACGCCGCCAACGAGTCGGAAGCGATCATGCGGGCCTACGGCGACCAGAACCTGAGTTGGCAGGGGCTGCGGGACGTCGCCCGCGGCCAGACCCGGTACTGGCCGGACGGACGGGTCAACGCGGTCTACCCCAACGGCGATGGTGCGCGCTCCTACGCGACCTTCACGGCGCGCTATCCCGAATGGCTGTGGCGCTACTACGTCTCGACGGGCGATCGGGACACCGCCGTCTTGCACTACACATCTGCCACCAAAGCGGCCGAGTGGCTCTGGACGGCTCGGCGGAGCCCCACCGGGCTGCTCTACGGACTCGCCGACACCAGCAACGGCGATCCCGTGTACGGCTACGACCTCTCCGTGGCGGCGGACACGGCGAGCAATGTCCTCTCCGTCAACGCGTTCGGTCGCGTATCCCAACTCGCCTCCCTCGCCGGCGATGCCGGCGGTGTCTCGACGTGGCGGGCCCGGGCGACTCAGCTCACGGCGGCGATCAACGGCGCCTTACGGCGCAGTGACGGAACGTACGTGGACGGCCTGTATGCCAATGGCGCACAGAGCGGGCATGCCTCGCAGGAGGCCAACGCGCTGGCGCTTGCCTATGGCGTCGTGCCGGCCGCCGACACGGCGTCCGTGGGTGCCTACGTGGCGAGCCTCGGTATCGACCTGGCCCCGAACCACGGCCTCGAGCTCCTCCGTGCCCTTGCCGCTGCGGGGAAGCCCGACGCGATGGTGCACACCCTGACGGATGCGTCCGTCCCGGGCTGGGCCCACATCGTGGAGGCTGGCGGGACCTTCACGTGGGAGATGTGGCAGCCCAGCGACCTGATCGGCGACTCCATGTCGCACGGGTGGGGCTCCTCGGCGCTGGTCGCCATGCAGGAGTCCCTGCTCGGGGTGTCGCTGATGGAGCCCAACCCCGACGGCACGGTTCGGCTCTCCGTCGCCCCGCCCTCGAGCGGGCTGGGGCGGGCGTCGGGATCGGTGCCGACCGTCGCCGGGCCGGTCTCGGTGTCGTGGCAGCGGCGGGGCTCGGGCGTGGCGCTCGTGCTCGCCGTCCCCGCCAACGCCTCCGCCCTGGTGCACCTGCCGGCCAGCGGGACCTCGAGCGTACGCGAGGGGGGCGCCCCCGTCGCCAAGGCGCCCGGCGTGTCCGTCTACTCGGTGGCGGACGGCGTCGCTGTCCTGTCGGTTGGGAGCGGGAGCTACCGGTTCACCAGCCGATGAGCCTCAGTAGACCGTGTCCTCCAGCACCTCGAGGTCGACGAACTCGGGCGGCCCCTCGAATATCTCGGCCATGGTCGCCCGGACGCCCTCGAGGGCCGCTTGGCGCGCCGGATCCTGCTCGCGGGCCCGCGCCTTGTCCTCGCTCTCGAAGATCACGAAGTTGTAGACGCGGCTCGGGTCCTTCTGGTCCCGCGCCGCCGTCGTGCGCAAGAGCCCCGATCCCGGCTGCTCCGCCGCGCGCAATTGCTCGTAGACCTTCGGCAGGTCGCCCTCCTTGCCGGGCTTGAGCTGCATGATGATGAGTTGTGCCCACATGGGGTTCCCCTCCTGTTTCGCCAAACGTGCAGCGCAGGAACGCAGGTGCGCCGGACGACCGCCGCTCCGTACGGCGGTGCGGCGCACACTACCTACGACGGGCAGATCGTGCCGGACTCGGGCGCCGTCCCGTTGACGAGGTACGCCTGCACGTCGTCCCGCACGCAGGCGCTGTAGAAGACAGGCGCTGTAGAAGTAGGCCACGTGGTCGTCCCCGTCGCGGCGTTCCCGCCCAACGACCCTCCGGCCCAGGACAGTGAACCGACCGAAACTTGCGCCTAGTGAGAGGAGGACGCGTCGAAGGTTCCCCGCCCCATCTGTTCGCGCACCGTCACGACGGGGGGGTTGGTCAGGGTCCGACGCTGCCAGTTCGCGCCGTCCACCACGAGGGTGTGGCCGGAGATGAAGCGCGCGAACGGGGACGCGAGGAAGGTCGCGGCCCACCCGAGCTCCTGGATGCGTCCCACTCGCAGCGCAGGTTGACAGAGATCCTTTTCGCTGGTGCGGTCGAGGTTGCCCCGAATGTCCTCTGTCATGTCGGTGTGCGGGAAGAGGCCGGGGACGAGGCCGTTGACCTGGATCCCATAGGGTCCCCACTCCACGGCCAACGTCTCGACCATGTTCTTCACCCCGGCCTTGGCTGCGGCCGAATGGGCGAAGCCGGGACCCCCCGTCCAGGCGTAGGAGGCCCCCACGTTGACGATGGATCCCGCGGTCCCCTCGGCGAGGTGACGTCGCGCGAACTCGCGGGAGCAGAAGAAGGTGCCGTTGAGTGTGATGTCGACCACGGTCCGCCACGCATTCGGCGACATGTCCTCGGCCGGCACGGGGAAGTTCGCTGCGGCGTTGTTGACGAGGACGCCGGGCAGACCGAACGCCGCCGTCGCCTGGTCGAAAGCCGCACCGACCTGATCAGGTTCGCGAATGTCGCACTCGATCCCCACCGCGCGGGCACCGAGCGCCTCGACGGCGTCGCGGCCAGCCGCCAGATGCTCGGACTTCCGGCTGACAATCGCCAAATCGGCACCGAGGCGCGCGAATTCGGTCGCGATCGCCTTCCCGAGCCCGGTCCCTCCGCCCGTGACCAACACGGAGGTCCCCGCGAAGGTGCCGTCGGGCAATGCCGAGACCCCCGCCGCCGGTGGTTCGAGCAAACCCTTTTGCTGGCTCATGGCTTCAACTCCCGGTGTAGTGGGGCTCACGCCCTTCGGCACGCGACGCTTTGAATTCAGCGAAGTCCGACGACTTGTTGATGAAGGTCTGGTAGATCAACTCGTCCTCCATGGACGAGCGGATCGCGGGCTCGCTCAGGTGCCGGAGGACTCGGCGCGCCATCTTCACGGTCACCGCCGGGGCCCGAGCGATCTTGTCCGCCATCTCTCGCGCTGCGTCGTCGAGCTCCTCGGGGGGAACGATGCGGGAGATGATCCCGTGACCCAAGGCCTCCTCCGCGCCCATGGCGCGACCCGTGAGGACCAGATCGCTGACCACTCCGGCACCGCAGATCTCGAACAGTCGCCCCATGCCGCCGGTGTCGGGGATCACGCCGTAGCCGACCTCGGGCAGCATGAAGCGCGAGCCTTCGGCGGCGATCCTGATGTCGCACAGCAGTGCCCGCTGGAACGAGCCTCCGATCGCCCACCCGTGGAACGCCACGATGATGGGCGCCTCGAGCTCGAACACCTCGAGGATGCCCCGGTGGCCGCGTGTCATGAGCTCGTGATGGCTCAGCTCGGTCACGTTCGTGCCGATCGCCGACACGTCCCGACCCGACGACCACGCAGTCCCCTCGCCCCGCCAGATCACGACCCGCACCTCAGGGCGTTGCTTCAGCTCCGCCAAGATCTCGAAGAGACGCACATCCATGTCGTCGTCGAACGCGTTGCGCTTCTCGGGATTGTTGTTGGTGATCACGGCCACCGGAGGTTCGACCTCCAGCAGTACCTTCTCCGTCATGGCATCTCCATTTCTGCAACAGACCGGTCGTGACATGCAGCATCGGCGCGGCTCGGCAACGCTGGGGCTCGATCGTACGTTTCCGATCGGCCCTCGGCGGCTCACTCGACGCGTGCCTACGCTCCCTCGGGTACTTCCCACAGGCCGACCGGTGCCTCGCCGGGCCGGTAGTGGCCCGGCAAGCGCTCGCCCGACATGGCGCGCTCCATTCGCTGTTGCATGCCCGGGAGCAGCGTGCCGTCGCCGATCATCTCCATGTAGACGGCGCCGGCGTTGCCCACGTCGAAGAAGTCACGCTGCCACGACCACTGGAAGTTCCCTCCGTAGCGGAACCAGCTGCCGCCCAGGCCGGCAATCTCGTAGTTGGTACCGTCGGCCCGTGTGGCGTCTGCCACCTGCTTCCAGAGGCCGAGGATCTCTCCTTGCGCCTCGTCGATGAGCACTCTCTGGTACGGATAGGTCCAACCCTCCAGCCCCGCCATCTCGAAGCCGAGGGCGACCTCGCGGATCTGCTCGCGCCCCACGACCATGAACTCGTCCTTGGGGCCGACGTTCCAGCCGTAGGTGGCGTCCTCGGTGTAGAGGTCCGCCATGTGGCGCCAGTCCCGTGCGGTCTCACCCGCCTTGTTGGCCGCGAGCCAGCGCTCGACCATCTCCTCCAGCTCGGCACGAGGGTACGCGGGCATGTGGTCACTCCTCCTCTTCGAAGAACAGAGATGTGGTCGCACGTCGCCGCCAAACGTCGGCGAGGACCATCTCCTCACGACGCCACGCCTCCCCGGCGACGGTAGCGCAGCATCGGCCCGCCCGGTGCCGATGGCGGGGCGGGGCGGTGGCCGGGCGGCCCGTCTCGATAGGGTCGGGCCCTTGAAGGGAGGTCCTGATGATCGGCTGGGACGAGAAGGACGTCGTGAGATCACCGTCACGGTGCACATGAGCCGGGTCGAGACGTGGGACCCCACCGCGGGGGTCCGGGTCATCGCCTTCAACCGGCCCGAGGTGCGCAATGCCTTCGACACCGCGATGTACGAGGAGGTCACCGTCGCGCTGCGTGCCGCCGACGGCGACGAGGCGGTCCGGATCGCCGTCCTGACCGGTCGCGGCACCGCCTTCACCTCGGGCCAGGACCTGGCCGAGATGGCCGCTATCGCCTCGGGCACCGCGGTGGAGGGAGCAGGCAGGGGGTTCACGGGACTGTTCGACTGCCTGGGCGAGATCTCGGTCCCTCTGGTCGCTGCGGTCAACGGCGTGGCCGTCGGCTTCGGCTTCACCCTCCTGGCCCACTGCGACCTCGTCCTGGCGGACTCCCGGGCGCGGCTGCGGGTCCCTTTCGCCGAGCTCGGCGTGCCCGCCGAGGCGGCGAGCAGCCTCCTGTTCCCCGCCGCCATGGGCTGGCAGGAGGCGGCCCGGATCCTCCTCACCTCGGACTGGGTGGGAGCTGACGAGCTGGTCCGCCTCGGCATGGCCCTCGACGTGTGCCCGCCGGGCACGGTGCTCGAGGAGGCGGTCGCCCTGGCGGCACGTGTCGCCAGCCACCCCCGTGCCGCCACCCGCGCCATCGTCTCGCTCATGAGAGAGGCCCGGCGCGACGCCGTGGCAGAGGCCAACCGGCGCGAGCAGGCCGCCTTCGCCACCTTGCTGGGCGCCGCCGTCGGCGCCGGCACCCTCGCCGAGTTCGCCGCCCGGGCACCATCGGGGTCTTGATTGTGCGCCTCGGCATCACAGCCGCCCTCACCGACCTGGACCTGACGCCGGCCGCGCTGGCCGTGGCGGTGGAGGAGCTGGGGTTCGACTCGTTCTACCTGCCCGAGCACACACATCTCCCGGTACGCGAGGACGTCCCGCCGGCGTTGGTGGAGGGCGTCCGGCTGGACGACTACAAGCGCTGCCTCGATCCGCTCGTGGCCCTGTCCACGGCGGCTGCCGTGACCACTCGCATCGGACTCGGGACGGGCATCCTGCTCGCCGCGCAGCACGACCCAATCGTCCTGTCCAAGCAGGTGGCTACGCTCGACCACCTCTCGGGGGGTCGCGTGACGCTCGGAGTCGGCTTCGGATGGAATCGCGCCGAGGCCGAGGACCACGGGGTCGACTTCGAGCGCCGCCACGACGTCCTCCGCGAGCATCTGGCGGCCATGCAGGCCATCTGGTCACACGAGAAGGCCGAGTACCACGGCGAGTTCGTCGACTTCGAGCCCACCTGGTCCTGGCCCAAGCCTCGCCAGCAGCCGCGCGTCCGCGTGCTCGTCGGTGGCGGCGCCAACGATGCCGTGCTCTCGGCCGTCGTGGACTGCGCCGACGGCTGGATCCCCATCGGGGGGCGCGGGCTGCGCGAGGCCATCCCGCGCCTTGTCGCGCTGGCCGAGAAGGCCGGCCGGGACCCGTCCCGGCTCTGCGTCGTGCCCTTCGGCACCCTCGCCGAGAAGGAGAAGCTCGAGCACTACGCCCGACTCGGCGTGACCGAGGTGGTGCTACGCGTCCGGGCGGGTGACCCGGCGTCGGTGCGGGCCGAGCTCGAGTCGCTGGCCCCTCTCGTCGAATTCGCGGCCACACTGGAGCAGCCATGACCGACCTCAGGGACGACACGACCCCACGCCTCGGGAGCGTCACGCCGCTCCCGAGGATCATCAGCGTGGACGATCACATCGTCGAGCCTGCGCACCTGTGGGAGACCTGGCTGCCGGCCCGCTTCCGCGACCGCGGACCGCACGTCGAGCGACGCGGCATCGGGGAGATGGAGCACATCGGCGGCGGCAGCTACCGGCAGACCTTCGACCCCGGCGGGCCCAAGGCTGACTGCTGGGTCTACGAGGACCTCGTCTACATCAACAAGCGTCATGTGGCTGCCGTCGGCTTCGATCGCGACGACATGACGATGTCACCCATCACCTACGACGAGATGCGCCCGGGTTGCTACGAACCTGCGGCCCGCGTCGCGGACAACGAGGCGAACTGGGTCGAGGCGTCCCTGTGCTTCCCGACCTTCCCCCGCTTCTGCGGGCAGACCTTCCTCGAGGCGAAGGACCGCGAGCTGGCCGAGGCCTGTGTGGTCGCCTACAACGACTTCATGGTCGATGAATGGTGCGGCGACAGCGGCGGCCGTCTGCTGCCACTGTGCCTCATACCGCTGTGGGACGCCCGGAAAGCAGCTGCCGAGGTGCGGCGCAACGCGGAGCGTGGCGTCCGCGCCGTGTGCTTCAGCGAGATCCCGCCCCACCTCGGCCTGCCCAGCATCCACGGTGGCTACTGGGACCCGCTCTTCGCCGCCTGCGAGGAGACCGGGACCGTCGTGTGCATGCACATCGGGTCCTCGTCCAAGATGCCGGCCACCTCCGCCGACGCGCCGGTCGCCGTGGCGGCCACGCTCAGCTTCGGCAACGCCATGGCCTCGCTGGCCGACTTCCTCTTCTCGGGCGTGCTCATCCGGTTCCCGCGGCTGATCCTGGCCTACTCCGAGGGACAAATCGGTTGGCTGCCCTACATCCTCGAAAGAGCGGACGACGTCTGGCGCGAGCACCGGGCCTGGGGGGGCGTGAAGGACATCGTCCCCGAGCCCCCGTCCACCTACTTCCACCGGCAGGTCTACGGCTGCTTCTTCCACGACCGGCACGGGCTCGACTCCCTCGGAGTCATCGGCGCCGACCGCATCACCTTCGAGACCGACTACCCCCACACCGACTCGACGTGGCCCGACACGAGATCCGTGGCGGAGCAGATGGTGCAGCGTCTCTCCGACGACGACGTGTACCGGATCATGCGTGGCAACGCGATCGCGATGCTCGGCCTCGACATCACCTGAAGCCGCTGACTCCCGTGACACCCGACGAGGACCAGGGACCGCCATCGCGCAAGAGCGAGCGCCGGGCCCGTTGGACGCGCCGGATGATGCGGGGCACGGAGCGGACGCCCGACGAGGAGCTGGCGCAGTCCCGGGACGTGCTCGAGTGGGCGCTCCGCACGAAGGGCCGCGACGACCCGCTCTCCATCAAGGCGATGATCGACGTGGCGGACCAGCTGGCGCGACAGGAACGCGGCGCCGAGGAGTCGGTGCTCCGGAGGGAGGCGGTCGAAGCCTTGCGCGACAGCGTCGGACCCGAGCACGAGTCCACCGTGAACGCCGAATTCCGGCTGGCTGTCTGCCTCACCGGCCATGGGCAGGCGCAACAGGCCGGAGCGCTCCTGGCCCACGTGGTCGCCGCCAGGACGCTCGCCCTCGGTCCGAACGCGCCGGAGACGCTGGTCGCGGTGGCCTGGAGCGCCTCCGCCGCCAAGCAGCTGGGCGAGCTCCATGAAGCCCGCCACCTGCAGGAGCAGGTGGTCAGAGGTTGGGAGGCCGCGGGAACGCCACCAGACGACGGTCGGGCCACGATGGCCGCGATGAACCTTGCCTCGACACTCGCCGATCTCGGTGACCTCGATGAAGCCTCTCGGCTGCTCCGCGGTGTGCTCGACGCACGACGCGGCATCCGGGGTTCGGACGACGCCGGGTCGCTGGATGTGCTCGAGGCCCTGACGAACGTGACCCTTGCGGCGGGCGACGCGTCCGAGGCGACGCAGCTCGCGCGGAGCCTGCTCGAGAAGCGGTCGCACGCCGATGGTTCCGACGGCGACGGGGCGGTCGCACGGGCACGCGCCCTGCTCGCACTGGCCGAGGATGGAGCCGGCGATCGCTGAGCCCCAGCGCTCAATAGCGGGGCAGAGCGATGAACGCGATCACGTAGGCGAACAGCGCCGCGCCGAGCAGGGTGCAGGCATGGAACACCTCGTGGAAGCCGAAGACGGCGGGCCAGGGGTCGGGCCGCTTGCGTGCGTAGACGAGCGCGCCCGCCGTGTAGGCCAGTCCCCCGGCGACCATGAGCCAGAAGCCGACCCAGCCGAGGCTGCGCACCAGCTGGGGCGCCACGACCACGGGGCACCAGCCCACGACGACGTAGGGGATGGCGACCACCCACTGCGGCGCGTCGAGCCACACCTGGCGCAGGGCGATGCCCGCCGCCGCGCCGGCCCAGACCATGGCGAGCAGGGTCGCCTGGGACCATCCGGTGAGCGCCAACCCGGCCACCGCCGTGCTCGTCCCCGCGATGCCGATGAAGATCGCGCTGTGGTCCGCCCGCCGCATCCGCCGCCACGCCGGGGCGGACCAGCGCAGCCGGTGGAAGGCGGCGCTGGTGCCGAACATCACGAGCATGCCGGCGACGTAGACCGACAGCGCCGCCTTGGCCCCGGCGTCGGGGCCGGCCGCTATGAGGAACGGTCCGCCGATCAGCCATCCGAAGAACGCCGCGACGTGCAACCAGCCCCGCAGCATCGGGCGGGCACCACGGTTGTCGGCCAGCTTGCCCTGTTCGCCCTGGGCCTGCAGCGTCATGACGCGTCCTCCGTCTCCAGTCGGTCCGCCAGTTCCACCTCGCGGCGCGAGATGCCGAGGAGGAACAGGATGGCATCGAGGTAGGGCACGCTGAGCGCGGCGTCGGCGGCCCGGCGCACGACCGGCTTGGCGTTGAACGCGATGCCGAGACCGGCGGCGGCCAGCATGTCGATGTCGTTCGCACCGTCGCCGACGGCGATCGTGCGGGCGAGGGGCACGCCGGCCGCGGCGGCGAAGCGCTCCAGCGCGGCGGCCTTGCCGGCCCGGTCCAGGATCTCCCCCTCCAGCTCGCCGGTGACGGTGCCGTCGTCGAGGACGAGCACGTTGGCCGCCATGTGGTCGATGCCCAGCTCCCGCACCAGCGGGTCGATCACCTGCGCGAAGCCGCCGCTCACGACGGCGAGCTCGTAGCCGAGCCGCTTGAGCGTCCGCACGAGCGTGCGGGCACCCGGCGCGAGTGGGATGTCGTGGCGTACCGCGTCGAGGTCCGCCACCGTGAGACCCGCCAGCAGCCGCACCCGCCGGCGCAGCGCGTCGGCGAAGTCGAGCTCACCCGCCATGGCCGCCGCGGTGACCTTGGCCACCTCTGGGCCGCAGCCGCAGCGCTCGGCCAGCACGTCGATGACCTCGCCCTGCAGCAGGGTGGAATCGGCGTCCATCACGATCAGGTGCTTGGCCCGGCGGTGCAGCCCGGCCACCTGGACTGCGAGGTCGATGTGGCGGCGGGCCGCCTCCTGGGCCAGCGCACGCCGGAGGAGGTCGAGGTCGGCGCCGGCGACGGTCAGCTCGTAGCTGTGCACCGGGTAGGCGGCCAGGCGGACGATCCGCTCGATGTTGCCACCACACCACGCGATGCGTCCCGCCACGCCCTCGAGGACGGCGGCGTCGATCTCGGGTGCCAGCACCGTCACCAGGTGCCGCTCGACGGTCTCGCCCACCTCCGACTCGACGAGCGGTTCGACCGTCACCTCCACGCCGGCGTCGCGCAACCGCTCGACCAGCGCGGCGTGCACGCCGTCGACCTCGCCCACGAGCAAGGTGGCCTCCACGCACAGCAGCAGGCGGCCGTGCACGCGCACCTGCTCCACGTCCTCCACGTCCACCCCCGCCGACGCCAGCGCGGCGAAGAGGCGCTCGGCGATGCCAGGAGCGTCCTGACCGCTCACCGACACCAGGTATGGCGCGGGCGAGCCCTCCGGCGGCATCACGAAAGTGCGACGTCCCTCTCGGCCACCCAGCCGGCGCCCTCGACCCAGCGGCGCACGATGCGCGCCGGCACACCGGCGACGACGCAGCGGTCGGGGACCGTCCCGCGCACCACGGCGCCGGCGGCCACGACGACGTGCTCGCCGATCTGCGCCCCCGGGAGGATCACGGCGTTGGCGCCCAGCCAGCTGCCCGACCCGATGCGCACCGCGGCCTCGGTGGGCCATTGGCGCCCGATCGGCTCCACGGGGTCCTCGTAGGTGTGGTTCTGGTCGGTGATGTAGACGTAGGGGCCGGTCTGGATGTCGTCACCGATGACGATCTCCCAGTGGCCGACGATGTGCGACCCCCGGCCGATGAGGCAGCGGCTGCCGATCGACACGACGGGGTCCGTCGGCATGTCCTGGCCGGGTGCCATGCCCGCCGAGATCGACGCGCCCGGGCCGACGATCGTCTCGGCGCCGATGTGGACGAGGTGCTCGTTGTAGATGGCGCCCTGGGGGAACAGCAGGCACGCCCCCGGACCCATCCGCCCGAAGCGCTTGCCCCAGGGGTCGCCCGGCCCGATCGCCCCGAGCTCGCCGGCGCCGTCCCAGGCCGCGTGCACCAGCCGGGTCAGCGGGCGCCGCAGCGGTCCAGGGAGGGAGCGGGCCCAACTCACCCCGGAATGGTAGGTGGTGGCGCAGCGGACCCGCGACGGCCCCGCCGAGGGCAAGCGGGGCCGTTGAGTAAACTGGCTTCGTGCAGCCCCTCCCCCCGGACGGCGGCTCCGACTCCGCGCCCACGCCGGCCCCCTCGGATGGCCCTCGCCTGGACCGTCGCCAGTTCCTGCAGGTGTCCGCTCTGGGCGCGGCCGGGCTGGCCGGCTCACGCCTTTCCTCCAAGAAGTCGACGAACCGGGTACCGGCGCGCGCCCGCCGTCACACGGCCGTCCCCCTCCCCGCTGTCGTCGACGCCACGGTGGCGAGCGGCGTCGTCGTGCCGACCGCACCCTGGCTCATCGCCGAGAACGCCAAGCCCGGCACGCTCAACTGGATCTGCAACTTCGTCCAGCCCGATCATGCGCTCGAGGGCTACGCCAGCCAGGTGAGCGCTGCCTCCGGCGACGACGTCACCCTGTTCGTCAACACCACGGCGCGCGCCGTGCAGGTGCAGGCGTACCGGATGGGCTACTACCAGGGCCTGGGGGGACGCCTCGCCTGGCAGAGCGACTTCGTGTCGGCGGGGCCCCAGCCCGCCCCCGTGCTGACCCCCGGCACGGGCACCGTCAGCTGCCCGTGGAAGCCCACCATGACCATCAGCGTCACCAAGGACTGGCTCCCCGGCTGCTACCTGCTGAAGCTGGTGGGCAGCGGCGGTGAGGAGCAGTTCGTGCCTCTGACCATCCGCGACGACGCCTCCATGGCGTCCTACGTGATCCAGAACAGCGTGACGACGTGGCAGGCCTACAACCTCTGGGGCGACTACAGCCTGTACTACGGGCGGACCGGCTCGGGGGGGCAGAACTTCGCCAACCGGGCGCGCATCGTCTCGTTCGACCGCCCCTATCCGCAGACCTGGGCCTCCGGCGCGGCGGACTTCGTGGGCAACGAACTGCCCCTGTTGATGCACCTCGAGAGCCTGGGGCTCGACCTGACCTACTGGACCGACGTCGACCTGCACGCCCGGCCGCAGCTCCTCGCCAACCACCGCTGCCTCTTCAGCCTGGGCCACGACGAGTACTGGTCCCAGCCGATGCGCCAGGCCGCCGACCAGGCCGTGGCCAACGGCGTCAACCTGGCCTTCCTCGGCGCCAACGCCGTCTACCGGCAGATCCGCATGGAGCCGAGCTCCGTCGGCCCCAACCGCCTGGAGGTCTGCTACAAGAGCGCGGCGGAGGATCCCCTGGCGTCCCAGGAGCCGTCGCTCGCCACGGTGAACTGGGCCGAGGCGCCGGTCCGGGACCCCGAGTCAGCCCTCATCGGATCGATGTACCAGTCGGTGGGCGCCAAGGCCGACATGGTGGTGACCGACTCCTCGTCGTGGTTCTTCGACGGCTGCAACCTCACCGACGGGCATGCGTTCCCCAACATGATCCTCGGGGAGTACGACCGCTACGTCCCCTCGCTGCCGGGCCCGCGCAACGTCGACGTCCTGGCCCATTCCCCCGTCCCCGGGCAGCAGAACTGGTCCGACGTCACGTACTACACGGCACCGGGCAACGGGGGCGGGGTGCTGGCCGCCGGCTCGGCCAGCTTCGTCTCCATGATCTCCACGACCGGCGCCATCCCTTCGCTCGTGATCCCGGGGCCCTTCCCCGGCATCACCGACGTGATGCGCCGGGCCATGGAGAACGTCTACGCCCGGTTCGGGCTCGGGCCCGCCAGCTCCTACGGCGCCTCGGGCGGCAACTGGACCCAGGTCTACAGCGGGGCCGCGGCCAGGGCAGGGACCGCGGCGGGCACCGTCTCGGCCTGACCGCTCCGGGCAGGCCGAACGCGGTCGCAACGGCTCGTGCCACCACTTTCGTACGCCGCCCCCCTACGATCGACCCGCAGAAATGAACAACCCCGATGGATATCGCTCCCGGGCGCGCCGACCGCTCGCGTGGGGCATGTTGGCGACCGCCGGACTCGCTGGCCTCGTGTTGAGCGCCTGCTCCTCCACGCCGGTACGCCACGACGCCGCGGCCAAGCTCAAACCGACCACGACGACGTCGACGGTGCCCGCGCCCGCCTGCCCGCTGACCGGGCTGCCCGCCCCCGGTGGCGCCGTCCCCCAGCGCCCCGCCATGGCGGTCAAGATCGACAACTACCCCGCCGGCCGGCCGCAGTCCGGGCTGGACAAGGCCGACATCGTGTTCGAGGAGCCGGTCGAGGGCGGCATCACCCGCTACGCCGCCGTGTTCCAGTGCCAGGACGTGGCGCTCGTCGGGCCGGTCCGTTCGGCCCGCAACATCGACATCGGCATCCTCGGACAGCTGGGCAACCCGCTGCTGGCCCATGTCGGCGGCATCAACCCCGTGCTGGCCAACATCAACGCCTCCCCGATCGTCAACGTCGACCTCGGCGCCAGCGACTCGCTCATGATCCACCCGCCCAATCATGTGCCCCCCGACGCCGACTACACGTCGTCCGCCATCGTCTACGGCACCCACCCCACCATGACCACACCGCCTCAGCCGCTGTTCACGTACTCGGCGGCGACTCCGCCGGGGGGCAGCCCGCTCTCCCTCCTGCACATCGACTTCTCCGGCACCTCCAACGTCACCTGGAAGTGGAACCCCAAGACCGGCACCTTCCAGCGCTACTACAACTACTTGACTCCCGACATGCTGGCTGACGGCGTCCAGAACCAGGCCGCCAACGTCGTCGTGCAGTACGTCCAGATCAGCTACGGGCCCTGGGCCGAGAACTCCGGCGGCGGGCTCGAGGTGCAGGCCGACCTCTACCCCAACGCGAGCGGCACCGCCGTCGTCTACCGCAACGGCTACGCCATCCCGGCCACCTGGCATCGCACCTCTCTCGGGTCCCCCACCCAGTTCGTCAACGCGTACGGTGTGCCCATTCCCCTGGCACCCGGCCAGACCTGGGTCGAGCTCGTGCCCAGCACGATCATGGCGACCACGACGCCCTAGGCGCGTCGGCGGGCGCCGCCGGCTCAGCCCGGTTTGCCGCGCCACCACGGCCAGCAGCAGGCACTCCTCGGCCGCCGCGAACACGCCCGGGTGCGCGCTGGCCTCGGCCTCGTCGAACACGCCGGCGGCCGCCCCGCGTTGCATCAGGTTGAGCCCCTTGCACTCGGCCACCTCGAAGCCGGCCCGCTCGAGCTTGGCCACCAGCTGGTCGGCGCCGTACTCGATCTTGTGGTCGTGGTTCATGGGCTCCTCCGAGCGCAACCGCCACACCGGTCCGTTCGGCGTGTCCAGGCAGAACCACCCGCCCGGAGCCAGCACCCGGAACGCCTCGCGAGCGACGGCGTCACCGTCGGGCTCGCTGACGTGCTCAATGGTCTGCCCGCTGTAGACGAGGTCGAACGAGCCGTCCTCGTAACGGCCGAGGTCGACCATGGAATGGAAGGCGAACTCCACCGGCCCCAGCTCCGAGAGCACGGGCGCACCGCTGGAGCCACCCTGATAGATCCCGTCGCGCTCGTCGACGGGGAGGTCGACGACCACCAGGCGCTCGAAGGGGTAGGGATAGCCGAGATGCACCAACGCGCCGTCGGGCAGGCCCTGGTGCGTCCCCCCGAGGTCGAGGATGCGGGCGGCGCGGGGCAGGCCGGCCACGAACTCGCTCCGGCTGACGTGCATGGAGAGCAGCACGTTGCGCATCGGGACGCGGCGGCGGAACTCCTCTGAGTGGGCGAGCGCCTCGGCCACCCCCCGCCGCGACAGCTCCCCGTTGGCCAGCTTGGTGGCGTAGTCGGCGCCGCCCACGGGGTCGGGCTCGCGGTCGAGGATGACGTTGAACGCCAGCCGCACGGATTGCCTCGGCGGCAGGTAGCGGAAGGGCACGGTGGGAACGACGCGATCGAGGACACGAGAGACCCGTTGTTTCCACTCATTGGCCGGCATCGCACCATTGTGGTCCGGACGCGAAGACCTCCGGACCGGTCACCCGAGGGAGTGGCGGGGACGGCCCGGAGGCTTCGGTGCCGTGAGGGGCGGGGTGTGGCTAGGAGTCGAGGGTGATCGGCAGGTCGTCGGGGTCGACAGCGACCTCGACGGGGTCGGCACCGTCGTCGACCTTGGGCGCGAGGCAGTCACGCACGCGGTCGTTGATCTCGGCCATCAGCTGCGGGTTCTCCGAGAGGAACGTCTTCACGTTCTCCCGGCCCTGGCCGAGCTGCTCACCCTCGTAGGTGAACCAGGCGCCCGACTTCTTGATGAACCCGAGCTCGACCGCGACGTCGAGGAGCGAGCCCTCACGGCTGATCCCCTTGCCGTACATGATGTCGAACTCGGCCTGCTTGAACGGTGACGAGCACTTGTTCTTGACCACCTTGACCCTGGTCCGGTTGCCGACCACGTCGGCCCCGTCCTTGATCGCCTCGATCCGGCGGATGTCGAGCCGGATGGACGAGTAGAACTTCAGCGCGCGGCCACCGGGGGTGACCTCGGGAGAGTTGTGCACCACGACGCCGTCCACCAGGTAGTTGTGACTGTCTTCGACCTCGATATCGAATCGCCGCATCGATCGGGTCGGGGGCTTGACGTGGATGTCGGTCACCGGCAGGGCGACCAGCTCGTAACGCATCGGCGTGAAATGAGGCTCCACGGCGAAGCGGCCCCGGTAGGCAGGGAGCAGCTTGTGCTCCATGCTCGGGTGTACGAAGGGAGCGATCAGCGCGTGGAGCTTCGCCGTCTCGTCGTTGGCGAACACCAGGACGGCCTTCTTCGCGGCGCCAGAGGCGACCAGCTTCGCCTGTATGCCCCAGGTGTCAGCCAGGTACGCCACCAGGCGCTCGCGCGTTGCGGGCTCCATCGCCTCGACGCAGATTTCGGCCCGGCCGGTGAGCCCGGCCGTGCGCTTCTGCACGCCCTTCGAACGGATGGCGAAGTGGGCGTCGTCCATGTACCACAGGGCCAGCGAGAGCGGCGAGAGGCGCTTCAGGTAGTCGTCGTCGAGGACCTTCTTCTTGTCGACGTAGACGCCCTGACGGAGTGGCGCCAGCTCGGGCAGTGGCTGGAAGTCGTAGGTCACGACACCGTCGGCCCTGACGTGGCGGCTGGACCCGATGTTGGAGAACAAGGAAGCCTTCCAGTCCGCATACGCCATCTGCTTCGCGGAGTGGGAATAGCGGAACCGGGCGCCGTGGCCGCTGCGCGTCGGCGACAGGGCGCCGTCACCCATGAGGGTGCCCCGCAGTGCTTCCCATTGGAAGTCCGACAAGTGGTGCGGCAAGGCCTCGAGCACCCGGTCGCCCACCTTCAGCTGGCCGGCCTCGCGCCAGCCGCTCGGCGTGCGGATCAGGTGGTTCGCCGTGCACCCCAGCTCGGCCCGACCGTTCCTCCCGGGCTTGGCCACCGTGACCCGCAGGAACTGGTCCGTTTTCCCGTTGTCGAACCAGTTCACGACCCGCTTCGGCACGATCGCGCCTATCTCGGCGTCGTATGAGAGCACTTCGACGGGGAGGCGCTGGTTGACGATCTTCCCGATCAGCTCTGTGCTCCCGTCGGCCAGGACGACCCGGGAGCCATAATCGAAGCACCCGTACATTACTCCGATCTTCTCCCGCAGCTGGTTGATGAAGATGGCGATGGTGCTCGACTTCGACAGCGTCCCGGTCAGCTTGCGCAGGGCCTGGGACATGAGGCGCGCCTGCAGGCCGACGTGGCTGTCGCCCATTTCGCCCTCGATCTCGGCCCGCGGCGTCAGGGCCGCCACCGAGTCGATGACCAGGACGTCGAGCGCCCCCGAGCGGATGAGCATGTCGGCGATCTCGAGTGCCTGCTCGCCGGTGTCGGGCTGCGAGATGAGGAGGTCGTCCACGTTGACCCCGATGGCCCGCGCGTAGACCGGGTCCATGGCGTGCTCGGCGTCGATGTAGGCGCAGATGCCCCCGTTGCGCTGTGCCTCGGCCACCGCGTGCATGGCCAGCGTCGACTTGCCCGACGACTCCGGCCCGTAGATCTCGACGATGCGGCCCCGGGGGAGGCCGCCGATGCCCAGCGCGAGGTCCAGGGAGAGCGCGCCGGTGGGGATGGACTCGATGTTCATCCCGATGTTGTCGCCCATGCGCATGACCGAGCCCTTGCCGAACTGCTTCTCGATCTGGCCCAGTGCGGCGTCCAGCGCCTTGTCCCGTTCCGTTTCGGCCATCTCTCTCTCCTTCGTGTCTGCTCTGCGACCCGTGCCCGCTTCGTTCCGTGCCATGTGCGGGGACCCTACGGCGGGGGTGTGACGGGACCCGCCGGTGCTGCCTGTTCGCATCATAACGAACGTGTGTTCGTAGGTGTTGGACCTTCCTGCGGCCGGAAAGGCCCCGGAGAACGGTCGCCGTGACGACGACCGGGGCACGACCGAAGCCGGGCCGGCGCGACCCGGCAGCCTGCCGGCCGCGTGAAAAGCTGACAGGTCCCCGGGGCGGGACGGGCACAGAAGGGAGTACCGGTGGTGTTCGAGAGAGGGCTGGTGGCCGGCACCCTGGTGGCCGGCACCCTGGTGGGCAGCGTCCTCGCCGCGGGCGCGCTCACCGTGCCCGCCGGGGCGGCGGCCGACTCCACCCCGGGCGCCCCGGCGCTCTACAGGGAGGCCCTGACCACCACCCGGGCCTGGTCGGTCCACTACAGCTCGGCGTCCACCCAGTCCAAGGTGACGCTCCTCGTGAGCGGCGACGCCGGACCGGCCTCGGGGACCCAGACGATCGTCACCGGGAAGGGGTCGCTCTCCGACAACGCCACCATCGTGGTGATCGGCGGCATCACCTTCGTCAAGGGCAACATGGGCGGGCTGGAGAACCTGGCCGGCATGAGCGCGGCCCAGGCGACCGTCGCCCAGGGCCAGTGGATCCAGTTCGCCACGACCAACGTCGCCTTCGCCCAGGTGGTCGCCGGCGTCCGCTCGCACGACGTCGCCCAGGAGCTGGCGCTGAAGGGCCCGCTGTCGCTGGGGCACCCGCGCACGATCGACGGCTACGCGGTCGACGCCATCGACGGGAGACAGACCTTCAACGGCCGGACCTCCCAGCGTGTCGTCCTCTACGTCCGCGCCCAGGGCACGCACGTCCCGGTGGAGGAGGACTCGCTCGACGCCAAGGGCCGGCGCACCACGGCCGAGCACGTGACGTACTCGAGATGGGGCGAGATCGTGCGCCCACAGGCGCCCCAGCCCACGGTCTCCATCGGCCCGGTCAGCTCGGTATGAGCGGAGTTGCGGCACGCGCGACGTCGGCCGCTGGTCGTGGCGTGCGAGGATGTCCCCGTCCCCCTACCGCCCAGCGGGCGCCCCGCGCCGCAGGGCAGGTCGCACCCAGGAGAGTGTTCATGCGCGCCATGCGCCCCATCGTCCGACGCAACGCCGTGGCCGTCGCCGCGGGCAGCAGCGCACTGGCCGCACTGGCCGTGCTCGCCGCCGGGCCCGGCACCGCCGGCGCCGCCGGCACACCGAGCGCCCAGTCCGAGTACCAGGCCGTCCTCAAGGCGGTCGGCAACCAGGGCGTCCACTTCTCCTCCGTGGCATCGCAGTCGGGCGTGACCATCCACGTCGACGGCGACACAGGCGCGACCACGGGGGCGCAGACCCTGACCGTGGCGAAGGGGTCGCTCGCCGAGCACGTGACCGCGATGGTGGTCGGGTCGACTGGGTACATCAAGGCCAACGCGACCGCGCTCCACAACGTCATCGGCCTCACGAACGCCCAGTCCCGCAAATACGCCGGCACCTGGCTCTCCTTCCCGACCACCAACAGCGCGCTCGGCCAGCTCGTCGGCGGGCTCTTGAACTCGCAGGTCGCGAGCGAGCTGCAGATGAGCGGGCCCTTCAGCTACGGGACGGCGACGACCGTGAACGGCCAGAAGGCCCTTGCCGTGCACGGCTCCGTGAGCACCCAGAGCGGCTCGAAGGTGCCCGAGATCCTCTACGTCGCGGCCAGCGGCACACCGCTGCCGATCGAGGAGGTCACCAACCCGAAGAACACGGGCGGCTCCTCGGCGATCCACGGGACCGTCACCTTCTCGCACTGGGGTGAGACGACGACCAAGACGGCACCGGGCGCCTCGGTCTCGCTGCTCAAGTTGGTGCCCGGCGCCACCTCAGGCGCCACCTCCACCACGGGGGGGTAGCCGGCGTGGCGCCGCTGCTGCAGGCGGCCCTGGGCGACATCACCGCTGAACGCGTGGACGCGGTCGTCAATGCGGCGAACCGCCGCCTGATCGGCGGCGGCGGGGTCGACGGTGCGATCCATCGCGCCGCGGGCGCCGAACGGCTGCAGGCGGCCTGCCGATCCATCGGCGAGTGCCTGCCCGGGCATGCCGTGGTGACCGACGGGTTCGACCTCCCGGCGCGCCACATCATCCATACGGTGGGCCCGGTATGGCACGGCGGCACGGTGGGCGAGCCCGAGACCCTCGCCTCGTGCTACCGGAGCGCCCTGGCCGTGGCCGACGCGGTGGGAGCCCGCTCCGTCGCCTTCCCGGCCATCTCGACCGGTGTGTTCGGCTACCCCCCGGGGCTGGCCGCCGAGGTCGCCGTGACAACCGTGCGCGCGGCGGACACCGACGTCACCCTCGTCCGCTTCGTCGCCTTCGACGCTGCCACGCTGTCGCGCTACCTCGAGCTGCTCGAGCTCTCGTGACGAGCGCGTCGGCCACCCCGCCGCGCTGAGGGTCAGGGCGTGAGGTCGTAGACGGTCACGCCTCCCACGGTCTGGGCCGTGTAGTGCGACTCCACCCACGAGGTGATCTGCGAGGCGTCACTGCTCGAGCCGCTGGCGCCGCCGGGGCCTCCCCCGCTCCCGCCGGCGATGAAGTAGTGGATCTTGCCCTCGGCGACGTACGTCTCGAACTGGGCGAGCGTCGGCGCCGGGTCGGTCCCGTTGAACCCGCCGATGGCCATCACCGGCTCGCCACTGGCGAGCTGGTAGCCGGCGGCCGAGTTCGCGCTCACCGTGGCGGCGGCCCACGTGTAGTGACCGGCGTTCGCCTGCAGCAGCTTGTTCAGCGCGGCGTTGGACTGGCTGGAGCCCAGGATCCCACCGGGGCCGCCGCCGGCGAAGGCACGGCCGCCTCCGCCGCCGAACGAGGGTGCCGCCCCGCCGGGGAGCCCTCCCGTACCGGTGCCGGTGCCCGCGCCGGGGAAGCCGCCACCGAACGAGGGTGCCGCCCCGCCGGGGAAGCCGCCCCCGGGGAAACCTCCGCCGGGGAAACCGCCACCGGCGAAGGCGCGTCGCGCCCCGCCGCCGGGGAACCCGCCGCCGGGGAAACCTCCGCCGGGGCCGCCGAAGCCGCCCGACGCGGTCGGCGTCACAGAGGGGATCGCCCCGTTGTGCGGCGTCGCTGCGGTGGCGACCGTCGAGAACAGCGGCGCTGCAAGCGCGGCGCCGAAGCCGAGCACCGCCACGAGGCCGATGGCGAGCTTGGGGACGGCGCGCAACAACGGGAGGGCCAGGATGGCGACGACCCCGAGGGTCCCCGCCACCGCCACGAAGGGCCGCAACGCTGGGAACCAGTCCGCGGTGCGCCCGAGAAGGAGATAGCTCCACACCACGGTGGCGGCCAGGCCCGCGGCCAACCCGATCCGGCCCACCAGGCTGTCGCGGCGCTGCCACAGGCCCATGGTGGCGATCCCGACCAGTCCGCCGAGCGGCGCCGCCAGCGCCACCGCGTAGTACGGGTGGATGATGCCCTGGGCCAGGCTGATGACGAGCGCGGTCGAGACGAGTGAGCCGCCCCACAGGAGCAGTGCGGCGCGCTCGCGATCGGTGCGGCGGGCCCGGAGGGTGATGCCGAGCAGGACCGCGCCCATCACGAGCGCGCCGGGCAACAGCCACGACATCATGTTCCCGAACTCGGTGTTGAAGAGCCGCGTGATCCCGGTCGGTCCCCACATGCTCCCGGCGACCCTGCCGCCGCCCACGCTGCCGGTCTCGTTGCCGGTCAGCCGTCCGAAGCCGTTGTAGCCGAAGATGAGGTTCAAGATGTTGTTGTCCTGCGACCCGCCGACGTAGGGGCGATCGGCCGCCGGTGTGAGGACGACGGCCGCCACCCACCAGCCGGCCGCGACGACAGTGGACAGGCCCATCAGGCAGACCTGTCCCACCCGGCGCCACCATCCCGTGGGCGCGGCCAAGAGGTACACGACCGCCATCACCGGGAGGATCAAGAAGGCCTGCATCATCTTGGTGATGAAGCCGAAGCCCACGAGTGTCCCGGCCAGGACCAGCCACTTGGTCTGTGCCCGCTCCAAGCCGCGCATGGTGGCGTAGAGGGCACCGGCGAGCAGCATCGCCAGCATGGCGTCGGGGTTGTTGTAGCGGAACATCAGCGCCGCCACCGGTGTGAGCGCAACCACGGCGCCGCCGAGGATCGCCGCCTGTGCGCTGAACCAGCGCCGGACCGACAGGTAGACCAGGCCGACGGTCGCGACGCCCTCGAGCGCCTGCGGCGCCAGCACGCTCCACGAGTTGAGCCCGAAGATGCGCGCCGAGATCTCCATGGGCCACAAGAACGCGGGCGGCTTGTCGACGGTGATGAAGTTGGAGGAGTCCGAGGAGCCGAAGAAGAAGGCCTTCCAGCTCTTGGTGCCGGCCTGCACGGCCGCGGAGTAGAAGGAGTTGCCCCACCCGCTCGCGCCGAGGTCCCACAGGTAGAGGACGGCGGTGGCGGCGAGCAGCGCGAGCAGCGCCGGCCGCACCCAGGGCGCGTCGCTCTCCTTGCCCCGCACGAAACGGGCCACGCGCCCACGCCGCGGCCCGGCCGGCCACTGGCCTTCGGCAGGAACGGTCGCGAAGGCTTCAGTGCCGGCGTCGAGCTCGACCGGCCGGTCGAGCACCCCCACGGGGGCATCGGGGGCGGGCGTGAGGTCCGTCATCGTGACATCTCCATGGGTTCGGCACCCGAGCGGGCGCAGGGACGGAAGATCCAAGCCCGCAGCACGGCGAACCGGAAGACAGCAGCGGCCAGGTTGGCCACGGTGATCGCCACCAGCTCAGGCAGCAGGGCTCCCGGCGCCACCCACTGGGCGACGACGAGGCCGAACGTGGTGAAGGCGAGGCTCACCGCGTAGAGCCCGCTCGCCACGGCGAAGAGGCGGCCGCGCCGGGCTTGGCCGTCGGTGCTGCGGGAGAGCTCCCGGTGCACGGCCGTGTTGAAGAGCGTGGCGATCGCCATCGCCACGGCGTTGGCGGCGAGGGCTCCGACGAGCGGCCGCCAGGCGACGAAGAGAAAGAGGTAGCCGAGCGTCGAGATCACGCCCACGCCGGCGAAGCGCAGGAGTTGGTCGGCCGGCACCTCGTTGGAGCGGATGCGGCGCAGGCCCTTGGGGCGCCGGACGAGCATCCGCCACACGCCGCGCAGGTCGTCGGCCGCGGTCGAGACGATGTCCACCCGCGAGTCGGGATCGTCGACCCAGTCGACGGGAACCTCGCCGATGCGCAGGCCGAGGCGCTCGGCGGTGACCAGCAGCTCGGTGTCGAAGAACCACTCGTTGTCCTCGACCAGTGGCAGCAGCTTCTCCACCGCGTCGCGCCGGAGCGCCTTGAATCCGCACTGGGCGTCGCTGAACCGTCCCCGCAGGGTGAGCTTCAAGATGAGGTTGTAGGCCCGCGAGATGAGCTCGCGCTTGGGGCCGCGCACGACGTGCGCGCCGCGGGCGAGGCGCGACCCGATCGTCACGTCCCGGTGGCCCGACAGCAGTGGCGCCACGAGGGGGAGCAGCGCCGCCAACGAGGTGGAGAGGTCGACGTCCATGTAGGCGACGACGGGTGCATCGCTGGTCGACCACGCCGAGCGCAGCGCGTAGCCCCGCCCCTTGCGGGCAAGGTGCATGGCGGCCACGCCCGCCATGGAATCCGCCAGCTCGCTCGCCACCCGGAAGGTGTCGTCGGTGCTCGCGTTGTCAACGATGGTGACGAGTGCCCGGAAGGGAAACGTCTGGTCGAGGAAGGTGCGGAGTGCCGTGATCCGCTCGGACAGCTGCGCCGCTTCGTTGTAGACCGGCACGACGATCTCGACGTCCACGGGGACACGGCGAGGGTCGGCGTCGGCCTCCACGGGAGCCAGTGCGGTCATGGGTCGCATGGTGGCGAACCGGCCTCGGGATTCAGTGAAGGTCGGCTGTGGGCCCGGTGTGAATCGCCCGGCGCCAGCCCGCCGAATCGGCCTCAGGCCGCCGATTCCGGCGTGTCCGACGCCACGGCCTGCTCCTGGTCCATCTCGAGCGCACTCATGGGGATGCGCACGGTGACCGCCATCCCGTGTCCTGGTGAGGACGCCGCGGAGACGGTGCCTCCGTGCGCGGCCACGATGGCCGACACGATGGAGAGGCCGAGGCCGCTGCCTCCACTGGTGCGCGCCCGCGCCGGATCGGCCCTGTAGAAGCGCTCGAACACCCGGCGGGCCTCCTCGGTGGGCATGCCGGGCCCGGTGTCGCGCACCTCGATCTCCGCCTCGTCGCCGACCTGGTTCACCCGCACCGTCGTCGTGGTCCCCTCCGGCGTGTGCGCCCGCACGTTGGCCAGCAGGTTGTCGACCACCTGGCGCAGGCGGTCCCGGTCGCCGATCACCTCGACCGGATGTGAGGCCCAGAAGCGGACCGGCCACTCGGGCCCGACAGCCGTGGCCGTCCGGACCGCGTCAGAGGCCAGCGCCACCAGTTCGACCGGGGCCTTCTCCATGGGCACGCCCTCATCCAGCCGGGCCAGGGTGAGCAGGTCGCTGACCAGGCGGTCCATGCGGGCGGTCTCGGTGCGGATGCCCGACATCACCCTGGGCAAGTCGTCTGCGTTCCGGGCCGCCCCGCGCTCGAACAGCTCTGCGTACGCCGACACCGCCGCGATGGGCGTGCGGAGCTCGTGCGAGGCGTCGGCGACGAACTGGCGCAGGTGTTGTTCGGATTCCTTCAAGCGCGCCTCGGACGCGAGACGGGCGGAGAACGCCGCCTGGATCCGCTCGAGCATCACGTTGAGCGCACGGGCCAACCGCCCAACCTCGGTCGACTGCTCAGCGCCGGGCACACGTTGGTCCAGGTTGCCGGCGGCGATGGAATCGGCCGTCCGCTCGACATCCTCCAGTGGTCGCAGGCCCAGGCGGACCAGCCACCAGCCTGCCGCCAGCGCGAACACGAGCGCGCCAGCGGTCACGGCCAATTCGATCAGGAAGAGAGTGTGCAATGTGCTCGTCTGGTCGACGAGCGTCTGCGCCTGCACGAGCACATCGCCGTTGAAGGTCCCGCCCTGGACCTTCTGGGCCCGGACCCGGAATGACGGCCCGCCTGAGGCAATGGAGCCGGTGGTGAAGTAGGCGGCGTCCGTGCCGTCAGGCTGCCTCGAGAACCCGCCGATCGGAGCCGGCAGTTGCGGCCGGTACGGGTGATTGCCCACATAGGCGGGGCACTCGAGACCGTCGACCACGCTGCCGCTCTGCTTGACCACGGAGATGTAGCTGATGCTGAAGACGTTGGCGAAATCGCCGCCGGTGCCCCCGCCGCCTCCCGGCCCGCCTCCATTGCCCACCGGGCCGCCGCCGTTGTCGCTCTGGGGCGACGGGCAGACGACGTTGCCGGTGACCGGATCGACGTTGAGGTGTACCGGGCGCTGTAGCTCCTGGTCGACCTGGTTGTACAACGACGTCCGCAAGGCCGAGTAGGTGGCGAAGTCGGCGACGACCAGTGCCACGATCGCAATGGCTCCGACCGCGAGCAGGAGCCGGAGCCGGAGGGACACTCAGGCTGCCCCGTGGGCGGACTCGGGCTCACGCAGGGTGTAACCGACCAGGCGGATGGTGTGGATCAGCGGAGGCCCGAACTTCTCGAGCTTCTTCCGCAGGTAGCTGACGTAGGTCTCCACCACGTTGCCGTCGCCGCCGAAGTCGTAGTGCCACACGTGGTCGAGGATCTGCGCCTTCGACAGGACATGCCGCGGGTTGAGCATGAAGTAGCGAAGCAGGTTGAACTCCGTCGCCGTGAGGTTGATCGCGTTGCCGGCGCGTCGCACCTCGTGTGCGCTCTCGTCGAGCTCGAGGTCGGAGAACCGCAGGATCCCGTCGTCCTCGGGCTCGTAGCCCGTGCGGCGCAGGATGGCGTGCACCCGGGCGATCACCTCGGCCAACGCGAACGGCTTGGTGACGTAGTCGTCGCCCCCGACGGTGAGCCCGGCCAACTTGTCGGACAGCGTGTCGCGGGCGGTGAGGAACAGCACGGGCACCCGCAGCCCGTCGGCGCGCAGGCGGCGCGTCACCTCGAGGCCGTCGAGGTCGGGCAGCATCACGTCGAGGATCACGAGGTCGGGTGGGTCCTCCTGGGCCTGGGCCAGGGCCTTGCGCCCCGTCATCGCCTCGTCGACGGTGAACCCCTCGTAGCGCAACGATGTCGCCACGGCGTCCACGATCGAAGGCTCGTCGTCCACCACCAGGACCCGCGGTCCATTGTCGGTCTTCACTGGTCATACCTCCCTGGGTCACAGGGTCGCGCCCCCGTTTCCTCGTCCAGTGTGACCCCGCTGTGGGCCTGCTGTGAACGCGGCCTCTCAGGTCAGAGGTGCGTCGAGAGCGCGTCGGAGCAGGTCAAGGGCCGAAATGGCCCCGTACTGGCGCACGCGCTCCCGATCGCCGGGCAACCGCAGCTGGCGGGTCTGGAGCGGCTCGTCCGGGAGAGAGAGGCCCACGAAGATCGTTCCGGGCGCCACGCCCTCCTGGTCGTCGGGGCCGGCCACTCCCGTGATGCCCAGGCCGACGTCGGACCCCGTCACCCGTGCCGCACCCTCGGCCATGGCCGCCGCGGCCGACTCGGTGACGACCGGCCCGGCGGGCACCCCCAGGACGTCGAACTTGACCTGCGAGTCGTAGGCCACGACCCCGCCCCGGAACCAGGCCGAAGCGCCGGGCACGTTGACCAGGCGGGAGGCGATGAGCCCTCCGGTGAGCGACTCCGCCACGCCGAAGGTCAGTCCGCGCGCCACGAGGCGCTCCGCCACGGCGACCTCCATGGACTCGTCGTCCACGCCGAAGACGATGTCACCCAGCCGGTCGTCGATGGCGCGCCGCACCTCGGCCTCCTCCTTGTCCAGCAGCGCGGTGGCGTCGGCGACGGTGCGGGCCCGGACCGTGATGCGCACCTTGATCCCCTCGATCCCCGAGGCGAGAAAGGCGAGCGTGACCTCGCCCCCCGCATCGAGCACGTCGATTCGGTCCTGCAGGGCCTCGGCGAGGCCGGACTCGCTCGCGCCCCACGTCCGGAGAACCCGGCTGACGATGACACCTTCCTCGCCGGCCTCGACCATGCGGGCGCGCAGGTCGGGCAGGATGGCGCGGTCGAACATCTCGGCCATCTCGTAGGGCACGCCCGGGACTGCGTAGACCACCTTGTTCCCCAGGGGGCAGATGAGGCCGGGCGCCGTGCCACCCATCTGGGGGATCACCCTGGCGCCCTGCGGCACGTCGGCCTGGCGCGCGTTGTTGGCCGACATGGCACGACCCCGGGCGGCGAAGAATGCTTCGATCCGCTCGACGATCGCCTGGTCGCGGACCAGCTCGGCCCCCATGACCTCTGCGATCGCCTCCCGTGTGATGTCGTCCTGGGTGGGCCCGAGCCCGCCGCACATGATGACGCCGTCGCCGCGGGCCAGCGCGGTGCGCAGGGCCAGAACGATACGGCCGTGGTTGTCGCCCACGGCCTGATGGAAGTGGGAAGCCACGCCGTTGGCGGCAAGGCGGTCGCCGAGCCACGCCGAGTTGGTGTCGGCGATCTGACCCAGCAACAGCTCGGTGCCGACCGCGACGATCTCGATCCTCACGGGCGTGACCTTACGGGGCCGCCGGCCGGTGCAGCGCCCGCCGGCCGTCGAGCACGTACTCGGCGCCGGTGTAAAGGGTCAGGGCGCAGGCGAACCAGATCACGGCGACCTGCAGGGTGTGTTGGTGGGCCAGCGGCGGGATGATGACGGTGCCGATCGCCACGTCCTGCACCAACGTCTTGAGCTTGGCCGACTTGCGGGCCGGGATGGACACGCCGCGGCGGCCCACCCACGAGCGGTAGAGCTGCATGCCGACCTCGCGGATGGCGATGAGGATGACGGGCAGCCACGGCAGGTGGCCCTGGGCGGCCAGCGTGAACATGGCTCCGAGGACGCACGCCTTGTCCGCCAGCGGGTCGAGGAAGGCGCCCGAGCGGGTGGTGCCGTGCCGGCGGGCCATGTAGCCATCGAGCCCGTCGCTGCCGGCGAGGATGAGGCCGACCGCGACGTTGATCCACGACGCGCCCCACACGATGAGCATGAGCACGTAGACCGGCGCCGCGAGAAGACGGGCGACCGTGACCGCGTTGGCCGGGGTGACGAGAGCGCTGGGCCCGAAGGTGAACCCGGGGTGGCCCGGAGGGCCGGGGTGGGCGGGGCGCTCGTGGGTGGCGTCGCTCACACGAGCTCCCGATCGTGCGCCGGCAGGCCATGGAGGTCGGGCCCCTCCGCGCCGGTGATGACCACGTCGACGAGGCTGCCGGCCGGGAGCTCGGCCGGGACGTGCACGATGCCGTCGATCTCGGGCGCCTCGTGCACGGTGCGGGCCCGACCGGGCGCGTCGACGAGGACACTACGCACTTCGCCGATGAGTCGGTCCCGCTTGGCCGCGGTGATGGTGTCCTGCAACTCGGCGCACTCGCGCAGGCGCTCGAGGGCGAGCTCGGGCGCGATCTGGTCCGGCAGCCCGGCGGCATGGGTCCCCTCCTCGTTGGAGAAGGGGAAGAAGCCCGCCCAGTCGAGCTGCGCGTCCTGGAGGAACTGCAGGAGCAGGTCGTGGTCGCGCTCGGTCTCGCCCGGGTAGCCGAGGATGAACGAGGAGCGGAAGGTGGCGTCGGGGTCGGCGGCCCTGATGTCCGCGATGCGCAGCAAGAAGCGCTCGCCATCGCCCCAGCGGCGCATGCGGGCGAGCAACGGACGCGAGACGTGCTGTAGCGAGAGGTCGAAGTAGGGCACGCCCGTATCGAGAACCGACTGGATCAGCTCGTCGGTCAGGCCGGACGGGTAGAGATAGAGCAGCCGGGTGCGCTCGACCCGGGCCGAGACGGCGCGGGTGAGCGCCGCTATGGGCGACGTGCCGTTGGCGGTACGGGTGCGCCGCCCGGGGCCCGAGCGGTCCCGGCCGAAGGAGGCGAGGTCCTGGGCGACCAGGACGATCTCGCGCAGCGGCGGCGCGCCGGGCGCGGGCGCGAGGAGGGCGTCGACCTCGGCCAGCACCTCGTGCGACGACCGCGAGCGCTGCTTGCCCCGGAATGACGGGATGGCACAGAAGCCGCAGATGCGGTCACAGCCCTCGGCGACCTTGACGTAGGCCCAGGGCGCGCGCGACGTGGGGCGGGGCAGCTCGAGGAGGTCGAAGGCCGGGGTCGTGGCGGCGTGCGATGCGGTGCGGGCGGTTCCGAGGGTGACGGGGACCGCTCCGGCCGGAGGGCCCGGCGAGATGGTCAGGTCGCGGCCGAACCCGGCCACCAGGTCGACCTCGGGGAGAGCGTCGCGCAGCTCGTCGCCGTAGCGCTCGGCCATGCAGCCGGTCACGACCAGACGCGCCCCGTCGCGGCGCGTCTCGGCCATGCTCAAGACGGCCTCGATCGACTCCTGCCGTGCCGCCTCGATGAAGGCACACGTGTTGACGACCACGAGGTCGGCCGTGTCGGGGTCAGGGGCGCGGTCGTATCCCTGGGCCTCGAGGTAGCCCTCCAATTTGTCGGAGTCCACCTGGTTCTTCGGGCACCCCAGGGTCTGCAGCCAGTACCGACCCACGATCACGCACACTCCTCGCACCAGGCCGCTCCGCCGGGTGACGGTGCACGGCGGGCCCGCCGGGGCGGGCCGAACGTTCCGGGCTGTGCGGCACCAGGTGCCGACCCCGAGCGGAGAGGGAGGGATTTGAACCCTCGGACCCGGTTACCCAGGTCAACTCATTAGCAGTGAGTCCGATTCGGCCGCTCTCGCACCTCTCCAGCAGGAGTTTTGTCTTATGACCAGGACCGTTGTCCATAATTCGGCCACAGTCGCCGACTCGCTCCGTCCAGGAAGCCTACGTGAACGCTCCCCCGGGGTTCGGCAGCGCAGGGTGTCGCTCGGGCGCGACCCGGGGACGCACCGCTACCGGTGTGCAGCGACGACGGTGCGAGGAGGCGAAGGGACGGCTCCCTCGAGGCGGTGAGGGCCGACTTCTTTTCCCGGTGTGGATTTGGTCGAGTACTCCCCCGACCAAGCGCCGCATCTCCGATGCGGCGCCCTCGAAGTGCCGAAACAGCACTGCATCGGGAGCTCGACATGCTGTTCCACCGTTGTCCATCATCGGGCCACGGTCGCCGGCTCGCTCCGTCCAGGAAGCCCACGTGAACGCTCGCCCGGAGACGAACCGATTCAGCCGCTCTCCGTGGTCGTACTGTCGTATCCGTTACCAAGGAGGACTTCTGATGCGCAGCGTGACCTATTCGATGGGTGTCTCACTTGACGGCTACATCGCCGGGCCGCACGGCGACTTCGACTGGACGGAGCCCGACGAGGAGGTCTTTCGCTTCGTCACCGACGAGATACGAGAGGTCGGCGTCCACCTGTTGGGACGACGGCTGTACGAGACGATGCTGTACTGGGAGACCGCCGACCAGGATCCATCGCTCGACGACTCAATGCTCGAGTGGGCCGCTATCTGGAAGCCGCTCCCAAAGGTGGTGTTCTCCACCACGCTGTCGGCGGTGCAGGGCAATGCCCGCCTGGCCTCCGGCGGCCTGGCGGAGGAGATCGAGCGGTTGCGAGCCGAGCCGGGGGAGGGCGACATCGCGATCGGCGGCGCGACTCTCGCCGCCGAGGCGGCCGCGTTGGGTCTGATCGACGAGTACCGGGCCAGGGTCTACCCGGTGCTGGTTGGCGGTGGCATTCCGTTTTTTCCCCAGCGCGAGCGCCGGGTGGATCTCGAACTCGTCGAAACCCGCACCTTCAGCTCGAGAGTCAACTACCTCCGCTACCGACGTGGCGCGCTAGGCGGCCCATAGGAAGATCGGGCCAGCCAGTGGCGTGAGCTCTGAAGTCGCCGTGTCAGTCGGCCACAGAGCCGCCACATGGCCGGAACGCCCTTGAGTTGGCGAACGCCGTACCGGGCCTCCGGCGGTAACGTCCGAATCCAGTTGGCCAGGAGTTACCCCCCGTGATCTGATGTGCGCGTTCGATCTGGCGCCTGGATTGAGCGGTGTTCGTCCGACGGCGTCTCACACTGAAAGGCCTCGGAAGGAACATGACGGACTCCGCCACGACATCGGAGCAAACGCCGAAGCCCCCTGACCCCGCGGCGATACTGAAATCTCGGAGCTTCCTGGCTCTCCTTGCGCTCGGAGCAGATTATCGGCGTCCCGGTGGCGACCGTGGCCTACTTCTTCTTGGAAGCAGTGGCCAAGGTTCAGACGGAGATTTTCTCTGATCTGCCAATGGCTCTCGGGTACCACTCAGAGCCGCTGTGGTGGCCCCTGCCCTGGCTGGCCCTGAGTGGCGTGTTGGTGGCACTAGCAATTCGTTACCTGCCCGGAACTGGTGGCCATGAGCCATCAGAAGGCTTCAAGTCCGGAGCGCCGGTCCAGCCGATCGAACTGTTCGGGATCGTCGCGGCCGCGTTCGCGACGCTCAGTCTCGGGGTCGTGCTCGGGCCCGAAGCGCCGCTGATTGCCATCGGGAGCGGCCTGGGAGTGCTGGCCGTACACCTGGTCAAGCGGGACGCACCTCCCATGACGGCCGTGGTCATCGGGGCCGCCGGAAGCTTTGCCGCCATCGCCACGTTGCTGGGCTCGCCCCTCGTGGGCGCTTTCTTGCTCATGGAGATGATCGGGCTGGGGGGCCCGACCATGGAGATCGTGCTGGTCCCGGGTCTCCTCGCGGCCGGTGTGGGCTCGTTGATCTTCGTTGGCCTCAACCACCTGACGGGATTCGGGACGTTCTCACTGAGCGTGGGTTCCATTCCCCACGTGGGATCGCCCACCGGGACCGAGTTCCTCTGGGCCATCGTCATCGGTCTGGCGGCAGCCGTGATCGCCGCCTGCATCTTCAGACTGGCCCGAGTGCTCCGGCCAATCACCGAGCGAGGGCGGGTGCTGGTGACCCCGCTGATGGGCCTGGCAGTGGGCGGACTCGCCATCGCCTTCGCCGCCGCCACGGGTCGCAGCTCCTCGGAGGTGCTGTTCTCGGGGCAGAGCGCGCTCCCTGCGCTCGTTCAGCACGCCGCCAGCTGGACCGTGGGTGCACTGATGCTTCTCCTGGTGTGCAAGGCGCTGGCCTATTCGATCTCGCTGAGCAGCTTCCGTGGTGGGCCCATCTTCCCAAGCATGTTCATCGGAGCGACCGGCGGAATCGCGCTCTCCCACGTCGGTGGGCTCCCGATGATCGCCGGTGCGGCAATGGGGGTCGGGGCAATGACGGCAGGAGCACTGAAGATGCCCTTGACGGCGGTGCTGCTTCCGAGCCTTCTCTTCGTATCAGACGCAGTGACCCTGATGCCGATCGTGATCGTCGCAGTGGTGGTGTCGTTCGTAGTGGCCGTCAGGCTCAACCCGAACCCGCAACCAAAGGACGCTCAGGCTGCACCCGCCCCCGCTTCGACCTAGCCGGCGTGCGTCCATCTCCGAACTTCTTCTCGGGGCCGTGGTGCTCGTGGTCGGTCGAGATGCTCGCAGGCGGCGCCCGAAGACCAGGTCGACCGGGACGTAGCCGCCGACTGCACTCCGTCCTGGGTCGAGCTGGCCGCCCCGACCCGTCGCCCGGCGCCGTGGTGGAGCTCTACGGCGCCGGGGCCGCGCCGCTGTCGTCGTCCCTCACCGCCCTTGAGGATGACGACCGATTGACGAGTGCCCCGTGACCTGGTATCCAGAGCATCGGCCCAGTGGCTCGGGTGACAAGAAAGGATGAACCAATGGCAGGTTTGTTCGTGCGGAGAATGCCTCGTTTCAAGGCAGTTGGCTTCGGCTTCGTGGTGGTCGTCGGGACGCTTGCGGGGGCTGCGATCGCCGCACCGCCCGCCGGTGCAGCGGTCACCGTCTTCGTCGCCCCCACCGGTTCGGGTGGCGGCAGCTGCGCCAGCCCGAACTTCAACACCATCTCCGCCGCCGTGACGGCCTCCGCCAGCGGTGACACCATCAACGTCTGCCCGGGGACCTACAGCGAGATGGTCCACGTGATCGGCAAGCAGCTCACGATCGACGGCTCGGCGGGGGGCGCCTCGGCCGTCATCAATGCCACCGGCCTGTCGAATGGCATCGTCGTCGAGGGTGCGGCAGCGGCGGCCACCTCGATCCAAGGGTTCACCGTCCAGGCCGCGCAGAACGAGGGCATCCTGGTGGAAGGGACAGCGAACGTCACCATCATGAACAACGTCGTCAACGGCAACGACCTCGCCTGCATCCCGCAAACCGGTCCGAGCGACTGTGGCGAGGGCATCCACCTCGAAGCGGTCACCAACTCCACGGTGAGCCGCAACACAAGCGAGAACAACACTGGCGGCATCCTGCTCGACGACGGGATCCCGCCCGGCAGCATCGGCGCCACCGCCTTCGGTGGGCCGACCACCTACTTTGGGCCGACATCGGGCAACAACGTGGCCGACAACATCGTCGTCAACAACGTGTGGGACTGCGGCATCACGATGCCGTCCCACAACTCGAACGCCGCACCCGGAGGCGTCCCCAACCCCGTCGCCGGGGGCATCTTCAACAACACGGTCCAGGGCAACGTGTCCCAGAACAACGGCACGGTGGGCGGCGGTGGCTCCGGGATCCTGCTCGCGGCACCGTTCCCGGGCGCCGCCGCGTACAACAACGTGATCCAGGGCAACACCGTCTCGGGCAACGGCCAGGCCGGCATCACCATCCACGCCCACGCTCCCGGCGCAGGACGTCAACGGCAACCAGATCCTCAACAACGTGGTGGGCCAGAACGCCGTCGGCGAGAGCTCGCCCGGCAGCGGGGTGTTCACCACCGGCAGCACGAGCGCCGGTGACGTCGACGCCGGCGACCCCGCCACCACCGGCATCGTCGTCTTCAGCGCCGTCGTCCACGTGACCGGGACGGCCATTCAGGGCAACGCCATCTCGAACAACTACTACGGGATCTGGGTCGCCAACGCCGACCCCAGCGCCATCAAGAACAACACGTTCACCAACGTGACCGTGCCCGTCTTCGTCGTCCCGCCGCCTGGCTCGGGCTACGTCATGGCCGGCGCCGACGGCGGCGTCTTCGCATTCGGCAAGCTGCCCTTCTGGGGATCGGCCGCCGGGTCGAGCACGACGGCCGGCACCACTGCGGTGGGCCTCGCCGAGACGCCTGACGCCGGTGGCTACTGGATCGTCACCGCCAAGGGTGGGATCGCCGCCTTCGGCGACGCGGCCAACCTCGGCTCCATGGCGGGCACCCCGCTGACGGCCCCGATCGTCGGCATCGCGGCCACGCCCACTGGGCACGGCTACTGGATCGCAGCCAGCGACGGGGGCATCTTCAGCTTCGGCGACGCCACCTACTTTGGGTCCATGGGCGGCAAGCACCTCAACAAGCCCATCGTCGGCATCGCACCTACAGCGGACGGCATGGGCTACTGGTTGGTGGCCAGCGACGGCGGGATCTTCAGCTTCGGTGACGCCAAGTTCTACGGCTCCACCGGCTCCATGCGCCTCAACCAGCCCGTGGTGGGCATGGCGGCCGGACCGGGGGGCACCGGGTACTGGCTCGTGGCCAGCGACGGTGGGGTCTTCAGCTACGGCAGCGCCGTCTTCCACGGTTCCACCGGCTCCATCCACCTCAACAAGCCGGTCATCGGCATCGCGGCCACACCCGACGGCGGCGGCTACTGGTTCGCCGCCAGCGACGGCGGCGTCTTCAACTATGGCGACGCCATGTTCCTCGGATCACTGGGCAGCATCAAGCTCGTGGCGCCTATCGCCGGCATCGCCGCCCAGCAGCCCATCCCTGGTGGTCCCGGCTGACACCGCGGACCACGCGGGGCCGGCCGGGCACCAGGTCGTCACGGCTGACCCCGCGTGGCGGGCGGAGATGGCTTCCGCCAAAGTGAACGGTCATACGATTCAGCCAGCCTGAATTCGCGGCGCCACCACGGGTGCTGCGCTTCCAATTGGAGCAATGGACCTCATGGCCGCCGGCCAGCGATACCCATGGGTATCTGATGCCTCACCCGAGGTCCGGCCACGCGGCACTCGTGACCGATGCCTCCGCCACGGCGACGACGAGCTGCGGGTCGGTGTCCGCACTTCCCCGCACACGGAACTCGTACACGCCCTGGGGCAAGGGAGCGAAGATGGCCGCATGGCTTGGCACCCCCACGCCTTGCCGCTCCCGGACCGACATGTGTTTCTCGTTCCACGGATCGCCCGCGGCGCGGTACTCGATCTCCAGATCGTTCATCTCCACCGGCGCCAGGATGACGGCAGCCCCTACCCCGGGGCCGATGTCGAGGACAACTGAGCCTGGGAGGCTCGGTCCCGGACGCTCTTCAGAGACATGGGTATGGCGGGCCTCAGGGGTGTGGCCCTGTTCCGTTCCGTCCGGCCGGACCTCCGACATCGCGGGCGAGGTCATCCGGTGATGGCGGAGGCCGTGTGGGCGTTGTACCCGCTGTGCGGCGTCCCGAGGTACGGAAAGGTTCCGAGGTAGTTCTCGGTGTTCAGTGCCGACGGGTCGGTCGGTCCCGAGGTCAGACCCATGGAGATCCCACCGGCGGCTGCATCGGGCACATACGAGGGATCCACCAGCGGCAGCGTCGCGCCCGCGATGGCGCGCAGCTCAATCGTCGCCACATCATCTTGGACGCGACGGCCGTTTGGAAACCCGGCGACATCCCCGCCGATCAGGCCGAGGTTGCTGACCTTGGCGGACGGTGTCGGCGGAATGGACATGTTGAGCCGGAGCATGTCCGCCTGGGTGGGCCCGGTGAAGTTGCCGGCAAAGCCCGGAACGACGGTCGAGGGAATTCCGGTCAACAGGATGGCCAGCAAATCTGCTCTCGGCGTGTTGGTCGCGTTGAACGCCGCCAACTTCGGGAACACCCCTGGGAAGAGACCGGGCAGCAACGTCCCGAGCTGAGGTGCGGACACGTAGGACGCGAACTGCTGGTCGCCCGACGGCGGCTGCGCGTTCCACGTGTCCTTGAGCGAGAGCGGAATCAGGACCTCGTTGAACAACGGGTTCCCCAGGCGGGACACCTGCACGTACGGCCCCGAGTTGAAGACAGCTCCGTTCTCACCCTCGTAGATCTTCACCTTCTGCCGACTGGCGGTCGTCCAGACACCGATGATGCTCGGCTTGTTGGGCCGCCACTTCCAAGGTGACATGAGCTGCTCTATCGGCACCTGGAGGGCGAGGCTGTGCACGTTGACCGTGTCAGTGGCGTTCACGCCGGCAGCCATGGCCGGGAGCCCGGTCCCCGACCAACCCGCGTGGTCCCCCTGGAACGGCCGCAGATTCCCGAGGTCGAATACGGCACCCAGGTCGACGTAGAACCCCTCTGCCCGCTGACCCGCAAAGGACAGCGTGTCGTGCCCCACAGTGGAGACGGCGGCACTGGCCAGTGCGGCATAGTCGGGCGTCGAGAGCGGACCGATGTTGCACGGCGGGCACGGGAGATTGGTGCCGAGGATGCTCACACGCCCTTCGGGCATATCCACTCGCTGCAGCGAGTACGTCTGGACCCTGTTCCAGTTGGGGCTGCTCAAACTGGTGATCGGCCCTACGTTGTAGAGGAAGTACGACGGATCGCGCAGGGTGGTGGTGAACTGGAACTGGTAGATGATGTCGGCGACACCATCTCCGTCATTGTCAATGTTGATCTCGTAGAGGACGTCGTCCCCGAATTCGTAGAAGTTGGGCCCACCATCGGGCCCCTCCAGTGGGATGTAGTTGGCGATCAACGTGACCGTCTCCGGAGCATCCGGACTGACGAAGGCGTAGACATCCGTGCTGTCGGCAACGGGGTCCTTCGAGATCTGTGGAGCTTCACGATGCGATGACATGGCCTACCTCGGTTCCTTGGATGTGTGAGTTGATGGATGAGACTGGTGGACGCTGGGTGGTCGTGCCTCAGGGTCGCGTCGTGATGTGAGGCCTCACTGGGCCGCTCGGAAGAGGCGCGCCGCCAGCTGGGGGTCGGAATAGGTCACTTCTCGTGTCCCTACGAACATCTGCATGGACCCCGACGCAAGATCGTTGACGCGCACGACGAGCGGTTGCGCCATGTTCACGGCAACGTCCGAGGTACTCGCCGTGGCCGCCGAGTCAACCTCTGGACCCTCTGTGTCGACGACGTTGACCACGGCGGGCACGATCGGCATCGCCGCCGCGACCCCAGCCGCAGCCACCGCCATTGTTCCGCTCTTCAGGAAGTCGCGGCGCTTCATCGCTGACATGGTGCATCCCTTCTTTGGGCTCGCTTCGCTGTGTTCGGCGCTGAGATCCACCTGGTCGCATGACCGCGGCGCACCCTCACCGCACTCCAATCGGGTGGTCTCGTGGGTGCATTCGGGATGGAGGGCCGACAGAACCCAGGCGGACCTCCACAGGGTGCTCGGTCCATAGGGAGAGCCACGAGGGAGGGGTGCTCTCCGGTTGCGCAGTCCGTCTCTTGCCCGATGTCTGCATCCGATCCTCCGTTCCCTGAATTGGGGTTCGGAGCGTCGGCGGCACTCGTATGTCGGAAATCGGGAAGTTTCGCTATTCCCACGGATCTGCAATGGCCACCCGGCTGCGGGTAACGAGGCTCGCTGCCGCTTTCCGTGGAAATGACCGTCTCGAGCGGGGACTCCACCTGCACGCGGTCGGCGGACGGGGCAGCATGTGCCTCCCACGGAGTCGACAAGGAGTGGACATGAACGACCAGAGGGCAGGAGAGGGTGCCGAGCACCGGAAGGCGTCGGGCGTGGACCCCGTCACGGGCGCGACGCGCGCGGTGGCGGCCAACCGGGAGCCCGCCTTCGTTGTCCCCGGCCGCGACGAGGCGGCGGCGGCCAAGATGGCCGAGTTCGCCTCGCGCACGGGGCGGCGCCCGAACGTCGTCGTCATCCTGATGGACGACGTGGGGTGGGGGGACTTCGGGTGCTACGGCGGGGGGGTCGCGGTCGGTGCGCCGACACCGAACATCGACCGTATCGCCCGGGAGGGGATGCTCCTCACGTCGTGCTACAGCGAGCCGTCGTGCACGCCCACTCGGGCCTCCATCATGACGGGCCGCCTCCCGATGCGGCACGGCCTGCTGGTTCCACCGATGTACGGCATGCCGGGCGGGCTGAGCGGGGAGGTCACCCTCCCGCAGCTCCTCTCCGACACCGGCTATGTCACGCAGGCGGTCGGGAAGTGGCACATGGGCGAGAACCACGAGAGCCAGCCGCAGAACGTCGGGTTCGACGACTTCTACGGGTTCTTGTCGGTGTCGGACATGTACACGGAGTGGCGGGACCCGTACTTCTTCCCCGAAGTGGTCTACAGCGAGGACCGCACGGAATGGGTCCGGAACATGCCGTTCAACAAGTGCTTCGTCCATGCCACCCGCAACGGCCCGCTGGAGGAGGTCGAGGAGGTGACGGTCCCCGTCCTCTCGCTCCTTGACGACAAGTGGTGCGCCTACTCCGAGCAGTTCATCGAGCAGATGTCAGGGTCGGCCGACCCTTGGTTCCTCTACCACTGCACCCGGGGTGCCCACTTCGACAACTACCCGCATCCGGACTTCCTCGGCAGCTCCCCCGCCCGGCACCCCTACAAGGACGCCATCGTCGAACTGGACGACATCTGCGGCCGGTTGGTCGCTGCACTCGAGCGAACGGGTCAACTCGAGTCGACCATGGTGGTGATCTCGTCCGACAACGGGCCCGAAATGGAGACCTGGCCCGACTCCGCGTTCACGCCCTTCCGCTGTGCGAAGGGGTCGACGTGGGAAGGAGGGGTGCGGGTGCCGGCCGTCGTGTCGTGGCCCGGCATGGTCGAGCCGGGGCGATCAAGCGACGGCCTGGTGCACCTCCTCGACCTCTTCGCCACCTGTCTGTCGATGGCGGGAGCAGCAGATCGGATGCCCGCCGACCGCTACATCGACGCGGTCGATCAGCTCTCGTTCCTTCTGGCCGGCGACGATGGCGAGGTCGTGTCAAACCGGAAGCACCAGCACTACTGGCTCACCTCGCAGTACTCGGCGCTCCGGGTCGGCGAGTACAAGTACCTCGTGTCCTCCATCTCGGACGACGACACCGACGTCCTCAACCCGGGCGGGTTCACCGGTGTGGTGCAGCGCTACGGCTACGGACGCCTCCACAACCTGTACCTCGATCCGAAGGAGACGCGCTCGTACATGATCCGCAAGCTCGTCTACATCGACGCCATCATCGGCGAGATCGGGCGACACCACGCCACGTTCCGCGAGTGGCCCAACAAGCCGGCTCCGATGGCGGCGAGCTGAGCGGCGGCCGCTCAGCGCCGGCCCAGCTCGTCGGCCACCTTGCGCAGGTCGTCCCGGAAGTCTGGGTGGGCGATCTCGACCAGCAGGTGGGCGCGCTCGCTCACCGTCAGCCCGGTCAACTCGGCGGAGCCGTACTCGGTGATCACCACGCCGGTGTGGTGACGCGGGGTGGACACGACCGAGCCCTCGGGCAGGAGGCCGACGATGCGGGAGACGACCTCGCCCTCGTGCACAGCCGTGGAATGGAGGCAGATGAGCGAGTGGGCGTCGAGGTGCAGCTCCGCCCCGGCCACGAAGTCCTCGTGGCCGCCGACACCCGAGATCTGCCGTTCGCCGATGTTGTCGGCCACCACCTGCCCGTAGAGGTCGACCGACAACGCCCCGTTGATGGAGACCAGGTTGGCGTTCTGGGCGATGACCGTCGGGTCATTGACCGTCTCCACCGGGAGGAAGGCCACGTCGTCGTTGTTGTCGAGCCATCCGTAGAGCTCGGGCGTGCCGAGGGCGAAGGTCGTGACCGAGACCCCGTCGAAGACCCCCTTGGCGTCGTTGGTGACCTTGCCCGCCTGGTGCAGCCGCATGAGGCCGTTGGTGAACATCTCGGAGTGGACGCCGAACCCGCCCAGCGGTCCCTTGGCCAGCTCCGTGGCCACGATGTTGGGGATCGCTCCGATACCCGTCTGCAGTGTCGACCCGTTCTTCACATAGGCCAGTGCATTGCGCGCAATCGCCGCGTCCGCCTCGTCGGTCGGGGGCTCGGTCAGGGCGAAGGGCGTCGCGTTCGTCTCGACCAGCACGTCGACGACGTCGAGGGAGATGGTGTTGTCGTACTCGGGCGGCAGGCTCTTGGTCCGGGGCAGGTTGGGGTTCACTTCGACGATCAGGAGCCGATCGGGATCCTGACCGGCACGGATGAGCTCGGGACGGGTGGCGCCCATGTGCAGCGACAGGTTCACGTTCCCGTACTCGTCGGGTGGCGCGGCCTGCACGACCATGACCCGTGGTGAGAACTTGGCCAGGATCGGCGCCATCTGGCGGAAACCACCCGGAACCAACTCGACCCGGTGCCCCATGGAGTGCAGGAGCCGCTCCGCCGGCCCGAAGAACCCGCAGCGGTACGTGACGCCGGGCTTGGTGAAGACCTCGTAGAAGTTGAGGCACAGTGCCCCCCCGAGTTGCAGGTCCTGCCAGTCGTCGCGGGACCCCAGGGCGGCCAGGAACGTGTCCGGGTTGGCCGGACCCAGCCCGAACCCGATCATGTCGACCGGGCGGATCAGGGAGACGGCCTCTTCAGCGGAGCACACGGTGGGCATGGCTCTACTCTCGCACCGCTCCGACCGCCTGACCATGGCCATTGGTCCTGGTCACGGGGGGGCCGACCGGCCGCAATCCGTTACTTTCGGCTCTACCCCCGGCGCAGGCCCGGTTGCAGAATAGCTGGGGCACCCTCCTCTTCCCAGACAACGGTGCTTGGAGAATGGCGGCCACCCCCCTCGGTCGCCATTTTCCAATTCCGGGGTGGCGCCGATGCTGGGCCCCGTGGGCGCCCGGTACTGTCCACCGGAACGAAGTCCCGCTGCCGGTCGGCAGTCCCAGCCCCGAGGGTGTGACCATGAGCAACCGTTCCTTCGAAGGCCTCGATGCGACGCTCGGGGGCATGCACCTACGCCCGCCGACCGTGGTGTCTGCCGCGGACACGCTGGCCGAGGTGGCGTCAGCGATGGTGAAGGACGGGGTCTCGTGCGCCATCGTGGAGGAGCAACCCTTGCGCGTCGTCACCGAGCTCGACATCGTCCGTGCCTGTGCACAGGGCATGCGTCCCGAGGACGCGGTTGCAGCCGTGGCGTCCGAGCATCCGAATTGGGCGCCGCCGTCAGCGAGCGTCGCCGAGGCGGCGGCGCTCATGGTGAGCCTCGGCATCCGTCACCTCGTCGTGCTCGACATCTCCGAACGGCCGAGTGGCGTCGTGTCTATGGCGGAGCTGTTCGACGTCCTCGTGCGCTCCCAGGAACCGATGGCCCTCTACGCGAAGTTCGCCGACATCATGCTGCGCAGCGGGAACGAGGCCACGCAGCCGACCTCTCACGAGCCTCCGTCGCGCCAGCATTGATCAGCGGAGCTTTGACCCTCAGGGGCGGAGCTCGCTCCCAACGACCTGTGCCCCTCACCAGGGACGACCCGTCCGTCGACCATGTGGACGATGCGGTCAGCGGCGCTCGCCACGGCCTCATCATGGGTGACGAGCACGATCGTCGTCTGCCGCTCCCGGCGCAGACGCCGGAACAGCGCGAGCACGACGTCGACCGAGGCGCTGTCCAGACTGCCGGTCGGCTCGTCGGCCAACAGCACCGGCGGGTCGTTGGCGAGCGCGCGTGCGATGGCGACCCTCTGGCGCTCGCCCCCCGACAGCTGTGTCGGAAGACGGTTGCTCAGGCCACCGAGGCCCACTTCCGCCAGGAGCTCGTCGGCATAGGCCGGGCGCTGGCGGTGCGGGCGCCGCGATCCCGACATGGCGATCTCCACGTTCTCGCGGACCGAGAGCCGCGGCAGCAGGTTGTGGAGCTGGAACACGAGACCAACCTCTTCGCGCCGGAAGCGGCTGGCGTGGTGCAGGTGGACAACGTCGTTTCCGCTGACCTTGATCGAACCCTTGGTGGGAGTGTCCAGGGCGGCCAGCAGGTGGAGCAGTGTCGACTTCCCGCACCCGGAGTGGCCCGTGATGGCGGCGAACTCCTGCGCCGCGACGGTGAGGTCGACGCCGTCGAGCGCCCGGATGAGCCCGTCGTCGTACGTCTTCTCCAGCCCCTGCACCTCGACGGCCGGCATCGGGCCGGCACCGGCGTCACTCACGGCTCAGCGCCTTGAGCGGTTTGAGGTTCGCGGCGCGCAGGGCCGGGTAGAGCGCCCCGATGACGGCCATCCCGAGCCCGGTGTAGAGCCCGCGCCAGAAGGCCTCTTGGGTGTAGTTGGCGTGCAGGACGCCGTTGAGTTGCGGCAGGCGCTCGAGCGCGTCCGTGGCCGCGAAGGAGAGCCCGACCCCCACCGCCGCGCCGATCAGTGCCAGCACCACTCCCTCGCCGACCACGAGGGCCACCACGCGACGGCGGGTCCAGCCGATGGCCCGCAGGAGGCCGAACTCCCTGGTTCGCTCGAACAGCGACAAGAGCATCGTGTTCCCCACGATGACGGCGCCGATCACGATGGCCAGGATGGTGCTCCCGGTCACCGCTGCCTGCAGGAACACGAGATTGCGGTCGGCTCTCCCGAATTGCGACGCGGTCCGGATCGTCGTCATCTCGGGGTGCTCGGTCGTGATCGTCTTCTCCACCTTGGTGACCGAGGCACCCGGCTCGAGCTGGACGAAGACCAGAGTGACGGCGCCCGGGACCCGGTTGTAGGTCTGCAGCGCCGTCAACGGGAACATGCCCCCCAGGTCGCCGTAGGAGATCCCCGTCGAGTAGATCCCGACCACGGTGTTCCACGTCCCGTTGGCATTGAAGCGGTCGCCGACGTGGAGGCCGAAGTCCTGGGCCGCCCGCCAGCCCAGCATCATCTCGTGGCTGGCCCCCGCAGTGTACGACCGGCCCCCGACGACGGTGACGCCGAACTGGCGCTGCTGGTCGGGTGGGATCCCGATCTCAATGAAGAGGGGGTTCGCCGCGTTGAGGTGCTCGGTCTCGAGGAGCACCCCCACCGCGCTGTGCACCCCGGGCGTCGACTGCACCGCCCGCAGCTCCGTCTGGTCGAGGTTGGAGTACAGGATCTCCGAGACGCCGTTCTGCGCCACGGTGAAGTCCGCCTTGCCGAGCGTCAGCACGGCCGCCGCCGACGCCTCCAACCCACTGCTGACCACGGTCAGCGTCACGACCGTCATGACAGCAACACCGATGGCGAAGGCGATGCCGATGGACCGGGCCTTCTTGGACCACAGGTTCTTGAGGATCAGAGCGGCGAGCGACATCCCGCCTCCCCCGCGTCGATCGCAACCTGGCGACAGCAGGACCTTCGGCCCTGTTTCACCATGCCCGGCGATTCGATGATGGAGAGGGCGGAAGGAGGATCTATGGACGCAAACTCCGGAGACCGGATCGTCATTCGCGGCCGTCACACCGGCCAGGCCGTGCGGGCCTGCCGGGTCTTGGAGGTGCGGGGCTCCGAGGGTGGACCGCCGTACCTGGTCCGGTGGGACGACAGTGGGCACGAGACCCTGTTCTTCCCCGGTACCGACGCAATCGTCGAGCACGCCAGTCCTTCCGCCGACTGAGCCCCCTTGCCCGGATCAGCCCCGGGTGATGACGGCTTGCGCCGCCTCGAAGGCTTCCTTGATGTCGTTCAGGAGCTTTTGCACGCCCTCACGAAGGGTGTCGGCGTTCGTGATGGCGTCATGGCCGGCGTCGCGCAACTTCGAGTAGGCCGCCAGGCAGGCGTTCTGCGCGAGGTCCAGCTGCTTCGTCGCACGCTCGCGGGTATCGAGCTTGGCCAGGTCAACCTGGACTTTGAGCTCGTCGATCCGGGTCCTCCACTGGTCCAGGCTTCCCGTCATCGAGGTGACCAGCTGCGATGTCTCCTGCTCTTGAACAGTCGTGTCCTTGTGGGCGGTCTTGGACGGGGCCTTCTTGGACGGGGCCTTCTTGGACGGGGCTTTCGGCATGGCATCTCCTCCTTGCTCAACCGTGATCGTGGCTGTGCGTACAGATCAGCGTGTAGCGGGTACGGCCCAGGAGATAGGGCCGAACGTCCCCACTCCTCGGATTGGCCGGTCACAGTCCTCAGCGGACGGCCGACGGCTCGCTCTGCCCTCGTGCGCGGAGGATGTCGGAGAGCGTGAAGGCAACGTCATCGAGGACGTAGGGGTCGAGCGAGGGCTTCTGCGTGCGACGGGTCGCTCGGGTGGCCAGGCGAGTCGTGGGGTGGTGCATGGCGTCCTCCTTTGCTCGGGCGGCCACTGCCGCCCCTCCTCATTGGACCGCGCGGAAGCGGCCGCACCTAGGGTCGAACGCCTCTTTTGCCGTGGGGCCAGGTCCCCCCGGCCACCTCAGCCGACGAGCTCGCGCAGGGCGGACGCGAGGCTCTCGGCGGGGCTACGGGCCGAGGTGTCGATCGCGCAGGCCGAGGGCCAGGCATCCATCATTGTGGCCATGACGGCCCGCACCTGCGGCGTGGCCTCGGAGGCATCCTCGCTCCGGCTCGACCGCTCTTCGATGCGCGCCGTGGCGACCGAGTCGTCACAGATGCAGCACAGCTCGAAGAGCTCGCTCGCCGTGTCAGAAGCTGCCCGTGCTGCCGCCGCTCGTTGTGCCGCATCGATCCACGACGCGTCGAGGATGACCGCCTCGCCCGCTTCGAGGCGCTGGCGCGCCCGCCGTACCAGCTCCTCGTAGACGGCGCCGATGGCCGCAGGGGTGTAGCGCCCGGCCTCGGAGGAGGTCGGCTCGGAGGGCTGCACCTCGCGGCGGATCTCGTCCGAGCGCAGAAGAACCCATCCGGTCTCGGCGGCCAGCCCAGCGGCCAGCGTGCTCTTGCCGGTACCAGGGAGGCCACCGACCAGCGCCAGCACCTGGCGGCCGCGCCGCACGTGTCGAAGGGCCAGCGCGTGCAATTCCCGGGCCTCGCGATCGGAGCCCTCGTTCCCCTGCTCGAACTGCAGGCAGGCCACCTTGGCCCGCACGTAGGCCCGCTGGGCGATGAAGTGGTGCAAGAGCGGCCTCGGCAGGTGCTCCCCTGACTGCGACTCGTACTCGACGACGAACCGCGCTGCCGCATCCGGGCGGCCGAGGCGCTCGAGGTCCATGGCCAGGAAGGCCACGTCGGCGCACACGTCGCCGTAGCGGAGCTCGTCGGAGAATTCGATGCAGTCCAGGATGCGGACACCGTCGTCGAGACAGAAGATGTCCTCCGCCTGCAGGTCGCCGTGTCCGTCACAGATCCGTCCGGCGCCTGACGCGTTCCTCGAGCAGCGCGCCGTGGGCCGACAACCACCGCGAGACCGAGCTGCGGATCTCCTGGTCCATCGAAGGCTCCAGGACCGTGCCGACGAAGCGATCGGTCTCGTCGAAATTGGCGTCCCAATGGGCTCGCAAGGCCCGCTCCGTGCCCGCGGCAGAGATCGCAGGAGATCGCTGGGCGCCCGCATGGAACGCCGCAAGGCACGCCGCGATCCTCGTCAGGGAGGCGTCGAGGTCCACGCCGGCCCGCACGAGCGTCGCGAAGCGGCGCTCGTCGGGCAGCGCTCGCATCACCACCATGTGGTCGATCGCCTCACCGTCCATCACGACGTCGGCCACACCCAGGTAGACGTCGGGTGCCAGGCGGCGGTTGAGCTCGACCTCGCGCCGGCAGTCCGCCTCGCGGACGGCCCGGTCGGTGAAGTCGAGAAAGTCGAAATGAACGGGCTTGCGGAGCTTGTAGACCCTGCCCCCCATGAAGACGAGCACGGAGATGTGCGTCTCGACGACCCGTGCCCGTGGAGCCTTCCGATCGTCAGTCACAAGATGCCCGTGGCACGGCGGAGTCGGGCACCCGCTCGTCTGCCAGCTAGGCGGACGCGCCGTGCAGGTGCCCGCCGGAGCCGACGATCTGCTGGCGCATGCGGTCGATCACCTGCCAACCCGAACGATCGACGCGCAGGGCGCTGGTGTCGAGATCGAATTCCAACCTCCCCTGGGCGACACAATCCCTGACCACACCGAGGAGGTTGGCACCGGTCGACTCGTCGAGGACACCAGCGAGCCGTATGGCAACGGGCTCGGACGACACGTCGATCCACATCTCGAGCGCCACGTCATCGCGCCAGGCCCGATCGACGGCCAGTCGCAGGTCATCGGATCGGGTCGTGGCCCGTTCCGTCCTCCGCCTGCGACCGCGTCTCGTCCAGCAGTATCAATGGTGGCTCCGTTTCCCATACGAGCCGACATCTGGCCGGCGTGCCTCGAGATGAATTGTCAGCGAGGCGCCCGACGGACGAGTAGGGCCGAAGGTCACACGGGGGTGCGAGTCGACGCGCCGGGCCCGTTCCTTGTGACATCCGGCCCTGCCCGACCCCGGGTGTTTCGGCGCATGCTTTTCGCATCCCGAGGCGACCGAGGACCATCCTAAGGAGGGAACCGTGAAGAAGACGAGGCACCAATGGCACAAGGAGGCAGTTCACGATCCCGCGACCCTTCCGTCATATTTGCGGCCGCCTGTTTTGCGTGAGGTCGTGTTCGACCCGTCGTTGCGTCGGGCGGGCGAGGCCGCGCAGGGCGCCTGACTCTTCGGCGAGGCCACACGGGAGCAACCATGTCGATGTACACCCAACTTCTCGATGCCGCCTTCGCCCAGCGCCAGCCCCCGGTCGAAGGCATCAGTGAGAGCGATGCCCGCGAGGAGGTGCTCCGGTGCCGTCGTGCGCTGGCAGAAGGTGTCCCGCCGGAGGGCGACTCCGACATGGTGCCCGTTGTCCTGGCGCTCCAGATCGCCTACGACGTGTCCCTGCTTGAGCTGGCCGGCGTGCTCGGCATCGACAGCGATCCGAGTCGCTTCGAGCAACCCCGGCTCGAACGGGAGGCCCTGGAACGAGCGCTCGGTGCCCTGGGAGTCAACCTGGAGGTGGCGGTCGACATCCAGCGCTCCGTTTCCGAGCGATCCTGAGCAGCGTGATGGCCGTCTCAGGTGCCGGAGGCGTCGGTGCGTGCGTCGTGAGCGGAGCGCTCGTCGAGGCGCGCCGCGAAGGTGGCCGCCTGGGTCCTGCGCTCCATGCCGAGCTTGGACAGCAGGTTCGACACGTAGTTCTTCACCGTCTTCTCGGCCAGGAACATCGTCTCGGCGATCTGGCGGTTCGTGTACCCCTCGGCGATCAGGTCGAGGATCCGGCGCTCTTGTGGGGTGAGGCTGGCGATGCGGGGGTCCACCTTCGGCCCGTCGCGCAGGCGCTCGAGGACCCTTTCTGTCAGCGCGGGGTCGAGCAGCGACTGCCCGGCTCCGGCGCGCCGGATGGTGTCGAGCAGGTCGAGGCTGCCCACCTGCTTGAGGACGTAGCCGGCCGCGCCGGCCATGATCGATGCGACCAGCGCCTCGTCGTCCGCGTAGGACGTCAGCATGACGCAAGCGATCTCCGGGGCGGTCGACCGGATCTCTCGGCAGACCTCGACCCCGCTTCCGTCGGGCAGGCGCACGTCGAGAATGGCGACGTCGGGCTTGGTGGGCGGGATGCGGGCCAGGGCCTCCGCCACGGTGCCGGCCTCGCCGACGACCTCGATGTCATTGCTGGCCTCGAGCAGCGCGCGCAGGCCCCTGCGGACCACTTCGTGGTCGTCGAGCAGGAACACACCCAGGCTCACGGGTGGCATCTTCTCATCTGGGGTCCGGACCTGCCTACTCGCAGGAAAGTGGGCTCTTCGGGGCATGGGTAGGCTCGCGCTCGTGCCGTTCCGTGGGATCGAGGATCCGAGCAAGCTCAGGAGGGTGCTCGAAGCGACGCTGCTGATCGAGGCGAACCTCGAATTGCCCGAGGTACTCAGGCACGTCATCGAGGAGGCGTGCTCCATGACGGGGGCACGCTACGGGGCGCTCGGGGTCCTCGACGAAGAGAAGCGTGCCCTTTCGGAGTTCGTCACGGTCGGGCTCTCCGAGGAGGAGGAAGATCAGATCGGTCCGCGCCCGACGGGTCGCGGAGTCCTCGGACTGCTGATCGCCGACCCCCGCCCGCTGCGCATTCACGAGATCGGCCGCCATCCCGACAGTTTCGGCTTCCCTGCCGGCCACCCGCCCATGACGTCGTTTCTCGGCGTGCCGATCAAGGTACGTGACGAGGTGTACGGGAACCTCTATCTGGCGGAGAAGGTGGGGTGGACGGAGTTCACCCGCGACGACGAGGCGTTGGTGGGGGCACTCTCGCTGGCGGCGGGCATCGCGATCGAGAACGCCCGCCTCCATGACCGGGTGCGACGTTCGGCCGTCTACGAAGACCGCGACCGCGTGGCACGGGACCTCCACGACACGGTCATCCAGCGGCTCTTCGCTCTCGGTCTCACCCTCCAGGGCATGGCAGCGCGCCTGCCCGACCCAGCAGCGAACCAGCTCGGCGTCGCCGTGTCAGAGATCGACCGGGTCATTGCGCAAGTGCGCTCCACGATCTACGAGCTCGGGATGGGTGACGAGAGCAGGGGAATCCGTGACGACATCAGCAACCTCGTGCGCCAGCTCCACGAGGTCGTCGGCTTCGAGGTGGCACTGACGTTCACCGGCCCGCTGGACGCGTCGATCGACGATCGCGTCCTCGAGCACGTGCTCGCCACCATCCGGGAGGCCCTCACCAACGTCGGCAAGCACGCGCACGCGACGCAGGCCTCGGTGAGCATGGAAGTGGACGGGGCGTCGTGCATCCTGACCATCACCGACGACGGCATCGGCCTCACCGACGCGCCCGCCTCCGCCGGCGGCGGTCTCGGACTCCCGAACCTGCGCCGGCGGGCCGAGAAGCTCCACGGCACCCTCTCCGTCGACAGCCCTCCGGGCGGCGGGACGGTGCTCACGTGGAAGGTGCCGATCGAAACCTAGGCGACCGAAGCCCCGTATGCAGAAGGAGACAGCGCTATGACAGCCGCACAGGCGGCCGACACGGGCAGGATCGTCGTCGGCATCGACGGGTCACCATCCTCGCTCGACGCCCTGGCCTGGGCCGCCCGTCAGGCGGACCTGACCGGGAGCATCCTCGAGATCGTGATGACGTGGGAATGGCCCTCGAGCTACGGCTGGGCCGTGCCCGTCCCCAACGACTTCGACCCCGAGGAGGACGTCCGCAAGTCGCTCGAGAGCGCCGTCGAGCGGGTGCGGACCGAGCACCCCGCCCTCACCATCGATCCTCGGCTCGTCAGCGGGCACCCGGCACCCATCCTCGTCGAGGCATCGAAGGGCGCCGACCTCCTCGTGGTCGGAAGCCGCGGGCACGGCGAGTTCGTCGGGATGCTCATCGGCTCGGTCAGCGAGTACTGCGCCACGAACGGGCACTGCCCGGTTCTCGTGCACCGGGCCGCCACCTAGGCCATGACCGCCGCGCCGGGCCGCATCGTGGTGGGCACCGATGGGTCCGTGCAGGCGCAGCGCGCCCTGGACTGGGCCGTGGCTGAGGCGCAGCGCACCGGCGGCACCCTGCATCTCGTCACGGCCTGGATGTTCCCGATGGCGCTCGGCTATGCCTTCACGACGACCGTGCACGAGGTGCGCCAAGCGGCCCAGGACACGGTTGACCGCGCCGTGGCCCACGTCGCCGAGGTGGCGCCGGCGCTCACCGTCACCGGGGAGACCACCGAGCAGCCACCTGGGCCGGCCCTGGTCGCGGCGTCCAAGGGCGCAGACCTGCTCGTGGTGGGCTCGCGGGGCCTCGGAGGCTTCGAGGGGCTTCTGCTGGGGTCGGTGAGCCAGTACTGCAGCCGGCACGCCGCGTGCTCGGTGGTCGTGGTCCGCTGAGCCGGGCGTCAGCCGCCCCGGGAGGAGTGCGGCACGATCGTGACGGGCACCGGGGAGTGCTCGGCCAACTCCAGGCTGGTGCTCCCCAGCAGCGACCCGGCATGAGCACCTGCTCCCCGCGAGCCGACGACGAGGAGGATCGCCGTCTCGGGAGGCTCGGCCATCCGCAACAGCGCGCCGCACGGGTCGCCGTCCACGACTCGCCACTCGACCTCACCGGGACCGAGGCCGGCGTCCGCCGCGATCTTGAGCGCCACGTCGCCGTCGACGTGGCCCCGGCCGCCCATGCCGGCGTGCTCGAGCAGTCCGACGGCGTGCACCACGCGCAGGCGGGCCCCCAGGGCGAGGGCGGCCTTGGCCGCCCAGGTGACGGCGGACTGGGCGTCGGCGGAACCGTCGTAGCCCACCACCACGACCGTCACGGCCCGACCTCCATGTGGACCCGGTCGATGGCACGCAGCCGCTTGGACCGGTCGGCCTCGAGTTGTGCCAGGCCGGGGCCGCCGGAGGTCGCTGCCGGCGGCCGCTCCCCCACGCCGAGGAGCGCACCGAGCGTGGCCTCGACCGAGGACGCGAGCGACCGCGGGTTGTACCCACCCTCCAGGAAGAGGGCCAGGCGGCCGGGCCGAGGGGCGAATTCGGCGACCACGCGGGCGAGCTCCGCGAAGTCCCCGCTCGAGAGCTCGAGCTCGCCCAGCGGGTCGGCCCGGTGGGCGTCGAACCCGCACGAGACCAGTACCCAGTCAGGAGCGAACTCCTCAATGGTCTGGCGGGCCACCTCGTCGATCGCGGTGCGCACGACGTCACCGGTCGCCCCGCGCGGCAGGGGCAGGTTGACGGTGAGGCCGGGCGCGCCGGGCCCGCCGACCTCGTCCGGCCTGCCCGTGCCGGGGAACAGGGGGTGCTGGTGGGTCGAGACGTAGAGCACGTCGGGGTCGTCCCAGAAGATGGCCTGGGTGCCGTTTCCGTGGTGCACGTCCCAATCGACGACGAGGACCCGCTCACCGTGTGCGGTGCGGGACGCCGCCGCCACGGCGACGTTGTTCACCAGGCAGAACCCCATGGCCCGGTCTGTTGTCGCGTGATGACCGGGCGGACGGGCCGCCACGAAGGCGACACCCTCCCCTCTCTGCTCGAGCTCGGCCAGCGCCGCCAGGCCGGCGCCGGCGGCACGCCGGGCTGCGTCCCACGAGTCCGGCCGGGCGTAGGTGTCGGGGTCGATGTCACCGCCGCCACGGGCGCAGAAGGCCTCGAGTTCGGCCAGATAGGCGGGTGAGTGCACGCGGGACAGCGCCGCCACCGACGCCTCGCTCACGGCGGGGTAGACGACCGCGTCCTCGAGGCCCAGGGCCCGTACGCCCTCCATGACCGCGAAGAGGCGCGCCGGCTGCTCGGGGTGGTAGGAGCCGCCATCGTGCTCGGCGATGCCGGACGGCCCCGCCACGACCAGCGTCGTCATGTCGTTCCCTCCGGCGGGAACTTCCGAGTCGCGTCGCGAGCCGCCAGCGCGGCCCGGTAGTCGTCGGTCGGCGCGATCGGGAAGCGCAGCGTCACCGTTCCGTATTCGATGCCGGATGTCACCGGGAACCCGGCGTGGCGGAACACGTCCAACATGGCGCTGTTCTCGGCCAGTGTGTCGGCCCTGAAGACCTCCACGCCGCGTTGCCAGGCGGCGCGGGCAAGCTCGTCGAGGAGGAGCGACCCGATCCCGTGGTGCTGGTACTCGTCCGCCACCACGAAGGCGACCTCCGCCTCGTTCGCCCCGGGTGCGCGGTCGAAGCGACCCACGGCGATGAGGCGGTCGCCGACCGTGGCCACGAGAGCCAGTCGGTCGACGTAGTCCACTGTCGTGAAGCGGGTCACCTCCGCGTCCGTAAGCGTCGGGTGGAAGGTGAAGAAGCGCATGTACACCGAGTGGGGCGACAACTGCCGATGGAAGGCCACGAGGCGCGCCGCGTCGTCCGGGCGTATCGGCCTGACGTGATACCGGAGCCCTTCGTCTCCGGCGACGTCGCACTCGAGGTCGTGTGGGTAGCCCGCCGGGTCGTCGTTGACGTCGGTGGCGGCGCTCGATGACAGGGCGGGCATTCGTCTCTCCTCGTTCGCGTCCATGCTAGGGGCGGGGCGCTGCTCTCAGCTCAGGTCGCCCAGGAGTCGGGAACGAATGACGAAGTGGCGATCGTCGTATGCCGGGAGCGAGAACCCCTCGGGCTCCCCTTCGGCAACGTCCAGGATGAGTTGCGTGTGCTTCCATACCTCGTATTGCCGGGCGTCGATGTAAAACGGGCACCCGCCGACGGTCCCGAGCAGCACATCGCGATCGCTGATCAACAGCTCGCCCTCGTCGAAGCAGAGCGGGAGGCTCCCGTCGCAACAGCCACCCGACTGGAAGAAGAGCACCGGTCCGCGCTCGGCCACCAACCGGGCCACCGCCTCGAGCGCCTCGGGCGTGGCGACCACGGCCGGTGTCTGCGTCGCACCCATTGTGGTCGGCTAGAAGAATCCGAGCGGCTTCGTGCTGTAGCTGACCAGAAGGTTCTTCGTCTGGGAATAGTGCTCGAGCATCATCGCGTGGTTCTCACGCCCTACACCCGAGATCTTGTACCCACCGAAAGCAGCGCCGGCCGGGTACAGGTGGTAGCAGTTCGTCCACACCCGCCCCGCCTTGATAGCCCGACCCATCCGGTAGGCGAGGTTGCCGTTGCGCGTCCAGACGCCCGCGCCGAGCCCGTACAACGTGTCGTTGGCGATTGCCACCGCATCGGACTCGTCGGTGAACGTCGTGACCGCCAGGACGGGGCCGAAGATCTCCTCCTGGAAGACCCGCATCTTGTTGTCGCCCTTCAGCACGGTCGGCTGGAAGTAGTAGCCGTCCTCCAGGTCCCCGGAGACGGGGGCAGGCGCACCTCCGATGAGGCACTGCGCCCCCTCCTGCAGCCCGATGTCCACGTAAGAGGTGATCTTCTCCATCTGCTGTGCAGAGTTCTGCGCACCGACCATGGTCGCTGGGTCAAGGGGGTCGCCCTGGCGGATCCTTCCGATCCGCTCCAGGCAGCGCTCCATGAAGCGGTCGTAGATCGACTCCTGGATGAGAGCGCGCGAGGGGCAGGTGCACACCTCTCCCTTGTTGAAGGCATAGAGGACCAGGCCCTCGATCGCCTTGTCCAGGAACTCGTCGTCCTCGTCCATGACGTCAGCGAAGAAGATGTTGGGCGACTTGCCGCCGAGCTCCACCGTCGACGGGATGAGGTTCTGCGCGGCGTACTGCATGATGAGCCGTCCGGTCGTCGTCTCGCCGGTGAAGCCGATCTTGGCGATCCGGGGACTGCTGGCCAGCGCCTTGCCGATCTCTCCGCCTGGACCCGTCACGATGTTGAGCACGCCGGGCGGGACCAGGTCGCCGATGACCTCGGCCAGCTTCAGGATCGACCACGGCGTCGGGCTCGCCGGCTTGACAACCGTGCAGTTCCCGGCGGCCAGGGCGGGCGCGATCTTCCACGCCGCCATGAGGATGGGGAAGTTGAACGGGATGATCTGACCCACCACCCCGAGTGGCTCGTGGAAGTGATACGCGACAGTGTCCTTGTCGATCTCGGTGGTGCGGCCCTCGAGAGAGCGGGTCTCGCTCGCGAAGTACCGGAAATGGTCGGCCGCCAGCGGGATGTCCGCCGCCAGCGTCTCGCGCACCGGCTTGCCGTTCTCCCATGACTCGGCGACCGCCAGCATCTCGCGGTTCGCATCGATGGCGTCGGCGATCCGGTTCAGCACTGCGGCCCGTTCGGTCAGCGACGCCTCCCCCCAGGCGTCCTTGGCCGCGTGCGCCGCGTCGAGCGCGAGCTCCACGTCCTCGGCGGTCGACCGTGCAACCTCACAGAAGGGCTTCCCGTTCACCGGGCTGACGTTGGCCATGTAGCCGCCCTTGGCCGGTGGCACCCAGGTGCCGCCGATGAAGTTCTCATAGCGTGACTTGACGTCGACCAGGCTGCCCGAGCGACCGGGTGCCACGTACGGCGCCGGCCTGTCAGACTGCTCGGCTCGTTCGGTTGTGGGGGCATGGCGATCTGAGGTCAGCGTCATGATGTGTCTCCTTGCTGAAGAGCGCCGTGATGGCGCACGAACTGCCAACCACGCCGGAGGATCCGAAACGACCCGGCAGTGCGCGGCTGCTGTGGTCAACGCTACGAGTGTGAAGCCCTGATCAGTAGGGCCGAAGGTCCATTGGCACGTACGCGTTGGGGTCCTACGCTGACGCCGATGCCGGAACAGATGAAGGCATGGGTGGTCGATCGGCCCGGTCCGGTCGACGGCGGCCCGCTGGTGCGGGTCGAAAAGGTGGTGCCCGAGCCCGGACCCGGACAGGTGCGCGTGCGCGTACGCGTCTGCGGGGTGTGCCGGACGGACCTCCACCTGGCCGAAGGGGACCTCGCACCGCGCCATCCGCGCGTGACGCCGGGGCACGAGGTGGTCGGCGTCGTCGACCGGCTCGGGCCCGACGCCACCCGTTGGCACGAGGGCGACCGCATCGGCGTGCCGTGGCTGGCCCACACCTGTGGTCGGTGCCGCTTCTGCGTGTCCGGCCGCGAGAACCTGTGCGTCGCCCCACGCTTCACCGGCTGGGACGTCGACGGTGGCTACGCCGAGTACGTCGTGGTCGACGAGGCGTACGCGTACGCGCTGCCCGATGCGTTCGGCGACGTCGAAGTCGCACCGCTCCTGTGCGCGGGCATCATCGGCTACCGGGCGCTGCTGCGGGCCAACCTGCCCGAGGGAGGCCGGCTCGGGATCTACGGGTTCGGCGGCTCCGCGCACATCACGGCGCAGGTCGCACTGGCGCATGGCGCCCGCGTCCACGTGATGACCCGCTCGCCTGAGGCACAGGCGCTTGCGCTCCAGCTCGGAGTCACCAGCGCCGCGGGCGCCGAGGCCCCACCGCCCGAGCCCCTCGACTCGGCCATCCTCTTCGCGCCGGTCGGCACGCTGGTGCCACCCGCGCTGGCCGCGCTGGACCGTGGCGGGACGCTGGCCGTCGCGGGCATCTATCTCAGTGACATCCCTGTCCTCAACTACCAAGAGCACCTCTTCGAGGAACGGTCGCTGCAGAGCGTCACCGCCAACACCCGGCAGGACGGGGAGGCATTCCTGGCGGAGGCGGCGCGCATCCACGTGCACGTGGCGGCAACGCCCTATCCCATGGACCAGGCCGACTCCGCACTGCGCGACCTCAGCGGCGACCGGGTCAACGGCGCCGCCGTCCTGGTCGCCTGAGCCGGGACCATCGGCCCTGTGCGCACACCCCGGCGGCGGGCAGAATGACCGGGTGACCACACCACCCTCAGCCCCCCTGCACGCCTCCGATCTGGCGCAGCGGATCGCGGCGCGGCGCGAAGAAGTCGGCCTGAGCGTGGAGGAGCTCGCGGCGCGGACCGGGATCGACCCCGGCTACCTCGCCTACTTCGAGTCGAGCCCCGATGCCAACCTGAGCGGCGGTTCGCTGCTGCTGCTCGCGCTCGCCCTCGGCACCACGCCGATCGAGCTGCTCGGCGCCGAAGCCGACCGCCCGCCGGGGCAGGCGAGGGCGCTGCCCCATGCCGCCCTCAACGAGCTCACCCCTGAGCAGTGCCGTACCCATCTCTCGGTCGGCGGGGTGGGGCGCATCGTGTTCGCCACGGCGCGTGGGCCGGTCGCACTGCCGGTCAACTTCGAGTTCACCGAGGACCAGGTCGTCTTCAGCACCGATGACGAGAAGGCGTCGGTGCTCGGCTCCGAGAAGACGGTGGGCTTCGAGATCGACCGGGTCGACGAGGCCCAAAGCGAAGGGTGGAGCGTGCTCGTCACGGGGCCGTGCCGGCACGTCGACGATCCCGCAGAGGTGCAGCGGCTGGCCTCACTCGACCTCGAGGCCTGGGCGGGCGGCGACCGGCACAGGCTGATGGCGATCAGGCCAACCAAGACGACGGGCCGTGTGATCGTCCACGAGAGCCCCCCCGACGAGGGTTAGACAGCCGTCAATCGGTAGGCGCCGACGGTGCCCCAGTCGATTGACGTCTAAACGCTGTCACAGGGCCCTTGGCGATAGGTCCTGGAGCTCTCGACTGGGGCACACACGCCGGCAGTGCGATCAGGCGGTAGATCGCTACCGCCATTATTCCCGATCAGGGGACCACTAAACACACAAAATTTCAGGAAATTTTGAAACGGATCAGATCAGCGGTTCTACCTGGTCAGCGGCCATAAGGACGACCACGAGCTCTTTGTCGCGGGGGTACGAGATCAGGCGGGAGGCGGCTTCGAGGTTCAACCAGCGCAATTCGTCGACTTCTTCGTTGGGTGTGAAGAAGCCCGTCTCGGCCGCCATCACCCAGTAGGCCACCGCCTTGGGCCTCCCCTTGCGGTCCACGTACTCGGTATGGCCGATGAAGCGCAGGAGCCGGCACACCAGGCCCGTCTCCTCGTGCACCTCGCGCAGCGCCGCCAGCTCGAAGGTCTCCCCCGGTTCGAGCTTTCCCTTGGGGAACGACCAGTCCTGTTGCGCCGGGCGATGCACCACGACGATCTGCAACTCCCCGTAGTGGCGGCGGACGATCAGCCCACCGGCCGCCTGGACGACCTCCGTCCGTGATGGGAGCTCCGCTGTCATCGCTCGTCGCGCCACTGTTCGCAGGTTACCGCCATACGCTGGCCAATTGATGGCAATCGGCAGATCAATTCTGCGCCAATTCGCGGACCGGGGCGGCGTCGGCGGTGCGCTGTAGCCTGAGCCGAATGTCCGATTCGGAGGACCAAGGGCCTGGGGGCCGAGACGACCCGGTCGAGATCGAATGGCAGCTCGATGCCTTCGACCTGCGCCCGGTCGAGCGATGGCTCGCCGCGCTGCCGACCCTGGCCGTCGAGACCGGAGACGGCGCGACGGTCACCGCGCTGGCTCGGACACCCCGGCGGCTGGTCGACTCCTATCTCGACACGGAGGACTGGCGCATCGCCCGCGCCGGGTTCGTGGTGCGCACCCGCCGACGTGGCCGGCACGACGAGATCACCCTGAAAGACACCCGCCCGGCTGAGGGCAGCGGCCTGCGCCAGCGACTCGAGGTGACCGAGGTCCTCCCGCCAACGGGCGTTGCCGGGCTGGGTCCGGGCGGACCCGTCGGCCGCCGGTTGCGTGCCATCGTCGGCGCGCACCGGCTGCGCGAGGTGCTCCAGGTTCGGACCCGGCGCCGTCCATTCGCGCTGCGCGTCGGCGGCGTCGACGCGGCGGAAGTCGCCCTCGACGACACCATGATCGTGGTCGGCGGCGGCCAGCGGCCCACGCAGCTACGCCGCGTCGAGGTCGAGGTGCGCGCCGAGTGGCTCGATGCGCTGGAGCCGATCGTCGAGCAGATGCGGGCGTCCTGCGGGCTCCAACCGGCGCGTCTGTCGAAGTTCGAAGCGGGCCTGCTCGCGATGGGCCAGGAGATCCCCGGGTCCCCCGACCTCGGTCCGACCGAGATCTCCGGGGACTCGACGATGGGCGAGCTCGCCTTCGCCGTGCTGCGCCGCCAGCTGGTCGTGGTACGCGAGAGGGAGCCCGGGACACGGCTCGGCGAGGACCCCGAGGAGCTCCACGACATGCGGGTGGCCACGCGCCGCCTGCGCGCCGCGCTGGCGCTGTTCGCCGAGGTGCTCCCCGTGCGGGCCCAGGTGTTCCGTCAGGAGCTCGGCTGGCTCGGCCGAGTGCTGGGCGCCGTGCGCGATCTGGACGTGCAACAGCAGGGCCTGGCGGACATGGCCGCCGCTACGGCCGGCTGGAGTGCTGGTGCGCGTCCCGAAGATCACGACCCGCTGGCCGAGCTGTCCGCCCTCCTCGGGCGCGAGCGTGATGCGGCCCGCGCCGAGATGTTGAGCGCCCTCGACTCGGTGCGTTGGGAACGACTGGCCCGGGGCCTGTCCGTCATGGTGCAACAGGGCCCGGCGCGCCGCTCGGTGGCCACGAGGGAACCGGCCGTCATCGGCATGCCGGACCTGGTGGTGGCGCGCCATGACAAGGTGGCCAAGGCCGCCAAGCGGGCCAAGAAGTCGGGCGTCGTGTCGGACTTCCACCGCCTGCGCATCGCCTGCAAGCGGCTCCGCTACGCGCTCGAGTTCAGCTCCGAGGTGTACGGCGGCCGCACGGCGCGCTTCGTGCGCCAGCTCACCGCGCTCCAGGACGAGCTCGGGCTCATGCAGGACGCCGAGGTGGCGTCCAACCGGTTGGCTGAGCTGGCGACCGGCGAGGCCCATCTGCCGCCGGCGACCGTCTTCGTGATGGGCGGCCTGGCCGAGCGGCACCGGAGGGACGTCGACCGGCTCCTGCGGCGCCTGCCCCAGGAGGTGCGCCGGGTCGGCGGACGCGAGTGGCGGGACCTGCTCGAGCTGATGGAGCGGCGCCGGGGCGAGGCGGAGGCGGCACGGCCGCCGGTGCGCAGCACACTGCGCGCCGTACCCACGCCCGAGCGGGAGCCGGAGCCGGCACCGGCGGCGCGGGTGACCGGCGAGGCATCGGAGCATCCCGCCGCCACGCGGACACTGACGGCCCTGTCACCACCGCCCCAGTCAAGCCAAGGGGAATGACGCGGCGTCGTCGCCCATGACAACGCGTGGGTGCTCGGTGAGCACGAAATGGAGACGGTCGGTATCGAGGAAGCGCTCGATGTCCGCCCAGATCTCGCCGAAGTCCGGCTCGGCCATGTGGGCCCGGTATGCGTCCATGCTCTCGAACCACTGCACCGTGACGCCGTCGAAGCCGCTGTCGCTGTCTCCGGAGTAGTCGTCGAGCGGACGCGGGTGCTGCTCGTAGCGCAGCACGTGGCTCCCGCTCTTGGTGGCCGCGATCAGCGGGCCGTGGACCTCACGCCAGTGCGCGTGGAACTCGGCGGGGCTGAGGCCCTCCTTGCGGCGCAGCAGGCACGTGAGCCTGACCATGGAACCTCCCCTGGTGTGCAGAGCGGGCGCGCCGATCGCGCTGCCGCACGTTAGGCGCTCGGCTCGCCCTTTGGGGAGGGGGTTGAGCCCTGGCACCAATCACACGGGGGAGTTCGACGAACCGTGCGCTGCCCGAGACATGCTCCCGGTCTCGACACCCTGGCTGTGAGCGCCGACGGTGCACGGCTGCGGGGTCCGCCCAGGTGGGAAGGTCCCGTACTGTTGCGCTGCATGCCCGCGTCCCATGTCGTGCTGATCGTCCTGGCCGGGGTGGGTGCCGGCATCTTCAACGGTGTGGCGGGCGGCGGAAGCCTGATCTCCTTCCCGATCCTGCTCGGGCTGGGCTATCCCGCCCTGACGGCGAACATCACCAACACCGTCGGGATCTGGCCCGGTTACCTGGCCTCGGCCGCCGGCTATCGCAGCGAGATCGGTGACCAGTCCCGGCGCCTCCTCCGACTGACCCCGGTCGCGCTGGCCGGCGGGATCGCCGGCGCGCTGCTCCTGCTCACCACGTCCGCCGCGACCTTCGACAGCGTGGTCCCCTGGCTGGTGCTGGGGGCGGCCGCGCTCTTCGCCCTCCAGCCGGCGCTGCGGCGTGCCCTCGACCGTGGCGCCCACCCTCGCACGCGGCCGGTGCTGCTGGTGGCGGGGGTGTTCGCCGCCTCGGTCTACGGCGGCTACTTCGGCGCCGCCATGGGCGTCATGTTCCTGGCCGTGCTGGGGCTCGCGCTGCCGGTGTCCCTCGCCCACACGAGCGGCCTGCGCGCCGTGCTCTCCATGATCGTCAACGGCATCGCCGCCGTGGTCTTCGTCATCCACGGGGGACTGGCGTGGGAGGCCGTCGGGCTACTCGCGCTCGGGAGCCTCGCCGGCGGCTACGTGGGGGCCCGCCTGGCACTCGCCCTTCCCGCTCCGGCGCTACGCGCCGTGGTCGTGGTCATCGGCGTGGGCACCGCGGTCAAGCTGCTGGTCTGACCTCAGCCGGCCGCCAGCGGGTAGTGGCCAACGACGGCCGCGGCGAGGGCGCGCCGGCCGGCCCGCCATGCCGCATCCGCCTCGTGGTGCGCGAAGGGGACCAACCGCACCCGCGTGCCCGGCGCGCACTGACCGAGCAGGCCGTGGTCGACCGACGCCACCACGGCCAGCACGGGGTACCCCCCGAGGGTGGCGTGGTCCGGCATGAGGATGACCGGGTCACCTCCTGGCGGCACCTGCACGGCCCCGGTGACGACGCCCTGCGAGTCCAGTTCGTCCCCGGGCCGCGACCGTGGCGCCACTGCGGCGCCGCCGCTGACTCGCAGCCGGATGCCGACCCGGTTGCTGTCCCCCTCGACGTCGAACACGGCGTCGACCAGGCGCTCGAAGGAGCCCGGCTCGAACCACTCGGGGTGCGGGCCCGGCACGACGCGGAGCTCCACGACGGCGCCGGCCTCCACCTCGCTCGCCGCGCCGGGGCCCAGGTGGTCGCCGAGCGGCGGCGCCCACGGGCCGGCCGAGAGGAGCTGCCCAGCGTTGAGGGGCCCCGCACCCAGACCGCAGAGCTCGTCGCTGGCGCTGCTCCCGAACACCTCGGGCCCGAGGATCCCGCCTGCCACCGCGACATAGGTGCGGCAACCCCGCCGCAGCGGCCCCACTTCGAGCACCTGGCCCGGCTCGAGGGGCAGGACTTGGGCCGAGGGGACCGCGGCGCCGTCGACGCGCAGCTCGGGTGCGGCGCCCACCACCGCGACATGGCACCGTCCTCGGCAGCGCAGCCGTGTCCCGCCTCCCGTGAGCTCGAGCGTCCCGGACGACGGCGCGTTGCCGACGAGGCGGTTGGCCAGGGTGAACGACACCGGGTCGGCCGGCCCCGCGGCCGGGACCCCGACGGCGGCCACACCACGCCGGCCGCCGTCCTGCACAACGGCGCGCAGCCCCGGTGCGACGACCTCGAAGGCGGCGCAGGCGCCGGCGGGCGGCGCCCACGCCGGCACCGCGCTCGGTTCGCGCTCACCCTCGAGGGCGGTGTCGGCCACGGTCAGCTGCACCCGGTCCCCCGGGGCCAGCACCGCGTAGGGGGGGCGCTCGGGTGAGAGGAGGGTGGCGGCGGTGCGACCCACGAGCTGCCAGCCACCCGGTGACGCCGTCGGGTACACGGCGGCGTGCCCGTTGGCGAGGGCGACGGAGCCCGCGGGCACCCGTGGGCGCGGGCGGGCGCGTCGGGGGACGCGCAGCCAGCGCCTCGGGCAACCCGTCGAGGTAGGCGAAGCCGGGCGAGAAGCCCACGACGGCGGCGGTGAGGGGCCGCGCCGTCAGCTGGGCCACGACCGCGCCCGGGTCCAACCCGACCACGGCCGCGACCTCGGGTAGGTCGGGCCCGTCGAAGGTGCACGGGATGGTCAGGAACCGGCCGGGAGGATCGCCGCCTCCTTCGCCGTGCGCGGCGCGGGCGGCGACCACCTGTTGGGCGACGGCCCGCACCGCCTCGAGCTCCGCGTCGACGTCGGGCACCAGCACGGCGACCGTGGCGAACCCGCACACCACTTCGACCTGTCCCGACCCGGCCAGCGCGACCTCGAGCGCCCGCGCCAGGGCCCGGCCCGACACCGGGTCCGCGCTGCCGATCAGGAAGGCACGGTCACCGAGGCGGCGCACCTCCCCGACGGGGACGGACCGCTTCATGCATGCGCCGGCGCGATCACGTCCATCCCCGAGTCCGCCAAGGCATGGCGGACCGCCGTCGCGATGGACACTGCGTCCGCGGAGTCTCCATGGACGCAGAGGGTGTCCACCCAGAGCGTGAGCACGCTGCCGTCGCTGGCCACGACCGCACCGCGGGCCAGGCTGAGCGCCTGTGCGGCCGCTTCCCGGGGGTCGCCGAGCACCGCGCCGGCGGTGCCGCGGTCGACCAGTCCGCCGTCGGAGCGGTACGCCCGGTCGCAGAAGCCCTCCTCGCACGCCGGCACCCCGTCCCGCATGGCCATCGCCAGGGCACGGCAGCCCGACGGCAGCACCAGCGGGATACCGTCACCGCAGCATTCGCGCACCACGTCGCGCAGGGTCTCGTAGATCGCGCCCCCCTTGGCCACCTCCTCGTAGAGCGCGCCGTGGGGCTTCACCGATTCGATGGACGTGCCCGCCGCACGGCAGACCTTGGCCAGGGATTGCAGTTGTCCGCGCAGCGAGTCGCCCAGTTCGTCCCGATCGATCTCCATCGGTCGGCGGCCGAAGCCGTCGGCATCGGGATAGGAGGGGTGGGCCCCGATCCGCACCGAGTGCTCCAGCGCTGCCGCCACCGTCGCGGCCATGGTCGCCTCGTCGCCGAAGTGGCCACCGCAGGCGACGTGCGCAGTGGTGACGAGACCGAGGAGGGCGCGTTCCGTCTCGATTCCCGCAGCGTCGGATGCCTCGCCCACGTCGGCGTTCAGGTCGATGGTCCGCTTCGGCGCCACGCCGTCAGCCTGCCTCGAGGTCGTCCACCACGATGCCGTCGCGGTAGACGACGCGCTGGTTGCGCCGCGTCGGCACGCGGGCGCCCGCGATGATGGAGCCGGTCATGTTCAGCGGGTCCGCGCCGGCGACCACCACCTGCTCGCCGCCGCCGGCGCGGCGGTGCACCGCCTGCAGCTCCTCGAAGGCCTCGGGGAGGGCGTACTGCTCGCCCGAGAGCCCGGCCACGAACCGGCCTCCGAGCGCGACCCCGCGTGCCTCCATGCGGCGCAACGCCCACACCACCTCGCGCCACGGGACCTTGAAGGACTCACGACCCCAGACCTCCCAGGCGACCACGCCCCAGCGCACCAGCATCTGCTGCGCCACCCACTCCGCCAGCTCCTCGTTGCCCGGCAACAGCACGCCGTCGTCCACCGTGGGCGACCCGAGCACCTCTGCCCCGGGCAGGAGCGACCACCGGCCCTCCCCGATGCCGGTCCCGGCGGGAGCCCGGCGCCGGGCCAGCCGCCCCGAGGGCCGCCGCACGGTCCGGGTCCGCCAGCGGTCGCGGGCGGAGAGCAGGGAGCGCACGGCCGAGAAGGCGTCGGCGGTGACGAGGCCGCGGGCGACGAGGTCCCACAGGCCCTCGTCCACCTCGGCCGGGAGCCGCCCGGTCAACGGCGAGAGCTCGGGGCGGAAGCAGGCGCCCCGGGTGCGCAGCGCCGCCAGCACGTCGGCCGGCGCCCCGACCTCCGGCTCGGGCGCGACCGCCCCGGCCCGCACGGCGCGCAGGATCGTCACGAGGTCGTCGCGCACGGCGAAGGCCAGCGGCGTGGCCGGCGAGGGGGTGCCACTGCGGCCGGTCCGCTCGGCGCGGGGGGTGAGGCGTCCCCACACCACCTCGCCCGAGAGGCACAGCTCGTCGAGCCAGCGCGGCTCGTAGCCGGTGACGCGGGCCGGGAGGATCTGCGCCTCCCACTCCGCCGCCGGGGCCTCGATCCCGGCCAGTTGCTCGAGCACCAGGAGCAGGCCCGCCCGCCCCTCGACGCGGCTGTCGGGCGTCGCGTGCTGCCAGTGGGTCAGGAAGCGGACGTAGTCGGCGATGGGCACGGCCTCGACCATGCCGCGGCGCCGGCTGCGGCTGGCACCGTGCAGGCGCACCAGGAGGTTGCGGGCGCACCAGCGCCCGTCGGGCAGCTCGATGGCCGAGCCCTTGACCTCGAGCCGGGCCAGCGCCGTGCGCGCCCGGCCCTCCGTCAGCGGCGCCCCCATGGGGGACCCGGCCGGCAGTGGCGCCGCCGCCACCAGCTCCTCCACTGTGACCGGCCCCGCCAGCTGGAGGTGGCCGGCGATGCAGGCGGCCGCCGCATCGTCGTCCGAGGCGAGCGTCGCCGCCTCGTCCCGGCGCTCGGTGGCCACCCAGCAGTCGTCGAGGCGGCTCGCCCGGCCCGCGGCGACCAGCGCCTCGTACCAGGCCGACCACCCCGGGAGCGGCCGGGCCGCCACGAGCGACAGCAGCAGGTCATGGAGCTCGTCGGGGTCGCGCGGCCGCGGGCGCACCTGGTCGAGCACCGCGGCCACGGCGTCGGGATGGAGCGCCGCCAGCTCGGTCGCCGGCACGGGGAGCCCGTCGGGGCCGAGCTGGCCGAGGCCGCGGCGCAGCGAGAGGGCGCGGGTGCGCCGCTCCTCGAGTGGTGCGTCGTCGAGATAGGTGAAGGGGCGGCCGCTCAGGATGGCGTGCGAGAAGGGCGAGGGCTCCGACGACTCGACCGTGTGCACCTCGATCGCGCCCGTCTCGATCCTCGACCACACCTCGACGAGGCCCTCCACCGAGAGCCCCTCGTGCAGGCAGTCGTCCACGGTCTGGCGGGCCAGCACGTGGTCCGGCACGCCGACCGGCCCGGGTGGCGCGTTCTCCTGACAGGCAGCCAGGCCCGGCCACACCGCAGCCAGGAGGTCGTCCGCCTCCATCCGCTGCAGGTGGATGGGGCGCCGTTTCCCGCCGTTCATGCGTGGGAGCACGAGCGCACGGTTCAGGTTCCAACGCCAGCGCGCCCCGAGCATCGGGTGGGGCAGCACCGCCTGGGTCAGGACCTCGCGGGCCTTGGCGCTCGAGAGCATCGACTGCACCCGGGTCAGCGGGAAGCTGTGCTGGGGCCCGAGTGAGAGCACGACCGTGTCGTCGTCCGCGGCAGCCTGCAGCTCGAAGTCGAAGGAGACGCAGAACCGCTTGCGCAGCGCGAGGCCGAGCGCCCGGTTGATGCGCCCGCCGAAGGGGGCGTGGATGATCAGCTGCGAGCCCTCGCTCTCGTCGAAGCAGCGCTCGACCACGATCCGCTCGCGAGTCGGCAGGTGCCCGAGCGCGTCCAGCCCGGCCGCGCAGTAGGCCGCCACCTGCTGCGCCACCTCGGCCGACACGCCGGCGCGCTCGCGCACGAGGGCCCGGGCGCCGTCGCCGTCCCCCGATGCGCAGGAGGGGCTCGAGCGCGGCGCGCAGGTCACTGACCGCCTCGGAGAGCTCGGCCGTGCGGGCCGGCGCCTCACCCAGCCAGAACGGGATCGTCGGGGGCAGGTCCCCGGCGTCGTGGACCCGGACGGTGCCCACCTCGACCTTGGCCACGCGCCACGAGTGGGTGCCGAGCAGGAAGATGTCCCCCGCGGTCGCCTCGACCGCGAAGTCCTCGTGCACCGAGCCGACCGTCACGCCGTCCGGGTCGAGCACGACGCGGTAGTCGCCCGTCTCCGGGATGGCGCCCCCGCCGGTGAGCGCCGCCAACCGGGCGCCCCGCCGGGCGCGCAGGCGACCGTTCACGGCGTCGTGGTGCAGGTGCGCGCCCCGGCGCCCCCGGCCCGTCTCGATCCCCCAGCTGGCCAACGCCACCACGTCGTCGAAGTCCTGGCGCGACAACTCGGCGTAGGGGGCGGCCTGCCTGCTCATGGCCCACATCGCCTCGACGTCGCGCTCCTCGGTGGAGGCCACCTCGGCCACCAACTGCTGGGTCAGCACGTCCAGCGGGGCGACCGGGGGCTCGAGCAGGTCGAGGCGGCCCTCGCGCACGGCGGCGAGCAGGGCGGTGCACTCGACCAGCTCGTCCCGCGTCGTCGGGTAGAGGCGCCCGGCGGGCGTCCCGTCCCGGTGGTGGTTGGCCCGGCCCACGCGCTGGAGGAAGGTCCCGATGGCGCGGGGCGAGCCGATCTGGCAGACGAGCTCGACCGGTCCGACGTCGATCCCGAGCTCGAGCGACGCGGTGGCCACCAGCGCGCGCAGGTCGCCGGCGCGCAGGCGCGTCTCGACGATGCGCCGTCGCGCCGCGGAGAGGCTGCCGTGGTGTGCCGCCACGAGGAGCGACGCGTCGACGTCGCCGTCGCGCGCGGGCTCCTCGTCGGCGAGCCGCTCGGCCAGCTGGTGGGCCACCCGCTCCGCCATCTTGCGAGTGTTGACGAAGATGAGGGTGGTGCGGTGGTGGCGGGTGTGCTCCGCAATGCGGTCCAGGATGTCGGACATCTGGCCGCCGCTCAGCACCGCCTCGAGCTCGGTGGTGGGCAGCTCGATCGCCACCTCGAGGTCGCGGGCGTGCCCGCAGTCGACGATGACCGTGGGCGGACGGCCCTCGTGCACCCCCGAGAGCAGCCGCGCCACGAGGTCGAGGGGGCGCTGCGTCGCCGAGAGCCCGATGCGCTGCAAGCTGCCTCCGCTCTCGTTCACGAGCGCGTCGAGCCGCTCGAGACTCAGCGACAGGTGGCTGCCCCGCTTGTCACGGGCGAGCGTGTGCACCTCGTCGACGATCACGGTGCGGACGCCGCGCAGCAGTGCGCGCGAGGACGGTGCGGTGAGGAGGAGGTAGAGCGACTCGGGAGTAGTCACGAGCAGGTCGGGTGACTGCTTCTTCATGGCGGCCCGCTCGGCCGGCGGTGTGTCGCCGGTGCGCACCGCGATGCGGAGCCCGGGGTCGGGGTAGCCGAGACGGGCCGCCTCCTCCCGGATCTCCGCCAAAGGGACGTGGAGGTTCTCGTGCACGTCGACGGCGAGGGCCCGCAGCGGCGAGATGTACAGCACCTCGGGAGCGCCGCCGGCCCGGGCGCCGGCCTCGGCGGCGCGGTAGGCGGCATCGATGGCCACCAGGAACCCCGTCAGGGTCTTGCCCGAACCCGTCGGGGAGGCGACCAACACGTCGCGGCCCTCGGCGATGTGCGGCCAGGCCGCCGACTGCGGGGGCGTCGGCCCGGCCGGGAAACGGCGGGCGAACCAGCTCGCGACCGCGGGGTGGAAGAGCGGCTCGGGTGAGGCGTCGGGCACGCCCCCTATTCCACCAGGATGCTGTGACCTCGGCGACACGGACCCCGCCGGTACCGGTCAGGCGGGAGGACGGCGGCCCCAACAGGAGATCATCGGCGGTTGGGCCAGGTCGAGCCTGCCGGCGGCCACGGCCGAGAGGTGCTGCTCGATCTCGGTCTCCGTGGCGACGCCGTGGTCCAGGAGCTGGCCCCGGACGAGGTTGATCGTGGCCACCTCGAGGTGGTTGCAGGCGGGGTCGCTCACCGGGAACGAGGCGTCGGCTGCGACGTCGACCAGGCCGGCCTCCCGCAGTCGCCGCGGGAGCGAGCGGCCGTAGGCCAGGTCGACGCCCCGCTCGGCCAACAACGAGCGGAAGCCGCGGCGCAGGCGATTGGCCAGCGCCTGCTCGGGCCCCGTCTCCTCCAGGCAGCTGAGCGGCTGCAGCGCCGGGTCGGCATCCTCCACGAGCAACACCCCGCCCGGCCGGAGCGTGGCCACCATGGTGGCCAGCGCAGCGTCGCGTGCAGGCACGTGGACGAGGACGAGGCGGGCATGGACGAGATCGAAGGGCCCTCCGGGGGGCGGTCCGGTGGCGACGTCGTGCTCGAGGATCTCGACGTTGGCCGCCGCGGCGCCCGCCGCCCACGACAGGTTGATGTCGGTGGCCAGCACGTGCCCGTCCGGGCCGACGCGCCGCGAGAGATGCGAGACGACCGTGGTGCCGCCGGCGCCCACCTCCCAGCAGCGCCAGCCAGCTTGGAGGCCGAGCCCGTCGAGGTGACGGAAGGTCGAGGGGTCGAAGAGGGTGGCGAAGGCGGTGAAGCGGTCCATCGCCTCGGGGGCGGCGTTGGTCAGGAGGTAGCGGTCGCCACTCACGGCGTCACGAGCGGCGCGGGCAGGGGGTCCGCCAACTGGTGCGAGGTCCCGGCGTAGCGATCGAGGACGGCGGCCACCTCGGCGCGGCCCTCGTCGATGAGGGTCGCCGTCGCAGAGAAGTCGCGGTACTGACCCGACGGTTCGCCGCCGCCGCTGAACACGACGACCTCGACGCCTGGGGGCAGCGAGGCCAGCTCGCGCACGAAGCGCGCGTGGATGGCCACGAAGAACGCCGTCAGCGCTGCCTCTGCCGGCCGGCGCGGCGGGGGCGGGTGGAAGTGCAGTGGGCCGCACAGCAACACGTAGATGCGACGGCATCCAGCGGCGAGAGCGCGGCTGATGGGGACGTTGTTGACGACGCCACCGTCGACCAGCACGTCGTCGTCGATCGTCACCGGGGGGAAGATGGACGGAATGGCCGAGGAGGCCAGGATGGCCTCGACGGCGGGCCCGTAGGTGATCCAGCGCTCCCGCCCGTCGGTGAGCGACGTCGTCACCACTTCGACCGGGATGGCGGCGTCTTCGAGGTTCTCGTAGTCGATGCCGGCCTCGATGATGGCGCGCAGGCCCGAGTTGGCGTGCACGGACGTGCGCTTCTGCAGGAAGGCCCACGGTCCGTCGAAGGTGCCACGGGGGAAGATGTCGGTCCCCTTCACGCCGCGCCAGATGGTGGCCATGTGCTCGACCCCCTCGAGGGTCGGGTTGCCGGCGTAGGAGGCTCCGTTGATGGCGCCGACCGAGGCGCCGAACACACGGTCCGCCATGATGCCGCGCCGGATCAGCTCCTCGAGCATGCCCACCTGGACCGCGCCCCGGCTGCCGCCGCCGGCCAGGACGAACGCCGTCCGCGGCGGGGCCGGGCCGCGCCGTCCGTCTGCGGCGCCAGGCCGTTGCGACCAGCGGGCGCGGAGGCGTTGCGACCAGGTGGGTGCCGCTCCGTCGCTGCCGGCCACGTCGCTCACGGCGCGGATCCCGACGGAGGGGGGCGCTGCGCCGCCTCCTGACGTTGCCGCCATGCCTTCCGGCCGGCGAGGTCGTGGCGCACCGCCCACACGATCACGATGACGATCAACGCGACCAGGGCGACGATGAAGACGCCGAAGATCGCGAAGAAGGCGGCGTCCGTGGCGGGCGCCATCGGGACGAGGGCCAGTGCCATGCAGTTGCCAGGGTAGGTGAATGTCACACCCCGTGGGCACACTGCGCCGATGGTCCTCGTCGCACCACGCCCGCTGCTCCGGCCTGCTCCCCCGGGAGGCTCGTCGGCCCATCGAGGCAGCGGGCGGGAGGTGCTGGCACAGTTGCGCGGCGACACGTTGGCCCGGCCGCGTTTCGACCCCGACCTGCCCGGCGGCCTGCGGGCCTGGCTGGAGGACGCCGCCTACGGCGTGGTGGCGGCGCGGGGTGACGACGCCCCCGCTCTCTTCCTCGGGCCGCGCCAGGTGCTCGGGGGAGCCGCGGGATGGCACGACGACGAGGGGCTCACGGACGAACTCGTGCTGTCGTGTCTCGTGCACGCGGTGTTCCGGCAATTGGTGGGCCGGGGGGACCTCGGCGACCCGCTGGCCGACGCGCTCGACGCACTGCGGGCTCACGGGGACGACGGCATAGTGGGCCACATCGAGTCACTGCCCGCAGCGGGACGGGCCGCGCTCGCCGACGCGGTGGCAGTGCACGCCGGCAACCTCAAGGACATGGTCCCCCGGTTCGCTCCGGGCTGGATGCCCCGCACCGATGACCGCGTCGCCATCCCCCTCTCGGGTGGACGCGTGGTGCTCCACGGGACCTTCGACCTGTTGGTCGGCCTGCCCCAGCGCGGCACCGCGTCGCTGTGCGCGCTCGGGCTCTCGACCGGCGCGGCCTGGGCGAGCGAACGGCGGTCCCTGCACTTCCTCGCGCTGCTCGAGACGTTGCGAAGCGGGGCGCCACCCTTCCGCCTCGCATTGCTCGAGTCGGCCACCGGCCGCTACGGCGTCGAGGACGTGCGCGAGGAGCACCTCCGGGCGATCGCCTCCCATCTCTCCGCCTGGTTGACCCGGGGCGCCGGGCTCCATGGCTGACCGCCTGACCGACCTGTTGGTGGCACCGGCCGCCGAGGTCGATGCCTCCTCGTGGCGCAGCCGCGCTCGGCGACGCCAAGGCGATGCTCGCCCGGCTGGCCGTCCGCCGGGCCGGAGCGGGCCCGTTCCGCGTCACGGACCACGAGGTGCGGATCGCGCTCAGCGGTGAGGGAGCCGACGGCGCCGGGCAGACGCCCTTTGCCTGGTCCGCCCGCACGGCACGGCGCGGCCTGGGGTTGGCGGCCGTGCGTCTGCTGGTCTCCGGCGGGGCCCGCTCCCCCGCCGAGGCGGTGGCGACGCGGCTGGCGGAGTCGGCGCGTTGGGTGCACGAGGGCAACCCGTGCGCCTCCCAGCTCGACCGCTGGGTCGCCGGGCTCTCGCCGGCGGGCCGGGCCGCGGTGGGCGCCGAGGCGGTGACCTGGGCCACCCGCCTGTGGTGTGCGGTCGACTGGGCCGCCCTGGGGTCGCCGCCCACCATCGGACGCGACCGCTGGTGGGACAGCCCGCACTCGGCGCTGCTCGCCCTGCGGGGCCGGGCCGAGGTCCGCACGGGCTGCGCCAACCTCGTCGTCCTGTCCGGTCCCCGCCGCGACTCGGTGCGGGCGGAGCTGGCGCTGGTGACCCTCGTCGAGTCCCTGCGGGCGAGCGGCGGGGCCGTCCCGGGGCGCGTGATCGGCTGGTGGCCCGACTCCGGCCGCCTCGTCCGGGTCGAACCGGAGCCGGCGGCGCTCACCCTCGGCGCCGAGGCCGTGGCACTGGTGCTGAGCCACGCGGGGGTGGCGGTGCGGCCGGCCGCCTGAGCCGCCTCCCAGGTCCTCTATCGTTGGCACCCCCATGGGAACGCGCGAGGACATCAGGAACGTGGCCATCGTGGCCCACGTCGACCACGGCAAGACGACGCTCGTGGACGCCCTGCTCCGCCAGACCGGTGCGTTCGGGGCCCATGAGGAGCTGACGGACCGGGTCATGGACTCGGGCGACCTCGAGCGGGAGAAGGGCATCACCATCCTGGCCAAGAACACGGCGGTGCGCTGGGGCGGGGTGAAGCTCAACATCGTCGACACGCCGGGCCACGCCGACTTCGGGGGTGAGGTCGAGCGCGGGCTGACCATGGTCGACGGCGTGCTGCTGCTGGTCGACGCGTCGGAGGGGCCTTTGCCCCAGACCCGCTTCGTGCTGCGCAAGGCGCTCGAGGCCCGGCTGCCCGTCGTGGTCGTGATCAACAAGGTCGACCGGGCCGACGCCCGCATCGCCGAGGTCATCCATCAGATCGAGGAGCTCTTCTTGGACCTCGACGCCGACGAGGACCAGATCGACTTCCCCATCCTCTACGCCAACGCCCGGGCCGGCTGGGTGAGCACCGAGCCGGGCGTCGAGGGGGTGAACGTCGAGCCGCTGTTCCGCACCATCATCGAGCACGTGCCGGCGCCCTTCTTCGACGAGGAGGCGCCGACCCAGGCGCTGGTCTGCAACCTCTCGGCGTCGCCCTACGTCGGGCGCCTGGCCGTGTGCCGGGTGCACAACGGCACCCTCGTCAAAGGCGCCATGGTGGGCTGGTGCCGGCTCGACGGCACCGTGGAGAAGGCCAGGATCACCGAGCTCTACGTCACCGAGGCGCTCGACCAGGTGCCGGCCGAGTCGGCGGGGCCGGGCGAGATCGTCTCGGTGGCGGGCCTGGCCGAGGTCACCATCGGCGAGACGCTGGCCGATCCCGACCGCCCGATCGCGCTGCCCGCCATCACGGTGGACGAGCCCAGCCTGGCCATGACCATCGGCATCAACACCTCGCCGCTCTCGGGGGCGGACGGGACGAAGCTCACGGCCCGGCTGCTCAAGTCCCGCCTCGACGCCGAGCTGGTGGGCAACGTGGCCATCCGGGTCGGCCCGACCGACCGGCCCGACATGTGGGAGGTGCTGGGGCGCGGCGAGCTGCAGCTGGCCGTGCTCGTCGAGACCATGCGCCGAGAGGGCTTCGAGCTCACGGTGGGCAAGCCCCAGGTCGTGACGCGCGAGATCGACGGGAAGGTGCACGAACCGGTGGAGCGGGTGTCGGTGGACGTGCCCGACGAGTATCTCGGCGTCGTGACCCAGCTGCTCGCCCTGCGCAAGGGGACCATGCTCGAGATGGTCAACCACGGGACGGGCTGGGTCCGCCTCGACTACCGGGTCCCGGCCCGCGGGCTCATCGGCTTCCGGACCGAGTTCCTGACCGAGACCCGGGGCACCGGCATCCTGCACCACGTCTTCGACGGGTGGGAGCCCTGGCACGGCGAGCTTCGCACCAGGCGCAACGGCTCCATGGTGGCGGACCGCCGGGGGGTGACCACGACCTTCGCCCTGATGAACCTGCAGGAGCGCGGCACGCTGATCGTCGGCCCCGCCGAGGAGGTCTACGAGGGCATGATCGTCGGGGAGAACGCCCGGGCCGAGGAGATGGACGTCAACCCGACCAAGGAGAAGAAGCTGACCAACATGCGCTCGTCGACGGCAGAGGAATTCGCGCGGCTGACGCCGGCCATGTCCTTCTCCCTGGAGCACGCGCTGGAGTTCATCGCCGAGGACGAGTGCGTCGAGGTCACGCCCAAGGTGGTGCGGCTGCGCAAGGTGATCCTGGACCAGGCGACCCGGGGGCGGCTCTACAGCCGAGCCCGCGACGCCCGGGAGCAGGCGGCGGCGAAGGGGTAGACAAGAAGGCACACGAACCGATCGGAGGGGCGCCGTGGGGGAACCGAGGAACGAGGGCTTCGACCACATGACCGTGGTCGTCACGGACCTCGACGAGGCGCGGCGCTTCTTCGGCCTGCTCGGCTTCGTCGAGCGCATCGCCGTGGTGGCCTCCGGTGACGTGATCGCCCGCTACATGGGGATCCCGGGATGGGAAGCCGACCATGTGACCCTCGTGCTCGACGGCGCAGCGGAGCACCAGGAGGTCCAGCTGCTCCGGTTCCACCGGCCCGCGGCGGCGGTCGATGCGGGAGCCGGGTCGCTGGCGCGGACCGGCTTCAACCACGTGTGCTTCCGGGTCAACGACCTCGACGCCATGCTGGCGCACCTCTCCGAGCACGGGATCACGCCGCGCAACGAGGTGTTCGACTTCCACGACCGGCGCCTCGTGTTCCTCGACGGGCCGGGCCTCGTCGTCGAGCTGGCCGAGTGGGTGGGCGGCTGAGACGGCGCCGCCCCGTCACTCCACCCGGAGCAGCCGGGCCGGCCGCGCCCGTGCTGCCGCCAACGCGGGGCCGATGGCGAGGACGAACGCTCCCGCCAGGACCGCCGCCATGAGGCCCGCGATGAGCCCGACCTCGACCACCGGTTCGGGCACCACACCGATGTTGAGCGCGAAGGCCCGCCAGATCACCCGACCGAGCGCGACGCCGATCGGGACACCGACGACGAGGCCCACCAGGGTGACCGCCGTGGCCTGCCAGTACACCGTGGCGCCCATGGTGCGCCCCAGTCAGGCTAAGGCGGCGCACGATCGCTCTCAATGGTGGCACCACCCCGTCAGCCTGGTGATATTCCCCCTACCATGTGATCCCGCTGGAGGGATGGCAGAGCGGACGAATGCACAGCTCTTGAAAAGCTGCGAGGTGCGAGCCTCCGTGGGTTCGAATCCCACTCCCTCCGCTCGCAGGCGGCTCCCCAGCGACCGGTCCGGACCCAGCGGGTAGCCTCCCATCGTCCCGGGAGTCCGTCGCCGACGTCTCGGCATGCCCGGGGACCAACGCAAAGGGGGACGGCGCGTGGCAGACATGAAGGCCTTGCAGGTGACCCGCCATGGTCAACCCGGGGAGGTCCTGGCGGTGCAGATCGTCGAGCGCCCCGAGGCCGGTCCGAACGAGGTGCGGGTCAAGGTGAGTGCGGCCTCGCTGAACTTCAACGACATCGATCGCTGTCGCGGGAACCTCGTCTCGGTGCCGACGCCTCCGCCGTTCACGCTCGGCATGGACGTGTGCGGCGTGGTCGACCAGGTGGGCGAGGGCGCCGACGACTCGTGGTTGGGCAAGCGGGTGGTCGCCATCACCAAGAACGCGCTCGGCGGCATCGCCGAGTACGCGATCGCGCCGGTCATCTCGGTCTTCGACGCTCCCCCCGGCTTCGACGACGCCGAGGCCGCCGCCTTCCTGCTGACGTTCCAGACCTCCCATCTGGCGCTGTTCAAGAGGGGACGCCTCCAGGCCGGAGAGACCCTGGTGGTGCACTCCGCCGCCAGCGGGCTCGGCACGGCCGGCATCCAGCTGGGCAAGGCCGCCGGTGCCCGGGTCATCGCCGTGGCCGGGGGGCCCGAGAAGGGGGCGCTGTGCGCCTCGCTGGGCGCCGATCTCGTCATCGACCACACCGCCGAGGACTTCGTCGAGGCCGTGCTGGGCGCCACCGGTGATGTCGGGGCCGACGTGGTCTACGACCTGACCGGCGGCGACTTCACCGAGCGCTCGTGGCGCTGCACGGCCCACGGTGGTCGCTATCTGGCGGTCGGATTCGCCGACGACGACGCCAACGGCATGACGGGGCGACCACTGCGGATGGCCTGCATCGGGAACATCGACATCGTGGCGGTGATGGTGGCGTGGGCGGAATCGGTCGACCCGGGGATGCGCCGCTTCGGCTTCAACCCGTTCGGCCGGGACGTCGCCGACGAGATCCACGCCGACCTGTTGCGGCTGGCCGCCGCCGGGGCGATCCGGCCCTTCGTGGGCCGCCGCGTGACCATGGAGGAGGCGGGCCGGGCGCTCGACGAGCACGAGACCCGTCGATCGGTGGGCCGCACGGTCGTCGAGGTCCAGGGTCGCTGGGGCGGCAGCGCCGACGTGAGCGGGATCGAGTACACGTGGCGCGACTCCGAGTTGCGGGCCCGGCCCCTGCTGGCCCTCAACTGGGCCGGGGCACGGTTGGCCCGCCTCGGACTCGAGGTGCCGAAGCTGACGCCGGCCGCCGTGACGGCGTCGGCGGCCAAGATGGCCGGCTCCGACGACTTCGGGAGCGACTCCTATCGAGAGCCGCTCGAGGTGTTCCTCCGCTCCTGCCAGGACGAGGCCGACCTGACCACGTTCGGGCGCATCCTGGTCTCCAAGATGCTCGCGTCGTCCCTCGCCAACCGGATCGAGCTGCACCGGTGGTCCCAGGACCACCCCGAGGTGCGCGACGAGCGCATCGAGCGCCCCTGGATCATCGTCGGACTGCCGCGCACCGGGACCAGCGTGCTGTCCCTGCTGCTGGGGCTCGATCCCGTCGCCCGGCCGCTCCTCCAGTGGGAGGCGGCGCACCCGGTCCCGCCCACCACGCTCGAGGAGGCGGCGGAGGATCCCCGCATCGCGCGGACGGCCAAGGACCTCGAAGGGCTCATGAAGCTGAACCCTCCCCTCAAGGCCATGCACCCCTTCGGGGCCACCCTGGCCGAGGAGTGTGTCGCGCTCTTCATGTACGACGTGCGTGCCCTCGCCCTCGAGACCCAGGCCCATGTGCCGTCCTACGCCCGCTGGCTGGAGCAGGCCGACATGACACCCGCCTACGCCCAGCACCGCCTGGCCCTCCAGACCCTCCAGTCGCGCCAGCCCACCGAACGCTGGATCCTCAAGACGCCCAACCACCTGTGGCACCTCGACGCCATGCTCACCGCCTACCCCGACGCCAGGGTCATCTGGACCCACCGGGACCCCGGGCCCGTCGTCACGTCGCTGGCGAGCCTGGCCAACGCCGGGCAGCGCGTGCTGACCAGCCGGAGCGACCCGCGCCCCACTGCCGAGGAGTGGAAGCGCAAGTGCGCCTTCGCGTTGCACTCGGCGATGGCGTTCGACGAGAGGGCCGGGGAGGGCTGGTGCCAGCACCTGCACTACGACACGCTGATGGCCGATCCGGTGGAGGCCGTCCGCGCGCTGTACCGCAACTTCGGCGAGGAGGTCGGCCCGCTGCATGCCCGGCGGATGCATGCCTTCCTCGCGAACAGGCCGCCCGACGCCTTCGGCCGCCATCGCTACGACCCCGCAGATTTCGGCTGGACCTACCCCGGCCTCGACACGGAGTTCAGGGACTACATCGAGCGGTACCACATTCAGACCGCGGACGCCGCGTAGTTCCCCCGACCGGGCTCGGTCGACGAGAATGCCCCGGCGCACATCGACCCGCAAAGAATTCCGGACGCCGGGTTGCTAGTGTGCCCCGGCAAACAGGAACCTGTTCTACGGTTCCGACGGGGTGTCCGGAGCAGAGCCACGGAGGCCTGACTCCGCGGACAGGGGGTTTTCCATGAAGAGGATCACGGGGATGCGGGCGGTGGGGGTGGCGCTGCTGCTCGGCACGCTCACGGCAACCGGGGTGGTGGTCGCCCCGACGGTGTCCGGCGCGTCCTCGACGAGCTCCTCCAAGTTCGGCACGTTGCCCTCGCCCTGTGGGAAGGGAAGCGCCACCGGCGCCACGGACCAGGGCGTGACCAACTCGACGATCAGCATCGCCTACGGCGACGACCGGGGCTTCTCGGGCGTGCCCGGACTCGACCAGGAGATGGGCGACGCCGTCAAAGCGATGGTCGCCTGGTGCAACGCCCAGGGCGGCATCAACGGGCGCCAGATCGTCGGTGACTACTACGACGCCGCCGTCACCAACGTCGGCAACGTGATGACCCAGGCCTGCAAGAAGGACTTCATGCTCGTCGGCGAGGGCTTCGCACTGGACGGTGTGGCCGAGCAGACCCGCCTCGGCTGCAATCTCGCCGCCGTGCCCGGCTTCACGGTCGCCCCGGTCGTGGCCAACGCCTACGAGATGTACCAGGCATCGCCGAACCCCGCGAACGCCAGCCCGGTGTCGTCGGCCTACGAGGCGACGAAGCTCTTCGGCAAGGCCAAGACCCAGGCCGCCGGCGAGTACAACTCCACCCTGTCCACCCAGCAGGCGTCTATGGCCAAGGCCGTGCAGGCCTACACGGCGACCGGCTGGAAGTTCGTCAATTGCCCGTTCCAGGTCAACTACAACGGCGAGGCCAACTACACCCCGTTCGTGCAGAAGCTCCAGGGCTGCGGGGTCAAGGTCGTCTACAACGACTCCACGCCGGGCCCGACCCTCTACGGCGCCCTGCAGGCGGAGAACCAGATCGGGTACAACCCGGTCTGGGTCGAGGACTCCGGCGCGTACACGGCGGCCTTCGCCAAGTGGAACACGGCCGGGCTCGGCAACAACATCTACGTCCGACTGTCCTACGAGCCTCTCGAGGCCGCCAAGGTCGTTCCGGCCGTCGCCCAGTACCTCTCCATCCTGAAGAAGTACGGCGGCCTCACCTCGCAGCTGGGCGAGCAGTCCACCTCCTCGTTCCTCCTCTGGGCCACCGAGGCCAAGGCGTGCGGCTCGACGCTGACCCGCCAGTGCATGATCAACCACCTCTCCAAGGTCACCAGCTGGACCGGCGGTGGCCTCAACGCCTCGGGCAACCCGGCCAAGAACATCCCGCCCAATTGCGGCCTCCTGATGAAGCTCAGCGGCACCAAGTGGGTGCAGGCCTACCCGACGAAGCTCGGGACGTTCGACTGCTCGTCGAAGTACGTCGCCCCGAACTCGGGGTCCGTGGTCGGCACGCCGCTCAACGCCCAGGGCTACGCGACCCAGTACGCCACCTCGTCGGTGATCAAGCCGCAGGGGTGAGCTCACCGGACATCGGCTCGTCCGGCTGAGCGACAGGAGCTCGGGCCGTGCACCTGTTCCTCACCTACACCATCCTCGGACTGGTGACCGGCGCGGTCTACGGGATCGCCGCGTCGGGTCTCGTCCTGACCTACACGACATCGGGCATCTTCAATTTCGCCCAGGGCGCCATGGCCATGCTGGCGGCCTTCACCTACTGGCAGTTCCGCTACGGCTGGAACTGGCCGGCACCGCTGGCGCTGTTCGCCGTCATCGCGGTCCTGGCCCCGCTGTTGGGCGCGGTCCTCTACCTCGGCATCATGCGGGGGCTGCGACAGACGGCGGACGTGACCAAGATCGTGGTCACCATCGGCATCATGCTCGGGCTGATCGCATTGGCCCAGTGGATCTGGAATCCCGGCGTGCCACGGACCGACGACCTGTTCTTCGGCGAGGCGGCGAAGTTCAAGGTCTTCGGGGTCTTCGTCACCGACCACGAGGCGATCGCGCTCGGCTGCGGGGTCCTCATCGCCGTGGGGATCCGCCTGCTGTTCACGAGCACCCGCACCGGGGTGGCCATGCGGGCCGTGGTCGACAACCCCGAGCTGCTGCAGCTCAACGGTGGGCGGCCCCAGCGGCTGGCGGCGTTCTCCTGGGCGCTGGGAGGCGCCCTGGCCGCGCTGGCCGGCATCCTCATCACGCCCATCAGCGGGGGGACCCTCGACGTCCACGTGCTGACCCTGCTCGTGCTCGACTCCATCGCCGCCGCCATGTTCGGGCGGCTCCGCAGCATCTGGCGGACCTTCGGCGGGGCCCTCGTCCTCGGCCTGGCGGGGACATACGTGCTCGGCTACTTCCCGTCGTCGTGGTCCTGGGCCTCGAACTTCCGCATCGCCCTGCCGATGATCGTGCTCTTCGTCGTCCTCCTGGTGTTGCCCCAGGACCGCCTGCGGGGCGCCACCCTGCTGCGCACGAGGGAGCGGTTCACGGTGCCCACCATCCGCTCCGCCGTCACCTGGGGCGCCGTCCTGGTGCTGGTCGTGCTGGCGCTGGAGCAGATCATGGGCACCAACGACATGGGAGCCCTCACCGTCGGCATCACCTACGCCATCATCGCCCTGTCACTCACCTTGCTCACCGGCTACGCCGGCGAGATCAACCTCGCTCCGGTCTCCTTCGGGGCCATCGCCACCATCATCGTGTTCCACCTCGGTCTCTCCGGCAGCGGGACGAGCCAGCGCATCACGTTGTGGGGACTGCTCCTCGGCGTGGTGGTGACGGCCGTCGTCGGCGGTCTCATCGCCCTGCCGGCCCTCCGTCTGCGCGGCCTCTACCTGGCGTTGGCCACCCTCGCCTTCGGCGTCTTCGTGTCCGACATGATCATCGCCGACATCGCACCGCACGTCCTGCCCATCTTCCATGTCCACTTCTCGATCTTCCCCAACGGGACGCTGTCGATCCCGCCGCTCAAGATCGGGCCGGTCGACCTCAACTCGACGAAGACGTTCCTCACCACCTCGGTCTGCATCTTCGTGCTCCTCGGCATCGGGCTCATCGCGCTGCGCCGCAGCAGCTACGGACGGCGCCTGACCGCCATGAAGGACAGCCCGGCTGCCGCTGCCACCCTCGGGCAGAACCTGGTCCGGCTGAAGCTGTCCGTGTTCATGCTCTCGGCGGCCATCGCCGGGCTCGGCGGCATCCTGCTCTCCGCCGCGTCGGGCAGCGTCAGCGACACGTCGTTCATCATCTTCATCAGCCTGGCCCTCGTGATGTTGACGGTGGTCGGGGGCATCGGCAGCGTCGCCGGTGCCCTCATGGGCGGGATCCTGGCCGGGACCGCGTTCCAGGCCCTGACCGCGACCTTCACGAACCTGAGCACCGATGCCGGGGGCGGCGGCTTTTGGAGCGTGATGGCCAACCTGTCCCTGGTGGCCCCGGCGCTCATCGGGGTCAGCCTGGGCCGCAACCCGAGCGGGGCCGTGCCCCAGATCGTGGAGAACTACCGCCCGTTGTGGCGGGTGAAGGGAGTGCTGGCGCTCGGCGTGCTCGCCGAGGTGGTGGCCTACCTGCTCGTCTTGACCAAGGTCATGGGCAACTGGTGGTTCGTGCTGGCGACGGCGCTGATCGCGCTGGCGCTCCCGGCGCTGGGCAGGCTGGCGCGGCCCGAGGCCTTCGGTGCCGGCCCCGTCGCCATCGCCGCTGCGCCTCGCCGTCCGGCGGCCGTGCCGGCCGCGGTGGGCGGCCTGCCCGCGGTGGAGGGGGTCGCCGATGCCCGCTCTTGAGGTCTCGGGTGTCTCCATGGCCTTCGGAGGGGCCCAGGTGCTCAGCGACGTGTCCCTGTCGGTGGCCGCCGGAGGCGTGACCGGGCTGATCGGGCCCAACGGGGCCGGCAAGACCACGCTGTTCAACGTCGTCAGCGGGCTGCTCGAGCCCAGTGCCGGTCGGGTGATGATCGAGGGGCACGACGTGACCAAGGCGGGGCCGGCGGCGCGGGCGCGCCGTGGCCTGGCCCGCACGTACCAACGGCTCGAGCTGTTCACGTCGCTCACGGTGCGGGACAACATCAAGGTCGCCGGCGAGATCCGCAACACATGGGGGCGGCGGGGGCGGATCGCGGTCGGCGCCGAGACCGACCGGATCATCGAGCTGGTGGGTCTGGGCGACGTCGCCGAGCGCGACGTGAGCGAGCTGCCGACGGCGCGGGCCCGGGTGGTGGAGGTGGCCCGGGCCCTGATGACACAACCCACGGTGCTCCTCCTCGACGAGCCGGCCTCCGGGCAGACCGAGCACGAGACGGCGGCCTTCGGGGAGCTGCTCCGCCGTCTCGTCGACGAGCGAGGCCTCGCCATCTGCCTGGTCGAGCACGACGTCGGGCTGGTCATGGGCACCTGCGAGCTGATCCACGTCCTCGACTACGGCGAGATCATCGCCAGCGGGCCGCCCGAGCAGGTCAAGAACGACCCCACCGTGGTGAATGCCTACCTGGGTGCCCCGTGAGCGAGGCGACGCCGATCCTCGAGCTGCACGACGTCCGGGCGGGCTACGGCCCGATCGAGGTCGTGCACGGAGTGAGCCTCGCCATCCGGTCGGGATCGGTGATGGCCCTCCTCGGGCCCAACGGGGGAGGCAAGACCACGCTCCTCAACGTCTGCGCAGGCATCCTCGCCCCGAGCGGCGGCGAGGTGCGCTTCGACGGCAGGCCCGTCACCGGGGTCTCCGCCGACGGCCGCGCCCGCCTCGGCATCTGCACCGTGCCCGAGGGGCGGGGGATCTTCCCCAACCTCAGCGTGCGGGAGAACCTCCTCATGGCCACCCAGGTCGGGGTGCCGATGGACCGGATTGAGGAGGTGGCCTTCACGCAGTTCCCCCAGCTGAGCATCCGGCGCAAGCAGCTGGCCGGCACGCTGTCGGGCGGGGAGCAGCAGATGCTGGCCCTGGCCCGGGCGTTCGCCACGGACCCGAAGCTCCTCCTGCTCGACGAGCTCTCGCTCGGGCTGGCCCCGATCGTGGTGGCCCAGCTCTACGACAAGGTCCGCGAGCTGGCGGCGGGAGGCCTGTCGATCCTGCTGGTGGAGCAGTTCGCCCGCACCGCGCTGCCCATCGCCGACGCCGCGGCGGTGGTGTTGCAGGGCGTCATCGCCCATCAGGGCTCGCCGGCGGAGATGGAGGAGGCACTGTCGACCAGCTACCTCGGCGGATGAGGGAGGGGTGAACCGCGCACGGCGGCTGACACGCCGGTGGCGCTGGATCACGGGCCTCGCGGTCGGCGCCCTCTTCGCCGCCGCGCTGGGCTACCTCATCGACGACCAGGTGCAGGTGCACGACCAGTTCGACCAGGCCCAGTCGTCGCTCGTCGTGACCCGGCACGACACGAGCGACGTCTCGGCCCGGCTGGCCACCCTCCGCCGCAATCTCGGACTCCTGACCGCACAGGTCGGCAGCGACACCACGGCCCTGAACCAGGACGCCTCCCAACTGAAGGGGGCGCAGGCAGCCCTGGCCGCCGCCGAGGCCCACGTGTCCCAGCAGTCCTCCCAGATCTCCTCCCTCGAGACCTGCCTCGGGGGCGTGGAACGCGCACTGAACGCGCTCGCCATCGGCAGGAAGGGCCGGGCCATCACGGCGCTGCAATCGGTCTCGGCGAGCTGCTCGAGTGCGGCGGCCTCGAGTGGCTGACCCGCGCCGGGCTCGACGGGGACGCTGGCTCCTCGCTGCCGTCGTCACGCTGTGTGCCGCCCTGCTGGTGGCGGCGGTGTGGACCGACGTCACCGCCCGGACCCGGGCACGCAACGAGAAGACGGCGCTTGCCGCGGCCGACGCGCTCCTGGCCACGCTGCGCCATGACGTGGCGCTCACCCGCTACGCCAGCGCAATGACCACCGCACGGCGCGCCACCCTGCAGGCGTCGATCGCCACGACCATGAGCCAGCTGGCGACGACCAACTCGACGCTCACCACCACCACCGCGCACGCCCTCCTCCAGGGCGCCAGCATCGCCACGCTGCAGACCTGCCTGGGCGGCGTCCAGAACGCGCTGGGCCAGATCAGCGCCGGCCAGAACGACCAGGCAGCCAAGGACATCTCGGCGGTCTCGGGCCCCTGCACCGAGCTCGATGGTGGACAGAGCACCGGTCTCGTCTACCCATTCGACTTCCCCGACCCGGCGGTCATCCTCGTCGGCCAGACCTACTACGCCTACGCGACCAACTCGGTGGCGGGGAACATCCAGATCATTCAGTCCACCGACCTGACGCACTGGACCGCGGTCGGCAACGCGCTGCCGAGCCTGCCTGCCTGGGCCCAGTCGCACTACACGTGGGCTCCCGCGGCTGGCCATGATCGGCGGGACCTTCGTGCTCTACTACGCGGCCAACGTCGCCGGCAGCGGCCGGGAGTGCATCTCGGTCGCGACCGCCACCCAGCCCCAGGGGCCGTTCACCGACCGGTCCACGGCGCCGCTCGAGTGCCAGACCGCGCTCGGCGGCTCCATCGACCCCGCCTCCTTCATCGACCCCAACGGCGGACTGTTCCTGGTGTGGAAGTCGGGGGGGCCGGGGTCGTCCAAGATCTGGTCCGAGCAGCTCGACCAGACCGGGACGGCGTTCGCCCCGGGCGCCACCCCCACCGTCCTGCTCACCCCCGGCCAGGCCTGGGAGGCCGGCACGGTGGAGGCCCCCGACCTCGTCACCGCCGGTGGGCGCTACCTCCTCTTCTTCTCGGGCAACAACTGGGACGGTGCGAACTACGCGGTGGGAGTGGCCGCCTGCAGCGGTCCGCTCGGCCCCTGCGCGGACACGTCTCCACGCCCGATCCTCTCCAGTGGCGCCGGCGTGCTGGGCCCGGGCGGCGAGTCGGTGTTCGCCGGCGCGACCGGCGCGTACTGGATGGCGTTCCACGCCTGGGTCCCCGGAGCCGTGGGGTTCCCGAACAGCCGCGACCTCTACATCCTCCCGCTCACCCTCTCGGGCCCTGCGCCGGTGGTCGGCGCCGCCCGGTAGCTCCGGGCCCTCAGAGGCGCGCGAAGGTGGCCGCCTCGTCGTCGAATGCAGCGGCGGCCTCCTTGTTGACGGACGGCTTGGTGCGCGACACGGCGTCGAGACAGTCGGCGGCCGTGACGTCGGCATCACCGCCGCCGAGCGCCCGCTCGAAGGCGAGCTGCGCGGCCCGCTGCGCGGCCAGTGCGAAGTCGGCGGGAGTGAACCCCTCGGTCCGCTCCGCCAGTTCCCCGGGATCGCACGCGCCGAGGAACTCCCCGGTCAGTTCCTCCCGCCCACCGCGGTCGGGCGCACCGATCGGGATGATGAGGTCGAAGCGACCCGGCCGGAGCATGGCCGGGTCGATGGCCGCGATGGAGTTCGTGGCCATGACCATCAGGCGACCGGGCCGGGACTTGAAGATCGGGATGGCCTTCAACAACTCGTTCACGATGGGCTGGCTCTCCGGCCGGGTGTCGCGGGACGAGGCGATCTCGTCCGCCTCGTCGATGAAGCAGACCAGCCGGTCCACATGGCCCAGATCCCCGAGCGCGTCCCGCAGCCTCGCAGCGGCCTCCGCACCGTGGCCCAGCAGCGAGGGATGCAGTTCCACGAAGGCCCAGGAGAGCCGCGACGCGATGGCCCTGGCAAAGGACGTCTTCCCGGTCCCCGGTGGCCCGAACAGCATGACGGCGGCCGGCGGCCGCAACCCGATCCGGTCCGCCAGCTCGGAGTGCGAGAGCGGCGCCACGATCCGCCGATCGAGCAACTCCTTGGTCGTCGAGAAGCCCTTCATGTCCTCCCACAACCCCGAGGCGGGGAAGTGCCCGCCGTACCGCTCGACGATCGCCAGCTCCTCGGGGACCATGGATGCGGCCCGGACGTAGAGGTGCAGTCCGTCCAGCGCTCGAAGCCCTGGTGCGAGAACGCGACCTCACCCACCTGCCCCGGTTCGACGAGGGCCAGCACGCGGTGCGCGCCGTGATGGATGACCTGTTGGTCCAACTCGCGCAAGAGCGCGGACCCGATGCCGCGGCTCCGCCACTGGGGGTGGAGCGCCAGAGCCAGGAGGTGCGCGTCGCGGCCGGCCACGCGCGGCGACGGCCACTCCGACCAGCTGGCCCGAGGCCAGCACCGCCGCCGCCGGCTGGTGCTCGTTCAGCGCCTCGACGACGTCACTCCGGCTGTAGGGCGCCGCCATCGACGTCCCGGCCAGGTCGATCAGGCGGACGATCTCCTCGAACGGGACGAGGGGGTCGCGGTGGTCCAGGGAGAGAACGCGCCAAGCGGTCGTCACCGCAACGCCCCGGGCGCCCGCGGGCGGAAGGGGTCGAGCCCTCCGGTCGCCGCGGCGATCCGGCGGGCGACGTACGACCGGCTCTCAGCCGGTGGGGCGAGCCCCGTCACCGGTCGTCGAGTCTAGGCAAGGCACGACCCCGCGCCCCGGTCCCTCAGCGCGTGGGGGCCAGCGCCTCCGCGCGCCGCAAGAGGCCGGGGGCGTCGATCTCTTCGCAGATGCGGGCGAATTCGCCCGTCGGCCCGCGCCACCGGAGGTCCTCGGCCTGTCCCAACAGTGAGCGGTCGACCCGCAAGGTGGCCAGCTCCTTGAACAACGCCGCGTCGTCACGGCCTTCCTGCAGCGTCGCCGCGAGCTTCGCCGCACCGCGCACGGCCACGTCCCAGTCGGCCGGGTTCGCCGGGACGTCTTCGACGTGCCCCCACCGGGCCAGCACGGCGGCGGCCGACTTGGCTCCCCAGCCGGCCAGACCAGGGAACCCGTCCGCGCTGTCACCGACCAGCGCCAGGTAGTCGGGGATGGAGGTCGGACGAACCCCGAACTTGGCAACGACGCCGCCCTCGTCGACCAGCTGGCCCTTGCGCCGGTCGAGCTGCACGACGTGGGTGCCACGCACGCATTGCCCGAGGTCCTTGTCCGGCGTGCAGATGATGACCTGCTCGACTTGGCCGTCGTCGCCGGCGACCGCCGCCGCGCTGGCCAGGGCGTCGTCTGCCTCGAGCTCCACCATGGGCCAGACGACGACCCCCAGGGCGACCAGGGCCTCTTCGAGGGGCCAGGCCTGCGACCACAGGTCCGGGTCGATGCCCTCCCCGGTCTTGTACCCCGGCCACAGCTCGTTACGGAAGGACTCGATCACGTGGTCGGTCGCGACGCCCACGTGCGTGGCGCCCTCGCTCAGCAGCTGGAGCACGGAGCCGACCACTCCCCTGACGGCGGCCACCTCCCGCCCCGCTGCATTCTGATGGGGCGGCGCCCCGAAGAAGTGCCGGAACAGCTCGTAGGTCCCGTCGACGAGGTGCACCTTCATGACAGGCCCGAGTCTGTCATCGCCCCGGGTGCCCGGCCGCGGCGGCGCTGGCCCGGCGGAGAAAGGCTCGCTCGGCCTCGTTGTCGGTCAGGGCACGGGCAGACTCGTACTCGGCGGCGGCCTCAGCGTTGCGGCCCAGACGGCGCAGCAGGTCGGCCCGCACCGCGTGCAGCAGGTAGTACTCCTCGAGGGGCAGCCCCTCGAGGGCGGCCAGCCCCGCCTCCGCGCCCTCGACCTCTGCGAGGGCGACGGCCCGGTTCAGGGCCACCACCGGCGACCGGTCCATGTCGAGCAGCTGGTCGTAGAGGGCGAGAATCTGGCGCCAGTCCGTCGCGGCCGCGCTCGGTGCGTCGGCGTGCACCGCGTTGATGGCCGCCTGGACCTGGTAGGGACCGGGGGCGTTGCGCCGCAGGCAGGACCGCACGAGCGCCTGGCCCTCGGCGATCTCGCCGGGGTCCCAGAGGGCACGGTCCTGTTCGGGAAGCGGGACCAGCGAACCGTCCGGGGCCGTGCGCGCCGGACGACGGGCGGCGATCAGGAGCATCAGCGCCAGCAGGCCCAGCACCTCGGGCTCGTCGGGCATGAGCGACGCCAGGACGCGGCCGAGGCGTATCGCCTCGAGGCAGAGGTCCGGGCGAGCGAGTTGGTCGCCCGAGGTCGCGGCGTAGCCCTCGTTGAACACGAGGTAGGTGGCGGCCAGCACGGGGCGGAGCCGGTCCGGCAGCTCGGCGCTGCTCGGGACCCGGTAGGGGATGTGGTCGTCCCGGATCTTGGCCTTGGCCCGCACGATCCGTTGGGCCATGGTCGGCTCGGGCACGACGAAGGCCCGCGCGATCTCGGGTGTCGTGAGGCCGCCGAGCAACCGGAGCGTGAGGGCGACCTGGGCCGCCGGCGCCAGAGCCGGATGGCAACAGGTGAACATCAGCCGAAGGCGGTCGTCTTGCACTGCCAACTCCTCGTCGGGCTCTTCACGCTGGTGGAGGAGGACGGCCTGCGCCTGACGATCCTCGCGGGACGCTTCGCGCCGCAGGCGGTCGAGGATCCGGTTGCGTGCCGTCGTGATGATCCAGCCGGCCGGGCTGGGGGGCGGCCCGCCGTCAGGCCACCGCTGCGCTGCGATGGCGAACGCGTCCTGCACGCCCTCCTCCGCCAGGTCGATGTCGCCGAAGGCGCGGACCAGGACCGAGACGGCTCGCCCGTACTCCTCGCGGAACACCCGCTCGATGTCGATGCCGGGCTCCTCGCGGCGCGGGCCCGGCATCAGCCCTCGGGGTTCTCCTGGAACGGCCGAACCTCGACCGGCTTCTCGCAAGCTCGACTGGCCTTCGTGGCCAGGGCGAGCGCGGCATCGAGATCGACCGCGTCGATGACCCAGAAGCCACCGATGTGCTCCTTGGACTCGGTGAACGGTCCGTCGGTCACCAGGACCTCGCCACCGTCGGCACGGACGACCGTGGCCGCCGACGCCGGCAGCAGGCCACCGCCGAAGACCCAGGCGCCGGTGGACTGCAGCTCGGCGTTGAACCGGCCGACTTGTTCGAAGGCCCGTTGCATGTCTTCGGGAGGCGGCATGGGCTCGCCGTCGATCATCGCCACGCTCAACAGGTACTGCGTCATGGACGTTCTCCTTCTCTCGTCGCTGCGTAGGGGTGGGGAACGCGGGCTGCACGACCCGCGTTGCGCAGCAGCTCGACCGGTGGTCGATCGGTCATGGCGCGAGAGCCTGTCACACCGGACCGCTAGACCGGATCTCCCAACCGAGAGATCCATCAGGCCGGGACGACGCATCCCTCCACTCGCAGGGAGGGAATAGCGGAGGGGCGACCGACGTTGGCCAGGCAGATGGGGGGCTGACGGATCCGAACGCTCTGCACGAGGAGACCCATGCGCGCTGACCCCAACACCGGCAGCACCGCCATCGAGATCGCACCAGGCCGCTACGTGGCCCCGTGGCTCGTCCTCAGCATCGTGCTCATCGGCCAATTCATGGTCGTGCTCGACGCCTCCATCGTCAACGTCGCCCTGCCGTCGATCCAGCGAGACCTGCACTTCAGCACGTCAGACCTCCAGTGGGTCATCAACGCCTACACGCTGACCTTCGCCGGCTTCCTCCTCCTGGGCGGCCGGGCGGCCGACCTGTTCGGCCGGCGGAGGATCTTCCTCGCCGGCCTGGCGGTGTTCACGGTGTCGAGCCTCCTCGGCGGCATGGCCCAGAGCGAGGCCTGGCTCGTGAGCGCCCGAGCCTTGCAGGGGCTCGGTGCTGCCATCCTCGCTCCGGCGACCTTGACCATCCTGACCGCGACCTTCGCCGAGGGCCCGGCGCGCGCCCGCGCCCTGGGAGCCTGGAGCGCGGTGTCCGCTGCCGGCGCCTCGGCCGGCGCACTTCTCGGCGGGATCCTCACCGACCTGCTCAGCTGGCGCTGGATCCTCTTCGTGAACGTGCCGGTCGGGATCGTGGCGCTCATAGCGGCCCGGGGCTACCTTCCCGAGTCGCGGGCTGACATGGCGCACCGCCACCTCGATCTGGCCGGCGCGGTCACGGTGACGGCGGGGCTGGTCGCACTGGTGTTCGCCCTCGTGCGCACCGAGACCTATTCCTGGGGGTCACCGCAGGTCCTGGTGCCCCTTCTGTTGGGCGTCGCCCTCCTCGCGGTCTTCCTTGTCCTCCAGGCCCGGTTCTCGAAGGCCCCGCTCGTCCCCCTCCGCATCTTCCGCTCGCGCTCCGTGGCGGGTGGCAACGCGGTGATGCTGATGTTGTTCGGGGCGTTGTTCGCGTCCTGGTACTTCGAGACGCTCTACATGCAGCGCGTGCTCGGCTACAGCCCGCTGCAGGCCGGTCTCGCCTTCCTGCCTCAGACTCTGCTGATCGCAGCGGGTGCACAGGTGACGGCGCGCCTCGTGCCCCGGTTCGGGCCGCGCCTGCTCATCCTGGTCGGCACGCTCGTTGCCGGCGGGGGTCTCTTCTGGCTGGCGCAGATCTCCGCCACCAGCACGTTCCTGGCTGATCTGTTCGGGCCGTTCGTGCTCATCGGGCTGGGCATGGGCCTGGCCGTGACACCGATCGCGGTCGCGGGAACGGCGGGTGTGCCGCGAGAGGAGGCCGGCCTGGCGTCCGGCTTGCTCAACACGTCACGAACTGTCGGTGCCTCCATCGGCCTCGCCGCGCTCGCAACGGTGGCGGCCAATCGCACGTCGGGAGCGCTGGCCGGCGTCGTGGCGACGCCGGCCCACGCGGCCGTTGCCCTCACCGACGGCTATGCGCTGGCGTTCTCGGTGGCGGCCGGTCTGCTGGCGGCGACGGCCGCCGTCGCCATGGCGACGTTGCCGTCCTTGCGGGACCTCCAGCCGGCCAGACAAGCCCCCGAAGTGTCCGTGGCGACCGTCGAGCTCGGAGAGGCCTCCTGAGGCCAGCGTCAAGCCGGGGCACCACCCGGCGCCGCCCTCTTCTCGTTGATGGCGTCGATGATCAGGGTCACGGCGTCGTGCAGGCCACCCTCGGTGTGGACGTCGAGGAGGTCGATGGCGTGCTCGACCTTCTTGCGGGCGTCCTCGACGTCCTCGAAGGTCTTTGCTGCGCGGGCATCGGCCGCCCTCGACTGGATGTTCTGCCCCACGATGATGATCGGCAACAACACCAGCTGGATGAACTCGGACGACAACCACAAGACGAGCACCGTCGGGCTATGGGTCTTGATGGTGGAGGGCAGGCTGACGAAGGCGATGGCGGCAAACAGGTAGGCGGCCCACATCGTCCCCACGAGTAACGTGATCTTGAGGCCGAACGCCGCGTTGAACCGCTGCGCCGCGGTGTCCATCTTCACGTAGCGGTGGGTTCGACCGTAGACGGGGGTCCCGTCCTTCGTGTACCCGTGCCTCGGTGTGACCGCCGCATCAGTGGTCGTCGTCATCCCAGTCCTCCAGTGCCATAGGGTCCGGGCGGAATTCTCACATGGACGGGTTGAGCGGCCCGGGATGGCGGGGCGGCAGCGGGCGCTTCGGCGCGCCGCCGCGGCCCACCGGTCGTGCCAGCACGACCATCACCTTGGCTCAACCCGGCGTGTCCCCTACCTGCTCCATGAACTCGAGCCGGATACCGCCCGGCGCCTCGACGAACGCGATACGCCGGGTTCCGAACGTGCCGCTGACCGTGCGAGGACCCCACAGCACCTCATGGCGGGCCAGCTCCTCATCGAGGTCGTCCACGAAGAGAGCGGGGTGCAGGAATCCCTCGTCCGGGAGCGAGCACACGCCCTCATAGATCGCCTTGGTGAACAGGGTCAGCGCCAGCGTGCCCAGCTGCACGTCGGCCCGCCGCCCGTTCTCCCATTCCACGGGCTCGGTCACGGTGGCGCCCGCCGCCACGTACCAGGCGCAGGCCCCCTCGAGGTCGGAGACCTTGATCGCCAAATTGGCCATCCCGGTGACGGCCATCAGTGCAGTGGGGTGCCGTACAGCGACCCGAGGTCCTCGGCGATGAGCTCGAGGCGCACGCCGTCGGGGTCAGCGAAGTACAAGGAGACCTCGCTCTCGATCTGCGTGGCCACGCCCGCCTCCTCGAGGCGGGCGCGGGCGGCGTCCCACTGGGAGCGGTCCACGGAGATGGCGAGGTGGTGGAAGCCGCCGAGCACCTCCGCGTAGGGGCCCAGACCGAGGCCGGGGAAGTCGAAGAAGGCCAGGGTGTTGTCGTGCCCGAGATCGAAGAACAGGTGCGTGGACCCCTTGTAGTCACGGTTCTCGAAGAGCTCGACCAGTGGGAACCCGAGCAGCTCCTGGTAGAAGCGGATCGTCCGCTCCACGTCCGAGCACAGCAACGCCAGGTGATGCACGCCGCGTGCGGTCGAAACCGGCCGGCGAGCCGGCTCCTGCAGGTACCGAGTGCGCAGCCGCTCCCGCTCGGCGGCGGCAGCCTCGAGGTCGATGCTCACAGCCCGAGGAGCCATGCCGCGTTGGCTCCCAAGATGTTCTCTCGCGCCGGGCGGCCAAGCCGGCCACGGCCCGCTGGGCGGCAGCCATCGGATCGGCCACGCCCTCGGCATGTGGCCAGTCGCTGCCGATCATGAACGTCTCGTCGCCGACCTTGGGCACGAGACGGTTGGGCATCTCGTACGGCAGCGCAGCCACCCGTACCTGCCGCAGGAAGTATTCCGAGGGGCGATGGGTCAGTGCCCGGTAAGGCTCGCCATGGCGCAGGGTGTAGAAGTCCGACGCCCCGTCGATGTGCAGGAGGAAGCTCGGCACCCAGCTCGCGGTCAGCTCGATGACGCCGATGCGCAGGTCGGGGAAGCGCTCGAGCACCCCGTTCAGGATGAGGTTGGCCAGGGCAACGGCCGGTGCGAGGTACAAGAAGATGGAGTCGAAGAGCTGCTCGCCCTCCTCGCGCTCACCCTCGCGCCACGCGGGGTGGAGCGGGCTCTCGAACTCGGAGACGTGAAACACCGGAGCGACACCCGTGCTGCTGAACGCGGCCCACACGGGATCGAGATCCGGGTGCGAGAGCGGCTTCCCGTTCACGGGTGCGGGTGCGATCATGGCCAACCGAATGCCCTCCGCCCGTACCCGCTCGATCTCCTCCACCGCCCACGCCGGGTCGTGCAGCATCACGTGTGCGACGCCGTGGAGACGGCCCTTCCCCTCGGTGCACACGCCGGCCGTGAAGCGGTTGTACGCACGTGCGTTCGCCCGCTGCGCCTGGCGATCCGAGGCCAGCCGCTGCTCCCACAGGAGGCCGTAGTTGGGGAACATGACCGCGGCGTCGAGCCCGAAACCGTCGAGCGCGGCGAGACGCGCGTCGGCGAGGCGATAGGAGTCCGGCACCAGTTCGTCGAACGACGCCGGCGCGTGCTCGCCACGCAGGCGGCGGAGCCGGTCGTCCCCGATCAGGCTCGAGCGTTCCGGGATGGGCACCTCCAAAGGAGTGAGCCGGCCGCCCCGCCAGGTCAGCCAGGGCCAGCCCGCATCGTCGTCCGTGATGGAGAGCGCGTCGGCGCGGTCAGTCGGGTCGATGAAATCCGACCAGGTCGTCCGGGACTCGAAGAGATGCTGGTCGACGTCGATGGTCTGCAGCGCCATGGGCCCTCCCGGCCGCACAGTACCAGCGGCTCCCGCCCGTAGTCTCGCCGTCGTGAGCCGGGGCGATCGGAACGACAGTCTGTGGGCGCCGGAGCGGCGAGCCCTCACACTCGGGCTCGTGCTCACCGTGACCTTCATCGCATCCGAGGCGTTGGCCGTGATCACCGTGATGCCGGTGGTCGCACGCGACCTCAAGGGCCTGGCACTGTACGGGTGGGTCTTCGCGAGCTTCGAATTGGCCAGCCTGGTGGGCATCGTCCTGGCCGGCCGCGACGCCGACCGGCACGGGCCGGCGCGGCCGTACGTGGTGGGCCTGGTGCTGTTCTCGACGGGCCTCCTCGTGGCGGGCCTCGCTCCGGCGATGTGGGTGCTCGTCGTGGGACGCTGCCTCCAGGGCCTCGGGGCGGGCGCCGTGCCGGCCGTGGCCTACGTCGCCATAGGCCGCAGCCTCCGCGAGGTGCAGCGGGCCCGGATGATGGCAGTGCTGTCGACGGCATGGGTCGTCCCTGGGATCGTCGGGCCGGCCGTGGCGGCAGGCGTCGCCCACCTGTTCGGGTGGCGCTGGGTGTTCCTCGGCCTGATCCCTCTGGTCATGGTGGCCGGGCCCGTTGCCGTGCCCGCGCTCGTGCGGCTCGGCCGTCCTGACGCGGAGCGATCGGACGACGAGCATCGCGTGGTCGATGCTGTCCGCACTGCCACAGGTGCCGCCCTGGTGCTCGCTGCGCTTGGTTCGCACAACGTGGTCCTCGGTCTCGGCCTGGCCGCAGCCGGGGTGCTCGTCGGGTTCTCGGCGCTGCGCCGGCTGCTTCCGGCCGGAACGCTGCGTGCCGCCCGCGGGCTGCCCGCCACCATCCTGAGCCGCGGCCTCCTCACCTTCGCCTTCTTCGGGGCCGACGCCTACGTCACGCTGACGATCACGACCGTTCGGCACCACAGCACCGTCATGGCAGGCGCCGTCGTGACCGCCTCGACGCTGGCGTGGGCCGTCGGCTCGTGGGTCCAGGCCCGCCTGAACCAGACGTGGGAGGGGACGCGGTTGGTGCGCGCGGGTTTGCTGCTGATCCTCGCCGGGACGGTCGGCATGGCGTGGCAGCTCCATCCGGGCGTGCCGGTCTGGGAGGCGTTCGTGGCCTGGTCCGCCGCCGGGCTGGGCATGGGCCTGAGCTACGCGCCCACCTCGCTCATGATGCTGCGGGCGGCGCCGCCAGGGCGTGAGGGATGGGCGTCGGCGTCGCTGAACCTGGCCGACGTGCTGGGGATCGCCCTCGGCATCGGCGTCGGGCGGCGCGGCGGTGGCGGCAGTGTCGCGCGGCGCGCGGCCGATCGCGGGTGGCGTGCTCATTGCGTTCGGGGTGGCCGCACTGGCCGCCGTGCTTGCCATCGTCATCGCCGGTCGACTACCGGGGTCGCTGCAGCGCAGCCACGCCGAGCCGGTCACCCAATAGCGTCTCGGAGCCCCTGCAGCCACTCGTCGGCGGCCTGCCAGGCGGCGTCGGCCTGTCGCCGCTGCTCGGGCCCGTGCTCCCCCGCAGCGGGGTACGAGCCCAGGAACTTCACTCCGGCCAGCCCGGCGTGGAGGTCACGCAGGCAGTCCGCCACCACTTCGTCGCCGACGTGGCCGGAGAGATCGATGACGAAGCAGTAGTCACCAAGTCCCTGCTTGGTCGGGCGCGACTCGAGCTTGGTCAAGTTGATGTTGCGCGCCGCGAACTGGCCCAGGATGCCGTGCAGGCTCCCAGGGTGGTCGGCCCGCTGGAAGCACACGATGCTCGTCTTGTCGTGGCCGGTCGGCTTCGGCACCCTGGTCCGGGCGACGAGGACGAAGCGCGTCTGGTTGTCGGCATGATCCTCCACGTCCTCGGCGACGACGACCAGGCCGTAGCGCTCTGCCGCGAGTCGCGGTGCGATGGCGGCCCCGCCCTCCCCGTCGGATGACTCACCGAGGACGCGTGCCGCGTCTGCGGTGGAGTTGGCGGCGCGCTGCTCCGCCCCGGGCAGCACCTTGGCCAGGAACTTCTGGCACTGGGCCAGAGCGTGGGGATACGACGACACGTGGTCGATGTCGGCGAGCCCGGTGCCCGGACGAGCCATCAGATGGAGGTGGATGTCCATCACGACCTCCCGCACGATGTGGAGGTCCACGTCGTGGATCAGCCCGTCGATGGTCGCGCTGACCGTTCCCTCGATCGCGTTCTCGATCGGCACGAAGCCCAGTTCGGCGTCGCCCCGGGCGACGGCCTCGAGCACGGCCGTGATCGATCCGAGGGACTGGAGATCGGCCCTGGCCAGGTCCGGCTGGGTCAGGAGAGCCTCCTGGGTGAAGGTGGCTGCCGGGCCGAAGTAGGCGACCGCGGTCGCTGGGGGGTTCACAGTTGGGCAGGATAGAGCAGGTCATGGATCCTTCTTCGCTTCGCGGCGCTCATCGAACAGGTCGCATCGGGCGAGTGCACGCCCGACGACGCCGTCCGGCGGCTCCGCCGCCTGCCCTATTCGGACCTGGGGTTCGCCCGGGTGGACCATCACCGTGACCTGCGCCTCGGCATGCCCGAGGCCGTCTACGGCCCCGGCAAGACGCCGCAGCACGCAGCGGCGGTCGTGGAGGAGCTCCTGGCGGCCGCCGACGGGCCCGTCCTCCTCACGCGGGCCACCGAGGCCCAGGTCAAGGCGGTGTCCGCCGTCGCCACTGCGCTGGGTTTCGGCCCCGGCGCGGTGTCCGAGAGCGGCGCCTTCTCGACCGTCGTCTTCCGGCCGGCTCCCCCGCGGCCAGGCACCGTGGTCGTGGTCACGGCGGGAACGGCGGACCTCCCGGTGGCCACCGAGTGCGTGGCGGTCCTGGGTGCGCTCGGGTTCGACGCCTCTTTGCTCGCCGACTGCGGGGTGGCCGGGCTGCACCGGCTCCTGGCCGAGATCGACACCATCGCGATGGCCGACGCCGTCGTGGTCATCGCCGGCATGGAGGGTGCACTGGCCAGCGTCGTGGGCGGCCTGACGCCCGCCCCGGTGGTCGCGGTGCCGACGAGCACCGGCTACGGCGCCGCCTTCGAGGGCGTCACCGCACTGCTCACCATGCTGTCGGCCTGCTCGTCCGGCATCACCGTCGTGGGCATCGACAACGGCTACGGGGCGGCGTGCGCGATCGCCCGTCTCCTGCCATGACCGGTCCCACCGACGACGCCACGACCGTGGCCTGGTTCCACTGCTATGCCGGCATCGCCGGAGACATGGCGCTCGGCTCCTTGCTCGACGCCGGGGCCGATATCGACGAGGTGCGCGGCCTGCTGCAGAAGCTCGAATTGCCCGGTTGGCGGTTGCGCGTGGAGGAGGGCATGCGGGGAGGCATCGCCTGCACCCGCGCCCTCGTTGGCGGCGACGACGTGGTCGTGCGCACCTACGGGGCCATCGTCGCCCTCATCGAGGGGGCCGCGCTGCCGGCCGCGTGTGGCCAGGCGGGCACTCGACGTCTTCCGCGCGCTGGCCTCTGTCGAGTCCGCGTTGCACCGGCGACCCCTCGACCAGGTCCACTTTCACGAGGTCGGCGGGCACGATGCGATCATCGACATCGTTGGAACGGCGGCTGCGCTCGAAGTGCTCGGTGTGGACGAGGTGAGCGCCTCGGCCGTCGCCACCGGGAGCGGGACGGTGCGCAGCGCACACGGCCGGCTGCCCAACCCGGCCCCGGCGACCATGCGCCTCCTCGAGGGGATACCGACGTACGGCCGCGACGTCGACATCGAGCTCACCACGCCAACCGGCGCCGCCCTCGTGGCCGCGCTCTGCTCCTCGTTCGGACCGATGCCGAACATGACCGTCTCCGCGTCGGGGTTCGGCGGCGGCGCCGGCGAGATCGACGACCTGCCCAATTGCACCCAGGTCGTGATCGGGCGCCGCGCCAAGGAGTCGTCGGTCGGGCCCGGCCAACCCGCGCTGGTGCTCGAGACCAACCTCGACGATGTCACGGGCGAGCAGATGGGGTACGCGGTGGCGGCCGCCCTCGACGCCGGGGCGCTCGACGCCTGGGTCAGCCCGGTCACCATGAAGAAGGGCCGGCCGGGGCACGTCCTGCACGTGCTGACCGACGAGTCCCTCGTCGGCTCGCTCCGGGCCGAGATCCGGCGAGTGACCGGGACGATGGGGATCCGTGCCACCGCCCTCGAGCGCTGGCCCATGGCACGAGAACTCGACCAGGTCACCGTGGACGGCATCACGGTCCGCATGAAGGTCACCGAGGGGCGCGCCAAGGCCGAGTTCGACGACGTGGTGCTCGTGGCCGCCAAGACCGGTGCCACCCTGCACGAGGTCGCCAGCCGGGCCGAAGAGGCCTGGCGCGCCAGCCGGCGCGCCAACCCGGGGCCCGGACAGCCCACCTGATGACGAGCGCGATGTTCCACTACGACGATGCGATGGCCGAGCTCATCTTCGCGGCCTGCCGGGAGCGCCTGTCGATGGACCCCGTCGCCCTCGACTTCGGCGGCTTGGTCTCCTCTCTCGACGCCGAGCTGGCCGGCCTGATGACGGCGGAGGGGACGGACGCGGCCCAGGTGCTGAAGCTCTTCATCGACAAACTGTCGACCGCAGTCGTGTCGTGCGACAGTCCTCGCTTCTTGTCGTTCATCCCGGCGGCGCCGACCAAGGCCTCCCTGCTCTTCGACATGTTCGTCTCGTGCTCGTCCCTGCACGGCACCTCCTGGCTCGAGGCGGCCGGAGTGGTGGTGGCCGAGAACCAGGCCCTCGCCGTGCTCGCCGCGCAGGCGGGGTTCCCCGAAGAAGCCGGCGGCTGCTTCGTGGCGGGTGGTTCAGCCGGCAACCTGTCGGCGCTCATGGTCGCACGCGACACCGCCGCCCACCGTCGCCACGGAGTCGCACCGCAGCGTCCGCTCGTCGCCATCAGCGAGGACGCACACTCCTCGGTTGGTAAGGCACTGCACGTCCTGGGCGTCGGCGCGCTGACCGTGCCCACGCGTGACCATCGGCTCACCGGCCCCGTGTTGCGGGCGGCCCTACGGGACGATCCGCGCGGCGGCGACGTCGTCGGGGTCGTGGGCACGGCCGGAACGACGAACGCCGGGATCGTGGACGATCTGGCCGGGATCGCCGATGTGGCCGCCGAGCGCGCGCTGTGGTTCCACATCGACGGCGCTTATGGCGGCGCCGCGGCACTGTTCGCGCCGGGGACCCAGAGCCTGTTCGCCGGCTTCGAGCGGGCGGACTCCTTCATCGTGGACCCCCACAAGTGGTTGTTCGCCCCGTTCGACTGCGCAGCGTTGATCTACCGCCAGCCCAACCTGGCCAAGGCGGTGCACACCCAGGATGCCCAGTACCTCGAGGTCCTGCACAGCGAGAACCCCGAAGAGTGGAACCCGAGTGACTACGCCTTCCACCTCACCCGCAGGGCCCGGGGATTGCCGCTGTGGTTCTCCATGGCCGTCAACGGCCTCGACGCGTATCGCGACGGGGTGGAAGCGGGCTTGGCCATCGCGCAGCGTGCGGCCCAGCGGATCGCGGAGGCGCCGCACGTGGAGCTGGTGCGAGACCCCGGGCTCTCCATCGTGCTGTTCCGCCGTCCCGGGTGGGACAAGACGGACTACGACGTCTGGTCGGCCCGCCTGCTGCACGACCAGATCGGCTTCGTCACGCCGACCAGCTGGGAGGGCGAGACCGTGGCCCGCTTCGCCTTCTTGCACCCCAACACCACCGTCGAGATGGTCGACGAGATCCTGGCGTCAATGGCCTAGGCGGCTCCAGGCCCGACGCAGGAGGATCAGCATCGTCTCGATGTCCTGCGCCCCGGGCACCGGCCACACGCCGCCGATCAGGAAGAGGGGCACCCCGCTGACCCCGTGCTCGCCGGCCGCCAACTCGTCGGCGCGCACCGCGTCCGTGTAGGCGTCGCTCGCGAGGACCTTCTCCGTGACGTGCTCGGGGAGGCCGGCCGACCCTGCCACCTCGCGCAGCACCTGGTGGTCCGAGAGCTGGCGGCCCTCGGTGAAGCGCGCCGCGAACAGCTTCTTCACCAGCGCGTCCTCGCTCTCGGTGCCCCGCGCGGCCTGCGCGAGGCGGTGGGCGTCGAACGTGCTGCCGAGCTGCACCCGCTCGAAGTCGAAGACCACGCCGACCTCCCCGCCGAGCGCGGTGAGCTGGGCGTGGCCGGCCCGCACCTGCGCCGGACTGAGCCCGTACTTGGCGGCCACCACCTCCTCCATCGAACTCCCTCGGTGCGCCGGGGAGCGGGGGTCGAGCTCGAAGGACCGGTGCACCACCGTGAGCTCGTCGCCGTGCTCGAAGGCGCGGCAGGCCGCGGCGAGGCGGTACAGCCCGAGTGCGCACCACGGGCAGGCGAAGTCCGACCACATCTCGATCTGCATGCTTCCCGGAGGCTACGCCCAGTCCCGCTCGGGCCAGCCCTCGGCCGCCGCCATGACGGCCCAGCAGGTGGCCCCGTCGATCGACTCCCGGATGATGTCGGCATGCCCGGCATGACGCGCCGTCTCCTCTATCAGGTGGAGCAGGACCCACCGGGGCGTCCACACGATGCCACCGGGGATCCACGGGACCAGGTCGGCGGTGGGGGGCAGCGGCGTGCCGAGGTCGGCCAGCGCGGCCACGACCTTCTCGGTGAGACGCGCCTGCTCCTCGGAGACCGCGATGACGTCGTCGAGTGTCTCGCCGTCGACCAGGCGGAAGCCGTCGGCCCAGTCGTCCTCGGGGACGAACACGCTGGTGTCACCCGTCGTCAGGAAGGTCGCCCACGCCCGCTCCACCAGGGACGCGTGCTTGATCAGGCCGGCCAACGTGAGCTCCGAAACGGTCGGGTGGGCCGAGGCCTGGTCCCCACTCAGGCCGTGGGCGGCGTAACGCAGGGCGTCACGTTGCTGGCCGAGGAAGGCGAGGAGGGCCTCGCGCTCGTCAACGATCGGGGGTACGAGTCCAGGCACTGTGTCGTCTCCGTTTCTGCCGGTCCCAGCCGGCGTCGTCTTTCAGGATGCGACCATCCTGCGCCACCAAAGTGGTCACCTTATGGCCACTTTTTGGGCCACACTGGAACCATGCGCGCCGACCGCCTCGTCGCGGCTCTCCTCGTTCTGCAGGCCAAGGGCCGGGTCACCGCCGCCCAGCTGGCGCACGAGCTCGAGGTCAGCGAGCGCACGGCGCGCCGGGACCTCGAGGGCCTCGCCATGGCGGGCGTGCCGGTGTACTCCCAGCCCGGCCGCGGGGGAGGGTGGGAGCTCGTCGGGGGGGCCCGGACCGATCTCAGCGGGCTCACGGCGGACGAGGCCCGGGCGCTCTTCCTCATTGCCGGGCCGGGCGCGGCCACCCCGGAGGTGCGAGCCGCCCTGCGCAAGCTGCTGCGCGCCCTCCCGGCGACCTTTCGCTCCTACGCCGAGGCGGCGGCGGGAGCAGTCGTGCGGGACCCGGCGGGTTGGGACCACGCCGAGCCCGCCCCGCTGGAGCATCTCGAGACGCTCCAGCATGCGGTCATCGACGGCCTGCAGATCGAGCTGGACTATCGCGGGCGTGAGGGGCGGGCATCGACCAGGACGGTGCACCCGCTCGGGCTGGTCGTCAAGAACAACACCTGGTACCTGGTGGCCGGCACCGATGCGGGGCAGCGCACCTTCCGGGTCAGCCGGGTGCGATCGGTGCGGTCGACGGGCCGACCCGTCGTGCGGCCCGACGACTTCGACCTCTCGGCCGCCTGGAGCTCCATCGTCACCGACGTGGACGCCCAGCGCGCACCCGTCGCGGTGCTGGTGCGGACCGACGCCGGAACCCTGGACGTCTTGCGCTACGTGTTCGGGAACCGCGTGCGGCCCGGCACCGAGGGCGACGACGGCCGGATGGAGGTGGAGCTACGCGCGCAGTCGGAGCTCATGGTCGCCCGCCAGCTGGCGGGGTTCGCCGACCGGGTCGAGATCGTCTCCCCGGTCAGCGTGCGGGAGCACCTGGCCGAGATCGGCCGCGGTCTCCTGCGCCGCCACGCGTGACCGGTGGTCGCAACCACACGCCGCCGGGCTCAGCCGGCCGCCACGGCCTCCTCGAGCAGGGCGCCGGCGGCCAACAGGCGGCCCTCGCTGTGCGCCGGCCCGATCAGTTGGATGCTCGCCGGCAGCGGTCCGGCCGTCGGCACGGGCAGGGAGAGCGCGGGCACACCGGCCAGGTTGACCGGGAGCGTGCAGCGCGAGACCAGGAGATCCTCGCCGTCCTCGAGTCGGGGCGGGAAGATCGTGAGGGTGGGTGTCACCAGGATGTCGACCTCGGCGAAGATGCGCTCGAGCGTCGCCTTCCAGTCCCGCTGGGCCAGCCAGGCCGCCCGCACGGTGCCGTCGTCGAAGCTCGACCCGAGCCGGAGGCGCTCGCGCACGTCGTTGCCGATGCTCTCGGGGTCCTGCTCGACCAGAGACGCGTCGGCATGCCACGCCTCGACCACCAGGAGGAGGCCGGCCTGCACCGTGGCCTCGTCCCACCCCGGCACGAACAGGTCCCTGCAGTCCCAGCCGACGAGCTGGACGGCCCGGTCGATGGCCGCGGTGATGAGCGGGTCGGCCTCGATGGGCATGCGGGCCACGGAGAGGTCGCCGCCGTGCGCCACGTCGACGGTGAATCCCGGCTCGAGCAGCTGCATGCCGGTGACGAGTCCCGCGACGTCGCGCGCCATCGGCCCGACGGTGTCGAAGCTCGGAGAGAGCGGCCACACCCCGCCGAGCGGGACGCGGCCCCAGGTGGTCTTGAGGCCCGCCGTGCCGCAGCAGGCCGAGGGGATCCGGACGGATCCGCCGGTGTCGCTTCCGTAGGCGACGTCCGCCTCCCCCGTCGCGACGGCGACGGCTGAGCCGCTCGACGAGCCGCCGGGGACCAGGCCGGGGTCGAGCGGGTTCTGCGGCGTCCCGAACCACGGGTTCACGCCCGTCACGCCGAGGGCGAGCTCGTGCAAATTGGTGCGCCCGACGATCCGGGCCCCCGCGGCCCGCGCACCGGCCAGGCACTCGGCGTCCCCCTCCGCCGGCGTCGCCCGGGCCGCCACGGCGCGGCAGCCGGCCGTCGTGGGCTCTCCAGCCATGTCGATGAGGTCCTTCACGGCGAGGCGGACACCGGGGCCCGAGGTGTCGTAGCGGGTGATGAACGTGGTCGTCAGCGGCTCTTGTCCTCGAGCTCCCAGGCGTGGTCGAGCACGTGCCACGCGGTCCGGCGGATGAAGTAACGGGGTGACCAGGCCGTTGTGCGGCCGGCCCCCGCGTGCAGCAGGGTATCGGTGATGGCGGCGCGTTGCTGGCTCCACGCCGTGCGCGGAGGTACGCGGACGCCCACCTTGCGGGCGTAGCTGCGCTCGGCCTCCTGGACGTGCCCGACGATGCCGGCCCGGTCGCGTCCCCTCCCCGCGGGCCCTTGGGCAACACGGCGGGAGCGGCGGCGGCGGCCCGGTCGAACCCCTCCCAGGACGAGTGGAGGAGGCCGAGCAGACGGGCGAGCTCACCGGCCTCGAGGGGCTCGTCGTCCCAGGCCCCCGGCGTGCCCGGTGCACCGAAGTCCGTCGTGGCGTTGCCGGTGACCCGGCCGATGACCTCGGGCGTGCCCGCTCGAAAGCCCGGTCCCGCCACCTCGCCGTAGCGACCCGCGTAGTCGAGGAGCGCGGCGATGGCCCGGGGTTCGCCCTTGCCGCGCCGGCACCAGCCAGGCCAGTCCACCGCCGACGCGAAGACCCACGTCGAGCCGATCTCCAGCCCGATGCGGGTGTTGCTCACGTGGTGGTGGTGGTGAGCGGGGTGACCGTTGCTCCCGGCGGCAGCTGGAACAAGGAGGCCGACGGTGACGCCGAATAGTTCGTGATCTGGAAGCTGGTGGAGTCCGACGCCACCTTGACGTACCCGAGGATGCCCTGCGACGTGCTGCAGATGGTGCTCATGCCCGGCACCCCGCGGGCAACCAGGTCGACACAGCTCATGGAGAAGCCGTTCAGCGACATGGTCGAGGACGTCACCTTGTCACCGGCCAGCCCGGCGACCAAGGACACGCCCTTGAGGAAGTCGATCCAGTGCGACGGCGTGTAGAGGTCGAAGATCTTGTTCTCGGACGCGGCATCGGCCTTCCCGAGCATCTGGCACGACCACGCGCCACCCGACCCGCTCTGGTTGCAGGCGTACTCACCCGACGAGTTCACGATCAGCTGGACGTTGGACGCGTTGGAGCCCGTCTGCGTCTCGTGGAAGGCGAGGCCACCGTGGGCCGGATCGACGGCGTAGACGACGGTGGCGGGCGCGCTCCCGGTCGTGGTGTAGGTCGCCTCGAAGGGGGAGCTCTGGTTCGATTGCAGGTTCTGGGTGAACGAGTCGATGGTCGCCTTGTTGCTCTCGACGTTGTGCACGGCCTGCCGGACCTTGCTCACCACGCTGCACCCGGCGCCGAGCAGACCCACCGTGGCCACGATCGCCACGGATGTGCCGATGCGGATCCTGACGTGCGACATTCTTGCCTCCTGGACTGGACCGCCGTGAGGAGACGAGCACTCCGGCGCGAGGTTACGCACCTCCGCCGTCGCCTGGCGGTCCTCCCTGTAACCCTCGGCAGGGCACGCCGTCTTCCTGAGCGTCCTACCGGCAAGGGGGAATGACGGCCTGGAACGCCGCGAGCACCCGGCCGGTCAGGCCGACCCGGCCGGAAAGGTCGACTGCTCGCCCCTCAAGGTCATGTCCCGGGTGGCGCGGTGGCGGTCAGCCGGCGGGGCGGCGGCCGACTCCGTCTCGACGGGCGCCACCTCCTGCCGGCCGCGTCGGAGGCCGAGCAGCGCGACGACGCCGGCCAGCGCCATGATCCCGCACATGACGTAGAGGACGGTCTGGGTCGCGTGCGCGAAGTCGACCGAGACGAAGTGCGGGATTGAGGCGACCGAACCGCTCCCCTGCTGGGACTGCGTGATGCGATCGGCCTCGGCCGCGGCGTGGGGGTTGCCCATGGAGCGCAGCGTCGTCGTCAGGTGCGACCGGAAATTGAACAGGAGGATGGTCCCCAGCGCGGCCAGACCGAGGCTGGCGCCGTAATTACGGAGCGTCTGGGTGATGCCGGTCGCCTCCCCGTAGGAGATGTTCCCGGCCCGGTTGACGGCGTCGGTGTTGGCCGGGCCGAGCATCATGCCCATGCCCGCTCCGGCGACGATGACCCAGATCTGTTGCTGGGAGAAACTCAGGATCGTCGCCTTGGAGGCCCAGACACCGAAGCCGACGGCCGCGATGGCGCACCCGAGGACCACGGCTCGTTTGGCGCCCTCGCGATCGAGTATGCGGCCACCGATTTGCGCCGCGACCACGAACCCGAGGAAGAAGAACAGGAGGAAGATTCCGGCCTCCGACGCCGTCTTGTGCAGGGCGATCTGCGCGTACTCGCTGGTGAAGAAGAAGACCGGGATGAACGCCATCATGGCGATCAGCAGCACCAGGTTCTCCACCGCGAAGGGACGGACACGGAAGATCGACACCTCAATGAGTGGTGACGCCGTGCGCAGCTCCACCGCGACGAAGACCGCGATGATGGCGAGCCCCCCAATGATGCACACCCAGATCCACGGGTCGCTCCACCCCCACAGCACGGACTGCTGCAGGCCGAAGATGCTCAATGCGATGCCGGTGGCGATGAGGACCGCGCCGGGGTAGTCGATGGGTGCCCGGCGGTACTCCGTCGTGGGCCTGGACACGGCGATCAGGACCAGCGCGATCAGTGCGACAGGGACGTTGACCCAGAAGATGGCCCGCCAGGTCCACTGGGTCAGGTAACCGCCCAGGATCGGGCCGACGGCCGTGAGGCCTCCGGCGATGCCGAAGAAGAGCGCCAGGGCCTTGCCGCGCTCGCGGAGGGGGAACGTGTTGACGACGATGGCCAGGGCCGCAGGGAACATCAATGCGCCGCCGGCGCCTTGGACGACGCGGAACCCGACGATCCACGCCTCGGCGTAGGACCCCTTTGGTGTGAGCCCGCACATGACCGAGGCCAGCACGAAGATGATCACTCCGATCACGCACATCTTGGTGTGGCCGAAGATGTCCGACAGCCGGCCGCCCAGGGCGAAGAGGGCCGCCAATGCGATCAGGTAGGCATTCACCACCCACTGGACACCGGTGGACGACAGGTCGAGCTCGCGCTGGATGTTCGGGACCGCAATGGAGACGATCGTCTGGTCGATGAACGTCATGGAGACCGCGAAGATCATCGCGGCGAGCACCCAGTTGCGCCCCCGCAGGCCGCTCTCTCCCATCGCTTCCTCCCGCGACGTCGTCTGCGATTCGCAGACTACGCGTCGGGCCCGGGACCCGTCATCTGGGACAGCATCTGCTCCAACGCCGCCTGGTCGGGCCCGACGAACGACGGCGCCGCGGGCACCGACTCGAGGGAGGCGAGGAGCCGTCCCAACGAGCTGCCCTGCGCCGCCGGCAGGTGGCTGCTCAGGACCAGGGTTGGATCCAAGGCCGCGGAGCCCGTCCAGCTCCTGGGCGAAGAGGCCGCGGTCGACCTTGTGCAACCACGGTGAGTCGACCGTCGCCCAGAAGACCTGGCCCTCGTGGAGCTCGTCGGCGGAGAGGTCCTCCGCACGCTGGGGGACGTCGGCGAGGAGTGCGCCGAAGCAGTCGGCGCTGAAGAGGGCCCCGGACCGGTCGTCGTACAGGCCGGTCGTGATCGGGTTGTCGAAGGCGGGTGGCTTGAGCGCCGTGAGCGTCCGGTCGCCCACCGTGATGGTCTGGCCCGGGTTGACCAGAAGCACCCGGTCCATCGGCAGGGGTGCCGACAGGCCCATGATGCCCACCCCCAGGAAGGTGGTGATGACCCGGAGCCGCGGGTTCTCGGCCAGCAGGCGGTGCAGCGAGCCGATGTGGTCGAAGTCCGTGTGCGTGAGCCAGATCCAGCGCAGGTCGGATGGATCGATGACAGAAGCCAGGGCCCTCATGAATTCGTCGCTCTCGACCACGGTGCCGGTGTCGACCAGCACCGGTTCGGTCGCGTGCAGCACGAACGCGTTGATAGGGATGAGCCCGAATCCGGGGACCGGGAAGCTCGATGTCAGGACGTCGATGTCCGGGGCGGCCTTGTAGGTGGTGATCATGGCGTGACTCCTTGCTGCGGTGGGTGTGGGTGACGTGGATGGCTCGGGAACGATGTCGAGCCCGTGACGGCGGGCCGCATCCTCCAAGAGGGCGATGTCCCGCTCGGGCAGGTCGGCCGGCGGCATGGTCAGCGAGGTCGCCGGCCACCCGCAGGCACGCGTGAACTCTTCGAATCCGGCGGGCGTGAGCAGGAGGAGAAAGTTGGCCTCCTCCGAGTCGACGCGGAAGCGGTGGTCGATGCCCCGGGGACCGAACACGAAGGAGCCCGCGCCAACCGACCGCTCCTCGTCACCGAGCCAGAACGTCAACTCGCCCTCCATGACGTACCAGGCCTCGTCCTCGTTGCGGTGCCGGTGACGTGGCGAGCCGGCACCACACGGTGCGCGCACCTCCGCCACGGTCAGGCCGCCGCCAGTCTCGATGCCGGTGGCCTTGTACGTGACGAGGGAATCGGCGAACCACAGCGCCTCACCGTCTCGGGCGTGCAGCACGTAGGCGTCCGGCGCGGGGCCGAGGCTCATCGCCGGTCGGCTCCGTTCTTGGCCTCGGCAGCGCTCTTGAGTCGCTCGAGCGTGTGGCGCATCGCGTCGCGCAGCTCGCGGTGACGGTTGGTCGGGACGTCCACGATCCGGGCCCAGGTGGGGATCCACTTCACGTCGTAGGACTCGGTGACCCGGGTCCCGCCGTCGACCGGCTCGAACCGGTAGCGCCACTCGGTCGACTCGCGGCCACCCTCCTCGGTGACGAACGCGAACTTCGCGGCCCGGCTCGGCGGCCAGCACGCGTCCCCGGCGGGACCATTTGAAGAGGCCGCGCGGACCGCCCCGGTTGTGGCCGACGAACGCCGCACCCACTGCGGGACCAGTGATGCCCTCGACCCATTCCACGCTCTGGCACTCGGGGCTCCACTCGCCCATGCGAGGCAGTTCGGCCACCAGGTCGTAGATGCGCTCGGGGGTCGCGCCGACGACGATCTCGCAGCTGTCGCCGGTCAGCCACCACCGTCCGCTCTTGGTCACCATGTCGCTCCTCCTTCGCTGTTTCGGTTGTTAGGCTAATGATATTAGCTATTGCTGTCAAGCAGTTCTTTCGCTATACTCAACACATGGTCCGTGCTGAGCAGGTTGCCCAGAGAGAGGTCGACGCCGGGAGCGGACCCCGCCCGGACCGCCGGGCGCGGCGCCGGCAGGAGACGATCGAGGAGATCCTCGATATCGCCGTCGACGTGATGACCGAAGAGGGGGTGAACGGCCTCAGCCTGGCCGAGGTGGCGCGGCGCCTCGGCGTCCAGCCCCCCTCGCTGTACAAGTACTTCCCGTCGCTGATGGCCGTGTACGACGCGCTCTTCCTCCGTGGCCAGCTCGAGCACCTCGTCGTCATGCGCGACGCCATGGCGCAGGCCGAGCCGGGGCTGGCGGCGCTGCGGAATGGCCTCGAGGCCAGCGGGCGCTGGGCGCTCGCCCACCGCGCCGTGGCCGAGCTGCTCTTCTGGCGCCCGGTGCCCAGCTTCGAGCCGTCGCCCGAGGCGTTCGCGCCCAGCAGGGAGATGGTCGACCTCCAGCGTGCGGCGCTGGCCGACGCCGTGGCAGGCGGACAGCTGGGTCCGGGCGCGGACGCCGAAGAGGCCGTCCTCCTGGTGTCGACCATGATCGTGGGCGTGCTCAGCCAGGCCTTCGCGAACGAACCGGGCCTGCAGTGGGGCGAGGGAAGATTCACGCCCCTGTTCCCGAGGCTCTTGGAGCTCCTGCCCGCGGCGTTCCCTCTGCACGGGTCACCGGGCCCTTCGCCCACGCCCGAGCCTTAGCACCCACCCCCCGTCGCGGTCTCGGAAGGTTGATCGGGAATTGGGTGTCGATGATCGGCCTCGTCGTGTGCGTCGCCTTCGGCTCGGTCCACCGCATCCCCAACGTCGACCCGCACGGGGGCGGGGTCACGTGGCCCTCCACGGGTGCGGTACCGTCGAACCGGGAGGGACGCCGTGGAACGACGCTGGAGGGGGGCGCTGGCCGCAGGCGCGGCCGGCGCGGTGATGTTGCTTGGCATGACGATCGGCGCGGCACCCGGTGTCGCGTCGGCGGGCACACCGGTGCCCGGCGCGCCCAATTGCTCCATGTTCCCGGCCGACAACGTCTGGAACACCGATATCTCGGGCCTGCCGGTCGACCCGCACAGCGCGGCGTGGCTGGCCTCCATGGACAGCGCGACCACGAACCTCCATCCCGACTTCGGGCCGTCGGGGGACCCGACGAACCCCTACGGCATGCCCTACACCGTGGTGTCGCCGTCGCATCCCCTCGTGCCCGTCTCTTTCCAGTATGGAAGCGAGAGCGACCCCGGGCCCTACCCTTTCGGTGCCGACACGCCGATCGAGGGTGGTCCGTCGGCCAGCGGCGACCGTCACGCCATCATGGTCAACCCCGCCACCTGCACCCTCTACGAGCTCTACGACGCGCGCTACAGCCCGTCGGGCTCGACGGCCGGCTCGGGAGCGATCTGGAACCTCAACTCCGACGCCCTGCGCCCGGCCGGATGGACGTCGGCGGACGCCGCCGGCCTCCCGATCCTCCCCGGGCTCTTGCGCTATGACGAGGTGCAGTCGGGCGTCATCACCCACGCCATCCGCATGACGGCACAGATGACGGACACCTCGTACCTGTGGCCGGCCCGCCACGAGGCGGGGTCCTCGTCCGACCCGAACCTGCCTCCGATGGGGGCACGCTTCCGCCTGAAGGCAAACTTCGACATCTCGGGTTTCTCACCCCAGGCCCAGGTGGTGCTGCGCGCCATGCAGCACTACGGGTTGATCCTGGCCGACAACGGCTCCAACTGGTACTTCGGGGGCAGCGCAGACCCGAACTGGCCCATCGGCCTCGTCGACGAGCTCAAGCAGGTGCCGGCGAGCGCGTTCGAGGCCGTCGACGAGTCGGGGCTGATGATCGATCCCAATTCGGGACAGGCCCGCCAGCTCGGCGCCGCGGTCAATTGCGGGTCGCAGCCGGGCTACCGCCTGGCCGCCACCGACGGCGGTGTCTTCTCGTTCTGCGCGCCGTTCTACGGCTCCATGGGCGGCCAGCACCTGAACGCCCCCATCGTGGGTATGGCGGCCACCCATGACGACAAGGGGTACTGGCTCGCCGCGTCCGACGGCGGCGTCTTCGGCTTCGGCGACGCCGGCTTCCACGGCTCGGCGGGGAGCCTGCGGCTCAACGCCCCCGTCGTCGGCATGGCGCCCACCCCCGACGGAGGTGGCTACTGGCTCGTCGCCTCGGACGGAGGGGTCTTCAACTACGGCGACGCCGGCTTCTACGGCTCGGCGGGATCCATCCGCCTCAACAGGCCCATCGTGGGCATGGCGGCCACCCCCGACGGCCGAGGTTATTGGCTCGTGGCTTCCGACGGGGGGATCTTCACCTACGGCAGCGCCGGCTTCCACGGGTCGGCGGGCTCGCTCCCGCTCAACAAGCCCGTCGTCGCCATGTCCGCCGACGCGAGTGGCGGGGGCTACTGGTTGGTCGCCTCCGACGGGGGCGTCTTCGACTACGGCGACGCCGGCTTCCACGGGTCGGCGGGCTCGCTCCCCCTCGACAAGCCCGTCGTCGGCATGGCGAGCTCCTCCGACGGGGGCGGCTACTGGCTCGTGGCCTCCGACGGGGGCATCTTCACCTACGGCGACGTCGTCTTCCACGGCTCGACCGGTGGCCTGGCGCTCGCCGCTCCGATCGTCGCCATGGGGTGAGCGACCCGCACCGACCGGCCGGTCAGTCGGCGGGTGCCTCCAGCGTCCTGCGGTAGACGTTCGTCCGGCGGGCCTCGAAGCCCAGGCGCAGGTAGAGCCGGTTGGCCGCCTCGCGGTCGGGGCGTGACGTCAGGTCGACGGTGCGCGCCCCGAGCCGGGAGGACTGCTGGAGCGCGGCCTCCACCAGAGCCCCGGCGACTCCGGCGCCGCGGGCCGCGTCGTCGACCACGACGTCCTCGATCCACGCCCGCACGCCCGTCGGGATCCGGAAGACGGCCAGGGTGAGCATGCCCACGATGCGGTCGTCGTCGCGCGCGACCAACAGCGTGGTGGCGGACTCGGCGACGATGCGCTCGAGTTCGGCGGGGGTGGGCGGTGGCGAGGAGGTGGAGAGCTGGGGCACGAGCGCGGCGAGCGCCACACACAGCTCGTCGTCGACCGACTCGGCAACCTGGACGGAGATCACGACGTCGCCGAGTCGCCCCGCCACATCGGCTGGCGCACGCTGTCGTAGAGGACATCGCGCCGCTCACCGTTGATCGCCGCGAAGACGTGCTCGCCCCAACGGTCGGAGCCCACGAGCGGCTGGGGCAGCGTGTCGCGGGTGAACCAGCCGACGTCGCGGGTCTCGAGCGGGTGGGGGGAGATCTCTCCGCCCACGGCGCGGCAGTAGAAGAGCAGCGAGTACAGGGGCACCCGCGTGAAGCCCAGGCGCAGGCCGTCGAGGACCGCGATGAGGCGCACCGGCTCGACGATGATGCCGGTCTCCTCCTCGACCTCCTTCACCACCACCTCGGCGGCCGAGTACCCGACGTCGCACCAGCCGGTCGGGTAGAGCCAGATGCCCGAGTCGGCCCGCTGAATCAGCAGTAGCTCGCCCCGGTCGTTGCCGACAGCGGCGCCCACTGCGACCTTGGGTGTCACGTAGCCCGGGACGCCCTTGCCCACGGTGTCCATCCACTCCTGCACCAGGCCGCCGGCGTGGTCGGGGTCGTCACCCGCCCCGTCGGCCTGCGCCCTGATGTCGCCGGCCACCTTGAGGATCTCCTCGAAGCGCTCCCGCTCGTAGAGGCTCTCGGTGAACCCCAGGCCGGTGCGCGCGATGGCTGCGAGCGCCTCGCTCCAGCGCAGGAGCGTCTTGAGGGGGACGTCGCGGTCGTCGGTGGGGTCCACGAGCGGTGACGCTACCGCGGCCTGCCGTCTGCGCCAGAATGGGGCGTGCCCGTCAACGAGGATTGCCGCCACTACGTGATGCGGACAACGGCTCGCGGGGACCGGCTCGAGCGTTGCAAGGTGGACGCCAACGAGCCGCTGCCGTTCTCCTGCCCCGACGGCTGCGTCTTCTACGAGCCGCGCCAGGTCTCCTCGGCCGGGTGGCAGGTGCCCCGCAGCCCCGAGCAGCCCTGATCCCGGCCTGCGGTCAGCGTGAGGGCGCGGTCAGCCCTCGAGGACGTCCCCCAGCAGGTCCACCGTGATCCCCTCGGCGCGCAGCCAGTCCAGGGCCGCGTCGACCTGGCCCGCTTCCCCGTCGACCTCGCACACGATCCAGCCGCGGTGCTCCTCGACGTCGGCCCGGCGGATGTTGGGCTCGACGTCGAATTGGCGCACCATGGTGGCGAGCACGGCGCGCCGCACCTCCGACTCGGGGAACGTCAGCTTCACCTTCACGCGGACCTGGCTCATGCTTCCTCCTCCTCGGCCCCTTCCGCGTGCTCCAGCGCGCGGTTGAGGCTCCCCGACCGGAAGCCTTCCAGGTCCAGCGAGACGTACGTGAAGCCCGCGGCGCGCACCGCAGCGACGACCTCGGCCCGGCGGGCGACCACCATGCTCGAGCGCGTCGGGCTCGACTTCGAGGCGGGCGGCGTCACCGTGGTGACGCACGCGCAGCTGCCCGAGGCCGAGGGCGTGCAACGCGGCCTCGGCCGCCTCGACCGCGGCCAGCCGGCCGAGCGTGACCGGCGTGCCATAGGGCAGTCGGGAGGCGAGGCAGGCGGCGGCCGGCTTGTCCCAGGTGCGGAGGCCCAGCGCGCGCGACCAGCGCCGGATGTCGTCCTTGGTGAACCCGGCATCGACCAGCGGGAACCGGGCGCCGGCGGCCGCGGCGGCCGCCTGGCCGGGTCGGTGGTCGCCCAGGTCACTGACGTTGACCCCCAGCACCACCGTCGCACCCTCGGCCGCAGCCAACGGCCCGAGTGCGGTCATGAGCGCCGTCTTGCAGCGGGCGCAGCGGTCCGGCCCGTTGGCGACGTAGGCGGCGTCCTCCATCTCGGAGGTCGGCACGCCCATCCAGCGCAGGTCCCACTCGTCGGCCAGGGAGCGGCACTCCTTCTCCTCGGCACCGGCCAGCGATGGCGAGAGCGCCGTGGCGCACAGCACCGCCGGGCGGCCCAGGGTGTCCTGCGCCACCTTCGCCAGCAGCGAGGAGTCGGCGCCGCCGCTGAACGCGACGACGACGCGTCCGAGCCCGAGCAGCTCGTCGCGCAGGCCCTCGAGGGAGGCCGTCACGCGGTCAGGGCGGTCAGCACCTCGTCGAGCGTGCCCACCATGCCGGCGTAGAAGGGGCCGAACTCTGCGTAGAGAGCGGAGGCCTCGTCGAAGCGCATCTCGTAGACGCAGTCCTTGAGGTCGTCGGGGTGGGTGCCGAAGAGCGTCACGCCCCACTCGTAGTCGTCGAGCCCGGCGGAGCCCGTGATGACCTGGAGCACGCGCCCGTGGAAGGTCCGGCCCACCTTGCCGTGGCCCATCATCAGCTCCTTGCGGGCTTCGAAATCGAGCGCGTACCAGTTCTGGCCCTCGCCCCGGCGCTTGCTCATCGGGTAGAAGCAGAAGGCCGCCTTGCCCTCGGGAGGCAGCTGCGGGAAGAGGCGGGCCTCACGCATGGCGTCGGGGATCCCGGCGGCGTACTCGGAGATCTCGGTCAGCGAGACATAGGACTGGGCGGGGATCAGTCCGGCGTCGCAGATCTCGGTCTGGAGCCTGCGCAGCCGCCACACGTCGGGACCGAGCGCCATGAGCCCGAGGTCGGCCTTGTGCCCCAGCAGGGCCACCGGGACCACCTGATAGCCGTCCGCCTCGGCGGCGCTCACCGCCTTGCGGAGGGCGTTGGCGTCGAATGCGGTCGTCAGCCGGCAGAAGAGGTGCAGGACCCCCCAGCCTGTCGTCGGGGTCAGGGCCACGCCGCCAGTGTAGGGAGCGCCCAGGGCACGGGGGCACCAGCCCCGGAGAATGCACTGCGCCCGGCCGAACGGCCGGGCGCAGTGTTCAGCCTCGGTTGGGGGTGAGGCAGCCCCAGTGTCACCCTGCGCTGTTGCAGCGCCGTGGCATCGGGGTGACAATCACCCCCCGTTCACCTCAAGTTCACGTCGATGTCAGCGTGGTCCCGACGGATGACCTCGACTTAGAAGTGGTCGTCCATGCCGCCACCGGGCATGCCACCTGCGTCTTCCTCGGGCTTGTCGACGATGACGGCCTCGGTGGTCAGGAACAGCGCCGCGATGGACGCCGCGTTCTGCAGCGCCGAGCGGGTCACCTTGGCGGCGTCGATCACGCCGTCCTTGAAGAGGTCCGTGTACTCGCCGGTGGCGGCGTTGAGGCCGTGGGCACCCTTGAGGTTGCGCACCTTCTCGACGACGACCCCACCCTCGAGGCCGGCGTTGACGGCGATCTGCTTGAGCGGCTCCTCCACGGCCCGGGCCACGATGCGGGCCCCGGTCGACTCGTCGCCGTCCAGCTTCTCGGCGGCCTCGAGGATCGCGGTCTGGGCCCGCAGCAGGGCGACGCCGCCGCCGGGGACCACGCCCTCCTCGATGGCGGCCTTGGTCGTCGAGACGGCATCCTCGATCCGGTGCTTCTTCTCCTTGAGCTCGACCTCGGTGGCGGCGCCGACCTTGATCACGGCCACGCCACCGGACAGCTTGGCGAGGCGCTCCTGGAGCTTCTCCCGGTCGTAGTCCGAGTCGGTGTTCTCGATCTCGGCCTTGATCTGGTTGATGCGGCCCTTGATGTCGGTCTCGTTGCCCCCACCCTCGATGACCGTGGTCTCGTCCTTGGTGACGACGACCTTGCGGGCGGTGCCCAGCAGGTCGAGGGTCACGTTCTCGAGCTTCAGGCCCACCTCCTCGGTGACCACCTGGCCGCCGGTGAGGATGGCGATGTCCTGGAGCATGGCCTTGCGGCGCTCGCCGAAGCCGGGCGCCTTGACGGCCACCGAGCGGAAGGTGCCGCGGATCTTGTTGACCACGAGCGTGGCCAACGCCTCGCCCTCGACGTCCTCGGCGATGATCAGGAGCGGCTTGCCGCTCTGCATCACCTTCTCGAGCACCGGCAGCAGGTCGCGCACCGCGGTGATCTTGGAGGCCACCAGGAGGATCTGGGCGTCCTCGAGGACGGTCTCCATCCGCTCGGGGTCGGTCACGAAGTAGGGCGCGATGTAGCCCTTGTCGAAGCGCATGCCCTCCACGAGGTCCATGTCCATGCCGAAGGTCTGGGACTCCTCGACCGTGATGACGCCGTCGCGGCCGACCTTGTCGATGGCCTCGGAGATCATCTCGCCGATCTCGGTGTCGGCAGCCGAGATGGACGCCACCTGGGCGATCTGGGCCTTGGACTCGGTCTCCTTGGCGATGCCGTGGATGGAGCCGACCGCCGTCTCCACGGCAGCCTCGATCCCGCGCTTGAGCGACATCGGGTTGGCCCCGGCCGCCACGTTGCGCAGGCCCTCGTGGACCATGGCCCAGGCCAGGACGGTGGCCGTGGTGGTGCCGTCACCGGCGACGTCGTCGGTCTTCTTGGCCACTTCCTTGACCAGCTCGGCACCGATCTTCTCGAAGGGGTCCTCGAGATCGATCTCCTTTGCGATGGAGACGCCGTCGTTCGTGATCGTCGGGGCGCCCCACTTCTTGTCGAGCACCACATTGCGGCCCTTGGGGCCGAGGGTGACACGGACTGCGTCCGCCAGCTTGTTCATGCCGGTCTCCAGGCCGCGGCGGGCTTCCTCCTGGAAGGCGATGATCTTGGCCATCTGGGTCAAACCTCCGTTAGCACTCTCGTCATGTGAGTGCTAACAGGAAACCACCTCTCGGCTCCGCGCGCAAGGGCGGAGCCGAGCCGGCCGGCGACCGGGGCCTCAGCCCCCGGCGACGGCGGGCACGATGGAGAGCGTCTGGCCCGGCGTCACGGGCGTCGCCAGGCCGTCGAGGAAGCGGACGTCCTCGTCGGCGAGGAAGACGTTGACGAAGCGCCGCAGGGCGCCCGACTCGTCGAAGAGGCGGTCGGCCAGGCCCGGGTGGGCGGCGTCGAGGGCCTTGAGGGCCTCGCCCACCGTGGCCCCCTCCACCTCGACCTCGCCCGCCCCGCCGGTGAGGGTGCGCAGCTGGGTGGGGATGCGGACGGTGAGGCTCATCGGCCCGTCTCCTCGGCCACGGCGGCGTCGAAGGCGGCCAGGGTGGGGGCGATCGTCGCCGTGGGGACGGCGCCCGGGCTGCCGGTCAGCGCCTCCACGGTCTTGAGGCCGTGCCCCGTGACCAGGGCCACCACCCGCTCGTCGCGGCGGATGGCGCCCGACGCGGCCAGCTTGCCCAGCGTGGCGATGGTGACCCCGCCGGCGGTCTCGGCGAAGATGCCCTCGGTCCGGGCCAGCAGCCCGATCGCCTCGACCACCTCGGCGTCGGTCACCGCGGCGCACGAGCCCCCCGAGCGCCGCATCACCTCGAGGGCGTACCAGCCGTCGGCCGGGTTGCCGATGGCCAGCGACTTGGCGATGGTGTCGGGCTTGACCGGGCGGATGGCGTCGGACCCGTCCAAGAAGGCCCTCGCCACCGGCGAGCACCCCTCGGCCTGGGCCCCCGAGACCCGGACGGCGGGCTCGGTGGGCAGCAACCCCACCTTGCCGAGCTCGGCGAACCCCTTCGCCACCTTGGTGAGCTGGCTGCCCGACCCGATGGGGACCACGACGTGGTCGGGTGCCTGCCATCCGAGCTGCTCGGCGATCTCGAAGGCCAGCGTCTTGGAGCCCTCGGCGTAGTAGGTGCGCACGTTGACGTTGACGAAAGCCCAGCTGGGACGCTCGCTCGTCAGCTCGGCGCACAGGCGGTTCACGTCGTCGTAGGTCCCCTCGACGGCGACGACCGTTCCGCCGTAGACGGTCGTCATCGTGACCTTGGCCGACTCGAGGTCGTGGGGGATGAGGACGACCGAGTCCATGCCGGCCCGCGCCGCGTGGGCGGCCACGGAGTTGGCCAGGTTGCCCGTCGAGGCGCAGGCCGCCACCTTGAAGCCGAGCTGGCGCGCCTTGGTGAGGGCCACCGAGACCACGCGGTCCTTGAAGGAGCCGGTGGGGTTGGCGGTGTCGTCCTTGATCCACAGCTCGCCGAGGCCCAGCTCGGCGGCGAGGCGATCGGCCCGCACCAGAGGGGTGAAGCCGGCGCCGAGGTCGACCGGTCTCTCGTCGTCGACCGGCAGCAGGTCGCGGTAGCGCCAGATGGAGCGGGGGCCCGCCTCGATGCGCTCCCGGCTGACCGCCGCCGCGATGCGCTCGTAGTCGTAGGCCACCTCGAGCGGCCCGAAGCAGTAGTCGCAGACGTGCAGGGCCTCGGCGGGGAAGGCGCGCTGACACTCACGGCAACGCAACCCAGTGACGAAATCGACCATCGGTCCTCCTCATCGGTCGGGCATTGGCACCAGGTGCTTCGCACTGGTTGCCGCGACGTCAACGGGCCCGTCCCTCAGTCGCTCTGGATGATGGTGGCCATCGTAGCCTGTCCAGCCCGGCCGCCTCAACGCAGCCGGGCTGCTTGAATCGGAGGCGTGGCGCACACCTTCCACCACGGCGACTTCCCCACCAACCTGGTCCTCGAGGCCAAGGCTCGCACCGGGCGGTCCGTGTCGGTGTGCATCCCGGCCCGGGACGAGGGCTCGACCGTGGGCTCGGTCGTGCGGGCCGTCGTCCAGCCCTTCCTCTCCTCCCACGGAGGGAGCGGCCTGGTCGACGAGGTGATCGTGCTCGACGACGGGTCCCGCGACGACACGGCCGAACAGGCCCGGGACGCCGGGGCCCGGGTCGTGGCCGGTCCGGGCGGCGCCGGGGGCAAGGGCCAGGCCATGGGCGCTGCGCTCGGGGCCTCCACCGGCGACATCGTCGTCTTCCTCGACGCCGATGTGGCCAACACCAACCCGGCCTTCGTCACGGGGTTGCTCGGGCCGCTGCTCACCAGGGAGCACGTGGCGCTGGTCAAGGGCTTCTACACCCGCCCGCTGCACGGCGAGCCGACCGGCGGCGGCCGGGTCACCGAGCTCGTCGCCCGGCCCGTGCTCGAGCTGCTCTTCCCCGAGCTCTCCTGGGTGCGCCAGCCGCTGGCCGGCGAGACGGCCGCCCACCGCTGGGTCTTCGAGAAGCTCGGCTTCGCGCCGGGTTACGGCGTCGAGCTGGGACTGCTCATCGACGTGGCCCAGAGCCTCGGGCCTGACCGCCTGGCCCAGGTCGACCTCGGGGAGCGCATCCACCGCAACCGGCCCCTGCACGAGCTGCGGCCCCAGGCGGGCGACGTGCTGCGGGCCGCCCTCGAGCGGGCCGCCCCCTCCTCGCTGCCCCGGCGGGCGTGAGCGCCGCGTGAGCAAGGTCATCGTCGTCTCCAACCGCGGCCCCCTCGCCTTCCGCACCGGTCCCGACGGCGCCCTGGTGCCCGTGCCGGCGGCCGGCGGGCTGGCCTCCTCGCTGCACCGGCTCCTCGCCCGCAGCGGCACGACGTGGGCCTCGGTGACGATGGGCGCCGCAGACCGCGAGGCGGTCGCCCAGGGGCGCATGGCCGAGGACGGGCTCGACCTCGTGCCCGTCGTGATCGACGACGACACCTACCGGCAGGCCTACGACGTCGTCGCCAACACGACGCTGTGGTACGTCCACCACCACCTCTTCGACCTGCCGCACCGGCCCCGCTTCGACCGCCACTGGCGGGTGGCCTGGGAGGGCTACCGGGCCTACAACCAGGCGGTGGCCGACGTCGTGGTGGCGCGGGCAACGGAGGGCGACACCGTGCTCGTCCAGGACTACCACTTCTCGCTGCTCGGGCGGATGCTGGCCGACCGGCGGCCCGACCTGCGCTCGGTGCACTTCCTGCACACCCCTTTCGCCGCGCCCGCCATGCTCGGCGTGCTGCCCGACGACGTGGCGTCCGAGCTGCTCGACGGCATGGCCGGCTACTCGGCCTGCGGGTTCCACTGCCACGAGTGGGAGGCCTGCTTCCGGGCCTGCTACACCGCGGCCGGGCGGGTGGCGCCGCCCACCTTCACCGCCCCGCTCGGGCCCGACGCCGGGGTCCTCGAGGAGGAGGCCGCGTCGCCCGGCTGCGCGGCGGCGGCCACGGCCCTGCGCGCCGAGGTGGGGGGGCGCCGCATCATCGCCCGGGCGGACCGCATGGAGCCGTCCAAGAACATCGTGCGCGGGATGCTGGCCTTCGAGGAGCTCCTCGAGGTGCACCCCGAGTGGCGCGACCACGTGGTGCACGTGGCCTTCGCGTATCCCAGTCGCCAAGGGCTGGCGGAGTATCTCGCCTACGGGGCCGACGTGGTGCACACGGCCGAGCGCATCAACCACGCCTTCGGCTCCGGCGGGCCCGGCGGGTGGACGCCGATCCTCCTGTCCGTCGAGGACGATCGGGCCCGTTCGCTCGCCGCGCTCACGCTGTCCGACGTGCTGTTGGTCAACCCGGTGCGCGACGGGCTCAACCTCGTGGCCAAGGAGGGCCCGCTGCTCAACACGGCCGACGGCGTGCTGGTGCTCTCCCACGAGGCGGGGGCGTGGGAGGAGCTCGAGTTGGCGGGCGCCGGGGCGCTCGGCGTCAACCCCTTCGACGTCTCGGGGACGGCCGAGGCGCTGCACACTGCGCTGTCGATGTCGCCGCGCGAGCGGGCGCGGCGGGCGGGCGCCTTGCGCACGGCCGTGCGCGGGCGGACGTCGGCCGACTGGTGGGCGGACCAGCTGGCGGCGGCGGCTTCGGCGGGGCCGGGTCAGGACTGAGGCGGTGCCGCGGCCGCCGTCGCGGCGTCAGCCAGGGCGCGCAGCAGCTCGACGGCGCCGGTGGCGCCGTCCACCGTGAGGTCGGCGCGGGCGGCAACCTCGGGCGGGCTCTCGGCGTCGACCGCCGCCACCCGCACCGCGGCCAGCGGCGACCCGTCGGGGGCACGCAGCTCCCCCACCGCGTCGAAGGCGGGCAGGTCGCCGATGTCGTCACCGAAGACGGCGGCGGCCCGGAGCTGCCCGGCGTGCTCGGCGGCCAGCGAGCGCACGACCGTCCCCTTGTCGACTGGGAGCGGGGGCCGCAGCTCGCGCTCGCGTCCGGCCGTCGTGCACGTCCAGGCCGCGCTGGGCGTGCTGGCGTGCCGCGAAGGCGAGGACCCAGTCACGGTGCTCCGGGGCGCGGCGCCAGTGCAGCGTGACCGTCAACCCCTTGGGCTCGACGTAGACGCCAGGAGGCGCCTCGGACCGCGCCTCGGCCACGACCTCGTCGATGACGGCCGCCCACGCCGCGTACTCGGGGCCGTCCAACGCGCGCTCGAGGCCGTAGAGGCCGGCCAGGGTCACGCCGGCGGGCGCGCCCAGCACGTCGGCCAGGAAGGCGGTGGGCCGCCCCGACACCACCGAGACCAGCGCGAGCGTCCGGGCGAGGTCGGCCAGCAGCGTGGGGACCCCGGGGAGGGGCCGGGCGCCGGTCGGGTCCTCCACGATGGCGGCGAGCGTGCCGTCGAAGTCGAGGAACAGCGCGCTGTGCTCGGGCTCGGCCGCCATGCGCCAGAAAGGCGCCGGGAGCTCCGCCGGCGCCGCGGCCGCGCCCTCGTCGGGCAAGGTCAGGAGGATGCCGTCGTGGTCGTCGACGACGACGCGAGGTCCTGCCCGATGACCGCGATCACGTCGACGCCGCTCGTCGTGCTGACCGGGGTGGCCGACGACACGGGGAGGACCTGGGTCGCCTTCACCCCGATGGAGCTCGCGATGGTCGCCGCCTCGGGCTGGAACCCCGGCGCGTAGTAGACGGCCGACGTCGCCTCGCTCGTGGCCGCGTCGATGGGTGTCTTCATCATCCAGCCGCCGGCGCCGATCACCGTCGTGTAGTGGGCGGCCAGACCGTTGGTGCTCGTCGCGTTGGCCACCACGACGCTGACCGTGCCGGGGGGGACCGTCGTCGCGGTGGTCGTGCTCCCCGAGCCCCTCCTGCCGTGGTGGGCGGCGGTCGTGGTGGTGGTGGCCGGCGCCGTGGTCGTCGTCGAGCCCGCCGCGCCGGGCACGGTGGTCGGCGTGGTGGTCGGCACCGTGGTCTGCGCGCTGCTGGGCGCGCCGCTCACGCTGGGGCGGGTCCCGACCGCTACGAGGACGGCGACGGCGATGACGAAGAGGGCCAGGACACCCGCCGCCCGCACGACGGAGAGCGAACCGGACATGCCCGTCGGCGGCTGCTCGTCGTCCATTGGGGGTCCAGCCTGCCCCGCCCCTCCGCCCGAAGCAAGCCTTTGCGCTGGTGGAGCCCAGAATCGAGGTCAAGGGGCTGTAGTCTGGGCCTCGCGCCCGAGTAGCTCAGTCGGTAGAGCGCTTCACTTGTAACGCCCGCGGTGGCGTGTCGCCCAAAACGGTGTGTTCAGCACTTCTCTGCATAAGCGCTACTCAGATGCGATGTTGGACATCGAGACCGGTGGCGGTTGATTACCGCTAAAGGCCACCCGTTGCGTTGCAAGGTTGAATCTGGGTTGAATTGAAACAGGGTTTTTGACACCTCACGTCATGACGTCCGGTGCCCCGCACCGCGTCGCCAGTTGAAGAGCCCGCAGAAGAGAGTCCACGGACCTTCCTTCGTCCATCCTGTCACTGCTCTGTGCTCTCGTCCTCAAGGGGAAGTCGTAGCCTTCAGTGATGGCTATGGGGGATCTGCAGGCAGCGGCAGAGCGAGCCCGAGCTGCAGCGGCGGACGCGGGCGAGCTCCATCCCGCCCGCGTCGGCAAAGTGAACACCCACATCCCCGAGGCCATCCGAGCCGCCATCCGTGAAGACCTGACGTCTGGCGCCTACCAGAATGCGGCACGAGAAGCCGTCGCCGGAGACCACGACTTGGTTCAGGGCTGAGCGCTCCGATTCTCTCGTGTGCTCATTGTCGACGACGCACTCTTGCTGGCCATATCGGCCGAGCAGGAAGGCGCTTCACAGGCATCTGATCACAACGGCTGAAGGCGGGCGAAATCGGACTGATGAGCATGCGACGACTGGTCCCGGTGATGGCGGCGCTGCAGGGCTAACTCATCCTTCTTACGGCTGAGGCGGTGGCGGCGGCCGTGGTCGTGGCTGCGATGATCGCAGTTTCCACCGCGTCGCCCATCCTCACCGCCGCGGCTGACTCGGTAGGTGTGGGCGTCAACGTCGTCGATCTCGGCTCATGGCCCGTCGTCGTTCTCACCGTCACTGCTCCAAGTCCCCCAACCATGCCTCGTACCAGTCGCGCCGCACGCGGATATCCCCGTTGTGCAGACGGATGGACCGCGGGAACCACGGAGATCCGCGGGCCGACCACTTGTAGGCCGTCGAACTGGACACGCCGAGGTCAGCGGCGATGTCTCGAATGCTGAGCCAGCGGGCCTCCGTGGTGATCCCGCGTCTGTTGATCGCAGTCGGCACGATCTCGCGTGCCAGGGTCATGGCTCTCCCCACCTGACACGCTCGCGGATCTCGTGAGGATCACCAACGACTCTGTGTTCGGGCGAGTCGGGCGGGGTCGCCAAGGCTCCGATGACGGGCAAATGTGATTCGGTCACCAGCGTGACCTCCCCTGGTCCGTTTGTCCAGCGTCTACCGCACGGCCGACACACGATCACGGACCGCCCCTCGCGCTCTCATCTGGTGGTTCCGTGAAGGGACCGCTTTACCCCGTCGCGAGGCGCTGACCGGCCCGGTCATTGCCGAGGGCCCGGCTGCTCACGGCTTTGGTATTTCACCGGAGGTCACGCGGGACAAGCTCGCGTCGTTATCGAGCGGGTGGCGCCGGTGCACTGTTGAGGACATCACGTACTTCGGCGAGTGACAAGACATCATTGACCATGCCCCAGTCGGGTCACGTCCAAGCCGCAACCTCGTGCAGAGGGGTGAATGAGGAGTCCGCCGAACCGCTACCCGAGACCTCGACGCGACGCGTGGTAATTACGCCGTCGATCGACGCCAGCGCTCCCCCCCGGTGTCGACCGCCGCGACATCGCCGAGGAGCGCGATGAGTTCGGCGTGGGCAGCGAGCGACCCGCGATCGTATGGTCCCGGTGGCGCACCCGCAGACGACTGCCGCCTCTTCGTAGGAGAGGCCGAGGTGCTGGGTGAGCACAAAGGCGGCGCGCCGAGCCGGGTCCAGACGATGCAGGAGATCTCCGATCACGCTCGTCTGGCTGGCGTCGGCCGCGACCAGCGCACGATCCAGCCCCAGCGTGGCGCGATCCATATCCCGCCGCCGGCGCCGGTGGCGGCGGCGCAGCTCGTCCATGGAGGTGTTCCGGGCGATGGCCAGCAGCCAGGTCCGTGCCGACGCGTCGCCTCGGAATCGGGACAGGTTGCGCACGGCGCGAACGAACGTGTCCTGAGCGAGGTCGTCGGCGCTCTGGCGGTCGACGAGCGCAGCACATAGCTGCCAGACCTCGCGATAGGCCGCTTTCACCAGGGAATCTCGAGCAGACGTGTCCCCACGGGCCGCTTCGAGAGCCAATCGGGTGAGCGAGTCCACGCCAGCCGACGATATGACCGGGGCGCCAGGCTTTCAATCCCTACGAGTGGCTGGGCAATTGCCGGGAACTGAGGACCCGGCCGGAGCGACTATCCCACCGTAAAGAGGCGCCCAGCCCGATGTTCTCGCCGTCGTCACCGGCGTTGAGGTTCCAAATGGCTGGGCCCGCCCGAGAGCAAGGAGGTCGTCGCTCGTGCCGGGAATGGGCTCCGGACTCAACGCCAACAACCCGATCATCGTCTCCTCCTTCAAGACCACCCTGCTCCACCAGGGTTTGATCGCTCTTCTGATCCTGGCTGTCGTCGCCATCGTCTGGCAGGCGGTGCAGATCCTCGAGATGCGCCGCGTCCGGGCGGGCGGCGTCGGCGAGTCGGTCCCGGCGCGGGCGTTCTTTCTCCCCGAGGCACCCGCCCGTCGGCTGCTACGGGTGACGTTCGGCTGCCTCTGGATCTTCGACGGCCTTCTCCAGGCCCAACCCAAGATGCCCTTGGGCATGACGACCGGGGTGATCCAGCCGGCCGCTGCCGCCTCTCCCAACTGGGTCCAACACGTGGCCAATGCCGGGGCCACCATATGGAGCTACCACCCGATTGAGGCACCGGCCTCGGCGGTGTGGATTCAGGTAGGCATCGGCCTGTGGCTCCTCGTCGCCCCGCGGGGAACTGGTCGAGGCTGGCCGGGATCGCGGCGGCCGGCTGGGGGCTCGTCGTCTGGGTCTTCGGAGAAGCTTTCGGCGGAATTTTTCGCCCCGGGACTCACTTGGCTCTTCGGCGCGCCCGGCGCGGTGCTCTTCTACGCAATGGCCGGTGTGCTGGTCGCGCTGCCGGAGCGCTGGTGGGCCAGCCCGCGCCTGGGCCGGATCGTCCTCGGCGTGATGGGCCTCTTCTTCATCGGGATGGCCATTCTCCAGGCATGGCCCGGCCGGGGGTTCTGGCAGGGCCAACTCCCGCACAGCGCAAACTCGGGAACCTTGGCGGGGATGGTCCAGGCGATGGCCCAAACCCCCCAGCCGCACGTCTTGTCCTCGTGGGTTTCGGCGTTCGGCGCCTTGACCTGGCCCACGGTTTCGCCGTGAACCTGTTCGCGGTCCTCGCCCTCGGTGGGCTTGGCATCGTCTTTCCTGCGGGACGTAGCCGCATGTTGCCCTACGCAGCGTCTTCTGCTGGGTGCTCTGCTTGGCCGACTGGATACCGTCGAGGACTTGGCTTCTTGGGCGGGTTGGGCACCGACCCCGACAGCATGGTCCCGATGGCGCCCGTAGTCGTAGCCAGCTACCTTGAGGTGACCAAGGTGCCAGCCACCGAGACCGCTCCGGTCACCCCGCTGGCGAGGGCTCTCTCCATGAGGGAGCGGTTCGCGGCATGGCGCGAGGCGATCGTCCGGCGTCCCGCCTACTTGCTGCGCTCGATGATCGCTCTGGGGGCGGTGGGCATCGTCCTGCTCGGTGCGGCACCGATGGCGCTCGCGTCCATGAACCACAACGCCGACCCGATCATCGCCCAGGCCACCAACGGCACGCCGAACACCACCAACGTCACGGCGAGGAACTTCCACCTCGTAAGCCAGAGCGGCCAGCCCGTGAGCCTCCAGACCCTGCATGGCAAGACCGTGGCGCTGACGTTCCTCGACCCGGTCTGTGTGAGCCAATGTCCGCTCATCGCCCAGGAGTTCCGCCAGTCCGACACAATGCTCGGCTCGCTCAGCCACAGCTCGTCGTGATGGTCGCGATCGTCGCCAATCCCCTCTACCGGGCGCGCAGCTACGTCGATGCCTTCGACCAGCAAGAAGGCCTCACCCACATCACGAACTGGCTCTTCCTGACCGGCTCTTACCGAGCGCTCCTGTCCGCCTGGGACAACTTTGGTGTTCCAGGTCTCCTATGAACCGGGTGGCTCCATGGTCGGCCACAGCGAGGTCGCCTACGTCATCGACCACGACGGCCACATCCGCTCGGTTCTCGAAACCGACCCGGGACCGGGCACCGAGGCTTCGCTGTCTTCGTTCTCAGTGACCTTGACCGACAGCATCCGCACCGTGGCCGCGGAGTCGTGAGAACCCAGGGCACAGCAACTCACCGGCGAGCCCGGCGACCGCGGTCGCACGGGCTGGCACGGATTTCCTTCGTCCTCGCCAGCGCCGGCGCGCTCCTCACCGCCTGCGGAGGCGCTGCCGCCGGGACGTCGACACAGCGGGACGCCGTCCCAGTGCAGAACCCGCTTCCTACCTCCATCACGACGTCGGCGGGCACGTGGGCCGCCGTTCCCATGGGCCACCTCGACCAGCCGCTCAACACGTTCTGGCAATTGTTCTTCCTTCCCATTGGAGCCGCGCTCTGGAAGAACCACGCCGCGAATCTCGGGATGGCCACCAACGGTGGGCTCCTTCTCGCCTCGCCGGCAAGCCAGGGGCTTCTGACCACGATCCGCCCGTCCAACTACCTCAGGTACTCGGCCCTTGTCGCCACCACCAACGGCACTGCGTGGGACCCCGCGTCGCCCGCCGCCGGATTCGTAGATTCCCTCGCCGTCGGTCCCGATGACCAGCAGCTGGCCCTCCTGAAGGACACGTCCGGGAGCAGGGTGCTCGAGGCCGGTTCCACATCGTCGAGCTGGCGGAACCTCGTCAGCGCACGGTCACTCGCGTCCTCTTCGGCGGCGCACTCGTGTGCGCCCCTCGTCCTCTCCGCCGTCGGGTTCGGTCCTTCGGCATACCCGGTCGTCGGCGCGAGATGCGGACGTGATGGCGTCGTGGGGTTGTTCGCCGATGGCTCGGGCACGTGGCGATCCATTGGACCAACGCTCCCAGCTTCAGCGGGTCGTGACCAGGCCCAAGTGCTCTCGGTGGAAACGACCAATGGCCGGCTGACCGCGCTGTTCGCTCTCGACGGCTCAACGGGGCGGCGCCTGGAGTCGGCGTGGGCCGATCCGACCGGCGGCTGGCAGCTCTCGGGGGTGCTGTCCTTGGGAGCGAGCGGCAAGGTCGTCTCGATCGGATCGGCACCGGGTGGGGGCCAGTTCGTGGTCTACACGGTTGGGACAGGCAAGGAGCGCCTGGCCACCATCGACGG